>CAVRWY010000001.1:0-120790 GCA_963725045.1 uncultured Gemmatimonadales bacterium
GGTGCAATCCGCCGAACTTCGACGACGCCGTGATTCCACCCGACTGGATCGTTCAATTGTCGGTGACGGCGGGAACGATCGGCCTCGGCGGCTGCATCCCGCTGGACGTCACCGTGAAGGACACCGACGCGCACCATCTCGACTACGCGATCGTTCCCATCACGCTGCTCTGCGAAGAGACGCCGATCGGCGGCACGATTCTGGAATTCCACATCGACAACTTCCCGCCGCAGCGTGGACTGCGACATGTTCGAAGCGTTCCGGCAGATTCCTCCGGGAACGGATCACTTTCCGTGGAACGAGGCGATTCGCGTGGAGTGGGAGGAAGCGCTCACGGATTCCCTCGGCTTCGACGAGCGCGTGGAGCGGTGGTCGTTGCATCGCGGGACGGGCCCGAACTTCCAGCCCACCGCGCTCAACCATCTCCTGACGACCTGCCTGGACGAGAACTTGGACACGTCGCGTTACGAGGCGGCGTTCGGGTTGCCCAGCGATTCGACGGCGGTGTATTACAAGATCATCTCCACCGACCGGGCCGGGCTCAGCACGGTGTCCTGCGCGTTCCAAGCCATCCCGACCATCGCGTCGGATGTCGCTGAGTCTCCCGTGGTCCCGGAGCGATTCGCCCTGGCGCCGCCCCGGCCGAATCCTTTCGATGGGTCCACGAGCGTCCGCTTCGAGGTGCCGCAGGGCGGAGGCAACGTCGCGATCGATGTGTACGACGTGCGAGGACGAAGGGTTCGAGCACTTCTCGAAGGGCCTCGCGAGGCCGGAAGTCATCTGGTGAGCTGGGATGGCACGGATACGACAGGACGGCGCGTCGCCCCGGGGATTTACTTCGTCCGACTCACCGCGGACGGAGAGACGCAGACGCGAAAAGTCACGAAAGCGCGGTAAGAGGCGCGATAAGAAGGAGGAGCTCCAGTACCGGGGGCGGAGTCATGCGGCAAAGGCGCCAGGCTCCGCCACTCGGTCGACGGCGCCCTCACGGTCAACGAGGCGAGGGCGTCGTTTCGATGTGAATCGGAAACTCGAGGATGAAGTGCGCGCCGGACGGCTGCGATCTCGATTTGCTCGCGAAATCGTCGGAGCCGTCGCCCAGTCGGAACTGTCCCTCGTGATCGCGCGCGATGCGATGCACCACCGCGAGGCCGAGTCCCGTGCCGGTCGATTTCGTGGTGAAGCCCGGGCGGAAAATGAGATCGCGCATTTCTTCCGGAACGCCGGGACCGTCGTCGATCACTTCGATGCGTGCGCGCCTGCCGGCGCCGGTTCCGCCGCCCCGCAGTCCGCCGTCGCCCGCCGGGACGTTCGTCACCCGCACGACCACGCGCCCGCCGCCATCGGCGCTTCGCCGCGCCGCCCCCTTGCCGGCCTCGCTCTCGCCGCTCTCGACCGCATCGATCGCGTTCTTCACCAGATTCGTGATCGCGCGGCGCATCTGATCCACATCCGCACGCACGATCACTTCCTCGTCGCCTTCCATCTCCACGCTCACCCCGGGCGCGCTCTCCTTGAACAGCTCGGTCACGCTGCGCGCGATCCGAACCAGATCCATGCGCTCGAAGCGCGGTTCCGGGAGCTTCGCGAACTCACTGAATGTTTCCGCGATGCGCGCCAAGTTCTCCACTTCTTCGCCGATCCCGCGAAGCGATTCTTGCGCCGCCGCGTCGTCCGGAAAGCGCGCACGCAGGCGGTGCACGGCGAGCTTCACCGGCGTCAGCGGGTTGCGGATCTCGTGCGCGATCCGTCGCGCCACGTCGCGCCACGCGGCGATGCGCTCCGCGCGCATCAAGTCCGAGCGCGATCGCTCGATCTCGCCGGCCATGCGATTGAACGAGGTCACGAGCTCGCCGATCTCGCCTTCGGCCTTGGCGCTCGCGCGGTGGGAGAGGTCGCCGGCCGCGAGCCGATCGGCCGATCGCGCCAGCTCGCCCACCGGCCGCGCGATCCGCCGCGCGGTGATGCGCGCCACCACGAACGCGGCGGCCGCCGTGGTGAGGAAGATCGCCGCCCACGAGAGCCACACGAAGCGCTTCTCGATCTCGACGAAAACACCGAGCTGGAGATAGCGCGCCAGCGCCTCGTCTTCCGTCTCGAGAGCGCGCGAGACGTCGTCGGAAACGCGAAGCCCGAGCACGACGAAACCGCGCCCTTCCGGCAGCGAACGAAAGAAGCGCAGCGCGCCGTCGCGCAGCAGGAGAGGGGAGTCCCCGCGATCGAGCGCGGCCCACTCTTCCGCAGTCGGGAACGCCGGGGCCGGCGCCGCCTTCATGTCTGTCGCCGAGTGCCGGCACCCGCTCGATCGTCGTCACGATTCCGTTCGAGTCCCGGCGCGCCAGAAAATCGAAGCGCGCGCGATTCCAGAATGTCGCGGCGGACGTGCTCGGCGTCGTCGAGCGCGCGCGCGTCGCCGAGCTGGGTCACCACGATGTCGGCTTCGCGGTTCAGCCGGTCGACGAGCTCCGCGCCGATCACCGAGGACGTGGAGAGCGTTTCCTCGAGGCCGGGAATGCGCAGGCGATCGAGCGCATCGGTGATCCGATCCGTCGCGATCCACGAGAGCAGGAGCGAAGGCACCGCGGCGAGAACGAGAAAGCTCGCGAGGAGCCGTGTCTCGAGATGACGAAATCGTGGAATGACCGGCCTCCTCGCTCGGGTCTCGCCGTCAAGCTGAGCGCGGGATCGCCCGCGGCGCAACCTGGATTCTCGCGTGCGCCGCGCGGGTCTTTGCGATACCCTGCGTAGCATGAGACGACCAGTGGTGCTCGTGACCGGCGCGAACGGCGAAATCGGGCACGGGCTCATTCATCATTTGGCGGAGCTGGCGCGGCGCGACGTCGTGGCGCTCGACCTGAATCCGCTCGACGCCCAGCTCGCCCGCCGCTGCGCCGACACGATTCAGGGATCGATCTTGGACGCGGAGCTCTTCTCGCGTCTGGTCTCCCGCTACGAGTTCACCACGATCTACCATTTGGCCGCCACGCTCTCCACCCGGGCGGAGTACACGCCGGTCGCCGCGCACGACGTCAATGTCCAAGGGACGCTGAATCTTCTGGAGATGGCCGCAGAGCAGACCGAGTGGTCCGGGCGGCGCGTGAAGTTCATGTTCCCCAGCTCGATTGCGGTCTACGGATTGCCCGACCTCGACTCCAAGGAGATGTCGGGACGCATCCGCGAGAAGTCCTGGAATCTGCCGATCACGATGTACGGTTGCAACAAGGCGTATTGCGAGCATCTGGGCCGATACTACGTGAATCACTACAAGCAGCTTTCCGCGCGGCGAGAGGCAGCCGACCGGCGTCGACTTCCGGAGCCTGCGCTTTCCTGGCCTCATCTCCGCGACCACGGTGCCGACCGGAGGGACCTCGGACTTCGCACCGGAGATGATCCACGCCGCCGCGCAAGGGATTCCGTATGCATGCTTCGTGCGCGAGGACACGCGGATTCCGTTCATGGCCATGCCCGATGCGATTCGCGCGTTGATTCAATTGGAGACCGCCCCGGAGGAGAATCTCTCCTGGCGGACGTACAACGTCACCAGCTTCAATCCCTCGGCGGCCGAGTTCCGAAAGCGGGTCCTTTCCCGCTGGCCCGACGCCGAGATCACGTTCTCTCCCGACGCCAAACGCCAAGCGATCGTCGACAGCTGGCCCGCCGACGTGAACGACGACGCCGCCCGCACCGACTGGGGATGGGCCCCGGAGTACGATCTGGGTCGGGCGTTCGACGAATACCTGGTCCCCGGAATCGAGAAATTCTATGGAGTCCGGGCGATCCGCGCCTGAGTCGGCCAGCGATCCCGACCCCCGTCGAGCCGCGCGGTTCTTTCAGGCCCTCGGTGATCCGACCCGACTGAGCCTTCTTCGGCTCCTTCGTGAGGGGGAGAAAACGGTCGGAGATCTCGTGGAGGCTCTCGGGGTTCCACAGCCCAAGGTCTCGCGCCATTTGAAGGTGCTGCGGGAGGCGGGGCTGGTTCACGCCGACCGGGATGGAAGAAACGTTCGATGTCGGCTGACGGCGGCCAAGGCCTGGCCGATCGAGGGAAGGGAATGGATCGATCGGCTCGCCCAGGGCATGCCCCTCGTCGAGGAAGCGCCGCGCCCCGGCCGCACCGACTTGGAAACCCACCTTTTGTGACGTTCGTACCCGGCCGCGCCGCGCAAACCGCGGCCGGAACCCTTTCCACGCTCCGGAGAAGCTCGTGTCCAAAGCCCGCATTCTGATCGTCGACGACGACGCGTCGATCCGCGGTTCGCTGCAGCGGGTCCTCGAGTACGAGGACTACGACGTGAAGAGCGCCCCGGATGGACCCACCGGCCTGGAAATGCTCGCCGAGCGCCGAACGGATCTGGTGCTCGTCGACGTCAAGATGCCGGGGATGGATGGGCTCGAGTTCCTGCAGCGCGCCAAGGATACCTGGCCCGACCTGGTGGCCATCATGGTTTCGGGACACGGCACGGTGCAGACCGCGGTCGAGGCCACGAAGCTCGGCGCCTTCGATTTCCTGGAGAAGCCGCCCGATCGCGACCGGCTCCTCCTCACGATTCGCAACGGTCTCGCGCAGGCCAAGCTCGCCACCGAGACCGAGGCGGCGCGCCGGAAGCTCGAGAAGAGCCTGGAGATGATCGGGGAGTCGGCGGCGATGAAGAAGGTGATCCGACAGATCGAGAAGGTCGCCGGCACGAACGCGACCGTGCTCATCACCGGCGAGAACGGGACGGGGAAGGAGCTGGTGGCGAACGCGATCCACCGCGCGTCGGCGCGCCGCGACGCACGCTTTCTCCAGCTGAACTGCGCGGCGATCCCGGAGGAGCTCATCGAGTCGGAGCTTTTCGGCCACGAGAAGGGGGCGTTCACCGGAGCGACCCAGCGCCGCGAAGGCAAATTCGAAATGGCCGACGGCGGCACGCTGCTGCTCGACGAGATCGGCGACATGAGCCGCACCGTGCAGGCCAAGGTGCTTCGCGTTCTCGAGGAAGGGCGATTCGAGCGAGTGGGCGGATCGCGCACGATCGACGCGGACGTTCGCATTCTCGCCGCGACGAACAAGGACTTGCCCGCCGCGGTGGACCGCGGAGATTTTCGCGAGGACCTTTTCTTCCGGCTGAACGTGGTCCCGGTGCACGTTCCGCCGCTGCGGGAACGGCGCGAAGACATTCCCATGCTCGTGCAGCACTTTCTGCGCCTGTACTGCGATCGCGAGGAGATTCCCCGGGTCTCGATCGACGGCGAAGCGCTGGCGCTCCTGCAGCGCCACGATTGGGCCGGCAACATCCGCGAGCTGCGCAACACGATCGAGAGAATGGTGATTCTCTCCGACCGACAGCAACTGGCCCCCGAGGACGTGCCGTTCGTGCCGCGCGAGAGCGCGCCCACGGTCCGCCCGGCTTTCCTGGAGGCCCGCACCTACGAGGAGTTCAAGGAATCGGCGGAGCGGGAGTTCCTGCGTGAGCAGCTCCAGCGCAACGCGTGGAACGTGCAGCGCACGGCGAAAGTCTTGGAGATGCCGCGCTCCAATCTCTACAAGAAGATCGAACGTCACGGGCTCCTGCGGGGCTCGTCCAACCGGGAAGGAGACTCCGAGTGAACGCCGAGGCATCGCAGGACATCCGTGCGGTCGAAGAGCTGAAGCAGGCGCACGATCGCATCATGGGCGAGGTGCGCAAGGTCATCGTCGGCCAGACGCAGGTCATCGAGGATCTGCTCATCGCGCATTCTGTCGAACGGCCATTGTCTTCTCGTCGGCGTGCCCGGGCTCGCGAAGACGCTCCTCGTCTCCACGCTCGCGCGCGTGCTCGATCTCGAGTTCTCGCGCATCCAGTTCACGCCCGATCTCATGCCCTCGGACATCACCGGCACCGATGTGCTGGACGAGGAAGGAACGAATCGCCGCGCGTTCCGCTTCATCAAGGGCCCGGTGTTCGCGAACATCGTGCTCGCCGACGAGATCAACCGCACGCCGCCGAAGACGCAGGCGGCGCTGCTCCAGGCGATGCAGGAGAGCGAAGTGACCGCGGGCGGAGAGACGCTATCCGCTCTCGCCGCCGTTCTTCGTGCTCGCCACGCAGAACCCGATCGAGCAGGAAGGCACGTATCCGCTTCCCGAAGCGCAGCTCGACCGCTTCATGTTCAACATCACGGTGGGCTATCCGTCGATGGACGAGGAGTGCCGCATCGTGGAAGAGACCACGTCGGCGCTACGCGGCGAAGCTCGACAAAGTGCTCGGCGCCGCGGACATCCTGCGGCTGCAGACGCTGGTGCGCCGCGTTCCCGTCGCCGCCGACGTCGTGCAGTACGCGGTGCGCTTGGCGCGCGCCAGCCGGCCCAAGACGGACGACGCGCCGAAGTTCGTGAAGGACTGGGTGTCGTGGGGCGCGGGACCGCGCGCCACCCAGTACCTCGTGCTCGGCGCGAAGACGCGCGCGATCCTGGACGGCCGCTACACGCCCACGACCGAGGACGTGCGCGCGGTCGCGCGCGCGGTGCTGCGCCATCGCATCGTGACGAATTTCAACGCCGAGGCCGAAGGAATCGACGGCGTGACCATCGTCGATCAGCTGGTCGAGCATGTCGCTGCCGGTCGGTGCGGGCGTCGCGTGACCGCGCTTCCTCGACGCCGCCGCCGTCGCCAAGCTCGGCGGCCTTCACGTGCGCGCGCGCTCGGTCGTCGAGGGCTTCGTCGCCGGTCTGCACCAGAGCCCGTACAAGGGCTTCTCGGTCGAGTTCGCCGAGCATCGCCCGTACATCGCCGGCGACCCGCTGAAGAACGTCGACTGGAAGGTGTACGCGAAGTCCGATCGCTTCTACGTGAAGGAGTTCGAGGACGAGACGAACCTCCGCGCGTACCTCGTGCTCGACGCCTCCGGCTCGATGGGCTACGGCTCGGGAGCGCTCGACGAAGTTCGAGTACGCGCGCACGCTCGCCGCCGCGCTCGCCTACCTCATGCTCCGCCAGCAGGACTCGGTCGGGCTGCTCCTCTTCGATCGCGGAATTCGCCGGCTCGTTCCGCCGCGATCGGCCGGCCATCATCTGCACATTCTCCTTCAAGAATTGGAAGCGGCGGCGCCCGCGGCCGAGACCGAGCTGGCCGAAACGCTGCACCGATTGGCCGAACGCGTGAAGCGACGCGGCCTCGTGATCCTGCTCTCCGATCTTTTCGAGGATCCGCAAGCGGTGCTGCGCGGCCTTCGCCATTTCCGTCACGAGCGACACGAGGTGGTCGTGTTCCACGTGCTCGACGTCGCCGAGCGCGAGTTCGGCTTCGACCGCGAAGCGATCTTCCGTGATCTGGAGACGCAGCGGGAAATGCTGGTGCAGCCCTGGGAGATTCGCGACGAGTATCGCAAGAGCGTGCAGAAGTGGATCGACGGGCTTCGGCGCTCGTGCCGCGAGATGGGCGTCGATTACGTACCCATGCACACGGAGACGCCGTTCGACACCGCGCTCTTGGCCTACCTCGAGAAGAGGGAGAGGCTCGGTTGACGTTCCTGAATCCGTTCTTCCTGCTGGGGCTCATCGGCACCGGAATCCCCCTCGTCATCCACATGCTGAACCTGCGCACCGCGCGGCGCGTCGACTTCTCCACGCTGGAATTTCTGCGCCGCGTGGAGCCGCGCAGCCTGCGGCGCGTGCGCGTGCGCCAGCTTCTCCTGCTCGCGCTGCGCATGCTGGCGATCGCCGCGGTCGCCACCTCCATGGCACGCCCGGCGCTCACCGGAACCGGCACTTCGGGGCGCGGTTCGGTGGCGGCGGCGATCGTGCTGGACTCCAGCCTCTCCATGCGCGCCGCCGGGACCCAGGGCAGCGTGTTCGACGCGGCGCGGGAGCGGGCCATGGCGCTGGTGGGCTCGTTCAACGACGGCGACGAAGTGTTCCTGCTGCGCCCCGGCGCTTCCGACGAAGAGCGCGCCAGCGGGCTTCGCGATCTCGGCATCGTGCGCGACCGCATCGGCGCGGCCACGGCCGGGCACGGCGCGGCGAATCTGGAGCGCGCGGTCCGCGAAGCGGGCGGGCTTCTCGCCGACACTCGACGCGCGAACCGCGAGATCCACGTGATCTCGGACTTTCAGCGCACGGCATGGCCGGAGGCGGAAGAAGACGCCGCGCTTCCCGAAGGAGTGAAGCTCTTCCTCGTTCCCGCGGAGCCGGGAAATCCGCCCCCGAATGCTTGGGTGGAGTCGCTGGATCATTCCGGACAAATTCTCGACACCGGGAACCCGATCGAGATTCGCAGCGTGATCGCGTGCACCCGCGAGTCCCCTTCGCGAGAGACCGAGGCTGCGATCACCATCGACGGTCGCGCCGCGGATCGGCGGCGCGCGCAGCTTCCTTCCGGCGGGCGCGTCTCCGTCGTGTTTCGCGAGACGTTCGCGAGCGAGGGGGTCCACTTCGGAAGCGTCGAGATTCCCGACGGAGGGAGTCTTGCGGAAGACGACGCGCGTCACTTCACGCTGCGCACGGACCGTGAGCTTCCCGTGCTGGTGGTCTCGGGCGACCCGGAGGCGGCGCGGTTTCTTTCCGCGGCGATCGCGCCAGGAGAGGACTCCGGTCCGGCAAGCTTTGCGGTGCGCATCGGGGAACAGCGTGATCTCGCGACGCTCACCCGCGACCGCGAAGCGGTGCTCGTTCTCGCCGATGTCGATCGTTTCGATTCCGCGGAGCTGGACGGAATCAAGGCGTTCCTGTCTTCCGGCGGCGGTCTTCTCGCGTTCACCGGCCCGCACGTCGACGCGCCGGCTTGGACGCGCGAGTTCCTCCCGCGCTTTCTCCCCGCGCGCTTCGCGGAGGCGCGCGTCGCGCCCGCGGGGGACACGTTCGCGATTGCGCGGCTCGATGCTTCGCACCCGCTCCTGGAAGTCTTTCGCGGCGATGGGGGAGCGCTCACCGACGTGCGCACGACCCGCGCGCTCACGCTCGTTCCCGAAGCGGGAACTTCCGTGCTCGCCACGTTCTCGAACGGCGCGCCGGCGCTCGCCGAGT
This sequence comes from uncultured Gemmatimonadales bacterium, assembly GCA_963725045.1. Taxonomy (GTDB): domain Bacteria; phylum ARS69; class ARS69; order ARS69; family ARS69; genus CAVRWY01. The sequence goes on from CAVRWY010000001.1 coordinate 8,985, forward strand.
CTTCGCTTCTTCCCGGACGCGTGCTTCTGCTGACCACGGGACTCGACCCCACGTGGAGCGACTTTCCGCTGACCGGGTCGTTCCTCCCGTTCGTGCACGAGGCGATCCGCCATCTCGCCGAGTCGTCGTCGAAGGAGGCGCGCTCGATCGAGATCGGCGAGAGCGCCACCGTCGGTCTCGCCGCACCTCCGGAAGGAGGAAGCGCGGTGCTGCGCTCGCCGAGCGGCGAAGAGCGCCAAGTCGCAGCTCGCCAAGGCCCCGGCGGCTGGACGATCGATCTGCCGAGCGCGGACGAGCCCGGAATCTGGGTGTTCACCTCTTCGCGCGGCGACACCGTGGCCGCGTTCGCCGTCAACGTGCCTGCGCGCGAGTCGGATCTCACCGCGATCGCGCCCGAAGAAATCGAGCGACGCACCAAGGCCACCCAGTCCGCGGTTCTCGACGCCGCCGGCGATCTCGCGCGCCAGGTCCGCGAGGCGCGCGTGGGGCGCGAGATCGGCGGGTGGTTTCTCGGGGCGGCGGCGCTCTTCCTCGCGGCGGAGATGGCCGTCGCCGGTCGTTCGGGACGTGCGCGACGCGAGGAGCCTGCGTGAGTCTGGTTCGCGCGATCGGCGACGAAGTCGCGCGCGATCCGGCGATCGGGGCGACTCTCGACGATCTCGTCCGCGGGCGCGACGCGCAGCTCGTCGGACTCGCCTGCTCCGCGAAGGCGCTCGTGCTCGAGCGGCTTCATCGCACCTCGGGGCGCCCGCTCCTCGTCGTCACACCGGGGCGTGAGGACGCCGAAGCGCTTCTCGGAGATCTCGAAGCGTGCGTGGGAGAGGAGCGCGTCCTCTTCTTCCCCGACGTCGAGATCATCCCCTACGACCATCGCTCGCCGCACGTCGGGCTCCTCGGCGAGCGCATCGTCGCACTCGACGCGCTCGGGCGCGGCGAGAACGTCGTCGCCGTCACCACCGCGCGGGCGCTCGCCGGACGGATCGTCGTTCCACGCACGTTCTCGACGTTCCGTTTCCGTCTCGCGGTCGGCGCCGAGCTCCCCCGCGACGATCTCGCCCGTGCGCTCGTTGCCCGCGGGTTCCGCCACGAGCGCCTGGTGGAGGAGATCGGCTCCATGGCCGTGCGCGGCGGTCTCGTCGATCTCTTTCCGTTCGGGGCGAAGCACCCCGTCCGTGTCGAGCTCTTCGGCGACACGATCGAATCCATCCGCCATTTCGATCCGGCGACGCAACGCACCGTGGAGGAGATCTCCACGATCGACGTGCTCCCGCAGCGTGAGCTGCTTCTGCCCGACGATCCGTTCGTCGAGGGAATCGAATGGTTCTTGCCGCGATTCCACACCGAGACGGGAAGCCTGGCGCGGCACTTCGTGCGCGAAGGAATCGTCGTGCTCGACGAGCCCGGCCGGCTCGCCGAGGAGATCGACGATGCGATGCGCCAGGCGCGCGAGGCGCACGCCGAGATCGCGGGACGCGGCCACGACGTTCCCGAGCCGCAGGAGCTCGTGCTCGACGCGGCGGAGATCGCGCGCGAGCTCGCCGGGCACACCACGCTTCGCCTGGCGCTCTTCGCCGGCGAGTCGGTGCAGGGCGCACTGGCCGAAGCCGCCTCGAGTGCCGCGCCGGGCGAAGAGCGCCGCGTCGTCATCAATTCCCAAGAGACGTTTCGCGGAAGCTTCTCGCTCTTGCACGAGCGCCTCCGCGGCATTCTCGACGAAGGGCGCACCGTCTACCTTCTCTGCGACAACCCCGGCCAGCGCGGGCGACTGGAAGAGCTGCTGGAGGATCTGGCCGAGCGCATCCACTTCGACGTCTCGCATCTCCGCAACGGCTTCGCGATGCCTTCGCAGGGCCTCGTCGTGCTCACCGACCACGAGATGTTCGCGCGCAGCGCGCGACGCTACCGCGCGTTCCGCTGGGGCGGCGGCGCGCCGATCCACGACTACACGACTCTCGCCAAGGGAGACTTCGTGGTTCACGTCGAGCACGGCATCGGTCGCTACGACGGGATCCATCGCATCGCCTCGAGCGGCGTCGAGACGGAATGCCTCTTGATCCGCTATCAGGGGACGGACGTGCTCTACGTTCCCATCGATCAGCTGAATCTCGTGCAGAAATTCATCGGCGGCGAGTCGGGGGAGACGCCGGTCGTCACGCGGCTCGGCACCGGCCAATGGGAGCGCACCAAGGCGCGCGCCAAGCGCGCGATCGAGAAGATGGCGGGGCAGCTCCTGGAGGTGCACGCCGCGCGCATGTCGCAGGAGCGCAAGTCGTACCCCGTCGACGGCGAATGGCAGCGCGAGATGGAGGCGTCGTTCCTCTACGAAGAGACGCCCGACCAACGCACCTCCACCGACGCGGTGAAGCGCGACCTCGAAGGACCGCGGCCGATGGATCGGCTCATTTGCGGCGACGTGGGCTACGGCAAGACCGAAGTCGCGATCCGCGCGGCGTTCAAGGTGGTGAGCGCCGGAAAGCAGGTCGCCGTGCTCGTGCCGACGACGATTCTCGCGCAGCAGCACCTGAACACGTTTCGCGAGCGCCTGCGCTCCTATCCGATCACGGTGGACGTGCTCTCGCGCTTCCGCACGCCGAAGGAGCAGAAAGAGATCGTCGCGCGGCGTGGCGCGAAGGCGAGGTGGACGATCGTCATCGGCACGCACCGGCTTCTCTCGAAGGACGTGCGTTTCAAGGATCTCGGACTGGTGATCGTGGACGAGGAGCAGCGCTTCGGCGTGAAGCACAAGGAGCGCCTGAAGGAGATGCGCAAGCTCGTCGACGTGCTCACGCTCACCGCCACGCCGATTCCGCGCACGCTCAACATGGCGCTCCTGGGGCTGCGCGACATCTCCGTGATCAACACGCCGCCGCCGAACAAGCTGCCCGATCGCCACGGAGGTGGTGGAGAGCTCCGACGACGTGATGAAGAAGGCGATCCAGCGCGAGGTCCAACGCGGCGGGCAGGTGTTCTTCGTCCACAACCGCGTGCAATCGATCGGGCTCGCCGCCGACAATCTGCGCATGCTCTTGCCCGAGCTTCGCTTCGACGTCGCCCACGGTCAGATGGGCGAGCACGAGCTCGAGAAGGTGATGCTCGATTTCCTCGAGCGCAAGATCCGACGTGCTGGTGTCCACGATGATCATCGAGTCGGGACTCGATCTGCCCAACGTCAACACGATCCTGATTCACCGCGCCGACACCTTCGGCCTCGCGCAGCTCTACCAGTTGCGCGGTCGCGTGGGCCGCTCGAATCACCGCGCGTTCGCGTATCTCCTGGTGCCGCCGGGCGGCTCGCTCTCCGATATCGCGCGCAAACGCCTCCGCGCGATCGAGGAGTTCTCCGAGCTGGGTTCCGGCTTCCGCTTGGCGATGCGCGACATGGAGATTCGCGGCGTCGGCAATTTCCTCGGACCCGAGCAGTCGGGCCACGTGAATGCGATCGGTTACGACCTCTATTGCCAGATGCTGCGCGAAGCGATCTCCGAATCGCGCGGAGAAGAGCTCCCCGCGGAGCGCACGCCGGTCAAGATGGACGTGGAGATCGATGCGTATCTTCCGGAGGAGTACATCGACGATCCCGATCAGCGCATTCTCTTCTATAAACGATTGGCCGATCTCGCCGAGCTCGATGCTCTGCGCCGCTTGGGCGACGAGCTCGTCGACCGCTACGGCCGCCTCCCCGAGCCGGCGCTCCACCTGCTGAAGATCAAGGAGCTGCGCGTTCTCGCGGAAAGCGCGGGAGTCGACGAGCTCCGCGCGCGCGCCGGCAGCGCCGCCCTGCGCTTCATTCCGGGGCGAGAGCCTCGTCCGGACTCGCTGCGCGAGATCATCCGCCTGGTTCCGGAGAAGATTTCCTTCCGCGCCGACGGGCGGGAAGGGCTCCGCGTGGTGCTCGAAGCAGACGGTCTGGAACGCGTCCTCGCCGGGGTCGAGGCCCTCTTGCGGGTCTGTGGGGCCTCTGTTAGCTTGGCGGTTTCATGACCCTGGGGAAATACGAGGAAAGGGGAACCCACCTTCGATGATCACCGTCCGAACAGCAGCCCTCGCGGGGCTCGCCTTGTTGCTCGCCGCGGGCTGCGGAAAGAAAACGAACGACGCCAAGGTCGTCGCCTCGGCGGGGGACATCAAGATCACGCTCGCGGACCTGTACACGGCTTACAACAAGATCTCCGTTCCCAACCGTCCGGACATCTCCACGCTCGAAGGCAAGCGTCGGTTCGCGAACGATCTGGTGAACAAGGAGATCCTGATCGCGGAAGCGAAGAAGATGGGCGGGATCACCGATCCGGCCACCAACGCCCAGCTGGACAAGGCGTTCGAGAGCCGCCTCCTCTCCATCCTCTATCGCGAGGAAGTCGAAGCGAAGGTGGACGTGTCGGCTCAGGACGTGACCGAGCTGTACGAAAAGCGCAAGGAAGGCGTCGAGGCGTCCCACATCCTCGTCGAGGACCAGGCCACGGCGGCGAAGATCCGCGAAGAGATCGTTTCCGGGAAGATCTCGTTCGAGAAGGCCGCGGAAAAGTACTCGCTCGACCAGTCCACGAAGAAGAAGGGCGGATCTCTGGGCGTGATGCAGTGGGGCCGTGCCGTCCCCGCGTTCCAGCAGATCGCGTTCGAGCTCGAGCCCGGAAAGATCTCCGATCCCGTCGACACGGAGTTCGGCACGCACCTGATTCTCGTGCATCGGCGCGTGCCCCAGACGATCGGGACGCGCGACGAGATGGCTCCCACACTGCGCACCGAAGCGCGGAAGCAGAAGGAGCAGGTGCGGCTCAAGGAGTACGTCGCGGAGGTCGCCACTAAAGCGAACATCCAGTGGAACGACGATGGCCTCGCGCTCCTGGGCAAGCTCACCGACGATCTCGCCGGTCTGGACATCGACACGATTCCCATCGAAAGACAGTGGGTTCCCCAGGCGACCGAGGAGCAGAAGGCGGTTCCGCTGGCGACCTACAGCGGTAAGACGATCACCGTGGGCGACTACATCGCGTATCTGGCCGAGCAGCCGTACACGAATCGTCCCACGACACGGCTTCCGACGCGCGGCCTCAAGGAGCTCATCAAGTCCACGCGCATTCAAAACGACATTCTCGTCGAGGAAGCGAAGGCGTTGAAGCTCAACGAACGTCCTGAGGCGACGAGCGAGGATGCGCGAATTCGCGAACAGGTCTTGATCGAGGTGGTGCACGGCCGCTTCATCCAGGAAGCCGACGTTCCCGAAGCGGACGCGAAAGCAATGTTCGATTCCACGATGGCCGCATCGCCGGAGGATCTGCGCGTTCCCGAGCGCGTCGACATGAAAGTCCTGGTGAGCATGAAGGAAGACGTCGTGCGCCAGGGGCTCCGCCGCATCCGCGCCGGCGAGAACGAAGACAAGGTGATCCGCGAGCTCTCCGAAGACATGCGCACGAAGTTCAACGGCGGCAGCACCGGCCTCGTCGCCCGCGGAAACTACGCGCCCAAACTGGAAGATGTCGCCTTCGCCCGCAAGCCGGGGAGTGGATGGTCGGATCCCATCGTCACCGAGACCGGGGTGGGCTCCGTGAAGGTGCTGCAGATCGAACCTTCGCGCCTGGCCACCTTCGACGACATGAAGGGCGCGATCATGCAGCAGCTCGCGTTCCAGCGCGGCGAGAAGGCGTTCGAAGACTGGCTCACCATGCAGCGCGAGACGCTCAAGGTGCAGGTGAACGACGACGTGCTCGAGCTCATGGGCCAGCCGGTGTCCGGCGAGCCGACGACTCCTCCGGGAGCGCCGGGGGAAACTCCCGGTGGAGCTCCTCCTGCGACCGCACCTCCCGGCCAAGCCCCCGCGGCGCCCCCCGCGACCGGCGGCGGTGGGAGCTGAGCGCGTGATCCGCGGCGTGGGCGGCCTCGTACTCGGGGCCGCCTTCGCGCTTCTCGGGGCGTCGCGCGCGATTGCGCAGGACCCCGCGCCCCCCGCGACTCCGCCGGCCACGATCGTCGACCGCATCGTCGCCGTCGTCGGCAGCGAGGTGATCCTTCTCTCCGAGGTGGAGGAAGAGACGTTCCTCGAAGCGCAGCGCTCGGGAACGGATCTCGCCGATCCCGATTCCGCGAAGGCGGTTCGCGAACAGGCCTTTCAGGGACTCGTGGAAGCTCGCGTTCTCCTGGCGAAGGCCCACGCCGAGGGACTGCGCGCGAGCCCCGACGAAGTGGAGCGCGCCGTCGCCACGATGATCGACGACTTGAAGTCGCGCTTCCCCAGCGAAGATGCGTTTCGCGCGCAGCTCGCCCGCGAGAACATGACCGAGCAGAAGCTGGAGAGCACCTATCGCACGCGCATGCGCGACCAGCTGGACATCGGCAAGCTGATCGATCGCGACGTACGCAGCAAGATCGAGATTCCCGAGGCGGAGCTGCGTGCTTACTACGACGCGCATCGCGCCGAGATCCCCACGCTTCCCGCGAGTCTCGAGCTGCGACGAATTCGGGTGGGCGCTCACTCCGCTTCCTCCGTGGACAGCGCCGCGATCGGGCGCGCGCGCATCGTGCGGGAGCGCCTCGCCGCCGGGGAGGACTTTGCCACGCTGGCGACGGTGTTCTCCGAAGGACCGGAAGCTTCCAAGGGCGGCGATCTCGGCTGGTTCCGCGAGGGGGATCTGGAGCCGGCGCTGGAGAGCGTCGTGAAGGCCATTCCCACGAAGCAATACTCCGATATCGTGTCGAGCTCGCGCGGCACCCACATCCTGCTCGTCGAAGACCGCGACGGAGAACGCTTCCATCTGCGGCAGATCGTCTTTCTCCGTGACGACGCCGCCGCGAAAGCGGCCGCGCGCGCCCGCGCCGAATCGATCCGTCGCCGGATCCAAGGCGGAGAAGACTTCGTCGAAGTCGCCAAGAACGAATCGGACGAAGGCCCCGACACCGAGCTGCGCGGCAAGGCGGTGAAGGTGCCGATCGAGTCGCTGGAGCCGGAGCTAAGCGAGTCGCTGGAGAAGCTGCAGCCCGGAGAGATGTCCGAAGTTCTCGAGGACCCGGAAGGGTTCACCATCTTCTTGGTCGAGAGCCGCGACGGCGATCGCGAGCCGACCTACGACGAGATTCGATCGCGTCTCGAGAACGTTCTTCGCGCGGAGAAGATGGAGGCGCAGTACGCCGAGTACGTGGCGAAGGTGCGCGCGGAAACGTTCGTGGAGATCCTCCCGGAGTCGGGGAGCTGACTCCGAAGCTCGCGGTCACCGCCGGGGACCCGGCCGGGATCGGGCCCGAGATCGTGGCTCGAGCGCTCGCCGACGGCCGGCTTGCGGCGCACGGAACGATCGTCGTCGTCGCCGAGCCCACGCTGTTCGATCGCGCGACGGCCGCGGCCGGGATGCCGCCGCTTCTCCGCTGGGACGAATCGAGCCCGCCGCCTTCGGGGGCTTCCCTTCTTCCCGTCACGCCCGCTTCGATCCCCGAGGACTTCGCGCTCGGCACACCCTCGGCGTTCACCGGGCTCGTCGCCGCGCGATCGGTGGAAGCGGCGGCGCGTGCGGCGCTGGCCGGCCGCGTCGACGCGATCGTCACCGCACCGCTGGCGAAGTCGGCGCTCGCGGCGGCGGGCATTCGTCATCCCGGGCACACGGAGTTCCTCGCCGAGCTCGCCGGCGGTGCCTCCGTCGCCATGATGTTCGTGGCGGGCGAGATCCGTCTTTCGCTCGCGACCGTGCACATTCCGCTCGCGGATGTTCCTCGCGCGGTCACGGCCGATCGAATTCTGGAGATCACGCGGCTCACGCGCGAAGGAATCTCGCGCTATCTCGGAATCGACGAGCCGCGCATCGCCGTCCTGGGATTGAATCCGCACGCCGGCGAGGAAGGAATGTTCGGGCGGGAGGAGATCGAGCAGGTGGAGCCGGCCATCGCCCGCGGGCGGGAAAGAGGCTGGCGCATGGAGGGGCCGTTCCCGGCGGACTCGTTCTTCTTTCGCCGCGCGAAAGACTTCGACGCGGTCGTGGCGCTCTACCACGACCAGGGGCTCATTCCCGTGAAGCTCATTTCCAAGGGACTCGCGGTGAACGTGACCTTGGGGCTCCCGTTCCTGCGCACCAGCGTCGACCACGGAACCGCATTCGATCGGGCCGGAAAGGGGACCGCCTCCCCCGACAGCCTCGTGGAAGCCACCCGCCTCGCCGGGGAATGGGTGGCTCGGGCGAAGGGCGCATCTTCGCGCCGGTCCACGGCTTGACCCTGGCCGGCCCTCGGCCTACGGTGTCCCCGCTTCCCGGTCGCCCCTGCCGGTCATCGCAAGTGGGTGCTCAAATCCTGGCCGATCCTTGCCGAATCATGGATCGGGCGGATTCCCCTCACATGGACGTCGCATGATCTCTTTGGTCAACGCCGGGAAAGAGTACAAGAAGGGCCGCTGGGCACTTCAGAACGTCACGTTCTCCGTCCAGAAGGGGGAGATGCTCTTTCTGACCGGGCCCTCCGGGTCGGGAAAGACCACGCTTCTGAAGCTCGCGTCGTTCGAAGAACGTCCCACGACCGGCGACGTCACGCTGGAGCGTTGGTCGAGCCGGACCGCGAAGAACCGCGACCTTCCCTATCTTCGGCGGAGAATCGGGCTCGTTTTCCAGGACTTTCGACTGCTGCGCGATCGCAGTGCCTACGAGAACGTCGCGTTCGTGCTGCGCGCGACCGGAACCGAGAGAGGTGGGCTGCATCGCCGCGTTCTGCGTGCGCTCGCGGCCGTGGGGCTCGGCGGGCGCACCGATGCGAAGCCCGACGAGCTCTCCGGGGGCGAGCAGCAGCGCGTGGGGATCGCGCGCGCGATCGTGAGCGATCCCTTCGTGGTGCTCGCCGACGAGCCCACCGGGAATCTGGACGAAGCGACCAAGCGCGAGATCTTCCAGCTCCTGAAGAAGGTGTCGCAGGCCGGGACCGCGGTGCTCATCGCCACGCACGACGTCGAGATGGCGCGATCGTTTCGCGCGCGCACGCTCTTCTTGCAGGGCGGGCGGCTGGTCGAAGACCGCATCCCGCCGGTTCTGGAAGTGGTCGAGCCCTCGCGCAGCGAGGCCACGGCGCGACACGCGCCCCGCGTGCGCGCGTGAGCACGCTCCTTTTCACGATCCGCGAGGGGATTCTGAATCTCCGCCGCGCGCCGCTTCTTTCGATCACCTCGATCGCGGTCATGGGTCTCTCGCTCTTCGTGTTCGGCATCTTCCTTCTCATCACGGTGAATCTTCGCTCCGCGATCGTCGCGGTGCAGAGACAGGTGGAAGTCGCGGTGTTCTTGCGCGACGACGTGCGCGAGGAAGAGCTGCGCTCGCTCGACGCGTTCCTGCGCGAGCATCCCGGGATCCTCGACGTGCGCTATCTCCCGCGCGACGAAGCGCTGGCGCGCTTTCGCGAGGAGCTGAAGGACCGCGAGTACCTCCTGGAAGCACTGGAGTCGAATCCGCTGCCCGACACGTTCGAGGTCACGCTCTACGACGACTGGAAGTCCACCGATCGCATCGCCACGCTGGCGGAGCAGATCCAGGGCATGGCCGGCGTCGACGAAGTCAAATACGGACGCGAGTGGGTCGGCCGGCTGAATCGCATCATCGTGGCCGCGGTGATCGCGGATCTCTTCCTGGGCGCCGTGGTCGCGGCCTCGTCGCTCCTGGTCGTGGCCAACACGGTCAAGCTCACCTTGATCGCGCGCCGCGAGATGATCGAGCTCATGAAGATGGTCGGCGCCACCGCCGGAGTGATTCGCCGCCCGTTCGTGATCGAAGGAGTGTTGAAGGGTTTCCTCGCGTCGCTCTTCGCCGGCACGCTCCTCGCCATCCTCACGTCGGTGATGTCGCAGCGCATTCCGGAAGTGAAGCCGCTCTCGTTCGGGCTCTTCGCGGCGTTCGTTCTGTTCGGTGGCGTGCTCGGCGCGATCGGAAGCTTGACGTCGCTGCAGGGATATCTCCGGCGATGGTCGCGCGAGTGAGACACGCCGCGGCGTGGGGGATCGTGCTCCTCGCCGCGCTTTCGATCGCACCGCTTCCCGCCGCCGCCGCGAAGAAACCCGCCGAGCAGAAGCCGGCCGCGAAGCAGACCGCTCCCAAGAGTGCGTCGCAGACGACCGCGCCCAAGACCGCGCCCAAGAAGGATCCCGCGCCGCAAACCGCTGCGCCGCAGGCTGCCGCGCCATCGCCGATGGGCCCTGGCGCTTCCGCTGCGCTTCAGGATCAGATGCAGCGCGAGTCCCTCGAGCTGGAGCGGATCCGCGAGGAGCTGGAGCAGGCGCGCGCGGAAACCGAAGCGAAGGCCGCGCAGGAAACCAAGATTCTCTCCACGCTGAATCGCATCGATTCGGAGCTCGCGCTCAAAGAACGCCTGCTCGCCGGCCTGGAGCGCAAGGAGCGTCGCCTGGCCGTCCGACCTGGAAGGCACGCGCCGCGATCTCGCCCGTGCGCGCGAAGATCTCGACTCGCGCCGCGACGTGCTGCGACGGCGTTTGCGCAACATCTACAAGATGGGGGAGAAGCCGGGACTTCAAGTCTTGCTCTCCGCCACTTCGGCGGTGGATCTCGTACGGCGCTTCGATTGGCTCCTCTTGGTCGCGAACCAGGACAAGCGTTTGGTCGAAGACGTCCAAGAGTCCGTCGTCGCGGTGCGTGAGGTCGAAGCCGAGCTCGCCGACAAGATGGACGAGGTCCGCGGCGTGCGCGACGAGTCCGAGAAGGAGCGCACCGACTTGGTGCGCAACAAGGAAGAGCGTTCCGCGCTTCTCAAGTCGATCCAGGGCGAGAAGCATCGCAGCCAGAAGGTGGTGGCCGAGCTCGAGCAGGCCGAGGAGAACATCCAGAAGGTTCTGGCCGATCTGGCGCGTCGCGGACGGGAAGGGACTCCGGGCGGCGGGCTGCCCCCTGGCGCGACCGCTTTCGCCGGGGCGAAGGGGAAGCTCCCCTGGCCGGTTCGCGGGGACGTGATCCGCTGGTTCGGGGTGCAGAAGGACAAGCGCTTCGGAACGTCGACGTTCAACGGCGGGATCGACATCCGAGCCGAGCGCGACGCCGACGTCCTCGCCGTTCATCCGGGACGGGCGGACTACGTCGATTGGTTGCCGGGATACGGCCAATGCATCATTCTGTCCCATGGCGACGGGTACTACACGCTCTACGCGCACACCTCGCGCGTGTTCGTGAGCCCCGGCGAGCTCGTGAACGCGGGCGACGTCATCGCGACGGTGGGGGACACGGGCTCCCTGGTCGGCGACGTCCTTCACTTCGAGATCCGCAAGGACGCGGAGCCGGTCAACCCCGCGCCGTGGCTGCAGGCGACGCGCCTGCGCTGAGGCGTGGCGTCGGCGGCGCTTCGTCCGCCGCTGCAGGGAGATCCCGGTGAGCCGGAAGTTCTACGTCACCACGGCGATCGACTACGTCAATTCCAAGCCGCATCTCGGCACGGCCTACGAAAAGATCGCCGCCGATTGCATCGCTCGCGCGCGAAGACTCTCCGGAGACGACGTGCTCTTCGTCATGGGGAACGACGAGCACAGCGTGAACGTGGAGAAGGCGGCGCGCGCCGCCGGCCAGACGCCGCGCGAGTACACCGATCGCATGGAGGCGGAGTTCCGCACCGCGTGGAAGCGTCTCGACGTCTCCTTCGACGATTTCATCCGGACCTCCGAGCCGCGCCATCACGCCGCGGTGCAGGAGATCCTGCGCCGCGTGCGCGACCGCGGGTTCATCACCAAGTCCAAGTACGCGGGCTGGTACTGCGAAGGGTGCGAGGCGTTCTACACCGAGAAGGATCTCGTCGATGGAAAGTGCCCGAACCACGGCACCGTTCCCAAGTGGCTGGAAGAAGAGAACTGGTTCTTCAAGCTTTCGTCGTTTCGCGACCGGCTGCTCGCACATATCACGGAGAACGCGGACTTCATCCGGCCGGCGACGCGCCGCAACGAGATCGTCGCGTTTCTGGAGGGCGGCCTCGAGGATCTCTCGATCTCGCGCGCCGGGCTCACCTGGGGAATTCCCTTTCCCGACGATCCCGGGCATGTCGTGTACGTGTGGTTCGATGCGCTGACGAACTACATCTCCGCCGCCGGCTTCGCCACTGACGACGCCAAGTTCGCGAAGTGGTGGCCGGCCGATTGCCACATCGTGGGCAAGGACATCACCCGCTTCCACTGCGTGATCTGGCCGGCGATGCTGATGGCTGCGGATCTGCCGGTTCCGCGCTCGGTGTTCGGCCACGGCTTCATCTATCACTCGGGCGTAAAGATGTCGAAGTCGCTCGGGAACATCGTGAATCCGCTCGACGTCGTCGACGTGACCGGCGCAGATCCGCTGCGCTACTTCCTGCTGCGCGAGATCCCGTTCGGAAAGGATGGCGACTTTACGTGGGATGCGTTCCTGGGGCGCTACAACGCGGACCTGGCCAACGATCTCGGCAACCTCGTGAAGCGCACGGTGGACATGACCGTGAAGTTCGCGGGCGGCGCGATCGCCGGCGGCAAGGATCGAGACGCCGCAGGCGAGCTCGCGGGGTTCGTCGCCGCGCGTGTTCCCGCGATCCTTCGCGCGTACGACGCGTTCGCTCCGTCCGGAAGCGCTCACCACGACCTGGGAGATCGTGCGCCGCGCGAACGCGGAAATCGAGCGTGCAAAGCCTTGGGAGTTGGCGAAAGATGCCGCCGCGCGCGGCACGCTCGAGCGCGTGCTCGGCGATCTTCTGGAGACGATTCGCATCGTGTCGCATCTCGTCGAGCCGGTGATGCCAGGGGCGGCCGCGGCGATTCGCGCGACGCTCGGTGTTTCGCGAGACGGGCGATGCCGGTTGGGCGCAGACGACGCGCTGGCGAGAGGGCGCGGCGTGGTCGGTGAGCCCGCGCGGGCCGATCTTTCCGCGCATCGAGAAGCCGCCGGGTGAGAGTGTGACGAAGGCCCCCGACGACGCTGTGCCGACTTCCGCCGCGGCGGCGGCGCCCGCGCCGAATGCGAAGGCTGACGGCGCCTCCCGCGCGATCGAGGTCGATGCGTTTCGCGAAGTGGATCTCGTGGTCGCGACGATTCTCGCCGCGGAGCGCGTGCAAGGCGCGGATCGTCTGCTCAAGCTGGACCTCGATCTGGGAACGGAACGCCGCCAGGTGATCTCGGGAATCGCCGAGCACTTCCGTCCGGAGGAGCTGCCCGGCCGCCAAGTCGTGCTCGTCGCGAACTTGAAGCCCGCGAAGATTCGCGGAATCGAGTCGCGCGGGATGATCCTGGTGGCGAAGGCCGGCGGGAAGATGACGCTCTTGGGCCCTTCGGTGCCCATCGATCCCGGCGCCAAGATCTCGTGAGGAGTGCTTTGTGATCGACTCGCATTGTCATTTGAACGCCGACGTGTATCGCACCGATCTCGACGACGTGGTGCGCCGCGCCGAAGACGCCGGCGTGCGCGGCATTCTGGTGCCCGGCATCGGGCTCGCCGAAAGCCGCCGAGCGATCGAGATCGCGGAGCGCCACGCGATCGTGCGGGCCGCGGTCGGCATCCATCCGCACGAAGCGCGCACCTGGAACGACGACACCGAGCGCGAGATCCGCTCGTGCGCGGCGCATCCGAAAGTGAGCGCGATCGGCGAGATCGGTCTCGATTTCTACCGCGACTGGTGCCCCCCGGAGCTGCAGCATCGGGCCTTCGATGCTCAGCTGCGTCTCGCGAAAGAGCTGGGACTCCCCATCGTGGTGCACGACCGCGACGCGCACGAGGAGATCCTGGGCGCCCTGGAGACGCCGGAAAAACGCGGGCTCACCGGGGTGTTGCATTGTTTCTCCGGAGGACCGGACGAGGCGAAGCGTGCGATCGATCTCGGCTTCCACGTCTCGTTCACCGGGTCGCTCACCTACGACAAGGGGAGGACGGATGCCGTGCTGGGGACGGTGCCGCCAGAACGGCTGCTCCTGGAGACCGATGCCCCGTGGATGACCCCGACCCCGCATCGAGGAAAGCGCAACGAGCCCGCATGGGTGGGCAGGGTTGCCGACGCCATCGCCGAGAAGACCGGCCGCGACCGGGAAGAGGTGGTCGCCGCCACGACCCGGGCGGCGTCCTCGCTTTTCGGGTTCGACGATCCGATGCTAAGATAGATCCGCCCCGTTCCCCCCGCGGACAAGACGAGGACCCACCCATCATCGCGGCGAGCCCTTCCCTTCGGGAGATTCTGCGCGAACGTGGAATCGTTCCCCGCAAGCGGCATGGTCAGAATTTCCTGCACGACCCGGCGGTGGCGGAGCGCATCGTGAACGCGGTCGCGCCAGAGCCCGGCGAGCAGGTCTTGGAGATCGGTCCGGGTCTCGGTGCGCTGACGCGCCCGCTGCTGCGTTCCGGCGCGCGCGTCACGGCCATCGAGATCGATCCGCGCGTCGTCGAGTACCTGCGGGACACGTTCGGCGCATCCCCGAAGCTCGATCTGCGCGCCGGCGATGCGCTCGAGCTGGCCTGGGAGGAAGTGCCGGCCCCCTTCGTTCTCGTCGCGAATCTCTCGTATGCGATCACGGGACCCATTCTGGATCGGCTGGTGCGCCATGCTCCGCTCATGGGGCGCGCGGTCCTCATGGTGCAGCGCGAAGTGGCCCAGCGATTGGTTTCCGGCGCGGGAGGCAAGGAGATCGGCGCGCCGAGCGTGCACTTGCAGATCCTCTACGACATCGAGCGGCTCTTCGACGTGGGGACGGGTGCGTTCCATCCCGTGCCGGCCGTCGTCTCCTCCGTGGTGCGCTTCGTGCCGCGTCCGGGGGCGCGCCTGGACCCGCGGCTGCGCGAGATGGTGAATCGCGCGTACCTCCATCGCCGCAAGACCCTGCGCAAGACGCTGGCGAGCGAGACGCACTCGGAAGCCGCGCTCTCCGCCGCGCTCGAAGCGATCGGGCGTCCCGGCACGGCGCGCCCCGAGGAGTTGGAGCCCGACGATTGGCCCCGCTTTCTCTCCGTCCTCGATCGGGAGCGTGCGTGACGCGCCTTCGTCCGACGTCCGAAGCGGTCGTCTCTGCGATTCTCTTGGCCGCGCTCAGTACGGGTGCCGGCGCGCAGGGCGCGGGCGGCGACGTGCCGGGCGCCGCCGACTCCACCTCCGCCGCCGACAGCACGATCGCCGCGCTGGCCGACTCTGCGCTGGCCGCCCGAAAGTTGGTGAGCTCCGACGGCTCGATCAACGCGTACGTCGAGCTCTATCCGGGGGAAGGGAAGGACGGCTTCTACTGGACGTTCGATCCGTCGTCGGAGCTGGTGCGTCTTCTCGACAAGGACCTTCGCGCCAAGCCGCTGGAGCCGCTCGTCGACCTCTTCGGATTTCCGATCGCGCCCCCCGAAAGCATTCGCGCGCTGCGCGATTCCGTGGTCGCCGTCGCCGACTCCATTCTGGCTTCGCGCATCGATCTCGGAAGCGGCTTCGACCCGCGCTTCCGCAGTGCCTACATCGAACAGAAGGACGACTTCCAGTTCAACAACGAGATCGAGTCGAACTACCTTCTGACCCCGACGAAGTCTCTGATCTTCTCCCTCAACGATCAGAACGCGTTCAACGAGTCGACCCGCAAGCGCCGCGACGACCGCTCCATCACCGCGGGGTTCAACTTCGTGTTCAATCCCAACTTGAACTCCAGCGTCACGCTGCTGCGCTCCGACAATCGGCAGGTGCGCGTGGCCACTCAGCCGGGCGAGACCGACCTGCTGGAGAACGAGGGCGACAATACTTCGGTCACGGCGCGAGCGTTCGGCAAGCACGGCAACAACCGGATCGCGGGAGCGTACGTCGCCGACGTGGAGACGTCGGTGGGCGTGACCTTGTCCCGGCGCAACTACCAGACGGCGTTCTCGACCGGCAAGACGGAGCAGCTGGCCCCGAACTGGAGCGTGAAACTGCTCCGGCCCTACGAGCGCGGCAAAGTCTCGTTCGACTACGGCGGCGACATGGGGCGCGCGCGATCGAGCGAGACGCCCGCCGAAGGGAGCGAGCTGCCGGCGACTCCGCCGACGAGGGACTTCAACTTCAACAATCAGTTCGCCGGTGCCTGGGATCACAAGCTCACGCCCACCAGCGATCTTCGGATGAACGGAACGCACTCCAGAAATCGCTTCCAGTACTTGAGCCAGGAGGACTCGCTGCGCGGGCGCCAGGAGACGCGCGCGCAGTCGTCCACCTCGCTGGACGCGTCGTTCAACGGCAAGTTCAGCGAGAAATTTCAGTTTCGGCTGAACGGGGACGTCGGCCGGAATCAGACCGAGTACGACCTGGAGAGCCAGCGCTTCGCCCGTACCAGCGCATGGAGCGGCGACACCGAGATCAACTACGAAGCGTGGAAAGACGGAAAGTTCACGGCGAAGATGGAGCGCACCCACGAAGATCGCGACTACCTGAACACCCAGGCCGGGCAGGTGACGGGCCGGCGCGCGTCTCTGGACTACCGGCAGCGGCTCACCGCCAACGTGGACATGGACGCCGCGTATTACGTGAGGCTGGACCAGTATTTCTACGACGACTTCGAAGCGAACAAGGGAGACCGCGATCTCTTGACCTCGCGCGCCAACGTCGTCGTGCGCTACAACCCGCGCACCAATCTGAACACGGCGGTGCGGATGGAGTCGCGGGCGACGGAGTCCGTGAACATCCATCCGGAGCGCTCTCCCGACAACAAGACCGACGAGACGTTTCTCATCGAGCCGTCGTACACGCTGCGCGTGGGAAAGGCGAACTTCAACGGCGATTTCACCGCGGACGCGACCTACTCGGTGTTCGACTTCGCGGAGGAGCGCAATTTCCTGGTGCGCCGCTTCGCCACCCGGCAGAAGTGGCAGCATTCCATCACGAATCGCGTCTCGACCGAGTTCCTGTTCACCTACGATCTCAGCGACGAGGGGCGCTACGTGCGCAACGAAGCGACCGGCCAGCGCGTGTTCACGCGATCCCGGGAGGTCCGCCGTCACCGCGAGTCCTTCGAGGTTCGCTACAATCCGCGGGCGTGGCTTCGCGCCAACCTCGTGTACCGGCAGGACTCGGACGAGCAGTACTCGATCAACCGCAACGCGAAGGCCCTGACTTCGAAGAGAGACATCTACGAGCTTTCCGGCGGAGTCACCGTGCAGAAAAAGATCACGGATCACGTGAACCTGGACTTGACCTACGCGCAAACGCAGAAGCGCGGCGATCGAATCTCCGAGCTGGAGCGCAAGTTCTACAACGTGCGGGCGAGCTTGGAGTACCAGCCGTTCAAGAAGCCGGAGCCGAAGCCTTCGGAAACGGGAGGCGGGAAGTGAAAGCCCTGTTCCGCGGACTGCGCCGGTTCCTGCCGCTCGCGGCGCTCGTCGGCTGCGCCGCGTGCGGATTCTTCGAGACTCGGGAGCCGGAAGAGGGGGGTGGGAACGAGACGTTCTGGGAACCGCCCACCTCGCCGCAGATCATCGTGAGGAATCTGGAGCTCGCGTTCGAGAACAAGATCTTCAACGACTATCGCCGCGCGCTGACCGTGGATTTCGTGTTTCGCCCCGATCCCTCGGACTCGTTCCAGATCGCGATCGATCGCCCTGGCGTTCCGGTCTTCACGCTCTGGGACCGGGAGGTCGAGTCCTCGACGGCGGAGCAGATCGCCGCGGACGCCGATTCCATCCAGCTCGTCTTCGACTTGGGTACGGAAGAGATCGTCGGAGACGACGACCGTCTCTTGAAGAAGACGTATACGCTCACGATCATGCGGGCGGGGACTCTCAATCTCTACAAGGGCGAAGCCTGGCTCTGGGTCGGCCAGGTCGTGAACGAGTGGTACATCTACCGGTGGGAGGACGTGCGAAGAGAGCCGTTCCCGGCGCTCACTTGGGGATATCACAAAGGCCAGCGACGGCTTTGATCAGGAGTTTCCCTGGCCAGAAAGGGGTCTGGGGGCGGCTTTTCGGCCATTTCCGGGAGTGCGGGCCCGCGGACGGCCCCCCGCCGGCCGGGGGGGTGATTGACACGGCTCGCCCCGGATCCGTAAACTACTCCTGGTCGCGCGGCCGATACCAGGAAAGCGGCCGAACCGACCCAAGCACCAGGAGTTGCCCCGCGCACGTTGATACCCCCTTGTGACGTCATGATGATTTGCAACGGATGCCTGCGTTCCCAAGTTCCTACGTCCTCGGAGGGATAACTCCCGTGGTTCGCAATCTTTTTCACCTTCGATGCGTACCGCTCATCGCGGTTTTGAGCCTGGGGCTCGTTTCCTCCGGCTGCCTTTTCAGTCCCGACAGTGACGATGGCGACGGAGGAGGCGGTGACGACCGGCTCGTGGAACGGGACTCCATCGACAACACGCTCACTTATCTCGAGCAGGTTTGGGTGCGGAAGCTCTACGAGCGATACGAAGAGGTCCTTCACGACACCTACGAGTTCTTCCCGCTCGAGGAAGACGCGGACGATTTCCCGTGGCTCGAGGGCAGCAGCTGGGGAAGAACCGCCGAGCTCGGCATGGCCTTCAACATGTTCGATCCGAATTACACGCAGGGAAACGGCGCGGTGGATCTCATCGAGCTCGACCTCGCTCGCCAGAGTGAACCGCTCCTCGTCGATGCAGCGACGCAGCGCTATCGCGTCATCTGCACGCAGCTCGGACGAGTGATGTGGACGGCCTCGGATGGCGCTTCCTTCGACACGCGCGTCGAAATCGAGCTCATCCCGGATCCGGACCAGCCCGGTCTCTGGCAGATGGTCCGCCAGGAAGAAATTCCGCGGAACTAAAGGCCTTCGCCGGCGCCGCTTTTCGGAGCGGCGCCGTTTTCTTTTCGCATCGCCCGCCCCCGTTCTCCTCCTCCCCTCCGTTCTCATTTCCATTCGCATGCCCCGCGTGATCCTCCGTCCCCCGAGGCGTGAACTCCCATGCTTTCTGCGCCGAATTCGCTTCGACGCGCTGCATTTCTTTCGCTGCTCGCCATCGCGCTGTCTTCCGCCTGCATCTTCAGCCCGAAGGAGGACCCGACTCCGACTCCAATACCCAGCCCGCTCGATCGAAGCACCCGTCCGCACACGCTCGAGTTCTACGAGCTGGTCTGGAAGCACAAGCTCTACACCCAGTACGAAGAGGTCCTGCATCAGGGCTACGAGTTCTTTCCGCGCAGCGAGGACGCGGACGACTTTCCCTGGATGCCGGGGGAAAGCTGGGGAAGGACCGCGGAGCTCGGCATGGCGTCCAACATGTTCGACCCGAACTTCGTCGGGGGGCAGCAGCCGGTCAATTTGATCGAGATCGATCTGGAGGTGCTGAACGAGGTGCTCCTCGATCCCGACACGCAGCGTTACGAGGTCACCTGCCGGCAATTCGGACGGGTGATGTGGACCACGTCGGACGGGATGAGCTTCGACACTCGCATCCAGCTCGAGCTCGTTCCGGATCCATTGAACGCCGAGCTTTGGCAGATCGTGAGGCAAACGGAAATGCCGCTGACCTGATCTCCGTCGCAAGTCACGTGCGGCGCGCACTCCTGCGTCGCACGACACATCGTTCCCGGTCGAGAAGCCCCGTGCCGAACGCTCGGGGCTTCGTCTTTTCTGGCGGCGTTCACGCGGACCTGTTACGTTCGATGTGTCGCCGATCGTGCCGCGAAACCTTCGCCGGATCGTTCACGGGGACATGCACCGAATCCTTCGCCAAACTCTCGACGCCGCGCGCTCCTCGGTCTCTCCGAGGCGTCTGGGCACGCTATTACTGGGCGTTCTCGGCGCGGGGGCGCTCGTGCTCGTCGCCCGAGGGAGCACGCCTTGGGGGGCGCCCTGGGCGGGCGCGGCACCATCCCCGGCGCGTCTCGAGGATGCGCCCGACGCCTCGCGTCTGGACCGTGCGCTCGGGCGGATCATCGACGAGACCGGGGTGGATCGCGCGGCGATCCGTGTGCGCTTCGTTCCCATCGTCTCGGAAGGGGACTCCTTCGCCCGCGCGGAGCTCGACGTCCCCGTGCCGCGCACGACCTCGTTCGCGCGGATGAACACCGACATCACCCGCGCCGCCGGGCTCTCCGGGGCGTCGGTCCTGGACGTGATCGAGCTCGGCTCGCGTCCCGGAAGCGGCCGCGGGCTGGAGATCATGCTCGGCGTGGGCGAGCGCGCCACCCATCGCCTCACGCTCACCCCGGAAGCGGACGACGCCTCCGCGCCGGGACCGAAGCTCCCGCGCGTCGCGGTCGTGTTCGACGACATGGGATATTCCATGAAAGGCCTGGCGCGCGATCTCTGGGAGCTGGATGTGCCGCTCACGTTCGGCGTGATCGCCGGGCTCGAGCACTCCGCGGCGTTCGCCGAGTCGGCGGAAGCGCACGGCCACGAAGTGATTCTGCACGTGCCCATGGAGCCGCTGGATCGCGCCGAGCACGATCCCGGCAAGAACGCGATCCTGGCCGACGTCGATCCGCTGGAGAACCTGCGCCGCCTGCGCTTGCACTTGGACGGGCTGGATGCGTACACCGGCGTGTCCAATCACATGGGCTCGCGAGTCACTGCGGATCCCGTGGTGATGGCGCTAGTGATGGAGGAGATGCGCGCCAGGAGCCGCGCGATGGGGCGCGAGCTGTTCTTTCTCGACAGCCGCACGACGCCGTTCTCCGTCGTGCCGCGCGAGGCCCGTCGCGCGGGAGTGCGGGTGATCGTCAACAATCTGTTCCTGGACGGACCTCGCGGGTCGGAGGTCGATCCCCAAGCGCAGGTCGCGCGTCTCGAGGAGATCGCGCGCCGGCGAGGATCCGCGATCGGCATCGGCCACGTCGGAGAGGACACCGTGGAGTCGGTGCGCGTTGCCGCGAAGCGTTGGAGAAGCGCGGGGATCGAGATGGTCACGCTCTCGAAGCTGGCCGGCACCCCGGGCGATCGCGCCACGCCGCGGCGGCCGAGCTGAGCTCCGCGCGGCGCCTGATCGAAGGAGGGTGGGGATGCGACTGGGAGTGAACGTCGATCACGTGGCCACGGTGCGCGAGGCACGCAAGGAGCGCTCGCCCGATCCCGTTCCCGCCGCGCTTCTCTGCGAAGAAGCGGGGGCCGAAGGGATCACGGTTCATCTTCGCGAAGATCGCCGCCACATCCAGGACCGCGACGTGCGCCTGCTGCGCGAGCTGGTGAAGACGCGCCTCAATCTGGAAATGGCCGCGACGGACGACATGATCCAGGTCGCGCTCTCCATTCGCCCGGACACCGCCACCCTCGTGCCCGAGCGCCGCGAAGAGCTCACCACCGAGGGTGGGCTCGACGTGATCACGAGCAGCGAGAAGATCACGAACGCCGTCAAGCGCCTGGCGCTCGGGGGAATTCGCCCGAGCCTCTTCATCGATCCGGATCTCGATCAGGTGAAGGAAGCCGTGCGAGCCGGGGCGAAGACGATCGAGATCCACACCGGGCGCTACGCCGCCGCGGTTTCTCCGGAGGAGCGCCGGGCGGAGCTGGACCGCATTGCCGACGCGGCCTCGCTCGGCCACAAGATGGGCCTCGAAGTCGCCGCCGGGCACGGGCTCGACACGGTGAACATCGGCGGGATCGCCGGAATTTCCGAGATCACCGAAGTCAACATTGGGCACTCCATCATCTCCCGCGCCCTGTTCGTGGGGATCCGGGATGCGGTTCGGGAGATGATCCAGGCGATTCGTCACCACCGTCGCTCTTAGGCCACCGCCGCGACGACGCCTCCGACCGCGGCCGGCTTCGATCGCTCGGCCCGCCCGCGCGATCGAGGCACTCCCCTTCGCGGTTGACAGGTCCCCGCGCCGAAACTACCCTCACCGCCCTTGTCTCCGAGCCCGGGAATCGCGACGGCGGGTCTCGGTCGTCGTCCGCCGGGTTTCTTCGAGGGTCGCCCCAACATGAACATGACCATGCGCTGGCGGATCCTTCTGATCGTCGCCGTGCTCGGGCTCGCGCTGTTTTCCCTGTGGCCGACCATTCGGCTGTATCCGATGGACGCCGCGCAGCGCCAGGCCGTGGATCCCGCGAAGCTCGAGAAGCTCGAGAAGGACGCACTGAAGCTAGGCCTCGATCTCCAGGGCGGGATGCACCTGGTTCTGGAGATCGACGACTCCAAAGCGCCTCCCGATGCGGATCGCGACGAGCTCACCAACCGCGCGCTGGAAGTGATTCGCAACCGCGTCGACGAGTTCGGCGTATCGGAGCCGGTCGTTCAGCGCACCGGCGACAAGCGCATCATCGTGGAGCTTCCCGGCGTCGGGGATTTCGAGCATGCCAAGGGAATCATCTCCAGGGCCGCGCTCTTGGAGATGAAGATCGTTCGCCCGGGGAGCGACATGCGCCGCCTCGTGGACCGGCTCGATCTTGCGCTCGCGCGGTTTGCCGGCGTGGCCGCCGCGGACACCGCAGCGCTCGCCGCCGCTTCCGCGGATTCCGCGGCCGCTGCCGCCGCGCTCATCCCGCCGCCCGCGGTTGCGGACACGACGACGGAACTCTCCGCGCTCGAGTCGGCATCCAAGGATTCCGCCTCGGTGGCGCAAGCCAAAGTCGAGCTCACCCGCTTCCTGCAGACCGACGTCGGGGAGAAGCAAGGGCGTCCGCTCGCGAGTCGCATCGTGTATCTCCCGCGCCAGGGCCGCGTCGCGGTGAACGAGATCGGCGCCGTGCGCGAGGACGACTTCCCGGTCGTCGACGGATATCTCGAGCTCCTGAGGGACTCGACCGCGGTAATTCCCGCCGACGTGGAGCTGGTGTGGGATTCGGACGCGTTCGACGATCAATCGGGCGTGAAGATGCGCGGTCTCTATCTGCTGAACTCCAAGCCGGAGCTCACCGGCGAAGTGCTGGAGAACGCTCGCGCGCAGCCCGACCAGTCGTCGAACATGGCCGGAAATTTCATGGTCGAGTTCGATCTCTCCTCCGCCGGACGCCGGCTCTTCAGCCGCGCGACGGGGGAGAACGTGGGCCGCCTCATGGCCATCGTGCTCGACGGCAAAGTGAAGTCCGCTCCCGAGATCATGGACAAGATCCGCACGGGAACGGCCAGCATCACCGGTCGATTCACATCCCAGGAAGCGGGCGATCTTTCGATCGTGCTTCGCGCGGGAGCGCTGCCGGTGCCGATTCGCATCGAGGAACAAAGAGTCGTCGGGCCTTCGCTCGGCAAGGACTCGATCGAGCTCGGCAAGCGCGCATCGATCATCGCGTTCCTGGTCGTCATGGCGTTCATGCTTCTCTACTACCGCTTGTCCGGCTTCGTCGCCGTCTTCGCCCTGCTCCTGAACCTGGTCATTCTGATGGCGATCATGGTGCAGTTCGGGGCGGCGCTCACGCTCCCGGGCATCGCCGGGCTCGTGCTCACCATCGGCATGGCCGTGGACACGAACGTGCTCATCTACGAGCGCATCAAGGAAGAGACCCGCAACGGACAGACGCTGCGCAACGCGGTGAGCCGCGGGTTCGATCGCGCTTTCGTGACCATCTTCGACTCGCACGTGACCACGTTCGTTTCGGGGATCGCGCTGTACTGGTACGGAACGGGTCCGGTGAAGGGCTTCGCCGTGACGCTCACGATCGGAATCGTGGTGAGCCTCTTCACCGCGGTGTTCGTCACGCGCGTCATCTTCGATCTCTGGACGACGGTCTTGCGGCCGTCGAAGCTCTCGATCTAGGCCGCGCGAGGAACCCATGGAGATTCTGAAAAACCCGAACTTCCCGTTCATGAAGACGCGCGGCATCGCCGGCGCAATCTCGCTCGCGCTGATCGTGATCGGTCTGGCCTCGATGATCGCCAAGGGCGGGCCGAAGTACTCGATCGACTTCACCGGCGGCTCCATTCTTCAAATTCAATTCGCGCAGTCCGTGCACGCCTCGGACGTGCGCGAGGCGCTGGACGCCGTGGGTCAGGGCGACGCCAGCATCCAGGAGTACGGCGCCGGCGGCGAAGTGCTGGTGCGCGTGCCCAATCGCGAGGGCGGTGCGGCCGTGGAATCGGTGAAGGAAGCGTTGCGCGCGAAGTGGCCGGATCTCACCGTGCGACGCGAGGACACCGTGGGACCCAAGATCGGCTCCGAGCTGCGCAAGAACGCCGGCAAGGCCATCTTCTGGTCGCTTCTCGGAATTCTGGTCTACGTCTCCGTCCGCTTCCAATTCCGCTTTGCCGTCGCGGGCGTGGTCGCGCTCATCCACGACGTGCTGGTCACGCTCGGTTTGTTCAGTCTCACCGGGCGCGAAGTGTCCTCTGGAAGTGATCGCGGCGTTCCTCACGCTGGTCGGCTGGTCGATCAACGATACGATCGTGATCTTCGACCGAATCCGCGAGAATCTGCGCGTCCCCACGCGCGAGGGCTTCGAAGAGCTCGTGAATCGGAGCATCAACCAGTCGCTGGCGCGGACGATCATCACGTTCGCGACCGTATTTCTCGCGACCGGGATTCTCTATTTCTTCGGCGGCGAAGTGCTGCGCGACTTCTCTTTCGTGATGCTCGTCGGTGGAATCGTGGGAACGTACTCCACGATCTGGATCGCTTCGGCGATCCTGGTGGAGTGGGAGAAGCGCTGGCCCCGCAAGGCGAAGGCAGTCCGGGCCCGAGCGTAAACCGGGGGGTACGTTGACCCTCCGCCTCCTTGTGCCTATGATCGTCGTTGTCCCCTTCCTCTCCCCGGGGGAGCCGTTTGCATGCGTTGTCCCCCCATGCTCTTCACCCTTGGCGTGATTTGGACGATCGCGACGCCGGTCGCGAACGGCCAGAGCGCCTCCGATACGGCTGCCGCACCCCCCGAGGAAGCGGTGCTCGACCCGGGGATGACGCGGGAGCGAGTGGCGGCCGAGACGCCTGCGCCGGGACCGCTGGCGGTGTTCGATTGCGTGGAGCGCGCCTGGGCGGCGGCACAGCCGGAGTCCCTGGTGGTCGCGCTGGACCCGGAAGAGAAAGTGCATCTCTCGTTCGCGAGAGGCGGCCCGCGCGGAGGCTGGTTCAACCGCGATCAGGCGTACTTTCTCCTCAAGGACCTCCTCACGTTCACGAAGACCGACCGGTTCGAGTTCCAGAAGTTCTGGAATCTGGATGCCGACGGGCGTTCTCCCTACGCCGTCGCCACGCGCGAGTTCCGCATGAACGACGGCGCCACGCACACCGATCAGGTCTACGTTTCTCTCCGCCGGCGCGGGGATCAATGGGTCGTCGGGGAGATTCGCTCGATCGATCCTTGACGCGGCCATGATCCACGCGGGAATTCTCGCGGTCCTGATCGCGCTCGCGTTCTATTCCGTGCGTCGCTCTCGCACCGGCGGCGCCCGTGCGGTCGCGGCTCTCGTGATCGCTGCCGCACTCGCGGAATCTTGGCTGGCCATCGGCGAAGCGCGGCTCCGTGCGCGCTGGGATGATCTCGCGCGTGGGGAGCTGTCCGCGCGCGCCGAGCGCATCGCCGCGTTCCTGCGCGATCGCGGCGGGAGCGCGCTCGGCGACATCGCCCAAGTCGGCGCGGATCCCGACACGCGCGCGCTTCTCTCCGGGACTCCCGCGCTCGCCGCGGCCGCGCGCCGGCCGGTGTTCCTCGATCTCCTGGAGCGCTTTCCTCGTCGCGGCCCCTCCGGCGCCACCGTCTACGATGCGCGCGGCCGGCCGCGCGCCTGGTCGGGATGGACGCCCACCGCAACGATGTCGCTGGCGCGCGAGCCAAGCGGCACGACGCAGATCGTCGAGATTCGCCAGGGCAACATCTTCACGATCCTCGAAGCCACTTCGCCGATCGTCGAAGCGGACGGACGCATTCTCGGGTTCGTCGTGTATCAGGAACCGCTGCGCGCGACATTCCCGATGCACAATCGATTTCTGCGAAGCGAGGATCGTCTGGCGAGTCTCGAAGGCGGAAGCGGAGTGCGCGCCGACGTCGCGCTCGAGCTCACGCTCTCCGGCCGCCACGAGATCGATGGAGTCGCCACGGGGCGCTCGAAGATCGATGTGCGCGCCGACGTCGCCTCGTCGACCTGCGCGCTCGTCACCGCTTCGGGGTTCCGGCGGGACGCATCTCGCTTTCGGGGCTCACGCGATCGGGGCTCGCCGCGGAGCGTCTGCGCACGCCCGCGCGGTGCGCGCGTGGCTCTTGCTCGCAATGGCGGTGGTGTTCGCCGCGAAGCTGTGGCGCCGCGCCGCGCGACGACCCTGGCTGCGCATCGCCGGGATCGGGATCGCGCGCATGCTTCTGCTGCGTGTGGCGTGGCCGCCGGGGGTCGATCTTCTCGGCCTCTTCGATCCGTCGTGGTTCGCATCGATCCGTTTCGCCGGGCTCCTGCGCTCTCCGGGCGATCTCTTGCTGACGGCCGGGGCGGTCTTGCTGGTCGGGCGCGAGATCCTCGTCTTGCTGGACCGCGTTCAGCCCAAGATCGAACGCGCCGGCGCTCGCTTCTGGCCGCTCGCGCTTCCCGCGGGTGTGATCTTGTCGCTGCTCATCGGCTCGCTCGTCGGCTTGCATTGGTCGCGCGTGGCCGACGTCGCGCGCAATGCGAACGTGCCGCTGTTCGGCGGATTCGATCCGTTCACTTCCGCCCCGGTCGCTGCGCTGGAGGGTGGGCTTCTCTTTCTCGGCGCGGCATTCTTGGTGTGGGGCACCGCTCTCGTTCGCATGAGCCGCGCACTGCTGTGCCGCGTTCCGCCCGCGATCGCGTTCGCCCTGATCGCCGCCGCCGCGCTTCTCGCGTCCGCCGTGAAGATGGGAGATCCGTCCGCGGTGTCGAGCAGCGACTTTCTGCGCCCGCTTCCCGCGCTCGGTGCACTCGCTGTCTTCTTCGCGGTGCGGCGCTGGAGGACGCGCGGCGCGGCGGCGGCGATCCTCGCGGCGTCGGCGCTCGCGGCGCTGGCGAACTTCGTCCCGCTGCGCGACGGATTCTCGGCGCGCCGGCGCGAGCTCGTGGAGCTGCGCGCGCTCGAGCACGGAGAGAGTCCGTCGAACGCTCGCCACTTTCTCCTGGAGACGTCGCTGGGATCGCTCGCGGAGAGCCCCGAGCTGCGCCACGCGCTCGAAGACGGTCCGTCTCTGGAGCATGCGAATCTCGCGTTCATCCTGTGGGCCCGCAGCCCTCTGGCGAGCGCGGACACCGGCTGCCACGTTCGACTGCTCGACGCCGCGGGCAACGCGTTCTCGACGTTCAGCCTGGGCTTCCCGCCCGAGCTCGTCGATCGCCGTGCGCACCGCAACGACGGAACCGAGACCGAGGTCGGATTCCGGCGCGACGACGTCGGCTCCGAGCGCGTCGACGTCTATGCCGGACGAGCTCCCGCACTGCGCGCCGGAGAAGCGATCGGCTCCGTGGAAGTTTCGCTCGCGTACTTCGATCGACTCGGACAGCCGCGCGACATGGAAGATCGCTTCCCCTCGATCTTCGAGACCGAGGACCCGAGCGAGGAATTCTTGCGCTTCTCGCGGGAAGTGCCCGATCGCGTCGACCGGTATCGCGGCGAGATTCTGGTCGCGTCCACCGACCCCGAAGGGGGGCTCGGCTACCGCGTGCCTTCGGTGATCGTGCAGGCGCTGGCCGCCGCGGAAGGCGGCGGGCGATGGGTGGAGCGCAAGATCGGCGGCAAGCTCTACGACCTGTACTGCCTGCGCGAGCGCGACGGCACCGAGACGGTCGGCTATCTCACGTTCGGGCTCGAACGTCACGGCTTCACGCAAGCGGCGTCGCTGTTCGTGCGCTCGTTCCTCGTCACGCTCGTGCTCGCGGCGGGACTCTTGGGGCTGCTCATGCTGACGCCGTGGCTGGATTCCGGCACCTGCGGCTCGTCTCGGAGTTCCGCGCTTCGGTTTCCGCGGCCGCGTGATCGCCGGATTCCTCCTGGTCTCGCTGCTTCCCACGCTGTTCCTGGGCGTCGCGGGACGCGGGCTCTTCGTGCAGGAGAAGCGCCGTCAGTTCCACGCCCGACTGGAAGAAGATCTGCGCGTCTCGCGCGAGCTGCTCTCGCGTTCTCTCGCCGATGCCGCGACTCACGCGGCGAGCTCGGCGGAAGCCCGCTCCATCCTGCGCGACTCCTCCGGGTTCGGAAACGCTTCCGGCTTCTCCGTCCGTCGACGGTATCGTGCTCGTCGGGGGCGATGGGCGGGTGCGAGGAACGTCTCCCGGAGTCGAGACCGGTCTCGCCAACGTCACGGCGCGCGCGGCAGCGAAGGGCGCACCTTCGAGTTCTTCGAGCGCATGGGGGCATCTCTCGTCGCGTGCGCCGCGGTCCCGATGGGAGCGGGCCCGCACCGACGTGACCGTGCCGCGCGGGACCGTCGTCGCGTTTCGCCAGGTCGACGCGCTTCTCGCCGCCGAGCTGGAGCGCCGCGTCGGCTCTTCGGTGAGCTTCTTCGCCGACGGCGTTCTCGCGGCGACGTCGAAGCCCGAGCTCTATCAATCCGAAGTTCTGAGCGATCTCTTGGACAGCGCCGCGTACCAGAAAGTCGAGCTGGAAGGCGCGCGGCGCGCCGTGCTGGAGAGCCGCTTCGGACGGAGCTCGTTTCTTTCGAACTACGCGCCGCTTCCCGACGAACGGGGACGCCCGGTCGGCGTGCTCGCGACGTTGGCGCCGTTCCACGGCGGCGGCCTCGACCTCGACGCATCGCTCGTTCTCTCGCGCATCTACTTTCTCTGCCTGCTCGTGCTCGCCGTGGCGGTCGCGGGGGCGGTGCTGCTCGCGAATCGACTCACGCGTCCCATTCTCGACCTCACCGAAGGCGCGGAGCGCATCGGCGCCGGCGAGCTCGGCCGTCGCATCACGACGCGCGCCAGCGGCGAGATCAAGGCGCTGGTCCGCTCGTTCAATCTCATGTCGGAACGGCTGGCGACATCGGAAGCGCGCGACCGCGAGCGACGCGAGTACATCGAAGCGATCATTCGCCACGTCGGATCGGGCGTGGTGAGCTTCGATCCGCAGGGTCGCGTGGCCACCGTGAACGAGACGGCCGCGCGCATTCTGGGACGGACCCCGAACGGCTCCTGGGCTGGCGCTCCGCGACGGAACTCTGGATCGAAACGCGACCGTGGTGCGGCCTGTGCGGATCCGCTTCTCGCGGGCACGGCCGAGGAAGTGGTGCGCGAGATCGAGATGGCACCGGACGAGGATGGCGCAGAGCCGCGCTCGATTCGACTCGTCGGCACACCGCTCAAGGACTCCGGCGGGCGCCCGCAAGGCGCGGTGCTGGTGTTCGAGGATCTCACCGATCTCATCCGATCGAAGAAGATCACCGCGTGGGCGGAAATGGCGCGCCAAGTGGCGCACGAGATCAAGAATCCGCTGACGCCGATGAAACTCTCCGCGCAGCATTTGCAGCAAGCGTGGAAGGATCGCCATCCGAAGTTCGATACGATCCTGCGCGAATCGACGGACACGATCATCGACCGCTGCGAGGCACTGCGCCGCATCGCGATCGAGTTCTCCGACTACGCGCGCATGCCGGGACGGAAGATTCAGACGGAGGATCTGGGCAAGCTGGTGCGCGAGGCGCGCCGGCTGTACGGCGACACCGACGATCGCAAGGTGCGCTTCGACGTGCAAGCTCCCGAGGGCGCGCTCTACACGCGCGTCGACAAGGATGAAGTGATGCGGCTCTTCATCAATCTGATCGAGAACTCGATCCAGGCGATGCCCAAGGGGGAGAGCTGTCCATTCGCGCCTGGGGAGAGAACGGCACAGCGCGCGTGACGGTCCACGACTCGGGAATGGGAATTCCGCCCGAGAATCTGGGACGAATCTTCGAGCCGAGCTTCTCGACGAAGACCGGCGGCGCCGGATTGGGTCTTCCGATCTGCCGCGCCATCATGGAGGACTACGGCGGATCGATTGCGATCACGAGCGAGCGCGGCAAGGGCACGACCGTCGAGCTGGTGTTTCCGTCGACGGGCGGTGCGTCGGCCAAATCAACCCGTGAACGTCGACGGGTCGCCTTGACCCTCCGCCTCCCCATGCCTAAGGTCGCTTTCGAGCCTTCCCCCTGGCTGGAGCCCTCGTTGAGATTCCTCGGCCTGCTTTCCGAACGTCCCGCGCGGAGTGGGAGGGCTCGACGCAGGGGATTCCCCCTGCAGGGGGCCACCGCCATCGTTGCCGCCGTGCTCCTCGCCGCAGCTGCTGCGGTTGCCGTACTTCTCCTGCTCTCGCCGGCCTTCGCCCAGAACCCTTCTCCGGGAAGGCCCGGCGGCCCCCGCAAAGCCCCGGCCACCGCCCCTTCCGGGGCCTCCGTTCAATTGGGACGGCTCCACTACGGCGGCGGCGGGGACTGGTACGCGAATCCCACGTCGCTCCCGAATCTCGCCAAGGCGCTGCGCGACCGGCTGGGAATGGACGTGGAGACTGCAGGACCGGCACGTCCAACCGCTCGACGAGGAGCTGTTCGAGACCCCGTTCCTGCACATGACCGGGCACGGAAACGTGCGCTTCACGCCCGAAGAAGTGGAGCGGCTCCGCCTCTATCTTCTGCACGGGGGCTTCTTGTACGCCGACGACAACTACGGGATGGACGAGTCTTTCCGCCGCGAGGTCCGCAAGATCTTCCCCGACGCGGAGCTCGTGGAGCTGCCCTTCGACCACGAGATCTATCACACGGTCTATCGCATGGCGCAGGGACTGCCGAAGATTCACGAGCACCACGGCGGCCCGCCCCACGGGTACGGGATCTTTCACGAGGGGCGCATGGTAATCTTCTACTCGTACAATACGGACATCGGGGATGGGCTCGAAGACCCCGAAGTCCACGGCGACCCCGCCGACGTCCGGGAGAGCGCGCTGCAGATGGCGATGAATGTCGTCGTCTACGCGATGACCCACTAGAACGAGGCACACAGCGATGACCGAGACGGGCAGGAGGCTCCTCGACGAGGTCCGAAGGCTCGGGCGGGTGGAGACCCGGTCGGTCCTCCTCGGCGCCGCCGGGCGTGGTCTCGGCGCGGCGCTCGTCCTGGGCGCGCTTTTCCTCCTCGCCGACGTGCTTCGCCCGCTTCCCGCCGGGGCTCGCGCACTCTGCGCCGCTCTCGTGGCGGGGGTGGCGCTCGCTCCTTTCGTCATCGCCGTCCTCCGGCGTCTCCCCTCGATGCTCCGGCCGCTCGATTCGGCGCGTGCCACCGAGCGCCAAGCGGAAGATCTCCGCGAGCGCCTCGTTCCCGCGCTCCAGATCCTGAACGAGCGAGACGCCGCGCGCACCGGGTACTCCACCGATCTCGTCGATGCGTTCGTGGACGACGTTCTCGGACGCGCGCGCGCCGTACGGGTGGACGCTCTTCCCGCGCGCGCCTTCGAACGGCGCGGCCTCGTGATCGCCGGCGCAGGGGCGCTCGCGATCGCGGTGCTGATCGCCTCGCTCGGTGCGTCCCGCTCCGCCACGAGCGCGCGCCGCTTCGCGGGATCGTTCGCCGAGATCGGCCCGAAGCCGGCGGCGACGTTCGCCGTGCAGCCGGGCAACGTCGCGCTCGCCCGCGGCTCGGCCGTCACGCTCACCGCGACCGTGCAGCGCGGCGCCGCTCCCGAAGGCTCCGCGCCGGTGGAGGCGGGCTCCCTGGAAACGCGCGCCGACGGATCGAAGCCGTGGGAGTCGGTCCCGCTCGCTGCCGCGCAGCCGCTCACGCACCATCTCGCGCGCGTCGAGGAGACGTTCGAGTATCGCTTCGCCGCGGGCCGCGACCGCTCCGATGTGTTCCGCGTCGACGCGCTCGATGCACCCACCGTTCGCATCGACGAGATCGCCTACGAATACCCCGCGTACACCGGGCTGGAGCCGCGCTCGGTCACCGACGGCAGCGGAGATCTCGCCGCGGTCAAGGGAACGCGCGCCCGTCTCTCGGTGCACGCCTCGCACGAGCTCGCGCGCGCGGAGCTGCAACGCGAGAAGGGAGAGCCCGTCGCGCTCGAAGCGGACGGCGAGGGCACTCTACGCGGGACGATCACGATTCTGGACGAAGACTCGTATCGCGTTCACGTGGAAGATCGAATCGGCGCGACGAATCCCGATCCGATCGCGCATCGCATTCAGCCGCTCACCGACGAAGCTCCGTTCATCCGGCTCTTGGAGCCGGGAGAAGATCTCGATCTGGACGAGTCGCTTCGCGTGGGGCTTCGCTGGTCCGCGCTGGACGACTACGGCTTGGGTCCGGTGAATCTGGTCTTCGAGTCCAGCCGTTCGCCGGGGGATTCGCGCAGCATTCCCATCTTCACGCCGCGCGGGCGCACGCAGGAAGCGTCGTCCAGCTACGAATGGAGCCTGGTGGACTTGGATCTCCTCCCCGGAGATTCGATCACCTACTTCCTGGAGACGCGCGACAACAACGCCGTGGACGGACCTTCTCCCGCGCGCACGCGCTCGTACGTGCTGCGCTTCCCGACGCTCGCCGAGATCTACGCGGAGATCGACGAAGGTCAGGAGAGCTCGATCGACGCGATGAAGGAAGTCGCCCAGGAGCTCGAGAAAGTCGAGGACAAGGTCGAGAAGGTCGGGCGCGAGATCCTGAAGCAGGGAGAATCGTCCTGGGAGAATCGCCAGGAGATGCAGCGTGCGATCGAGACGCAGGAGAAGCTCTCCTCCGAGATGGAGCGCATCCAGAAAGAAGTCGCCGACAACATGAACTCGCTGCTCGAGTCCGAGTTCATGAGCTTCGAAGCGCTGGAGAAGATGGAGCGTCTCCAGCAGCTCCTCGACGAAGTGACTTCCGAGGAAATGAAGGCGGCACTGGAGAAACTACGCGAAGCGATGGAGCAGGAGAATGCTCCGCACGCGGACGAGCAGCTCGAGGACTTCCAGAAGGCTCAGGAAGAGCTGATGAAGAACCTCGATCGCGTCATCCAGAATCTGGAGCAGTTCCGTTTCGACGAAAAGCTGAAGGCAGCGGTTCGTGAGCTAGAAGAGCTGGCCGCGCGCCAGGAGCGCGTGAACGAAGATCTCGCGCAGCTTCCCAAGGACGCGAACAAGTCCGACGACGCGAAGGACTCCGAGGAGAGCGAGTCGTCCGACGAGGCCAAGGAAGAGGCCGGGGAGAAGGAAGAGTCCGGCGACGAAGAAGCCGAAAAGTCCGACGAGGAGAAGAAGAGCTCGGACGCGGCGAAGGAAAACGAGAAGGCGGGAAAGGACGAATCGAAGCAGGGCCAGGAGTCGCCGCCGAAGGATTCGAAATCCGATTCCAGCGAGAAGAAGTCCGACGAAGAGCGCGAACGACTCGCGCAGGAAGAGAAGTCTCTCTCCGAAGAAACGAAGAAGCTGGAAGAGGAGCTGAAGAAGCTCCAAGAAATGGCGGAGAAGCTGCGCGACAGCCAGGACCAGAAGGACATGGAGAAGGCCGCAGAGGAAATGGACTCCAAGGACATCCCCGAGACCATGCAGGAAATGTCCGAGGACATGGCCCAGGGCCAGGGACAGCCCAAGGAAAAAGGGGAGAAGGCACTCACCGAGCTTCGCGAAACTCTCCAAATGCTCTCCAGCCAGCAGCAATCGATGTCGGAGCGTCAGGTGGCGATCAGCCAGGCCGCGATCAATCGCGCGGTGCGCGATCTTCTCTCGCTCTCGGGAGAAGAGGAGACGCTGGCCGGCAATCTCGAGGAGATCCCGCGAAACACGGTCTCCGCGACGCGCGGGTTCGCCGACGAGCAGCGCCGATTGCTCCAAGGTGCGGAGCGCGTCGATTCGATGCTCGAGGAAGTCGCCAAGGGGACGCCGCTCATGGAGTCCTCCGTGGGGAAGACGCTGGAGCAAGGCATGGACTCCATGCGCGAAGCCGCGTACGGGCTGGAGTCGGGCGCGGTGCAGCTGGCGAACCAAGAGGGAGAAGCGGCGGTCGACGACTTGAACGCCGTCGTCATCCAACTGCTGCGCACCATGAACAGCATGTCGAGCTGCCCGTCGGGGAATCCCATGTCGAGCATGATGCAGCAGCTCGAAGGGCTCTCGAAGGATCAGGAAGCGCTCAACCAAATGATGCGCCAGCTTCGCGAGGAGATGAAGGCGGGGAAGTCCAAGCGCCTGCAAGGACACATGCAGAGCCTCGCGGACGAGCAGGCGCGCATTCAGCAAGAGCTGGAGAAGGTCCTCGGCGAGATCGGCGAAGGAGGCGGGATGTTGGGCAAGCTCGACGACGTCTCCAAGAAGCTCGACGAAGTCACCGAGAAGCTTCGCCAGGGAGACACCGGAGACCAGGTCCTCAAGGATCAGGAGTGGGCGCTCACCAGACTCCTCGATTCGCAGCGATCGATTCGCGAGCGCGACTTCGGGAAGGAACGCCGTTCCGAGACGGCGGAGGGATTGGGCGAGCATGCCTCCCCGTCCGATCTTCCCGAGGGATTGGAAGAGCTGGACCGGGATCTGCGCGAAGATCTCCTCAAGGCTCTCGACCGCAGATATCCTTCGAAGTACGAAGAGCTCGTGAAGCGCTACTTCCGATCGCTCTCGCGCGAGGAGCAGACGCCCGATCTTCCCTGATCCCCTGCGATGACACACGACGGAATCATTTCGAAACGAGAGGGTGTCGCGGCGCTCGTCGTCGCAGCGTTGGCGTTCGCCGCGTACGTGGCGACGTTGTGCCCGACCATTTCGGCGGGGGACTCCGGCGAGCTCGCCGTCGCCGCAACGACGCTCGGCATCGCCCACCCGCCCGGATATCCTCTATGGACGATGGCGGGACGCGTCGGGGTTCTCGCGCTCCCCGGAACGCCTGCCGTCTCGCTGAATCTGTTCTCGGCCCTGTGCACCGCCGCGTCCGCCGGACTTCTCGCGATCCTCCTCACCATGCTCACCGGCCGCGTGCTCGCGTCGGCGAGCGTTGCGCTCGCGTTCGCGTTCGCGCGCGTCGTCTGGACGAACGCGGTCGTCGCCGAGGTGTACGCGCTCAACTTGCTCCTCACCGTCGCAGCGCTCACCGCCGCCGTCGCGGCGCGCCGCGGGTTTCCGAATCGCTTCCTCCTCGCCGCGTATCTCCTGGGACTCGGTGCCGCGAACCATCCGTTCGCGCTTCTCGCAGGACCTCCCGTGCTCGTGCTCGCACTCGTCCCCGGAACGCATCGCGAAGATTCGAGTGTGCGCTGGCGGCGGCTCGTACCGATGGCCGGACTCTTCCTTCTCGGGCTCAGCGCATATCTCTATTTGCCGGTGCGCTGGAGCGCGGGGCCGGAGATGAACTGGGGAGGAATTCGCAGCCTCGCGGAAATCTGGGACCACGTGACCCGCTCGCAGTACGGCGGGCTCGGCGAAGCCGGCGCGAAAACGTCGTATGGACTGCGCCTGCGCGTGTTCGTTGCGGTGCTCGCCAAGAGCGCTCCGTGGATCGTGATGGTGTCGGCGGGGCTCGGCTTCGCGGCATTGCTGCGCTCGGGACACCGCAAGCGCGCCGGCCTCCTGCTGTTCTTCTTTCTCCTGGCAGGACCGGTGACTGCGGCGGTGATCCGCTTCGAAGACACCGCGCTCGATCGAAGCGTGGTGAGCGTCTATTTTCTCACTGCCGTGCTGGCCACGTTCCTCCTGGCCGGCGCCGGTTGGGCCGCGATCGAAGAAGCCGTGGCACGCCGGCTCGCCGGGAAGCCGGCGCTCGCGCGCATCGCGCCGGCACTCTTGGCTCTCGCGCTCCCTGCGCTGCTCTTCGCGCACAATCTCGCGGCGTGCGATCGCTCCCACTCCACGATGGCCAAGGTGTACGCGCACGCTGCGCTCGACCGCCTGCCGCAAGGCTCGCGCTTCTACGGAATGGGCGACAACGAGTGCTTCATCGTCTATTACTTTCACGTCGTCGAGGGCATGCGTCCCGATCTCGTGTTCGCGGATCGCACGCTGAATCTCGACGTCGGTGCGTACGGCCCCGACTTTCCCAATCTCTCTCGAACGGATCGCGAGGCGCTCTACATCGCGCGCGAAGCCGAGCTGGCGTTCGCGGATCGCGAGCACGCCGTGTTCTACAGCGACCGCGCCGACGTGGAAGAGTTCGGAGGATGCCGCATCGAGCCGAACGGCGTCGTCTACCAGCTCCTGCGTCCCGGAGAATCGCCGGCGGACATCCAGCACCAGCGCGTCCAGCCTCCTCCGACGGACCGCGACGACTATCTGGAGACGGTGCTGGTGTCCACGACGCTCTACTGCGAGGGAGAGACGTATCTGCGCCTCAAGCTCCACGACGAAGCGCGGGCATCGTTCGATGAAGCCACTCGTCGCGCCGGAGGCGTCGCCGCCGTGCATCGAAATTTGGGGCTCGCCTATCTCGATCTCGGGGACGCCACGGAAGCGGAAGCGCGATTTCTGCGCGCGCTCGAGCTGGATCCGGAAAACGAGGACACGATCTACAACATTGCGATCCTGTACGCGCTGGCCGGGCGAGTCGACGAGTCTCTCCCGCATTTCGAGCGTCTCGCCGCGACCGGGACCCAGTACGCCGAGGTCTATTTGAATTACGGCGTTCAATTGGTGCGTGCGGGGCGTCTGGAAGACGCGTTGCCGCAAGTCCAGAAGGCGCTCGCGATCGAGCCCGGGCTGCAACCCGCGCTCGATCTGGATTCGATCGTTCGCGAGGGAATCGCCCTGGGCGGAGAAGCCGGAGCGCTGGAGGCGAAGCGGCGGGTGGAGCCGGTCACGATCGGGGGAACCCTGCAGCTGGCCCAGAGGTATCTCGATCGCGGAGACGTCGCGCGAGCGACCGATCTCTATCGGGAGGCGCTGCAGAAGGCGCCGACCGACGTGGCTGCTCTCTACGGGTTGGGCTACGGCCTTCTGAAAGCCGGCCGCCTCGACGAGGCGGCGGGCGCGTTCCGGTCGGTCCTCGAGAAGACCCCCGACTCGGCCGATGGCCGGAACGCCCTGGCTTTCGTGTTCGCCGAACGGGGGGAGAGCTTGGGAGTGGCCGAGCGCCTCGCTCAGGAGGCGGTCGAAATTTCCCCCGCACTTTCGGCATACTGGTACGACACGCTCGGCTGGGTCCGCTATCGCGGCCGCCGCTACGAGCCCGCGTTGGAGGCGCTGCGCGCCGCCGAGAAAGGTCTCCCCATGGACGATCCGGCGATGCGTGCGGAAAACCAATATCACCTGGGGAGCGTGCTCGCCGCTCTGGGCCGGGAAGAAGAAGCCCGCGGCGCGCTCGCACAGAGCCTGGGCCGTTCGCGCGGCGAACGCTGGGAAGCGGAAGCTCGGGCGCTGGCGAAGCGTCTCGGACTTCCGGAGGAGTCGCCCACGTGAAGTGGCTCGCCGTCGTCTTCGTCATGTCGGTGGTCGCGCTCGGCGCGCCGCAGGCGACGCTCGCTCAGACGCCGCTCCCTCCGGCGCCGGTCGTTCCGAACGCCGAGCCCGATGTCCGCTCCCGGCTTCATCTCGCCGACGAGCTCATGCGCGAGAAGCGCTATCAGGAAGCGCTCGACCTGTTCCGCGAGATCGGAATCTCTCGCCCGGACGATCCCCGCATCCTCTTGGGGACGAAGACTTGCCTTCTCGAGCTCAAGCAATACGACGAGCTCACCAAGATCTTGGAGCGCGAGCACCAGCAGTGGCCGGAGGATCCCGCGATCCTGGAACAGCTCGGGACCGCGGCCGCGCGTCAGGGAAACCGCGCCGACGCCGCGCGTTGGTGGCGAACGATTCTCGAGGTGCAGGGTCGCAGCCGCGGTTCCTACGAGCTGGTCGCCGATCTCTTCGGACGAAATCGAATGCTCGACGAA
The DNA here is from genome assembly GCA_963725045.1 of uncultured Gemmatimonadales bacterium. Taxonomy (GTDB): domain Bacteria; phylum ARS69; class ARS69; order ARS69; family ARS69; genus CAVRWY01. Next base: position 46,503 of record CAVRWY010000001.1, read on the forward strand.
GCGATGGCGACGTACACGGAAGCGGAGACGCTTCATCCCGGCGAGTTCACGCGGCAAAAGGCCGGGCTTCACGAGCTGCGCCTCGAGTTCGAAGCCGCCACGCGCGAATACCTTCGCTATCTGGAAGAGAATCCCACGGCGCTCTCGTTCGTCGAGGGCAAGTTGATGCGCATCGGGGAGACCGAGGGAAGCCTCGCCCCGGTGATCGAGCGCGTCGAGAAACAGGCGGCGGCCTTCGATGCGAAGGGCGGGGCGAAGGCGAATCCGCCGCGCTTCCCGGAAGGGCGTCCGCGCAAGGATGGAGGCGTCCCCGCGGAGCCGGGAGGCATCGAGGACATCTTCTATCGAAAGCTCCTCGCCGATCTGCATCTCGAAGCGGGCGATCACGCCGGCGCCGCCAAGGAGTACATGCGGCTCGCCGACGAATCGAACGCGCAGATGGGCGCGCTTCTCGTGTTCGGCAAGCGCTGCCAGACCGACGGGGCCTACGATGTCGCCATCGAAGTGTTCGAGCACATCTTGAAGAAGAAGCCCGATGTCCGTTCCGTGCCCAGCGCGCTCACCGAGATCGCGCGCTGCCAAGTGGCGCTGAAACGTTGGGACGATGCGCTCACGACCTACAGCCGGATCGAGGACGATTATCCGGAGACGAGCTGGGCGCTCTCCGCGCGACATGAGCGCGCGGGAATCCTCCTGAGAGGCAAAGGGACGTCCCGACGAGGCGGAAGCGATCTACCGCGAGTTGGTGGCGATGCCTTCCGGGCCGTGGGGAGAAGCGGATCCCCAGTTCGGGGTCGCGGAGTGCGCCGTGTGGAAGAGCGACTTCGCGCGCGCCAGGGGAATCCTGAGCGCGATGCGCGAGCGCGACTTCTCGCCCGAGACGTACGAGCGCGCCCTCTTCGAAGAGGGTGCGACGAATCTCTACGCCGGCGACTTCGCGATGGCCGACAGCTTGTTCAAGCAGGTCGCGCAGAAATTTCCGAAGGGCCCGCACGTGAACGACGCGCTGCAGTTCTCGATCCTGGTGAACACGAACCCCGACGGTTCCGAGATTCTCGCGAAGTACGGCGCGGCGCTCCATCGCGTGCGGACCGGCAGGGCGCAGGAAGCCATCGAGATTCTGGAGGCGCTCGAGAGGGATCACCCCGCCGCGTCGATCACCGACGAGTCTCTCCTTCTCGTGGGACACGCGTGGCGCGCCCAAGGGCGCCCGCACGACGCGATCGCGGCGTGCGACCGCGCGATCGCCAAAGCGCAGGTGCCCGACCTCGCGGCGGAAGCGCGATTCCTCGCCGCCGACATTCTCCAGCGCGATCTGGGGGACACCGCGGGCGCGCTCGCGCAGTACGAAGAGCTCTTGGTCGCCTATCCCGAGACGCTCGCCGCCGATCGCGCGCGCGAGGAGGCCGCCGTGCTGAAACGAGCGCTCCCGTGACGCGCGCGCGCTTGGGTTTCGTGCGCATCGCCGTCGTGGCGATGATCGCGGCCGCGTCTCCCGCCGGCGCGAGCCTTCTCGTGCCCATGGACGAAGGGCAGCCGAATCACTTGAAGGCCTACGGGCTCGCCTACTGGAGCTTGGAGCAGGGGGCCAACGTCGAATGGCTCCTGAATTATCGTGGCGGCGCCTTCCTCCTCGAGGACCTGGAGATCCTTCGCCGACGTGCGCTCGTCTTGGGCGTGAAGTTCGAGGAGGCCGGCGCTTCCGAGATCGCCGACATTCATGCCACGATCGCGGAAGAGAACATGGAGGCGGTGCTTCTGGAGAAGGCGCCCCGGGTCGCGATCTACACGCCTCCCGACAAGCAGCCCTGGGACGACGCGGTCACGCTGGCGCTCACCTACGCGGAGATTCCCTACTCGAAGATCTGGGACGAGGAAGTGCTCTCCGGAAAGCTCTCGGAATACGATTGGGTGCATTTGCATCACGAAGATTTCACCGGTCAGTACGGAAAGTTCTACTCCAGCTTCCACACCGCGGCGTGGTACCAGCAAGAGCAGGCGCTCTACGAGAAGCTCGCGCGCGAAGCGGGATACTCCAAGGTGAGCGCGCACAAGAGCGCGGTCGTGGAAGCGATCGCCGACTACGTGGCCGAAGGGGGATTCCTCTTCGCGATGTGCTCGGCGACCGACTCGTACGACATCGCCCGCGCCGCGATCGGCGTGGACATCGTGGGCACGGTGTACGACGGCGACCCCGCCGATCCCGGCTGCCAGGAGAAGCTCGACTACACGCGATGCTTCGCGTTCGAGAACTTCGATCTGGTGGTCGACCCGATGATCTACGAGTTCTCCAACATCGACACGTCGAACTACGCGGTGGCGCGCGGCCCGCTCGCGGACTTCTTCACGCTGTTCGAGTTCTCGGCCAAGTACGACCCCATTCCCACCATGCTGACGCAGTGCCACGTCGCGGTGGTGAACGGCTTCCTCGGGCAGACCTCGGGGTTCGACAAGCGCATCCTCAAATCCGACGTCACCGTGCTCGCCGAAGTCGAGGGCACGTTCGAGGCGAAGTACCTTCACGGCACGCTCGGGCGCGGGACCTGGACGTTCTACGGCGGCCACGATCCCGAGGACTACCAGCACGCGGTCGGAGATCCGCCGACCGACCTCACCAAGTACCCCAATTCGCCAGGGTACCGCCTCATCCTGAACAACATTCTGTTCCCGGCCGCGAAGAAGAAGCCGCAGAAGACCTAGGGAGGTCGGCGGGAGACGCAGTTCCGGCGCTCGGCTTCGTCCGCTTCCGGCTTCTCCCTCGGCGAATTCTTAAACCTTGACGATCCCGACATCCGTCGGCTACGGAAGGAGCGCGGGTTTCCGCCGCGGAGATCGCGGGGTGCTGCTCGTTCGAGCCTCCTTCGATCCCCGAGGCGTGGGTGTATCCGGAAGCGATTGGTGCACAATAGGTTGCACGGCCGTTCCCGGACGATCGCTGGCGCGACGTCTCGGTCGAATAGGAGGTGGGGCGGGTCTCGCGGCCATCGTCGTTTCGATGGGGCCGATCGTGACGCGGGTGGAAACCTCGACGCGGTGGGGCTGCAGCCTTTCCCACCTTCCCGGATCACTTTCCCTCCGGGAAGGACCTCTCCTCGACGAGATGTTTCGTACCTTCGCCACGGGCCACGGGACGCCGGGGGCTCGCGGAGTCGATCATTCGGGATGCCTCCCGGAATCGATCCGGCGGGGGTGGTGAGGGAGCGCTGCGACGAGCGGGATGACGCGGCACTTTCCGGATTTTTGCGGCAGACGAGCGTCGAGCGAGGGGGACGTTGACGATATGGACGTGAGAGAGGGTATGACGTTTCCGCCCTGCCAGGCCTGCGACACCGGGCTCCTGATTCCCTTGAGCGACTATGGTCGCGAAGGGGCGCCGATCCAGTACAAAGCCTGGGTCTGCACGAACCCGACCTGCGGCTTCCATCTGCGCATCGACAACGGGGAAATCTCGGTCGGACGGGGGATCGCAAAGTCCCAGAAGTGACCGGCGCCTCCCCCGGGGGGAGCGCATCGTCAAGCGACGGGGACTTCGGGCCGAGAAAAGGGCATCCAGGAGAGCGCCTTTGAAGGTGGTCACCGCGGCGGAAATGCGCGAGATCGATCGCCGCGCCATCGAGGAGTTCGGGGTTCCCAGCTCCGATCTCATGGAGCGTGCGGGATCGGGCGCCGCGGAAGTCGTCGTGGACTCCGGCCTCGAAGCGGGCTCCAAGGTCACGATCCTCTGTGGAAACGGAAACAACGGCGGGGACGGGTTCGTCGCCGCGCGCCACCTCAAGACTTGGGGCGCGGACGTCTGCTGCTGGATGATCGGCGAGCGCGACGAGCTCGGCGCCGACACGCTCCGCAATCTCATTCACGCGGAAGACTCCGGCGTGCGCATCCGCGCCTTCCGCCCGCGCGAGTCCGACGACGCGCTGCGCCGCGATCTCGCCGATGCCGCGCTCACCATCGATTCGCTGCTCGGCACCGGCGCGCGCGGCCGGCTGCGCGATCCCGTGCGCCGCATCGCCAAGCTCACCAACGCCCATGCCAAGCGGGTGGTCGCGCTCGATCTCCCCACCGGCATGGACGCGGATTCCGGAGCGACCGATCCCGACACGATTCGCGCCGCGCTGACCATCACGTTCGGATTTCCGAAGCGCGGCATGTACGTGCTTCCGGGACGTGATTCCTGCGGCGATGTGGTCGTGATCGATCTCGGGTATCCGGAGGACACCGTGGGAGTGTCCACCGGCGTGCTCTTGTGGAACGAGATCGGAAATCAGCTCCCGCCGCGCGATCCACGCGGCCACAAGGGGACGTTCGGTCGCGTCGTGGTCGTGGCCGGCTCACCGGGAATGTCCGGCGCGGCCTGTCTCGCCGCGGAGTCCGCGCTTCGATCGGGAGCCGGCGTGGTCGATCTTCTCGTGCCGCGCTCCATCGCGAGCCTCTGCGCCACCAAGCTCACCGAAGTCATGGTCCACGCACTTCCCGAGTCCGCCGACGGAGCGTTCGCGCCGGAATCGATGGAAGCCGCCGCCGTGTTTCTCGCAGCGAGCGGACGCGGTCCTGCTCGGCCCCGGAATCTCCGGCGCGGATTCCGCGCGCGCCTTCGTGCGCGCGGTGCTCGAAGCGAACGACAAACCTCTCGTGCTCGACGCGGACGGATTGAATGCGATCCAGGATTCGAAGAAGGCGGTGACCAAACGCCACGCCAAGAAGGCCGCGATCTTGACCCCGCATCCTGGAGAGCTTTCGCGCCTCCTCGGCAAGACGGTCGAGGAGCTCTTGCGCGATCACGTCGGTTCCGCGCGAACGGCGGCGGCGGCGTTCGGATGCGAGGTCGTGTTCAAGGGAGCGCCCACGGTCGTCGCCTCTCCGGGAGGAACGGCCGATCTCTGCTCGCTCGGCAACGACGGCATGGCCACGGCGGGCTCCGGCGACGTGCTTGCCGGGCTGCTCGCCGGTCTCCTCGCGCAGCATCTTCCTCCCGACGTGGCCGCGCGCGTCGGCGTCATGGTCCACAGCCGAGCCGGCGACATCGCGCGCGCGGAGCTTGGCCGGCGCGGAATGATCGCCGGCGACATCCTTCGCTTCGTTCCATTCGCCTGGCGCGAGCTCGAGGCGGGGCCCGACGAGGAGGAGAGCCCTCCCGCGGACCGAGAGGAATGAAGGTCTCCGACCTCGGCGAACGTGGATTTCTCGAGCTCCTGCGCGACTGGACGTCCGGATCGAAGCCCGGAGTTCTGCTCGGCGTCGGCGACGACGCGGCGATCTTGGCCCCCTCGGGCGAGCGCGAGATCGTCGTCTCCACCGATGCGTTTCGCGAAGGGCTCCACTTCACGCGCGAAGTGTTTTCCGCGGACGACATCGGCTACAAAGTGATGGCGGCATCGCTGTCGGACCTCGCCGCGATGGGCGCGGAGCCGCTCGCCGCGTTCGTGGGTTTGTTCGCGCCGGCGGACTCGTCGATCGATTTCCTGCGCGGCGTGTACGCGGGCATGGAGCGCATTGCCGGAGGATGCGGCGCCGCCGTTGCGGGGGCGACACCGTGGTGGGGCCGCTCGCGATCGTGGTGACGGTCGTGGGCACCGTTCCCCGAGGGGGAGCGTGGCGCCGCGATGGGGCCCAGGCCGGCGACGTGCTTTTCGTGTCAGGAGAGCTCGGCAAGAGCGAAGCGGGCCGTCTCCTTCTCGGCGACGAAGCCGCGTTCACGCTTCCCGGTCCGATGCGCCAAGCCGCGGTGCGCGCGCATCGCAATCCCGTTCCCCGCTTCGACGTGGTGGCGCACTTGCGCACGCTTTCCACCCGGCGCGTCGATCTGGAGCGAGGCGTCGAAGAGGAAATCCCCGCGCGCCCGACCGCGATGATCGACGTGAGCGACGGGCTCGGCGTCGATCTCGCGCGCTTGTGCGAAGCGAGCGGGGTCGGGTGTCGCGTCGAGGAGACGCGCATTCCCGTCGATGGAGCCGCGCGGCAGATCTCGCTCGAGCACGGAGGGCGCGCGATCGACCTGGCGATTTCCGGAGGGGAAGACTTCGAGCTGGTGTTCACGATGCGTCCGGCCGACCAGGAGATTCTCGAAGCGAGCGCGAAGAAGCGCCGACTCGACGTGCGCGCGATCGGAACTATCACCGTGCGGGAGGAGGGCAAGCTCCTGGTGCGCGAGGGTGGAGCGACGTCGCCGTGGCCGGAGAAGGGCTTCGATCACTTCCGAAGCGACCCCACGTGAGATTCACGAAGAAGGCCGACGGCGGCGCGGCCCCGCAGCGGGGGACGGCGCTCGTCGCGTTTCTGCGGATCGCAGCGATCGCGCTGGCGATTCATGGGCCGGTGCCGGCGCATGCGGTGGAGAGCGGCAAGGGCGACCGGGGTTCGTGGGAGCTGGTCTGGCGCTACGACGAAGCGAACGGCGTGCGCAACCAATTCGCGCCCCAGTTCGCGGAAGGACGCCAGTTCCCCATTCCTTGGCGCGTGCTCCGCGACACGCGCGGTCAACGCCTTCAGTTCTACGACGGTCGAGGCGAGCTCGCGAAAACCGTGACGCTGGCCCCGGCGGAACGCGCGATCGCCTCCGAGGATGGACGCGCCTGGATCGTCTTCGCCCCCGACTCGAGCGACACGGAGTCGAATCGGATTCGGTCGTTTCGCGGGGGCGATGAGCCGCTGTGGGAGGCGTTCGCGACCGGGGAGCCGCTGCTTCTCTCGCCGGATGGGGAGGCGCTCGTTCTGGGAGCGCGGATGGAATCCCGCAGCCCGCGGCGTCTTCGACACCAGCGGCGGCCGAATCCAGATTCTCGGCGGCGAAGGCGGCGAATTGCGCGGCGAGCTTCCGATCTTTCCGCCGTACGTGCGCACCGCGGGAGACGGGAGAAAGCTCGCGTTTCTCCATGACGACGAGCTCTTCCTCTTGGGGACGAACGGACACCTGGAGTGGAAGCGCGACGTCCCGATCGACAATCTGCGTGCCGCGCGGCGGGCTCACGCATCTGGCCGCGGCCGGGGATCTCGTCGTGGTCTGCGGCACGGGGGTCGAATCCGATCCGAAGGGAGTCTCCGGAGTGCTCCACCCCGAGCGCGAGGAGCATCTCATCGTGTTCGATCTCGCGGGGCGCGAGGTCTGGTCACGGGAGCCCGAAGCGCGAAGCGAGCTTCGCTTCCACTATTCGTGCGCGATCTCTCCCGACGGCTCGGTCCTGGCGACACTTCAAGATACGGAGCGCGACGAAATCATCTCGACCTACGATGCGCGAACGGGAGACCTGATCGCCGAGAATCGGGCGATGCGCAGGCAAGGCGCGAGAACGCTTTCGGTGTCGCTCGGCGGCGAGCACACCGCGCTCGTCTTCGGAGACATGCGCAGCGCGTTCGTGGTTTGGGACCGGGAAGGGAAGCTCGTCTACGAAGGGGACCTGCCGTTTCGGTGCCAGGTCGCGACGATCTCGGAAGGTGGACTTCTCGTCGCGGAGCAGTGGATCGTTCGAATTCTGTCGGACGATCGCTAAGAAGAGAGGCTGAACTTGATCGGGATCTGCACCCAGACGGCGACCGGACGATGCTGCTGGAGCGCGGGCTTGAACTTCGCTTGCTTCGCGGCGGCGATCGCCTCTCCATTCAGCATGTCGTTTCCCTGGATGACCTTCACGTCCTGGACCGTGCCGTCCTTGCCGACCAGTGCGCGCAGCACGACGGTGCCTTCGACGTTCGCTTCGCGCGCCAGATCCGGGTATTTCGGCGGCGGCATGCTGATGAGCACCGGCATCTCTTCCACGGCAACGTAGTCGTCGGGGTTGGGGAGCCCCTCGAAGTTCACGACGAGAGAGTCGCCTCCGCCGGTGAGCGCCGAGAGATCCGAGCTCTGGAACTCGGCCATCTCTTCCACGGTTGCCACGGTCAGCTCCTGCGCTTGGTAGTCGGGAACCGGCTCCGGCACGCCGATCGACGGCGGCGCGACCTGCTCCGCCAAGTTCACCTGCGGGGGCGCCTCTTCCTGAGAAATGGAAGGGGGCACGACTTGCTCGATGGAAACGAAGCGCACGACCTTTTCGGAGCCGTCGGCCCTGGACATGAAGCTCACCCACAGCATGCGCGCGCCCGCCGCCAGCGCGAGCAGGAGCATCGCCATGACGGCCGACCACACGAACGTGTGCACGAACCGTTTGCGGAGCGGGTGATTCTCGCCGACGAACGGGAACGAGAACCCCATCGGAGGGATCATCGCGGTGGAGCGGCTCACAGCATCTCGCTCACTTCCTCGACGTCCTCATCGGACATGGGGATGAGGCTGAAGCGAGTCATCTTCGCGTACTCCAGCTCGTCCATGAGATCCACCATCGTCTCGTACTTGGCTTCGCGGTGCAGCTTGATGAGAATCGTCAGCTTGTCGTTTCCCGCGGCCTGCTCCTTGAAGAAGCGCACCAGGTCCTTCTTGTTGATCTGCTTCAGAGGATCCTCCGTGTAGCGCCAGAAGATCCGTTCGTTCTTGTCGACGAACATCATCAAGACGTTGGACTCCGCGACCTCGACCTTCGCGTCCTTGGGAGGACGGTTCACTTCCATCGCCTGGGGAGCGAGGAACACCGTCGTCACCATGAAGAAAATCAGCAGCAGGAAGGCGATGTCGACCATCGGGGTCATGTCGATGCGGATGCCCGTACGCCGTTTGGGGTGGCGTAAGCCGACGGTTTTCTTTGGTTCAGCTTTCTGTTCGCCGGAGTCGAGGCCACCCATTGCGAAATCCCTCTAGCGGTTCGTCTTCAATTCGGTCATCAGATTGAAGCGGAGCGCGTTCGCCTCGGCAAACGCATCCATCACGTCGGCCATGTCGCCGTACTCGGTTTCCTTGTCGCCCTTCAGGATGATGAATGCGCTTGGCTTCTTCTGGCGGGCGTCCTTGAGCGCTTCGACCACGTTGCCGGTGATCTCCGTGGTCTGGCCCTTTTCGCTCTGGAGAAACGCCTTCCCTTCGTTGTTCACCACCACCGTGATGACGTTCGATTCGGGGACTTTGATCTCCGAGCTCGAGTACGGGCAGCTCCACCGAGACTTCCTCGGGCGGCTTGAACTGCGTGGTGGTCATGAAGAAGATGAGAAGCAGGAATGCGACATCGACCATGGGGGTCATGTCGATGCGAACTCCGAGACGCTTCCCCTTAGCCACGAACGACGCCCTTCTGATGCTGCAGCAGCTGCAGAATCTCGAACGTGGTCTCGTCCATCGAGTAGTTGAATCCGTCCACGCGCGTCGAGAAGTAGTTGTACATCACGATGCCGAGAATCGCGAGAATCAGGCCGCCGGCGGTGTTGATGAGCGCCTCGGAGATTCCGAGCGCGAGCTGCGATCGCGTCCGGGGCTCCGGCGTGGCTCATGGCGTGGAACGAGCGAATCATTCCGATCGTCGTTCCGAGGAGGCCCACCATGGTTCCGATCGAGGCGATCGTGGACAGCGCGGTGAGATTGCGCTCGAGCAGCGGCGTCTCCAAAGCGTTGGCCTCTTCGAAGGCGCGGCGCGTCTCGTCGATCACTTCGTCGGGAGGAACATCGGTGGTGACCAGAGCCTTGTAGCGCTCCAGCCCGGCGCCGACGACGTTGGCGAGCGAGCCGCCCTGCTTGCGGCAGGCCTCGATGGCGTCGTCGAGCTGGCCGTTGTGCACCGCGGTCTTGATCTTGCGCACGAACTGACCCACGTTGCCTTTCCCGCCGGCCTGCTTGAGCGTCCACCAACGCTCGATCATGAACGTGACGACCATGAACATGAGGAAGATCAGCAGCACGATCAGCGGGCCGCCCTGCCGGATGAACTCCGGCAGAGAAAGAAAGATGAAATAGCTGATGACCAGCGAGATCACCATGATCAAATAGATGATCCAACCCTTCATGAGTTCCCTCCTGGCCGGAAGTCCGAGGACTAACCGTCCGCTTTGTTGACTCCCACGACGGCTTCGTCCACCGAGTCGTAGGAGTCGAAGACCAAGGTCAGCTTCGTCACGAGAAAGAGATTCTTGATTCTGTTCCCCACTCGCGCAATCCGCAACCACCCCTGGCGATTGCTGCAGCTGGAATGGGCTCCGACCAGGGCGCCAAGGCCCACGGAATTGAGGTAGGAGATCTTCCCCAGGTCGATCACGATCCGGGGCGGCTCCTGCATGGCGACGACTTCCTGGACGGCTTGCTGGAGGTCGCGCGTCTCCTCTCCGCCTTGCAGATTCTTGCGCGGCGTCAGGATGGTGATGTCGCCCCGAGTCTCCTTATCCAGGTTCATTCCCACTCCTCTCCAATGATCATGGCCCCACCTTCCCCGTCTGTGCCTGCCGCGAGACATCGAGAACCGATCGGGCCGTCGGATGGCTCGGATTGATCGCGAGAGCTTTTTCCGCAGCCTGCTTGGCGTGCATGACGTCGTTCAAACCGAGGTACGCCTGTCCGAGCATCGCCCAGCCGTCCGCATTCGCAGGATCGGCGATCGTCGCCTCTTTGAGCGCGGTGACGGCTTCGCCATAGCTCTGTCTCTTGAGTTGGCAGAATCCGAGACCCCGCAGCGCCTTCGTGTTGTTGGGCTCGATGTCGAGGGCCCGGCGATACTCCGTGATCGCGGCCGTCACCGAGTCCGCCGAAACCAGTGCCTGGGCGAGGGAGATTAGCACCTGGGGATTCTCCGGCGCGAGCGTTTGCGCCTGACGGAGCGCGGCGATTCCTTCCTCGGTACGCTTGGCTTGGAGGAGCGCGATGCCCAGGTTCAGGGGGGCGGGAGAGAAGTTTGGCGCGAGGGCGGTGGCCTTCTGCAGCGCAGCGACCGCGGCCTCCGGATTCCCCTGTTTGAGCTCCAGGAGCCCCAGCGTGAAATAGCCTTCGACGTTGGTGGAGTCCATCGACACCCCCTTCGTCAGCGACTTGCGGGCATCGTCGAATCTCTGCTCTTCGAAGGCGATCTGACCCAAGCGTACGTAGTCGACCGGCTCGAAGAGCGTGGTGTCCGTCACCGTCGCGTACAGCTGGGTGGCGCGCGCCTTGTCCTTGTCTTGATAAGACGCCCGAGCGAGCAGCAGTCGAACGTCGGTGCGCGTGGAGTCCATCGCGTAGGCCTGCTTCGCGGCTTCGTGCGCGCTCTTGAACTGACGTGTCTCCATCGCGGCCTTGGAAAATTCCACGAGCGCCTCGAGATCATCGGGCACGATCTGAACGTAGCGCGCGTACGCCGCCGCGGACTTGTCGTACACCTTGCCCTTGGAGTAGAGCCTGCCCATGTCCTTGAGCGCCGGAGCGTACGTGGAGTCGATCTTCACCGCCTCCTGGTAGCGGCGAAGCGCTTCGTTCGGCTCCTGGATCTTTTCGAACAGTCCACCCAACTGATGGTAGAAGGGCGCGGTCGGCGTCGCCCCTGGCGTCGCCAGGGCCTTCTCGTACGTCTGGATCGCGAGCGCGGGGGAACCGCGCTTCACGTAGATGTCGGCGACGAGCGTGGTGTACGCCGGATCCGACGGATTCTGCGTCATCGCCAGGAGGGCCTCGCTCTCTGCGCCCGCGAGGTCTCCTTGCTCGAATTGGAGAAGTCCCATTCCGTAGTGGTACTTGTCCTCACCGTCTTTGATTCCCTGCTTCTTCTTCTTTCCCTTGTCCAGGGAGCTCTTCGCGTCGCCGTAGCGCTTGTCGTGGATCGCGAGCAGCCCGTTCGCGAACTGCGCGTCCCACAGATCGTCTTTTTCTTTCAGGGCCTGATCGATCTCGAGCTTCGCTTCTTCCGGCCGGCCCTGGCGGAGCAGCAAGAGCCCGAGGCCCGCGTGCGCTTCCGGAGTGGACCCCGCCGTGATCGACTCGCGAAAGAGCGGCTCCGCCTCCGTGGGATTCCCGGAGATCATGTAGACCTCGGCCAAACCGGCCTTCGCTCCGGGGATCTCGAACTCGTTGGCGATCGCTTCCTCGAAGTGGAGCTTCGCTTCCGCGACCTTGCCATCGTCGAGCGCCTTGTTTCCCAGGCGGACCGGGTTCTCCTCGTACGAGTAGTCCTTCTTCGCGGCGAAAGAGGGCGAAGCGAGGAGGGTTGCGGCGGCGATGGCCATGAGCCAGGACGCCGGACGCATGCCGTGGGCACGCGAGCGTGAAACCCTGCCGAGCTGCATCGAGGAATCTCCTTCTTTGAACCGAAAGCGGCACCGCGGGGGGTGCGGCGAAATGGTCACGTTCCCCTTAGGAGCCGATCGGCCGGCTCGTGAGCTGAATCGGACGAGGCACATCCCTGGCCGGAAGGTACCCCGCTCGGGACACGAGGCGCTGTCCCCTTCCGCTGAAGAGAAACGTGACGAACCCCGAGGCCAAAGCGCCTGAACCGGGGCGACATGATACATACAAGTAGTGGAAGAGTGGATACTCTCCCGTGGCGACCTCCTGTTTATTTGCGGTAAAGGCCTCGCCGGAGGCGGCTTTGCGAATGGGAACCGCGCGCGCCCCATCCGGTTCCAGATCCTCCGGCAAAACCAGTGTGCTCGCGATCCCGAGCGCGTCCCGATCCCCGGCGACCGCTTCGATGACGGCACGTTCGTCCCCCACCCAATGCACGGCCGGCGGGAGCGAGTCGGGGTCCAGCCCGAGTCGAGCGGCGAGCTCGTCCCAGAGCCCCCGATTCGGATCGGGAACGACGATCCGGCGAGCCCCACCTTCGCCCCGGAGGATGGCGCGGAGCTCGTCGACCGAGAGCGGCCCCTGCTCCGACGCGCTCGAGGTCAAGATCGCGATTCCACCGGTCGCCACCGCGAACGTGGTGACCGTGTCGCCGATCGCCTGAATCGCGCGCATCTCTTCCTCCTTGGGGGCACGGGCGAGAAACGCGACATCGGTGCGGCGGTTCACGATGTCCTCCAGAGCCTGGGTCGTGCTGCCTTCGCGCAGGGTCACTTCGACCTTGGGGTACTCCAGCCGGTACTCCTCGCTCAGCTTCGCCACGAGATCGGGGGCGAGGCTCGTCCCGGAGATCTCCAGAGTCGTGTCCAGAACGGGGAAGGCCGGGGCCGGAGCCTTCGCGCGAAGCGACGGGATCACGCGAAAGAGGAGAATCCCGCCCGCGACGGCGGCGTAGAGCGCGAGACGCACGTAGAACCATCGGCGCGAGGAGCCCTCGTTGAATCGGCGCGGATCCGGGGGGCCGAATCGGCGGATGGAGCCGGTCATGGTGCTCTCCCCGTCCACGAAACTGGCCAATATGCGGCCGTTCTGGAATCCCCGCTACGTGTGCCGGACCTGGAACCCCGCTGACGCCCTCGCCGGTTCACGGCGTTCCTTCGGGGAACTCGTCCGGGACGCCGGGCTCCACGAAGATCACGACTTCGCGCTGGATGGACGCGGTCCCGGGAGGCGCTCCTCGGGGGCGACGCACGAAACGACGCTCCGTATAGGCCACGGGGACGAGCTTCGAGTTGCGGGCCTTCGAATGAAATGCCGCGATCGCGGCGGCCGCGGCGATCACGCTCTTCGTGGGCTCTCCTTTTCCGGAAGAGATGCGCAGCACGGTGTGACTTCCCTGCGCCCCTCGGGCGTGGAACCAGAGATCCCGGGGCCGTGCGACCCGGTGGGTGAGCTCGTCGTTCTGAGCGGCGCTGCGCCCCACCCAAACTTCCCATCCCCCGGGAAGCACGTAGCGGCGGGGAACGAATCCGGGGGGCAAGCCGGAGGCCGGCTTCGGTCGATCTCCGGTCCCCAAAGCGCGCGACGCGGGCGCTTCCGCGCGGTCGGTCTCTCCGAGATGGCGGGCGGCGAGTGCCAAGAGCTCTTCGTCCGCGACTCCTTCTTCCACTCGCGCGATGACTTGGTCCGCTTCTTCGATCACCGAAGATTGCAGGCCTCTTTGCGACTCCAGATCCTCGCCCGCGCGAGCCAGACGGCGCGCCCGCCGGAAGATCTCGTCGAGATTTCCATGCGGATCGAGCTTGGGATCGAGTGGGATGGAGATCTCTCCGGTGCCGTCGAAGTCGGAGACGGAAAGCGACGTCATTCCCCGCCGCACGCGTCCCAGGTTCGCGGCCAAGAGCTCGGCGTGCCGCCGAATGGCGGGCTCCTGCTTCGCGTCCTCGAGCCGACGCTCGATGTGACGCAGTGCCTTCGCCGCTTTCTCCCGCCGGCGCACGAGCGCACGCCGCAGCGATGCACGCAGGAGCTTTCGCTCTTCGTCGATCTCGCGCTCGCGGAATCGTCGATCGGCGATGTCGATCGCTTCGAGGTCGCCCGGCGCGTCGGGCGGCGGGCCGGCCGACGCCCGGGCAGGGAGCGGTGCCGGCGGGACGTAGACCACCCCCGGACGAATCTCCCGCGCCCGGCCCGCGCCGGGGAACTCGCGCCGCGACCAGAGGATCACCCCTTCGTCGCCGACCAGAACGAGGTTTGCGAATCGGGGAATGAGCTCGGCGACGAGCGCGAGCTCTCGGTGGCGGGGTGCGTCGCGCTCGAATCGAAACGTCGCGATCCGTTCCCCTTCCTCGCGATCGATTCCGACGAGCCGCGCGCCATGGAGCATGTCGCCGAGCGCCGCCGGGGGGCGCCGGGGCGATTCCAGAGAGGGGGGCGAATCGACCAGCCCGATCCGCGAAAGCTCCGGATGTGCCGAGAGCCAGAGGGAGCGGCGCTCGCCGCCGAAGCGCACGATCACTCCCGTGCGGCCCACGGTCTCGACCTTGGTGACCGGCCGATCCGCGATTCGCGCACGAAGCTCTTCGACGATCGCGGCCAGGAGGGAGGAATCCATTGCGGGCGCGGGAGTATACCTTGACCCCGCCCGACCCGGGCCCGTAACCTCGCCGATCCTTTCTCCCATCCAAGTCGAGGAGCCCAGTGATCCTCAGCATGACCGGGTACGGGACCGGCGAGGCGGCCCGGCCTGGGGTTGCGGTCAAAGTCGAGCTCCGCTCGGTCAATCACCGCTACTTCGACCCCCAGATCCGTGTCGCGCCGGGGTTTCCGGGATGGGAGAATCGCGTTCGAGAGGTGCTTTCCCGCCGGATCTCGCGGGGGAGAATCACCGTCAACGTCGATGTGGAGTCCAAGTCCAAGGGTGCCAGCGTCGTCCTGGACGAAGACATTGCGGCCGAGTACCTCCGGGTCTTCCAGTTCCTGCAGGACCGATTCAAGATCGTGGGAAACGTGGATCCGGTCGCATTCACGCAGCTTCCGGATGTGCTGCGCCGCGATGGGGACGACAGCGGGCCGGTGATCGACGACGAGGTGCTCGTCGAAGCATGCGAGCACGCGATCGACGAGCTGGAGGCGATGCGTACCCGCGAGGGAGAGGCGATCGCGAAGGATTTTCGTGAGCGCGTGCGCCGGATCGACGAGTCGGTGGATTTCGTCGAGGAGGCGGCCAAGCAGGTCCCTTTGCGGATTCGCAAGCGTCTGGAGGATCGAATCGGCGTTCTCGTGCCGCCCGGCGTCATTCCCGACCCCGAGCGGCTCGCGACCGAAGTGGCGCTCCTCGCCGAGCGCGCGGATCTGACGGAGGAGATCGTTCGTTTTCGTGCGCACACCGGTGCGTTCTTGGGATTCATGGATCGCGGAGAAGCCGTCGGGAAAAGGCTCGACTTCCTCCTTCAAGAGATGAACCGGGAGGCGAACACGATCGGATCCAAGGCCACGCAGGCGGAGATCTCTCACCGGGTCGTGGAGATCAAAGAGGAGATCGAGCGGCTGCGCGAGCAGGTGCAGAACGTCGAATGACGACGCCGGCCTCATCCGGGACATCGCGGCGCCCCGCGTTTCCTCTGGTGATCTCGGGGCCGTCGGGGGTGGGCAAGACCAGCGTTTCGGCGTGGCTCTTGGGCCACGTAGTAGACATCCGGCTCTCGGTTTCGTGCACGACGCGCACGAAGCGCGGCCAGGAGATCGAAGGGATCGACTACTCGTTTCTCGAGGAAGCGGAGTTCCTGCGCCGTAGAGATCGCGGGGAGTTCGCGGAATGGGCGCTGGTTCACGGCAACCTCTATGGAACGCCGGCCAGCTTCCTGGATCGCCACGTGGGCGAAGGAGACGTCGTGCTGCTGGACATCGACGTGCAGGGCGCGAAGCAGATTCGCCAATCGCGAAAGGATGCGGTGCTTGTGTTCCTGATGCCGCCGGCCATCGAGACGCTCGCCGGACGCCTTCGAGGACGGCACACCGACTCCGAAGACGTGATCCAAAGGCGCCTGCAAACCGCGGTGCGCGAAATGGAGACCGCCCCTTCGTACGACTACATCGTGGTGAATCACGATCTCGAGTCCACATGCAAGAGCGTGGAAGCGATCGTGGATGCGGAGCGCCACCGCACCCAGCGCCAGCTAGCCATGCGCGCGATTCACGCGGAGAAGATTTTCGGTGAAGTGGGTCTCGTGACCCCTGAGGGAAGAATCCCCCACAGCATGGAGAAACCATGAACGATCTCAAGGATGAACTCGATTTCGACGGTGCTCCCGAAGACGACGACGACTTGGCGCTCGACGAGGCTCCGTCGGACGGTGAGCCGAAGCCGAAGCGCCGCTCTGCCGAGCTGGAGCGGAAGATCCGTGCTGCGGTGGAGACGATGCTCGAAGCCGCGGAGAATCCCTACGAAGCGGTCATCGTGGCGGCCCAGGAAGCGCGCCGCATCAACGGGCGCCGCTTGAAGGCGCGGAGCATCATCCATCAGGCGATGGAGCAGATCGACGAGCTCGTCACCGACATTCCGATCCTGCCGAAGCCGACCGGAGATGAAGAGCCCGAAGTGAAGCCGACGAACGAAGCGCTCGAGCATCTGGCGCTCGGCCAGGTGACCTACGACATCTCCGGAGTGCAGAAGACGCCGCCCACGTTCGCGCCGGGGATCGACCTCTCCGAGACCAACGCCGAGGAATCCGAGGACTCCTGATTCCGATGGCGCGCGCGAAAAGTGCGGCAGAAGGGCCTCCCCGAATCCTCCTCGGCGTGACCGGATCGATCGCGGCGTGGAAGTCGCTCGATCTCGTCCGCGAGCTTCGGGACCGGGGAGCCGAGGTCGCGTGCGTGATGACCGAATCGGCGACGCGATTCGTCGGACCGCTCTCCTTCGAGACCATGACCGGGAACCCGGTGGGCGTCGATCTCTTCGACCCGCGGGGAACGGATGCGCTGCCGGTTTGGGTGGAAGGCACCGCTCTCGCGCGTCTCCCGTACCATCTGGCGTTGGCGCGCTGCGCGGACGTGATCCTGGTTGCACCCGCCTCGGCCACGACGATCGCGCGCATCGCGCACGGCCTCGCCGACGATCTCCTCGCCTCGTGCATCCTCGCGACCGAGCGTCCCGTTCTCATCGCTCCGGCCATGAACACCCGCATGTGGCTCGATCCCGCGACCGTCGCGAACGTTCGCACGCTCGAAGGACGCGGCGTGGTGGTGCTCCAGCCCGACTCCGGCAAAATGGCGTGGGAGACGGAGGGAGAAGGCGCCGGACGCTTTCCCGAGCCGCACGATCTCGCCGAACGCGTGTTCGCGTGGTGGAAGAAGCGCAATCAGCTCGCGGGAGTGAAGGCGGTCGTGTCCGCGGGGGGAACCGAGGAACCGATCGATGCGGTGCGCGTGATCGCGAACCGGTCGTCGGGACGCATGGGGATCGCGCTCGCCGCGGAAGCGCGCGATCGTGGCGCCGACGTGGTGCTTGTCGCCGCGCGCGTCTCGGTGCCGCTGCCGGCGGGAGTGCGCACCGTCTCCGCGCCCACCGCGGCGGCGATGAAAGAGGCGATGGTCCGCGAATCCAAGGATGCGCAGATCGTCCTGATGTCGGCGGCGGTCGCCGACTGGCGTCCGGCACGTCCTTCGGCGACGAAGCGCAAGCGCAGCGAGGGGCCGCCCGAGATCCGGCTGGAAGCCACCGACGACGTGCTGCTGGCGCTCGCGAAATCGGCGCGCGGAGCGCTGCGCGTTGGGTTCGCTCTGGAGACCGGCCGTGCGCTCGCGAATGGGAAGAGCAAGCTGATTGCCAAAGACGTCGATCTCCTCGTGGTCAACGATGCGGCCGAGCCCGGCGCCGGGTTCGAGGTGGAGACGAATCGCGTGATGCTGCTCTCCCGCGACGGCGCGCGCATCGATGTGCCGCTCGCATCGAAGCGCGAGGTCGCCGCGAGAATTCTGGATCGAGTCCACGAATTGAGAACGAAGATGAGAGCCAAGAAAGGATGAGAGCGATGAAGTTGCGCGCGATGTCGATGGGGTTGGTGGTCCTGGCGGTGGGGATCGCTGCGGGGTGCGCTCCGCGGAGCGAGCCGGCGGGGGGAGAGGCGGCGAGGGAGGGAACGGCGGCGATCGCGCAGAGTGCGACGGCGCGCGGCGAGTACCTCGTGAAGGTCCTCGCGTGCAACGACTGCCACACTCCCTGGGCGATGACCGACAAGGGTCCGGCTCCCGACATGTCGCGAATGCTCATGGGACACCCGGCAGAGATGGACCTCGGACCGCCGCCGCCGCTTCCGGTCGGAGGGTGGGGCTGGGCCGCAGCGCTCACCAACACCGCGTTCGCCGGCCCGTGGGGAATCTCGTACGCACCCAACCTCACGCCGCACGACACCGGTCTCGGCGTATGGTCTGAGGACATGTTCATCTCGGCGATGCGCTCCGGAATGCACATGGGTGCCGGCCGACCGATCCTCCCGCCGATGCCGTGGACGTCGTATGCGCACTTGAATGACGAGGATATGCGCGCGCTCTTCGCGCACTTGAAGACAATTCCCCCGATCGAAAACGCCGCTCCGCAGTCGGTCGTCGCACCGCAGCCGGGGACGTGAACGAGCGCAACGAGATCGCACGGCGCCTGCGCCTCCTGCTCGAGGCGCAGGCGCTGCTCCGCGGCGAGGAGGCGCCTCCTCCGGCGTCCGGCACGCGCCGTGCCCGCCCGGGTACGCGCGCCGCTGCGCCCGCTCGGCCCCCCGCGCCGGCTCGCGCGGCGTCCGCCGCCGCTCCCGTCGCGGCGCCGCCGCGCGTGCCGGCCGCGGCGCGCGTGGAGACGTCGTGGCAGCGGGATCCGCGCGAGCTCGACTCTCTCGGAGCACTGCACGATGCCTTCGCGGGATGCCAGCGCTGCGAGCTCGGGAGCACGCGAACGAATTTCGTGTTCGGGGTCGGCGACCCGCATGCCAAGCTCATGCTGGTCGGCGAAGCTCCCGGGCGCGACGAAGATCTGCAGGGAGAGCCTTTCGTCGGCGCCGCTGGACAACTCCTGAATAAGATCCTCGCCGCGGTGGGTTTCCGGCGGGAAGAGGTGTTCATCGCGAACATCTTGAAGTGCCGGCCGCCGGGAAACCGAAATCCCGAGCCGGTGGAGATCGCGGCGTGCTCTCCGATTCTCGCGCGACAGATCGATCTCGTGAAACCCTTGATCTTGTGCACGCTGGGCTCGTTCGCCGCGAAAACTCTTCTGGAAGAGAAGGAAGGAATCTCTCGGCTGCGCGGCCGGATCCATTATTATCGCGGCATTCCGGTCGTCCCGACGTATCATCCCGCCGCCCTCCTACGGAATCCCGCGTGGAAGAAGCCGACGTGGGAGGACGTCCAGCTGTTGCGTCGGGAGTACGACCGGCTCCTCGCCACGTCGTCCAGCTCTTCGACTTAGGAGTCGTTCATGACGGATTCGACGCGCACGACGCCGCGCGGCGTCGAACCGGCTGCACGCACGTCGATGAAAATCGTCGACCTGCCCGGCCGTGTTCCGCCTCAAGCCATCGAGGCAGAAGCGGCGCTCCTGGCCGCGATGCTGCTCGATCGCGCCGCGATCACGAACGTGATCGTGTTGGTGAAGCCCGAAGATTTCTACGCCCCGCGCCACGCCCTGTTGTGCGAGGCGATCTATGCGCTTTACGAGCGCAGCGAAGCGGTGGACGCGATCACGCTCACCGAGGAGCTGCGGCGCAACACGAATCTCGACCGCGCGGGAGGCCCGGTCTATCTCGCCGAGATTCTCCAGTCCAGCGCATCGGCGGCGAACGTCGAGCACTATGCGCGCATCGTTCGCGATCGGTCGACGCTGCGCCGGCTGGCGCGCACCTCTCTGGAGATCGCCGAGGAATGCTACGGATCCCAGGAAGACGTGGAGGTGCTGCTCGATCACGCCGAGCGCAAGGTGTTCGAGATCTCGGAGTCGGCGCTGACCACGCGCTTCTCCTCGCTCAAGGAAATCCTCGTCGACAGCTTCGAAGCGATCGAGCGCCTGTACCAGAAGAAGCGCCTCATCACCGGCGTTCCTTCCGGTTTTCTCGATCTGGACACGCTGACCTCGGGATTTCAGCCCTCGGAGTTCGTGGTGGTAGCGGCGCGTCCCTCCATGGGAAAGACCGCGCTCATTCTGAACATCGCGCAGCACGTTTCCGTCGACCACAAGCTGCCGGTGGCATTCTTCAGTCTGGAAATGTCCAAGGAGTCGCTGGTGCACCGTCTGCTCGCCGGGGAAGCGCGCGTCGACGGCAACCGCCTCCGCACCGGATTCCTGCAGGAGAACGAGTGGCCGCGGCTCACCACCGCGGCGGGGCGGCTCGCCGACGGCGAGCTGTACATCGACGACACCGCGGGTCTCTCGGCGCTGGAGATTCGCGCGAAGTCGCGGCGCTTGTACTCGGAGACCAAGGGCCGGCTGGCGATGATCGTCATCGACTATCTCCAGTTGGTGCGCGGCGATCGCCGCTACGAGAATCGCAACCAGGAAATCTCGGCCATCTCGCGCTCGCTCAAGGCGCTCGCCAAGGAGCTGAAGATTCCCGTCGTCGCGCTCTCGCAGCTGAAGCGCCCCACCGACGACAAGGAGATCGGACGCCGTCCGATGCTTTCGGATCTACGCGAATGCGTGACCGGCGACACGCTCGTGGTGCTCGGAAACGGGAGCCGCGTTCCCATCCGCGACCTCGTGGGAACGACGCCCGAAGTTCAGGCGATGGATGCGAAGGGGAAGATCGTGCGTGCGCCGGCGGATCTCGTCTGGCGCGTGGGACAACGCCCGGTGTTCGATGTCGTTCTCGCGAGCGGACGCTCGCTCAAGGCTACCGCGGAGCACAGAATTTTCAGCGGCAAAGGATGGAGCCCGGTTTCCGCGCTTGAAGTCGGAGATCGCGTTGCACTGGCCCGCCGCACTTTGGAGCCAGTCGATCCCATCGCATGGTCCAGCAATCGCATCGTGCTCTTGGCTCATCTCCTCGGAGACGGGAGCTACCTCTCCGGCCAGCCGATGCGGTACACCACCGCGTCCGAGGAGAACAGCGAAGCGGTGTCCGCGGCGGCGCGCAACGAGTTCGGACTGAAGGTGAATCGTCATCCCGGGCGAGGCCGCTGGCACCAGCTCGTGCTCTCGGGAAATGGGAATCGGTGGCATCCGGCAGGAGCCAATGCTTGGCTGCGGGAGCTCGGAGTCTTCGATCAGAGGTCCCACGAGAAGCGCGTCCCCGGGGACGTCTTCCGGTTCTCGAACGATCAGATCGCTCTATTCTTGCGACATCTTTGGGCAACGGACGGCACGATCCATCGGAGATCGAGCCGAAGCCGAGGGAGCAGCGTCGCTCACTTCACGTCTTCGAGTCGCGGACTCGCTGACGATGTGGCTGCTCTCTTGTTGCGACTCGGTCTCGTGGCGAGAATTCGTCGAACGGAAGACGGGATCCACCGCCCGTGGTACTCCGTGACCCTCGAGGGGGCGGAGAGCCTTCGACGCTTTCTCGACGCCGTCGGCGGGTGGGGACCGCGGGCCGCGGCGGCCGAAAATCTTCGGGAGTCCCTCGAAGAAGTCACCGCAAACCCGAATGTCGACACTGTCCCGAACGAAGCGTTCGGGCTCGTTCGCACACGAATGAAATCACTGGGAATTTCTCATCGGAAGATGGCGCAGCTTCGTGGAACCAGCTATGGCGGCAATGCACACTTTTCGTTCGCGCCGTCACGAAAGCTGGTCGCGGAGTACGGTGACTTGCTCGATGACGATGAATTGAGGAACCTGTCCTCGAACGATCTGTTCTGGGATCGCGTGAAGGCGATCGTGCCTTGCGGCGTGGAGGAGGTTTACGATCTCACGGTTCCCGGCTGCGCGAACTGGCTCGCGGACGGAATCGTCAGTCACAACTCTGGCGCTATCGAACAGGATGCAGACGTCGTCGTGTTCATTCATCGCTCCGAAGTTTACAATCGCACTCCCGACAACGAGGGCCTCGCCGAGATCATCATCGGCAAGCAGCGCAACGGTCCCATCGGCACGGTCACGCTGGGCTTCTACAAGGCGCACACGCGATTCGAGAACTTGACCAAGGTCCGGGAGTAGCGTTGCCGCGTACCGGGGCCGTGATCGTCGCCGCGGGCCGCGGCGAGAGAATGGGCGGGCTCGAAAAGATGTTCGTCCCGCTCGCGGGCGAGCCGGTCCTGCTGCACTCGTTGCGCGTATTCCAGGACTCGCCGGTCGTCGACGAAATCGTGGTGGTCACTCGCGACGAATTGCTCGATCGGGTGCGCGCGCTGGTGGAGTCGCGCGCCGTCTCGAAAGTGACTCGCGTGGTCCCCGGTGGAGAGACGCGCAGCGAATCTTCGCGCCACGGACTGGCGGCGCTCGGCAAGGATGTCGCGGTGGTCCTGGTGCACGACGGCGCGCGCCCTCTGGTGAGCGCGGAGATCGTGGAGCGCGTCGCCGCGAGCGCGACCGCGGACGGTGCGGCCATTCCCGGGGTCGCGCCGGTGTCCACGATCAAGCGTGCCGCGGACGGCATCGCCGTGCAAACGCTCGATCGCAACGAGCTGCGCGAGGCGCAGACGCCGCAGGGATTTCGCCGCGAATGGCTGGCCCGCGCGATGGCCCGCGCCATGCGCGACGGATTCCAGGGCACCGACGAGGCGTCGCTTCTGGAGAACGCGGGGTTCGCGGTGCGCATCGTCGAAGGAGACCGCCGCAACCTCAAGCTCACCACGATCGAAGACCTGGCGATCGCCGAGGCCCTGGTGTCCGGCAATGCCATGCCGACGCTCCCGCGCATCGGCGTCGGCCACGACGTGCATCGTCTGGTCGAGGGGCGACGACTCGTTCTGGGGGGCGTCGTCGTGCCGCACGACCTGGGGCTCGACGGACACTCCGACGCCGACGTGCTCGCGCATGCGGTGTGCGATGCCCTCTTCGGCGCGGCGTCGCAGGGAGACATCGGCGACCACTTCCCGGACAGCGATTCCGCCTGGAAGGACGCTCCGGGAAGCACGCTGCTCGAGCGGACAGTGGAGATTCTGCGCGAAGTCGGTTACGTTCCCGTCAACGTGGACGCGACCGTATGCGCCGAGTCCCCGCGACTTTCTCCCTACCGCGACGCGATGGCCCGCAACCTGGCGGGCGCGCTCCGCCTCCCGCGCGAGCGGGTCTCCGTGAAGTTCACGACCACGGAAGGTCTGGGGTACGAAGGGCGACGCGAGGGAATCTCCGCCACTGCGGTCGCGCTGGTCGGACGCATCCCCTGGATTCCGGATCGGGAATGACCAACATCACTGTGCGCGCAGTCAAAATGTCGGACGAAGCGGAGATCCTCACCCTGGTGCGGGCCGAGATGTCCGCGCTGGAGCGCATCGATCCGCGTTTCAAGCTTCGCCCGGACGCGATGGGCCGCTACGCGACGTACTTGCGGGAGCGCATGCGCGAGGTGGACACGGCGATGTTCGTCGCCGAGCGCGAGGGGCGCATCGTGGGACTCGGCATCGGCTCGACTCGCGGGCAAGTGACGTTCTTCGAGCCGGTGCGCACGGGATACATCTCCGATCTTCTCGTGGAACCGACGATGCGCCGTCAGGGCATCGGCACGCTGCTCTACGATCGCATCACCAAGTGGTTCCGCGGGCTCGGCCTCGAGGTCGTTCGCTTGCACGTGGCTAGCTGCAACGAGGACGCCCGCCGCTTCTGGCGAGCGCGAGGGGCGTCGGACTTCCTCGTCGAGAGCTGGATCGACATCTCCGGAAACGGCATCGGCACCGCTCCCGTCGCCGAAAGCGGCAGCGCGTCGACTTCGACCGGCGAGGGGCTGGCGTGGAGCGACGATCTCGCCGGAGGCCTGTGACGTGCGCGTGCGGTTCGCGCCGAGCCCGACCGGGTCGCTGCACGTCGGCGGCGCCCGGACCGCGCTCTACAATTGGATCCTCGCCCGACACGCGGGCGGGCAGTTCGTGCTGCGCATCGAAGACACCGACGAAGCGCGCTCCACGGTGGAGAGCGAGCGGAGCCTCTTCGAAGATTTGCGCTGGCTCGGTCTCGATTGGGACGAAGGGTCGGACGTGGGTGGGCCGCACGCTCCGTATCGTCAGTCCGAACGGCTGGACCGCTATCACGCCGCCGCCGCGAGGCTGACCAGCACCCGAGACGCCTACGAGTCGTGGGCCTCGGACGAAGAGATCGACGCCGCACGCGCCGCCGCGGAGCGCGAAGGGCGGCCGTATCGCTTCGATCGCACGCGCCACGAGATCTCCGCCGAGGAAGCCGCGCGGCGCACGGCGCGCGGGGAGAAGCCCGCGCTGCGGCTCTCCGTCCCGCCGGGGGAAATCCATCTCGACGATCTGGTGCGCGGCGACGTGCGCTTTCCCGACGGGATGTTCTCCGACTTCGTGCTGCTGCGATCGAGTGGCATGCCCACGTACAACTTCGCCTGCGCGGTGGACGACGCGGCGATGGGAATCACCCACGTCGTGCGCGGCGAGGAGCACCTGTCGAACACGGGCAAGCAGGTGTTCGTGCACCGCGCGCTCGGCCATGCGCTGCCCCGCTTCGCGCACCTCCCGCTCATTCTGGACCACGACCGTTCCAAGCTCTCCAAGCGCTCCGGAGGGGCCACGATCGGAGATCTCCGTGCGCGCGGATTCCTTCCCGAAGGAGTCCTCAACATGCTGGCGCTCCAGGGCTGGCATCCTCCCGGTGAAGAAGAGCGGCTCTCCCGGGACGATCTCCTTCGATTGTTCGATCTCTCGCGCGTCCGCAAAGCGGGCGGGATCTACGATCTCGAGAAGATGGCCGCGCTGAACGCGTATTGGCTCCATGCGCAAGCGAAGTCAGAGCCGGATCACCTCGCTGCGCGACTGGTGCCGTTTCTCGAAGCGCGGGGTGGCCCGTCGCTCGCCGCGCGCGCGCCGGACGCCGTGCGTCTCTTCGCCGACGGCGCGCGCTTGCTCGCGGATCTCGCCGACGAAGCCTGGGGCGTGGAGCGCGAGCCGGAGCGCGGCGTCCCGCTCGCGTCCGACGAAGCGGGCCGCGAGCGCGCCGCCGCCGTGCTGGCCGCCGCGGCGCGCCGCCTCCGGGAAGGGGCGCCGGCCGCGGGGGATGCCTTCAAGGCGTTCGCCGCGGAAGTGGGCCGGGAAACGGGGACGAAGGGGCGGGAGCTCTACGCTCCCATGCGCATCGCGCTGATCGGCCGGGAGCACGGGCCCGACATGGGGCGAATCGTGGAGTGGCTGGGCGTGGATCGCACGCGAGAACGCCTCGAAGCCGCGACGCAAACGGCCGATGAACGACCGAAGCCCAAGAGCTCGAACGTAAAGGGAGGACCGATGCGACGCATCGCCGTGGTGATGGGAGGAGAATCGCAAGAGCGCGACGTCTCGCGGGTGACCGGGACGTCGGTGGCGAAGGCGCTGGCCGCGCGCGGATACGAGGTCACGCTGCTGGACACGGAGCGCGGGCGCCTCTCCCTCGCGGGGACAGAGACCCCGCGAATCGGGCAAGCGCCGCCCCCGGCCGAAGCGTCGGGCTCCGCCGCCGCCGGTGGCGATGCCCACACGCCGTCCGCCGCACTCGAGCACTCCGGTCCGCGCGCGGTGGAGCGGTTCGCGGGCTCGCTGGCCGATGTCGACGTCGTGTTCCTCGCGCTGCATGGCGGCTGGGGAGAGGACGGCACCATCCAGGGGCTCTTCGAGATGACCGGTATTCCGTACACAGGAAGCGGCGTTCTCGGATCCGCGGTGGCGATGGACAAGGATCGCGCGAAGCGCTTGGTGAAGGATGCCGGCGTGCCGACTCCGCCTTGGGGCGTGCTCGAAATTCATGGCGGCGAGATTCCGCATCGGAGCGAGCTGGAGCGTGTGCGCAGCGCGGCCGGCGGCGGCGACGTCATCGTGAAGCCGAACGCGGAGGGCTCGACCGTGGGGCTCAGCTTGGTGCGCGCGGGCGGCGATCTTCCCGCGGCGGTGCGCGAGGCGGCGCGTTTCGGATCGCGGCTTCTCGTGGAGAAGTTCATTTCCGGACGCGAGCTCACCGTTTCGGTTCTGGGAGCCGACGTGCTCCCGGTCGTGGAGATCATTCCCTCCGGCGGCATCTACACGTACCAGGCCAAGTACACGAAAGGGCAAAGCCGCTACGAAGTTCCGGCGAAGCTCTCTCCCGCGCTCACCGCGGCGGTGCAGCGTTCCGCGTACGAGGCGTTCACGGTTCTCGGGCTGGAAGGTTTCGCGCGGATCGACTATCGCTTGGCCCCCGACGATTCGTTCTGGTTCCTGGAAGCGAACACGATTCCGGGAATGACTCCGCTCTCGCTCCTGCCCATGGCCGCGAACGCCGCGGGCATCTCCTTCGAGGAGCTGGTGGAGCGCATCGTGGAGCTCGCGGCGGCGCGGACGATGCGGCGCGCGAGAGCCGGAGCGCGCGCGGAAACCGCGGGAATCCCCGATTGAGTTTGTTCGCGGAGCTTTTCGGAGGGCTGAAGCCGCTTCTCGGGATGGTGCACTTGCGCCCCCTTCCCGGAAGTCCGTCCGGCGGCTCCTTGCACGATGCGCTCGGCGCCGCGCACGCCGATGCGCAAGCGCTCCTCGACGCCGGGTTCGACGGCCTCATCGTGGAGAACTTCGGCGATGCGCCGTTCGCCAAGACGAAAGTGCCGGCGGCGACCGTGGCGGCGATGGCGGTGGTGACCCACGAGCTGCGCCGCGCACACAACGTCCCTCTGGGAGTGAACGTGCTCCGCAACGACGCCGAGTCGGCGCTCTCGATCGCCACGGTGTGCGGCTGTGACTTCATTCGCGTGAACGTGCATGTCGGCGCGGTGGTTGCCGATCAAGGCGTGATCGAAGGATGCGCGCGCGAAACGCTGCTCCTGCGCCGGCAGCTGGGATCGTCCGTCCTGCTCTTCGCCGACGTCCGCGTGAAGCATGCTCGCCCGCTTGGCGCTTCCGAGAATCCCGCGCGTGAGCTCGTCGACGAAGCCAAAGATGCGTTCGAGAGAGGCAAGGCGGATGCGCTCGTGCTCTCGGGTCCGGCGACCGGAGCCCCCGCGGATCCGCTCGCGTTCCGCGCAGTGCGCGAACGACTGCCGCTCGCGCCGCTCCTCGTGGGATCGGGGATCAGTGCGGAGAATCTCCGCGATTTCTGGGACGTTTGCGATGGTATGATCGTCGGAACTTCCGTCAAAAAGGGCGGGAATCCCAGGTCCGACGTCGATCCGGAGCGCGCTCGCGGGCTCGCCGCGAAGGTGGGCGAGCTGCGCCGGCGAGTGGAATCGATCCGGCGCTCCTGATTCGAGAGGGCGAAGACGCACGATGGGTCTCCACATCTTCGACACGCTTCGAGGCGGCAAGCATTCCTTCGACCCGGTAAAGCCGGGACACGTGGGGATGTACGTTTGCGGCATGACCGTGCAGGCGCCGCCGCATGTCGGCCACATGCGCTCGTTCTTCGTCGCCGACGTGATGCGGCGGATCTTCCGCGCGCGCGGCTTCGACGTCACGCTGGTGCAGAATTTCACCGACATCGACGACAAGATCATCGCCAAAGCGAACGCCGAAGGCATTCCCTACCGCGAGCTCGCCGAGCGCAACATTCGCGCGTACTTCGAGGCGGCGGATTGGTTCGGCATCGAGCGTTCCACGCATTATCCGCGCGCCACCGAGCACATTCCGGAGATCCTCGCGCTCATCGGCGACCTCGTCGGCAAGGGGTATGCGTACGCCTCGGGAGGCGACGTGTTCTTCGAGGTCATCAAGAAGGCGGGATACGGCGAGCTCTCCGGGAAGAACATCGAGGATTTGCGCGCCGGAGTGCGCATCGAAGTCGACGAGCACAAGAAGCATCCGGTCGACTTCGTGTTGTGGAAGGGTGCGAAGCCGGGCGAGCCGTTCTGGGAAAGCCCCTGGGGACCGGGGCGGCCCGGCTGGCACATCGAGTGCTCGGCCATGGCCATGAAATATCTGGGCACCACGCTGGACCTTCACGGGGGCGGGCGCGATCTCATCTTTCCGCACCACGAGAACGAGCGCGCGCAATCGGAGGCCTCGACCGGGGAGACGTTCTGCCGCCACTGGATCGAGAGCGGGATGGTGAACTTGGGCGGCCAGAAGATGTCGAAGTCGACCGGGGTTCTCTTCTCGGTGGCGGACGTTCGCAAGGAGACCGACCCGGCGTCGCTGCGCCTCCTTCTTCTGTCCACGCACTATCGAAGCCCCATCGAGTTCTCGCGGGAGCGCTTGGTCGAGTGCCGCTCCGCGCTCGATCGCATCGACAATTTCCTGACCGCGGTGAGTCACGCCGAGAAGGCCGCCTCCGGGGGCAACGGGTTCGAAGCGGCCGGCGGCTCCGGGGCGCTCGACTCGCTCCAGGCGGAGCTGACCCGGCTGGAAGCGGAAGCGCACGACTCCCTGAGCGACGACTTCAATACCGCGGGGGCGGTCGGAAAGCTGTTCGAGGTCGTCCGTTTGGGGAACTCCCTCGTCACCGAGGGGATCTCGACTCCCGCCCACCGGGAGGTGGTCGTCCGCGCTCGGTCCCTCGTCCT
The DNA here is from genome assembly GCA_963725045.1 of uncultured Gemmatimonadales bacterium. GTDB lineage: Bacteria > ARS69 > ARS69 > ARS69 > ARS69 > CAVRWY01. The sequence continues at coordinate 75,186 of CAVRWY010000001.1, forward strand.
GGGAATCGGCGAGATTCTCGGGCTTCATCTGGGTGGGTCGGGGTGGGCGACGCTCAGCTCCCGGCCGAGGTCCTCCGGCTCGTCGAAGAGCGGGAAACGGCCCGGCGGACGCGAAATTGGGCGGCCGCCGACGAGCTTCGCGGGCGAATCCGGGAGCTCGGCTTCCTGGTCGAAGACCGGCAGGACGGCCCCTTGGTCAAAGCCGCGGGAGACTGAGGCGGCTGGGCCACCTTCTTCTTGACACTCGCTTCACCCCCCCCGTAGATTCCACGATTCACGCCGTGCGATCTGCTGGCGTAGCTCAATTGGTAGAGCACCTGATTTGTAATCAGGCGGTTGGGGGTTCGAGTCCCTTCGCCAGCTCGCTTGCCGCGAGTTCAGGAGTGGCGGACCCATCGCCGGAACCCGTTCGATCTTTGGACGGACTCCCGCGAAACGTCGCTCTGGTTGGCGAGGTTCCCGAGCGGTCAAAGGGGGCAGACTGTAAATCTGTTGGCTGATGCCTTCGAAGGTTCGAATCCTTCCCTCGCCACCAGCTCTCGGGCCCTGTGACTGCACGGAGAAATCGCCTCGGGACTCCGCCATTGCGCCGGCGTGAACGACGAGCTTCGGCTCGGGAGATGCGAGCGGGAATAGCTCAGTTGGCTAGAGCATCAGCCTTCCAAGCTGAGGGTCGCGGGTTCGAATCCCGTTTCCCGCTCCAGTCGGCCGCGCGCGGAACGCCGCAGGCGCGCAGCTCGGATGCGGAACGCGGTGCCGGGGCCAGGTAGCTCAGTCGGCAGAGCAATTGCATGGTAAGCAATAGGTCGGCGGTTCGATTCCGCTCCTGGCCTCCACGATCAAGGACGGAAGAGTTCGGAAAGGGCACGTGAGCGATGGCGAAGGAGAAGTTCGAGCGGACGAAGCCGCACGTGAACGTGGGGACGATCGGTCACGTGGATCACGGGAAGACGACGCTGACGGCGGCGATCACGATGGTGTTGGCGCAGAAGAATCCGAAGATCACGGTGCGTGACTACGGATCGATCGACAACGCTCCGGAAGAGCGGGAGCGCGGGATCACGATCGCGACGGCGCACGTGGAGTACGAGACGGACAAGCGGCACTACGCGCACGTGGATTGCCCGGGTCACGCGGACTACGTGAAGAACATGATCACGGGTGCGGCGCAGATGGACGGCGCGATCCTGGTGGTGTCGGCGGCGGACGGTCCGATGCCGCAGACGCGCGAGCACATCTTGCTGGCCCGCCAGGTGGGCGTTCCGTACATCGTGGTGTTCATGAACAAGTGCGACATGGTGGACGACCCGGAGCTGCTGGACCTGGTGGAGCTGGAGGTTCGGGAGCTTTTGAAGAAGTACGAGTTTCCCGGGGACGACATCCCGGTGATCCGGGGCTCGGCGCTCGAAGGCGATGGAGAGGCCGAAGGATGCGAATCGCGCCGGCGCCGATCCTGAAGCTGATGGATGCGGTGGACACGTACATTCCGACGCCGGAGCGTCCGATCGACAAGCCGTTCCTGATGCCGGTCGAGGACGTGTTCTCGATCACGGGCCGCGGCACGGTGGGCACGGGCCGCATCGAGCGCGGCAAGGTGAAGGTCGGCGACAAGGTGGAGCGCATCGGTCTGAGGGAGACGCGCGACACGGTGGTGACGGGCGTGGAGATGTTCCGCAAGCTCATGGACCGGGCGAGGCGGGGGACAACGTGGGTCTTCTGCTGCGCGGCATCGAGAAGGAAGACCTGGAGCGCGGGATGGTTCTGGCGGCTCCGAGGTCGATCAAGCCGCACACGAAGTTCAAGGGCGAGGTGTACGTCCTGACGAAGGAGGAGGGCGGTCGTCACACGCCGTTCTTCAACGGGTATCGTCCGCAGTTCTACTTCCGGACGACGGACGTGACGGGAGTGGCGACGCTGCCGCCGGGCGGGAGATGGTGATGCCCGGGGACAACGTGACGATGGAGGTGGAGCTGATCACGCCGATCGCGATGGAGAAAGAGCTGCGCTTCGCGATCCGCGAGGGCGGCCGCACCGTCGGCGCCGGCGTCGTCGCCGAGATCTTGGAGTAGAAATCCGGAAGAACGATAGGCCTGTAGCTCAGTTGGCAGAGCACCGGTCTCCAAAACCGGGGGTTGCAGGTTCAAGTCCTGCCACGCCTGCCAAGCTCCGAGACGAGGGGGCTCGATCGAAACCGCGATGATCATGGTCGAAAAAGTCAAAACGTTCACTCAAGACGTTCAGTCGGAGATGACCAAGGTGACCTGGCCGACGCGGGAGGAGCTTCGCGGATCGACGATCGTCGTGATCGTGACCGTGATCATTCTCTCGATCTTCATCGGTGTGGTGGATCGCATTCTGAGTCTCGGTCTGGAAAGGTTCTTGAGCTGAGCGCGCGCGCAGGGACGAGCGTCGCGGAATGAACACGAGCATGGGCACGATGAAGTGGTACGTGATCCACACGTACTCGGGTCACGAGAACAAGGTGAAGACGAACCTCGAGCGCGCCGTGGCGGGCTCGGGGCTCGAGGATCGGTTCGGCCAGATCCTGGTTGCGACCGAGGACTTCACCGAGATGAAGGACGGGAAGAAGACGCAGTCCACGCGGAAGACCTTCCCCTCCTACGTCATGATCGAGATGGATCTGGACGACGAGACGCGCCACCTCGTGCAGAACTGCCCGGGCGTGACGCGCTTCGTCGGCACGAACGCCTCGAAGCCGGAAGCGCTGCGTCCCGCGGAAGTGGATCGCATCCTCGGACAGATGGAGGCGACGAAGTCGAAGCCGATGCCGAAAGTTTCGTTCACGATCGGGCGAGCACGTCAAGGTGGTCGACGGGCCGTTCAGCGAGTTCACGGGCGTCGTGGACGAGGTGAATCCCGAGCGCGGCAAGGTCAAGGTGATGGTGACGATTTTCGGCCGCGCCACTCCGGTCGAGCTCGATTTCCTCCAGGTTCAAGCCGTCTAGCCCGCCGGTCGCGGTCCTCGACGCCGCCGCTTCGGGGCGCGAGAGGATCGCAGCGAGGAAGGAAGTTCCATGGCACCGCCGAAACGAGAACTGACGAAGATCAAGCTCCAGGTGAAGGCCGCGCAGGCCAATCCGGCGCCGCCGGTCGGTCCGGCGCTCGGCCAGCACGGCGTCAACATCATGGAGTTCTGCAAGCAGTTCAACGCGCGCACCAAGACGCAGACGGGGCTCGTGATCCCGGTCGTGATCACGATCTACACCGATCGCACCTTCACGTTCATCACCAAGACGCCGCCGGCGTCGATCCTTCTGCTCAAGGCGCGCGGGTCTGGCGAAGGGCTCGGGCGAGCCGAACCGCAACAAGGTGGGCAAGGTCACGCCGGCGCAGGTGCGCGAGATCGCGCAGACTCAAGATGCCGGATCTCAATGCGTACGACGTCGAGGCGGCCATGAAGATGGTCGTCGGCACCGCGCGCAGCATGGGAATCGAGATCGTCTGATTGGAATGGCCGGCGGACGGCGGTCCGCTGGGGGGTGACCACGCCCCGAGAACGTGGGAGAGGGGCGCATCGCCTCTCGCAACGCGAGGAGCTCATCATGGGTGAGAGCCGTCGTTACCGGACCATCGCGAAGGAGAGAGATCCTCTCGCGAAGAAGGCCGTTCCGGACGCCGTGCACGTCGTGAAGAAGACCGCCACCGCGAAGTTCGACGAGACGATCGAGATCGCGTCGCAGCTCGGGGTCGACCCGCGCCACTCGGACCAGCAGGTGCGCGGCACCGTCGTGCTGCCGCACGGCACCGGACGAACGGTCCGCGTGCTGGTCTTCGCGCAGGGCGACAAGGAGAAGGAAGCCAGGGACGCGGGTGCCGATCACGTCGGCGTGGACTTCGTCGAGAAGATCGAGGAGGGCTGGACCGACGTCGACGCGATCATCGCCACGCCGGACATGATGGGGAAGGTCGGGCAGCTCGGGAACATCCTGGGCCCCCGCGGGCTCATGCCGAACCCCAAGAGCGGCACGGTCACGTTCGACGTCGCCAAGGCGGTCAAGGAGGTGAAGGCCGGCAAGATCGAGTACCGCGTCGACAAGGCGGGAAACGTGCACGCCCCGGTCGGCAAGGCTTCGTTCAGCGAGGATCAGCTCACGGAGAACGTGCGCGCGTTTCTCGCGGAGCTCCTCCGCGTGAAGCCGGCCGCGGCCAAGGGGACGTACTTCAAGAACGTCACGCTGAGCTCCACGATGGGGCTCGGCGTGCGCCTGGATGTTCAGACCGAGATCGCGGAAGAAAGCTAGGAGGACGACGTGCCGACTGCAGAGAAATCCGCCGTCATCGGTGAGCTCCAGAACGAGCTCCGGGACGCGGACGGCATCTACCTCGCCGACTTCACCGGGCATGACGTCGCTGCGATGACGCAGCTCCGGCGGAAGTGCCGCGAGAACGACGTGCAGATCCACGTCGTGAAGAACACGCTCGCCGTGAAGGCCTCGGCGGCCAACCAGCTCGACGGGCTGGTGCCGCACCTGAAGGGCCCACGGCCATGGCCATCGCGAAGGGGGATCGTTCCGCGCCGCGCGGATCCTGCTCGATTTCGCAAAGGACCACGAGAAGCCGAGGGTCAAGGCGGGCATCGTGGAGGGGCGTGTCCTCTCTTCGGACGAGGTCAAGGCTCTGGCCAACCTCCCCACCCGCGATCAGTTGCTCTCCCAGGTGCTGCAGCTGGCACTCGCCCCCACCCAGAACGTCGTCTACGTGTTGAACGGGCTTCTCACGAAGCTGGTGCGCACGGTGGACGCGGTGCGGGACGCCAAGGAGAAGGGGCGTCGGCCGCATAGCCGCCTCGGGATGAGTGGGAACCGGGCACAGCCCCGGGGCCAAGGATCTGGCGGCGAAAAGCCGCATGAGTTCGGGGATTCGAAGAAACCGCGAAGACAGTCGGAGGGTACAGAGATGGCAACCGAGAGCGTGACCAAGATCGTCGACTTGATCGGGAACATGACGGTGCTCGAGCTGTCGGAGCTCGTCAAGGAATTCGAGGAGAAGTTCGGCGTCACCGCGGCCGCGCCGATGATGGCGATGCCGGCCATGGGTGGCGGCGGCGCTGCCGCTGCGGTCGCCGAGAAGACCGAGTTCGACGTCGTCCTGACCGCGGCCGGCGACAAGAAGATCCAGGTCATCAAGGTCGTGCGCGAGCTGACCGGCCTCGGCCTCAAGGAGGCGAAGGACCTGGTCGACGGCGCTCCCAAGACCGTGAAGGAGAAGTGTCGAAGGCGGAGGCCGACGAGGTGAAGACGAAGTTCGAGGAGGTCGGCGCCACCGTCGAGATCAAGTAGCGCGCACGTCTCCGTCACGGCCGTCCGGGCGGAGACGGTCGTCTTCCGCCCGCTTCGCCGACGCCCGGCTTCCGCCGTCCTCGATCGACAGGGACCCGGCGGACTCCGCTCCCGCGACTTTGCGGGCGGAACCGACCGAAGGAGATGGGCCACGTGATCAAATCCACCGAGACGGCAAAGACCGACGGCGGTCGCTACAGACTTCGCGAAGCTGGACCGCGTCATGGAGATCCCGAACCTGCTCGAGGTCCAGCTGCAGTCCTTCCGGGACTTCCTCCAGATGGACGTGACCGCCGACAAGCGCAAGAACGAGGGCCTGCAGGAGGTCTTCCAGGCGTGTTCCCGATCTCCGACCCGCGCGAGACTGTTCTCGCTCGAGTTCGTCGCGCTACGAGATCGGCGAGCCCAAGTACTCGATCGACGAGTGCCAGGAGCGCGATCTCACGTTCTCGGCGCCGCTCAAGGCGACGCCTGCGCCTCATCGCCCGCGAGGAAGTCGACGGCGTGAAGCGCGACAAGGACGTCATCGAGCAGGAGGTCTACCTCGGCGAGCTGCCGCTCATCACCGACAAGCGGCACGTTCATCATCAACGGCGCCGAGCGCGTGATCGTCAGCCAGCTCCACCGTTCGCCGGGCGTGTTCTTCGACGAGATCACCCACCCGAACGGCAAGAAGCTGTACTCCGCGCGCATCATTCCGTACCGCGGCTCGTGGGTGGAGTTCAGCCTCGACGTCAACGACATCATGTACGTGCACATCGACCGCAAGCGCAAGCTGCCGGTCACGTGCTGCTGCGCGCGCTCGGCTTCGTCACCGACCGCGAGATCCTCGAGCTCTTCTACGAGAGCGAGCGAAGATCTCGAAGATCGAGCGGCAAGAAGGGCGAAGACGCTGCTCGGCCGCATCGCGCCGAGGACGTCGTCGACCAGGAGACCGGCGAGATCCTGCTCGAGGCCAACGACGGAGCTTCACCGCCGAGAAGCTCGAGGAGCTGCGAGAAGGCGAGGCTCGACACGCTCGACGTTCTTCGACAATCCCGAGGCTGCAGGACGAGGCCGACGTCGTCCGCAACACGCTGCGGAAGGACCCGACGCACACGCAGGAAGAGGCGCTCACACGCATCTACAACCTGCTGCGTCCGGGCGAGCCGCCGCGCGCCGGACTCGGCGCGCGAGATCCTGCTCGACAAGCTGTTCTTCAACCCCAAGCGCTACGACCTGGCGCGCGTCGGCCGCTACAAGCTGAACCAGAAGCTCCCGCACGATCACGCTGCTGGCGAAGGACGTGCGCAAGCGACTGGGCTACGGTCCCGACCTGCCAGCGACGCTCTGCCGCGAGGACTTCATCGTCATCATCAAGTACCTGCTGCTGCTGCGCACGGGCGGGCAATGGCCGAGAAGCGAGCCGGCGCACACGGACGACATCGACCATCTCGGCAACCGCCGCGTGCGCTCGGTGGGCGAGCTGCTGGCGAACCAGTTCAACATCGGCCTGGCGCGCATGGCGCGCATCATCCGCGAGCGCATGAGCCTCCAGGACCCGGAGCAGATCACGCCGTACGACCTGATCAACTCGCGCACGATCTCGGCGGTGATCCAGACGTTCTTCGGCTCGAGCCAGCTGTCGCAGTTCATGGACCAGACCAATCCGCTCGCCGAGCTGACGCACAAGCGCCGCCTCTCGGCGCTCGGACCGGGCGGCCTGACGCGCGATCGCGCCGGCTTCGAGGTGCGCGACGTGCACTACACGCACTACGGCCGCATGTGCCCGATCGAGACGCCGGAAGGCCCGAACATCGGCCTGATCTCGTCGCTCTCGACGTACGCGCGGGTGAACGAGTTCGGCTTCCTCGAGACGCCGTACTGCCGCGTGAAGGACGGCGCGTCGACCGACGAGAGTCCGTCGAGTTCCTCGCCGGCCGACATCGAGGACCGCTACGAGATCGCGCCGGCGAACACGCCGTTCGACGAAGACGGGCAAGCTTCGAGGACGACCGCTCACCGTGCCGCGACCGCGGCGAGTACCCGATCGTGGCGCCCGAGGACGTCCAGTACATGGACATGTCGCCGATCCAGCTGGTGTCGCCGGCCGCGGCGCTGATTCCGTTCCTCGAGCACGACGACGCGAACCGCGCGCTCATGGGCTCGAACATGCAGCGCCAGGCGGTGCCGCTGCTGCGGACCGAGGCGCCGCTCGTCGGCACCGGCCTCGAGGAGCAAGGTGGCGCGGGATTCGGGCGCGCTGGTGCTGGCGCGGCGCGCCGGCGTGGTCGAGTTCGTCTCGGGCGAGATGATCGCGATCCGCTACGAGCGGACAGAACGAGGACGCCGATCGACTACACCGAGCACGGCGAACCTCGACGTCTACCGGCTGACCAAGTTCCGCCGCTCGAACCAGGACACGTGCCTCAACCAGCGCCCGGTCGTCGATCGAGGGGCAGACGGGTGAAGAAGGGCCAGATCATCGCCGACGGTCCGGCCACGGCGAACGGCGAGCTGGCGCTCGGCGCGAACGTGCTGGTCGCGTTCATGCCGTGGGGCGGCTACAACTTCGAGGACGCCATCCTGGTCTCCGAGAAGCTCATCAAGGACGACATCTTCACCTCGATCCACATCGAGGAGTTCGAGCTCCAGGTGCGCGACACCAAGCGCGGCGTCGAGGAGATCACGCGCGAGATCCCGAACGTCTCCGAGGACGCGGTCAAGAACCTCGACGAGGAGGGCATCGTCCGCATCGGCGCGCGCGTCGCGCGCCGGCGACATCCTGGTCGGCAAGGTGACGCCGAAGGGCGAGCAGGAGCTGTCGCCCGAGGAGCGCCTGCTCAAGGCGATCTTCGGCGACAAGGCCGGCGACGTGCGCGACGCGTCGCTCAAGGCGCCGCCCGGGCATGGACGGCATCGTCATCGACATCAAGGTCTTCTCGCGCCGGGAGAAGGACGAGCGCAGCAAGAAGCAGGAGAAGAAGAAGATCGAGAAGCTCCGTCGCGAAGAGCGCCGCAAGGTGAAGAACGTGATCGACCTGCGCAACGAGCGCATCTCGGCGCGCTGGACGGGCTCGACCACCAAGCGCGTCGACGATCCGCATCGCCGGACGCAATCCGCTGCGCGCCGGGCCGCAAGTTCAGCGCCGAGCTGTTCGAGGAGATCGATCTGGACGACGATTCCGTGGACGGCAGGCGATCACGACCGAGGACAAGGTCAACGAGCGCTTCTGGCGCCTGATGAAGCGGCGCGCAGTCGCGGTGTCGACGCGCTCGACAAGGAGCTCGGAGAAGGAGATCGAGCAGGGTCACGCGCGGCGACGAGCTGCCGCCCGGCGTCGTCAAGCTGGTCAAGGTCTACATCGCGCAAGAAGCGCAAGCTCTCGGTCGGCGACAAGATGGCCGGCCGCCACGGCAACAAGGGCGTGGTCGCGAAGATCCTCGCCGAGGAGGACCTGCCGTACCTGCCGGACGGCACGCCCGTCGAGATCGTGCTCAACCCGCTCGGCGTGCCGTCGCGCATGAACATCGGCCAGGTGCTCGAGACGCATCTGGGCTGGGCGGCGCAAGCGCTCGGCCATCCGTGCGCGACGCCGGTGTTCGCCGGCGCGACGGTCGACGAGATCAAGAGCGAGCTCGCGAGGCCGGGCTGCCCGAGGACGGCAAGACCGACCTGTTCGACGGCCGCACCGGCGAGCCGTTTCGACAGCGCGTCACCGTCGGCTACATCTACATGCTGAAGCTCTCGCACCTGGTCGACGACAAGATCCACGCGCGCTCGACGGGCCGTACTCGCTCGTCACGCAGCAGCCGCTCGGCGGCAAGGCGCAGTTCGGCGGCCAGCGCTTCGGCGAAATGGAAGTGTGGGCGCTCGAGGCCTACGGCGCCGCGCTACACGCTGCAGGAGCTGCTCACCGTGAAGTCCGACGACGTGCAGGGCCGTTCGCGCGATCTACGAGGCGATCGTCAAGGGCGAGAACCCGCCGGAGCCCGGCATGCCCGAGTCGTTCAACGTGCTGGTGAAGGAGCTGCAGAGCCTGTGCCTGGACGTCCAGTTCGAGGAAGTCGAGTGAGTGCTCACGTCTGTTCGACGCTCCGGCGCGCCGGAGTCGAGGACGCACCGAGTCGATCGATCCCCGATCTCGAGCGCGGGGGCCCTTGGCTCGGATTCGCTGAACCGCGACGAGAAGAAGCAGGTCACGTTCAACTCGATCCGCATCCGGCTGGCCTCGCCCGAGATCATCCGCGCTGGTCGCACGGCGAGGTGACCAAGCCGGAGACGATCAACTACCGCTCGTTCAAGCCGGAGAAGGACGGCCTGTTCTGCGAGAAGATCTTCGGCCCGGTCAAGGACTGGGAGTGCAACTGCGGCAAGTACAAGCGCATCCGCTACCGCGGCGTGATCTGCGATCGCTGCGGCGTCGAGGTGACGCAGGCCAAGGTGCGGCGCGAGCGGCTCGGCCACATCGAGCTGGCCGTGCCGGTCTCGCACATCTGGTTCTTCAAGGGCGTGCCGAGCCGCATCGGCCACCTGCTCGACATGTCGATCCGCGATCTCGAGCGCATCCTCTACTACGAGTCGTACGTCGTGATCGAGCCCGGGCAACACGCCGCTCAAGAAGAAGGAGATCATCTCCGAGGACCAGTACAACGAGGTGCAGGGAGGAGCACGGCGACGCGCTTCAACGCGAAGATGGGCGCCGAGGCGATCCGCGACCTGCTCGCCGAGATCGACCTCGAGGAGCTGTCCGCGGAGCTGCGCGCGCACGCCAAGATCGAGACGTCGGTGCAGCGCAAGAAGGAGATGCTCAAGCGGCTCAGGGTCGTCGAGGCGTTCCGCCAGCGCAAGAACCGGCCGGAGTGGATGATCCTCGAGGTCATCCCGGTGCTGCCGCCGGATCTGCGTCCGCTCGTGCCGCTCGAGGGCGGGCGTTTCGCGACGTCGGATCTGAACGACCTCTACCGCCGCGTCATCAACCGCAACAACCGGCTCAAGAAGCTCATGGAGATCAAGGCGCCGGAGGTCATCCTGCGCAACGAGAAGCGCATGCTGCAGGAGGCGGTCGACGCGCTGTTCGACAACGGCCGCCGCAGCCGCGCCGTGCGCGGCCAGGGCAACCGTCCGCTCAAGTCGCTCTCCGACATGCTCAAGGGCAAGCAGGGCCGGTTCCGCCAGAACCTGCTCGGCAAGCGCGTCGACTACTCGGGCCGTTCGGTGATCGTCGTCGGGCCGGAGCTCAAGCTCCACCAGTGCGGGCTGCCGAAGAACATGGCGCTCGAGCTGTTCAAGCCGTTCATCATCCGCAAGCTCGAGGACCGCGGCTACGTGCAGACGGTGAAGAGCGCGAAGCGGCTGGTCGAGCGCGAGAAGCCCGAGGTGTGGGACATCCTGGGCGAGATCATCGAGAACCACCCGGTGCTGCTGAACCGCGCGCCGACGCTGCACCGTCTCGGCATCCAGGGCTTCGAGCCGGTGCTCGTCGAGGGCAAGGCGATCCGCATCCACCCGCTGGTCTGCCCGGCGTTCAACGCCGACTTCGACGGCGACCAGATGGCGGTGCACGTGCCGCTCTCGTTCGAGGCGCAGATCGAGGCCCGCCTGCTCATGCTGTCGACGAACAACATCCTGTCGCCGGCGAACGGCCGTCCGCTCGCGACGCCGACCCAGGACATCGTGCTCGGCTGCCACTACCTCACCAAGGGCCTGCTGCCCGAAGACGAGCGCAAGACGCCTCGCGGCTTCGGCACGCGTGAGGAAGTGCTCATGGCCGCGGAGACCAAGGTGCGTGCGGCTGCACGCGCAGGTGCGCGTGCGCATCGACGGGAAGACGCTTGGTCACCACGCCGGGCCGCGTGCTCTTCAACGAGGTGCTGCCGGCCGAGCTCGGCTACATCAACGAGCCCATGGACAAGAAGGCGCTCGAGAACCTGGTGCACGACGTGCATCGCAGCTCGGGCCCGATCGCACGGCGCTGTTCCTCGACGAGCTCAAGACACCGGCTTCCAGTACGCGACCCAGGCCGGCATCACGGTCGGCATCGACGACATGCGCATTCCCGCCGAGAAGGACGAGATCATCGCGCGCGACGCTGCAGCGACGTGGACAAGATCAACGCAGACTACCGCAAGGGCGTCATCACCGAGGGCGAGCGCTACAACAAGGTCATCGACACCTGGACGCACGCCACGACAGCGAGGTCGAGAGGTGACGTTCGACGGTCTCGCGCAAGGACCAGGACGGCTTCAACCCGATCTTCATGATGGCCGACTCCGGCGTCGCGCGGCTCACCGCGAGCAGATCCGCCAGCTCGCCGGCATGCGCGGGCTGATGGCCAAGCCGCAGAAGAAGATCACCGGGTCTCGGCGAGATCATCGAGTCGCCGGTCATCCACAACTTCAAGGAAGGCCTGACCGTGCTCGAGTACTTCATCTCGACGCACGGCGCGCGCAAGGGTCTGGCCGACACCGCGCTCAAGACCGCCGACGCCGGCTACCTCACGCGCCGTCTGGTGGACGTGGCGCAGGACGTGATCATCAACGAGATGGACTGCGGCACGATCCGCGGCCTCGCCGCCGGCGCGCTCAAGGACGGCGAGGAGATCATCGAGCCGCTCGGCGACCGCGTGCTCGGCCGCGTGCGCGGCCGAGGACGTCGATCCATCCGATCACCAACGAGCTGCTGCGTCGAGGCCGGCCAGCTCATCGACGAGGACATCGCGGCGCGATCGAGAGGCTGCGGACGAGCCGGCCTCGAGCAGGTGTCGATCCGCTCGGTGCTCACCTGCGAGTCGCGCCGCGGCGTGTGCGCGAAGTGCTACGGCCGCAACCTCGGCGACGGGCGACCGGTGGACATCGGCGAGGCGGTCGGCGTCATCGCCGCGCAGTCGATCGGCGAGCCGGGCACGCAGCTCACGCTGCGCACGTTCCACATCGGCGGCACGGCCAGCCGCATCGTCGAGCAGTCGCGCGTCGCGGCGAAGACGCAGGGCACGGTCGCACTTCGTGATCGGTGCGTACGGTCAAGGACGAGGAAGCCGTCGGCGTCGTCGATCGGCCACCACGGCGAGATCGAGCTCCGCGACGAGGACGGCCGCGTGCGCGCAGCGCTACAACGTGCCGTACGGCGCGAAGCTCCTGTTCGTGCAGCGACGGCCAGAAGGTCGAAGACGGGCGGACCCTGTTCGAGTGGGATCCGTACACCACGCCGATCGTCACCGAGAAGACGGCACGGTGCAGTTCGTCGACATCAAGGACGAAGTCACGGTCCGCGACGAGGTCGACGAGAAGACCGGGCTGCGCCAGCTCGTCATCATGGAGCACAAGGAGAAGTCGCTGCAGCCGCCGATCGACATCCTCGACAAGGCGGGCGCGCCGATGGTCGCACTACCCGCTGCCGACCGGCGCGCGCCTCCAGGTGCAGGACGGCGAGCACGTGCAGGCCGGCGACGGTCCTGGTGAAGATTCCGCGCGAGATCTCGAAGACGCGCGACATCACGGGCGGTCTGCCGCGCGTGGCCGAGCTCTTCGAGGCGCGCCGGCCGAAGGACGCGGCGATCGTCTCCGAGATCGACGGGACCGTCGAGTTCGGCGGCGTGTCGCGCGGCATGCGCAAGCTCGCTGGTGACAGCGACGACGGGCATCGAGCGCGAGTACCTGATCCCGCAGGGCAAGCACCTGCACGTGCAGGAGGGCAGCGCCGTGCGCGCCGGCGACCGCCTCACCGAGGGCCCGATCAACCCGCACGACATCCTGAAGATCAAGGGCATCGAGGAGGTGCAGGAGTACCTGGTCAACGAGATCCAGGAGGTCTACCGCCTGCAGGGCGTGCGCATCGACGACAAGCACATCGAGGTCATCGTGCGCCAGATGCTGCAGAAGGTGCGGATCGAGGATCCGGGCGACACGATGTTCCTCGAGGGCGAGCAGGTCGACCGGCGCAGGTGCTCGACGAGAACGAGCGCGTGGAGGCCGAGGGCGGAACGCCGGCGACGTACCAGCCGCTGCTGCTCGGCATCACCAAGGCGTCGCTCTCGACCGAGAGCTTCATCTCGGCGGCGTCGTTCCAGGAGACCACCCGCGTGCTGACCGAGGCGGCGATCCAGGGCACGACGGACACCTGCGCGGCCTCAAGGAGAACGTGATCATGGGCCACCTGATCCCGGCCGGGACCGGCATGACTCGCTTCGAAGGCGATTCAGATCGATTCCGCCCGAGGGCGAAGCGGAGCCCGAAGCCGAAGCGCCGGCCGGCGACCGATGGCGAGGATCGTCAGTGCTTCCGATGGAGCGGGTGGAGTCTCAGGGGACGTACAGAAGTGCAGGAGGGCCGGCGCTTTCGCGCCGGCCTTCCAGGACTTGACTCGCCCCTCGCGGCCCCGTAGAGTCGCGGGTCGATTTCCGGACTCTCGTGCGAAAATGCTGCAGGAGCGTGAGAAGTTCGTGCCGACGCTGAATCAGCTGGTCCGCAAGGGTCGCCGCCCGGAGCGCACCAAGACCGCGTCTCCCGCGCTGAAGGGCTCCCCGCAGAAGCGCGGCGTCTGCACGCGCGTCTACACGACCACGCCGAAGAAGCCGAACTCGGCGCTCCGCAAGGTCGCCCGCGTTCGGCTCACGAACGGGATCGAGGTGACGTGCTACATTCCGGGCGAGGGCCACAACCTCCAGGAGCACTCGATCGTGCTCATTCGCGGCGGCCGCGTGAAGGATCTCCCCGGCGTGCGTTACCACATCATTCGTGGAACGCTGGACGCCAGCGGGTGTGGAAGCGCGCCGGCAGGCCGGTCGAAGTACGGCACCAAGAGCCCGAAGACGGGCGGCCAAGAAGTAGCCGCGAACCGGACCGCATACGATCGAGAACCGCATGTCACGACGCGTCGCGACGTTCCGAAACGAGAGATTCCGCCCGACCCGCGCGTACGGGTCCACCATGGTCGCGCAGTTCATCAACAGCCTGATGCGCGACGGCAAGAAGAGCGTCGCCGAGGGCATCTTCTACGGGCGATGGATCAGGTCGAAGAGAAGACCGGGCAGGACGCGCTGACCGTGTTCAAGCCGGCCGTCGCGAACGTGAAGCCGGTGCTCGAGGTGAAGACCCGCCGCGTCGGCGGCGCGAACTACCAGGTGCCGGTCGAGGTGCGCCCCGAGCGGCGCAACGCGCTCGCGATCCGCTGGATCATCACGTATTGCGCGCGCGCGCAACGAGAAGTCGATCGCCGAGAAGCTCGCCGCCGAGATCATCGCCGCGTCCAAGAACGAGGGTCGTCGGTCGGAAGAAGCGAAGACACGCACAAGATGGCGGAGGCGAACAAGGCCTTCGCGCACTACCGCTGGTAGCCTCCTCCGGAAGGGGACCGCTCCCTTCCGCGTGACGTGCAGGCTTCGGCGAAGGGCGATCCGGCGCACTCAGAAGCGCCAGCGTCCTGCGAAATGCCGGAGCCTTTTTCGTTGGTGACGGAATTTCGAAAGGCCCGGGACGAGGTCGTTCCGTGCGGCTCCGTGGGGAGCCCGCGTCGTGGGTCACGATCGGCCGCTCGAGGGCCGCAACGAGTGGAAAGAAGGATTCGATTGCATGCCTCGTAGCCATCCGCTGAACAAGGTTCGCAACATCGGCATCATGGCGCACATCGATGCCGGGAAGACCACGACGACCGAGCGCATCCTCTTCTATACGGGACGCATGCACCGCATGGGCGAGGTGCACGACGGCGCCGCCACCATGGACTGGATGGAGCAGGAGCACGAGCGCGGCATCACGATCACCTCCGCCGCCACCACCTGCGAGTGGAAGGATCACCAGATCAACATCATCGACACCCCCGGCCACGTCGACTTCACCGTCGAGGTGGAGCGCTCGCTGCGCGTGCTCGACGGCGCGGTCGCCGTGTTCTGCGCGGTGGGCGGCGTCGAGCCGCAGTCCGAGACGGTGTGGCGCCAGGCCGACAAGTACAGCGTGCCGCGCATCGCGTTCGTCAACAAGATGGACCGCGTCGGCGCGGACTTCACAACGTCGTGCAGATGATGAAGGACCGCCTCGGCGCCAAGGCGGTGCCGCTGCAGATCCCGATGGGCGAAGGGCGAGCTGTTCAACGGGATCATCGACCTGATCGCGATGAAGTCCAACATGTACCACGAGGAGAGCCAGGGCACGACGTTCGACGTCATGGACATCCCGCACGATCTCCTCGACAGTCGCCACGGAAGCGCGCACCACCTGGTCGAGGCGATCGCCGAGTACGACGACACGCTCATGGAGCACTATCTGGCCGGCGAGGAGATCGGCGAGCAGGAGCTCTTCAAAGTGCATCCGCGCGGCCACGATCGATTCTCCATCGTTCCCGTGCTGTGCGGCTCCGCGTTCAAGAACAAGGGCGTGCAGCGCCTGCTCGACGCGGTCGTCGAGTATCTCCCTTCGCCGGTCGACATGCCGCCGGTCGAAGGGCACGAGATGGGCGCGGAGGACGCCGGCAAGGTCACGCCGCCCCGCGACGGACGACGCGCCGTTCGCCGCGCTCGCGTTCAAGATCATGACCGACCCGTACGTCGGCAAGCTCACGTTCTTCCGCGTGTACTCCGGCACGCTGACGTCCGGGCAGACGCTGCTGCAACGCGAACACCGGCAAGACGGAGCGCATCGGCCGCCTCCTCCAGATGCACGCGAACAAGCGCGAGGAGATCAAGGAGGTCTACGCCGGCGACATCGCCGCGGCGATCGGCCTCAAGATCACCAAGACCGGCGACACGCTGTGCGACCCGAAGTATCCGGTCGCTTCTCGAGTCGATGGATCTTCCCGGAGCCGGTGATCTCGGTCGCGATCGAGCCCAAGACGAAGGCCGACGAGGAGAAGCTCGGCATGGCGCTCTCGCGCCTCGCCGAGGAGGATCCGACGTTCCGCGTCCGCACCGACGAGGAGACCGGCGCAGACGATCATCTCCGGGATGGGCGAGCTCCACCTCGAGATCATCGTCGACCGGCTGATGCGCGAGTTCAAGGTGGAGGCCAACGTCGGCAAGCCGCAGGTCGCCTACCGGGAGACGCTGCGCCGCAAGGCCTCCATCAACCACCGGTTCGTAAAGCAGACCGGCGGCAAGGGGCAGTTCGCGCACGTCGTGTTCGACCTGGAGCCCTCCGAGGTCGGCAAGGGCTTCGAGTTCGTCAGCAAGATCACGCGGCGGATCGATTCCGCAGGAGTACATCCCGGCGGTGGAGAAGGGCATCCAGGACACGCTGGACAACGGCGTGCTCGCCGGCTACCCGATCGTGGACGTCAAGGTCACCTTGATCGACGGCTCGTACCACGACGTCGACTCCTCGGAGATGGCCTTCCGGATCGCGCGTCGGTGGCCTTCAAGGAGGCCGCCAGGAAGGCGGACCCCGCGATGCTCGAACCCATATGGATGTCGAAGTGGTGGTGCCCGGCCGAGTACATGGGCGACGTCATCGGCGACCTGAACAGCCGCCGCGGCCGGATCGCCGGGACGGTCATGCGCTCCGACGCCCACGTGGTCGCCGCCTCGGTCCCGCTGGCCAAGATGTTCGGCTATTCGACCCGCCTCCGCTCCACGACCCAGGGCCGCGCGATCTATTCCATGCAGTTCGCCCGCTACAAGAGGTCCCCGAAGAAAATCGCGGAGGAGATCATTGCCCGCGTGACAGGAAAGGTGAAGGTCGCTTAGACTGTCCGTCCTTTTGCTCCGTGCGGACGAAGATTCGCGCGGGCGTCGCATCGAACACTGCCACCTGTCCGTCGAGGAGAAGCCAGAGCGATGGCGAAGCAGAAGTTCGAGCGGACGAAGCCGCACGTGAACGTGGGGACGATCGGTCACGTGGATCACGGGAAGACGACGCTGACGGCAGCGATCACGATGGTGTTGGCGCAGAAGAATCCGAAGATCACGGTTCGTGACTACGGATCGATCGACAATGCTCCGGAAGAGCGGGAGCGCGGGATCACGATCGCGACGGCTCACGTGGAGTACGAGACGGACAAGCGGCACTACGCGCACGTGGATTGCCCGGGTCACGCGGACTACGTGAAGAACATGATCACGGGTGCGGCGCAGATGGACGGCGCGATCCTGGTGGTTTCGGCGGCGGACGGTCCCGATGCCGCAGACGCGCGAGCACATCTTGCTGGCCCGCCAGGTGGGCGTTCCGTACATCGTGGTGTTCATGAACAAGTGCGACATGGTGGACGACCCGGAGCTCTTGGACCTGGTGGAGCTGGAGGTTCGCGAGCTGTTGAGGAAGTACGAGCTTCCCGGGCGACGACATTCCCGATCATTCGCGGCTCGGCGTTGAAGGCGATGGAGAATCCGAAGGATGCGAATCTGGCCGGTCCCATTCTGAAGCTGATGGATGCGGTGGACTCGTACATTCCGATGCCGGAGCGTCCGAAGGACAAGCCGTTCCTGATGCCGGTGGAAGACGTGTTCTCGATCACGGGCCGCGGCACGGTGGGCACGGGCCGCATCGAGCGCGGAATCGTCGAAGGTCGGGGACAAGGTGGAGCGCATCGGTCTGCAAGGAGACGCGGGACACGGTGGTGACGGGCGTGGAGATGTTCCGCAAGCTCCTGGACTCGGGCGAGGCGGGAGACAACGTGGGTCTTCTGCTTCGCGGGATCGAGAAGGAAGAGCTGGAGCGCGGGATGGTGTCTGGCGGCTCCGGGCTCGATCAAGCCGCACACGAAGTTCAAGGGTGAGGTTTACATCCTGACGAAGGAGGAGGGCGGCCGTCACACGCCGTTCTTCAACAACTATCGTCCGCAGTTTTACTTTCGGACGACGGACGTGACGGGGAGCGTGGTTCTTCCTTCGGGCGTGGAGATGGTGATGCCCGGGGACAACATCACGATGGAAGTGACGCTGGTTTCGCCGATCGCGATGGAGAAAGAGCTTCGCTTCGCGATCCGCGAAGGCGGACGAACCGTCGGCGCCGGCGTCGTCACCGAAATCCTGGAATAGCTGAATGGCCGTCGTCACGCAGAAGATCCGCATTCGCCTCCGGGCGTACGATCACATCACGCTGGACAAGTCCGCGGCGGAGATCTGCCGGACGGCCGAGCGGACGGGTGCGCGCGTCGCGGGTCCCGTGCCTCTTCCCACGAAGAAGACGATCTACACGGTGAATCGCTCGCCGCACGTGGACAAGAAGTCGCGCGAGCAGTTCGAGCGCCGCGTGCACAAGCGGCTGATCGACATCTACAACTCGACGCCCCAGACGGTGGACGCGCTCCAGCGCCTCGACCTTCCGGCCGGCGTCGACATCGAAATCAAGGTGTAGCGAAATGGTTTCCGGTTTCGTCGGTCGCAAGAAGGGCATGACGCAGGTCTTTCTCGAGGACGGCACCATGGTGCCCGTCACCGTGATCGACGCCACGCCCTGCGGCATTCTGCAGCGCAAGACGGAAGAGACGGACGGCTACGTCGGCGTCCAGCTGGGTGCCTTCATCGGCAAAGAGAAGCACCTGGGCAAGCCCCGCACCGGTCACGGCAAGAAGCACGGCGGGAAGACGTTCCGGCGCATCGTGGAGTTCCGCCTTCCCACGCTGGACGGCCTCGAGACCGGACAGGAGATCAAGATCTCCGACGTGTTCGCGGTGGGCGATCACGTCGACGTGCGCGGCCGGTCCAAGGGGAAAGGTTTCCAGGGCACGATCAAGCGCCACGGATTCAAGCGCGGACCGATGACCCACGGAAGCATGAATCACCGCGCGCCGGGATCCATCGGGCAGTGCGCGACGCCGGGACGCGTGTTCCGCGGCAAGCGCCATCCCGGTCACATGGGAAATCGCAACGTGACCTCCCGGAATCTCGTGGTGGTTCGCGTGGACCCGGAGAATCACATCCTTCTCGTGCGCGGAGCGGTGCCCGGCGCCATGAACGGCGAAGTGCTCGTGCGCAAGACGAAGAAGGGTGTGCGCGTGCCCAAGTACAAGGTGGGTTGACCATGGCTGCCGCTCGCAAGAGCTCGAAAGAAAAGGCCGCCGGCGTGAATGCGACCGCGTTTACCGCCAAGGGCGACAAGTCGGGGTCGGTCGCGCTTCCCAGCGCGTTGTTCGGCGCCGAGGTCAACTCGCACCTGGTGTGGGAAGCGTGCGTGAACTACGAGGCCAATCAGCGCCAGGGTACGGTGAAGACCAAGACGCGCGGAGAGATCCGCCGCTCGAACTCGAAGCCGTGGCGCCAGAAGGGCACCGGCCGTGCGCGCGCGGGAACGTGGCGTTCGCCGATCTGGGTCGGCGGCGGCACCATGCACGGACCGCAGCCGCGCGACCATTCGTACAAGCTGCCTCGCAAGGCCAAGCGGGTGGCTCTGGTCTCGGCGCTGTCGGATCGCGCGAACCACGAGCGCGTGATGGTGATCGACGGCTTCGACATGGCAGAGGCCAAGACCAAGCACATGGCCGCGCTTCTCACCAAGCTCGGCATCTCGGGTCAGAAGGTGCTCCTCCTCACCGAAGGGCATGACGACAAAGTCGTGCTCGCGTCGCGCAACCTGCCGAAGGTCATCGCGATGCCGGCGCGGGAAGTGAACACGTACATGGTCGTCGCGGCCGACTGGATCGTCGCGACGAAGGGCGCGCTCGGGACGCTCGAGGAGGTGTTCGCCTGATGGAGCCGCGTCAGGTGCTTCGCCGCCCACTCCTCACGGAGAAGGCGACGATTGCTCGGGAAGCCAGGAACGAGTACGCGTTCGAGGTCAACCCGAACGCGAACAAGATCCAGATCAAGACGGCGATCGAGAAGGAATTCAACGTGAAGGTCGCGGATGTCCGCACCATCACGGTGGAAGGCAAAGTGAAGCGGCAAGGGTTCAC
Source organism: uncultured Gemmatimonadales bacterium (assembly GCA_963725045.1). GTDB lineage: Bacteria > ARS69 > ARS69 > ARS69 > ARS69 > CAVRWY01. The sequence continues at coordinate 95,286 of CAVRWY010000001.1, forward strand.
GTCGGGTCGTCGTCCGAGCTGGAAGAAGGCGCTCGTGACGCTGGCCACCGGGAGCTCGATCGATTTGTTCGAACAGCAGTAGGGTTCAACGAGAACGCGCCCGGGGCAGTGTCCGCACGATCCCGGGTATCGCCCCCCACCCAGGGGGAGTGACCCGAAACGACGTTCGATCCGCCCCACGTTCGCAGCGGGGCGACGAGCGAAGCCGAGGGGCGCGGGCTCGAGCATGCGGACACGGAAAGAGTGAAATGGCGATCAAGAAGTACAAGCCGACCACGCCGTCCCGGCGTTATTTCAATACGGCCGATTTTTCGGAGATCACCACGTCGACTCCGGAAAAGTCCCTATTGGAACCGCTGCGCAGGAAGGGCGGACGCAATCATCACGGCCACATCACGTCGCGTTTCCGCGGCGGCGGCCACAAGCGTGCGTACCGGATCATCGACTTCCGCCGCGACAAGCACGGCATCACGGCGAGGGTCGCGACGATCGAGTACGACCCGAACCGCAATGCGCGCATCGCGCTGGTGATCTACGCCGACGGAGAGAAGCGCTACATCCTGGCGCCGCTCGGCCTCAAGGTGGACGACCAGATCGTGTCCGGAGCGGACGCCGATCTCAAGACCGGCAATGCGCTCCCGCTCTCCAAGGTGCCGCTCGGCACCGTGGTGCACGCGGTGGAGCTGCGTCCCGGACAGGGCGCCAAGATCGCGCGCGGTGCGGGAACGTTCGCGCAGTTGATGGCCAAGGAAGGTCCGCACGCGCTGCTGCGCTTGCCGTCGGGCGAAGTGCGCAAGGTGCTGGCGGCAGCGTACGCCACCATCGGACAGGTCGGCAACGAAGACGCGCAGAACGTGAGCATGGGCAAGGCCGGTCGCACCCGCTGGCTGGGACGCCGTCCGCACAACCGCGGCGTCGCCATGAACCCGGTCGATCATCCGATGGGCGGCGGCGAAGGCAAGTCTTCGGGCGGACGTCATCCGTGCTCGCCGTGGGGCATGCCGTCGAAGGGCTACAAGACGCGCAAGCCCAAGAAGGAATCGAATCAGATGATCGTGAAGAGGAGAAAGTAGATGACCCGGTCGGTCAAGAAGGGGCCGTTCATCGCGGACAGTCTCGGTGAAGAAAGTCGACGCGATGAATCGCTCAACGGACAAGCGCGTGCTCAAGACCTGGGCGCGCCGCTCCACGATCACGCCGGAGTTCGTCGGCCACACGCTGGCCGTGCACAACGGCAACAAGTTCATTCCGATCTACGTGTCGGAGAACATGGTCGGTCACAAGCTCGGCGAGTTCGCGCCCACGCGCACGTTCCGCGGCCACTCCGGAAAGTCGGAGAAGACGGCGGCTGCGGCCTCGGCGCCTCCGTCGAAGCCCGGTGGTGGCGGCGGTGGCGGCGGCGGACCCAAGAAGAAGAAGTAGGAAGAGGGAATCTCGATGGAAGCGACGGCACGCGCCCGCGACATGCGGATCAGCCCGAGGAAGATGCGCCTCGTGGTGGACCTGATTCGCGGACGCAAAGTGGAGGACGCGCTCACGATCCTCCAGACCACGGGGAAGAAGGCGGCACCGATGATCGAGAAGATGCTCCGCTCGGCGGTCGCCAACGCGCTGCACGTCGCCGGCGAAGACGAGAAGAGCCCGGCCGTCTCGGTGGACGATCTCGTGGTGCGCACCGCGTTCGTCGACGGCGGCGCGTTCTTGAAGAGATTCCGGCCGCGTCCCAGGGGCGCGCCAACCGCATTCGCAAACGCACCAGTCACGTGACCATCATCGTCGGATCACGCGCGAAGAAGACGCGCCCGGCCGCGCCGAAACGCGCGAGCCGCTAGGAGGCATTCGTGGGGCAAAAAACCCATCCGGTCGGCCTTCGACTCGGGATCATCAAGACCTGGGACTCGCGCTGGTTCGCGGGCCGGGACTTCGCGGAGCTTCTCCAGGAAGACCTGATGATCCGGCGCTACCTCGGCAAGCGTCTCTCGCAGGCCGGGCTCTCGCGCATCCTGATCGAGCGCAAGGCGAACAAGGTCACGATCGTGATCCACACCGCGCGTCCCGGCATCGTGATCGGGCGAAAGGGCGCGCAGGTCGACCAGATCCGGGACGAGCTGCAGAGCCTCACCAAGCGCGAGGTCCACATCGAGATCCAGGAAGTGGACAAGCCGGAACTCGATTCGCAGCTCGTGGCCGAGCACATCGGCCGCCAGCTCGAGCAGCGCGTGGGCTTCCGCCGCGCGATGAAGAAGTCGGTCTCCTCGGCGATGCGCCGCGGCGCACTGGGCATTCGCGTGTGCTGCTCCGGGCGTCTCGCCGGCGCGGAAATGGCGCGCCGCGAGACCTATCGCGAAGGACGCGTGCCGCTGCACACGCTGCGCGCGGACATCGATTACGCATCGCACACCTGCATGACGACGTACGGCACGATCGGCGTGAAGGTGTGGATCTTCAAGGGCGAGATCTTGAGCAAGGCGGGCGCCGAACGTGACCACGTGATCGGCTCCGGGCTCCCGAATGCACCGGCGCATCCGCAGCCGCCGGCGGCGAAGTCGGCCCCGGCACCGGCCGGAACGCGATAAGGACGAAGGACGATGCTGACACCGAAGCGGATCAAGTACCGCAAGATGCACAAGGGGCGCCGCCGCGGTGCGGCCACCCGCGGCAACAAGATCGATTTCGGCGAGTACGCGCTGCAGGCGCTCGAGCCGGCGTGGATCACGAGCCGCCAGATCGAGGCCGCGCGCGTCGCGATCACGCGCCGCATCAAGCGCGGCGGAAAGATGTGGATCCGCGTGTTCCCGGACAAGCCGATCACCAAGAAGCCGGCCGAAACGCGAATGGGCAAGGGCAAGGGCCCGCCGGAGTACTGGGTCGCGGTGGTGAAGCCGGGCCGCATCCTGTTCGAGATCGAAGGCGTCACGGTGGCGCTCGCCGAAGGAAGCCATCGAGCTCGCGCGGCACAAGCTGCCGCTCAAGACGAAGTTCATCTCGCGCGCCGAACTGGCCACGGAGCGTTGAAATGAAAGTTCAGGAAATGCGCCAGATGACGCTGACGACTTGAAGGTGCGCCTCGCGCAGTCGTCGGAGGAGATCTTCAAGCTGAAGTTCCGTCTCGGTGACGCAGCCTTGGACAATCCGCTGCAGATCCGCCGGATCCGCCGCGACATCGCCCGGATCAAGACCTTGATTCGTGAGCGGGAGATCTCCGGGATCGCGCCCTCGGCGCCGATGACGCGCGATCGCGCCCGCGCCGAAGACGAAGACGAAGGCCAAGGCGAAAGCGAAGTCGAAGACGAAGGCTGCGGCGAAGACGAAGGCTCCGAAGGCAAAGGCGAAGGCGAAGGCCGCGAGCAAGACGAAGAAGGCCGCAAGGCGACCAAGAAGGCGTCCGCGGCGAGGAGAAGCAAATGACCGAGGAGAGTCGTTCGGAGCGCAAGACCCGCACCGGCGAGGTCGTGTCCAACAAGGCGGAGAAGACGATCGTCGTCGCCATCAAGCGCCGCGTGCCTCATCCGAAGTACGGGAAGATCGTGAATCGCACGTCCACGATCATGGCGCACGACGAGAAGAACGAGTGCCAGATCGGTGACATCGTGCGCGTCATGGAGACGCGTCCGTTGTCGAAGAGGAAGCGCTGGCGTTTCGTCGAGACCGTGCGCAAGGCCGAGCAAGCGTAGGGGCGAGGGTCATGGTTCAGCAGGAATCGATCATCGAGATCGCCGACAACACGGGCGCCAAGTCCGCGCTCATCATCCGTGTTCTCGGCGGCACGAAGCGGCGCTACGCGTCGATCGGCGACATCGTCGTGCTCGCGGTGAAGGATGCGCTGCCCGGCGGCACGGTGAAGAAGAGCGAGGTCGTGAAGGGCGTGATCGTGCGCACCAAGAAGGAAATCCGCCGGACGGACGGCTCGTACATCCGCTTCGACCAGAACGCGGCGGTCCTGATCAACGACGCCAAGGAGCCGCGCGGCACGCGCATCTTCGGCCCGGTCGCTCGCGAGCTTCGCGAGAAGAAGTTCATGCGCATCATCTCGCTCGCGCCGGAGGTGGTCTGATGGCAATCAAGATTCGCCGCCACGACGAGGTCGTGGTGATCAGCGGAGACGACAAGGGCAAGCGCGGGCGCGTGCTGGCGGTCTTCCGCGACAAGAACCGCGTGCTGGTGGAAGGCGTGAACTTCGTGAAGCGCCACACCAAGCCGCGTCCCGGCCGTCAGGGCGGCATCGTGGAGAAGGAAGCGCCCGGTCCACGTGTCCAACCTCATGATCGTGGACCCGCAGGGCGGCGGCGCTTCGCGCATCGGCCGCCAGGTGCTGGCCGACGGCAGGAGAATCCGCGTGGCGCGCGAAGAGCGGACAAGAGATTCCCGAGAGGGGCAAGTAAGTCATGAAGCCGAGACTCCAAGAGGAGTACCGCAAGGACGTGGTTCCGGCACTGATGAAGCGCTTCGACTACGACAACGTGATGATGGTGCCCCACTTCGAGAAGATCGCGGTGAACATCGGCGTGGGCGACGCGCACGCAGAATCCGAACCTCCTGGAGGAGGCGGTGGCGACGCTGCGCTCCATCACCGGACAGCAGCCCTCGGTGCGCAAGGCGAAGAAGTCGATCGCGAACTTCAAGCTGCGCGAAGGGCATGTCGGTGGGTGCGCTGGTGACGATGCGCGGACCGCGCATGTGGGAGTTCTACGACCGGCTGGTGAACTCCGCATTGCCGCGCATCCGCGACTTTCGCGGCCTTCCGTCGAACTGCTTCGACGGCCGCGGCAACTACACGATCGGCATTCGCGAGCAGATCGTGTTCCCGGAGATCAACATCGACAAGCTGATCAAGATCCGTGGCATGAACATCACGCTCGTGACCTCGGCGAAAACGGATGAAGAGGGGCTCGAGTTCCTGAGGCTCATGAAGTTTCCGTTCCGGAAGAATTGATCCGAGCGGAGCAACACGAAGGTCGGCGCTCGGCGCCGGCCGCTGGAGAAGGATTCGGACGGTGGCGAAGAAGTCCCTGTCGAGAAGTGCAGGCGGACGCCGAAGTTCAAGGTGCGGCGGTACAACCGCTGCAGGCGATGCGGTCGGCCGCGCGCCTTCTACCGCGACTTCGGACTGTGCCGCATTTGCTTCCGGGACGCTGGCGCACTTGGGCCAGATTCCCGGCATCGTGAAGGCCAGCTGGTAGGAGAGAGAAGACGATGTCGATGTCCGATCCAATCGCGGACATGCTCACGAGGATTCGCAACGCAGGCCGTGCGCGTCTGCGTCGCGTGGATATTCCCGCGTCGAAGTTGAAGCTCGAGATTGCACGCATTCTCCTCAAGGAGCGGTTCATCTCGAACTACAAGTTCATGAGCGTGGAAACGAGTCCGCAGGGCGTCGATCCGCGTGTACCTCAAGTACACGCCGGAAGAGGAGCCGGTGATCATCGGCTTGCAGCGCGTGTCGCGTCCCGGGCTTCGCCGCTACTGCGGCTCCGAGGAAGTTCCGCGCGTCTTGGGCGGGCTCGGCGTTTCGATCCTCTCCACGTCGCGGGGGATCATGACCGGCCGCGAAGCGAAGAAGACGGGCGTCGGCGGCGAGATTCTCTGCAACGTCTGGTAGGAGCGCAAAGAGACCATGTCCCGCATCGGAAAGATGCCCGTTCCCGTTCCCAAGGGCGTAACCGCCACGTTGGACGGGAGCACGTTTCGAGCGAAGGGCCCGCTCGGCGAAATGAAAGTGGAAGTCCCGCGCGGGACGGCAGTGAAGATCGCCGACGGCGAGATCACGGTCACGCGCGAGAGCGACTCCAAGCAGCATCGCTCGCTTCACGGGCTCTCGCGGAGCCTGGTGAACTCGGCGGTGGTCGGCGTGTCGCAGGGTTACACGCGCTCGCTGGAGATCATCGGCGTCGGGTATCGCGGCGAAGTGAAGGGCAAGAATCTCGTCCTCCACTTGGGATACTCGCACCCGATCACGGTGGAGCCTCCCACGGGAATCGAGCTGGTCGCGACGGATCCCACGCACGTGACGGTGAAGGGCGTGAACAAGCAGGCGGTCGGTCAGGTCGCCGCGAACATTCGCAGGCTGCGCCCACCCGAGCCGTACAAGGGCAAGGGCGTGAAGTACGCAGAGGAAACGATCCGCCGCAAGGCCGGCAAGACCGCGGCAGGATAGGAAACAGACGATGAGAGACAAGAACAAGGCGAAGCTCGAAGGCCTGGAGAAGCGGCACCGCCGCGTTCGCAGGAAAGTCCGCGGCAGCGGCGAACGGCCGCGCCTCGTGGTGTATCGCAGCTTGAATCACGTCGTCGCCGAGATCGTCGACGACGTCGCGCAGAAGACATTGATCCAGGTGTCGAGCACGTCGAAGGAGCTTCGCGACGCCGGCGGCGAGGGATCGGCAAAGATGCGCCGTTCCATGGCCGTCGGAGACGCGGTGGCGAAGAAGGCGAAAGAGGCCGGCATCCAGCGAGTCACGTTCGACCGGGGCGGACGCCTGTTCCACGGGCGCATCAAGGCGCTCGCCGACGCGGCCCGGAAGGGAGGCCTCGAGTTTTGAGCAATGAACCTACGGTGATCAGCGCAGAAGCGAAGACTGGCCCCGAAACAGGCGGCTCCGCGCCGAAGACCGGCAGCGGTGCCCCGAACACAGGCGGCGCTGCTCCGAACACGGGCGGTGCGCCGAATACGGGCGGTGCGCCGAACACGGGCGGCGGACGAGGCGGTCCCGGTGGCGGGAACTTCGGCGGCGGCCCGGGTGGCGGACGCGGTGGTCCGGGCGGCGGACGCGGCGGTCCGGGTGGTGGCCGTGGCGGATTCGGCGGTGGCGGCGGACGTGGCGGCGGTGGCGGCGGACGAGGCGGGAGCGGAGGACGTGGTGGACGCGGCGGGCGCCCGCAGCGCGGACGCGATCGCGGTCCGGACGAGCCCAAGGAATTCGTCGAGAAGCTCATCAACATCAATCGCGTCGCCAAGGTCGTCAAGGGCGGACGCCGCTTCAGCTTCAACGCGCTCGTCGCCGTCGGCGATGAGAAGGGGCGCGTGGGCGCCGGTCTCGGAAAAGCGAACGAAGCTTCCGAGGCGGTGCGCAAGGCCACCGAGAACGCGAAGAAGATGATGTTCCGGGTCGCCATGGTGAAGGGCACCGTTCCTTATATGGTGTTGGGTCGCTCGGGAGCGGGCCGCGTTCTGCTGAAGCCGGCCAGCCCCGGCACGGGCGTGATCGCCGGAGGCGCGGTGCGTCCGATTCTGGAAGCCGCGGGCTTCCGCGACATTCTCACCAAGTGCCTCGGCACTTCGAACCCGCACAACGCGGTGAAGGCCACGGTTGCGGGGCTCAAGATGTTGGCAACGGCGCAGGACACAGCGCGCCGTCGCGGCATCTCGCTCGGACAGCTCTTTGGTCAGGAGGAAGACGAGGCCTCGTCATGAAGAAGCTCCGCGTCACCCAGATTCGAAGCGCGATCAAGCGGCTGAACAATCAGAAGGCCACGATTCGCGCACTCGGAATCCGCCATCTCCAGCACACCGTGGAGCACGTCGACACACCGATGGTGCGCGGCATGATCGCCACGGTGAAGCACCTCGTCCGTGTGGAGGAGGTCAAGTGAGCATGCTGAAGTTGAACACGATCGCGCCGGCGCCAGGCGCCACGAAGAAGCGCAAGCGCGTCGGCCGCGGACCGGGCTCGGGCCACGGCAAGACGTCCACGCGCGGAACCAAGGGACACTCCTCGCGCTCCGGCTCGAAGAGAAATCTCGCGTTCGAAGGCGGGCAGATGCGCGTGTACCGGCGCCTCCCGAAGCGCGGGTTCCACAATCGCAGCCGCATCGACAATCAGATCGTGAACCTCTTGGACTTCCAGGCTCTGGGAGACGAGCGCACGGTCACCATCGATCTGCTGCGCGAAGCCGGCTTCGTGCGCGGCACGTTGCCGCGTGTGAAGGTGCTCGGCGTCGGTGAGATCGACGCGGCCTACACCGTGCAGGTGCATCTGGTGTCGGAGTCGGCGCGCAAGAAGATCGAGGCCAAAGGCGGGAAGGTGGAGCTCGTGACCTACGGCGCTCCCCCCCAAGCCGAGTAGCGGGCGCGCATGTTCGAGAAGATCGCCGCCATCTTCAAGATCCCGGAGCTGAAGCGCCGGGTGCTGTTCACGCTCGGGCTCCTCATCGTCTATCGCTTGGGGAGCCACGTGCCCACGCCCGGCATCGACGGGCGCGCGCTCGGGGACTTCTTCGCCAGCCAGAAGGGGAGCCTGTTCGGGCTCTACGATCTCTTCGTCGGTGGGAATCTCTCGCAGGCGACGATCTTTGCGCTCGGCATCATGCCGTACATCTCCGCGTCGATCATCTTCCAGGTGATGACCGCGGTCGTTCCCTTCTTCGAGAAGCTGCAGAAGGAAGGGGAGTCGGGGCGCAAGAAGATCAATCAGTACACGCGCTACGGCACGGTGATCTTCGCGTTCATCCAAGGACTCGGCGTGGCCAAGTTCCTGGAAGGGCTCACCTCGCCGTCCGGTGCGGCGGTGGTGCCGAATCCCGGGCTCATGTTCGAGGTCACCACGGTCATCACGCTGATCAGCGGAACGATGTTCGTGATGTGGCTGGGCGAGCAGATCACGGAGCGCGGCATCGGCAATGGGATCTCGCTCATCATCTTCATCGGGATCGTCGCGCAGTATCCGATCGACGCGCTGAACACCTGGCGCGCCATCGCGGGGCGTACCATCGCGCTGCCGGTGCTGCTCCTGGTTCTGGCCGCCATGGTGGCGATCACCGCGGCGGTGATCCTGGTGACCCAGGCCCAGCGCAAGATTCCGGTGCAATACGCCCGGCGCGTGGTGGGGCGCAAGGTCTACGGCGGGCAGTCCACGCACATTCCGCTGCGCGTGAACACCGCCGGCGTCATCCCGATCATCTTCGCGCAGTCGTTCATCATGTTCCCGTCCACGCTCGCGTTGTACTTCCCGAACAACGAGTTCGTGCAGAACATGGCCGCGCATCTGCAGTTCGGGACCTTGGTCCACTCGCTCCTGTACTCGGCGATCATCGTGTTCTTCGCGTACTTCTATACCGCGATCGTCTTCAACCCGAACGATCTCGCGGACAACATGAAGAAGCACGGCGGGTTCATCCCCGGCATTCGCCCGGGAAAGAAGACGGCGGAGTACATCGACAAGATCCTGACGCACATCACGCTGCCCGGCGCGCTGTTCCTGGCGGCGATCGCGATCCTGCCGTTCGTGCTCATCAATCGCCTGGCGCTTCCGTTCTACTTCGGAGGCACGGGGCTCTTGATCGTGGTGGGCGTGGCGCTGGATACGCTCCAGCAGATCGAGTCGCACCTCCTCATGCGCCACTACGACGGCTTCCTGAAGAAGGGACGTCTCCGGGGCCGGAGGTAGCCGGTCCTGGCCACAGTCTGGATCTTTCTCGGCCCTCCCGGTTCCGGGAAGGGAACGCAGGCCGCCCATCTGGCCGAGCGGCTGGCTATGGAGCATGTTTCCACGGGAGACCTTCTCCGCCGCGCGGTGCGCGAGGGGACGGATCTCGGGAAGAAGGCCAAGGGTTTCATGGACCGCGGTGAGCTGGTCCCGGACTCCCTGCTTCTCGACCTGGTGCGGGAGTGTTTAGAGACGGAGCCCCGCCCTGCGGGCTGGATCCTCGACGGCTACCCCAGGAATCTCGCCCAGGCGGAAAGCCTCGCGCGAGTGATGGACGAGATCGGGATCGCGCTGGGCGGCGTGCTGTGCCTGGAGGTCTCCGAGGAAGCCATCGTGGACCGGCTCAGCAAGCGGGCGCTCCTCGAGAACCGGACCGACGATTCGGAGGCCACCGTGAAGAACCGGCTCCGCGTGTACGAGGAGCAGACCGCGCCTTTGGTGGACTTTTATCGCAGCCGGAAAGCCCTTCGGGGGATTCCTGGCGAAGGGACCGTCGAAGAGGTACAGGCCCGGGTGTTGGCCGCGCTTCGTCCCTTCGGGAAAGCTTCCGGGAACGGATCGGGGAAGTCCGCGTGATCCTTCTCAAGACCGAGGCTGAGCTCCAAGAAATGCGCGCCGCCGGGGAGATTCTCGCCGGGGCCCACAAGCGGGTCCGGGAGTTCCTGAAACCGGGGATCACCACCGGGGATCTGGACCGGGAGATCGAGGGGTTCATCCGCGAGAACGGGGGAGAGCCGGCGTTCAAGGGGTACCGGGGGTATCCGGCGGCGTCCTGCCTCTCCGTGAACGACGAGGTCGTCCACGGGATCCCCGGGAAAAGGGTTTTGAAGGATGGCGACATCATTGGGGTGGACATCGGGGTCAAGGCTGGTGGATTCTATGCGGATGCTGCCCAGACCCTCCCGGTCGGTAGCATCAACTCCGAGGCGGCTCGCCTTCTTCGTGTGACGAAGGAGGCGCTCTACCTCGGAATCGAAAAAGCGCGCGCGGGAAATCGGTTGGGTGACGTGTCGCACGCGATCCAAAAGCACGTGGAGTCCGCCGGACTCAGCGTGGTGCGATCGCTCGTTGGACACGGCATCGGCCGCTCGATGCACGAAGACCCGCAAGTGCCGAACTACGGACGCGCCGGTGAAGGCGCGTTGCTGAAGACCGGGATGGTGCTCGCGATCGAGCCGATGGTGAACGCGGGCGTGCACGAGGTCGAGATTCTCGAGGACAAGTGGACGGTGGTGACCGCGGACGGCGCGCTCTCCGCCCACTTCGAGCATTCGGTGGCCGTCACCGAGTCGGGGCCGGCGATCCTCACGGAAGGATCGGTCCCCGAGTGATGGGAAACGTCGAAACGAGGGGTATGACGAAAGAACAAGGCATTCAGGTCGAAGGCACCGTGGTGGAGCCGCTACCGAACGCGAGCTTCCGTGTGGAGCTCGAGAACGGTCATCGCGTGCTCGCCCACATCTCGGGGAAGATGAGGATGAACTTCATCAAGATCCTCCCCGGGGACAAGGTGACGGTGGAACTGTCCCCCTACGATCTGAGCCGCGGCCGAATCGTCTACCGGTACAAGTAGGAGCAGGATCATGAAGTGCCGCTCGTCGGTCAAAAAGATGTGCAACGAATGTCGCATCGTGCGGCGCCAAGGCGTCCTGCGCGTCGTGTGCAAGAAGAATCCTACGCACAAGCAGCGCCAAGTCGGGCGCCCGAAGTAAATCAGGGAAGGAATCTAGAGAATGCCGCGCATTTCCGGGATCGATCTGCCCCCGAACAAGCGAATGGACGTCGCGCTGCGCTACATCTTCGGCATCGGTCCGGAGGTGGCGCGCCGCATCCTCGCGAAGACGGGCGTGAATCCCGCCACGCGCTCCAAGGACTTGTCCGAAGGCGACACCGCGAAGATTCGCCAGGAAATCGAGTCGAACTACAAGGTGGAAGGCTCGCTGCGCAGCGAAGTCTCCCTGAACATCAAGCGCTTGATGGACATCGGCTCGTACCGCGGCCTGCGCCATCGCCGCGGTCTTCCGGTCCGCGGACAGCGCACGTCGACGAATGCGCGCACGCGCAAGGGTCCCCGCAAGGGAGCTCCGGTGCGCACCGTGAAGAAGGAAACGAAGAAGTAGGGACGCGCCCCATCGCGCGCTCCGCATCGCATCGACCGTAAGGAGGATTTTCGTTGGCCGAGCCAGTCAAGAAGCCGTCGCGGCCCAAGAAGAAGAAAGACCGTAAGGTCGAAGCCGTCGGGGTCGCGCACGTCATGGCCTCGTTCAATAACACGATCGTGACGGTGACGGACACCCGCGGCAACGTGATCTCGTGGGCCTCGGCGGGCAAGGTCGGCTTCAAGGGATCGCGCAAGTCCACGCCGTTCGCGGCGCAGCTTGCTGCAGAGCAGGCCGCGCGCGAGGCGCTGGACCAAGGCATGAAGCGCGTCGAGGTGCGCGTGCGCGGACCGGGTGCCGGCCGCGAGGCTGCGATCCGTTCGCTCACGATCGCGGGTCTCGACATCTCCCTCATTCGCGACGTCACTCCGATTCCGCACAACGGATGCCGCCCCAAGAAGCGGCGCCGGAACTAAGGCCGAGGAATAAATGGCTCGTTATATCGATGCGAAGTGCAGACAGTGCCGGCGCGAAGGCGTGAAGCTCTTCTTGAAGGGCGACCGCTGCTTGACTCTCAAGTGCGCCATCGAGCGGCGGAATTTCCCGCCGGGAGTGCACGGTCAGAATCAGCGCAAGAAGACGTCGGACTACGGCGTGCAGATGCGCGAGAAGCAGAAGGCGCGCCGCATGTACGGCGTGCTCGAGCGGCAGTTCCGCGGGTACTACTGGAAGGCGATCGGCCAGAAGGGTATGACCGGCGAGAACCTGCTGCGCATGCTGGAGATGCGCTTGGACAATCTCGTGTACCGCATGGGTCTCGCGACCTCGCGCTCGCAAGCGCGCCAGCTCATCCTGCATCGCCATCTCTCGGTGAACGACCGCACCGTCACGGTGCCGTCGTATCAGTGCCGCGCCGGCGACCGGATCGAGGTGCGCAGCGGCTCGCGCGAGAACGACGTGATCAAGTCGGCGATGGAATCCCGGGACCCGAACTCGATGGTGAGCTGGCTCTCCGTCGACAAGGGCAAGCTTTCGGGCACCGTGATCTCGGTCCCTTCGCGGAGCGAGATTCCCGTCCCCCTGAATGAGCAGCTCATCGTGGAGCTGTATTCGAAGTAGTCGTCACGAACGGAACAGTTCGCGCCGGGGTCGCCCGGCGCATTCGCCGCGGATTTCTGGAAGAAGGTCCGTCGAAGACCGTAGATCCGGGATTCGCACTTCCCAATGAAAAGGAGCGCTCCATGTCGATGAAGTGGAGACCCCTCACGATGCCGAAAAAGGCGGACTTCGACGAGTCCACGCTCACCGGCACGTACGGAAAAATGTCGATTCAGCCGCTGGAGAAGGGCTTCGGCACCACGCTGGGCAATTCGCTGCGGCGCGTGCTGCTCTCCAGCCTCCAGGGCTCGGCGGTGATGTTCACGCGCATCGACGGAGTGGAGCACGAGTTCTCCACCGTGACCGGCGTTCGCGAAGACGTCACCGAAATGGTGCTCAACCTCAAGAACCTGCGCTTCCGCTACGACGGGGAAGAGGTCCGCAAGGGACGCATCTCCATCGAAGGCGAGAAGCAAGTCACCGCCGGCGACATCGTGCTGGAGCCGGACGTGGAGCTTCTGAATCCGGACCAGGTCCTCGCGACCGTGAACAAGGGCGCGAAGCTCTCCATGGAGATCGGCGTGGGCACCGGCCGCGGCTACGTGCAGGCGGAGATCCACAAGCTCGGCGAGCAGCCGCTCGGCACCATCCTCATCGACTCGGTCTTCTCCCCGGTCTTGAAGGTCCGCTACGACGTGGAAGCCACGCGCGTCGGACAGCGCACGGACTACGACAAGCTCAACATGGAGATCTGGACCGACGGCTCGCTGACCCCGGTGGATGCGGTGGCGCACGCCGCCAAGATCTTGAAAGATCACCTCATGATCTTCATCAACTTCGATGAAGAGCCGGAGATCATGGAGGAGTCGGAGTACGACGAAGAATTCGAGCGCATGCGCGAGCTGCTGAACCGCTCGGTGGACGAGCTGGAGCTTTCGGTTCGCTCCTCGAACTGCCTCACTTCCGCGAACATCCGCTCCATCGGCGAGCTGGTGCAGAAGTCGGAAGCGGAGATGCTGCGTCAGAGGAACTTCGGCCGCAAGTCGCTGCGCGAGATCCAGGAGATTCTCAAGGGCATGAATCTCGGATTCGGCATGGACGTCTCCAAGTGGTACACCGGCGCACCGGCGCATCGTCCGGCACCGGCGGCTTCCGCGATGGCGGAGATGGAGCCGGAGATGGAAGCCGAGATCGACGAAAGCGAGAGCGAGGCCACCGTATGAGACATCGCCTCAACAACCCGAAGCTCGGGCGCACGACGGCGCATCGAAAGGCGCTGATCCGCAACATGGTCACCGCGCTTCTGCGCGAGGAGCGGATCCAGACCACGGTGCCGAAGGCGAAGGAATGTCGTCGCTGGGCGGAGCGGGTCATCACGGTCGCGAAGCGCGGGGACATTCACGCGCGCCGTCTGGCCGCACGCACCGTGCAGGACAACGAAGTCTTGAAGAAGCTGTTCGACGATGTCGCACCACGGTTCGCCACCCGTCCGGGCGGCTACACGCGCATCCTGAAGACGGGATTCCGCGCTGGGGACAACGCGCCGATGTCGATCCTCGAGCTGATCGGGGCGGAGTACAAGACTCAGGAGCCGGAAGTCGCGGACGTCGACGCGAAGAAGAAGGGCGACAAGGCCGAGAAGTCGGCAGCGCCCAAGGCGAAGAAGGAGAAGAAAGCTCCCAAGGAGAAGGGCTCGGGACCGGGCGCGAAGCCGAAGGGCCCCCGGGACAAGAAGACCTCCTCTCCGAAGCCCCCCACCCGCGGTGGCGGTGCCCACAAGCAGATCGGCCCCAAGAAGGCCGGCCGCTCGTCTTCCGGGGGCAAGTCCGGGTAGAGTCTTTCTGCATCTTTTGGGCGGCTTTAGCCGCCCTTCGCGCCCCGATCTCACCCCCCCGAGGTCGGGGCGCACCTTTTCAATCTCCTCCATTCCCGCCCGAAAGCCCGGTCGATTCCATGCCGATGACGGATGCGAGGGAGTGTGCCGTCCCTCGAAGTCCTTCGTCCCGGCGCCAGGAGTGTTTCCGGTGCAGCCGTCGTCTACGCCTTCGCCCAAGTCCGGTCCCGCCGCGGCGGAATCGTCCTGGGATTGGCTCCTGCGGGAGCCCGATCTCGTGGCGTTTCGCGTCGATCGCGACGGCCGCATCTTGGATTGGCCGGAAGCGGCGACCCGCATCCTGGGATGGGCCAAGACCGACGTGGTCGGCAAGCCGTTCGAGATCGTGCTGCTCGAGGAAGACCGCAAGCTCTGGCAGAAGAGCATCGAAGGGCGAAAGCTCCTCGGCACCGGCGAGACCAACATGAATTTGCAATCGCCGACCGGCGAAGCGGTGCCGTGCGCGCTGCGCATGATGTCGCTGGGCCGTGAGGCGACCGACGTGCTGCTGGTGTTCCGCGAACGGCGCGGCGACGAAGCGACCGAGCGCTGGCTGCGCTGGTCGCGCTCGCTGCTCTCCGTGCTGGGGAGCTCCACCTTGGTGCTGGATTCCGGCGGGCGCATTCGCGAGCTCGGCGCGGGATGGCTGCAGGGTCTGCCCGGCAAGCCGCACGAGTGGCTGGGGAAACATGTCGGGGATCTCTTCGAAGCGGACCGCAAAGATGTCCTCGGCGCGCTGCGCCACGCGGCGCGCGCCGACGAATGGAACGGGACGCTCTCCTTGGGCGGCGTTCCCGTGGGCGTGCGCATCAAGGCGGTGCGCGGACACTCCGGAAATCTGGAAGCGTTCGTCGGGGCGCGGCTCGCCGAAGGGGCGGACTCCGCCGTCGAGGTGCGCGATCTCTTCCGCAAGATTCCCGTGGGCATGATTCTCACCGACCGCGAGTTTCGAATTCTGGAATGGAATCCGGAAGTGGGCAGCGTGTGCGGACCGGCCGCGCTTCCGCCGAATCCCGCGGGCATCGACGTGCGCTCGCTCGCGATGTTCCAGACCGGCGAGATCCAGAAGTCGCTCGATGCGCTCACCGCCGGCAAGAGCTTCGATCTTCCCGAAGTGCGGCTGAAAGATTCGCTGCCAAGCGCGCCGTCCGTGCAGATCCGCGGCAAGGTGCTCTCCAACGAGCGCAAGGAGACCACCGGCCATCTTCTGATCCTGCTCCCTCGCGGCGGCAAGTCCCACGTGGAGCGCCAGCTGGCGCGCGCGCAGCAGATGGAATCGATCGGGAACTTCGCGAGCGGGCTGGCCCACGATTTCGGCAACTTCGTCACCATGATCTTGGGCAAGGCCAGCGTATTGCGTGTGAAATTGCCGGACGATCCGCACATCACCGGAGATCTCGACGACATCGAGACCGCGGCCAAGCGTGCGCAGCATCTCTCGCAGGAACTGATGAAGTTCGCGCGTGGCGGGCGCAGCCGCGTGGAGCCGCTGGCCATCAACAAGCTGGTGCGCGACATCGAGTCCTTGATTCGCGCGTCGCTGGGCAAACGCATCGAGCTGACGTTCGAGCTCGCCGAAGGGCTCGCGCAGGTGCACGGCGACGAGGTGGAGCTGCAGCAGATGCTCATGAATCTATGCCTCAACGCGCGCGACGCGATGCCCGAGCGCGGCAAGCTCCGGGTGGAGACGCGCCCGGCCACCAGCGAAGAAGTGGGGCGGCTCGCGGTCGGGGAGGAAGTGATCCAGGCGGTGTGTCTGACGGTGAAGGACACGGGGACCGGAATGCCGCCGGAAGTGTGCGAGCGCATCTTCGAGCCGTTCTACACCACCAAGGAAGACTCCAAGGGCTCGGGGCTGGGGCTCGCCATGGTGTACGGAATCGTGCGGCGCCACGGCGGCATCATCGACGTGCGCAGCCAGCTCGGACACGGCACCACGTTCGAGATTCTGCTGCCGGTGGGGGTGGGAAGCATCGCGGCGGTGGGCGGCGGTCGCACCGGGTATCGCATCCTGGTCGTGGACGACGAGCCCGCGTTCCGCGAGATGGTGAAACTTGTACTCGAGGACGAAGGCCACGAAGTGCTGGCCGCGGCGAACGGAGTGGAGGCGCTCAAGACGCTGCGCTCGCGCATCGGAGATTTGAGCTTGGTGGTGCTCGACCTGCGCATGCCGGGCATCGACGGACTCGCCGTGCTCGACGAGATTCGCGCGCTGGCCGCGGACCTGCCCGTGCTGGTGACGACGGGCTACGCCGACGTGATGGAGAAGCAGGAGGCGATTCGCAAGGGTGCGGGCTTCGTGCTGGAGAAGCCGTACCGGGTGAATGACTTGAAGTCGGCGCTGGCGGGGCTGTTGGGCGGGCGGAAGTAGGGAAGAAGGGCGCGGTGGCGGTGCCGAGGTGGCGCCGCATCAGAAATTGCCGGCCCGGTTGACCCCCAGTCCGGTGGCGGTTAACCTTCCGGTCCCCTTCACCGAAAAGGAAGGGGAGCCGCCTCTCCGGCGGCGACAAGCCGGGACACTCCTCGGTAGCTCAATGGTAGAGCATGCGGCTGTTAACCGCAGGGTTGTAGGTTCGAATCCTACCCGAGGAGCCAGCTTCGGAGGCCCGCATGGGACTCGATGAGCGGGTTCGGAAACAGATCGTCAGTCGAATTCTCTCCGTGTCGAAGCCCCAGCGCATCATTCTCTTCGGTTCCGCCGCGACCGGGACCATGACGCCGGACAGCGATGTCGATCTCCTCGTCCTCGATCCCGAGGTCCGCGACGCTCGTCTCGAAGGAGCACGAATTCGGGAGGCGCTCCGGGGAATCGACCACTCGTTCGACATTTTCGTGATGCATCCCGAGCGCTTCGAGGAAACCAAAGCTGTGATCGGGGGCATCGCCTATCCCGCCCAACGCGATGGGATGATTCTGTTCGAGGCGGCCTGAAGACGAATGGAGAGCGGAGATGAGATCCGCCGACGGTTTGTCGAAGGCTGGATCCTCCGCGCAGACGATGACCTCGCGGTTGCACGTCTCCTTCTTAGAGAAGGGGAACGATTCGCATTCACTGCGGCATTCCACAGCCAGCACGCTGCCGAGAAGTATCTGGAAGGCAATGCTGGTCGAAGATCAGATCGATTTCCCCAAGACTCACGACATCACCAGACTTCTGGAGCTTGTGGCTCAGACGAAACCCGAACTATCGAAATCGCTGAGCTCCGCGACGAGCCTGACGATCTATGCGATCGAGGGCCGGTACCCTGGCGACTTGCCGAGGCTCCGCCCGGGTGAGGCGTCACGCGCGTTCGCACTCGCCGAGGAGGTTATGGGAGCAGTAAGGGGTGCTCTCGGTCGTTAACCGCGTGGCGAGTTTCCGCGTCCCGCCTGGGGAGCCAGCTTCGATACGGGAATCGAGAGACGGCGAGAGAGATGTGTGGCGGCCCTGTTGGCGAGAGCCGGTGGGGTTTTGTGCGTTCAGGGGCGTGTGGCGCAAGGGGTTGCGGCGCGGGCAAGAGAAGAGGGAGACTTGATGCGGACCGGGAGCTGTTAACCGCGACGGACGAGAGAGGCGCGCTTGAGGCGCAATGTCTCTCGCTCTCTGGCTCTATCCAGGCGAGGCGGTTAACAGAGGTGTCCTGGCCGGGCGACCAGGCCGAACACATTCACCGAATCGAGAACTGCTGCGATGAGCCTCTTTCGCTGGGCATCGATGAGATTGGGGGCGCTGGCTGTTGCGGGCGTGCTCTCAATCGCGTGCGCTCATGCTGCGACACTCCGCGTCCCCTCGGAGTATCCGACGATTCAGGCGGGAATCGACGCGGCGGCAGCCGGAGACACGGTACTCGTGGCGCCCGGAACGTACAGTGATTGCGTTCACATCGACGAGGACGGACGGAAAAACTGCGCGATCATTGCTCGGAGTGTCACGTTGCAGAGCGAAAGCGGTCCGTCCGTAACGACCATCGATGCTCAGCACAGCGGACGCGGTATTCGAGTGCTTGCGGATACGATCCTCGAAGGATTCACAATCATAGATACGTACGTCATCGGCTACAACGGCGGCGGGATCTTCCACCGTGGTGGTTCCTTGACCGTCCGGGGATGCGTCCTGAGGGACAACGTCTCGTTCAAGAACGGCGGCGGCCTGTACAGCGAACTCTCGGTCTCTCTGGTTGTCGAGGACTGCCTGTTTATAGAGAACAGAAGCGGCTGGAAGGGTGGCGGACTTCAAGCACACCTGACACCCAACGTGTCCATCCTCCGCTGCGAGTTTCGTGAGAACTCCACGGGATCCGATCAAACGGTGGAGGGGCGTCGATCCGTCCTGGGACCGGAGGCACGGCCACAGTTCAGCACTGCTCGTTCGTCGGGAACTCTGCTCACTATGCAGGAGGGCTCGAGGCGGTTCTCGGATCCTTCGACGTGATGGATTGCACATTCTTCGCGAACGAAGCCTTCCTTCAAGGCGGCGGAGCCATCACTGGTTCAGGGACAGGTGCCATCCAGGCTTTTCGGAGGTGCACGTTCTCGGGTAATTCGGCGGGTCTTTGGGGCGGCGGGATCTCGATCCTTGCCAACTCACAGGTGGAGATGGATCAGACGGTGATCGCATTCAGCACCTCAGGTGAAGGAGTCCACGGCTTCGTTTCCAAGTCGGCGGAACTCGCCTGCTGCAACATCTTCGGTAACGCGGGTGGCGATTGGGTGGGGATTCCAGTGGAGGGAGAACTCGGACTCCGCGGCAATTTCTCCGCCGACCCTCTCTTCTGCGACGCCGCCGCAGGTGACTTCACCCTGTCCAGCCAGTCGCCGTGCCTGCCCGGCAATCACCCTGACGGTGCGGATTGCGGCCTCATCGGCGCCTTCGGCCAAGGCTGCGGTTCGGTTTCAGTGGAGCCATCGAGCTGGGGCGCGATCAAGGAGATGTACCGGTGAGAGGGGCACTGAGGGCTGCGATCGCCCTCTTGGGTGCGGGCGCGCTTCACGGGTCCTTCGCACGCGGAGCGACGCTACACGTCCCCGGCGAGTACCCCACGATTCAAGCCGGCATCGATGCTGCTTCACCCGGAGACAGTGTCCTGGTGGGCCCAGGGACGTGGACCGATCGGGACACGCGCCAGATCAATCCCTTCGATCCATCCGTACTGATCACCTCGTGCGGGTTTCTCAAGGCGCCGCTGGCGGTCATAGGCACCGAAGGCGCGGAAGCGACAATCGTTGATGGAGGCGATTTCGGGCCTGCTGCGGTCATTACGTTCGTCCTCGCCCGCTACCCCGTAGGAGATGTGCTTCTCCAGGGTCTGACCATCACGGGCGGTGGTGGTGCTGCAATTGATGGGAGAGACTCGGACCGCATCATCATTCAATCGTGTCGGGTCATCGGAATGATTGCGCCAGATCGTGCCGTGCCCGACTCCGACCCTCATCGCCTCGCTGACCTTAAGCACTACCGAAGCTTAATGCCCCTGGCACAGGATGCTCGCAAGCCCATGTTCTTGCTCAAGGCAGCAGACGGCGCCATTGGAGGTCATGCCGCGGCGGTCTCCAAGTGCTTTGATGACTTTGCAGCCCTTACTGCGAATTTGCTCGACGCTTGTCAGATCCTGTGAGGAGCCCCTTCTCCATGAGCCTTGATTCCCTCCTTCGCTTTGGCTCGGTCTGTGCGAAAGCCATCGTGGCGTCCCTCGCATTGGCCACCGGACTGGCCGGACCGATCAGTGCCCAACCCACCCTCGACCCGCGTGAGGTGCATCTCGCGGGCCTCGAGCAGCTCACCTTCGGCGGCGAGAACGCCGAGGCCTACTGGGCGCCCGACGGCAAGGAGCTGATCCTCCAGTCCACTCATCCGCCCTATGCCTGCGACCAGATCTTCCGTCTTCCCATCGACTCGCCAGGCACCATGAGCCTGGTCTCGACCGGCAAGGGCCGCACCACCTGCTCCTACTTCACCTACCCCAAGGGCGAGCGCATCCTCTACGCCTCGACTCACGCCGCCGGCGACGACTGCCCGCCGCCGCCCGACCGCTCCAAGGGCTACGTCTGGCCGATCCTCGGCACCCTCGAGATCTGGAGCGCGCTGCCCGACGGCTCGGACCTGAAACGCCTGACCGACAACTCGGCGTACGACGCCGAGGCCACCGTCTGCCCGCAGGACGGCGCGATCGTCTTCACCTCCACCCGCGACGGCGACCTCGAGCTCTACCGCATGGACCCCGACGGCGGCAACGTCAAGCGGCTGACCGACACGCCCGGGCTACGACGGCGGCGCCTTCTTCTCGCCGGACTGCAAAGCGCTCGTGTGGCGCGCCTCGCGGCCCAAGTCCGGCACCGAGCTCGACGACTATCGCGCGCTCCTCGCCCAGGGGCTGGTGCGGCCGTCAAAGCTCGACCTCTGGGTGGCCGACGCCGACGGCACCAACGCGCGGCAGGTGACGTTCTTCGGCGCCGCCTCCTTCGCGCCGTACTTTTTCCCTGACGGCAAGCGGATCATCTTCTCCTCCAACTACGGCGATCCCCAGCGGCCGCGAGTTCGACCTGTGGGCGGTCAACGCCGACGGCACGGCGCTCGAGCGCCTCACCTTCACCCCGGAGTTCGACGGCTTCCCGATGTTCTCACCCGACGGCAAGCTCCTCGCCTTCGCCTCCAACCGCGGCCATGCGAAAGAAGGCGAGACCAACATCTTCGTCGCCCGCTGGGTTCCTGGCGAAGCGACGGCCGAGGCGCGGAGCGCCGACCGCTTCCTCTCGGACGTCGCCTGGCTGGCCGACGACGCGCGCGAGGGCCGCGGCATCGGCACCCGGGGCCTGGCCGCCGCGGCCGACTGGCTGGCCTCGCAGTTCGCCGCCGCCGGCCTCGAGCCGGCCGGCGAGGATGGAACCTACCGCCAGCGCTTCGAGGTCGAGGCGTCGGTGGAGGTGGGGCCCGGCACCGCGCTCGCGATCGACGGCGTGGCGGTCCCCGGGGCCGACTTCCGTCCGGCGGCGTTCTCGGCCGAGGGCGAGGTCGAGGCCGAGGTGGTGTCCGCGGGCTATGGCATCACCTCGCAGGAGCACGGCATCGACGACTACTCCGGGCTCGACGTGGCGGGCAAGCTGGTGGCGGTGCGCCGCTTCGTGCCCGCGGGCAAGCCCTTCGAGGACTCCGAAGTGGAACGCCGGCTCTCCGACTTGCGCTACAAGGCGTTCAACGCCCGCGAGCACGGCGCGGTGGGCCTCGTGGTCGTCGACCTGCCGGCCGGCGACAGCCCGCCGGACGAGGCGCCGCTGCCGCGGCTCGAGGTCGAGGGCCCGGGCGACGCCGGCCTGCCGGTGGTGGCGGTCACCCGCGCGGCCGGCAAGGACCTTTTCGCCGGCGGCCACCGCGCCCGGATCTCCGTCGACCTCGAGCGGCGCAGGGAGCCGGCGGAGAACATCCTCGGCGTGCTCCGCGCCGGCGCCGCCGGCCGCCTCCCCGGCGCGGTGCTGATCGGCGCGCACTACGACCACCTGGGGCTGGGCGGCCGCGGCTCGCTGGCTGCCCGACGTCCGCGAGCCCCACAACGGCGCCGACGACAACGCCTCCGGCACCGCCGCCCTGCTCGAGGCGGCGCGCCAGCTCGCGGCCCGGCGTTCGGAGCTTGCGCGCGACGTGATCTTCGTCGCGTTTTCAGGCGAGGAGTCGGGGGTGCTGGGCTCGACCCATCTCACCCGGGCGCCCACGCCGGGCCTCGACGTCAAGGCCCTGGTGGCGATGATCAACATGGACATGGTGGGGCGCATGCAGGGCAACCGCCTCTCGGTGCTCGGCGCCGAGTCGGCGGCGGAGTGGAGGGATCTGGTACCGCCCCTGTGTGATCGAGCGCAGCTCGACTGCTCGCTGGGCGGCGACGGCTACGGCCCTTCGGACCAGACGCCCTTCTATGCTTCCGGCGTTCCGGTGCTGCACCTCTTCACCGGCGTCCACGACGACTACCACCGCCCCTCGGACGACGCCGGCCGCATCAACGCCGCGGGCGGCGCGCAGGTGGCGGCGTTGGCGGCCGACCTGGCGGCGGCCCTCGCCGGCCGCGGCGAGCCGCTGACCTACAAGCAGGTCGCGGCGCCGGCCCCCTCGGGCGACGTGCGCTCCTTCGGCGCCTCGCTCGGCACCATCCCCGACTACGCCGGCGCCGAGGGCGGCAAGAAGGGAGTGCCGCTCGCCGGCGTGCGGCCGGGAAGCGCCGCCGAGCTCGCCGGCATGCAGCGTGGCGACCTGCTGGTGGAGCTCGCCGGCCACCCGCTCGAGAGCATCCACGACTTCGTCTTCGTGCTCCGGCAGTCGAAGCCGGGCGACAAGGCCACCGCGGTGGTCGAGCGCGAGGGCAAGCGGATCGAGATGGTGGTCACCTTCGGCGTCAGCCGGGGTAGGATCTGAAACCTCACCAGAGGAGGAGACCCATGTCCGTAGCCAAAGTTTCCGAAATCAGCTGCACGTCGGACAAGAGCTTCGAGGACGCCATCAAGCAGGGTCTGGCACGCGCCAACAAGTCGCTGCGCAACGTGAGGAGCGCGTGGATCAAGGAGCAGGTGGTGCGAGTGGGAAAGGGCGGCAAGATCAACGAGTACCAGGTGAACATGCTGGTGACTTTTATTCTGGATGACTGAGGAAACCTGCTGCGCGGGCCGGGCGCTTCGTCGCGGGATTCTCCTCCGGACGTAGCGGCCGGGCTCGTACCGGCCGTCTTTCCCTTCTGGTCACACCGTGGTTCCACATCCGACAGACGGCCGGCACAGGTCCGGCCGCTACGTCCGGATAGGGTCGGCGACCCTCGCCGCGCTGCTGGTTGCCCTCCTTGCCTCCGGCTCACCGCAAGCTCCGCCTGCGCCCGCCCCGAGCCTCACAGGCCCGCGAGTGGTGGTGCTCGGCACGGCACAGGACGGCGGGCTGCCGCATGCCGGCTGCCATTGCCGGCGGTGCACGGCGGCGCGGGCCGACCCGGCGAAGCGCCGGCACGCGGCGGCGCTGGGCATCGTGCTGCCGGCGGAGAAGAAGCTCTTCCTGCTCGACGCGACGCCGGACCTGCCGGCCCAGCTCGAGATGCTGGCTCCCTACCGCGGGGAGCCGGCGCCGGAGCGCGTGGACCGCGGCCTTCTCTCGGGCATTCTCCTGACGCACGCCCACATGGGCCACTACCTCGGGCTCGCGCACTTCGGCTTCGAGGTGTGCAGCACGAAGGGCGTGCCGGTGTACGCGAGCGCCGCGCATGGCAGGCGTTCCTGCTCGAAGAACGGGCCGTGGAGCCAGCTCGTCCGCCTCGAGAACATCGCGATCCGCGAGGTGCCGCCCGGAGAGACGTTCGACCTTCCGGGAGGGCGTGCGCGTGACCGCCGCTCGCGGTGCCGCACCGCGACGAGTACTCGGACACGCTCGGCTTCCTCGTCCGCGGCGAGCGCGCCACGCTGCTCTACGTGCCGGACACGGACTCGTGGCGCGCCTGGCCCGTCCCGCTGACCGAGATCCTGAAGGACGTCGACGTCGCGCTCCTCGACGGCACGTTCTACTCCGCCGACGAGCTGCCGGGCCGCAGCGTGGCGAGCATCGGCCACCCGCTGATGACCGAGACGATGGACCTCCTCGAGCCCCTGGTGCGCTCGGGGAAGCGGGTTCTTCTTCACCCACCTCAACCACTCGAACCCGGCGCTCGAGGAGGGCTCCGGGGCCCGGAGGGCGATCGAGGGCCGCGGCTTCGCGGTGCTGGCCGAGGGCCAGGAGCTGCCCTTGTAGGGCGAGGTCACGCAGGCTCGCCGGGTCCTTGTGGGGCCTGCCGACGCAAGGGCTGGTTGGGGCAGGCATCGCAGATGGCCGAGATGGCCGGAACGTCGAGGCGCGTCTCCCGCTGCACTTGGCTCAGCACGTCGGGCTTGAAGTACCCGAGACGCTGATAGTTGATGTCGAGGCAGTACCCCGCCTCGATCCACCGCTCGAGCAGCGGGCAATGCCAGCCCTCGTCCGGTTCCTCTCGGCCCACCAGCGCCTCCTCGTACTGAACCGCGCAGAAGGCTGGAGAAGAGATCGACGAGAGCGCTGGTCAACTTGTTGAAGTCCTTCTTGGTGAAGGCCGTCACTACCTTTCCGGTCTTCGTCAAGACGACAGCGCCCTCTTTCGTCAGGTAGAGCATTCTGCCGCCGGCTTGCTTCAACGTAGCGAGGGGGTTGCTGACCACCGATTTGAGAAGCTCAGGCGTCACGCCTCGATTGATCACTTGGTGCAGCCCGTGAGTGGTAAACCCAGTGATGTTCCCCGCCGCCGGCTCAGCCACGGTGCCCAGCTTGCCCAATGATAGACCTACGAGCGCGCCGGATGACATCGGCGTATCGGTCATCGCCGCGCCGAGGACTCGCAGCGCATTGACCATGCCCTGGTATCGGACTCCGAGCGCGAAAACACCCTCCGCCAGGCCCGGTCCGGCCGTGGCACCTCCCATCGCGGCTACACCTGCCACCATGAACGAGTCCATGTTGCGGGCGATTCCCGCTCCGGTGTCGTGGATCGGATGTGCGCCTGGGCTGAAAGCTTGCGCGAACCATCGGAAGTCGAACGGTTTCTCGCCATCCGGGTCGATCAGTACGAGGGGGTTGCCCTGGGCATAGGCATATCGGTTCCACGACTGCGGAATCTCGGGCTTTCCGAGCACTGAATCCACGCTCAGAAACCTCCCCGTCACCGGGCTCTCATACCTCGCATGCATGTAGTCAAGGTCATCCGCCGTGCCCTGCCCTGCCTCGTTGAAGTCCCTCTCATGGCCGGTGAATTTCTTCACGTCGTTCGTCGTCGGGTCAGCTGCCGGTCAGGCGTAGTAGTGGTGGTCGGAGACGTAGCCGCCGGTCGAGTTGGTCAGGAGGCGCGGGGTCCCGAGGTGGTCGAGGGTGTAATGCAGGGTGCCGGCGGCGGGTGAGACGGAGGCCAGGAGGTGGTCTCCCTCGCGGTAGATGTAGTCCTTGGCCTGCGACCAGTGGCCGGCGACGTTGGTGCCGAGGAGACGGTACTCGCGTAGCACCTTGGCGTCCGA
>CAVRWY010000002.1:0-308760 GCA_963725045.1 uncultured Gemmatimonadales bacterium
AGAACTCCTGCCGGTAGGCGTCGTCGACTTCCGGCTCCGCGAGCATGATGCGCCCGGGCTTCGCGTAATCCACGCCCGCCTCCCACGACCCCTCGATTCCGGCGAGAACGCCGTCCTCGAACTCGAGCGTGAGCTCACCGAAGTACCAGACGTTTCCGTCGCGATCGAGCGCATACCAATCGTCGGTATCCTCGATGACCACGCCGTTCTCTTTCACGACGTCCTTCACCACGAAGCACTCGACCCCGAGGATCTCTTTCGTCGCCTCCGTGACGGTGACCTCGATCGTCTCGTCGCCCGCTTCGTAGAGCCAGTTGTAGCCGGGGATGAGCGGGAAGTAGGGATTCGGATTCTCGGCCGCTTCCTTCGGAGAATAGAAATCGTCCGGATCGATCTCGGGGTCGTAAGGATCCTCACCGAGGAGCTCGCAGACTTCTTTGCGTTCATCGAATTGCTCACGGCAGAGATCGCGCGCTTCGCGGCGCTCTTCCTTCGCGAGGTTGAGGCACTCTTCGCGCTCTTTCTCGTCGCTGAGATTGAGGCAATTGGCCACGGTGATCAGATAGTCCTCCTGCACCTCGTGCCGGCATCCTCGCAGCACAGCTCGAACCGACTGGGAGCAAGCCTCGTGGCATCCGGACCGAGCTCCGGCGAGATCGTCCTCCGTTCCCCATCCTTCATCCGAGATTTCTTCCGGATCCGAAGTGCTTCCCGGAGCGGAGCTCGAAGCTCCTGCGCCTCCAGCTGGAGCTGCGGCGATGCTTCCCGTGGCGACGATCGTGGCGAGCGTCGCCGAGAGTCGAAATTTCCACATCACGAGACCTCCTTGAATGATGCGCGGACCTGCGGCCGGGGCCTGGCCGGCTCGAATGCGGGACCACCGCCCTTCCCGTGGGGGAGGAGCACGCGAATCCGAGCGCTTGTGACAGGATCGGCGCGCCACTACCGGGATTCGTCGCCGAGCGGGAACGAGAACATGACGCCGAATTCGGGAGCCCAGTCCGTCGCCTTCGAGGTGAGGCCGAACGCGTTGTTGAACTTGAAGAAGATCGAATCGGTCACGTGCCACTGCGCCTCGGTGATGAGCTCCACTTCGTCCTGGGATCCCTCGATGCCGGCGAAGATGCGCCAGGCGGGGGAAAGTCGCTTCAGGTACTCGACCGCGTACTCGCCGAGCTCGCCGGCGGACTCTTCGAGCGAGTACTCGCCGGCGATTCGAAACGTCGCCGTGCCCCAGGAGAATCCCTTCACCGCGCCGAACCCGAGCTTGAATTCCCAATCCCCCGTTCCGATGAGCACGGGATCGCCGGGAGTGGGGGCGACGGTTTCGAAGTACGTGAAGAGCTCGGGACGGCTCGCGTTCTCGAACGAAAGCCGGTAGCGCAGCTGTCCCTCGATGTCGCCGAGCCCCGACTCGGAGATCTCGTCGGGGATCGCGGTGGGATCCTCCGCGCGGTCTTCTGCGTCGCGTCGATGACCGCGGCCTCCAGCTCCATCGCGAATCGGTCGGTGAAGCCGTATCCGAGGAAGATCAAACCTTCGATCGCGCGGTACTCGCCGCGAAAGTCCTGATCCAGCTCGTAGCCGAGCTCCTGCGGCGAATACTCGGCGTCATGATCGCGGTAGTACTCGACGAATGGATAGACGAGAAGCTCGCCGGGACGCACGTACGTGCCGAACATGGACGTGGCGATTCCCGTCCCACGATCTCGCAAGTACACGGGCAGCTCGGAATCCGGCGTGGAGGCGCGAGTGCCGGGGACGAATGACGCCATCCCGACGGCGATTGCGCAGAACATCCGACGATCGTACGTGTCCTCGATCAGGGCGCGCCCTCCAACGACACGCGGTCGCGCACGACGGTCGCGGTGACTCCATGGACGTTTCGCGTTTCCGACAGAAGCCTCGACGACGATCGTCTCAGTGCCGCATCGCTGTTTCGCCCGAGTATTGGAACGTGGTTCCCGGGACGAGCGGGAAGTGAGGATTGTCGATCGAGCGGCCCAGGCGCTGTCGGAATTTGCGGGTTGTAGGCATGCGTCCTGGAGAAGGGCCGGAATCGTTGTTGCATCCTTGTGCCGCGCAGAGCCAGCAGTCAGAACGGCTCCTGCAGGAATGAATCGTCCGAGCATCGAAACCTCCTGGCTCGATGGCCATTTCCGGGCGGGGCAGCGGAAAGGAACAAACCGGGGCGCCGAAATGTGACGCAGCTCAGCGTGCGGAATCGTCAGGGGAAAGTGGAAAGCGGTAGGAGCTCGATGGGCCCTCGGGCACGAGCGTGGACACGCGCGCTCCATCCTTCAAGAAAAGCCGCGCACCGTCGGCACGAATCTCCACGTGCGGCGCGCTCCCGGGAATCTGAATGTCGAACTCGGCGTCCCCGTCGCGAATCTCGACGTCGATCCGGTCCGCCCGGAGGAGTAGGTGGCCGCCCCCGAGGGGCCGCGAACCACGACTTCCTTTCCGGTCGCCGGGGTGACCGTAACTCGGTTGCCGCTCTTCGCGTGCGAGAACTCGATCACGAAGCGATCGCCCGGCACCATTGCCACGCCCGAGCCGTGGACCGCCGCAGTCGCCGTCGGTGGGGGAGTCGCGCCGTCGACTCCTCGCCGTCGCGAACCCGCTCTCCCGCTCCGAGCCGCTCCACCGCGGCGTTCACCCACGCTCGGAGCGGCGAGCCCGGGACTGCATAGGCGGCTCCCACGAGTCCCGACTCCCAAGAGAATCAAGCCGCGCGGCGAAGTCCGCTTCCGATCTCTCGCTCGCGCAGCACCGCACGCTCGGCGACGCTCTTGCGTCGGCGGTGCGGCAGCGGATGATCCAGCCCACCCAAGAGCGCGTGAATCTCCGCTTCGTCGCTGCTCCATGCTCGCGAGGCGCGCATCGGCACTCTTCGCATTCCCGAGATGACCGCGAACGGAGATCCTCTTCCCGACGAGCGAGCTCCTGGTGCAAGAGGCGCTGGATCTGTTCGTCATTCAGATGCATCGATCGGCCCCTCGTAGATCGCACGGAACGCGCGGCGCGCTCGCGCCAGCAAGAGTCCCGATGCTCGCCTCGTGAAGCTCGAGCGCCGCGGCGATCTCCCGGTAGCTGTAGCCCTCGGCCTGCAGCAGGAGAAGCCGGCGCTCGCGCTCGGGAAGGCCGTCCACCGCGCGGCGGACGCGTCGGTGCGCGTTCTCCGCAGCCGCCGCCTGCTGTGCCGACGGCGGCGATGGATGCACGACGCGTCCCCCATGGACCAGCCGCAGCAGCCGGTGTCTTCGCTGCCGCGTGGTCATCTCGTTGCGAAACAGATTCATCGCGACGCTGATCACCCACGCCTCCGGGCGAATCCGGCATTGCGCCCCTGCGGTACAAACGGATGAATGCTTCCTGCGCCAAGTCGGACGCCAGGTCCGCATCGCCCGACAGCCGGTCCAGAACCCGAGCGATCCTCGGGTACTGCGCGTCGAACAACGCGACGAATTGGTCGTGGAACAACCCGTTCGATCCGGACAGCGCGCTCGCCTCCATCGAGGAAGGGAACCGGCGAGCCGGCGAGTGTGTGACGGAGGACTAGTAACGCCAGTCGAGGCCGACGACGAGCGGAGATCGCGAGCGCATTTCGATCGCGGCGGTCTCCGCGGTCGATGGATTCCTGGCGTAGTTCAGCACGTTCGCCTGGCCGATCAGGTTCGTGAAGGAGCCGAACAGGGCGATTTCTCCCACGCCTTCCGCCCACGCCGACGTCCCAGCTCTTGCGCACTCCCAGGTCGAGGCGGCCATACGCCGGGAGCTCGGTCCCTCCCAGAGGCCCGCCGTCGGAGCCGGGACTGCCGCCGAACTCGCTTCCCATGTCGGCGAGATTGAAGGCCTCCCATTCGAATCCGCCGGATGCCGTCGTCGCACGGCGTCCGATGACCGCCATCCCCCCGAGACGCAACGTCCATCGAGCGCCCGGGGAAAGCGTCACTCCGCTCTCGAACGTATGGGTTGCTCCGTGGTGGGGAACGTACGTGGCGTCGTGTGCGGAGTACTGAGTGTCCTGGAAACCGTAGCTCATCTCGACCCCGAGCCTTCCCGCGCTCCATCGTGCATCGGCCGAAGCTCCCCAGGATGTTCCGGAGCCGACGTCGAACGTCTCGGTCGCGAACGGCTCCGCGTTCTGGAGCGGCACCAGCACCACGTCGTCGAAGCGGCGGGCATATCCTTGGATCCCGACGCGAGTGGTTCGCGACGGGAGCCACTCGACTCCGGCGACTCCGAGATCGCTCTTCGCGACCGGCATCCCCGGCGCGCCGCACCGACGAAGAGATCCGCGGGGAACAAATTGCGAGCGATGGATTCCGGGTTGCTCAGGGATTGCGCGTACTGGTGAGTGCGGGAGTACCTTCCGCTGAGCGTGATGCGCTCGCGCACCGTCCATCGAAGCCCCGCGGT
The DNA here is from genome assembly GCA_963725045.1 of uncultured Gemmatimonadales bacterium. Lineage (GTDB taxonomy): Bacteria > ARS69 > ARS69 > ARS69 > ARS69 > CAVRWY01. The sequence goes on from CAVRWY010000002.1 coordinate 4,423, forward strand.
CGGTGCCGGCCGCCACGATTCCTCGAACGACGCGAGCGAGGCTCCGAGGTCGAGCTCGAGGCGGGGCGCGATCAATCGCGAGTGATGTGCAAACGCGGTCACCACGGGAGTGCGGGCGTCGAGCGAGAGAAACGAGGCGTCCTGCGTCCCGCCGGGCTCCGGCACGACCGCGTACGAAGTCTCGCTTCGCTCGACGCGCAGTCCCGCTTCGGTCGCCGCCGCGACGCGGTCCATGGGATCGCCATGGTGGCGCACGACCACGAGAGCACCGCGATCCTGGCGCTCGGACGACAGGCCGAGACGGTCGCCGGATCCGAGCCACGCCGAGCTCGCCTCGCTCGCGGCACTCCAACCGAGGACGCGCAGGCCGATGCGGTCGATGGATCCCGCCCATTCGCCGCCGAGGGAGAGACTCTCCCACTCGAAGACGTTGCGGCCGGAGTCGTCGCTCGCACCGTCGGCGGTGCTGGTGACGGTCGCCGCGGCATCGAACTCGTTTTCGCTGGCGTACCCGAGCACGCGAAAGCGGCCGCCGAGCGCGGGCGCTTGCGAGCTTCGCGAGCGCGTCGCCGGTTCGCCCCGCGACGTACGAAGCTTCGCCGCTTTGTGCGAGATCCCCCGGAAAACCCGAACGGAGCCCCAGTTGATACCCCACGCCGTCCGCACCGAGCGGGCCATCGACGGCGATGCGAGCCTGCGAGTTGCTCACGCTTCCCTGCGCGCGAACCCGAGAGCCGGGCTCGCGCGTGAAGCCCGCGATCGTTCCCGAAAGCGCACCGATCGACGCCGCGGACGTGGGACTCGAAGTGAGCTCGAGGGAAGAGAGCGCGTCGGGATTCCACGCGCTGAACACTCCGCCCGCATGATACGGGTTGAAGACGGGAATGCCGTCCAAGACATACTGGGTCTGATCCGCGGCACCGCCTCGGATGTGCACTCCATTCGGGGATTCGGGCTGGAGGACGACCTCGCCTCCTTCGAAGGCTTGAAACGCGTCCGGCTCGGCGAGCAGAGGATCATTTCGAACGTCGGTGATCGTGAGGGCGCGGTCGGGGAATCCCACTGCGCCGCCGGGTGCAGCGCCGATCGATTCCGTGGGATCGAACCTCGAGGGCCGGCAGAGGGACCGGCTCGGGAATCAAGAAAACGTCGAGCTCGAGGGTCCCCGTCGGGAGGGACGATCGCGAGCACGCTGCGGGGGGCGTGGCCCACGAATCGGACCGTGATTTGCTGGGCTCCGGGTGGAACCGACCTCAGCGCGTATCGCCCGTCCCCATCGGTCGAAGTCGACCGCCGGAGCTCGACGAACGCGACCTCGGCGCCGGCGAGCGGCTCACCCGTGTCCGAATCGTGAACGCTCCCGGTCACCGTGGCGAGCCCGGCCTGCATCGCGAGGAGGATCTCGACGGCACTGAAAAAGACTGGCGACATCGACCTCGATCCCGTGACGAAGACGCGCACCAAGGACTCGACGACGAGTCTAGCACCTCGTCGGGGGCATTTCGTCGTTCCGGCGAGTCCGAGAGCCTAGCGCGAAGCGCACGACTCGAACCGGGGCGCTCTTCTCGCCTTCCGCACGAATCCAGTACACGCCGTTGGCCATCGCGCGGCCGTGATCGTCGCGTCCGTCCCAGACGAGCGAGCTCGACCCCTGCAGCGTGCGCACCACGCGCCCCGCCAGATCGATGACCCGCACGCGCTCCACGCCGTCGCCGAGCACGAGCCGAGTCTCCTCCGAGAACGGATTCGGAAACGCGCCGATCGACGCAGGCACGACCGGAGCGCCGGTGGCGTCCCCGAACAACAGCGCGAGATCGTAGCCGGCGGTGCTCTGACCCAGCTCGCCGAAGACGACGTTCAGCGTTCCCGAGCTCGTAATGTTGAAGTCGTACGTGCCCGGCTCGATCTGTCCGGAGAGATCCAGGTCGATGTGCTCCTCGGTGGCCGACTCGAAGGCGACGGTCTGGAACGGACGGCTGAACTGCACCGAGGTGAAGCCTTCTCCGAACGCTTCCACGAATCCCACCAGCCGATACGTCGTGGAATTCTGCACCATGAATCGCAGCGCGACGTTGGATGCACCGCTCGCGTAGCCGGTCGCGTCGGGAACGACGACTTCCGCCGAGTTCTGGAGAGTGCCGGCGGCATGAATCGCCATGGCATCGATCGAAGAAGTCTGCGATCCCGTTCCAGCGGCGATTGCGCCGGTGATCTCCGCGTTGGCGAGTGCGGTGGCGTCGAAATCGCCTTCGTCGGGAGCGGAAAACGACTGCGAATCGCTGTCGAAGTCTTCGGTGGCGGTCACGAACGCAGAGCTCTGCACATGCCGCGCTTGACCGATCAGGAAAATCCCCGACGCCCACACGGTGGAATGAGCGGAGGCGAGAAGGACGAGAACGAACCAGGGAATCTTTCTCACGACACACCTCGCGCGAAATAAAGACTGCGGATCAGGGATGACCGGCGCTCCGTGGCGCGGCCCTCGAGAGAACTCTGCACCACGGAGTCGGGGCGGATCAAGCCGGGGATGCGAGACGGAGACGGCGGGCGGTCCGGAGAAGCGCTGATCTCGTTGCTGAGGGTGAAACGGCACAGCGCGGTGAGGAAGCAGGCGCGGACCTGGGTCGGTCGCCGGAGGCTACTCCAGCCGGATCATCTTCCGAGTGATGCTGGCGGTGCCGGCCTGCAATTCGTAGAAGTAGATGCCCGGCACGATCGTCCGCCCGTTCTCGTCACGCGCGTTCCACGTCACGGTGTGATCTCCCGCGGACTTCGAGCCTCGATCGAGCGTCATCACCACGCGACCGACGACGTCGTACACGCGAAGTGCCACCTCGCTCGCTTCCGGGAGCGAATAGGCGATCGAGGTGGACTCGATGAAGGGGTTCGGGACGTTCGCGCGGAGCTCCGGCAGATTCGCGGACGCGGCGGCTCCCGAGGACGCGATCTCCTCCACTCCGGTGGAGGATGCTTCCGTAATCACGATTCTCTGATTCACGGGGATGTTGTTCAGCGCCTGCTTGATGCCGGAAGGCCACTCCACTTGGACTTGATCCACGATCGTCGCACTTCCGAGTCCGAACTCGGCGGTCAGCGAGTTCTGCGAGCGGAATCCGCTCTCGCCACCGACCTCGCGCATCTGCGTTTTGGTTCCGGTCTTCACGAAGACTTTGGCGCCGACGCCGAACGAGTTCGAGACGGTTCCCTTCAAGTTCACGTGCAGCCATTTGAAATCCTGGCCGTACTCGTTGCGGAAGAGCGCATCCATCGACGTGTTCACCACATGCATGTCGAGGTCGCCGTCGCGGTCGTAGTCGGCCCATGCGGTCCCACCCACCAGCGCCGCGATCTCCACCGTTCCCGTCACTTGCGTGCCGAAATTTGCGCCGTCGTTGCGGAACAGGCGATTCGGCTGTCCCTGCTTGACCAGATAGAGATCGAGGTCGCCGTCGTTCTCCCAGTCGCCCCAGATGCTCTCGACGCCGAGCCCGCCGTCCACGAGACCTCCGGGCGTGGCTTCGACGAACACCCCGCCTCCTTGGTTGCGGACCAAACGCGTGCCCGTTCCCATCGCCGAGAAATACGCGTCGAGGTCGCCGTCGTTGTCGTAGTCGCTCCAGGCTGCAGTCGCCATATTTTCCGGGGCCGCGAGCGCGGCCGGCGTCACCCGCACGAAGGCACCGCCGGTGTTCACGAACAGCTCGTTGGGTTGCGCGTTGTAGGTGACGAAGAGATCGAGATCGTCGTCATCATCGTAGTCCACCCACGAGCATCCGATCGCCCGCCCGCTTCCCAAGAGTGGGCCGGACGCGACGTCGACGAACCCGGCGCCTCCGTCATTGCGCAAGAGCGCGTCGGTCTCGATGTTCGCGATGAACAGATCGAGGTCGCCGTCCCGGTCGTAGTCGCCCCAATCGATGCACTCGGATTGCCGCGTGTCGCCGAGCGGCCCCACGGTCGCGTTGGTGAACGTGCCGTTGCCGTTGTTGCGGAAGTAGCGATTCTGCCCGTGCGACGCGATGTACAGGTCGAGGTCGCCGTCGTCGTCGACGTCGGCCCAGGAAACGGCGGTGGCGAGCGTGTTCAGCGTCGTTCCTGAGGCTGCGGTCACGTCGGTGAACGACGCGCCGTTGTTGTTGCGCCAGAGCTTGCTGAGGGCGTTGTAATTCGTGACGAAGAGATCTTGGTCGCCGTCGAGATCGTAGTCTCCCCAGGCGAGCCCGCGCGCCGCGCCGGTGTCGATGGGCTGCGCGGCCGCCAGCGAGAAGAACTCCGTCCCGTAGATCTGAATCACGAGATCGTTGCCGATCGACGCGTCGACGGCGTGCGTCCACGTCGAGACCACGTACTGCTGGCCCGCGGTGAATCCGCCGATCGTGATCTCCGCGGTCGCTTCCGCCGTGGGCACTTCGTCGAGGCCGAGTCCCATCGATTCGCCGGTGGACGTCGATCGGGAGCTCGAACTGCGTTCAGCGCGGAGGAGAGCGTGTTCTCGTACGCGCCGTCGGTCATGTCCCAATCGGGATCGGGGCCGTCGTGCATTTGATCGAAGAAGAGGAAATCCTCGGTCGGGACGTCGGAGAAGTGAAAGTAGTTCTTCGTCGTCTCCATGCAGGGGTAGGTCACCGCCAGAAGCGAGTCCGGGAGATGCTTGTGCAAGAGGTAATCCGCGAGCGGCAGCACGGCGACGTTGTCGATGCGCTCGTGGCGCCAAACGCCGTTGTGATGATTCGTGGCGACGAAGCGCAGCGTGACCCAGGGACCGTCGGCGGTGAACGTTCCGTCGAAGCTCAACGTATTCTCGGCCGCACACCAAAGTCCGTCGTACTGGTCGGAGGCGCGGTCCACCTCGGGCTCGCCGAGCAGCGCCTTCGCGAACGTGCGGGGAGCGCAAAGCATGGAGAGGGCGGCGGCAAGCGCCGCGATCGTCGTCCAAGGATGGTGTCGAGCGAGCTGCGTCATCATTGCTCCCGAGATGCTGGACTTGATTCTAGCATCACTCGTGTAGCATCACTCGTGCCCATTGCATCCTGGCGCCGCCGAATCCGACCGCCCGGACCGCGCTCCGCGGCCAAAGTCGGAGGTCGCGGTCCCAGGTCGGCATTGGCCTGGACCCCGGACTTCGGGGTCGCTCACCCGGTAGAACGATCGACGGGAGGGGAAGCGAACTGAAATCCGGGGGCGATCCCCCTTCAGGACGTTCCGCTGGAGACGAAGCCCGCCCAGTAGAAGGGGTCGGCCCACTTGGGCTGAGCGCGGATCGATCGCTTGGCGGACTGGAGCGCCAGGGTCGCGTCGCCGGACTTCTCCAGCTCGGCGAAGAACGCGCTCATGAGCGCGGAGGTGGCGTCGTCGTCGACGGGCCAGAGGCTCGCCACGACTTGTCGCGCACCCGCCGCGAAGAATCCACGCGAGAGCGCGAACACTCCTTCGCCGCGGACGCGTTCCCCGCGCTGGGTCTCGCAGGCGGAGAGCACGACGAGATCGCTGCGAGAGATCCAGCTCGTAGACCTCGAAGAGATGGAGAAAGCCGTCTTCGGCGGCGTCCTTCGGTTCTTCGGCGAGCACGAGCGCCGCCAGCAGGTCGTTGCGCTCGCGCTCCACGAACCCGTGAGTGCCGAAGTGCAGGATGCGCGCGCGCGGCGATTCTTTCTTCACGCGCGCTTCGCGGGCGTCGGCGCCGACGAGACGAACGATGGTGTCGCCGGCAAATGCGGCCGCGAGCGCGTCGCTCTCGCGTCGCGCTCCGGGAAGCGGCGCCCAGCGGCTCCCGGTTTCCGGATCGCTCACGGTGAGGATCACGGCGTCGGTCGGACTCGATCGCTTGCGCGACGCAACTCCCACGAACGTCGCGAGGGAGTGGCCATAGGACAGCGGCGGGCCGACCGCGAGCCATTCGGCGTCCCCCAAGACGAGCGCCTCGAACGGAACGTCGTGCAGCGCGCCGTCGGGGACGAGATGCACGCGCGTGGCGCCGCGCACGTCGCCGCGAATGGCGTCGGGAACGAGAATCGCGGCGAGACGCGCGAGATCACGCTGCCGCTCGGAGAGTGGCGCCGTGCTCTTCCCCGATGCGGGGCGCGCCGCGCCCACCCCGCGCACGGCCTTCGTCTCGATCACCCGCGGCGCCGGTCCACGCCCATCCTTCACGATCACCTCCAGCGTGGAATCCCTGAGCGGCCCCGCGCTCACGCTCCAGGCCGCCGCCGTCTCGGCCGGCACGCGCAGCTCCGCGGCCCGCGCCGGCCCCTTCGCCGGAATCACGAAGGCGAACGATCGCTGCGCGCCGATCGCGTAGGAAAGCGCGAGCTCGCCGGCGGGCAGCTTCTTCTGCACATCGGCGACGATGCGCGCGGTGGGGACGGCGCTCATCGATTTCGACCACGCCGGGCTCTCCACGCGCATCTGCTCTTGGACATCGCGATACTCGGCCACTGCGGCGCGCAGCTTCTTTTCGATCGCCGGCGCTTTCGATTCTTCGCCGGCGGCAAACGCGGCCTCTAGGTCACGGCGCAAGCTGCGGATGCGCGCTTCGGCAGCCTGCTCCTTCGTGGTCAGCGTGCGCCGCATCTCCGCCGGCACGCCGCGCCGCCAATCCACGTGCGCCGCCGCCAGCTGATCGCCGAGAACGCGCCCGCGAATGCGCTCGGCCACGGCGATCGCTTCGTCGATGCGGCCCAGATCGACGAGCCAACCGATCATGGTGTAGGTCGGATCGGCGGTGCGGCGCATCCAATCGGCGCGCGAGACATCGCTGGCCGAACGGTGCATGCGGATGTTCTCGACCATATCCAGCGAGCGGCTCATGCGCTCCACGGCTTCGGTGCGGCGCCCGTCGCTCCAATCGAGTTGCGCGATTCCCTGGTGCGCCTCGACGCGCTCCTCAGGATAGATCGAGCTCGCGTCCAGGATCGACGCTGCGCGCTCGAAGTTTCGGCGCGCCGCCGCAGTCATACGGCGCCCCGTCCGATCCGCGCGGCTCATATCCAAAGTTCCTTGCGCAACGAGCACCTGGCCAATCATCGGATGATTTGAGGAGCATTCCGCCTCGCGGATTGAGAGGCAGGCTCTGAGCGACGAGTCGGCGGCCTCCCCGCGCTCCAGGAACGCGCGTCCCCGCTCGTAGAGGATTTCGGATTCGAGAATCGTCTGGGGACTCTTGCGAAGCGCCGCCAGCGCCTCGTCCCAGAGCGCGAACGCCTCTTTCGCACGCCCCTGCTGCGCATGGAGCACGGCGAGCTCCTTCAGGAAGATCGGGAACTGCGGATCATCGGGCAGCTTGGCGCGCGCGATGGAGAGCGCCTGGCCGTGCAGGCGCTCGGACTCTTCCCAGTCGCCCTGTTCGCGCTTCAAGTTCGCGAGGTTGTGATAGGCGACCGCGATGCGCAGCGGCGTCGCCGTGGTGTCTGCTTCGGAGATCGCCAGCGCTTCGCGCAGATCGCGCGACGCCTCGTCGAAACGGCGCTGATCCCACTCGAGAGCGCCGAGATTATTGAGGAGGCGCGCATGGCGATGATTGCGCGGCAGCGACTTCTCCGAGAGCGCGATCGCTTCGCGCATGAGGCGCTCGCTCTCTTCGATGCGGCCGAGGCGGCGCTCCGCTTCCGCCAGCGCCGACGTGCGCGGGACGATGCGCGCGGCATCGGGCGGCGTCGCCGCGCTCAGAATGGCGATGCTGCGACGCCACGCGTTCGCTGCGGCTTCGTCGTCGTCCAGCTTGTCGCAGATCATGGCGAAGTCGTTCAGGTCGTCGGCGAGCTGGGGATCGTTCGCGCCCGCGATCTTCGCGCGCAACTCGACGACGCGTTCCTGCTCTCGTCGCGCGCCCGTGAAGTCCCCCTCTTGGAAGCGGCAGAACATGAGCGTCGATCGCAGCTCGACGGCGGCGGAATCGGACGGTGCGCGCGCGAGCTCCTTCTCGAGAAGGGGGATTGCCTGCGCGAATTGCTCGGCTTCGACGAGGGAGTCGATGGGGGTGGGGGATTGGGCGAAGGCGGTGGAGGCGCTGCCAATGAGGAAGAAGACGAACAGCGCGACGAAACGGCTGACGAACAAGCTCCGAAGATCACATGCCCGATGCCTGAAGGTCATCGTGATCAAGCCCGCCACTCCTCGTGGGTGAAGCGGTCACGATAAACCCGTTCTTCTCCACTTCGCCATCGACCATTGCGCGGAACATGTCGGAGGTGTCACAGGGGCGTCGCGTGTTCGGCCGCCGAAAGCCGGGGCACCGACGGTTTGCGACCATCGGTGCCCGACAGCTCTACCTGGAGAGCACGATCTTGCGCGCTTCGACGCGCTCACCGAGCGCCAGTCGCGCGAAGTAGACGCCCGAGGGAACTCGTCCTCCGCCCGCATCCCGACCATCCCAGGTGAGCTCGTACGTGCCGGCCTCGTGGACCTCGTCCGACAGCGTCGTGACTTTGCGCCCGCTCACGTCGTAGATCGCCAGTCGAACGCGCCCACGCTCGGGAATCGCGTAGCGGAGCCGAGTCGAGGTCACGAACGGGTTCGGCGCGGACGGCTGCAACCACCGTCCGGTTTCGCTCGACGACACCACGGCGACTCCGGTGACGGACGATGCGGTGCGCACGTCCGCCTCGGTCATCGCGTTGCCCGGGTGTGAGAGCCATGGGGAGTGTGGGAACAACGGTGAGTCGGAGAGGATGCGAAGCCTCCAGTGGTAGAGCGTCTCGTCGTTCAATCCGCTCACGAGCTCGGACAATGCAACCGCGCTCCCGACGCCGCCCGCGGGAAGGCCCGTATCGAGGATCGCGCCCGTCGTCAGCCCGGCGCCGTTGAAGGGAGTGCCGTACGGTTTCACCTCGACCTGCAGGCGAACACGGCCACGCCCCGCCGGAGTGCGTCCAAGAACTTCGAGGCCGAACTCGGACGGTGAATCGGACAGCCCCAGAACTTCGATCGGCGCCGCGCCATCGGTGCGCTTCTGATGAGGGATACGATCGAGACCGTCTCCACCATTGCCGTAGTAGAGGAAGGCCGCTCCCTCGCTAGAGAACGGACTCCCCACGATCACGTCCGAGTAGCCGTCGCCATTGACGTCGCCCCCTGCCGATACCGCGCGACCGAACGACACGTTCTCCTGGTTGATCTCTCCGGTCCATGATGGGATCAAGGAAAGCCCCGCTGCCGAGCCTGGGTAGACGAAGGCTAGCCCCTCAAAGTTCTGACCATTGTTGTACCAGGGTGCACCGACAATCACATCGGAGAAGCCGTCGCCGTTCACATCTCCCGCAGTCGCCACCGAGGTCCCGAAGAGGGCCTGGTCTTGATTGCCCTCCGCGGTCCACGCGGGCGAGGTTGCGAGCCCCGCCGCAGAACCTTGGTAGAGGAAGGCCCTCCCTTCAAGGCTTTGCCCGTTGCTGTAGAATTCGGCGCCGACGATGACGTCGCTGAAACCGTCAGCGTTCACGTCCCCTGCCGACGCCACGGAACGACCGAACACGGAGCCAGCTTGGGCACTCTCCAAGAACCAGCCGGGAGTTGTGTTTAGCCCCGTACTCGAGCCGTGGTAAACGTCCGCCCGGCCGTTCCCGTTGTAATCAGGTGCGCCCACGACTACGTCCGAGTAGCCGTCGCCATTGACGTCCCCGGCGGTCGACACGCAATGCCCGAAATGGGCGTTCATCACATTGCTCTCTCTGGTCCAGTCAGGAGTTGTGCTCAGCCCGGACGAAGAGCCGTGGTAGACGAGAGCAGTCCCTTCTCCGACTTGTACGGTGGAGCGGGTGCGGGCGCCGACGATGATGTCGCTGTATCCATCGCCGTTCACGTCTCCAGCCGTCGCCACGGAATAACCGAATTCCCCCGTGCTGCGGTCATTCATTGCCGTCCAGGATGGAGTCATGGCGAGCCCCGAAGCTGAACCGTGGTAGACGTAAACCCGTCCCTGAGTTTGTTGGGGGTTGCCGTAGAAGGGGACTCCCACAACGACATCGCTGTACCCATCTCCGTTCACGTCTCCGGCTGTCGCGACCGAGGTGCCCAATTCGGCGAAGTTGGCCTCGCCCTCGACAGTCCAAACAGGAGTCGTGACCAGACCTGCTGCCGAACCATGGAAGACAAAGGCCCGCCCTTCATCGGCCTGCCCGTTGTCGTACAAGGATGCGCCCACGATCACATCGGAATAGCCGTCCCCGTTCACATCTCCCGCCGTCGCCACCGACCAGCCGAACCGGGCGTCGAGCTGATTGCCCTCTCCGGTCCAGGCCGCGGCCGTGGCCGGCGATGCCGCCGAGCCGTGATAAACGAAGGCGCGCCCCTCGTCGGTTTGGCCGTTGTCATACTGCCAAGAGCCGACGATCACGTCGGAGTAGCCATCGCCGTTCACGTCTCCCGCCGTTGCGACGGAAAGCCCGAAGTTCGCGCCGCCTTGATCACTTTCGCCCGTCCACGCGGGCGTGGACAGGAGGCCGGTCGCCGACCCGTGATAGACGAACGCACGCCCTTCATTCGTCTGTCCGGCGTCGTAGAGATCGGCGCCGATGATCACGTCGGCAAAGCCGTCTCCGTTCACGTCTCCGACGGTCGCGACGGAAACCCCGAACTCCGCGCTCGCCTGATTGGATTCCAAGGTCAATTCGGGCGTTGCGGCGAGTCCCAACGGGGATCCGCCGTAGACGTACGCGCGTCCCTCGCTCTCTTGGCCGTTGTCATAGCTGATCGCTCCGACGATGACATCGCAGTAGCCGTCGCCGTCGATGTCGCCCGCAGTGGCGACGGACCAGCCGTAGGATGCGCTGGCCTGGTCGCTCTCGCCGGTCCACGCCGGAGTCAGCGCGAGTCCGGACGCAGAGCCGTGATACACGAAGGCGCGCCCTTCGTCCGTCTGGCCGTTGTCGTAGCTTATCGCACCGACGATCACGTCCGCGAATCCGTCGGCGTTGACGTCGCCCGCGGTGGCCACCGACCAGCCGTAGAACGCAAATGCTTGATTGCTCTCGCCGGTCCACGACGGCGTCGATGCCAGACCGGACGCCGATCCGTGATACACGAACGCCTGGCCTTCGCCGGCATGACCATTGTTCGCCTGCCAGGCACCGACGATGACATCGGAAAAGCCGTCGCCGTTGACATCGCCGGCGGCGGCGACCGATCGCCCGAGGTCGGAAGCCGGGCCGCCGTCGACGGTCCATGCCGGCGTGGCCGCGAGGCCGGATGCGGAGCCGAGGTACATGAAAGCGCGGCCCTTGTTGTTCGCCGTCGCCGCATAGAAAGGGGCCCCGACGATGACGTCGGAGAAGCCGTCGCCATTCACGTCGCCGGCCGAGGCCACCGAGGTGCCGAAGTTCGCGTTCGCTTGCTCTCCCTCGGCGGTCCAGGACGGATTGATACTGAGCCCGTTGGGGGAACCGAGATAGACGGACGCACCCCCTTCGTTGGTGTGGCCGTTGTCCCACTTCCACGCACCGACGATCACGTCGGAGAACCCGTCGCCATTCACATCGCCCGCGGTCGCCACGGAGTATCCGAAGTTCGCCGTTGCCTGAACGCCCTCCGCGGTCCACGCAGGTGACGTCATCAGAGGATCGATCGTGAGTGGATACTCGGCGCCCGTGTCGTCGATCACAATCGCAATTTCCAGATCGTTCACGGTGAGACGCGACGCCAGCTCCGTTCCGTGCGCATCCCACACGTGAAGCTCGCCGTAGCGAAGCGCGCGTGAGCCGTGTTCGTCGAGAAGATCGACGGCGCCATCGGGGGACGAGAGGGTCGGACGCAATCCACCGTCGATTCGTCCCGAGATGACCAGCGGTCCCGCGCCGGCGGGGCGCTCATGGACCGTGAACCCCTGCTCGAGTCCTTCCTTCTTGTTTTCATACCATTCGTCGAAGCCTTCGTAGGAATACGTCACGCGCGCCCCTTCGGCGCGAGGCTCGCCCGAGGCGGCGCTCACCGCCGTGAGCTGTCCTTCGCGTCCCCACTTCGAAGTCCGCCACGCAAATTGCCATTTCGCGGCCTCTTTCGCGTTCGCCTGCCGCGGCACCACATCGATGCCGCCCGCACGAAAATATGTGCGGAGACTCTGCGCGCGGTTCGGCGCTTGAAGGCCGTCCTCGAGCTGCGAGGCGTGGTACTCGGCCTGTTCGAGGCGCGAAAAGACTTCCGACTGCCAGTCTTCGTTCGTCGTGGAAGCTTCCGCCGCGTCCAAGACGGACGTGTCGGCGATCCCGGCCCACACGCCGGCGGAAATCAGAGCAATGAGACAGCGGATCGGATTCATGGAATGCCCCTCCCGGGTAACGGCTCGCGGCCATCGCGGATGCATGCGCCGACGTCCCTTCCAAGCGTCGGAATCGCCAAGGCTGTGCAAGAAGCTCGACCGGCGCCTCCCTTTCGCTCTCCACACCCGTTCGCTCCCGCCGCCCCCGTTCGTTCTCGGTTCGGAAGGGGGAGACCGCCGTGATCCAGCGCCTGGCCTATACTCCGCCGTCGGCACATCGGGCCGGGGCCCGTGTGGAGGGGCGGTGGAATGACGTTCGACTCTCAGGGGACGACGGCGAGCCTCGTCGAGCGCGCCCGCCACGGAGACTCGGCGGCGCTCCAGCTCCTCCTGCAGCGCTACCTTCCTCGGCTCCGGCACTGGGCTTCGGGCCGGCTCCCGCACTTCGCGCGCGATCTTCTCGACACCGACGACCTCGTGCAGGAAGCAGTGATCAATTCGATTCGCCGGCTCGAGTCGTTCGAGCCGCAGGCGCCGGGCTCGTTCTTGGGCTATTTGCGCCGCGCGATCCTGAATCGGATCGGCGACGAGATCCGGCGCGCGAAACGCAAGGAAGAGAAGGCCGACAAATTTCGCGAAGACTATCGCGACGCGGCGTCCCCGCTCGAGCAGGCGATCGGCCGCGAGACGATCGAGCGCTACGAGAAAGCGCTCGCCGAGCTCGAGCCCGATGCGCAGGAAGCGGTGATCGCGCGCATCGAGCTGGGGTTCAGCTACGCGGAGATCGCGGAGTCGATCGGCAAGCCGTCCGCGGATGCGGTGCGCATGTTGGTCAACCGCTCCATTCGAAAGCTCGCCGAGTCCATGCGAGGAATTCGCGATGAATGACGACCGCGACCGCTGGATCGACGCGGTGAGCAATCGCCAGGAGCTCGACTGGAACGAGCTAGAGCGCACGTCGTCGAAGGAGGAGAAGGCATTTCTCGAAAGCCTGCGCGCCCTGCGGCAAGTCGCCGGTTTGGGTGCGCCGCTCTCGCGCGTGGATCTCGCGACGAACGACCGGCCCGCTGGCGCCGACGATCCCGCTTCGCTGCCGCCGGCCGCGCCGCGCAGGACTTGGGCGCACCTCACGCTGCTCGAAAAGATCGGCGAGGGCGCATATGGCGAAGTGCATCGCGCGTGGGATCCGCGGCTTTCCATCGACGTCGCCGTGAAGCTCATTCCCGCGGCGTTCGCCACCGACGACGAAGCGCTCCGCGAAGCGCGCATGCTGGCGCGCGTGCGGCACGATCACGTGGCCCGCGTGTACGGGGTGGATCGCGTGGCGGGGCACGTGGGTGTGTGGATGGAGTACGTCGATGGACTCACGCTGCGCGACTTGGCGCGCGACGAAGCGCCTCTGTCCGAGGATCGCCTTCGGGACGTCGCGCGCTCGCTTTTGGGAGCGCTCGGAGCGATTCACGAGGCGCACCTCCTGCATCGTGATTTGAAGCCGGAAAATATTCTGGTCGAGAAATCCGGACGCATCGTGGTCGCGGATTTCGGATGCGGTGCGCTGCGCACCGGGCTCGGCGAAGACCGGCGCACGCAATTCGCGGGAACACCGCGGTATGCCGCGCCGGAGCTCTTCCGCGGCGGCGCGGCCACGCCGGGCACGGATCTCTACGCGCTCGGGGTGATTCTCTTCCAGCTCGCGACCGGGGAATTCCCGGTGGAGGCGGCCAGCGCTGCATCATTGCAAGCGGCGCACAAAGCAGGACGCCGTACCCGCCTCGCGAAGCTGCGGCCCGACCTTTCTTCCGAGCTGGCGACATCGATCGACAAAGCGCTCGACGGCGACCCGGCGCGACGGCATCGATCGGCGCGCGAATGGCTCGCCCTTCTGAGCAACGGCACCACGAAACCGGCGTCCGGACTCGCGCGCGCGACGCTGCCCCGGCACCGCGGATGGATCGCCGGTGGAGCCGCCGCGTTGGCCGCCGCGGCGGCGCTCATTTGGGGAGTGCTCGGGCGGCCCGCGCCGCTGGCGATCGATGCGGCGCTCTTGCGCGCGCACGCTGGCGCGGAGTGGGCACCCGCGAGCGAAGTGGCGCTCGGCGATCGCTTGATGCTCACACTGGACTCGCCGAACGATGTGTTCGTCTATGTGATCAACTGGGACGAGCAAGGCCGCGCGTATCTTCTCTTCCCGATGCGCGACTCCGAGCTTCGTAATCCGCTCAGCGCCGGTGCTGGCCATCGCCTTCCCGGCCCGGTGGGCGGTGAGCCGTTCGCCTGGGAAGTCTCGAGCGCCGGGGGTCGCGAGCACTTTGCGGTGGTGGCGAGCCGCGACCGCCTCGACGAATTCGAGAGACTCGCGCGCCAGATCCCGGAGGTGGTGGTCGAAGGGGAGGGCACGTTGCCTCCCGCCGCCATCTCTTCGGTGTTGCGCGGAGTCGGCCGGGCCTCCGCGGCGCCGCCAAGCGCGGGCGCGCCATCGCGTCCGGACGAAATCGTGGAAGAGCTGCGCCGACGGATCGAAAAGGATCCCGAGCTTCGCAAAAACGTCGCGATTCGCGTGTTCTCGGTGCCGAGCACGGTGCGCTGAGGCGCACCATCGCTGCACGCTCTAAACTGTCACGCTTCTTGCGACGATACCCTCCTGTGGATCCTCCGGTCACAGTGTTCGTCGACGGCCGGATGGGCCACCCGAATACTGTCATCAGGAGGAGCTCATGCAATCGAATCCTGAGCAACATGCGCTTCTGCACCGAAGCTGGCCCCTTGTTGCATTGATCGCTCTGTCGGCTCTCTTGTCCGGATGCTCCGACAGCACCTCCCCAAATGTAGATTCTTCCTCCGATGAGTCCCCCGGCACCGCCTACGAGACTCACTTCCGCGAGACCATGGAGCGGATGCGCTCGATGGAAATGTCCGATGGGGGGATGGGCGAGGAAGAATTGCTACATGAAATGCAAACCCTCGAAACCCTGAGGGGAGGCTTCGACCCCATCACCGGACCGACGGTCATTACGCTTCCGGGAGTGTACCGAGTCGTCGAAGATTTCAAGGTGTCGAGCGGCGACGGAATCGTGATCCGCGCCAACTTCGTTTGGATGGATCTCCACAAGAACACGATTACCGGACCCGGCAGCAAGAGCGGACGCGCCATCGTCATCGAAGATTCGAGGCACGTCTTCGTCGGAAAGGGGATCGTGGACAATTTCGGTGTGGGAGTGGCTCTGGAGGGCGCGACTCTTTGCGGCGTCTCCGGGATCATCGTGCAGGGCGCGGACGAGCCCGCCGATCCTCCGACGATTCCTCCCCAAGTCGGGTTTCTTCTGATCAACAGCTCCCACAATGTGCTGTTCGGAGATTGGGCGCAGCTCGTCAATCTCGGATACTTCGTCCGCGGCGGGGACAGCACCGGGAATCTCCTCAGCCGCAACCAGGCGGTGGGCGGCGAGCACGGTCTTCTGGCCGTTTGTTACAACCCTGCGGATCGAGAAGGCGACAGGGGCCCGCATCACGATCTCGTGCGCCGCAATTTTCTGTCGCGCTTCGACACGGGAATTCAACTGAAAAAAGGCGCGGCGGAAAATCGTTTCGTGCGCAACGTCATCGAGTACTTCGTGGAGCCCACGGACGACCTCAACGGATCGAACCACTTCATCGACAACGAGACAATTCGACTCGAAAGCTAAGGCCCGAAACAGGCTCCCGCGTAAGTAGCGTGGGAGCCTGTTCCCCGGCACGGTTCAGGGGCGTAGCGGGCGGCGCCTCACCGCGCAATGACCAGTCGCCGTGAAGCCTCGAGTCCATCGCCGCGCACTCGGAGAAAGTACACTCCGGCGACCAAGTCGCGCGTGTCGAGCGTGATCACGGTCTCGCCGGCAGACGTGGCGCGCCACTCGGGGAGATCGAGTATCCGCCGCCCCGTTACATCGAAGATGGCCATTTGGAACGATCCTCCGGAATCGGCCGAGATGCGAAACATCGCGACGTCCGTGCTCGGCTGCGGGAATGGGCCGAGGATCGAGAGCGTGGTGGGGACGTGAATCTCCACTCCGGTGGCCGCTCCACAGGATCCGCCGCCGTTGGTCGTCCGCAAAAGCAGACCGCCGGCACCGGCAACGTAAAGCTCCGTGTTGGTAAAGGCCTCGGCGGCGTAGAGATCGGCGGTGGTGACATTGAGAGGGCACCAGGAGTCGCCGGAATCCGTGCTCTTGAGAACCGTGCCCTGGAGGCCGACGGCGATGAGGTGAGTGTGACTGCCGGACTTGCTGATGCTGATGGCGCGGAGAGTCCGTGTCGTTCCGCTCTGCCGCGGGCTCCAACTTGCGCCTGCGTCCGTGCTCCTCAAGATGGTGCCAACCTCGCCGACGGCATAGAGGTTCGTGAGATCCAATTCCGCGATGCCATAGAGATCGGCCGTCGTCCCGCTCGCGATCTGGTTCCAAACGTTTCCATCGGTCGACTTGATGATCGTGCCGCCGTTTCCGACGACCCACGAGAGACCGCTGGGCATCCCGGCGCCGGCGTTCAGATCGACCGTCACGCCGCTCTCGATCGCGCTCCAAAAACCGCCGGCCCATCGAATCATCTCCCCACCAGCCCCTACAGCCATGCATTTGGCGCCTTGGCGGGTAAACAACCTGAAGCTGTCCTGACTGGGAAGATCTCGGTTGAACCATCCCGCGTAGAGCCACATCCGCACCACGCCTGTGCCGCCCCCCATCCAGACTTCAGAACCTGACGGTTCATCGACCGAGTACAGATCAGCGTTGGTTTGGGGATTCTGGATGGTCCATCCCGTACGGTCGGCGTTCGATCGTGCGGCGAACCCGTTTGCACCGACGACCCAATGGTTGGAGAGAGGCGTATTCGAGATCGCGTAGAGATCGGAAGTGGTGCCGAGCGGAACCGCGGTCCAATCGTCGGCGTGAGCACGCACGGAAAAACAGCAGATGCAAAGAAGCAGAACCAGCGCACGCATGTTTCACCTCACCGGTGGATTGCGTCCTGGAGCCGCTCCTCCGAACGGATGGGGCTCAGGGATCATGACAGAACTCTCCGACGATCGCATCCCGCAATCTTTGCGCCCGATCTCGGCTACCGGGGTGTTCTCGTCCTGAAACGTCTGCCAAGCCGCCTGGCACGGTCGAGAATTCGATTCGATTCCCTCTTCTCGTCGTCGCCCTCGCTCTTTCCAAGAACGAGCACCACAGCAAGCAGTCCGAGGAGTGTGACGATTGCGCCACATACAAAAAGCATCCATTCAGACATGAAACCTCTTTCGTGCGGGCCGCGACAATCGACTCGGCGAGCATTCTACTCGATCGGCTTCGCAGTAGGCGGAGTCCGGCGGATCGGCTAATTTAACAGGATGCCCCTCATCCCCGGATCCCGTCTCGGCCCCTACGAAATCGTCGCCCTGCTCGGGGCCGGCGGCATGGGCGAGGTCTATCGGGCCCGCGATTCGCGCCTTTCCCGCGACGTCGCCGTCAAAGTCCTCGCCGCACATCTTTCCGCGACGCCCGACGTTCGCGCTCGCTTCGAGCGTGAAGCGCGCGCCGTCGCAGCGCTGAACCACGCGCACATCTGCGTGCTCCACGACATCGGGCGCGAAGGTGAAACCGATTACATCGTCATGGAGCTGGTCGAGGGCGAGACCCTGGCGGATCGCATCACCAAGGGCCCGCTTCCGGTGGATGCAATGCTGAAGCTTGCGGTGGAGATCGCCGGCGCGCTCGACCGTGCGCATCGCGCCGGAATCGTGCATCGTGATCTGAAGCCGGGAAACATCATGCTCACGAAGTCCGGCGCGAAGCTCATGGACTTCGGTCTGGCGCGCGCCACCGCGCACGCCGCGGACGCATCCGACCTCACGCAATCGCCGTCGATGACCAAGCCGCTCACCGCGCGCGGCACCATCATCGGCACGCTGCAATACATGGCGCCCGAGCAGCTCGAGGGGAAGGAAGCGGATGCGCGCGCCGATCTGTGGGCTCTGGGCTGCGTGCTCTACGAGATGGCGACGGGACAGCGCGCGTTCGACGGGAAGACCGCGGCGAGCGTGATCAGCGCGGTGATGCGCGACGAGCCGCGCTCGCTCGGCGAGCTCGCGCCGATGTCGCCGCCGGCACTTTCCCGCGTGGTGAAGCGCTGTCTCGCGAAAGATCCCGACGACCGTTGGCAGACCGCGCGCGACTTGATGCACGAGCTGGAGTGGATCGCGCAGGGCGGTGGTTCGCCGGCCTCGCTGGCGAGCTCAGGCATGTCTGCGCCCGCGTATGCACCGACCACCGCGACTGGGCCCATGTCCGCGTCCGGCACGTCCGCCGCGTTCCCCTACTCGCCCCCGACCGCGCCGATCGCCGCGCCCGCTCGCCGTCGAATGCATCCTGCATGGATCGCCGCCGGCATTGCCGGGATCGTCTTGCTGTCCGCGCTCGCGCTCATCCCGCGCCGCAGCGCGCCTTCCCCGCAAGCCGTCGTGTTCTCCGTGCCGCAGGCTCCCGGGACGACGGGAATCAATTGGCCGGCCCTCTCGCCCGACGGGCGAACGCTCGCGTTCCGCGCGGCGGACTCGACCGGAGTTTCCAGAGTCTGGCTTCGCCCGCTCGGAAGCTTGACCGCGCATCCTCTCGCCGGAACGGAGGACGCCGGGCGCCCGTTCTGGTCGCCCGACAGCCGCTTCCTCGCGTTTTTCGTCGGTCAGCAATTGAAGAGGATCGCCACCTCCGGCGGCCCCACTCAGTTGATCTGCGATGTGCGCGGTGGATCCGACGGGTCTTGGGGGGCGAAAGACGTCATCGTCTTCGATGGGGGATGGGGAGACTCGATTCGCCAGGTCAGCGCATCGGGAGGAGCCGTCTCGGGAGTGACCTCGGTGGACCACGAGCGTCACACGATGCACACCTGGCCGTACTTTCTTCCTGACGGGGAACACTTCCTCTTCTTCGCTCCGGGCAAGACCGACGCCAATTCTCGTCTCTGCGTCGGGCGTCTGGGATCTTCGGAGATCAAGGAGCTCATGCCCACGCTGGACCGGGGCGCGTACATTCCTCCCGGCTTCATCTTGTACGCGGACAACAACACGCTCATGGCGCGGAAATTCGACGCCAAGCGGTTGGAAATGAAAGGAGATCCTTTCCCAGCCGCTTCGGAGATCGAAGGGACATCGTTCAACACCGCGCATTTCTCCTGCTCCAACGCGGGTTCGATCGCATACACCGTATCGGGCGGTGGTCGAAGGTGTGCGCTCGTGTGGTTCGATCGGACGGGAAAGAAAGTCGAGCAGGTCGGCGCGGAGGGATTCTATCGAGACTTTCAGATTTCTCCCGACGGCTCGCGGATCGCGTACGGCGCGCGCGATCCGCAGGCGTTCGATGACAACGTCTACGTTTGGGACGCCCGCCGGCAAGTCTCCACCAGGATCACCTTCGCTCCGGATCGAGACGAGCTTTGGCCGGTGTGGTCGCCGGACGGCCGCTCGGTCGCGTATGCCATCGAAGGCGTCGGGGGATTCAGCATCGCGAAGACTTCCGCGAACGGCGGAGGGCGGCCGGACTCCGTTTACGAGAGCGGCGAGGCCAGCGGTCCCCACGATTGGTCACAAGATGGAAAGTGGCTCGGGTTCACGTCCTTCAATGCGACCGAAGGGAATGTCATGGTGATGTCCCTCACGCCGCCGGAGAAACCCATTCCCTACGTCGCCGGCGAGTTCAGCGAGTGGTCTCCGCGCTTCTCTCCGGACGGCCGCTGGATCGCGTACGTCTCCGACGAATCCGGGCGCGACGAAGTCTACGTGGAGTCCTTTCCGGAGCGTGGCGGCAAGTGGCAGATTTCCTCCGACGGAGGGTCGCAGCCTTGTTGGCGCCGCGACGGCCAGGAGTTGTTCTACGCTCGGGGAGATGCCGACATCATGTCGGTTCCGATTACGTTCGGCGACACGTTCGAGGCGGGAGTTCCGCAGCGATTGTTCTCTCGAGCGATGAACCAAGAAGGCGTCAACCGCAATCGCTTCGATGCGTCGGCGGATGGACAGCGCTTTCTCCTGAACGTCGCCGTGGACGACAATGCTCCGCAGAGCTTCACCGTCGTGCTCGGCTGGGAAAACTCCATCGGCCGGAAGTAGCTACGACGATCGCGGCAGTGGGCTCGGCGTCGCCGTCCGCGTTGGGACGGCGGAGTGATACGAAGGCATCGCACCGCTCCTTCCCCCAGGTCGCGAGTCCGCACCCTCCTCTCCCGCGCGCACGATCCCTTCTTCCAGCCAGCCGTAGCGCCCTTCGAGCGCACCGCCCGCGATGTGGCGCCCACTCCGATCGTCGTTCGAGCCGACCGCGTGAAACGCCGCGTCGATGCGCCGCCGCGCGCAGCGGCAGAAGTGGTCGGCCAGCTCGATCGCGCCGCCGTCGTCGCCGCCCGCCCTGGCGCGCGATGCCGCGCGCGAGATCGTCGCGGCCATGGCGAAGAGATCAGTGCCGATGTCCACGAAGCGCGCCAACGTGGCCTGGCGCCGCTCGAGTGCGGGGCCGTTCGCGACCATCGAGTGGAAGAGCGAGCGCGCCAGCCGGCGGGATCCGCCGCGCGCGAACGCGAGGTGCCCGGCGAGCTCGCGCGGCACACCCGCGGGCTGTGGGGCGCCACGCCGGAAGCCAGCGCGTGAGATACCAGCCGGGGTAGAACGCCATCGCCGACATCAAGGACTTGCGCTTCGCCTCCGGCGTGGAACCCTTCTCCACGAGCGCGCCCGCCTTCTTCAAGTGCGGATCGAGCGCTTCCCGCGCGATGAAGAGATGCATGATGTCGGTCGTGCCCTCGACGATCGTGTTGATGCGCATGTCGCGCACGATGCGCTCGACCGGATACGGCCGTTCGCCGCGCCCGCGCAGCGACTCCTCGTTCTCGTAGCCGCGTCCGCCGCGAATTTGAAGCGTGGCGTCGGCGATCGCGACCGAAAGCTCCGAGCAGAACAGCTTGGCCATCGCCGCTTCGAGCCGCACATCGACATTGCCCTTCGCGGCCAGCCCCGACGCGTAGTCGGAGACCGCTTCCATCGCGAACACGTGCGAGGCCATCCAC
Organism: uncultured Gemmatimonadales bacterium; assembly: GCA_963725045.1. Taxonomy (GTDB): domain Bacteria; phylum ARS69; class ARS69; order ARS69; family ARS69; genus CAVRWY01. The sequence continues at coordinate 25,676 of CAVRWY010000002.1, forward strand.
GCGAGGCGCACGCCCACGGCTTCGTGTTTGCCCACGACCGCGCCCCACTGCGCGCGCTCCGCGGCCCAGCGCCGCGCGATCCATAGGCACTGCTTGGAGGCGCCCGTCGCCGCAGCCGGGAGCGTGAGCCGCCCCGTGTTCAGCGTGACCAGCGCGATCTTGAGCCCGCGTCCCTCATCGCCCAGGAGGTTTTCGCGGGGAATGCGCACGTTCGTGAAGCGCAGCACGCCGTTCTCGATGCCGCGGAGCCCCAGGAAGCGGCAGCGGTGGGTGCGCTCGATTCCCGGACGATCCATTTCCACGAGGAACGCCGAGATCTTCTTCTTCTCGCGCCCGCCCTCCATCACCGAAGGCGTGCGGGCCATCACGATCAGGACGTCGGCGACGAGCCCGTTCGTGCACCAGAGCTTCGTGCCGTTCAGGATCCACTCGCGGCCGTCGTCGGAGAGCACCGCCGTGGTCGCCATGTTCGCGGGATCGCTGCCGACTTCGGGCTCGGTGAGCGCGAAGCCGGAGATCGCACCCTTGGCGAGACGCGGGAGCCACTTCTTCTTCTGCTCTTCGGTTCCGAAGAGCTTGAGCGGCTGCGGCACGCCGATCGACTGGTGCGCGGAGAGCCACACCGCGGTGGAGGCGCAGTGGCTCGCCACCAGCGCGACCGCGCGGTTGTAGTTGAGCTGCGAGAGCCCGAGCCCGCCGTATTCGAGCGGAATCTTCATGCCGAAGGCGCCCAGCGAGACGAGCCCGTCGATCACGCTCTGCGGAATCTTGCCTTCCCGATCGATCGCGGCGGCGTCGATGCGCTCTCGCAAGAACTCTTCCAGCCGGGAAAGGAACAGATCGCCCTCGGCGCGGTCGATCGGATCCTGTTCCGGAAAGTCGAGGACCAGATCGTCGCGGAAGTTCCCGAGGAAGAGATCGGCGGCGAAACTCGCCGAAGTCCACTCGGTTTCCCGGGAAGCCTCGGCGATCTCACGTGATTCGGAGCGAGAATCGTGGGTCTCGGACATGGGCCCTCCTGGACATGGGCGATCGGGGGTCTCTAGAATGCCCGCGTCGTATCTCCCGTCTTCCGAATCGGCGGGACGACCATCCGACTGGAGGAGGTCCGTGTCAATCTCTGCAACTCGAGACAAAGAAGCGATCTCGCGGGAAGCGGTTTATCGTGATGCTCGCGAGCGCATCGACGCGCTGTTGGAGGGCGAGGACGACTGGGTCGCAGCGATGGCGACCGTGGCGTGCGAGCTCCATTTTTCTTTCGACCATTATCACTGGACCGGGTTCTACCGCGCGAAGGACGACCGCACGCTCGTGATCGGCCCCTATCAGGGTACGCACGGGTGCCTGCGCATCGGCTTCGATCGCGGCGTGTGCGGCGCAGCCGCGCGCACGAAGACGACGCAGCTCGTGAACGACGTGGAAGATTTCCCCGACCACATTGCGTGCGACTCCCGCACGGTCTCGGAAATCGTCGTCCCCGTGCTCCGCCGCGACGGCTCGGTGTTCGCGGTTCTGGACATCGACTCCAACGATCCCGCCGCATTCACGCTCGAGGACGCCGAGGCGCTCGAGGATCTCTGCGCCATGCTGGGAGAACGATACGGCGAGTGAAAACGAAAAGGGCCGGAGGCTGAATCGCCCCGGCCCTTCTCGAATTCGCGGGTGCCGCCCTTAAGCGAACGGCCCCCGCATCCATTCGAAGAAATCTAGAACAGGCCCACAGATCCCATGATCTGGAACGCGCTGTTCGTGACGTCCGTGTCCGAGCCCTCGGCGTCGTTGATGTTGTTCAGACCCATCGTGTAGCGCACATCGAGGCCGACCGAGTTCTTTCCGTTCGAGAACGGAATCTCGAGTCCGCCGCCGATCGCCATTCCGAAGTCGATGGGATTCACGCTGTCCTTGATGTCCGCTTCGACCGCACCCGTGCCGTCGTCCACTTCCGCATCCGCGGAGATGTTGAAACCGACCGTCGGGCCTGCGTAGATCGACGGACGGGCCGAGGCGTCGTGCATGAACTGGGCGCGCGCGAGAACCGGCACTTCGATGTAGTTCAGCTTGGTGGACACGCTGGTGCCGTCCGCTTCCTCGCTGTCACCCTTCATCGTGAAGAGGGCCTCGGGCTGAACCGCGAACGTCGGGTTCACCGGAATTCCGACGTATCCGCCGAACGACATTCCGGTCCGCGAATCTTCCAGCTCCGTGTCGTCCGGATCTGAATTGTTGTTCGCGAAGTTCACGCCACCCTTGATTCCGCCGTAGATATCCTCAGCCGCCCAAACCGGGCCGCTCGCGACGAGGGCCAGGCTCAACAGGGCGGTCATGACCATTGCGCGATTCATCCATTTCTCCTTTGCTTGCGCGTCCGGGGTTCGGCCGGAGCGCGTCGGGTGCGCCGTCCTGTCATTCGACAGACGGGCCGCGTCCTGGGATTGATCGGCCTTTGGGGGGGGCGGCTTGAGCGGGATCCGGGAAAAGACGAGAAAAAATGCGTCGGGTCCTGCTCAAAAGAGCCAAGTGGATCCCAAGGAAGGCAAGGTGCGCGCGTGCTTCCGGTGACGCCCGGGATCTCGATTCCGGACGAGGAAATCGAGCTGGAGTTCGTCCGGGCGTCGGGGCCCGGGGGACAGAACGTCAATAAGGTGGCCACCGCGGTCCAGCTGCGCTTCGACGTACGGGGCTCCGCGGTGCTCCCGGAGGACGTCAAGGAGCGGCTGATTCGCCTGGCGGGCCGGCGCATGACCCAGGAGGGGTTCCTGCGGATCGACTCCCAGCGCTACCGTACGCAGGAGAAGAACAAGGACGACGCCCTCGCCAAGCTGGCCGAGCTCGTCCGGCGTGCCCTGGAGAAGCCCAAACCGCGCCGGAAAACGAAGCCGTCCCGGGCCGCAAAAGCCCGCCGACTGGAGGAGAAGCGCCAAACCTCGGAGCGCAAGCGACGGCGTTCGCGCGGAGATTTCGGCGTCGATTGACCCGCGCGGGGCGCGCTGCTAGTTTTTCGCGCATGATCCGCACATCCTTGCACCCGTTCCTCGTCGCGATTCCCCTGGTCGCGTCCCTTGGCTCTTCTTCGCTGGCCTTCGAGTTCGTCGACGTCGCCGCGGAAGCGGGCATCGACATCGTGAACGTGTCGGGCGACCCGCGCCGTTGGTACATCCCCGAGAGCAACGGCTGCGGCGCCGCGTGGTTGGACTACGACGGCGACTCCGACGTGGATCTCTTCGTCGGCAACGGCGCGGGCTTGCGCTATGTGGAAGACGGGCGCCGCCTCGAAGTCGTGCCGTCCAGCGGAAGCCGTCTCTATCGCAACGACACGCGCAAGGGACCGCTGCCCAAGGATGCGAAGACCGCGCTGCGCTTCACCGACGTGACCCAGGCGACCGGCGCGGGTCGCACGGATTGGATCAACGGAATCGCCACCGCCGACGTGGAAGGCGACGGCGATCCGGACATCTATCTCGCCTGCTTCGGCGACGACGTGTTTCTGCGCAACGACGGCGGCCGCTTCGTCGACGCGACCAAGGAAGCCGGCCTCGGCTGTCCCTTGTGGGGCGCGAGCGCCGCGTTCGGAGACGCGAACCAAGACGGCGCGCTCGATCTCTACGTCGCCAACTACTGCATGTTCGATCTCGAGAATCCGCCGGACGGCGGAAAGCGCAACGTGATCAACGGCGTCGAGGTCGGATGGGGACCGGAAGAGGAGAACAAGCGCGGCTTCAATGCCGGCGCGCCGGACTTCTTCTACTACGGCGACGGCAAGGGGCACTTTCGCGAAGCGACCGCCAAGGCCAACCTCGCACTCGAGAAGCCGCTGTGCTCATACGCGGTCGTGTTCGCCGACATCAATGGCGACAATCGCGCCGACATCATGGTCGCGAACGATCTCCAGCCCGCCAACCTTTTCTTGAATCGCGGCGACGGGACATTTTCGGATGAGGCCATGGAACGCGGTTTCGCGCTCAACTTCGACGGCAAGCCCACGGGCGCGATGGGTCTCATGGTCGACGACTACGACTTGGACGGCGACATCGACGTGTTTCGCTCGAACTTCGATCTGGAAGCGAACTCCCTGCACGTGAACGACGGCGCCGGCTCGTTCAAGGACGAAGCCGCCGAGCGCGGACTGGCCGCGCCGTCGATGGACAAGCTCGGTTGGGGCGGCGGATTCTTCGACGCGGATCTGGACGGCGATCTGGATCTCCTGGTCGCGAACGGACACGTGTATCCGCAGGCGAAGGAGATCGGGATGAGCGACTGGCTCATGCCCACGCAGCTCTACGAAGCGGTCCGCGGGCTGGACGGCGTGACCAGCTACGTGGACGTGACTGAAAAAGCCGGTCCGGGGCTCGCTCCTTTGCGCAGCGCACGCGGAGTGGCGTTCGCCGATCCGGACAGCGACGGCGACATCGACGCACTCGTCGTGGACATCGGAGAGCGCCCGCGGCTCCTGGAGAATCGCACCGAGCGCCAGGGCAAATGGATCGCAGTGCGGCTCATCGGCCCGGGCGCGAATCGCGAGGCGATCGGCTCCGTCATGCGCGTCACCGCCGGCCGCCGCACGTTCACGAGAATCCTGCGCACCAACGACGGATTGTATTCGGCGAACTCTCCGCTCCTCCATTTCGGCCTGGGAGATGTCGCCACCATCGACGAAATGTTCGTGATCTGGCCCGACGGGAAGTCTTCGCAGCCGACGTCGCCGGGTCTCAATCGCTTGATGGAAGTTCGCCGGGGCGACGCGGCGGCGACGCCGGTGAAGGCGGGGGCGGGCTCGAAGTGAACGTCGCGCTCGTCTTTCCGCCGCAGGGACATTTCACGCAGCCGTACTTGAGCTTGCCGTCGCTCGCGGCGTACTTGCGCGCGAACGGCGTGGGGCAGGTCGAGCAGATCGACGCCTCGATCGACGCGTACGATCATTTCCTGTCGGGCGCACGGCTGGCGCGCTCGCTGGAGCGCTTGCGCGCCGGAGAGGGATTGGCCGCGCTGGATCGCAGGGCTTCGCTGCGCTTCTCGGAGATGGAGCGCTACCAGAAGCTCTCCGAGATCGACGCGATCGGCGACGACGTGGTGCGCGGCATCGACGAAGCGAAGTCCGTGCTGCGCGACCGGAACAAGTTCTACGACTACGAGAAATACTTGTGGGCCGGACGCACCGTGGAGCAGGGGCTGCGGATCTTCTCCGCGGAGTACGCACCCACGCGGCTCTCCGCGCACGGCTTCGTGATGCGCCATCGCATCGAGCGGAGCGGCGAGATCGTGGCCGCCATCGACGACGAGCGCGAGAATCCGTTCGTCGAATACTTTCGCGAAGTCACGATGCCGCGCTTGCGCGCGCTCGATCCCGATCTCGTCGGAATTTCCGTGACGTTCCCGAGCCAGGCGATTCCCACGCTCACGCTGGCGAAGCTCATCAAGGAGTGGAAGCCGGAAGTGCACATCACGCTGGGCGGCGGGCTCCTGGCCTACGTCGGGGAGAAGCTGGCGAAGACGCCGGCGGTGTGGAGCCTCGTCGACAGCTTCGTGATGCTGGAGGGGGAAGGCCCGCTTCTCGGACTCTGCGAAGAAGTGCAGCGCGGGGGGCGCGGCTTCGACAAGATCGGGAACTTGATCTATCGCGACGATGCGGGCGAAGTGCGCGCGACTCCGCGCGGCGAGCCGCTCGACATCAAGAAGCTTCCCACGCCGGACTTCGACGGGCTGCCGTTGGAGAAGTACTTCTCGCCGGAGCTGGTGCTGCCGCTCGCGGCCACGCGTGGCTGCTACTGGGGCAAGTGCGTGTTCTGCACGCTCTACACCGTGATCGGTCCGGGGTATCGGGGGCGCACCGTCGCGCAGACCGTGGAAGACATGCGCTCGCTCTCCGAGAAGTACAACACGCGGCATTTCTACCTCGCGATCGAGGATCTCCCGCCCAACATGGCGAAAGCGCTGCCGCGCGCGATCCTGGACGCCGGGCTGGACGTGTCGTGGTGGGCGGATGCGCGCCTCGAGCACGACGTGTTCACGCAGGAGGTGTGCGACGACCTGGCGCGCTCCGGATGCAAGCGCCTCGCGTTCGGTTACGAGAGCGCGTCGCGCCGAGTGCTCGACGCCATGTGCAAGGGCATCGACCCGGACGCGTCGATGGATCTCGTGCATCGCGTGCGCAAAGCGGGGATCTCGGTCACGCTCTATGTGATGGTCGGGTTTCCGACGGAGACGCGGGAAGAAGCGCAGGACACGCTGCGCGCCATCCTGGAGCATCAGGAAGCGATCCAAGAAGTCTCCGTGCGCGTCTTCTATCTCGACGAGCGCTCGGAGATCTTCGCGCGGCGGATCGAGTTCGAGATCGACGAGATCTATCCCGATCCGGACGCCGATCTGCAGGTGTACTACGACTTCCATTGCACGCGCGGGATGTCGCGCAAGGAAGCGCGCGAAGCCTACTTGGAATTCACGTCGGCGCTGCGCTCGCACTTCCCCGTGTTCCAGAACACGAACATGCTCTATCACGAATTGAAGAGTCACTACTTCCTGTATCTCGCGAAGTGGGGAAGCTGGGAGAAGCTGCGCGACGAAGTGCTGGAAGTGCCGGCGTCGGCGCGCGCGGGGCAGAGGCCGCGGCGGCGCGGGCGGATCGTGCGGCGCGATCTCGCATTCGACCGCGCGTCCATCGATGCGCGTCTCGCGTCCATCGATTCGCATGCGCTGCGCCCGCGCTATCAATCGGATTTGGTGGAGGATGAGGATCGCGCCCACTTCGACGCGACTCTGGCGCCGGAGATGCCGGAAGACGCCGCCCTCGTTTACGACGCGGAGACCGGCGAGATCCATTGCCTGACGCCGGCCGCGGCGGATCTTCTCGAATCCTGCGATGGCGAGAAGACGATCGAGGAAATCGTCGCGATGTTCCCGCCGGAGGCGCGCGAGGCCGCGCTCGGCTGCCTCGACGATCTCGCCGGCGCACGGCTTCTCATTCCCGAAGCCACGGAGATGACCCGATGAGCCACGACGACAAGAAGAAGCCGCCGCTCCCCACGGGAACACCGGTTCCGCCGAACGCCCCCGATGCGAAGTCGGTGTCTCCGCTCGCGAAGAACAAGCCGGAGACGAAGCCGAAGCCGCTCTTTCGCATCGTGCCTGCGGATCCGAAGAATTCGCTGAATTTCGAGGACACCGCAGACAAGTAGTGCGTATCACGCGGCGCGTGGTACGAACGCATCGCAACGTCGAGGTCACGATGGCCGAGAACAAGACGAAACCCACGAAAGCCAGCGTCAAAGCATTCTTGGACGCGGTCCCCCACGAGGCCCGGCGCAAGGAATGCCGCACCGTGCTCGATCTGATGAAGCGCGTGACCGGCGAGAAGGCCGTGATGTGGGGCGAGAGCATCATCGGCTTCGGCAATTATCATTACAAGTACGACAGCGGCCACGAGGGCGATTGCTGCGTCGTGGGTTTCGCGCCACGCAAGAACGAGCTTACGCTCTACATGATGAGGGGCTTCGACGGCGTCGCGCCGCTCTTGAAGAAGCTCGGCAAGCATCGACTCGGGAAATCCTGTCTCTACATCAAGAAGCTCGAAGACGTGGACATGGATGTTCTCGAGCAGCTCGTGGAGCGCTCATTCGACAAGATGGCCAAGCCCAACGCGTAGGGCCTTTCAGTCATTTCAGCGCTGCGAACAAGGTCTCTAATCGCTCCGCGACGGAGTCGACTGGGCCGCTCCCCGACCCGACCTGCGCCTCGTTGCATCCCATGCAGAAGAACGCGTCGACGAATTCCGCGCCTCGCCAGAATCGGATGCCGTGCGTCGTCCAGAACGAGCAGGCCGCGATCCGCTGCACGGGCGGGCTGGAAGCCAAGTCGACAAGAAGGATCTGCGTGATGGCGTCGCGCTGGGCTTCGCTGAGGTTGCTGCCCTGGACCTTGGTGCGGATGCCAGTCCCTGAGGACGTGGTGACGAAGGTCTTCATTCCATTCGGTCCGTCGCGAGTCACTCCGGGAAGGCGCGTGACGACGGAATACGACTCGACGCAGTCCGCGAGCGCGATGATCTCCTGTTCGGCGATCGAAGGCGGATTCCACTCGAGAATAATCGGATCTGGAGGTCGCATCCCGGCGAGCGTGATGGTGACCTTTCAAAGAATCCACACCGCGAGCCACATGGCGAACACTCCTTCCCGAGAGCATCACCCCGGCTCGCTCGCGACTATTGCCATCGATCGGAGAATCCGCCAATCGCTCGGACGAAAAATGCAAATGGGGCGGCCGCGAAGCATGCGGCCGCCCCCGATTCTTCTCGGGAATTGTAAGGAAGTACTCTCAGAGAAGCCGGAACGACGCCAGGATCGAGAGCACCTGATTCGTGAGCTCGGTGTCTTCTTCGAGGAAGTCCTCCGGGTCGCCGTCGGAGGCATTGACGTCCATGAGCCCTTGCGTGTAGCGAACCTCGAGACCCAGTGCATTTCCACCGACGGGGAACTCGACGCCGCCGCCGACCGCGATGCCGAAGTCGATCGTCTCGACATCGTCTTCCAGATCGACTTCGAAGGAGAGCTCTTCGCCGGTGTCGTCTTCTCCGGAGAGCTCCGCTTCCGCGCCCACGTTGAATGCCACGGCTGGGCCGGCATAGATGAAGGGATGCACCGATGCATCCGGGAGGAACGTCGCCGTGAACAGCACGGGGACTTCGATGTAATCGAGGTTCACTTCCACCTCGCCCCCGTCGACCTCCTCCGCGTCGCCCTTTTGCATGTAGAGCGCTTCCCATTGGAGCGCGAACATCGTCGAGAAGGGAATGGTCATGAACCCGCCGAGCGCCAAGCCCATGCGCGAGTCCTCGAGCTCCTCTCCTTCATCCACACCCACGTTGGCCATGTTGACGCCGCCCTTGAATCCCCAGCTGATCCCCTGGGCGTGGGACGAAGTGCCGGCGGCCAGCGTGATTCCCGAAAGCAGGATGGCGATGGCGCGAAGATTCATCAGAAACCTCCTCGAACGCCGCGGGCACGGCTCGGGGCTCCCCGTCGATCAGGGCGTCGCCGACCCCCGGCTGTCGAAATCGACAGTCTGGACCTCATGTCGTGGAGCAAGAGGCGCGCCACGAACGGCCGCGATCCTAAGGTTTGCAGATACATTCCGTCCATCGACGGATGCCGCCGGAATCGAAGCTTCGCGCGGAGATGCGCCGACTCCGCTCCGAAACCCCCTGTTCCGGGGGTTCCCGGAACGCGCGGTCGTGGCGATGATGGGTGCATGCTCCTCGTCCCATCTCCCGCTGCGTTCGAGCACGTTTCGTTCGATGCCGGAATCGCGCACGACCTCGTCTTCGACATCCATCAAGACCGCGTTGGTTTTCTTTGGTTCGGAACGATGCACGGTCTCGTGCGCTACGACGGACACGAGTTCGTCACGTTTCGCCACGATCCCTACGACTCCACGTCGCTCTCTTGCGACGACGTGGTTTGCATCGCGGAAGAGCCCGACGGCGATCTTTGGGTGGGGACGTACGGCGGCGGCATCAATCATTACGATCGCGCGGCAGGGCGTTTCGAACGGATCCTGGCCGGCGGCGCGGACTCCACGAGCCTCTCCGACGGCATCGTGTGGGACGTCGCCATCACGCCGGACGGCGGCGTGTGGGCGGCGACGGTGCGCGGTGTGGATCGCGTCGACCCGCACACTGGGCGCGTGACGCAGCATCGCCACGATCCGGATCGCGGCGAGAGCCTCGGTCCGAGTCCGCCGCGTGCGCTGCTCGTGGACCGTGCGGGCGCTCTCTGGGTGGGGCTTCGCGGCGGCGGTCTCGATTCTTTGGATTCCGCGAACGATCGCTTCGTCCATCACCGGCACGCGGCTACAGATTCTGCATCGCTTCCGGCCGACGTCGTGCTCGATTTGCTCGAAGACCGCGCCGGCAATGTATGGATCGCGACGCCGCGCGGCGTTGCCGTGCGCAGCGTCGAGCACGGCGGATTCAAGCGCGCGGGACCGGACAGCGGATGGGGGCAAAGGCCCGAGGCCGCGGTCGTGAACGCAATCCACGAAGATCCCGACGGCACGATGTGGTTCGGGACGAACGCGGGGCTCGTGCAACACGATCCGCGCACGCAAACGTGGTCGCGGTCCACGCACGATCCGGCGAATCCCGCGTCGCTGCGCGGCGCATCCGTGGTGGCGATGTGCCGCGATCAATCGGGAGTGTTGTGGGCGAGCTGCTACGAGGCGGGGCTCGACCGGCTGGTTCCTGCGGGGCGGAGCATTCCGCGTTATGGGCGCGATTTCGCGCCGGCCGACGAGAATCGCCGCCGCGTTCTCGCGCTCTGCGAAGATGACCGCGGCACATTCTGGATCGGGACCCTCGCCGGACTCGTGCGCCGCGACGGTGTCGGCCGGCGCCGCTCATCTCTATGTGGCGGGCCCCGGCGACGACACGCCGCTTCCCGGGCCCGCACGCGCGTTCGCGCTCGCCCGTGACGGCGCGCTGTGGATCGGTGGACCCACCGGACTCTGCCGGCGCGATCCGGGGCGCGACCGCTTCAATGTGTTTCCGGTGGCCAGCGACAGCACCCGGGTGCGCGATGCCAGCGCGCTCCTCATCGATCACGCCGGGTGAACTGTGGGTCGGCTCCGCCGGCGGATTGCATCGCCACGATGCGCAAGGCCAGCCTCTCGCCGCGTACCACCACGATGCCGCGGACAGCACGAGTCTCATCGACGAGACGGTGCTGTCGCTGTTCGAGGATCGCCAGCATCGCCTGTGGGTCGGGACATACGGCGGGATCGCGCGTCTCGACCCCGGCCGTGCCGCGTTCACTCGGTTTCGATTGGACGTGCACGATCCGTCGTCGCTGGTGAACAACTACGTGTACGCGATGCATGAGAGCGCTGCCGGCACGCTCTGGCTGGGAACGGCGGGCGGACTCGAGCGCTGGGACGAAGCGAGCGCCTCGTTCCATCACGTGCGCGAACGCGACGGTCTCGTGAATCCGGTCGTCGTTTCGATTCTGGAAGATGCCCGCGGCATGCTCTGGCTCGGCACGCAGCTCGGGCTCGCGCGCTTCGATCCGGTGTCGCGGCGCTTCGCGAGCTATGACGTGGCCGACGGACTGCAGAGCAATCTCTTCTTTCCGCGATCGGCCTGGCGGCTTCGCGACGGAACGCTCGCGTTCGGCGGTGTGGAAGGTTACAACGCGTTCCATCCCGACGCGCTTCACGAAAGCGACTGGGCGCCGCCGGTCGCACTCACCAAGCTCTCGGTGGCGGGGCGCGCCACGCCGGCGTGGAGCGACCCCGCGTTCGCGCGCGAGCTGCGGCTTTCGCCGAAGGAGCGCGTGTTCTCGGTGGAGTTCGCCGCGCTCGACTTCCGTCGTCCCGGGAAGCAGCGCTATTCGTATCGACTGGAAGGACTCGACCGCGACTGGATCGATGCGGGAACGCGCCGCTCGGCCACGTACTCCGCGGTGCCGCCGGGGAACTACACGCTGCGCGTTCGCGGGATGAGCGCGGACGGAACGTGGAACGAAGCCGGCGCCGCGCTCGCGGTGCGCGTGGATCCTCCGTTCTGGCGAACGCCGGCATTTCTCGCGAGTGTGTGCGCGGCGATCGCCGCCGCCGCCCTGCTCTTGCATCGGCTGCGCGTGCGCTCGCGCGTCCGTCATGCGCTGGTCGTCGCCCGCGCGCGCGAGGAAGTGCGCGAAGACCTGCGCCGCCGCGCCGCCTCCGACTTCCACGACGAGCTGGGGCATCGGCTCGCGCGCATCGGGCTCTTCAGCGAGCTGGCGGCGCGTCCGTCCACGCGCATTCCCGAGGATGTGCAGGCCGCGCTCGCTCGAATCGGCGAGGAAGCGCGGCGCCTCGCCGACGACGCGCGCGACTTTCTCGGCGTCCTGGGCGGGGAGCCCGGCACGCTCGCGGACTTGGTGGCGCGGCTCTCGCGCTTCGGCGAGCAGCTCTTCGAGCAGACGGCGGTGGAATTTCGCTGCGAAGGGAGCTTCGACGCGTTCGAAGGAATTCGCGTGCCCGCGGAGGATCGGCGCAATCTGCTCTCGATCTTCAAGGAAGCGATGACGAACTCGCTGCGCCATGCGAGCTGCCGGCACGTGACGCTTCGCGTGGGCGTGCTGGAGGAGAGCTACACGGTTTCCCTGGAGGACGACGGCTGCGGTTTCATGCGCTCCACGGCGGCGTCCGGACAGGGGCTCCGCAACATGGAATGGAGGGCGCAGCGCATCGACGGTATGATCCGCATCGCCTCCACCCCGGGGAGCGGAACCACGGTGGCGCTCACGCGGAGGCTCGGCACCGCAACAGGGGAATGACGCTTCGTTGATTCGTGTCGCCATCGTCGAGGACGACGCCGAGATTCGCAACGCGCTCGCCGCGCTTCTCGACGAATCGCCGGGATTCCGCTGCGTCGGCACCCACGGCGATTGCGAGTCCGCGCTCGCCGCCATGGACGCCGAGCGCCCCGACGTCGTGCTCATGGACATCGTGCTGCCGGGAATGTCCGGGATTCAGGGCGCGGCGGAGATTCGCCGGCGGCTCCCCGACGTCGACGTGGTGATGCTCACCGTCCACCCCGACGACACCTACGTCTACGACGCGCTCGCCGCCGGCGCCGCGGGCTATCTGCTCAAGGAATCGAAGACGGAGCGGATCCTGGACGCGATCCGCGAGGTGCGGCGCGGCGGCGCGCCGATGAGCCCGGCGATCGCGCGACGCGTGGTGGAGTCGTTTCGCCGCGCGAAGGAGTCGCCGCTCTCCGCGCGCGAGACCGAGGTCCTGGGGCTGCTCTGCCAGGGGCGAAGCTACGGCGACGCGGCGCGCGCGCTCTTCATCTCCGAAGAGACGATCCATTTCCACATCAAGAACATCTACCGGAAGCTCGAGGTGCACTCGAAGTCGGCCGCGGTGGCGCGGGCGATTCGCGACCGCTTGGTGTGAACGCGGCGCACAGCGCCGGCGCGGCATTCTTCGCGCGCCTGGGCGCAAAACCCCCAGTTCCGGGAGTAGGCGCTCCCCATTCACGAATCTACGGTGAGGTGCGGCGGTTTCGCCCCATCCATCGGAGGTTCACGATGCTCTCGAGGCGCCCCATTCCCCGACTTGCCCCGTTCGCGGCGGCTTCCCTTCTTCTCGTCACCCCGGCGTTCGATCCCGCGTCACGAGTTGCGGCACAAAACTTCGTGGCGGTGACCGACTCGACGAACCCCATCGTCGCGCACACGGTCTCCGGTGCGTACACCGGCGCCGCCTGGGTCGACGCCGACGGAGACGATCTCCTCGATCTCTTCATCGTGCGCAAGGCGACGATGTTCAAGAATCTGGGCGGCGGCGCATTCGGCGAGCAGAACGCGTCGGTCAACTCGCAGGGTCAAGCCGCTCGGGAACCACCTGGGCCGACGCGGACAACGACGGCGATCTGGACATATTCCTCTCCGGCAGTCAGACCGTCACGAACGGATCGAACTATTATCGCAACGACGGCGGATTCACGTTCACCAAGATCACCACCGGCGACATCGGCAACGTCGATGTTCAATTCCGGTTGGGGGACGGCCTTCGGGGACATCGACAACGACGCGTTCGTCGATCTGGTGATCGCGGCCGCGAACGGATTCGGCGGCGTCAATCACCCCAATCGTTTGCTCATGAACAACGGCGACGGCTCGTTCACCAACGTCGACACCACCGTGGTCACGGACTCCCTGGACGCACACACCATCCCGACCTGGTCGGACTACGACTTGGACGGCGACATCGACCTCTTCATCGGCAGCGGGGAAGTCCAGCAGCTCTCTCCCGACAATCTCTTCCGCAATATGCTGGTGGAGAACGGCTCTTGGGGATTCGAGCGCATCACCACCGCGCCGATCGCCACCGATTTCGTGGACGGCCAGGTCTGGAACTGGATCGACTACGACAACGACGGCGACCTGGACGGGTATCTCACCAACTACAACACGCCGCTGCCGAATCATCTGTATCGCAACGACGGCGGCACGTTCGTGAAGATGACCGAAGCGCAGGTCGGGCCGATCGTGGGCGGCGCCACCGCCGGCCTCGCGAGCCTCTGGGGGGACTTCGATCACGATGCGGACTTGGATTGCATCGTGACGAACGACGGCCCGGCCCCCTGCGATCTCTACACGAACGACGGCGACGGCACGTTCACGAAGGACTTGGCGAGCGCGATCGCCACGTCGGCAGGACCGCACTACGGAATCACCGCCGGGGACTACGACCGCGACGGCGATCTCGATCTGTACGTGCAGGGCACCACGGCGACGAAGCGCCTCTATCGCAACGATCTCGCCAGCGCGAACCATTGGCTGGTGCTGGCGCTGCACGGCGCGGGCGCTCCGGACGGATCGAACGCGGCGGCGATCGGTGCGCGAGTGCGCGCGAAAGCCACGATCGGCGGATCGCCCGGTGTGGCAGATGCGCGAGGTGTCCGCGCAGAACAGCTTCAACTCCATGAGCATGCTCGACGTTCACCTGGGACTGGGCAGCGCGACCGCGGCGGACTCCATCGTCATCGCCTGGCCGTCCGGCATCGTGCAAGTGCTGACGAACGTCGCCGCCAATCAGCGTTTGGAGATCCAGGAACCGTCGGGCGCGACCGGCGTGGCCTCGATCGGAGCGTCGTCACTCGGATTCCTTCTGGGACAGAGTCGCCCCAACCCGTTCGCGTCGGACACGACGATCGAGTTCACGCTCGATCAACCGGCGCACGCACGCCTCGTCGTCCACGATGTCGCTGGCCGCGTCGTCCGGACGATGCTCGACGAGGAGCGGGGAAGCGGAGCCCAGTCGGTCCGGTGGGACGGCACCGACGGGGGGGGCCGCCGTGTCGCGTCCGGCGTGTACTTCTATCGGCTGGAGGTTTCGGGCGCCGGGGCGAGCGCGGCCGGCGGATCCGCATCACGGACGGTGACGCTGCGAAGGTAGTAAGGATGGCTCGCGCGAGGAGTGGGCGGCTTAGTCGCCCACTCCCGAGTGCGCCTCGACGTTCTTACGCTGCGCTCTCAACATCCATGCCGCGTACGCGAGGCAGAAGAACCAGCCGATGCCGATCGCGATGCGACCGGAGAGTGTGGTGCCGCCCGCCGCCTCCGCGGTAGCGGCCGCCGACACGAGCCCGAGGTTGTGAGCGAGCGCGCCGCCGAGCGCAATGCCGGCGACGCACACGAACGCACTGCTGTTCCCTTCGCCGGACATGACGACCTGCCGCACGGGACAACCTCCCGGCGAAGGCTCCCGCAAGTCCGAGCAGACCCAGCGCGAGAGCATTCCAGAGGACTTCGCCGTGCGCGATCGGCTGACCGGAAAACCCGGGAGCGAATCGAGACGCGGCCATGAGCGCAACGCCGAACCCCGCGATCAAAGCCAGCGCCGCCCACAACATGGGTCTCGGTCCCGCGAAGATTTGCCGCCCTGCGGTGATCGCGCAGAAGCCCGTCCGCGAGAGAAGCGCGCCTCCCGCGAACGCGATCCCGAACGCGAGAAGCCAGGGCGCGTGCGCGGGCTTGGCGGTCGGGTCATTGATGGTCGGACCCGCGAGAAAACCGCCCGCAAGATAGAGCGCAATCAATCCGAGGACGGCGGCGGGCGCGAGCAGGCCGACCGGAAGAGGTGCGGGCGCCGTCTTACCCGGCGAGACCCCGCGGCCCTCGAAGAAACGCGCGATTCCGACTCCCCCGATGAACCCGGGCAGCGCAATCCATGCGTTCAAATCGCCGCCCCCCAGCCGTTGCAACATTCGAAAGGGGCAACCCAGGAAGACCAGCGCCGCGACGGCCATCCAGATTCCAAAGATGAAACGCCCCGCGGCGAAACCCCCGGAGCGAGCGCCGAATTTCCTGGTGACGAGCGCTGCAATCATTGCGCCGAGAAGAACGCCGCCGATTTCGGGGCGCAGGTATGCGGGACCACCCGGAAAGAGCTGGAGAGCGCCGGCGATGTCGCGCAGGAAGCACGCGCCGCAAATCCCCATGTTGCCGGGGTTGCCGAGAATGACCAAGACCGCGGCCAGCACGCCGACCACCAGGGTGAGCGCGATGCCGAAGGCTCGGGTGCGAGGAGGGGCGGAAGAATTTCTGAGCATGCCGCAGTGTAGCGGACGACTAAGGCAGCGTCAGGATCCAAAGATCTTCGTTGCCGGTGCGCGTGGAGACGAAGGCGATGCGCGCCCCGTCGGGGGACCAGGACGGCTCCTTCGCAACGGCGGGATCGTTCGTGAGATTCACGACGCTCCCCCCGGTCACGGCGATGCGCAGCACATCGGACTCGCTGTTCGATTGGAATGCGACGAAGTCCGAAGCCGGCGACCAAGTGGGATGCCCGACGAAGGCGACGACCGCCGGGGATGTCACCGGCGTCGGATACGTTCCGTCGGGATCGATGTGCTCGATCCTCCACTGCGCGCCCTCACGGACTTGATAGGCGATCCACGCACCGCTTGGCGACCACGCCGGATCCGCTTCGAACGTCTCCGCGGTCGTAACCTGGACCGGCGAGCCTCCCGTCACGGCGATCTTCCAAATGTCGCGCGTGCCGGTTCCGCCGCCGTCGGACGAGTACGCGATCCACACGCCGTCCGGAGACCAAGTCGGCGATTCCTCGACACCTTCCACGGTGGTGAGACGCACCGCATCTTGGGTGGCGACGTCCAGAATCCAAATGTCGCCCGACGGATCTTCGCGCGTCGATTGAAACGCGATCTTCGTTCCGTCGGGGGACCACGCCGGCTGCGCATCGGTTTCGGGGGCGCTGGTGATCTGCGTGAGACCGCCGCGCGCGTCCACGTCGATCACCCAAAGATCCAGGTTCCCGCTGCGGTTCGATTGGAACGCGATCTTGGTTCCGTCCGGCGACCAGGCCGGACCGCCGTCGGTGAATGCGTCGGTGGTGAGGTGCTGCAAATCCGGCGGAAGATTCGCCGGCGTCACCACGAGCTCCGCCGACGTCGTGTCGGCGAGATTGTCGGCGGAGTCGAGGATCTCGAGCGCGATCGAGTACGTGCCGGCGTTGGGATACACCTGCTGCGTGAAACCGAGCGCGCCAAGCGACGTTTCGAATGCGCCGTCGCCGTCGAAATCCCACTTATAGGTCAGCGTCGAATCCGTGTCGCCTACGCTGCAGCGCGCATCGAAGAGAAACGAAGTGCCCGCCTCTCCCGGATTCGGCGAGATTGCGAAGCACGCGGTCGGCTCGTTGCCCGACGGCGCCGGCCCCGCAGGCCCGTCGTCGCCGCCGCATCCCGCGACGATCAGCGCGAGCCCGAGCAGGAGATGGAGGACGACCGCGATGCCCGCTGTCTTTCGTGGTCCTGCCGTCGTCTCCATCGATCCTCCTCGGGCCGCCTTCACGTTATCGATACAGCGCTTTGATCGCCGCCCAGCTCGACGCATCGACCGAGAGCGGCTTGATGGTGCCGAGCTTCAAGTCGTCGACGAGAAACGGAACTTGTCCGATGTCGAAGCGGAAGTTGTACACGCCGACCCAGCCGGCCGCATAGGTCGAATCGTCGATCGCTCCCGGGAGCTGGTATCCGTTCCAGAAGCATTGGAACGAGCCTCCCGACGCGATGATCTTCATGTGATTCCACTGATTCAGCTGCGGGAATCCGGTCGGCGTGCTCGTGGTGAGCCAGCTCAGGAGCGACGACGAGCCCATCCCGGTCAGCTTGCGGAAATTGAGCGTGAGCATCCCCGACTCGATCACGAACGCGTAGAACGTGGTGAAGGAGTTGGAAGGGTCGGCGCGCAGGATGAGCCCGCGGCGAGTGTTCCCGTCGCCGGTGTTGATCCATCCTTCCCAGGTGTAGTCGTTCAGCGCGCCCGGATCGGTGCACGACACGATGATTCCGCCGGAGTCCGGCGCGGCGGAGCTGAGCGCGAGGCCGACGGTGTGATCGCCCGACGGATTTGCGTACGCCGGATGCCCCGCATCGAGCGTGAGCGGCACCAGCACGTTGGAAATGCCGAAGCCGGGCGCCCACTCCAGATCGAGCTGCGCCGCCGGTCACCGATTCCTGCGCGACGAGATTCGCCGACGCCGGGTTCGCGTTCGAGAGCATCGCTGCCGCAGCGAGCGCGAAGATCATTCGTGTCGTTCGATTCATTTGCAACCCTCCGGTTGACGTTTGGACTGTGACTCGACGTTTGAGCGAAACTCTGGCTGGCAGCGCCGGCTCAACGAATGAGAACGAGCCGGCGCACGTCGTCATTCGTGCCGTCGGTGCGCACCAGTCGTGCGAAGTAGACGCCGCCCGGAAGAGGACGCCCCTCGGCCGTTCCATCCCACGAGATTTCCGATGCGCCGGCAGCGGCGGCGACGCGCGTGATGGCGCGGCCGAGCACGTCGAAGACTTCCACGGCGCGCACGCTTCCGTCGTTGGCGCGCGCGAAGACGAATCCGACCGGGCCGTTCGAGGGATTCGGGCGGATGGACCATTCGATGCCGGCGCCTGTGCCGCCCGTGATCTCCGGAGCGCCGACCGCGCCGCCTTCGAGCGTCGGCTCCAGGTAGGCGATGCGCCGCTCGTAGTTGATCGCGATGGCCCCGCGATCGCCGATCATGGCGATGCCCGCTTCGTTCGAGAAACGGCTGGTCTGCCACAGAAGATGCGTCTTGCCGTTCGCGCTTCGATTGGGGATCGCGGGAAAGCGCTCGTCGGCCTGCGGCGTGTTGGTCAGATTGTCGATCGGCGACCAGCTTCGCGCCGCCCGGCGAGGTGCACGCGGCGATGTCGCCGTAGCCGATGCCGGTGACGATCCCCGGCAGCCCGGCGTCCGCGGTCGGGATCCACCTCGGCGTCGCACGAAGCGCGTGAACAGGCGACGTAGGTCTCGCAGCCGTCGGCGCTGAAGCCGACCTGCGGCCAGTCGACGGAGAGCGTGTTGAAGCCGGCGAGCGGACCCGTCCAGCGCCGGGTCGACGTCGTCGTAGCGATCGGCGACGCCGGCCGGCGACCTGGTACACGACGCGAGCACCGTCGCCCGTGCGACCAGTGCATGATCCGGCTGCGGTAGTCGGCGTAGAATCACGGTCGGCCGCCGTTGCGGCGCGCCTGCAGCTCGCTCCACACCACGTGCGGCGTGGTGCCGCGTAGGCGAGATGGCAATGGATGTACGGGCGATACTGCGTCGACGTCGAGTCGCCGGCGACGATGTTCGCGTCGGTGTACGTCGTGAGCTGCGGTCACCGTGATCGTGCCCGGCGAGAACGAGCCGTCGGACGATTCGACCAGCCGCACGTTGCCGCCGAAGTCGGTGATGGCGATGCCGACGCGGCCGTTCGTCGCCGCGGCGATGCACGGAAACGCCGGGCTGGCCGTCGCGGAAACGTGGCGTCGGAGATCGCCGTGGTCCACGCGCCGAACTGCCAGCCGACGGGACACACGAACGGCTGCCCCTCGAAGCCGAGACGCGCGACGCGGAACTCCTCGCACTTCGTTGTAGGAGCCGCCGCGCGGGATCTCGCCGAGCATCACGAATCCACCGCTCGGCGTCGCCGCGATCTGCGGGAAGAGATAGCTGGGATCCGAGATCGGCGTGAGGTATGCGCTGTAGACGCCGCGCCCGCGGTGTCCTGGAGGTAGAAGTAGCCGCGCAGGTCGCAGCCGTCCTCGTTCATGTGCTGCGCGATCGCGGCGCGGCCGTCGGTGGTGAGCGCGATCGCGCCGAAGCCGCCGAACACCTCGCTGACGCAGCAGCCCTGGATGCTGGGATCGGCGACCTTGCCGGCGATGGTCCACGCGCCGGCCGCAGGACGATGCGCGTAGCCCATGCCGCGCTGCGGATGCGGCTGCGGCGCGCCGAGATCGGGCGGGCACGCGCCGTCCAGCTCGCAGAAGTCGTCCTGTAGGTCGCGTGCAGCGCGCCGTTGGAGCGGCGCGCGATGCGCGTGCCGAGCGAGCCCATGTCCTGGAGGTCGTAGTAGGTCATCGCGATCTGCACCGCGCCCGGAGGAAGCGGCACTTCCGCGCCGCGGATGACGGGGGCGCCGTCGCTCGGAGGCCGGCACATCG
This sequence comes from uncultured Gemmatimonadales bacterium, assembly GCA_963725045.1. Classification (GTDB taxonomy): domain Bacteria; phylum ARS69; class ARS69; order ARS69; family ARS69; genus CAVRWY01. The sequence continues at coordinate 45,693 of CAVRWY010000002.1, forward strand.
CCGCCGGCTCGATCGCGCGAGCGGATCGAGGACGAGCCGGCCGCCCGGATTGGGAGCGGTCCGCGCGCTGGAGGATTGCGCTCCCGCGAGCACGAGGAGAACTGCGGTGGAGATCACGCCGATGCGCATCGAAACCTTCCTTCCATCACTCAGGGTCGCCCCGAGATTCCGAATCCGAATGCCACTTCGAGCGAGAGCAGGAACGTGCGCCCCGACTCGGGAATGAAGCTCAGCGGCTCGCGATAGTCCTCGTTGAACAAGTTGCGCACGGCGAATGTGGTGCGCGCACCGCTCCACGAAGTCGAGAGCTGCAAGTCCGTGGTGGTGAACGAGGGATTCGCCAGCGGGTCGCCGGACTCTCCCTGCTCTCCGGTCCAGCGCCAGCGTGCGCCGCCGCGAAGATCGCGCCAGCCGAGCCCGGTGCTCGCTTCCACGAGCACGCGCGGGGCGCCCACGTCGTTGAGGCGCTCGTCCGGTGTCGCGGTCGAAGCCGCGCGGGAAAGCCCGCGTCCATGCGCAGATCGGTGCTGCCGTGAGTGAGGCGAAGCGAGCCTTCGACGCCTTCCAAGCGCGCGCGATGCACGTTGCGATACTGGAAGCGCGGGATGAGATAAAGCTGGGTGACGTACTCGAACGTGATGAGATCTTCCACGTCCGAGCGGTACGCCGAAACTCGAAAGTCCGCGAGCGTGCGATGTCTCCAGCGCCCCGCCTTGCGCACTCCGACTTCGTACGAGAAGGACTTCTCCGGGCGCAGCTCGGGATTTCCGAAGAGATAGAGCGCGCCGTGGATGAACCCGTTGTAGTAGCGCTCGTCGAGGTTCGGCACGCGGAATCCCGTGCCGGCGTGCACGTAGAGCTCCGCGGCCCGGTACGGAGCGGCGACGCCTCCGTCGAAGCTCCATTGCGATTCGGTGCGATCTGCTGCCGACATCGACAGCGACGTGCTGGAATCGGCGATCGTGTGGAACGAGTCCCACCGCGTGCCCGCTTCCACGAGAACCGCCTCGAAGTCGCGCGAAACTTGCGCCGATCCGGAAATCGATGTGCGCGTTCCCGGCGGAACGCTCTCCCCCGTGCGGCTTTCCTCGGCGAGGATTTCTTCCTCGGGATTGCGGGTGGTGAGGTCGGTATCGCGCGGGCCCGAAACTTCTTCTTCGCGAAGCTCGGTGTGCACGCGTGCTCTCCAGATTGAGCCGCCCTCGAACGTGGCCTGCGCGCCGCGCGAGGTTTGCTCGACTTGGTCCGCGGTGTCGGTGGTGAGCGTGCCCGCGAAGTTCCCGTGCACGAACGCGCTGTCGATCGTGGTCTCCGTGAAGTGATTCAAGAACAGCTGGCGATCCACCAAGAGAGTGGCGTCGGCGAAGCTGCCGAGGTTGGGAACCTCGAGCTGCAGGCGGGAGGAATCGTTGCGCTTTAGAGGATAGAAGCCGTTTCCTCCCGACGAGGAGTTGAACGCCGGCAAGCCGACGTTGGTCGCGTCGGAGCGGGAGTGTCGCGCTTCGAAGTGCATCCCGCGCCCCACGGCGGCGCCGCGCAGCGAGTAGTGCTCTTCGTCGTAGCCGCTGTTCGGAATGGTGGACGACGCGGACTCGATCTCGTCGAGGCCGCCGATTCCGCCGGAGATCTCCGCCGCGAGATTCGGAGAAGCGATGCGCGCTCGCCCGTCCTGCGACCATGCGGTTCCCGGACCGGAAAGACGCGAGCCGAGCGTGAAGTCCACGCGGGGGCGGTCCGCGAACATGGGACGCGCCGTCACCAGATTCACGACGCCGCCGATCGCACTGGATCCGTACGCCGAGCTTCGCGATCCGGGCGCGACTTCCACCGCTTCCAGCTCGCTGATCGGAACCATCGACGGCTCGGCGCCGTGGCCGCGAAGCTGATTCATGCGCACGCCGTCGACCATCACCAGCACGCGATCCCCGCTCATTCCACGAATCGCCGGACGCGCCGACCAGGCACCGGTCTTCACCACGTCGACGCCCGGAACGGAGATCAGCGCGTCGGCGACGGTGGGAGGAAGAAACGCGTCGATCTCGGTGCGATCGAGGCGCGTCTGCGTGGTGGTTTGAGCAGAAGGGATCTCGTCGTCGCGCGTTCCCGCGACGTCCACGGTGTCGGGAAGGACGTAGACGCGCATGCCGGCCGAGTCGGTCTCGGCGACGCGCATTCCCGCGGAGGAAACCGGCGACGACCCCGAGGGGTGCGGAATCCGCGCCGACCGGGGGCGTCGCCGTCGAGTCCGGCGCGGGCGCCGGCACTTCGGCCGTCTCGGTCTCGGCCGGGGAGCTTTCCGTCGAAGCCCCCGCGGAGTCCGCCGGGACCGATTCCTGGGCCCCCGCCGGCGCCACCGGAGCCAGCGCAAAAATCGACACAACCAATGCTGCGCCAACGACTTCAATGAGCCGGCGGCGGGCTTGGAGATGGGTCCGGAGCGGAAAGTTCATGGGGCTCAACATCCCAGAGGGAAGCTATGAACTCCCATCGGCAATGGTCAATGCGGGATGTGTCACCGCGCGGTCACGGATGGGGGAAGGGCCGGTGCGAAGGCGAGGCGAGCGCGCGCCGGCTCCGCTTACGGAATGAGCCGGTACCCCACGCCACGAACGGTGACGAGATGGCGCGGCTCGGCGGGATCGTCTTCGAGCAGCTTGCGGAGATTCACGATGAAGTTGTCGACGGTGCGCGTCGTGGGATACGCATCGAAGCCCCAGATGCGATTCAAGATCGTGTGGCGATCGACGGGCTCGCCGCGCTTCTCCGCGAGCAGGCGCAGGATCATCGCTTCCTTCTCGCGAAGCTCGTGCACGACGCCGTGGCGCTCCAGCGTTCGCGCGCTCAGGTTCACGTGCGCTGTCCCGATCGCGATTTCCTCCGACACAGGACGCTCGCGCGCCCAGTCTTCGCGCCGGAACAAACCCTTGATGCGCGCCAGCAGCTCGCCCAAGTGGAACGGCTTCGTCATGTAGTCGTCGCCGCCTTCGTCGAGGCCGAGCACGCGGTCGCGTCCTTGATCGCGCGCGGTCAGGAACAAGAGCGGCACGCGATCTCCCGTCGCGCGAATCCGCCGGCAGAATGCGAGCCCGTCTTCGCCGGGAAGCCCGATGTCCAGGATCAGGAGATCCACGCCGCCCGCGCGCCACACGGGATCCGCCTCCTCCGCGGATCGGCAGACCACCGCTTCCCAACCTTCCAGCTCGAGATTGAGCTGCAGTCCTTCCCCGAGCGCGGGATCGTCCTCGACGATCAGGATGCGCCGCTTCATGCGGCCGGCCCCTGCGTCGCCCGTTGCCCGTTCACGCCCTCCGCGCGCGGCAGCACGATCGTGAACGTGGAGCCTCGTCCGGGCTCGCTGACCAGCTCGATGCGTCCGCCCATGCCCTCGACATTGCGCTTCGCCAGGTAGAGCCCGAGGCCCGCTCCGCGCGTGCGCGCGCGATCTCCTGGCTCCAAGCGCGAGAAGCTCTCGAAGATGCGCGCGTGATGCTCCTTCGCGATTCCCGGTCCCTGGTCGCGCACCGCGACGCGCACCCAAGAGTCGTCGCCGCCGACGTCGAGCGCGATCTCGGCCGGCTTTGGCGAGTGCTTCGCCGCGTTCTGCACGAGGTTGCGCAGCGCGGTGGCGAACGCATCGGATCGACCGCGAAACGCGTTCCCTTGCGGGAGCCGCGACTCCACCTTCGCGCCCTCGCGGCGAAGATATCCGTCCATCTCTTCCACGACATGTTCCGCTTCCCGAGCGGCGTCGAGCGTCTCGAACGTTCGCGCGTCGAGCGCGCTTTCGCGACCGGCCTCAAGCACCTGATCGACGAGCGATTCCATGCGATCCACTTCGACTTCCAGCTTGGGATAGAGCAGGCGCCGCGCCTCCTCCGGAAGCTCGGGCCTGGCGAGAGTCTCGGCGTGCAGGCGCAGCGCGGCAAGCGGAGTGCGGAACTCGTGCGTCACGCCGGCGAGGAACATCTCGCGCGAGCGCCGGAAGCGCGCTTCCGCGCGGTGGGCCACCCCGAGCACGATCATCCCGGCGGCGAGAAGCCCGAGAAAGAACGTGCCTTCGAACTGGAACATCCGCTTGCGGCGGTTCGCGTCGTGGCGGATCGATTCGAGCGCCCGCGGATCGATCTCCACCGCGAGCGAGTCGCCTCGCGGCTCCAGCACCAGCTCCGGGAACTCGGAGGGCACGATGCGCGAGGGGTCGTCCCGCGCCTCGGGAAGGACGCGCAACGCCAGCTCCGCCTGGCGGCGCTCCGCTTCCAGGCGGAGCAGCTCCAGGCGCTCGTGGCGCTCGCCCTCCCGCGTGAGGTAAATGACCCACCACGCGCCCTGCGCGATGATGAGCACCACGAGGAGGACGTAGAGCACGCGGAGCGGGTCACGAAACTTCATCGTTCCGGCAGGATGGGGCGCTCCGCGCCGAAAGCGCAAGGATCTTGCCGGGCTCTCGCTTCCCGGCTAATCTCTCGCCCCGCCGCGCCCATCGTGGCGGAGGGAAACGATGCGCGTCCTCGTCACCGGTGCTGCGGGCTTTCTGGGCTCGCATCTTTGCGATCGCCTGCTCGCCGAAGGGCACGAGGTCATCGGCCTCGATAATCTGATCACCGGAAACATTCGCAACATCGAGCACTTGTCGGGCAACCCGCGTTTTCAATTCATTCTCCACGACGTCACCGAGTACCTCTTCGTCTCCGGCCCGGTCGACGCCATTCTCCATTTCGCATCGCCGGCTTCTCCCATCGACTATCTGGAGCTGCCCATCCAGACACTCAAGGTCGGCGCGCTGGGCACTCACAAAGCGCTGGGCCTGGCGCGGGAGAAGAAGTCGCGCTTCCTTCTGGCGTCGTCGTCGGAGGTGTACGGCGATCCGCTGGTGCACCCGCAGAAGGAAACGTACTGGGGCAACGTGAATCCGATCGGACCGCGCGGCGTGTACGACGAGGCCAAGCGCTTCGGCGAAGCGCTCACCATGGCGTATCACCGCTCGCACGGCCTGGACACCAAGATCGTGCGCATCTTCAACACCTACGGCCCGCGCATGCGTGCGCACGACGGCCGCGTGGTGCCCGCGTTCATCGGCCAAGCGATGGCCGGTCGCCCACTCACCGTGTTCGGGGACGGCAAGCAGACGCGCTCGTTTTGCTTCGTCTCCGACTTGATCGAAGGGATCTATCGTCTGCTTCTCTCCGATTCCAACGAGCCGGTGAACATCGGCAATCCCGCGGAGATGACGATCGCCCAGTTCGCCGAAGCGGTGCTGCGCCTCACCGGATCGAAGTCCACCTTGGTGTACGAGCCCTTGCCCACGGACGACCCCAAGGTGCGCCAGCCGGACATCGAGCTGGCCCGCGAGAAGCTCGGATGGGAGCCGCGCGTCCGCCTCGAGGAGGGGCTGGCCAAGACGATCGAGTGGTTTCGCGGGGCGGCCGTTTGAGGGGCGCCGCGCAGGCGCGCGCCGTCGCCCGACTCGGGAAGGCCCTGCCGGCGGCCACGCTGCTCGCCCTTTTGCTTCTGGCCGTTCCGCTCGGCGCCCAAGAGCTTCCCGCGGACATCGTCGAGCGCATTTCCGAGCTGGAGAAGAGCTCCGGAGCAGGCCGCCCACCACGCTGACAATCTGCCGTCGCGGCCGGTGGCGATGCTGGAAGGTGCGATCGATCCCGAGACTTACGTCCTGGGCCCCGGAGATCTTCTCGAGGTTGCTTACACCGGCCGATCCAACCCGACCGAGCAAGTGCGCGTCTCCCCGTCCGGGCGCATCCATCTCGCGCCCACCGGTCCGGTTCCGATCGCCGGTCTCACGCTGGCGGCCGCCGAAGCGAAGCTCAAGAAGACGCTCGCGGGCTTCTACGCGCAGACCAAGATCGGGCTGGATCTGCTCGAAGTGCGCTCGTTCCGTGTGCACGTGCTCGGGCTCGTCTCGGACCCGGGGGCACGCGAGGTCACCGCCGCGCATCGGGTGTCGGATCTCTTCAGCCCGGCGATCGGTGGGGCCGCTCCGTTCGTTTCCCGGTCCTCGGAGCGCAATCTCGTGCTGCGGCGTTCCTCGGGAGAGAAGATTCTCGTGGACCTCGTTCGCTACAAGGGTCTGGGGGACCTGACGTCGAATCCGTTTCTGCAAGACGGGGACGTGGTTCAGGTGCCCGCGAAAATCGATTCGGTGAGCGTGTTCGGATACGTCGCACGGCAAGGATTCATCGAGTACCGAAGCGGCGATACGGTCGACGATCTGATCGCGCTCGCCGGAGGCTTCGATTCCAGCGCGGATCAATTGAACGTCGAGCTCCGTCGGTTCGAGATCGAGAGCCCGGACGTCGCCAGTCGCCGAATCCTGAACTTGCAAGCGGGGGAGGGATCCCTCGAGGCCCAGCCCGGCGACGGCGTCTACATTCGCGCCGACCTCGACTGGAGGAAAGAGCGGCTGGTCGAGATCTACGGGGAGGTCCGCTATCCGGGCGTGTACTCCATCCAGGAGGGGCAGGAGACGCTGCGAACGCTGATCGATCGCGCGGGGGGATTCACGCCGGAAGCCGATGTCGTCGGCACGCGGGTCGAGCGTCCGGGGGCCTTCGACCGGCCCGAGGACGATCCGGAGTTCCAGCGCCTGCAGAACATCCCGATCTCGGAGATGAGCGAGGAAGAGTACGAATACTTGAAGCTCCGCTCCCGCCAGCGGGAGGGACTGGCCTCGGCCATGCTCTCGGCCTCCTTGGATTCGACGGGTGCGGGCGGCCAGGAGCTGGTTCTGCGAAGCGGGGACAAGGTCATGGTGCCTCGCAATAACCTGGCGGTCGACGTCCAGGGTGCGATCAAGAACCCCGGATTCGTCCCTTACGGATACGGGCTGACCGTGGGAAACTACGTGGACCTTGCGGGAGGCATTTCCCCGAAGGCGCGAACCGGAGGAATGCGCGTGATCCGCCATCGCACGGGCGAATGGGTCAACGCCGACCATGACACGCCGATCGATCCGGGCGACACCGTCTGGGTGCCGGAAAAGAAGGACCGTGACTGGTGGCAGATCACCCGGGAGATCGCGATCTTCCTGGGATCGATCGCGACCATCGCGCTCGTCGTCGACAGCGTGAGCAATTGAGGGGCGGAGGAGGACGATGAGGGTTCTCGTCACCGGCGGCGCGGGGTTCATCGGATCTCATCTCGTCGACCGGATGATCGATCGCGGCGACGACGTGGTGGTCATCGACGATCTTTCGACGGGGCGCGTCGAGAACCTCGCCGCCCACGCGAGAAATTCGCGGCTCGTGTTCCATCAGGACACGATCCTGAATCCGGCGCTTCTCGCCCGCGAGGTGGCGCGCGCGGATCTGGTGATGCATTTGGCGGCGGCGGTCGGCGTGAAGTACGTGATCGATCACCCGCTCCATTCTCTGCAGGTGAACGTGCGCGGGACGGAGAACCTGCTCGATCTCGTCGCCGAGCACGGCGTGAGGACGGTCGTTTTCTCCACCTCGGAGATCTACGGAAAGTCCACGAAGGTGCCCTTCAAGGAAGACGATGACCGGCTCTTGGGCGCGGTCACTTGCCACCGCTGGAATTACTCCGTCGCCAAGGCGCTGGACGAGATGCTGGCGCTCGCCTACCACGCGGAGAAGGGACTCCCGGCGATCGTGCTGCGTCTCTTCAATACTTGTGGCCCGCGCCAGACGGGACAGTACGGAATGGTCGTTCCGCGCTTCGTGGAGCAGGCGCTGGAGGGCAAGCCCATCACCGTGTACGGCGACGGCCGCCAATCGCGCTGCTTCGGCTCCGTGTACGACGTCGTCGACGGCGTGATGGCGCTCCTGGACGAGCCGGCGGCGATCGGCGAGATCTTCAATCTGGGGAACGACGATGAGCTGACGATCATGGAGCTCGCCCAGCGCGTGAAATCTCTCACCGGCAGCTCGTCGCCGATCCGAACGATTCCCTACGAGATGGCCTACGAGTCGGGTTTCGAGGATATGCAGCGGCGCGTCCCGGATCTCGGCAAGGTCCGTGCGCTCGTCGGCTATCGGCCGCGGCGCGACGTGAACGAGATTCTGCGCTCGGTCATCGAAGAGTTGCGCGCGAGGATGGCGGCGTGATCGGTCCAGCGATCGCTCTCCTGACCGCGCTCGCCGCGGCGCTCTTCCTCACCCCCGTTTGCATCGGTCTGGCCTGGCGGAGCGGATTTCTCGCGCAGCCTTCGGGGCGCGGCGTGCATCGCGAGCCGACCCCGCTTCTCGGCGGTGTGGCGGTGTTCGGCGCATTCATCGTGGGCTTGGGCGTGGGCGGGTCCGTGCTCGGCGGGGTCAGCCTGCAGTCGACGCGGATTCTGGGATTCCTCGCCGGCGGTGCCTTGATCTTCGTCATGGGACTTCTCGACGACCGCTTCGACCTGGGATGGTTTTCGAAGCTCTTGGTTCAATTCGTCGCCGCCGTTCTTCTTCTCGCCGGCGGAAACGCCGGGCCGTTCCCCTTGTTCACGCCCGCGGGACTGTTGCTCTCGCTCTTGTGGATCGTGGGTCTCGCGAACGCGATGAACTTCCTCGACAACATGGACGGCATCGCCACGGGCATCGCCGCCGTCGCCTCGCTCGCCTTCGCTTCGCTCGCGCTCGCCTCGCACCAGCCCGACGTAGCGCTTCTCGCGGCCGCGCTGGCCGGTGCCGCGATCGGGTTTCTGAGATTCAATTTTCATCCGGCGCGCATTTTCCTCGGCGACGCGGGAAGCCTATTCCTGGGCTACGCGCTCGCGTCGACGGGGCTGGCCATCACGCACCCGTTCAATTCGCCGTTCGAGCTGTTGCTCCCGGTCTTGATCCTGGCGTATCCGATCTTCGACATCACGTTCGTCTCGGTGACGCGCGCGCTCCGCGGACAACATCTCACGCAGGGCGGGAAGGATCACACCAGTCATCGGATGGGGCGCATCCTGAACGGGACGCGGCCGACGGCGTGGGCCATCTACGGGATCTGCACCGCTCTCGGTGTCGCGGCGAATCTGCTTCACCTGCTCGCGTTCCCGCCGGCCACGATCGTGGCGACGTTCGGGATCGGCTGGGCGCTGTTCGGCTTGGGCCTCACGCTCTGTCGCAAGGCCCCGGTGCCGGAACACTCGCTCGCCGCGGCGAGCGGCCAGCAAGCAAACGTAGCGCGCTCGCGAGCCGGGACTCTGGGCGGCGACTGCCGGTGCGCTGAAGGCCACCCAGCTCGCCTCGAGACATTGGGATCCGAGGCATGCATGGAGCGCCGAGGAGCAACGGCGGCGGAGGGGCTGGCGGCTCGCGGAGCTCACGCCTGAGTTCGCGTGGCGCCGAAAGACCGGAATTGGAGCAAGCACAACATAGTCTTGCTGCTCGGGGTTTCCGAGCTCGCTTCTTGACGTTCCGTGCGGTACGTCCCGGACCGCAGTCACTTTAACTATCGATACAGATCCTTGATCCGACCCCATGACAAGGCGTCGACAGATGTCATTTCGCATCCAACACCGACAGTCTCCGATCTGTCCGCACCCTCCGACAACACACGGAGAGTTTTTATCCACGGTGAGGTCAAGGTTCGGGAGATCACAGAACAGTGGGGCCGCAAAGATGTCGGTCGGAGAAGGTAACCATCCGTTCGGGGCGTCCCAGTCATCGTCGTTGTTCCAGTAGAGGTTGCAGCCGTTCGGATCGACGATGGTGCCGATTCTGTGCAACGCAGTGCCCCCCGTCGAATGAGCGACGATATTGTTTTCGAAGCCCAGGGGCCCGCCAACGACGGCGAGAAGCGCTGATCCACCGGCCTCCCAATCACTATGACAACCGACGAATGTGTTGTTCGAGATGTCTCCGAAGGATTGGTCGCGAGCGATTCCTTCCCCCGTAGTTGCTGAGACTCGAATCATAGGCGAAGACGTTGAATACGATGTCTCCCGTACTTTGCCGGACATTGATTGCGGCACCCGGGTAAATCTCGGCCACATTTCGAACGGATAGGGCTTCCCCGGATCTCAAAATCTGGTACGCGTCCCAATGCGATTGCAGAGCCATACCCGAGGGAACGACACTCTCGGAACTCACAATCCTCGACGTAGACAGGCACAAATGAGCTGACTTGTTCTACTTTGAGGCACTGGCCGCTGTTTCCGAAGAACCGGCATCTCGTCATTCTCAACTCGGCGTCGACAAAGAACATCATGATCTCGCCTGCATTCTCGGTCACTTCGCAATCAATCAGCTCCAAGGACGCATCTTCCCCTTCGAGCACTTCCCCCCCGGAGCTGACCGGATTGAGAGGTCCGTTCCCGACGAACCTGCATGATCGAAAGGTGACTTTGTCGGAGTTGAGTACCGCGGCAGCGGAGCCTTCGGGATTTCGCGCTCCTGTCAGCGTAAATCCTTCGACGATCACATCTCCTTCTCCCGCCTGGTTCATGACAGTGACGACGTCGACGTAGACGTCGGTTGTTAACTCCCCGACGTCCAACGTCGTCTGGCCTGCTCCCTCCAGCGCAACGAGGGTCACTCCACCCTTGGGGAACGCGCACGCGGTCACCGGGAAGAGCTCGCCCTGAAAGTCCAGCAATCGGCTGGCTCGATCTGTCCAGACGCCAGGCCCGACGACCACAGAGTCCCCTGCGACCGCGAGGTCGACCGCTGCAAGTACCGATCCGACGTCTTCAGGAACTCGAATGGTACCTGGCCGAACTCACGCCGGAAACGGAGCACAGCGCTACGGCGGCCAAAGCAATCAATGGACACTTGCGCATGAATCGCAGCTCTCGATGAAGGAGCCCGCGGGCAACGTGCGTCGACTTGACGCGCGCCGGCACGAGGGCGGCTCAGCTCGCGTCTTTGAACGTCCAGGTCTTCGTTGTCGGAACCGGAGCGCCGTCCGCCTCGGCGTACGGATTCAGGAAGTAGTTCAGCGCCGGACCCTTCTGCGCCGGCACGAGATTGATGTCGCGCCCCGTCGAGAGCGTGACCCGATTCGGAGTGTGGCTGCCGAAGAAGTATGCGGCGCGCTCGGGGAAGCGATCCGCTTCCGAGCAATCGACCGGAACCCACGTCTTTCCGGGCACGCGGAACAGGGCCCAGCAGTGGTAGCCGCCCGGCTTCTCGTCCTTGCCCACTTCGTACGGCAGATAGAGCCCGATCTCGAATCCGCTGGCGATCCCTTCCGCGCGGCACATCGAATTGAAGAGCGCGTGGAAGTCCGTGCAGTTGCCCTTGCCCATGTCGCACGCGAACTTCGTGCTGCCCGTGCCCCAACCCGTGCCGCTCTTGTCGTAGGTCATCTTGGAGAGCACGTAGTCGTAGATCGCGTGCGCCTTCTCCACGGTTCCCTTCTTGCCCTTGCACACTTCGGCGGCGAGCTTGCGCACGTCGTCGTCGATGGTCACGAGCGTGTCCTCGCCCTTGAACACGGCGTAGGCGTCCTTCGGATCCTTCCCTTCTTTGTTCAGCTTCTCCAGATCCACGATGATCTCGCGGCGCGCGCACTCGAATCCCATGGTGACCGAGACGGCGGTGTCCGGGTTCGCGATCGTCCACGATGCGATCTTGTTCCCGTACTTCGGCTCGATCTCCAGTTTCGGCTCCGAAGAAAATTTGACTTCGCGAATCGTCTGCGCAGTGGAGCTCTGCGGAACGGGCATCCATACCCGCAATTCTTTGGTGCCGGCGGGGATTCCCGAGATCTGGCCGACGTACTCGACCGTGAACGTGCGGGTGCTTCCCGGCTTCGTGAAGTCGGGCTCCACGGTCATTACATTGGAGGCGGGGGCGTCGGCTCCGTGCGCGGCGCTCACCGAGAGCCCGAGCACAGCGGCCGAAGCAAGAAGGCGACAGGAATTGGCGATGGTCGACATGATCACTCCCTCGAGAAGAGGTCCAGGGTGCAAAGCGATGAACCTGAAATCGACGATTTCAGTCAGGAGTGGCGTAGTCGAGGAAGCCGAAAGCCGAGGACTCTACGAAGGGAATGGACCCGCCACCCTAGGTGAGGGTCGTTCAACCGTATTCGAAGACGAAGCGGGGTCGAATTTGCACGCCATGGTTCTACACGAAATGGCCGACTCGGGACAAGGGTTTCGTCGGAGCTCCAAGGCCGCCGCGGGGGAGTGGGCGTTCGCGGCCCGCTTCCGCCGGAGTCCTCGCCTTGACCAGGGTCGAGAGGCTCGATACGCTCCGTCTTCGATCCATGGGACATTCGAGTCCACGAAAGGACCCCCCGCGTGGCCGTATCGAAGACGATCAAGGTCGGTTGCCGCGGCACGGACTTCTGCCGTGCGCAGACCGCGAAGCTGCTCGAGCGGCTGACCGCCGCAGCTCCCGCCGTAAAATTCGAGATCGAAGAGATCGCCGAATCGGCGAAGCCGGGCGCCATCCTCGACGCGCTCGCGTCCGGCAAGATCCATCTCCATGTGCGCGGGGCGCGCGAGCTCCCGCTCGAGCTTCCCGAGGGCGTGAAGCTGGTGGCCTGCACGGAGCGCAACGATCCGTTCGACGTGCTGCTTTCGCATGGAGGCGAGCTCCTCGAAGATCTGACGGAGGGCGCCACGGTCGGTGCGGAGTCCGCGCGCGTCGTAGTGCAGCTCGGGCGCTTTCGCGAGGACCTCAAGGTGCTCAGGATCGACGGGACGGTCGACCGCCTGCTCCCGATCCTGGAGCGCGGCGAAGTCGCGGGGGTCGTGGTGGCGGCGGAAGACGTGGAGACCTTGGGCTGGGAGGGCCTCGTCTCCGAAGTGTTTCCTCCCGACATTCTTCTTCCTGCGGCCGGGCAAGGCTCCTTCGCGCTTCTCGCGCACGCCGGCGACGAGCGCGCTGCGCAAGTCGCGCAAACGCTCGACCATCAGCTCACGCGGCAGATCGTGCTGGCCGAGCGCGCGTTCCTGCGCGAGCTGCACGTGAATCCGGCGGATCCCGTCGCGGTGCACGGACGCCTGGAAGACGGCGTGATCCTCCTCGAGGGAATGCTCGGGGACGCGGCCTCGGGCGCACTTCTGCGCGACGAGCTCGACGGCGAGCCCAGCGAAGGCGAAGACCTGGGTGTGCGTCTCGCCAAGCTCTTCATGGCGGACGGCGCCGTGGACTATCTCGCGAGCTACAAGTAGCCGCCCATGGCGGCCCGTCGCGGCGTCTCCATCTCCCCGTCGTTTCTTCGCAACATCGTTCTGCTGGGGTTGATGGCGCTTTCGCTCGCGTCGCTGCTCCATTCCAGCAAGCTTGCCGCGCGTCTCGAGAAAGAGTCCGCGGTCTTCACCGACATCTTCGCGCGCTTCGCCGCATCCGCCACGCTTCCCGCGTCGCAAGACGAAGAGATCCAGCGCATCTTTCGCGGCTTCATGGACGAGCTCGATTTTCCGATCATCCTGACCGATCGCGACGGCGTGCCGTGGACTTGCAAGGGTGTGGGCATCTCCCCGGATGCAATTCCCTACGACGTGTTCACCTCCACCGATCCCAGGAATCCGCCGCCCGGGCCGGTCGCGGAGCTCTTGAAGCTCGCGTGGAAAATGGACACGCAGCGCACTCCGATTCCGATGATGCGCTCCGACAACGGCGAGATCTTCGGCTACATCCACTACGGAGAGTCTCCGCTCGTCGCGCAACTCCGCTGGATGCCGGTGATCCAGATCGGGATCGCCGGCTTTCTCGTCGCGCTCGGATATCTCGGCGTGCGCTCGATCCGGCAGAGCGAGAAGCGCTCGATCTGGGTGGGCATGGCCAAGGAAACCGCCCACCAGCTGGGCACTCCGATCTCGTCGCTCCTGGGCTGGGTCGACCTGATGGAGGCGGAGGCGAAGCCCGGCGATGATTCCACGCGCCAAGCGCTCACCGAAATGCGCACCGACATTTCGCGTCTCGATCAGGTCGCGCGCCGATTCGAGCGCATCGGCTCGGTGCCCAAGCTGGTCGCGCACGACGTGAATCCGATCGTGTCCCAAGTGGCCGAGTACTTGCGCCGCCGGCTCCCCACCCGGGGGCGCAAGGTGGAGATCGTGGAGCAGCTGCATCCCGTGCCGCCGGTGGAGACGGATCCGGAGCTCTTGAGCTGGACGATCGAGAATCTCCTGCGAAACGCGGTGGATTCCGTGCTCAAGGCGGGAATCGAAGGAGGGGTCATCATCGTCCGCACCGACCGGTCCCCCATGGGCGGGGCGCGCATCGTGGTGGAGGACAACGGACCGGGGATTCCCGAAGCGATCCAGAACCGTATCTTCGAACCCGGGTTCTCCACGAAGCAGAGAGGCTGGGGATTGGGGCTGGCGCTCTCGCGCCGGATCGTCGAGGACTATCACGGGGGGAGGATCCGCCTCCACCGCAGCACTCCAGGCGTACAGACGACTTTCGTGCTCGACCTTCCGGAACGAGCCAACTGACGGCGGAGCCATGGCCGACGAACGCAAACGCATTCTCTGGGCGGACGACGAGATCGATCTCCTGCGCCCTCACGTGAAGTTCCTGGAGGATCGGGGATTCCGCGTGGAGGGCGTCACCAACGGAGAAGACGCGGTGGCGATGGCCGCGGATCCGGAGAGCCGCTTCGATCTCGTGATCTTGGACGAGATGATGCCGGGCATCGGGGGCCTGGAGACGCTGCAAGGGATCAAGGAGAGCGACCCCTACGTTCCCGTGATCATGGTGACCAAATCCGAGAACGAAGAGCTGATCGACGCGGCGATCCGCAAGGACATCTCCAATTATCTGGTGAAGCCGGTTACTCCCATTCAGGTGTACACGGCGGCGAAGCAGCTCCTGGACGGCACCAAGATTCGCGAGACGGGGGTGATGCGGGACTACGTGAACGAGTTCACGGTGCTCCGCAACCTGCGCACGGAGGGAGACGCGACGAAGTCGTGGATCGAGATCCACAAGAAGCTCTCGGAATGGGACGTGCGCCTGGACAGCTACCGCGACGCCGGGCTCCTGCAGACCCACGAAGACGCGAAGCTGGAATCGAACATCGAGTTCTGCCGCTTCGTGTCCAAGAACTACCGGAATTGGCTGCGCGGCGAAGAGCGCCCCACGCTTTCCACGGATCTCATCGGGAAGTACGTCGTTCCGCTCCTGGAAGAGAAGCGCAAGGTCTACTTCGTGCTGATCGACTGCCTGCGTCTCGATCAGTGGCTGGCCATCGAGGCTCTCCTGGATCCGTACTTCGACATGCGCCGCGAGTACTACTACTCCATTTTGCCGACGGCGACGTCGTTCGCGCGCAACGCGATCTTCGCCGGGCTCTTCCCGCTGCAGATCGCGCAAGAAGCATCCGGAGTACTGGAGCATGCCGGGAGACGACGAGCACAGCTTGAACCGCTTCGAGCGCCAGCTTCTCGAGCTCCAGCTCGAACGGCTCGGCATACGGCTGAATCCGCCCACGAAGTACATTAAGGTCTTCAATCAGGACGAGGCTGCGGGGATCAAGAAGGACATCGCCAGTCTCTATTCGCTGCCGCTGGTGGCCATGGTGTTCAACTTCATCGACATTCTCTCCCACGGCCGCAGCGAGTCGGAGATCCTGCAGGAAATCGCGCCGGACGAGGCGGCGTTCCGCGCGATCACCACGGCGTGGTTCAAGCACTCCGCGCTGTTCGACATCTTGAAGGCGATCTCCCGGCAGAATGCCACGGTCGTGCTCACCACCGACCACGGCTCCGTGCTGGGGAAGCGGGCCACGGTGGCGTACGGCAATCGCGACACGTCGACGAATCTGCGCTTCAAGTTCGGCACGAACCTGGGGTGCGACGAGAAGCACGCGCTGCAGATCAAACGGCCCGAGGATTACCAGCTTCCCTCCAGCGGGATCAACACGAACTACATTCTGGCGAAAGAGAATTACTATTTCGTGTATCCCACGAAGTTTCACGAGTACGAGCGGCATTACCGCGGAAGCTTCCAGCACGGCGGAATCTCGATGGAAGAGATGATCCTTCCCGTCGTGACCATGAATCCGAAGTGATGATCGGATCGCGTCGATGAGCGGCCCCCGCCAGGCGGTCGTCGACAGCACCAGCCCCGCCGACACCCACGCGATCGGGCGCGCGTTCTCGGCCGCGATCGCCGCGGTGCCCGGGCGCGTCATCGTCTCCATCGAAGGGGACCTCGGCGCGGGCAAGACGGTGCTGGTGCGCGGCATCTGCGAAGGGCTCGGCGTCGCCGATCCGGTGACCAGCCCCACCTACGTCATTCGCCACGACTACGAAGCGTCGGACGGCCGCGCGGTCCTGCATCTCGACGCATTCCGACTGGAGAATGCGCAGGAGCTGGACGCGCTGGCGCTCGGCGATGCCCGGGATTGCGGCGCGATCGTGCTCGTCGAATGGGGCAATCGCGTGGCGGCCGCGTTTCCGGCGGAAGAAACGATCCGCGTGCGCATGGAGACGCGCGGCGAGACGGAGCGGCGTATCCGCTTCGAGTATCCGCAAACTGTGGAAGTGGAATGAGCCGCCTTCGCATTCTCGCGCTCGAGACCGCGACGTCGCGCGGCTCGGTCGCGCTTCTGGACGGCGACCGGGTCGTGGAGCGTGCGTACGAGACGCGCGGCGCCGGGGCGTTGGCCGCCGCGGCACGCCTTCTCGCAGAAAGCGGCGTTGCGCCCCACGCTCTCGATGCGGTCGCGGTGTCGGTCGGCCCCGGGTCGTTCACCGGGGTGCGCTTGGGGGTGGCGGCGGCGCAGGGGATCGCCATCGGAACCGGCTGTCGGTTGGTCTCGGTCGGGACGCTGGAGGCGCTCGCGGAGGCGGCGCGCGTCACCGATTGGGGGGTTCCCGGCGCATTCGTCCTGCCCCTGGTGGACGCGAGGCGCAACGAGGTTTACGCTTCCCTCTATCGAATCGGCGAGTCGGGCGAGGAGCCGCGTCTTCTCTGGGGTCCCGAGACCGTCTCGCGATCGAAGCTCGTCGAGCGGCTCGGCCGTCTCGTTCCCCAGCAGGCACGAGTCGACGTTGGGGTTCTTTGCGGCGACGGAGCCGCGGGGTTGGCGCCGTTTTTCTCGGGAGATGCGGGCTGGGATTCGCCCGCGCTGCTCGGGTCCGCGCATGCCGGGGCGGTCGCCCGCGTCGGTGCGCGCAAGCTCGGACAGGGACTCTGGGTCGGCGCCGAAGAATTGCAACCGGTCTATCTCAGGAAGTCCGATGCCGAGATCGCCCGAGAAAAGCGCGAGGCCGAGCAGCGCGAAGCGAACGAGCGCGAGTCCCACGACGCGGACTCGGCGGAATGAAGCCCATCTCGAGCCGATGACGATTCACGACGTGCAGGACGTCGTGGCGATCGAGCAAGTGGTGTTCGGCGATCCGTGGTCGGTGGACTCGTTCCTCGCCGAAGTCGAGCGCAATCCCGAGATCGGCTTTCCCGTCGTCGTGCGCGACGACGAAGGCGTGGTCGCGTACGCGGTCGCCTGGTTCATCGTGGACGAGCTTCACGTGGGAAACGTGGCCGTACGGCCCGACGCGCAGGGGCGCGGAATCGGGCGCGCAGTGATGGCGGCGCTGCTCGGCGAAGCGCGCCGGCGGGGCATGGTCCGCGCCACGCTGGAGGTGCGCCCGTCGAACGCCCGCGCGCTCGCGCTCTACGAGAGCTTCGGATTTCGCCCGATCGCCACGCGGCGCGCGTATTACCGCGACAACCACGAAGATGCACTCGTGCTGGCCATGGCCCTCGTCGCCGGGAACGCGGGCGAGTGGCCGCACTGACCGGCGCGCGCGACGACGTACGGGCGGCGCTGCGCGACGACGCCCGCGTGGAGGCGCTGGCCCGCGAAGGATTCGACGGTGCGAGCGTGGGCTTCGTGCTCGGATCGGGGTGGGGGGATTTCGTCGAGCTCGCTGAAATCGTGTGCGCGAAATCGTTCGCCGACATTCCCGGCTTCGGCGCGAGCACCGTGCCGGGACACGCGGGGCGGCTGGTTCGCGCGCGCCACGAGGGTCGCGAATTCCTGGCGATGCAGGGGCGGCTCCATCGCTACGAAGGGCATCCGATGACTCGCTTGGGTGAAGCGGTCGCCACCATGGAAGCGCTCGGCGTGCGCCGTCTCGTGGTGACCAACGCCGCGGGCGCGGTGAACCCGTCGTATCGCCCCGGCGATCTGGTGCGGATCACGGATGCGATTCACTTCATGCAGGAGAGTCCGCTCGGCGATGCGGGAACGCTCGGGGTGCGCCCGATTCTCTCGGAAGCGCTCGGACTGCGCGTGGAACGCGCGGCGGCGGCCGCGGGAATCGAGCTGCAGCGCGGCGTGCTCTTCGCGTCGACCGGCCCGACCTACGAGACGCCCGCCGAGGTGCGCATGGTGCGCGCATTCGGGGCGGATCTCGTGAGCATGTCCACGACGCCCGAGCTCATCGCCGCCGAGGCGCTCGGAATGGAGTGCGTGGGATTCTCCTGCGTGACCAACATGGCGACCGGAATCGTACCGGGGCACCCGGTCCATCACGACGAGGTGATCGAGGTCATGCGTGCCGCGCGCGAACGCCGCGCTGCGCTCCTGACCACGGTGCTTCGCGAAATCGAGGCGTGACGATGGCGTGGTTCCAGCGCGCGAAAACCGGATTCAAGACCGCCGAGAAGAAGGACATGCCGCAGGGGCTGTGGCTCAAGTGCGACGGCTGCAGCGAGATTCTCTATCGCCCGGAGATGGAGAAGGCGTTCTGGACCTGCCACAAGTGCGACTACCACTTCTCGATCGGCAGCAAACAGTACGTGAAGCTCCTGCTCGACGACGACAGCTTCGCCGAAGAGGACGCCGATCTCGCCCCGGACGATGCGCTGGCGTTCAAGGACTCCAAGCGCTACACGGAGAGGATCGCGGCGGCACAGAAGAAGACCGGGCTTCTCGATGCCATCGTCGCCGGGCGCGGAGAGGTGGCGGGGATGCCGGTCTCGATCGCAGCGCTCGACTTCGGCTACATGGGTGGCAGCATGGGCTCGGTCGTCGGCGAGCGGATCTATCGCGTGACCAAACGCGCCATCGAGGCGAAACGGCCGGTCATCACGGTCTCCAGCTCCGGCGGCGCACGCATGCAGGAGGGCATCTTCTCGCTGCTGCAGATGGCCAAGACGTCGGCGATCTTGGCAAAGCTGGCCGAAGAGGGCTTGCCGCACGTGTCCATCCTCACGCATCCCACGACCGGCGGCGTGACCGCGAGCTTCGCGTCGCTGGGCGACGTGATTCTCGCCGAGCCGAAAGCGTTGATCGGTTTCGCGGGACCGCGCGTCATTCGCGAGACGATCAATCAGGAATTGCCGGAGGGATTCCAGCGCTCCGAGTTCTTGCTCGAGCACGGTTTCCTCGACCGCATCGTGCATCGCAAGGAGATGCGCGAAACGCTGACGCAAGTCCTGAGCTTCTTCACCGACGTCGAGGCCAAGCCCGTGCACCCTCGGCGTCGCGCCAGCGATTCGTGACCATCTTCGATCTCGATGTCTCCATGATCGACGGACGGCGCACCACGCTCGACGATTGGCGGGATCAGGTGCTGCTCGTGGTCAACGTGGCCTCGAAGTGCGGGTACACGCCGCAGTACGAAGGATTGGAAGAACTGTGGCGGCGATACAGGGATCGCGGTTTCGCGGTGCTGGGTTGCCCGTGCGACCAGTTCGGTCATCAAGAGCCCGGCGCCGAAGACGAGATCCGCACGTTCTGCTCGCTCACCTACGACGTCACCTTCCCGATGCTCGCGAAGCTGGAAGTGAACGGAGCAGGCGCGCACCCCTTGTATCGATTTCTGAAGCCGAAGAAGCGCGGTCCGCTCGGCATCGCCCGCATCCAATGGAACTTCACGAAGTTCCTGGTGGGACGGGACGGCACCGTTCTGAAGCGTTATGCTCCGTCCGTCGCCCCCCGAGACATCGCCCCGGAGATCGAAGCGGCGTTGTAGGTCGCCACAGCGAGCGCTAGTTGGACGGTTTCCAGCTATGGATCTGCGAGCAGGAGTACACGCGCGCCGCTCCGCGATACTCTTGCGGTCCGTCGATCCGCAGGTCGATGAACGCTGGCTCGCGCCTCCTCCTCCGCCGCACGAGAGCGCGGCCGTCTGGAGCACTGCCTGGACCGTGGCTTCGACGACGTCAGGATTCTGTGATGACTCGCGCCGTAAGGTCGATCACAACGCGGAGTGTGTCGCCAAACAAGTACGTCGGCGTCGGGCCCGGGTTGTCGATCCTCCTGGTCTTCAACGTTGGCACGCGCAGCAACGTTGACGTTCACCAGGTCACCTCTGTTCATGGCGGGCCCCGTGATCGGCAGGAGATAGGGCTGGCATACGTATGGAACCGCTCTGCCGGGCGAGGTGTACCACCCTGCACGAGGAACGTCACTGGCGCGACCACGATGCCGTTCTCAGTCTGGGTCGGCTGGTATGCGGAGACCGCCCATCAGGTGCGAGGCTTTCGCCGGAGCCACCGTAGCAGAACACGAGGACTGCGACGATTAGGGACGCGCTACGCATTCGCTTTACCTCCGAGACGTTCATCGAGGAAGCGTCGCGGCGTCATCACCTCGACTCCACGCCATGGCGAAACGGAAAGAAGGTGACGGTCTCCCGAGACAATGACACTGACCTTGGCCGCAAGAGCACATGCGAGACTCGCGTCGTCCGAAGCGTCCTGAGAAACCTGAGCAGGTAGCGCCTGGGCGATCACAATCTCTGAGGTCATTGCGAGAAGCGCCAAGAACGGTTCCAAGCTCGAGGTTGAGTACTCGCGATTGAGAAGCTCTCCGACGCGCCGGTACTCCTGGAGAATCTCGGCGGAAACTGACCGGCACGATCCGACCGTCGCGCCAAGCCTCCAGAATGCGGCTCGGAGGTCCCGAGACAGAATCTCCGGAGACGAATAATCGTGTCGGTACGAGTCTCAACGCCGGCTGCGCGCGAAGAGCCTTCCCCACGTCGGTTCGCTTGAGCTTCGCCTTGCGAGCGGATCTGCGGGCTTCGCCGACAAGCGAGTCAAACTCCGACATCGCGGGAGTGGCCAATGACTTGAGAATGACGACATCACGATCTCCAATGACGACGAACTGGGCGCCTGGGCTCGAGCCCGAGACGGAGCCGAATCTCCTCCGGAATGACGACCTGGCCCTTGGAGGAGAGGCGTGTCGTTGAGATCTCGTTCAAGAGCAACCTCCGATCTTACGGGTAAGATGATCTTACGGAGGCGGCCCTGAGCCGTCAAGACCCCTAGCAGGCTGCGGGGGCGCGAACCTGCTCCGCGAGCCCTTGGGAAGTCGAAACGGACGTGCGCGGTGAGACTGATGAGGCGTTATGCTGCGCTCGTCGCCCCCGACATCGTCCCAGAGAATGAGAGAAATCCTGTGAAGGCGAAGACGAGCGCGAAGGAGAAGGCGAAGACGAAACCCAAGGTCGCAGCCAAGAGAAGCCGGCGCCAGGACCAAGACCAACTAGAAGACCCGGACCGAGGCGAAGAGCAAGTCCGGGCGAAGATGGCGGTGTGGCATTCCACGAATCCGATGCCGCGGAGCGCGACGTTCGATGAACGCGTGCAATGGCACGTCGAGCATTCGACGAAGTGCGGATGCCGCGAGATTCCGAAGAGAATTCTGGTCGAACTGAAGAAACGGGGCATGGCGGCGGCCTCGGTGAAAGGACGAAACCTGCAGAAGACGCGCCGACTTCGAAGGACCAAGTTCAGCTGATCACGATCCGCTTGCGCGAACCTTCAGCTGGGAGGCCCCCCATGCGCGCTCGCCGAATCCCCCTCGTGTTCATGGTTCTTCTCCTCGCGGCCGCGGGGAATCTTGCGCGGCCGGGCGATGCTTCCGCGGCGCCGCGCGTCGACGTGCGCATCGTGCCCATGGAGCCGCCCAACGCGGCACCCCGGGCGCCGGTGCCGGCGGGCGGCTGCAGCCCGGTGTTCTCCACGTACTCGACGTTCCAGTTCGAAGCCGGCGGGCCGCTCACCGTGCAAGCGGGCATGGCCGAGACGGAGATGGCCGGCGCGAGCTACGTACTTCCCGCTGCGGAGTTCCCTCTTCGTCTAGACCGCGCCGAAGCGGCGTGGGGCACGAACAACGCGACCGTCGCGACGACCACCCAGTGGTCGCTTCTCGTCTACCAAGGTCTTCCGTCGACGGGCACGCTGTTGATCACCGTCTCTTCCGACGGAATTTCCATCCCGCACATCCAGCTGCCTTCGGGAACGAACGCGGTCGTCGTGATTGTGGATTTCCTTCCCGATCCGCCCGACAACATCGTGATCAGCGACAACGGTTCGCACGCGTACAGCATTGCGTTCCGCATCGACGACCACAATCAGCAGAGCGGCAATCCCTGCTTCGTGGCGCCGCCGTCGTGTTGCAATGCGTTTCCCACGACGGACACCTCGGGACTCTCGAATTCCACGAACAACTGGCTCTTCGGGATCAACTGCGGCGCCGGCGGCTGCCCGGCGAACGGCGGCTGGGCCCGCTTCTCGCAGCTCCCCGTGTTCTGCCGCCCGAGCGGCGACTGGAACCTCCGCGCGACTGTGCTGGCGCCGTACGCGACCGGGGAGATCGTCTCGCTCACCTGCGCGGACGGTCTGGACAACGATTGCGACGGCTTCAGCGACTGCGACGATGCCGACTGTGCGTCCGATCCCTTTTGCACGGCGACCGGAGCGCCGCTCGCGGGAAGCTTCTCGGGCGCGGCGCTCGCGCTGGAGATTCCGAACCCGTTGCCGGCGTCGGGCGCGTCGTTTCGTCTGCACGTTCCGCGTGAGGCGGCGGTGCGCGTCGAGATCTTCGATCTGCAGGGTCGCGCGGTCGCATCGTTCGCGGAGCGCGTCTACTCCGCGGGAGTGCATTCGCTCGCGTGGGATTCGGGGAACGCTTCTCATCTCGCGCCGGGGACGTATTTCGTTCGAGCGTCGGCGTCCGGGCTCGCGGCGGCGACGCGCAAGATCGTGATGGTTCGCTGAGCGCATTGGACGCGTTCGCCGCGCTCGTCGCGCTCCGCTCGCAAGCCGTCGAGCTCGGCCTCGCGCCCGTCACGCGGCTACTCGATCGCCTGGATCATCCGGAGCGGGACTTTCCGGCGGTGCACATCGCGGGCACGAACGGCAAAGGCTCGACCTCGGCGATGGTCGCGGCCATGCTGCAGGCGGCGGGACATCGCGTGGGGCTGCTCACGTCGCCGCACCTCGTCGATTTCGAAGAGCGCATTCGCGTGGACGGCGCGCCGATCCACAGGGACGAAGCCGCGCCGATCCTCGCGGCGCTGCAGACTCGAGGGCTCGTACGACGGATCCTTCTTCGAGGTCACCACCGCGCTCGCGCTCGAGCACTTTCGCCGGCGCGGCGTGGACGTCGCCGTGCTGGAAGTCGGGCTCGGCGGGCGGCTCGACGCGACGAACGTCTGCTTCCCGGCGGTCACGGCGATCACCACGATCGATTTCGATCACGTCGCGTCCTTGGGGAACACGCTCGGCGCGATCGCGGCGGAGAAGGCGGGGATCATCAAGCCCGAGATTCCCCTGGTGCTCGGCGCGATGCCCGAAGAGCCGCGGAGGTCATCGAAGCGATCGCGGCGCGCCGCGGCGCGGAGATCCTGGACGCGGCGAAGAGCGTCGCGCTGCGCGTGGTCGAGTCGTCGTGGGATGGGCTCGAGCTGGCGTTCGCCTGCCGCATCATCCTTCGTCGGTGGCGCGCGTGCCGCTTCCCGGCAGTCCATCAAGCGAAGAATGCGGCCGTCGCGCTCGCGGCCGCGCGGCTCTTCGACGACAGCCCCGGAGACTTGGGAACCGATGCTCGCCGGTCTCGCCCGCACGCGGTGGCCGGGTCGGCTGGAGCGCGTGGCGGAAGGGGGCGCGCCCACCCGCGTCTACGACGTGGCCCACAATGCGGGCGGGGCCGCCGCGCTCGTGGCCGCACTCGACGACCTCGGGATTCCCGCGGGCTCCGTCCTGGTGATCGGCGTGCTCGACGACAAGGATCTCGCCGGGATGGCGGCGCCGCTCGCGCGGCACTTCCGGCGGGCGGTCGCCGTGACCCCGCCGCATCCGCTGCGCGCCCGTCCGGCGGCTGAGACGGCGGGCGTTCTGCGTGCCGCGGGCATCGAGACCGCAGGCGATCCCCGACGTCGCCCGTGCGATCCCCGCGGCCGCCGAGCTCGCGGCGAACGAGGGCGGGTGGCTCGTCGTCACCGGCTCGCTCTTCACGGTCGGTCCGGCACGCGTCGTGCTCGGAGACCCGATCGACCGATCGCGCCCCAGAGGATAGAGTCCTCCCCGTCATGGCTCGTGTCGTGCTCGATCACGTATGGAAGACCTTTCCCGGCGGCGTCGACGCCGTGAAGGACGCCACGTTCACCGTCGAGGACGGCGAGTTCATGGTGGTGGTGGGCCCGTCCGGGTGCGGAAAGTCCACCACGCTGCGCATGGTGGCCGGGCTGGAGGACGTCTCGCGCGGCACGATCTCGATCGACGGCCGGGTCGTGAACGACGTGGCGCCGAAGGATCGCGACATCGCCATGGTGTTCCAGAACTACGCGCTCTATCCGCACATGTCCGTGTACGACAACATGGCGTTCGGTCTCAAGATGCGCAAAATGCCGAAGACGGAGATCGACGGCGCGTGCGCGAAGTCGCCGACATGCTGGGCCTCGTGGAGCTCCTGGATCGCAAGCCCAAGGCGCTCTCCGGCGGCCAGCGGCAGCGCGTGGCGGTCGGGACGCGCGATCGTCCGCCGGCCCAAAGTCTTTCTCTTCGACGAGCCGCTCTCGAACCTGGACGCGAAGCTCCGCGTTCAAACCCGCGCCGAGATCGTGAAGCTCCACCGCCGTCTCGGCGCCACGACGATCTACGTCACGCACGACCAGGTCGAAGCGATGACGATGGGAACGCGCATCACCTTGATGAAGGACGGTCTCATCCAGCAGATCGAAGATCCGCTCACGATCTTTCGCGAGCCGGCGAATCAGTTCGTGGCCACGTTCATCGGCAGCCCGGCGATGAACATCGTGCCGGGACGAATCGTGCGCGACGGCGCGGCGGGGGAGCGCGCTTCGTCGACGGGGCGTTCGAGCTGCTGCTTCCGTCGGCGGGAACGCTTCCCGAGCGGGTGACGCTCGGCGTGCGCCCGGAAGATCTGCGCATCGCGTCCGGAGCCTCGGCAGCGGGAGCGCCTTCGATCACCGCGACCGTGGACGTCGTCGAGCCGCTCGGCAACGAGGCGTTCCTCCACTTGCGGGCCGGGGAGCGCGCGCTGGTGGCCCGCGTGGACGCCGACTCTTCCGTGCGCGTCGGAGATCGCGTCACGCTCTCGCTCGACCCGCGAAAGCTCCATTTCTTCGACGCGGACGACGGACGAGCACTGCGCCCCTTCACGGCCGCTCGTGCGACCTAGGGGAATCGCGCCCGCCTTCCTCTTCGTGCTCACGGCGCTCGGAGCCGGGCTCGCCGCCGAACCTCCCGACTCGACGAAGGCTCCGTCGTCTGCGGCGCCGGGCGCAGTTTCGGCGCCGGGCGCGATGCAGACGCCGCCCGCAGTCCCCAAGACGCTGCCACCTTTGCCGGCGCCGTCGGCCGCCGATTCCGCATCGGGAGTCGAGCCGTGGAATATCGAGTCGAACTCGACGAACGCGGTGCGCGGCGTCGACGGACTGCGCGTCTTCTCCTTCGAAGGCGAGGTGGTCATCACCCACGGAGCGTTGATCGCCACCAGCGACGCCGCGCGCTACTTCGAGGGTCCGGCCCGCGCGCTGCTCTCCGGGAACGTCGTCATGGAGCAGGACTCGCTGATCGCGCACGGACCGAGCGCGGTGTACGAGCGCACCACGCGGATCGCGACGTTTCCCGAAGGCATCGTGATCGAGAGCCCGACCGGGACCGCGGTCGCGGATCGCGGCATATGGACGCGCGATCACGGGCTCTTCGAGCTCACCGGGAATGCCGCCGCGGCCGACACCGCCGGCACGATCGAAGCCCAGTCGCTCTTCTACGACACGCGCAACGACGTGTTTCGCGCCACGGGCGAAGGCAAGTTCGTGGACGAAGCGTCCGGCGTCACGGTGACGGGGGGTATGCTGGAATACGACCGGCGCGCCGGCCGTGCGCGTGCGGGATCGGAGCCGGTCGCCGAGTTTCTCGAGCAAGATGCCGAAACGCCGATCCGGGTCTTCGCACGCGCATTGGACTACGATCCCCGCAACGACGTTGCCGTGGCCACACACGACGTGCGCATCCTTCGCGAGTCGGTGGAAGCATTCGCCGACTCCGCCACGTTCCTACGCCGGGAAGAGCGCGCCGTGCTCACCGGATCTCCGCGCGTGGTCGACGGAACGACCGAGATCACCGGAGATCGCATCGAGCTCGTCGACGAGGCCCCGGGCCGGCGCCGCGTTCTGGTGACCGGTGCGGCGCGCGTGGCGAATCGCTTCCGTCCCGATTCGACGGCGGTCCCGCTCCCCGGGGGGAGCCTTTCCGATTCCGCAGGCGCCGCGCCCGACTCCGCGGCAGCTGCGCCCGACTCCGCGGCAGTCGCCGCCCGGACGCGCCCCGAACGCCGCCCGACGTTTCGGCGCCCGCCGACTCTGCGAGGATCGCGCAGCACCCGGACGTGCGTCCCGATTCGTCGGCGGCACCGGCCGATCTTCTTCCTCCCTGGCTCAAGATTCCGAGCGATCGACTTCCCACGCAGAATCTCCTCTTCGGCGATCGCATGGTGATCGTGTTCGAGAACGACGAGCTCGCCAGCGTGGAAGTTTCCGGACACTCGCGAAGCAAGTTCTTTCCGAACGAACAGCAGGGCATTCTCGACGAATGGAACGACGTCGCCGGAGACACGCTGAACGTGTGGTTCACGGAATCTTCGGTCGACAGCGTGACCGTTCTCGGCAACGGCAGCGGCGAGTATCGGCTCGGTCCGGAGAAGGACGGAGCCTCCACCGCCGGCATCGATCCCGCCGAGCTCCTGGCGCGCGGACGTCTGGTGAAGTACAAGGCGCCGCGCATTCGCTACCAACGTGCCGAGGAGACCATGCACCTCGATCGCGGCGCCGAGGTCGAGTACAAGACGATGATCCTGCGCTCGGGAACCATCGACTTCGACGCCGAGACGGAGATCATGGATGCCGGCGGCGACCCCTCTCCGATTCTGATCGAGCGCGGGGACGAGATCACCGGAAAGGAGATGCGCTACCACCTGGATTCCAGAACCGGCGAGATCACCCGCGGCCGGACGCATTTCGAGAACGGCTGGTATTCCGGGAGAGAAGTCTGGATGCTCGACGAGGACGTGCTGGCGGTGGAATCGGCGACGTTCACGACCTGCGACCGCGAGGATCCGCATTTTCATTTCTCATCGAAGCGCATGAAAATCTATCCGAACGACAAGATCGTGGCGAAGCCGGTCGTTCTCCACATCAGCAGCATTCCCGTGTTGGCGCTCCCGTTCTACACCGCGTCCCTGCAGAAAGACCGGCACTCCGGCTTCCTGTTTCCGAATCTCGAGCTCGGCGTGGACGAGAGCCGCGGGCGCTTCATCCGCAATTTCGGCTACTACTGGGTCCCGAACGACTACACGGATCTCACCGCGACGTTCGACTTCTATCCCGAGCAAGAGCGCGTGGTCGGCTATCTCACCGGGCGCTACAGTTTGCGCTACCGATTCGACGGGCGCCTCGGCTTCAAATACAACCGCGACGTTCCCGCCAATCGCACGGACACGGTCGTCGAGGTCGATCACCGCCAGCGCTTCTCGGAGACGTCGGATCTGAATGCCAGCGCGCGGTTTCTCTCCTCCAGCTCGATCTATCGCGACATCGACGACGTGCAGCGCCTGGACCGCGACCTGCGCTCCTTCGCGACCTGGACCAAGCGCTTTCCCGGATCGAACCAGTCGCTGCTCATGGAGCTGGAGCGCCGCGAGAACCTCGACACCGAAGTGATCAATGAGACGCTTCCGCTGGTGCAGTACAGCCTGCCCAGCCGCGCCATCCGCACCGGCTCGGAGATCTACTCCGGCGGCGGAGCGCGGGCCGTCCGGGTACGCGACCGCGACGCCACGGGACGCGACGAAGAGCACTCCGGCGTGCAGGCCACGGCCGACTTGCGCAGCACGATGAACTTGAAGAACTACGTGCGTCTCACTCCGTCGGCGAACGGAGAAGTGACCTGGATCGACGAGGACCGCACCGGCGAATCGAACGCATTTCGCGGAACGTTTGGCACCAGCGTCGGTGCGACCAGCACGATCTACGGGATGTACAAGCCGATCGGTCCGACGCAGGGGATTCGCCACGTGGTCGAGCCGCAAGTGTCCTGGGCCTGGGCGCCGGAATTCGAGGGATACTTCTTCGAAGATTCCACGGGAGCTTCGCAGGACCGCTTCTTCTCGTTCGGAGGCATCGGCGGCACTCCCGGGAAGACGAATCGCGGCACGCTTTCGCTGCGCAATCTGGTGCAGACGAAGGCGATGATCGGCGGCCAGATGCGCCGCTACGATCTCTTCACGCTGCGCAACTCGATCTCCTACGATTTCCTCGCCGAGGATTTCGGCCGCCGGCCACTGTCCAGCTTCGGCTCGTCGCTGAACGTGCTCTCCTCGCTGCCAATCAATCAGACCTGGTCCGTCTCGCACGATCCCTACAGCTGGGATCTGCTCAACACCTCGGTGACGACGCAGCTCCGCTTCGCCTCGTCGATGCTGCGCTTCCGCAGCTCCGAGCCGGTGGTCGACGCAACCTCGGAGATCCCCAGGACCGGAGACCTGCCCGAACCGGGCGGGATCGAGCCCACCGATTCGGCGCTCGGTCCCGCGGCGCGTTCGCTGGGAGGCGCCGGCGAGTGGACGATCGACGCGAGCCACTCGTACCAGCGCGGTACGGGCTCGGACAGCTACTCCTCGCGGCTCGTGGTCGGCACGAACTGGATTCCCACGCAGAAGTGGAGAGTCACGTTCAGCACGCAATACGATCTCCGCAACGGGGAGAACACCGCGCAGCAATGGTCGGTGCATCGGCTCATCCACTGCTGGGAGCTTTCCTTCGACCGCCGTCTCCTGGGCGGCGAGTGGCAATACTATCTGCGCATCCACGTCACCGATCTTCCCGACATCCAGGCCGAGCGCGGCGATCGGATCTCGGGGAGCGGCCTCGGCGGCTTGAACAACTTCGGGCTGTGATGGCCGGTTCGCGTCTGACCGGGTGTTCGTGCTAGAGTCGTTGCTCCTTCGGCCGGGAGAAACATGATGCCGGTCCTTCTTCAAGTCTGCATCGTCGTGGTCACGATCGCGATCGTGGCGGTGACGGTGGCGGTGGTCCGCGCGTTGAATCGATTGTCCAAGACGGCGGAGCACCTGAACGAGACGATTCCGATGATCCAGAAGTCCATCGACCAGGTCGAGAAGATCGCCGACGAAGCGCGCGAAGTGGTCTCGGCGTTTTCCGAAATCGCCCCGGTACTTCGCCGCACCGCGGGGCTCGTCGAGAATTTGGGGACGCGGGCGGCAGGAATGTCCAACGCGCTCCTCGACGAGGTGGAATCTCCGGTCCGCGGCGCCGTCTCGCTGGTCCGGGGAATCAAGGCCGGTGCCTCCGTTCTCCTGAAGCGGAGAAGCCGGCGTACCAATGGCGACGATGACCCATCCCTTTCGCACGGAGAATTCGACGATGAGTGACCATATGCACGACGGCCGCGGCGGTTCGATGGCGGCGGCGTTTCTCGTCGGCGCGATTCTTGGCGCCGGCGTCGCGCTCCTCCTCGCACCCGCGAGCGGCGCGGACACCCGCAAGCGTCTCGGCAAGACCGCGAACCGCTTGCGCCAGGATGCCAAGGATGCGCTCGAGGACGCGATGGAATCGATCGAGGACCTGAAGGAAGAAGCGCGCACCGTCGTCGACGAAGGGCGCGAGGCGATCCGTCGGGCCCGCGGACACGAGAAGACTTCTACTTCGGCGTGACGCCCGTCGCGTCTCCGTTTCGCCGCAGCGTGATCGTGATCCTCGTCGTGGGGATCACGATCCTCTTCTTTGCGATGCTGCGGCCGTTCGTGGTGACGATCCTGATGGCGGCGATCTTCGCCGGACTCGCGCACCCCCTCTTTCGGTGGATCAACCAGAGGATCGGGGGGCGTCGCGGGCTCGCCGCCGGGGCCGTGATCGTCCTCTTCTGCGTCGTCGTCATCGTGCCGCTCCTGTTCGTGCTGCTACTGGTCGCGCGCGAAGCGGTGGAGATCTCCGTCTCCGTGCGGCCGTGGGTCACCGATAAGTTGGAGACGCGGGACCGTCTCGACGACCTCCTGCGCTCTCTTCCCTGGTACGAAACGATCCGCCCCTACCGCCTGCAGGTGCTCGCCAAGGGTGCGGAGATCGTGGGCAACGCGGGGCACTACTTCTTCGAGCGCATCACCGTCGGCACGCGCAACACGATCCAGTTCCTGCTCCAGTTCTTTCTCTTCCTCTACACGATGTTCTACTTGCTCAAGGATGGGCGCGGGATGTTGCAGACCGTCCGCCAGGCGCTGCCGATCGCCGACGCGGACCAGGAGCGCATCTTCGACAAGTTCACCTCCGTGACCCGCGCGACGCTGCGCGGAACGCTGCTCATCGGAATCGTGCAGGGCACGCTGGCCGGCATCGCGTTCGCGGTCGCCGGCATCGAAGGCGCGTTCTTCTGGGGGATGGTGATGATTCTCACGTCGGCCGTTCCCGGGCTCGGCACCGCGGTCGTCTGGGTCCCGGCGTCGATCATTCTCTACGCGCTCGATCGAGTTCCGCAGGCGATCGGGCTCGCGCTGTTCTGCGGTCTGGTCGTGGGCACCATCGACAACGTTCTCCGCCCGCGACTCGTGGGACAGGAGACGAGGCTCCATCCGCTCCTCATCTTCTTCTCGACGATCGGCGGGCTCGTTTTCTTCGGTTTCGCGGGCTTCATCATCGGTCCGATTCTCGCCGCACTCTTCAAAGTTGCATGGAGCATGTTCGGCGTCGCGTTCAGCGATTCGATCGTTGACGCGCGCCGCGTCCCCATGGCCAAGGAAGATGCGTGAGCCGTCGCTTCGGCGGGAGAATCGCCGATGTGCTCGTCGTGCTCGCCGCGCTTCTGCTGCCGCTTCTGGTGCTGGAGATCGTTCTGCGGGTCCGCGGCGACGACACGCGAAGCTGGACGCGCCCCGATCCGGTGATCGGATGGTCGTCGATTCCCGGCGCCCGCTATGTCCACGTCCCCGCGGAGAAGTGCGCGGGATGGGGATCGAGCGGACGGATCAACGCGCACGGGCTGCGCGATCGCGAGATTCCCTACGAGAAGCCGCCGGGCACGGTGCGGATCCTCGCGCTCGGGGACTCGTTCACCGAGGCGTTCCAGTTCCCGCTGGAGCGCACCTGGACGAAGCTCTTGGAAGCGCGTCTCGAACGCGCGCGAAGACGGGCGCCGCTACGAAGTGATCAACGCGGGACGTTCGGGAATGGCCACCACGACGGAGTGGCTCTGGTTCGCGAACGAGGGGAAGAAGTACGACGCGGACTTCGTGCTCCTGCTGTTCATCGCCAACGATTTCCAGGAGAACTCCAAGAAGCTCGCGCTCGCGACCGCGTACGGCCCGTATCTGGTGCCCGCGCCGGGGGGAAGCTTCGTGCTCGACAACAGCTTTCGCGAGAGCAAGGATTACCGCATGCGCACGTGGATGACGCCGTGGAAGCGCGCTTCCTTCGTGATCTCGGCGGGGCTCGATCGCTACAGCGCGTTTCGAGCGTCGAACGCGGCCAAGCGCCAAGCGAAGGCGCGCGGCACGGACGCCGGGGAGATCGACGTGGCTTCCCGGCGCGGGCTCGGCCCGTCGTGGACCGAGGAGGATTTCCTGTGGATCGAAGATCCGTCGC
Source organism: uncultured Gemmatimonadales bacterium (assembly GCA_963725045.1). Taxonomy (GTDB): domain Bacteria; phylum ARS69; class ARS69; order ARS69; family ARS69; genus CAVRWY01. Next base: position 77,464 of record CAVRWY010000002.1, read on the forward strand.
CGGAATGGCGTGAAGCGGCGCTCATCACGCAGGAAGCGCTGCGGCGGCTGCATCGCGACGTGACCGCGGAAGGCGCGCGTCTCGTGCTGGTGAACGGAACCTCGCGCATTCAGACTCGCGCCAGCGAGATCGAGCGCGTCGCCGCCGAGCGCCCGCAGTGGAATCTCGACCGGCCGACGCGGGCGATCGCGCAAGTGGCGGACGAAGCGGGCTTCGCATTCCACGATCTGATCCCCGAGTTTCGCGCGGTCGCGGCCGGCGATTCCGTGATCCTCCACGGGTGCCTGGAGAACGGCGGGGAAGGACATTGGAGCGCCGAGGGCAACGAGCTCGCCGCCGATCGGATCGAAGCGTTCCTCGTCGCAGGACCGCTGCGCGAGGTGGAAGCGCGGTGAGCGCGGCGCGCTCGCGACGGGCGAAGCCTGCGAAGGCGCGCCGCACCGCGAAGCGCGCCACGAAGCGCCGGCCTGCGGCACGCACGCGGTCCAAGCGCGCCACAAAGCGCCGCCCCACTCCGCGCGCCGTCCGCGCACGGCCCACGCGCGGCGACATCGCCAAGCTCCTGAGCCGCGCGAACGCGATGCCGACCGCCGCGATCGAAGCCGCGCTCAAGAGCGGCCGCGACGAGCGCATGCTTCGCGGATACTTCGGCGGACGCGTTCGACGACTTGCGCGCGCTCGCCCGCGAGATTCGCGCGCTTCCCCGGTCCGCGCCTCGGGTCCTCGTTCTCCCCGGGCTCATGGGCTCCAAGCTCGTGGAGGGGCGCGACGATCTTCTCTGGCTGGATCCTTGGGACGTGGTGCGCAGCCGGCTGCGCAAACTTGCGCTCGGCACCGCGAAGGACTCCATCCGCGCCGCCGACGTCATCGCCTTCGCGTACCTGCGGCTCAAGCTGCGTCTGCGCGCGCGCGGCTTTGACGCCGACTTCCATCCGTACGATTGGCGGAGAAGCCTGGATGTCCTCGGCGCCGAGCTTCGCGATCGAATCGCCGCGGAAGGCCGACCCGTGCATCTCGTCGGGCACAGCATGGGCGGAATGGTGATCCGCGCCGCGCTTTGGCACCGCGACCTCGATGCCAGCCGCGTTCCCTCGGTCGTGACCATCGGCTCGCCGCACTTCGGCTCGTTCGTCCCCGTGCTCGCGCTGCGCGGTCTCTACGGCGTGGTCAAGAAGCTCTCCTGGCTGGATTCCAAGCAGAACGCGACCGAGCTCGTGACCGGCGTCTTCAACACGTTCGAGGGTTTGACGCAGTTGCTTCCGTTTCGCGACGCCTGGCACACGCGCGATCTCTACGACGCGTCGTCGTGGCCGTCGAAGATTCCGGGCCCGCGCCCGGCGCTTCTCTCTCGTGCGCCGAAGATTCAAGCGAAGCTCGCTCCCGCGGACGAACGCTTCCATCTCATCGCCGGCGTCGGACACGAGACGGTCGTGGATCTCGGTTGGGAGAACGGGGACTTCACGTACCCCACGTCCTTCGAAGGAGACGGAACGGTGCCGCTCGCGTTCGCGCGCCTTCCGGGCGCGCCGGTCTGGTACACCCGGACTGCACACGGCGATCAGGCCGCGGACGACACGGTGACGCGCGCGGTCGCCGATCTGCTGGAGACGGGGCGCACCGATCTGCTTTCCACCGTGCACGTGCCCACGCGCCGCGCCGGCCGTGTGCTCCGCCGCGCGGAGCTGGTTCGCGCGCCGTACGGCGGTCGCGAGCCGCGCGAAGTGTCGCCCGAGGAGCGCCGCCAGGTGCTCTGCCGAGCTGGTCGGAACCGGCGACGGCAGCGACGCACTGCGCGACGAGGGCGCGGCGGACGGCGGCGGGGCCGCGCGTCTCGGGCGCGAGACGATCGTGATCGCGCGGCGGCGCCAGCGGCGTCTGGAGATCGCGATTCACGAGGGAAACCTCACCGACGCCGACGCCCGCGCATACCTTCTCGGCCTGTTTCACGGAGTCGCTCCCGGAGGTGCGGCGCGCGCCGTCGACGAGGAGCTGGACGGCGCGATCGGTCAGTTCACCGATCGGCGCATGTTCTCCGCCGACGTCGGGCAGGTCTTCGTGCTCCCTTCCGGTCGCCACGGGCTTCTCGCGGATCACGTGTTGTTCGTGGGGCTCGGCGCGTTCGATGCGTTCACTTCGGAGGCGTTGAGCACCGCGGCAGAGAACGCGGTGCGCACGCTGGTGGCGACGAAAGTGGACGAAGTCGCGACGGTGCCGATCGGCGCGGGAACGGGATGCTCGGTGGAGAAGTCGGTCGAGTTTCTGCTCCGCGGGTTCACCCAGGGCCTGCGCGACTCCGAGAACGGCGAGCGCTTCCGCACCATCACGTTCTGCGAAACGGATCCGGCGCGCTGCGCGGCAATGCGCGAAGAGATCGTGCGGCTCGCGCAGACCGACCTCTTCGCCGAGATCGAAGTCGCGATCTCGGAAGCTCCGCCCCGGCGCCGGCGTGCGGCCGCCGCGCCCGCCGCCGCGGTGTCCACGGCCGATCGCCTGCCGCCCGCCGCGTATCTTCTCGTGCGCGAGGAGATCGGATCCGCAGCGCCCCCGCACGCGCATCTTCTCCGCGTCCGTGCTCGGAGTGGGATCCAAGGCCGCCGTGCTCACCGAGCGGCGCGACGTGACCAAACGCGCGTTGGACGCGGTGCTCGCTCCCGTGCACCCCGATCATGTGGGGGAGCTCACCATGAAGAAGGTCGAGCGCCTGGGGGTGGAGCTTGGCGAGCTCGTGCTTGGGCCGGGAATTCGTGAGGCGCTCGCCGCGCTCGACGAGCATCCGCTGATCGTGGTGCACGACGACGCCGCGTCGCGCATTCCCTGGGAGACGCTGCGTATCGGGAAGCATGTGCCCGCCGTGGCGAAGGGGCTCACGCGGCAGTACCTGGCGCGCGATCTCTCGGTCGCGAAATGGCTCGAGGAGCGCCGTCTGGACGCGGAGCTGCGCATCCTTCTCGTCGTCGATCCCACGGAAGATCTTCCGGGCGCGGCTGCCGAAGGGAGGAGGCTTCGCGAGATCCTGGGAGGACGCGCGTTTTTTCGCGTGGAGACCATCGAAGGCCCACGCGCGACGAAGGCCGCGGTGCTCGCCGAGTTTCGATCGGGCCGCTTCGACGTCGTGCACTATGCGGGGCACGGATTCTTCGATCCCGTGCGGCCCGGGCGCTCGGGTCTGATCTGCGCCGGCGACGAAGTGCTGAGCGGCGTGGACCTGGCCGATGCGCAGCATCTTCCTGCGCTCGTCTTCTTTAACGCATGCGAAGTGGGGCGCGTGCGCGGCCGCCGCGGCGCTGCCTCGCGCGCGCGGAAGAAGGCGCCGGCAAAGATGCGCACGGAAGGCGCCGCCGGTGTCGCGGAATCGCTGCTGCGCGGCGGGGTCGCGAATTTTCTGGGCACGTACTGGGAAGTCGGCGACGCCGGTGCGAAGCGATTCGCGGAAACGTTCTACGCCGCGCTACTTCGCGGAGATCCGGTCGACGACGCGGCGCTCCGCGCGCGGCGCTCTCTGGAGAATGCCGGAGATTCGGACTGGGCCGACTACCTCCACTATGGGCCGCGCGGCTACCGCCTGAAGACCGGCCCGCGCTGATCCGCCTCCGGCGCCCGGACGCCTTCCGCGGTGCTCCGGCCCGCCCGCACGATTCGAGTGATGCGAAAACTCACACCTGCCGATAACCTCGGACGGGCGGGTGTCGCGCGGCCCTTCCTCCAAGTCGTTGGCACCATGTGTTTTTCGCCGCGGGCCTCGGCCCGAGGGGCGGCCGCCGCCGTGCGGAACGGTCGTTGCGATGGAATGAACGATCGCGCCGGCGCAATCCGGAACGTCGCCTCTCGATTTCGGATCGTTCTCATCGAAGGAGCTCCTTGATTCGAGCACCGATCGACCGCGGCAGCGCCCGAGCGCCTCATCGCGTTCGAGCGTCCCGTGCATCCCGCCGCGCCCCGGCGCTCCTGGCGGCGCTTCTCGCGGCATTTGTGTCGATCGCTCCGGCGAACGTCGCGCGCGCGCAAGAGTCGGCGCTGGTGGTCGAGTCCATCGAAGCGCGCGGCAACACGCGCACGTCGCTGGAGACGATTGCGCACTATTTCCCGCTCGATGCCGGCGACACGGTCGACGCCGATCGCCTCGCGTTCGCGCTCCAAGAACTGCGCGGGTCCGGCCTTTTCGAGTCAGTCGATCTCGTCACCGAGCCCGGCAGCGAAAAGGGCCGCGTGCGCGTTGCGCTCGACGTGCGCGAGAAAGGCGTGCAGCTCCGCATCGGCACGGGATACACGGACCTCTCCGGCTGGTACCTGATTCCCGCGGAAGTCGCGTTCGACAATCGCCTCGGCCGCGGCGAGCGCTTTCGCCTGCAGGCCAAGATCGGCTACCGCGTCTTCGGAGTGGGGCTCGGATTCGAGCAGCCGCGTTTCGGCGACGGGCGGAACTTCTGGGGCGCGACGATCTCCGGCGAGGGAGTGGAGCGCGTCTATTTCGACCAGCAAGCCGAGATCGAGCATCGCGTCGCTCGCGGGGGAATCGAAGCGCACCTTGGACGATGGTTTGCGCCCGGATGGCGGATCGAAGGAGGCGCCGGCTTCGAGAATGTCGACGCCGAGTCGACCGCCGCATTCCGCGAGGACGATCCGAGCTCCGGCGCGGAGAAAGGCGACGAGATCTCCCCCGGGGATCTTCCGGAAGGAGTGCGCGACGATCTCGGCGAGAGGCGCCGCACATACGTGCATACATCGCTCGTGCACGATTCGCGCTCGCGCCGCCAAGTCGTCGCCACCCCATCGTCGGGATACTGGGGCGAGCTCCGTGCCGATGGAATCTTCGCCGAAGAGGGGAATTTCCCGGCGCTGACCGCGGACGTGCGCACGCTTCCGCGCGGTGGGCGCCGGAGTTTTCGGTCTTCGTTTGCGCGGCGGCGTGATCGGAGAGTCGGCACCGTTCTACGACCGCTTCTACGTCGGTGGGCTTTACACCGTCCGCGGATTCCCCAGCCAATCGCTGACCGCACCGGAAGGCAGCACGAGCTTCGGCTCGGCGTCGCTGGAGTACCGCGCGGCGCTCATTGGGCGCCGGGACGCGCCGCGTCTCGCCGGACTCCTCTTCGTGGACGGCGGCGTCACCGAAGGGGATGACCCGGCCGCCGCGGCGGGATTCGGCGTTCGCCTGCGCGTTCCCTGGCTGCAGTCGCTGGGACTGGACTTCGGCATTCCGATCACGGAATCGCCGGTCGAGGAAGCGTTCCACGCGAACCTGTCGTTGGGGTGGAGCTTTTGATCGCGCTCGCGCTCGCTGCGCTCGTGGTGATGGCCGCAGCCTCTCCGGCGCGCGCCGCCGCGCAGGATTCCGGCGCCGGCTCGCCGCCCCGCATCGTTGCCGTGGAGCCGGTGCGCGCGGGCGAGCTTCTCGAATGCCGCATCCGCACCGAGAATCTGCCCGGCGCGAAGCTGACCTCGTCGATGAAGAGCGGTTTGCCGTCGGCGATCGAGATGGCGCTGGAAGTTCTCGACCCGAAGGACAAGGTTCTCGACGCTCGTCACATCACGTTTCGCCTCGCGTTCGATCTCTGGGAAGAGACGTTTCGCGTCGAAGGAGGCGGAACGGAGCGCGACTTCACGTCGCAGGAAGAATTGGAGGCGTTTCTCGCCGACCTGCCGCGGCTTCCGGTTGCTTCGCTCGAGCGGCTACGCGATGCGGCCGCGCGGCGCGAATCGCTGCGGGTGCGTGTGGGGCTCGTGCTTCATTCGATCGCGCCGCGCGAGTCCGAGAAGCTCGGCGATTGGGTCGCCGGCCCGCCGCGCACCACCGAGCCGGTGGGGAGCGAAGACGGACGCGAAGTCTCGGTGGGCCTGGGAACGATGATTCGCTGGTTCTTCGAGGGCGGTCGTGCCAAGGCGGAGATCGCGGCGCTGGGAATCTCGGCGCCCTTCTCCATCGCCGATCTGCGGGAGGAAGCCGCGCCGTGAAGCGGATTCGCTCGCGCCTCGTCGCCGCCTGTCTCGCGACCGCGCTGCTTCCGGCCGTGCCGATCTCGCTTCTCGTGCGCGACCTCGTCGAGCGCAGCGTCTCCGCGCCCATGGCCCGGGAGACGGAGCGCGCTCTGGAATCCGCACTGGAAGAATCGCGCGAGCGCCTCGCGTTGGAAAAGCAGGCCTTCGAACGCGAGATTCTCGCGGAGCCCGGCACGCGGATCGAGCGCCTCGAGCTGGACGGCGAGCGCTTGGTCGCCGACGTCACGGACGCCGCGGGGATGCGCCGCACGATCGATCGCCCGCTTCCCGAGGGAGTGCGCGAGCGTGCCGAGCGCGTGACCGAGACGCTGGGAATGCTGCGCGCGCTGGAGCGCGAGCGCGGCGCGGTCGTGCGCGGCTACGTGCTTCCCTTCGTCCTCGCCTACGTGTTGCTGCTGGCGGCGGCCGCGGCGCTCGGGATGATTCTCGCACGGCGCATCGCGCGTCCCGTCGAAGCGCTGGCGATCGCGGCGCGTCGCGTCGGCGCGGGCGATCTCGAGACGCGCGTGACCGTGCCCGGCTCCGGCGAGGTCGGCGCGCTCGTGGATTCGTTCAATGCCATGGTCGAAGACCTGGCCGCGCATCGCGAGGAGCGCGCGCGCCTGGAGCGGCTCGCCGCGTGGCGCGACCTGGCGCGCAAGCTCGCCCACGAGATCAAGAATCCGCTGACCCCGATCCAGCTCGCCGTGCATCAGGCCACGGATCGCGCCGCGGCCCGCGGCGGCGAGGACGCGAGCGTGGCACGCGAATGCCGCGAGATCGTCGACGAGGAGATCGATCGCCTGCGCCGGCTGGTGCGCGAGTTCTCGGAGTTCGCGCGCTTGCCCACGCCGGAGCTCGTCGACGCCGATCTCGCCGCGCTCCTGCGGGACGTGGCGCGCCTCTACGGAGAAGACCGGGTCACGGTCGTCGCCGCCGCCGTTCCGCTGCGCGCGCGCTTCGACGCGGCGGAGATGCGCCGCGCTCTGGTGAACTTGATCGACAACGCGCTCGCCGCTTGCCGCGACGCCGGCGCACCCGAGCGCGTGGAGATCCGCGCGTCCACGACCGGGCGATCTCGCACGCATCGACGTGACGGACCGCGGACGGGGAATTCCGCCGGAGAATCTGCCGCGCATCTTCGAGCCCAGCTTCACCACCAAGAAGGACGGGATGGGGCTCGGTCTCGCCATCGTCGAAGGAATCGTGCGCGCGCACGGCGGCTCGATCCGCGCGGAGAACGCCGCGGGCGGCGGCGCCGCATTTCACATCTCTTGGCCCGCGGGAGGGAATCCATGAAACGGCGCATTCTCGTCGTCGACGACGAGAAGAACATCCGGCGCACGCTGGGAATGATCCTGCGCGGCGAAGGCTACGACGTCGACGAAGCGGAGACCGCGGAAGAGGGCTTGAAGCTCCTTCGCGAAGGTCCCGCGCTCGCGATCGTCGACGTGAATCTTCCGGGCATGTCCGGGCTCGATTTGTTGAAGGAAGCGAAGCGGCTGCAGCCGGAGCTCGCCGTGATCGTGATCTCTGGCGAAGACGCGATCGCGCGCGCCGTCGAAGCGACGCGCGCCGGGGCGTTCGATTTTCTAGAGAAACCGCTCGGCAAGGAGCGCGTGCTCGTCGCGGTGCGCAACGCGCTGCAGTCCGCGGCGATCGGTCGCGAGTGGCGCGAGCTCAAGGAGCGCGAGTCGGTCCGCCACGTGATGGTCGGCGATTCCGCACCCATGCGACGCCTGCGCGAGGAGATCGCCCGTGCGGCGCCGACCACGGCGCGCGTGCTCATCCTGGGAGAGAGCGGGACCGGCAAGGAGCTGGTGGCCCGCGCGATCCACGAAGCGAGCCCGCGCGCGCGCGGCCCGTTCGTGAAAGTGAACTGCGCCGCGATTCCGGAAGAGCTCATCGAATCGGAGCTCTTCGGCGCGGTGAAGGGCGCCTACACCGGGGCGCACGCCTCGCGCGACGGCAAGTTCATGCAAGCGGACGGGGGCACGATCTTCCTCGACGAGATCGGCGACATGAGCGCCAAGGCGCAAGCGAAGGTGCTGCGCGTGCTTCAAGAGGGCGAGATCGAGCGAGTCGGCGGATCGGAGACGATTCGCGTCGACGTGCGGGTGGTCGCAGCGACGAACAAGAACCTCGCGGCGGAAACGAGCGCGGGGCGATTTCGCGAAGACCTGTGGTTTCGATTGAACGTGGTGCCGATCGCCGCACCGGCGCTGCGCGAGCGGCGTGAGGACGTGCCCCATCTCGCGCGGCATTTCCTCGAGCGCTTCCGCCTGGAGAATGGGCGCCCGCCCGTCGCGTTCGCGGCCGACGCGTTGGACGCGCTCGCGGCGCTCCCCTGGCCGGGGAACGTGCGCGAGCTCGCCAACGTGGTGGAGCGGCTCGCGATCATGGCGCCGGGACCGGAGATCGCGCGCGACGACGTCGAGCGCAACGCCGGGGTTGGGGGGCTCGCGAAGGATGCGCCGCATGACAATGGACCCGCGGGCACGGCCTCGCCGGCGCTCGAGGAAGTGCGCCGGGCGGGGGGGCTCGTCGAGGCGCGCCGGCGATTCGAGGCGGCCTGCATCGAGGAGGCACTCCGCGCCACCCGCCGCAACGTCTCGGCGGCGGCGCGGCTCCTCTCCATCGACCGCACCAATCTCCACAAGAAGATCCAATCGTACGGCCTGATCGCTCACGACCACGAAGAGGGGGATTCCCCCGAGGAGACTGTATGAAACCGAAACTCGGGATCATCGTCGCCGGTCTGCTCATGGTTCCGGCGTCCGCTTTCTCACAAGAGCCGGTCGAGACGCCGCCGGTCGCCGTCGTGGACTTCTCCAATCCACCGCCGAAGCCTTCGTCCGGGGCGGACACGGAAGGATTCTTCTTCGAATTCTGCGGGAACTCCAATCATCTGGGCGGGGTCGAGGATCGGGAGCCGGGGGATGCCGAGCAGTCGATCTTCCTCGGGGAGAATGCGCCGGGCGGGACGATCGTCCTCGCTTACGGATTCACGCCGTCCTTCCCGGTGCGGCTCTCGGTGAGCGGCGCGGAGCACAACACGACGGACCCCGACGTCGACGTGCAGTTCTCCAGCGTGACGCTCGAAGGCGCCTACGTTTTCCGTGCGGGCACTCCCGTTCGCCCGTATGTTTACGGTGGGTTCGGTGGATTCCGGTTGAAGTCGCGTCTCGACGAGTTCGACTACGAGGCGACAGGACCGGGAATCGATGTCGGGGTGGGCCTGTACTCGTTTCTCGGAAGCCACTTCGTCTTCGATGCGGCGCTACGATTCGACTTCGTGAACTGGGAGACGGAAACCGCGCGGGTGGATCTCGGCGACGGGAACACGGCCGTGGTGGAGAGGCCGCTTCGGGAAGAGGGCTCGGCCGCGAAGATTCTCCTGGGGATCGGGTGGTGGTTTTGAGAGGGTGGAGCGTCGAGGCCGAACGGACGATAGAAGAGGAGAGAAGTCCGGCGAACGTCGCGCCCCCGTGGGGTGCGAGCCGGAGCGGGTCCAACCCCGGAGATCACGTGGCCGTCACTCCCGACGCAGTCGGCGCGCACTACGACGAGCTCGACGTTCCCTACCGGGAGCTGTGGGGCGAGCACCTCCATCACGGGGTGTGGGACCGCGGCATCGAGACCCCGGAGCAGGCCACGAAGCGCCTCGTGGAAATCGTCGCCAAGAGCGCCTCGATCGACGAGGGCACACGGGTCGTCGACGTGGGCTGCGGATACGGCGCCACGGCACGAATGCTGGCACGGACGCACGGCGCCGTGGTGACGGGCTACACGGTGTCGCGCATTCAATTCATTCGCGCGGCGCACGAGAAGTGGGACGAGGCGAGCTCCCTCGCACCGCTGCCGCGCATCGTGCTCGGCGACTGGCTGGAGAACGATCTCGAGGACGCGTCGCAAGACGTGGTGCTGGCCATCGAGAGTGTGGAGCACATGAACGATCGCGCGCGCTTCTTCCGCGAGGCGGCGCGTGTGCTGCGTCCCGGGGGACGCATCGTGCTGGCGGCGTGGCTGGGGAGGGAGAAGCCGTGGTGGTTGGAGCGGCGCATCCTCGTGGAGCCGATCGTCCGCAAGGGGCGTCTCGCCGCGCTGCCGAAGCTCTCCGAGCATCGCGAGCATCTGGCCAGCGCCGGCTTCGGCAATATCGAGGCCCAGGACCTCACGCGCGCCGTGCGGCGGACCTGGGACGTGTGCATCGGCAGGACGTTCGGGCGGATGCTCACGAGCCCCGGCTTCGCGCGGCGGTTCGCGGGCAAGGGCACCGAAGGCCGCGTGTTCTTCCCCGCGATGCTCCGCATCAAGGCCGCCTACGCCATCGGCGCGATGCGCTACGGAGTCTTGGTCGGAAGAAAGACCGACGCGTCGAACCGCCCTTGACGCAACGCTCCGGATCCGTCATGACGATGGGGTGAACGACCCACGTCCTTCGACGAATGCCCCGTGGTGGGGAGACTTCGCGATCCCCGAGAACGGGGTTGGCGCCTTCGACGTCGGTCCGCTGGAGCTGCGTGTGTTTCGTGCGCGGCGCGAATGGAGGATCGCCGTCCATCGCGTCTCCGACGCACCTCCCGGGCGCATCTCGATCCGCGTTCCTGGCGATTCCCAAGATGTCTCGCCGCAGGCCTTGGTCTCGCGCATCGCGTTCCGCGAGACGAACGAGCTCCTGCGGCTGCGCCCCGCGCTGCCCGACCGGCCGGTCGTGGTCGCCCCGGGGGAGCGCTTCGCGGTGGCACCCAGCGAAGACCTCACGTTCTACGTTCGCGTTCCGGTTCGCGTGCAGATTCTCGGCCGGGGATCCGCCGGATCCTCCCGCACTTCTTCGAGAGATCGCCACCGAGCGCCTGCGTGACACCTGGTCGGGCCCCTCGTTTCGCGAAGGGGAGCTGGCCTACGCGAGCGCGGAAAAGTCGTTCGAGCCCCCCGAAGAGCGCGAGGCGGGCCCGCATGAAGCGTTGTGCCCGCTGCGCGTGAACAATCGCGCTCCGAAGCTGCTGGCCGTCGACGAGCTCCGCATTCCGCTCCCGCACATCGCCCTCTACGCCGACGACCGCGGGCGCCTCTGGACGCAGAGCATCGTGTTGGAGCGCACCTCGGACGGCGATCTCGCGGAAATGCGCGTCCTCGACGACCCGCCCCGCGAAGCGCGCGGAGCGCGGCGCGTCGCGGAGCCGCGTTACGTCGCCGAGCGAAGCAGCATCGTGCGCATCTTCGGAAAGCTCCTGGGCACCGGGAGAGAGGACTCCTAATGGGATTCTGGTTCGAAGGCGGACTGATCCAAAGTCTCTTCACGCCGGAGCGAACGGCCGCTCTGATCCGCGCCTTGTTTATCCTGGTCTTCGGCATCCTGATCGCGCGGGTCGCCTCCACGGCGTTGGGACGCATGCTGGTGAAACGCGGGCGCGCGCCCGAGGCAGTCATCGCGCGGCGCATGACGTTCTACGGGATCGCCGTTCTCGTGCTCGCGTCCGCACTCCATCACCTGGGCTTCAATCTGGGAATTCTCTTCGGCGCGGCCGGAATCCTCACGGTCGCGATCGGCTTCGCATCGCAGACGTCGGCGTCGAACCTCATCTCGGGTCTCTTCCTGCTCGGCGAGCGCTCGTTCGTGCCCGGCGACACGATCCAGATTGGGGAGCATACCGGCGAGGTGCTCTCCATCGATCTGCTCTCCGTGAAGCTGCGGACGCTCGACAACGTTCTGGTCCGGGTGTCGAACGAGGAGATCATCAAGTCCCGAGTCCGCAATCTGACGCGGTTTCCGATCCGCCGCTCCGACACGATTCTCGTGGTCTCGCACAGCACGAGTCTCGAGAAAGTGCGCAGCGCGCTCGCCAAGGCCGCGCTGGAGATCCCCAATTGCCTGGTGGATCCGGGCCCGCAGTGTCTGGTGCGGAGATTCGCGGAGAGCGGAATGGAATTGCAGCTCTCCGCGTGGTCGAGCCAGCAAGGCTTCGGAGAATTCGAGATGCGCTTTCGCGAGGCGCTCAAGAAGGCGCTCGACGAAACCGGGGTCCAGCTTCCGGTCCAGACGATGGTCGCGCGGCAGGCGGCGCCTCCCGCTTGAAGCGGGCTCGTCCGGAGGAATAGAGTTCTCGGAGGGGCTCGACCTTCGAGCCTGTTTCTCTCGCTGCGGAGGAATCCCATGATCGGGAACCTGCTTCGAACCGTCGCGATCGGCGCGACCCTCGCATCGAACGCTTTCGCGACGAGCATCGCGTTCGACGACCACGTCGAGCACGCCGCCGGACCGTATCCTTTCAATCTCGCATTCGCGGACTTCGACGGTGACGGCGCCATCGACGCCGCCGCCGCGAATCCCGACGCCGCCACCGATCCCCTCGAAATCTCGGTGCTGCTGAATCAGGGGGCGGGAACGTTCGGAGCGCGATCGCCCGTGTTCGTCGGCGAGATTCCCCACTCCATCGCGGCGGGAGATCTCGATGGCGACGGCGATGCGGACATCGTCGTCGGCTATCAGATCGGATCGTTTCGTGCGGGGATTGTGCTGAATGACGGAGACGCCGGCTTCGGCGCCGCGCAGCCGCTCGCCGAATTGGCGGGTCGCACGGATGCGATCGCTGCGATCGACTTGGACGTCGACGGAGATCGCGACATCCTGATCGGGCAGACCGCCGGCGTCGACGAGATCGTGGTGCTGGAGAATCTCGGTGGCGGCGCGTTCGCCGAGCCGGTCGGATTCGGTGGACCGTCCAGCGCGTACTTCCTGCATCTGGCGATCGGAAACGTGGACGGCGACGATGATCCCGACGTCGCGATCGGCCGATCGCTTGCGCAGGACAATGCCTCCATCTATCGCAATCAAGGAGATGGATCGTTCGTACGCAACGACATCGAGGGGCTTTCGTCTTCGTTCGCTGGAAATGCCTTGGGCGACGTCGACGGCGACGGCGATCTCGATCTCGCGATGGTGAGCGGGTCCGCGCAGGTCCTCCTCTTGAAGAACGCCGGCGGCATCTTCACTTCGTGGGGAACGTTCCCCGCGGGAGCGGAGACCACGACCGGATCGGACCTGAATCTCGCGGATCTGGACGGCGATGGCCGGGCCGACGCAATGATTCCCGGCACGAATACGTTTCGCATCGCGACCTTGCGCAGCGCGGGCGCTGCCGGGTTCGAGGCGGCCACGTTTCACGAGATCGGTTGGGTCGGTCGCTGCGTCTCGGCGGTGGATCTGGACGGCGATCAGGATCTCGACGTCGCGGTGGCGCTTCCGCAGGCCGATGAGATCTCCGTGCTGCTGAATCAGGCCACGACGTCGACGGGAGTTGAGATTGCGGCGCCGGGCGGCGTCGCGTTCGGTCCCGCGCATCCGAATCCGTTTCGCGCATCGACGACGATCCCCGTGGTGCTCGATGCGCCGGGACGCGCGCAAATTCGCGTGCTCGACGTAAGCGGACGGCGAGTTCGCTCGTTGTTCGACGGAGAGATCGGCGCGGCGCGGGCGCTGTCCTGGGATGCGCGCGATGATTCCGGGGCGGCGGTCGCGCCGGGACTCTACTTCGTCGAGTTGCAGAGCGCCGGCGCGCACCGCTCGATTCGCGTGGTCGTGGCGGAATGAGCGCTGCGCGCGCCCCGAAGAAGGCCGCGAAAACTCGTGCGCCCGCCTCCGCGCCGGCGGTGCCGGACCGCCTCACCCGCGAAGGCCTCGCGCTCAAGAAGCGCGCGCTGGCGTTTCCGGAAGCGTACGAAGAACACCCTTGGGGACATCACGCGATCAAGGTGAAGAAGAAGGCGTTCGTGTTCATGGGATCGAACGGGCGTGGCGGTGGGCTCTCGCTCTCGGTCAAGCTTCCCGATTCGTCGATCGTCGCGCTGTCGTTTCCGTTCGCGAGCCCCACCGAGTATGGCCTCGGGAAAAGCGGCTGGGTCACGGCACGATTCGAGAAAAAGGCGACGATTCCGGTGGAGCTTCTGGCGGGTTGGATCGAGGAGAGCTACTGCGCCATCGCTCCCAAGAAGCTCTCCGCCGGGATCTCCGGTGCGGGAGAGGATGCGAAGGCGGCGCCGCGCGCTCCGCGCAGCCGAACGAGCGCGCGCGTGCGCACGAAATAGACTCGGGCCGCGCGGCGGGATTCAGCGCGCGCGGCCGGAGCTTCGGAACGAACCGTCTACCGCGTCAGATCCACCGAGAACGTCGGGTTGTTGGCGACGTTCATCACCGGCGAGAAGCGCTGCGTTTCTTTGCTCATGACCGTGCGTCCCGGATAGAACGCGAGGCCCAGGAATGCGTCGACCGTGCCGGTGGACGTCGGGGTCAGAAAATTCGCCGCGCCGGTGATCGCGAAACGATCGCTGAGCGGCATGTGCAGATCGGCGCCATAGACGAACACGTTCTCGTCGCGCGAATCTTCCGGGATCACCCACACCACGTTGTCGTGCCCGCTGGCGACACCCGCCCACAGGCTCGTGGTGGCGAAGCTCGGCCAGGAGTGCGTCCAGTAGGCGTTCACCTGCGAGACCGGCTCGAGTCGCACGGGAGTTTCTCCCATCACGCCGTTGTCTCCCTGGGTCGACTTCGCGAACCAAACCCCGAATTCGTTCGTCGGCGTCACTCCGTAGCCGGCGCTGCCGCGAAGCTGCCCCAGCTGGAAGCTCGTCGTAGTACTCCTGGTACAGGAAATCGTAGCCCAGGCTCCAGTTGATGCGCGCATCGGAGCGCTGGAAGAGCCCGGCCGAGAAGTACGCCTGCGTGCGGCTGCTGGTTCCTTCGATCTGATCGAGCACGTGCACGGCGGCGTCGGAGAAGTTCACGGCCGCACCGAAGTGCATGCCGAGCCCTTGGCTCTCCATGAGCGGCATTCCGTAGTCCGCCGCGAAGCGCCCACCCATGTTCGCGTTGATGCCGAGATCCTGGGGCTGCTTCGATCCGTCGAGTCCGGCGAAGAGCGAGAGGTTCTGGTACCAGGGCGCCGCCATCGCTGGCGATTGCAACGCCGCGAAGACGACGAGGGGAAGCAGGGAACGGCGAAACGTTCGAGTCGTCATGATCATTCTCCCGAATCAAAGGGGCTCATGCGGCTTGGACGTAATCTTCAGACAGGGCGGGAACGAGCTTGGCAAACGGCACCTCGACCTTCTCCGGGGTCAGCACGGAGTCGGGGAGCACGCCGCGCATCGCGTCGAAGCATTCGGCGTCGATTCCGGTCCCGACGTCGCGCGACATCACCTCGATGACCTGATCGGGAGTCATTCCCGACCGGTAGGGGCGAGAGCTGCGCAGCGCATCGCAGATGTCGGCGACGCACAGCACGCGCGCGTGGCGCGTGAGCCGGCTGCGAGGGCAGCTGGCGATGGTAGCCGCGTCCATCGAGCCTCTCGTGATGCGACGCGGCCATCTCCGCGAGGTGGTAGAAGCATCCCACTCGCCCGAGAATCTGCGCGGTGTACTCCGGGTGGCGGCGCATCGCCTGCAGCTCCGTATCGGTGAGCTTTCCGGGCTTGTCCAGGATCAGGCTGGAGACGCCGAGCTTGCCGAGGTCGTGAAGGAGCGCGGCTTGCCGCAGGTCGCGCAGCTCCGTCGCCGGGAAGCCCAGCGTTCGTCCGATCGACACCGCGATCTCGGCGACGCCGTTGGAATGCTGATATGTCCACGGAGACTTCGCGTCGATGACGCGGGCGAATGCTTCCGCGACGAGATCGAGCTTCTCGGGCGTGGCGTGAAGCACGCGGTCGCTGGGCTCGATGAACTTGAGATCCTGCAGGTTGTCGCCGCTGGCCACGTCCTGCCAGAACATGAGGTCCGCGCGAAACGAGAAGAGCGCATCGACGAGATTCGGATCGAACCAGGTTCCGCGCCGCGCCGCGGCCATGGCGTACGCCGTCTCCACGCCGTACGTGCTGAAGAACACTTCGACGGTTTGCGCCAGGCCGAGGACGCGTCCCAGGAGCGGGATGTCTTGCCCCTTGGTTCCGTAGGGCTGGCCTTGCCCGTCCCAGTGCTCGTCGAGCGCGCGGATCGCGTTCACGGTCGCCGGCGAAAGCTCCAGCAGCCGCGCGATGTCGGCGCCGCGCTCGCAGCGCGTGCGCACCACTTCGCGTGCGCCTTCGGGGCCGCGTGCCATCACTCCGAGCACGCGCCAGATGCGGCGAAGGCGCAGACTTTCCGGGAGCGGCGTTGCGGGCGACGAAGCGAAACGATTCGATCGCCTTCGACCAATTCACGATCTTGAGATCGGACTTCAGATCGTGATCGTTCTGCCCGAACAAGGCCGCGAATCGCGCGGCATTGCTGGAGCAGCCCAGATCCTTCATCAAGAGCGCGTAGAACAAGGAGGAGAGCTGGTCGGAGGTCAGCCCGACCTCGCCGCCGAGGCGCATCCCGATGAGGCAGCTGCGCACCGAGTGGCCGGGTCTCTGCCCCTCGGTCAGGTCGAGCGCGTAGGAAAGTCCGGCGAGAACTTCGGACATGCGCATGCTTCCCGCCGACGTTTCGGCGCGCGCGAAGCCCAGATCTGCGGATCGGTGAGGCCCTGCGTCCATGATGATCTTGAAATCGTCATGGAACGCGCGAGGTTTGACGGCTTTGTGGGAGGCGCGAGGGCCGCCGCGAGGCGGCCGCCGCATTCGGCGATTCCTGCGAGCATTGGCAAAGATTGGGAAGCTCTGCGGCCCCTACGGCGCGCGCCCTTCCTCGCGTCCGATCCAGCCCTTGCGCCGGAAGTAGAACACCATCGCCACCACGACCGCGGCCATCAAGAAAAGCACGGCGGGATAGCCCCAGCGCCAGCGGAGCTCGGGCATGTTCCAAGGCGAGGAGTCGGGGTCGAAGTTCATTCCGTAGATCCCGACGATGAATGTGAGCGGAATGAACACCGACGCGAGCATCGTCAGTACCTTCATGATCTCGTTCGACTTCTGCTGCAGCGCCGACTGGTGCAGCGTCATGAGACCCATGCTCACGTCGGTGTGCGCTTCGACGAGATCCAGAAGTTGATTCACGTGATCGACGGCATCGCGCAAATGCGGGCGCGTGGCCTCCGCGAGATATGGCGAGTCGTCGCGCGAGAACGCGAGGATCGCGTCGCGCGTCGGCCATAGCACTCGTCGGATGATGGAGAGGTCGTGCTTGTGCTCGAGGATCGTGGGGACGATCGCGGCTCCTTCGCCCGCGATCACCCGGTTTTCCAGCGCCTCCAGCTTCTCGCCGTAGTCTTCGAGCAAGGGGAAGTACGAATCGACGACGCAGTCCACGAGCGCGTAGGCGAGATAGTCGGCGCCGGCGACTCGCAGCCGCGTCCTCGCCTGGCGCAGCCGCGCGCGAACGGGCTCGAGCAGCTCGTCGGGACAGCTCTGGAAGCTCACCAGCAGGCGATCGCGCACGAAGAAGCTGAGCTGCGCGAAATCGAGCGTGTCGCCGGCGCGCGGCATGCGCAGCAGCAGGAAGAACGTTTCTCCGTAGTCTTCGCCCTTGGGGCGCTGCGGAACGTTCACCGCATCTGCGAGTGCGAGGCGGTGGAAGTCGAACATCGCCCCGACCGCCTCGATGGTCGGGGCATGCCCGAGCCCTTCGATGTGCACCCAGGTGACGGGAAGCTTCTCCAGGAGCGGGCGAATGCCCTCGGGAGAATCCAGCGCTCGCTCGTCGATCTCGTCGGGGCCGAACGCGGTCAGGCGGATCTTCGGCGCCGGAGCGCCCGGCTCCGGGGCCAGCGCGCCCGGCGCTGCTCCTGGCGGAACACGACGGCGCGCCCATCGTCCTTTGCGCTCGCGTTTCTTGCTCAGCGGCTTGGCCACGCCGTCACGCTCCTTCGCTCTCTTCGCCCCATTTCCGGATGAACGACTCCAGCTCGACGCCGAGCGCCTCGGCGATGCGCGTCATGGAATTGAAATAGCCGACCACCTGGACGGCGTCGTGGATCGCGCGGTCGTCGAAGCCGTGCGCGCGAAGCGCATCGAGATCCTGGGGTCGCATCGCCGCCGGCGTGGCGGTGAGCTTCGCCGCCATCACGCAGAGCGCGCGATCCGCCGGGGACAAGGGCGCGCTCCTCCAGTCGCGGACCACGGCGTGCACGATCGCATCCGCGTCCGGATCGTCCGCGGCGACACCTCGCTCCTTTCCGATCTCGGCCCGGAGATCGTGCGCGTGCGCCTGCGTTCAATATCGGCATTCGATCTCCGCCGACGTCACCGTGGCGAGGAGCTCGCGCTGCGCACGCGTGAGCGGGGAAGGACCGTGCATCAGCGCGACGTAATGGCGCATGCTCGATTCCATCACCGGCGCATTCAAGCTCATGATGTGCACGATGCCCCAGACACGGCCGGCGCGCGCGAGCGCCTGGTCGAACTGGTCCTTGAGCGGCCCGGTCGCTTCGTCGACGGGGATGCGGCGGATCCAAGGCATGGCCGCAGTCTAGCATTGCCGCTCTTGCTGGCCGATCTCGCCGAGCGTTTGCTACCCTGGGGCTCATGTCGATCGAGCCAGGATCCCGCGTCGGTCCGTACGAAATCCTCGGACGTTTGGGCGCGGGCGGCATGGGAGAAGTCTACCGAGCTCGCGATCCCCGTCTGGGACGCGACGTCGCGATCAAAGTGCTGCCGCGCGACGCGGCGCGCGATACCGAACGGCTGCGCCGCTTCGTGTCCGAAGCGAAGACCGTCTCGGCGCTGAATCATCCGAACATTCTCACGCTCCACGAGATCGGCGAGAGCGCGAACGGTCCCTACCTGGTGACCGAAGTCGTGGACGGCGAGACGATTCGCGCACTGCTCGCGCAAGGGCCGCTCGCGCTGCGCGACGCGCTCGAGATCGGCGCGCAGACTCTGGACGGGCTCGCCAAGGCACACGAAGCCGGCATCGTGCATCGCGACGTGAAGCCGGAGAATCTCATGCGCTCTCGCGACGGCTTCGTGAAGATCCTCGACTTCGGGCTCGCCAAGCTCCGCGACGCGACGGATGCGACGAACGCGACGATCGAGACGAACGTGACCGCGACGGGCGTGATCGTGGGAACACCGGCGTACATGTCTCCCGAGCAGCTCCACGGACATCCCGCGGACGCACGCTCCGATCTCTTCGCGCTCGGAGTGGTCTTGCACGAGATGATCGGCGGGAAGAATCCGTTCCGCCGCGACAGCGCCGCCGGAACGATGAGCGCGATCCTGACCGAAGAGCCGCACTTGCCGGATGCTTTGAGCGCCGGCCTTCCGCGCGGCGTCGCGGAAATGCTACGCGAGCTCACCGCGAAGGACCCCACCGCTCGTCCCGCCAGCGCCCGAGAAGCCGCCGCGCGACTCCGCGGCTTGCTCGCGAGCGAAAGCGCCGCGCTCGCGTCGCCCGCCGGCGGCACCCGCCACCACGATCGCGCCGCCGCACCGAAGCTCGGGCGATTTCTCCTTCCGGGGCTCGGGCTCGCCGCGGCGCTCGCGCTGGTCCTGTTCCTGGCGCAGACCCGCCCGCCGACTCCCCCAAGACCTCGTTCCCGGGGCCTGCCGGGCTACCCATGCCGCCGTCGCCCTTCGCTCAGCCCGCGCTTCCCGAGGGGCGGATCGGGGTCGCGGTGCTCCCGATTCGCGACGACTCCGGGGACCCCATGCTTCGGGAGGCCGGGTTCGGCCGCGTGCTGACCGACGCATTCGTCCAGATCCTGAGCGACGTTCCTCCGTTCTATGTGACCTCGCCCCTGCGGCTCGACGGCGTGGCGCGCTCGCTGGGACGTCCCTTCTCCGACGCCGCGAACGACCTCGAGTTCGCGCGTCAGGTGTGCGACGAAGCAAAGGCCCAGGCGGTGCTGGCCGGGCGCGTGGCCCGGCTCGGCAGCACTTACGTCCTGCACGCGACTTCGACGGAGCTGCCTTCGGAGCGACTCTTGGAATCGTTCCAGGCGGAATCGAGAAGCGTGGACAGCCTCCTCGCGAATTTGACCGATGGAGTCACCGAGAAGCTCCGCGCGAAGTATTCCCCGGCGGGCGGCCCTGCCCAGGAGTCCGTCGGCGACGTCGCCACCAGCTCGCTCGAGGCCTATGCGCACTACGTTCGCGCGAGCGACGCCACCTTGGAAGGAGACTGGGACAGCGCGATTCGCGACCTCACCAAGGTCGTCGAGATGGATCCGGGGATGGCGCTCGCTTGGTCCGAGCTGTCCTGCGCCTACTCATTCTCGGGGGATGACGTTCGCGCGGTCGCGGCGCTGCACAAGGCCCAGGACCTTTTGGACCACGTCAATCAGAAGGAGCGGCGCTGGATCGAGCTCAACGGGCTCTGGGTCGAGGGTGGCGGCGCAGACCGCTATATCGGTGCTGCGGAGAAATACATCGCCGACTACCCCGACGATCGCCAGGGGTACTTCTACGCCGGCCTGGGGTGCGAATACCTCGCCAACGACTACTCCCGCGCCCTCGATTTCTACCAAAAGGCCCACGCCCTGACCCCGAACTACTTCCCGATCACGAAGGCGATCGTGGATTGCCTGGAGAAATTGGGCCGTCGCGAGGACGCCGTGGCGGCTTTGGAGAGGTACTTGGCAGTCCCAATGGCCGGGGAGCACGGAAAGAAGCTGGCCGGGTGGAGACTTGAAGAATTGAAAAGGCGTGCTTGAATTCGTTACTCTCTGTCGAACCCGAGCGATCGCATCCAGGCTCCGCATCCCGAGGTGACTGTCCCCATGCGCTTTGCCGCAGCGGTTTTGCTGCTCCCGCTTTCCCTCCTCGCCGCCGGGGGTGTGCCGGACGTCGCTTTTGCGATCCCCTACGCCATCGAGGTGGTCGATTTCGTCGGGGGCGTGGGGACGTTTTCCTCGATCGCGCTCGATCCCAACGGATACCCGGCCATCGCCTACCGGGATCTCGGCGACCAGGACGTGAAGTTCGCGCGACGCCTCGGCCGGACTTGGGTCACCGAGACGGTGGATCCGATCGGCGAGACCGGGGAATTCATCTCGCTCGCGTTCGATCCGTTCGGAGTGCCGCACATCGCCTATCGCGACGTGACGTTTCAGAACGTGAAGTACGCCACGCTGAACGGAACGGTCTGGAACGTGGAAGTCGTGGACTTCTCCGGGAATCCGGGAGCGGGCATTTCCTTGGCGTTCGATTCGCTTGGCCGCCCGCACATCAGCTACTTCGCGCCGAGCGTTTCTCGCGCGCGACACGCGTCGAAGCTCGGTCCCACCTGGACGATCGACGTGATCTCCGAGGGGGCGAACGGCAACTGGAGCTCCATCGAGCTCGATGCGGCGAACGAGCCCCGGGTGAGCTACTTCACGAGCCTCAGCGGCGACTTGGTCTTCGCCTCGCGCCAGGGATTGATCTGGACGAAGACGGTGGTGGATTCTGCCGGTGAAGTCGGGCGATTCAATTCCCTCGAGCTGAACTCGAGCGGCGAGCCGCGCATCGGCTATTACGACGTCACGAATCAGAACTTGAAGTTCGCAAGCCGCAACGGCGGGGGGGTCTGGTCGATCGAGGTCGCGGACAGCGCGGGCGCGGTGGGCGAGTTTTCGTCGTTGAAGCTGGATTTCGAGGGCAACCCCTGGATTGCGTATCACGCCGCAGGGCCCGGCGATCTCCGGCTCGCGCACAGGTTCCAGGGAGTCTGGACCGTGGAGACCGTGGACTCGACCGCCGTCGTGGGCCGGCACACGTCTCTCGAGCTCGGCGGGGGAAGCAAGCCGCACATTTCCTACTTCGATGACACCAACATCGATCTCAAATACGCGAGCTGGGCGGAGTTCGTGGGCGTGCCCGAGATTCCCGGACTTCCTGGCCGATGGGACCCGACGTCGGAGATTTACGACGTGACCGGCCGGCGCATCGACGTCTCTCCGGAGAGCGCCTCGGGGGTGTATTTCGTGAAACCTCCGCGCGGAGCGCCCGCAGGCACGACGAGGGTCGTTCGCGTTCGCTGATTCGCTTGCCGGTCGCAAGCCAAGCCTTCATGCTCTCCGTTCGGTTCAAACCCCGTTCGGGAGTGAATGAATGCGCTTCGCTCGTCCTTTCGTATGTGCCCTGATCGCGATCCTCGTCGTGGGCTGCGGCGCGACCTCCAACATGACGAATTCCCTGATGGGAATGGCGGAGACCAGCCCGCAGCTCACGGAGTTCGCTTCGCTCGCGAAGAGTGCGGGTCTCGATGACGAGCTGAAAGGCAACCCGCTGCTGACCGTTTTCGCGCCGACGAATGCCGCGTTCAAGAAGCTGAGTCCGGATGTGCTCGCCGGGCTGCAGAATCCCGAGAACCAGGCGAGGCTCGCGAGCGTCCTCCAGAATCACATCGTCTCCGGCTCAATCGCGCCGGACGGTCTCGTGCCCGGTCCGCTCGTGAACGAGCTCGGCACGAAGCTCCAGATCACGCAGGATGCGGCCGGCAGGGTCGAGGTGAACGGCGCGAACGTCATCCAGTCGATCAAGGCGGTGAACGGCTACGTTCACATGATCGACGATGTGCTGATGCCGGCGTCCTGATTCAGAAGCGCAGCAACGAGTAACCCTGCCTCGGATCCCAGTATCTCTCGTCTCACATACGTTCCTCGGCGCGCCGGCGGCTCGCCTCTTGCCCAGATTCCCGGAGCCTTTCGGCTCGCGCTTTTCGCTTCGTGGAGAACGAGATCTGCGTCTGTGGTACGCAGGCTCGCCGAAAGGTACCGGGACTCTGGGCGGCGACCGCCGGTGCGCCTCCGGTACGCCAGTTCGCCTCGAGACACTGGGAATCCGAGGGCACCGGCACTCTTCACGCGTGGGCCATGACTCCGAGCGCACTCGTCGGCGAGTGAGCGTCACGAGATCGCTCGGGCAACTCCGCAGGTCCCACAGCGAGCGGATGCCGCGCCGCGGTCTTCTGATGAGCATCGTGCTCAGCGAGCGACCTCACGCGCTGGTCCCTGCCGGTCCGGCTCGCGGGTTCCCCTCGAGCGGCGTCAGCGCACCGGAGGCGCATTCGATGTTTTCTTTGCGCCGAGGAGCAACGGCCGCCGAGGGGAATCCGGAGCCGGACCGGCAGGGGATCACGCGCATTGCTCGCTCGCATGAGGCGCGTGACCCCTGGAAGACCGTGGCCGTGATCCAGCGAGCTAGCTCGCCGCGCACTCCACGTCGTTCTGATCCTCGTCCCAGCACGCTTCATTGCCACTGTTGTAGTCCGGAACTTTCAAGCTGCCGGCGCCCGAAGCGTCATTCCAGCGAATAAACCATTCGTTCGCCGGCATGTCCGCGTCGACGTACGTGATCCGAATGTCGGAGCCTTCGCTGCGCAGCTCCAGCTCGTCGCCCACGTTCTCGACGAGGTCGGTGAGGCGCAGGAACTCGCCGTTGCCGTCCTGACCCCACTCGATGGTCGCGACGACCGGGCCGCCGTTGACCTCGGGATCATGGAAGCTCCACGTGCCCTCGGCGCCGTCCTTCCACGTCTCTCCCTCGAACCAGAGCGCGTTGTCCAGCGGCGGGCTGTCATGCTCGTTGGTCACACGAAGCTGCCATTGCACACGGCCCTCGTCGATGGGAAGGCCGCGCAGACGGATCTGCGCCTCTTCCTCGCCGTCGACGTACGTGTAGACCCAAATGTACGAGCCGTCGTCCTGGAGGCTCGGCACGGAATGGATCGCCAGCGAGAAGGCGTAGATCGGCGGGGTGAGCACCACATGGGTAATGGCTCCCACGGTCACCGCACGAACGTAGGCATTGTAGAAGTTGCGCTTCGACGAGCGCTCGGCCTCGGCGTTGCTGTCCTCGAAGAAGCGAAGATTGAAATCCAGCTTCTCCGCGCTCGGCAGCACCGGAGGCTCATCGTTCGCCGGCGTCGGGCCGGAGGGCTCGTTGTCGTTTCCGAAGCAGCCGGCCAGTGCGAACGTCGCGATCGCGAGCACGCCTCCGCGCTGGATCGTCCGGCGGAGGCTGCGAGTCCAAGAGGTCGCGCTCATCGTGTTCTCCCCGTTTGAGTGATTCTTCGATTGCTGCCCCGACTCTACGCTGGGGCTCGGTGGGGAGAGAAGCAGCGCACGTGCCAGAGGCCGAGGGGGGTGGGGAGGTGTCTCGTAAACTATGCAATAGCAAATAGTTACGCCGACCATGAGGGCCGGGGGCGGCGGGCCGCGACCCCTGTTTCGAGCGTGGTGAATCGGCCCACCCGTCGTGGGGGGGCACGGCTTGGGAGGGGCGGCCCACTCGGTGCGAGGTCGGGTATTCTCCCGCGATGCTGCGACCGATGCCGGCGCTCGCCTTCGTCTCCCTCACTCTCCTCCTGGCCGCGTGCTCTCCTCCCGGCTCGGGGAGCCGGATGCAGGCGGCGCGCGCGTTGGAGCTGGGGCGCGATCAGGAGGCATTCCATCTCCTTGAAGGAGGCGGTGGCGCAGTCCTTCGCGGCGGCGTGCGTCGGATTCCGCGTACGTCGCGTCCCTTCCTGCAGCGCAGCGTGTCCACGAAGCGAAAACGCATGCGCTCTTCGCCAAGGCTTGCTTCCGGACGATGCGCACGGCCCGCGGCGTGAAGTCGGCGTCGCGCTCGGTCGCGCTGGAGCCGAACGATCCGCAAGCATGGATCGTGAAGGGGCATCTCGATCAGCGGAGATTCCGGAACGTGGCGGCGATCGCGGCCGCGACGGAGGCGGTCCGTCTTGCGCCGAAGGATCCGGCGGCACGTCTCGCACTCGGGGAGTTTCTCTTGGGGGGCGGCATGGTGGGCTCGCCCGATTTCGTGCGCGCGGAAGAGGAACTGCGCGAGGCCCGCCGTCTCGTTCCCCAAAGTCGGCCCGCGCAGTTCCTGCTGGCGAAGACGCTCGTGCTCGCGGGAAACGACGAAGGCGAAGCGATGCTGGATTCGCTGCTCACCGAAGGCCCGGCGCCGGCGGAAGCGCGCTTTCTTCGCGGGCTCTCTCGCGCGCGTCACCGGGATCTCGCCGGCGCCGACGAAGACTTTCGCCGCGCCGCCGCGCTGGAGCCGTGGCGGGCTGCGACCTGGTTCAACTGGTCGAAGCTGCTCGAGCGACTCGATCGCAAGCCGGAGGCGGATGCCTCGCGCCAGCGTTTCGAGATCGCGCAGCAGATCGAAGAGGGAACGAAGGCACTCGAGGTGCCGTTCCATTCCAGCGAAGACAATGTGGCGCCGGGAATTCAGCTCGGCGATTTGATGCTGCGATCCGGACGCGCGAACGAGGCGGCGGTGATCTTGGAGTCGTTGGCGGAGGATCATCCGGAGTTGCCGATGCCGTCGATTCTCCACGCCGAAGCGTTGCTCGCGGTCGGCGATGTCGAAGGGGCGGCGAAGGCCGGCGGAGCGTGCGGTCGCGGTTGCGCCGAATCAAGCGCGGGCGCTCGTCGCCGTTTCGAACGTGGAGGCTCGCCGCGGAAATATGCCCGGAAGCGATCGCGCACGCGCGCCGTGCGGTGGAGGCGGCGCCGGCTTCCGCGGATGCGCATGCTGCGCTCGGGCCGCCGGCTGCTCGAATCGGGCGACGCCGTGGCGGCGTTGCGTGAGCTTCAAGTGGCGCGGCAAATCGCGTCGGAGGATGTGACGCTCTTGGGGGACATCGGCGTGGCGCTCACGAAGGCACAGGCTTGGGAAGATGCAGAGCAAGCGCTCGGCGCGGCGCTCGCCCAGGGTGGCGCGAACCCGGAGTGGCTTTTCCAGCGGGGAGTCGCGCGCGCGGCGATGAGCCGGCATGCGCGCGCCGTCGAGGATTTTCGCAGGGTACTGGAGCTGAAGCCCGGCGATTCCGCGGCCGCGGCCGAGCTGGCGAAGGCGCTGCGTGCAGTGAACCGCGGCGGCGAAGCCGATTCCGCGGAGAAAGCGATCGCGGCGTCGGCAAAATCGGAAGAAGAGCTGCGCACGCTTCGGGAGCGGCTGGCGAAGGATCCGAAGAACGTGGATCGCGCGATCCATTTGGCGAAGTCTCTCGACGAAGTGGGACGCAGCGAGGAAGCGGAGCGCATGCGGGCACGCGCGTTCGCGCTGGAAGCGGCGCCGTGAGACGCGCGGCGATCGCCGCCGTCATTGGCCTGCTTACGTCCGGCGGCGCCACCGCCTCGCCCCTCTATCGCGACGCCACAGCATCGTCCGGCATCGAGTTCATGCATTCCAACGGCGCCAAGGGCGAGAAGAATTACTACGAGGTCATGGGATCGGGCGCGTGCCTCCTGGATGCGGACGGCGACGGCAAGCTCGACGTCTATCTCGTGACGTCGGTCGGATCGAACAAGCTGTTCCGCAATCTCGGCGGCTTTCGCTTCGCGGACGTCACCGCCAAGGCGGGCGTCGCCAACGCCGGGTACGGAATGGGCGCGTTCGCCGCGGACGCGGACAACGACGGCGACTCCGATCTCCTGGTCACGAGCTTCGGCGCGGAGCATTTCTTCGTGAACGACGGCCGCGGCGTGTTTCGCGATGCGACGAAAGCGTCCGGGATCAGCGATCCCGCGTGGAGCTGCGGCGCCGCGTGGCTCGACGCCGATCGCGACGGACTTCTCGATCTCTTCGTCGTGAACTACGTGAGCGTGGCGACGCCCGACACCGCGCGCTGCCTCGCCGAGGGCGGGAAGCTGCGCATGTACTGCCCGCCGCGCCGCTATCCGCGCGCGGAGAGCACGTTCTATCGCAATCGCGGCGCCGGCAAATTCGAGAACGCGACGAAGAAGGCGGGGCTCGCGGGATTTCCGGCGCGCGGTCTCGGCGTCGCCGCGTGCGACTACGATCGCGACGGCTGGCCCGATCTCTACGTCGCCAACGATCTCGACCCGACCTGGCTCTTCAAGAATCGCGGCGACGGGACGTTCGAGGAAGTGGGGATCATCGCGGGCGTGAGCCATTCGGAGAACGGAAAGGCGCTCTCGGGAATGGGCGTGGCCGCCGGCGACTACGACAACGACGGCTGGACGGACTTCTTCGTCACGAATTACGTCAACGAGCCGAACACGCTCTTCAAGAACGAAGGCGACGGCTTCTTTCTGGACGTGACCGCGACGTCGCGGCTCGGGCCGATGAGCCTTCCCGACGTCGGATGGGGCACGGAGTTCTTCGACTACGATCTGGACGGCTGGGACGATCTGCTGGTCGCGAACGGCCACACCGAGTCGGATGCGGAGCGCGTCGATCCCACGACGACGTACAAGCAAGCCGGGGCACTGCTGCGCAATCGCGGGAACGGCACGTTCGAGGACGTCACCGCGAAGGAGGCGCCGGCGCTGGAAATCCCGCGCGCCGGACGGGGCGCGGCGTTCGGCGACCTCGACGACGACGGCGACATCGACGTGGTCATCGTGAACCAGAACGATCGCGCGCTCGTGCTCGAGAACGTGGGCGGCACCGGGAATCGCTGGATCGGATTTCGCGTGCAGGGGACGAAGTCGAACCGGGACGGGGTGGGCGCGCAGGTCACGGTCCATTCCGGGGCGAAGCGGCGGACGCGCGAGGTTCGCTCGGGAGGGAGCTACCTTTCCGGAAACGATCCGCGCATCTTGATGGGATTGGGGGCGCAGGGCGCCGTCGATTCCGTCACCGTGCAATGGCCCTCGGGACTTTCGCAGTCCTGGAAAGGTCCGGCGGTGAATCGGTATCATCGTTTGGTCGAAGGGAGAGCCATGAGCCGGAGCCTTTCCAGAGCGAAGCGCGCGAGTGCGACCGCTCGCCGTCGCGGCGTGTGCCATCGCTCTCTCCGCCGTGATCGGCTGCAGCGGCGCTCCCGACAAGAATTCCGCGGCGCAAGACGCGCAGGCCGAAGGAGAGAAGACGGCGGCTGCGACGGCGGACCCTGCACTTCCCCTCAATGCGAAGCACGCGCAGCTCTTGGAGATCGCGCGTCGCCTCAAGAACTCCAACGAAGCGTTCTTCGGCGAGGTCCCGTACCGCGAGCTCTTGGCCGCCGACACGACGGCGATGACCCCGGAGCAGCGCGCCGAGTACGAGTACAAGCTCGGGTTCGAATCGTTTCGCATGAATCACCCGCACGAGGCGGAAGCGCACCTCGCGCGCAGCTACGAGCTCCTGCCCAATTCCGTCGACCGGGTACATGCTCGGCGTGGCCCAGCTCCGCATCGGGGAGGTCGACAACTGCTGCAACAAGCACAACGCCGAGAGTTGCATCGCGCCGTTGTCCGGCGGCGGCGTCCACACGAACACGTCCGGTGCGGAGCGCTCGCTCGCCACGCTCCTCAAGGTCCTGGAGAACTGCCCGGCGGAACTGTGGCCGAAGGCGCGCTGGTTCGCGAACATCGCCGCCATGGCCGTGGGCAAGTGGCCCGACGGTCTTCCCGAGCGGGTGCGCATCCCCGCGGAGAAATTTCAGTCGGCGGTGGCGTTTCCGCGCTTCCAGGACGTCGCGATCGAGAAGGGATTGGACGGGCCCAATCTCGCCGGCGGATCGATCATGGACGATTTCAACGGCGACGGTTTCCTCGACATCGTGATCTCCACGGCGAACATCGAAGGGCAGCTCCGCTACTACGAGAATCGCGGCGACGGCTCGTTCGTCGAGAAGACGGAGGAAGCGGGACTTCTGGGCCAGCTCGGCGGACTCAACGTCGATCCACGCGGACTACGACAACGACGGCGACCGCGACCTTCTCGTGCTGCGCGGCGGCTGGATGGGGCCCCCGGGATGCATGCCGAAGTCGCTCCTGCGAAACGAAGGCGGCGCGCAAGTTCGTCGACGTCACCAAGGAAGCGGGACTCGACATCGGGCAATTCCCGACGCAGACGGCGGACTTCGCGGACTACGACCTGGACGGCGATCTCGATCTCTACGTGGGGCACGAGACGCCGAAGCCGGAAGCGAAGCTGCGCTACCCGTCGATGCTGTTTCGCAACGAGGGCGACGGGAAGTTCGTCGACGTCGCGGAGACGGCGGGAGTCGCCAACGACCGCTTCGCCAAGGGCGTGGCCTGGGGCGACTACGACGGCGATCGCTACCCCGACCTCTACGTCTCGAATCAGTACATGGAGAATCGCCTGTATCACAACAATCGCGACGGCACGTTCACCGACGTGCGCCACGGAGCTCGCGTCACCGAGCCCAGTCATGTCCTTTCCGTGCTGGTTCTGGGACTACGACAACGACGGCGGCCTCGACATCTTCGTGTCCGGCTACGGCGGCGATCTCACCACGTACGTGAAGAGCTTCCTGCGGCCGTCGCGCGAAGTTCGGAGCTGAACGCGCTGTATCACAACGAAGGGAACGGATTCCGCGACGTCGCCAAGGAAGCGGGGCTCACTCTGCAGACGCTCGGCATGGGCGCGAACTTCGGCGATCTCGACAACGACGGCTGGCTGGACTTCTATCTCGGCACGGGGAGTCCGCACTTCGACACGCTGGATCCCAACTCGATGTACCGCAACGACGGCCACGGCGGCTTCCAGGACGTGACCTACGCGGGCGGCTTCGGCGAATCTGCAGAAGGGGCACGGAGTTTCGTTCGGCGATCTCGACAACGACGGCGATCAGGACATCTTCTTTCAGCAGGGCGGGATCTATCCCTACGACGAGTACTCAACAGTCCTCTACGAGAATCCCGGACTCGATGCGCACTGGATCACGCTCGTGCTCGAGGGTCGCAAGTCGAATCGCGATGCGAACGGCGCGCGGGTGCACGTGCGCATCGAGGAAGACGGAAAGACGCGCGACATCTATCGCTGGGTGGGTGCATCGGGGCAGCTTCGGCGGCTCCAGCCTGCAGCAGGAGATCGGGCTCGGCCGCGCCTCACGCATCGTGGAGATCGAAGTGTTCTGGCCCTGCTCGAACACGACGCAGCGCTTCGACAATGTCGAGATGGATGCGGCGTATCGCATCATTGAGTCGGAGAAGGAGCTGCAGCCGGTTCAGCGGGCAAGGTTTGAACTGAGCTGACGAGACGGAAGGCCAGGCCGTTCTGGCTCCGCGAAGGATGGTCCCCACGCCCCCGAGATGATCTTGGTGCAGCGCTTCGCGCGTGGCTAAGACCCTAATCCCGCCGTCCAGTTCACCACGACGTTCACGAGAGTCCGATGGCTCGCCGGGACTTCGGAATTGAGCAGAAAGCGCTGCCCGTCCTTCGCAACGTCGAAGTCTCGCACCGGCGCGCTCGATTGAAACAAAGTTTGCTGAGTCCCCGTGAGCTCCGCGCTCGCTGCGTCGAGCCCCGCCGCAACGATCCCCGGCTCTTTGTCGAGGGTGAGATAGAAGAGCTCCTTCCCATCGCCTCGCCACCGCGGCGTGCGCCCGCCGCCGTTCGAGACGCGCCGCGTCTCCCCCGAGCCCTGGAACGCCCGAATGTAGACCTCGGACCTCCCCGTTTCGTCCGACGCGTAGGCGATCCAGCGCCCGTTCGGAGAAAACTTCGCTTCGCCCTCCCGGAAACGCGTTTGCAGCCAGGGCACCGGCGTTCGGTCGCCGTCGAGACGAACGCACCACAGAGTCCGACCACGTGCTCGGATCACGATCGGTATAAATGATCGTGCTCCCGTCGGGGGACCAGTCGCACGGCCATTGCACGTGTCCGTTGTGCGGGGCGACGATCTCCGCGTCCGGATCGCCGATCGCCATCTTCACGACGTGAGGCGTTTGGTTTCGTGCGCGCGAGAACGCGATCTCACGACCGTCCGGGGACCAGATCGGGCGCCCCTCGACGTCGGAAGCCCCGCGCGTGAGCCGCGTGGGGGCCCCCTCGGGAAACCGGAGGAGCATGACGCTGCTCGTGACTTCGCGAGGATCGTCGACTTGAACGGTCACGCGCGTGCCGTCGGGCGAGAGGTTCGCTTCGTAGTAAACGGCCGCCTCCCCGATTGGACCCAGCATGTGCCCCGTGCGATCGAACCAGGCGAGCTGCGAATACGCTCCCCCCAACGGTTGAAACGCAAGGACGCCGTTGTCGGAAGCGGAGAATGCCCCGCTGTACGCGAATCCCATGACGTTCTCGGCCAAGGACACGGGGCTTCCCTCGAGCCGCCCTCGACTCGCGTCGAACCGCTGCGCGAGGAGCGCGTTCTCGGAAAGGCCGAGGAGGTAACCGGGCGCGGCGTACTCGACTCGGGAATCGATGCGCTCGTTTGGAATGTGCTCCGCGACTTCGGCATCGAGACGGCCGAGGTAGATTCCCGGCTCGCCGTCTTCGCGCACCGCGAAGAACAGAAAGCGATTCCCATCCGGGAGAAAGCTCGGATAGAAGGCGTTCGCGAGCTCTCCCCGTTCCGCATCGCGAAGGAACATCCGCGATGGGTCGCCGCCTGAGGCGGAGACGCGGTAGAGGCCGTCATGCCCCGGCGCTTCCCAGATTCCGAAGACGATCGTTCCGGCGCTCCCCCAGGTTCCGCAGGCGGCGACTCCCGGCACGTCGCAAACCGTGCGCGGAGCGCCGTTCGCCGCGAGGATCGCTTTCAACTTTCCTTCGGCGAAGAACGCGATCAACCGGCTGTCCGGGGACCAGAACGGAGCGTACCCTCCCTCCGTTCCGGGAGGAGCGTGGGCGAGAACGCATCGAGGGGCCGGATCCAGAGTCCGCGTTCGCCCGGAGAACTTGCAACGAAGGCGACGGCGCGACCGTTCGGGGAAACGCGAGGATGGCTCCAGAACGGTTCCTCGATCGACATTCCTTCCGGTGCGTCGATCGAGAAGCGAAACGATTCGCTCGGAGCAGGCGCGCTTCGCTCGCGAAGAAAGAGCACGCCGAACGTGAGCGCGGCGAGCCCCGCGGCAACTGCGGCCGCGATCCAGCCGCGCCGGCCGCCGCGCGCCGAGCGGGCGTCGTGTGCGCCAGCGGCCTCGGGATGCTGCACGAGCTCACGAATCGTTCGCAGCTCGAGTCCGACGTCGTGCGCGCTCTGCCAGCGTTCGTCGGGATGCTTCGCGAGGCACTGGTGGACGAGTCGGTCGAGCGCGCGCGGGACGCTCGATCGAATCCCGGAGATCGATGGCGGCTCGGACTTCAAGATTGCCGCCATGAGCGCGGGCGAGTTCGGTGCCTCGAAGGGCCTTCGCCCCGCGGCCATCTCGAAGAGCACGATTCCCGCGGAGAAGATGTCGCTTCGTGCGTCGGCCTCTTTGCCTTCGAACTGCTCGGGGGACATGTAAGGCAGCGTTCCGACGACGGACGCCTCGGCGGTCAGCGCCTGATCCACGGTCTCCGACGGCATGGCGGCAGACCTGTGCAACACGGACTCGCGCTTGACCGGGTTCAACCGCGCCAATCCGAAATCGAGGAGCTTTGCGCCGAACTTGGTCAGCATCACGTTGCCCGGCTTCAGGTCGCGATGAACGACGCCGCAGCGATGCGCTCCGTCAAGGGCGGCGAAGATCTCCACCGCGATACGGAGCGACTCGTCCAGAGTGAACGCGCCGCGCTTCAGTCGATCGGCCAGCGTCTCGCCTTCGAGATGCTCCAAGACGAGGAAGTCGACGCCGTTCTCGCGGCCGACGTCGTAGAGCGCGCAAATGTGCGGATGGTTCAGGCTCGACACCGCACGGGCCTCGCGCTCGAAGCGGCGGCGCATGTCGGGATTCGCGGAAATGTCCCGGCGAAGGATTTTGATCGCGACCGAACGATCGAGCCGCGTGTCCCGCGCGCGATACACTTCGCCCATGCCGCCCGCGCCGAGCGAGGACATGATCTCGTACGGGCCCAACTTCGTGCCCTCTGTGAGGGGCATTTGCAACTCCCTGCCGTCAATGTCCGACGTGCGCCGCCCGACCGCCCGGCGGCTGCCGGAGCGGGATGATACGCGCCCCTGCTTGATTCGGCACGCCTCGATGGCGCGCGCATTTCGCACTGAGCTAGGACGCTGGTCCCTCAGCCGAGAGGGCCGAGCAAGAGCACGATCGGGAGCACGAGGATGAGCGTGGAGAGGAGCCACCAGGTTCCGGGCTCGTTGCGTTGCGCCCGTGCGCGGAGCGCGAAGAGCACGGTCACGATCGCCGCGATGCCCGCCGCCACCGCGATACCGAATGCAATGAGCCCGCGAACGACGCAGCCGAAGGTCTCCACGGGTGTGAAGTACAACGCGACGATCGCGGCGGGAGCGAGAGCGGGGAGGCCGACGCGTCGGGCCCAAGCGGTCACGGGGATCTCCCGTCTTGGCGGCTGGAATCGGCCGCCGCTTCCCCGAGAATCGGCTTGCGGCCGGCTCGACCTGAGAGGGCCTGCCACTCGAGCGTCGACGCGGCTATGATCCCAGCATCTCGAGCAAGAGGTGCAATCACCGTGACCCGGCGTCCGTGGATCAGCCTGGCTCTCATGGTGGTCGCGGCCTCGGGATGCGGCGGGAGCACGCGCACATTTACCGCGAGTCATCTCCCGGTCGCCATCGACCTCAGTACGCAGGTGGCCGCTCCCGAGACCTACGAGTTCGAGGACCTCGCTCACCTGCGCATCTTCCTCACCGAATCGGAGATCGCACGATACTCGTTGCTCTCGCCGGAGGATCGCCGCGAGACGTTCCGCACCGTGTGGGCATCCCTCGATCCCACGCCGACGACCGAACGGAACGAGCGCAAGGAGGAGCACTACCGGCGGCTCGCGTATGCACGCCGGTATTTTGCGCGGGAGGGCTCACCTCCTTGGGACAAGCGCGGCGAGCTCATGATTCGGTATGGATCGCCTCGAGCGCGAGTCACCTTTCCTTCGACCATCGAGTACGGCTTGGTGATCCCCCCGCGCGAGATCTGGGAATACACGTGGCCCGAGATGGCGTTCGAGCTCGCCGACCTTCTCGTGAAGGGCGACTTCCAAGACACGTTCCAGTTCATGGAGAGCAGCCGCCCGGATGCGGGCCATGGGGGCCCGATCGAGCTCGGATCGACGATCTCTCTCGAGCCCGAAGAGCCCTTGGTGACCGCTGAAGCTCAAGCCGCTCGCGAAGAGCGGCTCTTGGGCCAAGGGTTCACGGCATTGCACGAACAGGCTCAGGCCTACTTGCACGACTTCGGCGGCCGCAAGCTCGACTTCATCTTCGACGTCACGGATTTCGCCACGGCGAATCGGTCGGAGACGGAGGTCAATGTCGGCTTCCTGTTCCGGGCCAAGGACTTGGCGTTCGAAGATCGAACCGCTCGATTGGATGTGGACGCGGTCGTGAAGACGATGGACTACGAAGAAGTGGCACGCGCCTCCCACATCATGCGGCAGTCCCGTCCGGCATCTTCGAAGGGATTCGTGGCCGATCAGGTCTCACTCGAGGTGCCGCCGGGGAACTACCGCATCGCACTTCAAGTGCGCGACCTTGCTTCCGGAAACGTCGGAGTCTTCACCACCGAATCGATCGTGCGTGAGTTCACCAAGAGTCGTCTCGAGATCTCCGATCTGAAGCTCGCCTCGAAGGTCGAAGCCGGAAGGACCGGGCACCGCTTCTCCAAGGGAGACATTCTCGTCGTCCCTCATCCGGGGGGGCTCTATCCGCGGGGAGTTCTGGTGAGCCTCTACTTCGAGGTCTACGGGTTGACCATCCCCGCTTCGGGTCCCGCGGAGTTCACGATCACGTTCACGGTCGCTGCGCGAAATCCGAAGCCAGGGGATGACCTGCCCAGCGTCGCCATCTCGAGCGACGGCACTTCGAGGACCCGCGACATGCAGAAGTACTTCTCCTTCAGCACGGCCGAGATGGACCCGGGGCTCTACGATGTCGAAGTGCGCATCGAAGATCGTGTGGCGAATGCTTCAGCGTCCCAGAACGCGGTCTTGCGCGTCGTCGAGAGCTAGTCGCACCGAGAGACGAGCTCACCACGGCGGTCCCTCGCCGACGATAGCGCGGAAGGTGCCGGTCACGTGCACGGGTGAACTGTCCGAGGACTCGTTGCCGATCACCGCGTCGATCGAGAACTGGACCTGGCCGCCGATTTCGCAATCCAGCTTCTGGAATGTGATGGCTCCGATCGACTCGTTGTCATGAGTCGACACATCGTTCGGCGGATCGTAGACGAAGATGGCCGCGTCCTGCGGCTGGCCCAAGAAGGGCGGGGTCGGGAACGGGATTGGCTCCCCGAGGACCACGTCGGCAACGACGGCATGAAGAATCCAGCCGGGATCTTCGAACCTTTGCCCGAAGTACCAGATCCGAAGAGTGGGCATGTCCACCTCCCCCTCCTCCCACGGTCCGCACCACACGCGTTGCCAGGAGACGCTCGAGAACGGGATCTCGGTCTGGTCTGCGCGCGTGAAGACAAGGTCATTCGCGACCGGGTCGACGACGTCCGGTGCAGTCGGATCGTCGTCGTCCTCACCGCAGGAGACCAAGAGGGCGGCCATCACGGCGAGTGTGGCGACTCTTGTCAGGGGGTTCATCGGATCTCCTCGCGCGGATGGGGAGGGGGGGCCGTCGCCGGGGCCGGACGTCACCCACCCCGAGAGCCTTGTAGGTAGCTTCTCACTTGGTACCAGCTGATTGCAAACCGCTTGTCAGGCTACGCCCTGTTCGCAGGCTCGCTGCCCCCCGGCAACCAATGCCCCTCCAACTCACCCCGGAATCGTCCCCGCATAGTCCGTGCGCCAGCCCGCGAAGCGCCGCGCGCGTCAGGATGGCGAGCGCGGTCGAGAGTTGGCGCACATGCAAGCAGATCGTGCACGCGCCACGCCGCAATGAAATCACCGGCGCGCAATCTCCCCAGTTTCGGGTGCTCGAGCGACTTCTCGAGATCGTCCGCAGTCAGCGTCGCGAGCCAGCGGCACGAGTCGGCGCGTTCTCGCGCAAAATCCAGGAACACTGCCCCCGGATCCATCTCGTTGTAGCGCCGCTCCACGACCCATCGATCGGGCTCGACTTCCTTCTCGATCGGCCGCCCCTCCACACAGGCCTGTGCGCGCGCCCGGAAGTCATCGATCTCTTCGTCGCGCACGTGCGCCAGGATCTCGAGCGGCGACCATTTCCCTTCGGCCGGACGCTCGCGCAGGAATTCGACTTCCGCGCCCTGGATCAGCCCGAGCACGATTCCCGGAAAACGCGCGTGATCGTCGATCAGTCGCGGCAGGTCGATCATCGCAACACCTCCAACGCGAGCGGCTCGATCTCGATCTCGAGCCGGTGGCAGCGCTCTTCCACGACTTCGCCGTCGGCGTGAAACGGAAAGCCGTCCGGCGATTCGATCACGAGACGGCGCGTGCGCAGCATCGTGACCGCGGGATGCCCCACGTGCGAGCCGTTGAGCGAGCGGGGCAGAGTGCGCAAGAGTGCCAGATGCCCCATCGCCGCGACAAGGCACACGTCGAAGAGGCCGTCGTCGGGCTTCGCGTCGGGCGTGAGCAGGAAGCCGCCGCCGACGCGCGGGCCGTTGCCCACGCACACCAGAAGCCGGCGCCCGTTGAATTCGGCGTCGTCGGTGATGATCCGCATCTCGGGATTGCGCAGCCGGCGCATCGCTTTCGCCAGCGCGGCCAGGTAGATCGCGAATCCGCGCAGCCGGCGAATCGAGCGGCTCTCGATCGTGACTTGCGCCTCGAAGCCGAGCCCCAGGCTGTTCACGAAGCGCCGCTCGCCGAAGCGGCCGAGATCGATGCGCGCGGTGCGCCCGCGCGCGATCACGTCGAGCGCGCCGTCGATCGTCGTGGGAATTTCGAGCGCGCGCGAGAGATCATTGCCGGAGCCGATGGGGACGAGGCCGAAGACTTTGCGCGAGCCGGCGATGCCGTTGACCACTTCGTGCGCGGTGCCGTCGCCGCCGACCGCGATCACGCGGCTGCCGTCGGGCGCACGGCGCGCATGCTCGATCGCTTCGCCGGCGCGCGTGCTCATCAAGATCTCGCCGCCGAGCCCGCGCTCCGCGATCCGCGCGCGCAGCGTCTCGGCGACGGCGCGCCCTCGCCCTCGGCCCGACGTCGGGTTCACGATCCAGATCGTTTTCATCGTTCCCCAAATGCAAACGGCCCCGGGGTCCATCGGATCCCGGAGCCGTTGCGAATCACCGAGCCGGAGGTCGCTACTTCTTGTTCGCGAGCTCTCGAACGACTTCGGCCACTTCTTCGTTCACTTCGCGCGGACGCACGTCGTGTTCGGAGGTGGTCGGCGTGTTCGCGCGGATTCCCGTGCTCGAGCCCTGCGCCGTGTTGCAGCTTCCCTGGAACGAAACGCCCTCCTCGATCACGAGCTTCGAGGTGATCATCTCGCCCTCGAGACGAGAGCCGCTCTGCAGCGCGATCTTCTCGGACGCGCTGAGATTGCCCTTGATCGTTCCGCCGACGAGCGCGGAGCGCGTGTTGACCTCCGCCTCGACCAGACCTCTCTTGCCGACGATCAGGTTCTCCGTGATGCGGAGCTTGCCCTTGAACGTGCCGTCGACGCGGAGGTTTCCCGTGATTTCCATGGTGCCTTCGAGCACCGAACCCTCGCCGATCACAGACGTGATGTCGGTGGTCGAGGGGCCGAGGCCCGGCTTCTTGCCGATCATGAGTCGCCTCCTCACAGGCTACGAAATCGAGATGAAGAACGGTGAACCTAAGCTCCGGTCACCGCCCGTGTCAAGGAGGCCGGGCCTGCGCCCCGCGTGGTGCACGGAAGGAGACCGGCGGGAACCGTTGTCCCGACCGACGATCACCCGATCGACGAAAAACGCTGGGTTCTTTAGCCGAAGATCGCGCTCCCCGGCTGGGGCGGACAGAGGGGGCTTTCTGGCGGACTGAGACGCGAGCCCGGGGCTGCCCTCGCGCGGAGTTTAGGCGCGGAGACGGTGGACCGCGTTCTCAGAATCCGATCTTCGCCTCGACCGCGTGAATGAACTGCCCTTCGGATCCGGGGAAATTCCCCAGCTCGCGTCCATAGAACGCATAGTTCAACGAAAGAATCCGAGAGTTGAGCGACGCGCCGACCGACGGATAGCCCTGATTGAATCCGCCGCGGATCGAGAACACCGGCAAGCTCACCTCGCCACCGATGTGGAAGCGATTGCCGAACGCTTCGTCGAAATCCACGACGTCGACGAAATCCGCCGCCAGAAGAACGCCGCGGACGAATCCGCTTCCTTGGAAGCCGCGCCACGCCGTGCCCACATCGACTTGCGACTCGATCGATTCTCCCGCCACGACGCCAAAGTTTCGCGCCACGATGCCCGCCGAAACCGGCAGATCCGCGCGCCACCACATCATGCCGAGATCGACGGCGAATCCGGGCTCCGCCGCTTCGATGCGTTCCACGACGTTGTCGAAATCGAACGTGCTGATCTCGCTCGCGGGAATCTCGTCGGTGGCTTCACGCCGCCAGATGCCTTTCGCGGTCGCGCCGAACGACAAGTCGAAGCGACCCAAGTCCGTCGCGCCGCCGGCGAGGCCCACGATGTCGTCGGAAACGTTGAAGGAGACGCGCGGCTCGTAGACGCCGCGGTCGACCTTCACCTGGAAGCGGCCGGTGGTGAATGCGCCGATGGCGAAGTTGTTGCGGGTGAAATCCACGAACGCGTTTGCATCGGTCGCGACCCAGCGGTCGTCGTACGGAGCCAGCGAATCGATGAACTCCTGATCGATGAGATCCGCGTCCGCGAACACGTCCTCGTTCTCGCGGACGAAGTCCACGACTTCGAAGAACTCGTTGTCGACCCCGCCGTACAGTCCGATTCCGGAGACGGACCAGCCGCGAATGTGTCGCAGCCCCGCGGGGTTGTAGTGCAGCGTGTTGCGATCGTCGCAGACGGCGACGAACGCATTGCCCATTCCCAGCGGGCGAATTCCGGGAAGACGCGGGCCGGCCATGCCCTCGGCAGCGGCAATCGACGGAAGCGCGGCCAAGAGTGCAGCAGCGGTCGGGAGCGCCGCGAAGAATGCGGCGGTCGGCGCGAGGTTTCGTTTCAGCATCCCGCGATCCTCGCATCCTCGTCGGTGCGGCCGTCGCCGTCGTCGTCGATGGAGTTGAAGCATTCTTCGTCGACGGTTCCGTCCTGGTCGTTGTCGCCTTCGCCGGGATTTCCGGGAAGCCCGCTGTTCACGTAGTACGCGGAAAGATCGGAGTGGAGCGCACCGCTCAAGTCTTGAAGTCCGGCGACATCGATGCCGGAGTCTCCGAGCACGCCGGAGAGCAGCTCGCCTCCTTCTTGGAGGAGGGAGCCCACGTCGGTGAGCATCGCGTTGATCTGCTCGGGCGTCAGATTCTGCAGTCCTTCGAGCGAGAATCCTCCGGAGTCGATCAGAAGAAACTCGGCGAGCGTGAGATCGTTGCCGTCGATCACGCCGTCGGCGTTGGAATCGCGTAGGCGCAAGATTCCGCAGAGGAGATAGGCGATCGAAAGATCGAGATCGACGTTCTCGAGCCTGAAGTTGCCGTCGCCGGCGTCGCCGCGACGAATCGCTTCCAAGTGTCCCAGCACCAACCGATTCGCGCGGTAGATCGCATTTGCTTTCGGGATGTCGAACGCAAAGATGTCGATGGCGCCGCTTTCCGCGCCGTCTTCGGTGAGGGAGCGCACCAGCTCGTACACGTCGAC
Organism: uncultured Gemmatimonadales bacterium; assembly: GCA_963725045.1. GTDB lineage: Bacteria > ARS69 > ARS69 > ARS69 > ARS69 > CAVRWY01. The sequence continues at coordinate 116,757 of CAVRWY010000002.1, forward strand.
GTCGGCGCGCAGCACGACCGCTTTCGAGAGGTAGTAGCGCGCGTCGCTGCTGTACGGGCGAAGCTCCACCGCGCGCTCCAGCTTCTGCACCGCCACCTCGTAGCGGCCGTCGCGCATCGCTTGGCGGCCGTCGGAGATGAGCGCGTCGAAGCTCCCCTCGCCTTCAGTCCATCCCCAGATGTTTTCGCAGCCGGACAGGCCCATCGCCGCGAGGAGCAGAACGAGCCCCGCTCGGGTGCGAAGGGATCGCAGAAGTCGTGGCATGGGGGTCACCTCTCAGGGTCGGCGAACGATGCTCAAAGAGCGCAACGAAGCGGCGCCCCGCCGTTCGCCGAGCCGACGATGGATCGGCTCCCCCGGGGAATGACCTTGAGCGAATTAGTGGAGCGGATAGTTATAGAGTGGGCGGCCATCGATGAGCTCGAAGTACCGGAGCGGAAGCTCGAGGCGGGCGAGCCTTGTCGGCTTCGAAGGGAGTCCCTCGAGCAGCGTCAGCGGACGGGGGCTCTTCGATCGCCTCGGATTCCCAGTGTCTCGAGGCGAAGTGGCGTACCGGAGGCGCACCGGCGGTCGCCGCCCAGAGTCCCGGTACCTTTCGGCGAGCCTGCGTATCGCCAACGCAGATCTCCGTTCTCCACGCAGCGAAAAGCGCGAGCCGAAAGGCTCCGGGAATCTGGGCATGAGGCGAGCCGCCGGCGCGCCGAGGAACGTATCTGAGACGAGAGATACTGGGAGTCCGAGGCCTACTTCAGCTCCTCGATACGGCTACGCACTTCTTCCGCTCGCTCGAACTTCGGGTCGAGGTCGAGAACCCGGCGGAGCTCGCCGCGCGCGTCGAGCCGTCTTCCCATCGATTGCAAAATGACTCCGCGCACATAATAGACGCGTGCGTTGCGCGGGGATTCGCGCTTCGCTTCGTCGATGGTGGCGAGTGCGTCTTTCGGGCGACTCAATCGCAGCTCGGCCCATGCCAGCGCACAGAGTGCGCCCACGTCCTCCGGGGCCAGCTCCAGCGCGCGGCGGGCATGCTGCTCCGCGCGCGCCGCGTCGATCTCCCGATCCGCGAGCACCCACGCGAGCGCCGCGTGAACTTCCGGGAGCTGTTCGTTCCGCTCCAGAATCGCGTCATACGACCGAGCCGCTTCCTGCGGGCGGTTGGTGCGCTCGAGTACGTTTCCTCGCAGAAGCGCCGCGCGCCAGGACCGCGGATCCTTCGTCTGCGCGCGCGCCAACGACGAGTCTGCTTCCGCGAGAAGCCCGAGGCGCAGCAGCGCTTCTCCTTCGAGAGTCTCCGGCCGCGCATCGCGAGGCGCGAGACGCCCGGCGCGCCGCGCGAGATCCGCCGCTTCCGCAGCATGCCCTTCGTCGAGCTGCAAACGCGCGAGACCGAGAAGCGCGTCGGGGCTTTCCGGATCGCGCTCCAGGATTCGATTCCACGCCGCCTTGGCTTCCGCGGTGCGCCCGAGCGCACTCAACACTTCCGCCTGCTTCGCCTGCGCGGCGATGTCGGTCGAGTCGCGCTCCACGAGCGCGTCCAAGCTGGCGATGGCGCGCCCCGCATCGCCGCGCGCGAGAAGCCAATCGGCGTAGGCGATCACTTCGCCCGTTCCCGCGGTGGGGCGCGCCGCCGCGCGCTCCAGCATCGCGCCCGACTCCTCGCCGCCGGCGCCCGCGGCCAGCGCCCGCGCCCGCACCGCACGCGCCGGCTTCGATTCCTCCGATCGCGCGAGAATCGACTCTGCCACTTCCAGCGCATTCTGCGGCTCGCCGAACGTGAGATGCGCTTCCGCGAGCGCGACTCCGCACGCCTCCCACATTCGCGGGTCGAGCGACGCGCGGGCGCGCGCCTTGCGGAGCGTCTCGATTCCTTCTTCGAGCCGGTGGCGCGACACCAAGAACTTCCCGAGCGCCAAGTACGCCGATGCCGACTCCGGATCCGCATCGACCGCGCCGCGAAACGATTTTTCCGCCGCTTCGGGATCGCCGCGCGCGAGCGCCGTGGCTCCCAAGCCTTCGAGCGCGCGCGAGTCGGTGGGATCCTCCGCGAGAATCTCGCGAAACGTCTCTTCCGCGAGGCCCAGCTCATTCGACCCGAGCAAGAGCCTCGCGAAACTCTCGCGCGCACCCGGGCGATGCGGATCCACGCGCAGAATCTGCGCGTAATCTTCCGCGGCGCCCGCCACGTCGCCGACCTGCTCGCGCACGAACGCGCGCGCCTCTCTCGCGCGCGCATCGTCGGGGGAGTCGCGCACCAGCTCTTCGGCTTCGTCCAGCGCGATCGCCAGCGAATCCGCGGCGGAGAACGCGTACACACGCGCTGCCTTCACTGCGACATCGCCGCCCGCGATCGCTTCCGCGCGCGAGAGCGTGGAGCGCGCATCGATCGTGTGTCCTCCCGCCGAAAGAATGCGCACGCGAAGCGCAAGCAGCTCGGGCAAGTCGCCGGTGAGACGAATCGCGTCGTCGATCTCGCGAAGCGCTTCGTCGAGCCGCCCTTCATCGAGCGCGATCTCGGCGAGCTGGTGATGCGCGAGCGCGCGGCCGGGATCGCGAAGCACGGCGGTGCGGAATCCCTCGGTCGCTTCGTTCTCGCGGCCGAGCCGGCGAGCGGTTCTCCCGAGTCCTTCCCAGGCCCAGCCTTCCATGGGAAATCGCCGGGAGGCCTCGCGGAACGATTCGAGCGCGGGGATCATTTGCCCCGCGGCCTCGAGACTCTCCGCCGCGGCGCGCGCTTTCTCGGCGCCGCCCTTCGTGTCCGCGCTTCGATCCTTGGGTCCGCAGCCCGCTCCGGCCAGCCCCAGGCACACGAAAGCGGCGGTCGCGGCGGCGAATGCGGTGAAGCGGCGCAATTTTGCGATCGTCCGATCTCCGGATCGCAAGAGATTCCGGGGACATGGGGCTTGCCTTGGACCTGCCAGCGGGGGATTCTCAAGGATCCACGAGTGGTCCACGGGAGCGACCGCCCCCGCGAAGCGATCCTCGCGAAGAATCCATCGGTCGAGGTGACGTATGCCGAATCTCGGGACCTCGGAGATCCTGATCATCGCCCTGGTCATTCTTCTCCTGTTCGGAGGATCCAAGATTCCTTCTCTCATGAAAGGGCTCGGTCAGGGAATGAACGAGTTCCGCAAAGCGTCGAAAGGCGAGCCGGAACCAGGTCCCGACGCCAAGTCGGCCAAGTCCGACGCTCCTTCGAAGGACCGCCCGTGACGGTAGGCGAAATTCGGCGAACCGGCCGCGGATGGGCCTCAACGTTCGACGCCTCCCGTTGAGCGAGCTTTCCCACCTCGACGAGAGCGGCCGGGCTCGCATGGTCGACGTCTCCGCCAAGGAGCCGACCGCCCGCACGGCCATCGCCGAAGGATTCCTCCACGCCAACCCGCCGACGCTGCGCAAGATCGCCGAGGGACAGCTCCCCAAGGGGGACTTTATTTCCACGGTCCAGCTCGCCGGGATCGCCGGAGCGAAACGGACCGCCGATCTCGTCCCGCTCTGCCATCCTCTTCCCCTCGACCATGTTCGCGTCGAAGTCGAGCCGGAACCGGAAGCGGGGCGCGTTCGAGTCGTCGCCACCGCCTCCGCAACCGCCCGCACCGGAGTGGAGATGGAAGCGCTCGCCGCGGTGTCGGTCGCGCTTCTCGCCGCTTACGATCTTCTCAAGGCGGCCGACAAGGAAATGTCGATCGATGGGATTCGACTCCTCGAGAAGCGCGGCGGCCGTTCGGGCACCTGGGTCTCGCGCGAGCGCGCTGGCCGAGAATGAAACAATTTCGTGCTGCCGTCGTCACCGTGAGCGACCGGTCCGCGGCCGGCACCCGCGAAGACAAGTCTGGGCCGATTCTCGTGGAGGCGCTGCGCGCGGCGGGAGCCGACGTGGTCTCCGCATCGATCGTTCCCGATGAGCGCGCCGCGATCGAGAACGAGCTTCGCCGGCTCATCGACCTGGAACGCATCACGCTGGTGCTGACCACCGGCGGGACTGGTTTCGCGCCCCGCGACGTGACCCCGGAAGCGACGCGCGCGTTGATCGACCGCGAGGCGCCCGGTCTTGCCGAGCACGCCCGCGCCGCAACCGTTGCCAAGACGCGATTCGCGATCCTCTCGCGCGGGATCGCCGGAATTCGTCGCAGCTCTCTGATCGTGAACCTTCCCGGAAGTCCGCAAGGCGCCGCCGACATGCTCGAAGCGCTCCTTCCCGTGCTTCCTCACGCGCTCTCCGTTCTCGCGCGGAATGGCGACGAGCACCCCGTCTCTTGATCCAGGTTCCATGAGCTCGCCGATGAACACCGCGTTCCAGGCGGTCGCGGAGCGTTTGGCTTCGGCCCGCACCATGGCCGCGTTCACCGGGGCCGGGATCTCCGCAGAGAGCGGGGTGGCCACGTTTCGCGATCAGGGCGGGCTCTGGGAGCAGCATTCCATCGAAGACGTGGCCACTCCGGACGGCTTCGCGCGAAACCCCACGCTGGTCTGGGAGTTCTACGAAGCGCGCCGCGCCTCACTCGCCCGTGTGCACCCCAATCCCGGCCACGCGGCGATCGCCCGTCTCGCCGGGCTCTTCGAGGAGATGACCGTCATCACGCAGAACGTCGACGGGCTCCACCAGCGCGCCGGATCCTCGCGGGTGCTCGAGATCCACGGGAGCTTGAGCCGGGCGAAATGCTCCGCGGGGTGCGGGCACGTCGCTGATCCATTCGAGTATCCCGCGCCGTCGATTCCTCCGCGGTGCGCATGCGGCGCGCATCTTCGACCCGACGTGGTGTGGTTCGGCGAGATGCTGCCGATGGACGTGTGGCGCCGCGCTGCGGATGCGGCGAACGCCAGCGACGTGGTCCTCGTCGTGGGGACGTCGGGGGCAGTATGGCCCGCCGCGCAGATTCCGCTGGAAGCGCGCCAGCGCGGGGCCTTCGTCGTCGAAGTGAATCCGGAGCCGACCGAGCTTTCCCATCTCGTCGACGCCGTGCTGCGCGGGCGTGCGGGCGAGATCCTCCCACAGTTGGCGGATGCGCTCGCCGCGTCGCGATCGGCATCGTGATGTCCGGCGCGTCGCTGCGTTTTCTCGAGCCGTTCACGCCGTGGATCATCGGAGCGATCGTGGTGCTCGTGGTGCTCGCGCTTCGGCTCTATCGGCGCAGCGATCCTCCGCTGCCGTCCCGCATTCGCGGCGTGCTTCTCCTTCTTCGCGCGCTCTCCATTGCGCTGCTCGCGTTCCTCCTGCTCGACCCGATCCTCTCGTTCGTGCGCGCACGGCGCGTTCCGCCGCGCATTCCCGTTCTCATCGACGCGTCGCTCTCCATGTCGATTCCGTTTCCCGATTCCGCGGCCGCGGCGCGCGATCCCAAGGCAACGCCGCCGACGCGCTCCGAGCGCATGCTCGGCGTGCTCGAAGGAAGTGGCAGCGGACTTCTCGATCGATTGGGCGATGACGCGCGCGTGGAGGTCTATCGATTCGGCGAGAAGCCGGCGCGCACCGCCTGGGTCGATCCGCAGGAAGAAGCGAGGCCCACCGACGATCGCACCGATCTCGCGCGCGCATTGATCGAAGCGACCGGAGAGGAAGCGCGAACCACGGGCGCCGTCATTCTCTTTTCCGATGGCGCGCAGAACGTGGGACAGGATCCGCGCGCGGCCGCACGGCGTCTCGGCGTTCCCGTAATTGCCGTGGGCGTCGGCTCCGACGAGCCGGTCAGCGACGTGTCCGTGTTCGAGGTCGAGGCGTCGGCGGTGTCTTACGTCGACAATCGCGTTCCGGTCATGGCCAAGCTTCGTGCGCGCGGGGACGCGGTGAATGGGCTCAAGGTTTATCTCTCCGAGGGAGAAACCCTCCTCGATTCCACGCGCGTCGATCTTCCCGGCGGCGGCGTGGACCGTGAAGTGAAGCTGCAGTACACGCCGAAGCGCGAAGGATTGCATCGCTATCGCGTGTGGGTTCCATCCACACCCGGCGAGATTTCCGACGCGAACAATGAGCACGTGTTCGCGGTCCGCGTCTTGAAGGAGAAGATCAAGGTTCTGCTGGCTGCCGGCCGGCCGAGCTTCGAGTTGGAGTTCTTGAAGCGCGCGCTCGATGCCGACATTTCGCTGGCGGTGACGCCGGTCGTGCTGTCGATGCGCGAGTTGCCCGGGAAGCTCGGCGGTGTCGCCGCCGCGTTCCCCGACGCGTACGCGAATCTCGCGAAGTACGATCTCGTCGTTCTCCTCGACGTGGGGCGCGCCGATCTTCCCGAAGCGCGCGCATCGCTGCTCGCGCGCTTCGTACAGGATCGCCGCGGCGCACTCTTCGTCGCGGGACCCGCGCGCTCGTTCGAGCTCTCGGGAACGCCGCTCGCCGAGGTCGTGCCCTTGGTCGCGCGATCGCCGGCACGTTCGGTGAACGCCACGATTCACCCGCTCTTGACCGAGAGCGGCGCGTCTCATCCCGTCACTCGATTGGATGCGGACGCGGAGACAAATCGCCGTCTCTGGGAAGATCTCCCACCGTTGGAGGAAGTCGCGCTCGTGTTGCCGTCGACTCCGCGCGCCCGTGTGCTGGTTCGCGGTGACGGTGCGCCTGGTCCCGGCGGTGAAGTCGCGCTCATCGCCACGCTCGAGGGTCGCGCGGGGCGCGTTCTGGCGATGGCCGGCGGCCCCTTCTGGCGTTGGGAGCTCTACCCCTGGGGACAGGGCCGCACCGGAGATTCCTATCGACGATTCGTCTCGCGCGCCGTGCGATGGCTGGTGTCGCGCGACGAGCTCAAGCAGGTCACCATTCGTCCGTCGCAGCCGCTGTTCGAAGGATCGGAGCCGATCGTGATCGAAGGGCAGATCTTCGACGACGACTTCAAGCCGGTCGACGGCGCCGACGTGCGCGTGACCGTGCGCGGGCCGGTAGGAGCTCCCGAAGAGCGCGCGCGCGAGCTGGCACTCGTGGATCAGGGCGACGGGCGCTCCACCGCAACGATTCCCGCGCTGCCGCCGGGAGACTACGTCGTCGAAGGGCGCGCCACGAAGGGCGGCGCGGAGCTCGGACAAGACCGCGGCGAGATGACCGTGACGCCGTACCGCATGGAGCTGGAAGATCCCGCACCGAACTTCGAGCTGATGCGCGAGATCGCGCGCGCCAGCGGCGGATCGTTCGTGATGCTGGATGACTCCGACGGCATCGTGAAGGCGCTCCCGCGCGATCCCGTGGAAGAGCGTTCGGTGCGCCAATCCGCATTCCGCGAGAATCCCTGGGCGTTCGCCGCGCTTCTGGGACTTCTCGGATGCGAGTGGTCGATCCGCAAGCGGCGGGGCCTTCCGTGAGTGAATCGGCGAGGAGAGAGCTGCTCCTCGCGTCATTGTTCCTGGCGATCGCAGTGGGATTTTTCTTCGACGCGGCGATCGGCCGCGGCGCCTTCTTCCACTACGATACTTGGATGCAGAACTACGCGTTTCGGGCGTGGTGGTTCGCGCAATTGAAGGCCGGGCATTTCGCGACCTGGTGCCCGGGAATGTTCGCCGGCTATCCGCTGTTCGCGGAAACGCAGACCGGCCCGCTCTTTCCCACCACGTTCGTGTTGTTCTCCCTGCTGCCGCCGGCGCTGGCCTTCTCTTGGAACGTGATCGTGATGTTCGCGCTCGGCGGATGGGGCGCGTGCACGCTGGTGCGGCGGCTCGGCGGTTCCATCGCGGCGGGCGTGCTGGCCGGCATCGTCGTGCAGCTCTCCGGATTCTTCGTGACGCATGTCGTGCACTTCAATCTGCTGACCGGCGCAGCGCTCGTGCCTTGGGCGCTGGCGTTCACGGTGGGGCTGCTGCGCGGCGCAAATTGGCGCGACGCGATCGGTCTCGCGGTGGTGGTCGCGGGATTCGCGCTTGGCGCACATCCCTACGCGATGCTGATGGCCGCGTTCGCATCGCTCGTGTTCGTGGCCGCGCTGGCGCGCGAGCTGCGCGCCGGGGCGCGCGCGGCGTGCGCGATGGCCGGCGCGTGGCTCCTGGGCTGCGGGCTCGGCGCGGTGCAGCTCCTTCCCGCGGCCGATCTCGTGCAGCGCACGCCGCGCGGCGGCGCGGTGGACGCTTCGTTTCTCACGTTCGGCTCCTTCGCGCCGCCGCAGCTCGCGGCGCTGGCGAACCCCGACGTGTTCGGCACGCCCGTCGATGCGAGCTTCTTCGGGGGACCCGACTGGAGCCACTACGCAGAGACTTGCGCGTACCTCGGAATTCTTCCGCTCGCGCTGGCGATTGCTGCGCTCGTGCTGCGGCGCGATCGCGCGACGTTGGCGTGCGCCGCGCTCGCGGTGTGCGCGTTCGTGGTGATGCTCGGGGATCGCTCGATCGCTTGGCGGGTGCTCGCCGAGATCCCGATCGTGCAATCGACGCGTCTTCCCGCACGCTGGGTGCTCTTGCTCACGGTGGCGCTCGCTTCGCTCGCGGGGCTGGGGCTCGACGCGATGCTCCGCGAGTCCAGCGCGCGGCGGCGCTGGAACGCGGCGGCGGCCGGCGCCGCAGTCGTGCTCGCGATCGCCGCATTCGCATGGAGCCTCGGCGGTGCGGCGCGCCATCCCTCCGCGGAGCTGCAGGGCGGCGGAAGTCTGTGGCCGGCGAAGCTCGCGGTGATCACGGAATCGGCGCGCGCATCGTGGATGCATGGGTGCGCGGCGCTCGCGGCGAGCCTCGCCGTGCTTGGTGTGCTGGCATCGCGCGCCTGGGCGCGCGGCGGGCGTACGATGGCGTTCGCGGCGTGCGCCGTCGTGCTCTTGGATCTCGCGACGTGGGGCGCTTCGTTCAATCCGCGCATCGCGCCGGCTGCGCTGGCCGCAGCACCACCCGCGGTCGCCGCGCTTCCCGATGCGTCGCCGCGTCCGCGCATCGCACGTCAGGGCGTCGACGAGATGTGGGATCGCTGGCCGTCGATGCCGCGCGCGGATCTCTTCACGCCGGGATGGAAGTCGCGCGAAGCGACGTACGCGAGCGGCGCATGGACGCTTCCCCCGAACAGCCAGCTTCTCTACGGCGTGGACTCTGCGGAGGGTTTCACTTCGCTTCCTCCGAACGCTTGGCTCGAATGGATGGGCGTGCCCGCATCTCCCGGTGCGGTGCCGCGCGTCGATCTCACCGAAGCGCAGGCCGATCTCCTGTCCATCGACGCGGTGCTTTCCACGGGCGGCGGCATTGCCGGCGAGGGATGGACGACGGCGTCGCTTTCCGGCGATGTCTGGGTCTCGCGCAATCTCGATCCGCTGCCGCGCGCGCGCTTCTACTCTTCTTGGCGAACGATGCCGCGCGACGAGCTTCTCCCGCTCATCCGCCGCGACGACTACGATCCGCGCCGCGCGGTGCTCTTGGAGAGCACTCCAGCAGGGCTTCCGCGCGCGAGCTCCGATTCGACGGTTCTCGGCGCCGGAAGTGTTACCGCTCTCACTGCGCGCGAGCTCGGTCCGGGGGATTGGTCGATCGAGATTCCCGCGGGAAGGTCCGGTGTGGTCGTGCTCGCGGAATCTCACGATCCCGGGTGGCGCGCGATCGACGACCGCGGAACGGCAGTCGAGATCGTGCGGGCCGACGGATTGTTCGTCGGCTTCGCGGCCGCCGGCCACGGCGGGAAAGTTCGCGTACGCCATGATCCTTCCCCGGTTCGTCAGGGGATGGCGGCGTCCGCCGTTAGCGTTCTGATTCTCGTTGTGGGAAGCGTGTTCGCACTTCGGGGCCGATCCTCGCTTGAAGCCAACCCCTTCGCACGCCTTCCAGTGCATCGTGCCGCAGTTCCGGCCGTTCTCGCCGGGGGTATGGTTCTCGTGCTGACCGGGCTCGTCGCCTCGCGGGGGGGTGGCGAAGCGCCGATGTCCCCGATTCGAGAAGGAACCCTCGAATCCGCGGCGGTGAGAACTTGGTGCACGGAGGCGGAGGGGGCCTACCGTGCTCGAGCCTGGGATTCGGCCGCTGAGTTGTTGCGAAACGCTGAACGATTGTCACCGGAAGATGCGTCGATCTCTCATCGGCTGGGGCTCGTCGAGCGAGGCCGTGGAAACCTGGCCGAGGCCCGGCGGAGGTTCGAGCGCGCGATCCTGCTCGATCCCTCGTTGGATGCCTCGCGCGAAGCATTGCATGGTCTCTCCGCGCGATAGGTGCGCCCACGTCGTTGTAATCTCGCCTTTTCCACTTGGTAAGTCGTGATTCGTTGCGTATGTTACCCGCGAGGGCTCGGGTGCCCAGTCCCTTGTCGATGTCACCCGATTCCCTCACTTGACCCCGGATCTCGATGTTGTTTGTGACTTCGTCCCGCCCCTCGAAGGACTGGTGGATCGGATGGAGTTGAGGCCGAACGACGGAGGGATCCACGGAATCGAGGAGTCCCTATGGCTAGAATTGCTGCGGCGATACGCAAGATCGATTTGAAGACTCTCGAGGACATTCTCGTGAAGCGGAAATCCGAAGAGGGGAAAAAGCTTCAACGATTACTTGCGCGCAGAAGGAAACTCGAAGATGCCCTCGCCAAGCTCGATCGAGCGCTCGGCGCACCGAGTACCAACGGTGGAAGAGCAGGTCGAAGAGGAAGGCCGGGGCGGCCCGCCAAGACGACGCGCATTCAACGGCGGCCGAACGCGCGACGGATGAACAAGATCTCTCTCGGTGATGCCATTGCAAAGGTGATGGGTGCCCGCAGCAAGCCCATTCACTACAAAGACCTCACGAGTCAGATCGAGCGCAAGGGTCTCTACAAGACCAAGAGCCGGAATCTCCTCTCCACGGTCGCCGTGACGCTCAAGCGCGACCGACGATTCCGCAAAATAGAACCGGGGATGTACTCGCTTCGAAAGAAGTAACGTTCCCGCGAGATTTCAAGAGAACGGCGGCCGGCTAGCCGCCGTTTTAAGCAAAGTGTTATGAGGCCGTCGTCAGGTCCCTTCGTGCTTGTTCGATGGCCTCGTCTTGCGTCGAGATCGTTCCCTCCAATTGCATCTCTTCGATTCTTCGGAGCTCACGTCCCAGCTCCGGTCCCGTCTTGTAACCAAGTGAAAGAAGGTCGTCCCCGGTCACCAGTGGCGCCGGGCGGATCTCCTCGCGACCGAACTCCTCGAGCTTCTCGCGGCAGAACTCCCAGTTCTCGAGATTGCGATGGCTCGACAAGCAATCCGCGCGATGCAACGCGAGGTGCTCGTCGAATCCCGGCATCGCCAGGAAGCGCTTGAGCGTCGCAACGCGCATGTTGCGGACTTCTTTGAATTTCATGTGATGCTCGACGAGCGCGACGATGCGCTCGGTGGAATCATTGGAGAAGCGCAGGCGGCGCGCGATTGCATCCGCCATGTCCGCGCCGACTTTCGCGTGCAGCGGGAATCGAATGCGGTCGGGGGCGCGCTCGAACGTGGGCGGTTTGCCGACGTCGTGGAGGAGCGCGCCGAACGCGAGCTCGGGGGAGACGGTGGTCGCGGGGGTGTGGCCGAGGGCGGCGGCGGCGCCGGTGCCGGCGAACGCTTCGACGCTGGGTGCCAGATGGCGAAAGAGGAGCATCGTGTGCACCAGCACATCCCCTTCGGGATGATGCTCGGGCGACTGCTCGACGCCCTCCATCGCCGCGACTTCCGGAAGGACGACCGCGAGCAGGCCGGACTCGTGAAGGAGCTGCAGGCCGCGGTGCGGGTCGGGGCCGGTCAAAATGCGGAGCAGCTCGTCGCGCGTGCGCTCCGCGGCGACGCTCGCCGCGAGCGATGCGAGACGGCGGACGGCGTCGAACGTGGCGGGCTCGATCGTGAAGCCGAGCTGCGCGGCCAGACGCACGGCGCGCAACAGGCGCAAATGATCCTCGCGAAAGCGCGCTTCCGGATCGCCGATCGCGCGAAGAATGCGCGCGTCGAGATCGGCGCGGCCGCCGACGTGGTCGAGGATTTCGTTCGTCGCGGGATCCAGGAAAAGGCCGTTCACGGTGAAGTCGCGGCGGTGCGCGTCTTCGACTTCGCCGGTGTAGGTCACGGTGGAAGGGCGGCGGCCGTCCAGATACGGACCTTCGCGGCGGAACGTGGCCACTTCGATCATGTGAGTGTCGTGCGGGACGAGCACCACGCCGAAGGATGCGCCCACGTACTTCGTATCCGGAAAGAGCGCGGCGACGTCTTCGGGGCGCGCGGCCGTGGCGATGTCGGCGTCGCGGGGCGTGACCCCCAGGAGCCGGTCGCGCACGGCACCGCCGGCGACGAGCGTGCGATGTCCCGCGGCGTTCAGTCGCTCGGCGACGGCGCGCGCGGCGGCGAGAGGGGGAGAGTCGACCATCGGAGCATTGTCCGCGCGGCGGCCAGGCTGCGCAAGAAGAGCGCGAGGCCTGCGCAGCGTTTGTCAGAATCTCCTGCGAAACGGCGCCGCGAAACGCGGCGAGGGTCGTGCGGAAGCGAGGCTGTGGGCGCCAACCACAGCCAACTTCGTCAAGGATCGGCGCGAATCGCTCGATGATGACGTATGGCCTCGGAATTGATGGAGTGGACGCGGGAGGTGGCGAGATCGAGTGAAGAGACGTTCCCTCGCATCTCTGTCGTGTGGCTGCGTCGGCGTGGAGTGCGCTGGGGATCGACCGCCTGCGCGCGCGGACGTGCACTCTGGAAGCAGTCGTGGGGAGGAGTGATCCTCCGACGGGTGCACTGCGACGCTTCTACGGCCCCAGTCCATGGACTTCCTATCCGACGGAGCGCTCATCCTGTCTGCAGCGATCGGACTAGCTCGACTCGTCCCGACCTCGGGTGAGATACTCCATTCTCGCGTCTCAAGGTCCGACCGGTGTCCCACATCGGACAACGATACCGATCTCGCCAGCGGCGTCGACGATCCGATTCACTTGATTCCCGAGCAGCACATTGCTCCGAATCTCTCGTCTGGTCGCGAACCGGGTCTTTTCGGTTCCGCTGGGACAACAGGACCTCACCGAAGGAAATCGGCCGGGCAGTTCAGCAACCCGATCGGAGTCGCTGGCTCCGCGGACGAAATGTCTACGTCGCGGACTCGGGGAACCGAAGCATCCGAGTATTCTCACCGGATGGAGAGTTCCTCAGGAGTCGTCATCGCCGGAGTGGGTCCGGCCGCGCAGGCCTCGAAAAGTCGCGATCGCCCACGACGACCAGATCTGCGTCCTGCTCGGCGACCGGCGAATCGACTTCTTCAGACTGGACCGTCGATGAGCGTGCGATGTCCCGCGCACGCCGGATGGGTGCACGTCGACGTCGCGCGCGACGGTGAAGGCGAGCCATGCACGCGAAGCTCGCGATCTACGACGTGACCGGGCGGCTCGGTGGCGACCGTCGCGAACGGAACGTCTGGATGCGGGCACGCATCGCTTGAATTGGGACGGCGTCGATTCCGGCGGTCGCCGCATTCCCGCGGGCGTCTACTTCGCGCGGCTCGAAGCGAAGGACTTCAATGCGACGCGGAAGATTCTCTTCCTTCGGGGGCGATGACGATGAAGCTTCGACGATCCAATCCGCGAGATCACGAGGTGGTGATGCGACATCGATTCAAGTCGCGTTTGGTCGACGCCTCGGTTCTATCGGTCGCACTTGGCATATGGACGGTGGCTCCCAACAGTTCGCGCGCCGAGGAGCCGCCGTATCGCCACCTAAAAGAGGAGTGGTGGAACGTGCGACTGGGAGCACTGGGATCAATGGCCGGATTGGATCGAGTTACGACGGGATCACGTGATATCGAGGTAGGTCCTACGGGTCACGCTCTATCTTCTCATGCGAGGATGGCGTACGTCGTGGTCACTCGTCACCCCCGATGGTGAGTTCGTCTCATTCGTGGGACATTCTCTCCACTGTTGGCATCGGACGACCGATCTCGCAGTGGCGCCGAGCGGCACGATCATATGTCAGCCGATGGGACACTGCAGAAGTTCAGATGCTGGTCTCCGAGAGTGGGTGCATCGTTGGGGTGGCTGGGCGAGTTAGATGACCTCAGCAAGGGATCAGGCGACGGACAGTTCGCCATACCCCACGGAGTCGCAGTGGACTCATTCGGTCGAGTCTTCGTCGCGGACACGGGGAACCTGCGTATCCAAGTGTTTTCGGAGGACGGCGAGTATCTCTCGCAGTGGAGTCGTCCGCATGGTCCGTCGGAGCAAGCTCCTTGGAAGATCGCGATCACGGACGACGACGAGATCGTGATCCTGCGTCGGGATCGATCGGATCGAGCGACATCCGTCTGGGACGGTCACCCTTCTGGTCGCGTGGTCCATTCCATCCCAAGAGCCGGGAGCGCTCCTTGCGGAAGTGGAACCGATATCGAAGTCGACGGCGAGGGGCACGTCTACGTTTCGGACAAGGCGTAAGACCGGATTCTCGAATTCGATCGAGACGGCGTTCTCTCGGGTCAGTGGAACTGTCCTGCGTGGCGAACGGCTGCGGCGAGCGTCCGGCGTGGGTTCGCTGTGGCTCCTGATGGCTCCGTGTATGCGAATCACTGGGTACTCGATTCTGAAGTACTGGTACTCCGGGACGATGGTGCGTGCGAGCGATCCGAGTCTCGAGCTCTTCGTCGACGGCGATCAGTACCTCGGGTGCATGGTGTTCCGGTGGGAGCCGGGCTCGGTCCACGAGATCGCGACGACTTCGGTCCAGTATCCCGGTCCGGGAGTGCGCTTCGACTTCGCCGGCTGGGAACACGGCGGAGGAATGTCGCAGATCGTCGTGATTCCCGAGACACCGCCGACGTTCACCGCGAAGTTCGAGAAGTCGTACTGGCTGGAAGTGCCCGCGGAGCACGGAACGGTGGATCCGCAGGTCGGGTTGGCAAGCCGCCGGAGCAGCGCTACTGAACCTGCACCCGATTCCCGAGCCGCACTACGACCTTCATCGAATGGTTCGGCGAAGGGATCGGGCTCGTATACCGGCCGCGAGGACGTCGCGACGATCCGTATGGACGGCCCGATCGTTCAGCAGCCGGTGTTCAAGATCGAATGGGTACGATTTCACGATCAGTGCGAGCGATACGGATCCGTTCGCGACGAGCGCGGCGCCCTCCGGAGGAGCTCGGAATCTCTATCTCTGGCTGACGTGCGCGGATCGCGGACTCTCGGCATTCGAGGCGGACGTCGCTGGATCGCTGACGCCGCTCGCGTTCGTTCCCGGCCGAACGGGTCTCAACGTCTACGGCGCGGATCGACTGCATGCTCGCGGTGGGCGGATGTCCGTCAGGGACCGAAGCGAATCGTCTCCTCGGGCACTGGATCGTGCGAGGACCACGGGCGGAGATCTGCGCCTCGTTCCTTCGGCTTCGAGCGGGGCGATCACGGCAGTCGATTGTGAATGGTGGATCCGGAAGCCATGGCTCGATCCCCGCGTCTTCTGCTTCTCCTCCGCGGGGGCGCCGGCAATCGTCGGAACGAACGGATGCGTCGAGAGCGGCGCTCGGCGCAGATCACGAATTTGCGTGCCGACGCGCGGACTGAGCAAGGTCGTGCTGACTGGGAAGCGGTCGGCGGCGACGCCGATGGATTCCACGTCGAGCGCGCGAGCGGGTGAAGGCGCATTCGTGCGCCTCACGCGCGAGGAGCTGCGCGCCGAGCCGCCATCGCGCTACGAAGACGCCGCCGTCGAGGAAGAACACTCCTACGAGTATCGCGTGATCGTCGTCCAGGATGGTGAAGAGCGCGCGTTCGGCCCCGTCTCGATCACGACGGGCAACTGGCCGCGATTCGAGACGCGAATCGAGCCGGTCGGACCGAATCCGGCAGTGGTCGCGCGACGATCGCATTCTCCTTGGCGGAGCCCATGCACGCGAAGCTCGCGATCTACGACGTGACCGGGCGTCTGGTCGCGACCGTCGCAGACGGAAATCTGGAAGCAGGCACGCATCGCCTGAATTGGGACGGCGTCGATTCCGGCGGCCGGCGCATTCCCGCGGGCGTCTACTTCGCGCGGCTCGAAGCGAAGGACTTCAACGCGACGCGGAAGATTCTCTTTCTGCGAGGGCGATGACGATGAATTGTTCGACGAGCCACTCGGAGAGGTCACAAGGTGGTGGTACGGCATCTCTTCGCTTCGGCGCTTCTCTCGGTCGGCCTGGCCACGCGTGCTGGCACTCAGACGTATGGATGGCCGCACCCACGGACCTCACGAGCGGAAGAGTCGCCCTATCGCCACCTGAAGGAAGAATGGTGGACGTGCGATCAGGTTCAGAATCATTGGGATCTCCTGGCCGAACTGGTTGGACTCAACGAGATCTACGATGTTGAGGTCGGCCCGGACGACCGAGTCAGTCTGCTAACGCGAGGCGGACGAGTTGCTGTCGTAACGTCCTCGGGCGAGACAATTTCAGATTGGCATTCCTTCACCTCTGAAAACGATGATGTGGACCTCGCCGTGGCATCCAGCGGAATACACTACGTCGCTGATGGATATTGGGAAGTGGAGATGTGGTCCCCGGACGGTGTGCAACTGGGATTGTTCGGCGAGGACGACTACGATCAAAGTTCGGCGGACGGCGAGTTCACGTATCCGACTGGAGTTGCCGTGAGCTCCGCCGGTCGCGTGTTCGTGGTTGATTCGGGAAACTATCGAATCCAAGAGTTCTCTGAGGGCGGGCAGTACGTGTCTCAATGGAGTCGTCCCGAATGGTCGGAACTTCGCGCCCCACGAAAGATCGCGATCACGAATCACGATGAAATCGTCGTGCTTGCCGGAAACGATTGGGTCGAGCAGTACGGACTCGACGGCGCGCCTCTCGCCGCGTGGCAACTCCCTCCCATGTCGGGGGGATATGCGCCGCGAGGATCGGACGTCGAAGTTGACGAAGCACGTCACGTCTACGTTTCGGATCCACCCAATGGACGCATTCTCGAGTTCGACGGGGACGGTGGGTTTCTCGGTGAGTGGAGCCGTCCCGTGTGGTCGGCGGTTGCATGCGGAGACTGGCTCAGATAGCGGATTCGCTGTGTCACCGGACGGCTTCGTGTACGCGAACTACGGATATGCGATTCTCAAGTACTGGTATGCCGGAACGATGGTGCGCGCAAGTGACCCGAGCCTCGAGCTCTTTGTCGACGGTGAACGCTACCTCGGCTCGATGGTGTTCCGCTGGGAGGCGGGCTCGGTTCACGAAATCGTCACGACTCCCGTGCAGAATCCCGCTGCCGGGACTCGCTTCGACTTTGTCGCGTGGGAGCACGGGGGTGGAATCTCGCAGAACGTAGTGATTTCCCAACCGCCGCCGACGTTTACCGCGAACTTCGACAAGTCCTATTGGCTTGACGCCCAGACCGAGCACGGAACCGTGGACCCAGCGTCGGGATGGAAGCCTGAGGGAAGTCTCTTGTACCTGCACGCGATTCCGAATGAGCACTATGGCTTGTCCGAGTGGCTTGGGCAGGGGGACGGCTCCTATACCGGACGTGCCGAGGTTGCAACGGTGCGTATGAACGGACCAATCGTCGAGCAGGCTGTGCTTCGGCTTCGCGGCTTCGACTTCTCGATCAGCGCGAGCGACACGGACCCGTTCGCCACGAGCGCATCGCCCTCCGGGGGCGTGAGAAATCTCTATCTCTGGCTGACGTGCGGCGATCGAGGACTTTCGGCATTCGAGGCCGACGTGGCCGGATCGCTCGTACCCCTCGCATTCGTTCCTCAGCCAAACGTTCTCAACGTGTACGGTGCTGATCGCTTGATGCTCGCGGTCGGTGGGTGTCCTTCCGGAACCGAAGCGAATCACCTCCTCGGGCACTGGATCGTGCAAGACAATGGCGGCGATCTGCGCCTGGTTCCTTCGGCGTCGAGCGGAGCGATCACGGCCGTCGATTGTCACATGACCGTACCTGAGCCGTGGGTCGATCCCCGCGTCTTCTGTTTCTCTTCGAACGGTACTCCTGCAATCGTCGGCACCAACGGCTGTCCTGTCAGTGGAGCCCCGGCGCAGATCACGAATCTGCGCGCGGCACTCGGGCTACGCAAAGTGATCCTGACGTGGGAGGCGATCGGCGGCGCCCCCGATGGATTCCACGTGGAGCGGCGGGATGCTGATTCCGAGGCGTTCGTACGTCTTACGAACGAAGCTCTGCGCTCAGATCCGCCTTCACGCTACGAGGATGCCGCTGTCGAGGAGGAGCACGCGTACGAGTATCGCGTGATCGTCGTCCAGGACGGCGAAGAGAGCGCGTTCGGCCCGGTCTCCGTCACGACGGGCAACTGGCCGCGATTCGAGACGCGGCTCGAGCCGATCGGACCGAACCCGGCAGTGGGCCGCGCGACGA
Organism: uncultured Gemmatimonadales bacterium; assembly: GCA_963725045.1. Taxonomy (GTDB): domain Bacteria; phylum ARS69; class ARS69; order ARS69; family ARS69; genus CAVRWY01. The sequence continues at coordinate 134,941 of CAVRWY010000002.1, forward strand.
TCGCATTCTCCTTGGCCGAGCCCATGCACGCGAAGCTCGCGATCTACGACGTGACCGGGCCGACTGGTGGCGACCGTCGCGGACGGAACGCTGGATGCAGGCACGCATCGCCTGAATTGGGACGGCGTCGATTCCGGCGGCCGGCGCATTCCGGCGGGCGTGTACTTCGCGCGGCTCGAAGCGAAGGACTTCAACGCGACGCGGAAGATTCTCTTCCTTCGGGATCGGTAGTCCGGCGGCGAGGTGGTTGCGCGCTCCGCATCATCGTGCGATTCTCCATCGCATGCCGCTCGATCCCGAATTCCTCGCCATTCTCGTCTGCCCGCTCTCGCACGCGGACTTGGTCGAAGACGGCGACACGCTCGTCTCGACCGATCCCAAGACGCGCCGGCGCTACCGCATCGAGGACGGAATTCCCGTGATGCTGATCGAGGAGGCCGAAGAGCTGGACGAAGCAAAGTGGCGCGAGATCATGGCGCGCCGGGGGAAGGCGTAGTCCCGCCGCACTCAGGATCGGCGGCCGCAATCCCTGCTCGTCAGCTCCACTTCGAAGCTCCGATAGCCGCGAAAGCGCGCGCGCACCGGCGCCGCGCCCGCGCCGTCCGAAGCATCCGCGACCACCACGACCTGCGTTCCCATCTTCGGGTTCGACGTCACCGTGTAGTCCTGCGTCTCGGCTTCGAACGCCATCGCGCATGCCGCGCGGATCCTCGGGCGCGAACCACGCCGGCAAGATCGCGAGCGCCGCGACCGGATGCGCCCGCACGAACTCGTCGCGCGCCGCGCCTCCCTGTTCCAGCATCTCCGGCGTGTTGAGCCCGAGCACGTCGATGGTCGGCAGGTTCGAGACGTATCGAATCGCCCCGGCGTCCGACGCGGCGATCCATGATCCCGCCGCCACGTTCGTGCGCATCCATTCGCCGATGCGCCGCTGGACCTCGTTGATGTTGCGGACGTCGTTGTGGAAGTGGCGGCTCTCGCGGGGCACGCTCATCGCCATCTGCACGAGCGCGACGAGCGCGAGCACGAGAGCGGGTGCATGCCGTGCGCTTCCGGGAGACGCCCGCCCGCCCGATGCGCACCGATCGCGATCGCCGCGAGCAGCAACGGCACCGCCGGCAGCAAGTAGCGCACGTGGTAGAACGCCGGGGGATCCGACGGATCGATGATCGCGAGATTCGCGAGCGAGATATGCGGCGCCGGCGACGCCCGGAAGCCACGTCGCTGCGGAAATCAACGGGCTCGGAGTCTTGGCGCCCTCCGCCTTTCCCTTCGATCCGGCGATGCCCGGCAAGAATCCCAGAAGCGCAAGCCAGCCGAGCCCCATTCCCCAGGGCGGAATCTGCGTGAAGATCTCGGTGATCGCGTCCTCGGCGCGCATCGGCAGCGACGCCAACGAGAGCGCGCGCTTGCCTGTGAACGTCGCGGGCAGAGGGGAGCCGGTCGCCATCATGTGATGAATGCCGATCGCCGCCGCAGCGCACGATCGTGGGGACGAGAATCCAGGCGAGGTGATGCAGCTGGGATTCGCGCGGCGCATTCCTCTCGGACACGCCGGCCGGTCACGCGCGCTTCCCCGCACGGCTCGCAACTCCCGCCGCCACCACCGCCACCGCCAGCGACTCCGGGCGCGCGAGGAACGCCGCGGCCAGCCACAATCCCGCCGCGCGCCACCGTCCCCGTGCGATCTCCCGGACCGCCGCGACCAGCGTGAATCCGGCGAGCGTCACTTCCATTCCCGAGAACGACGCCAGCGCCCACGGCGTCGCGCACGCCACCAGCCCGCCGGCGATCGCGCCGGCCAGCTCGATCCTTCGTGGCATCGCGCACCAGCGCCGCGGTCATCCCGATCGTGGCCAGATGAAATGCCGCGCCCACCGCAAACACGGCGGCGATCAGCGGCTCGAGCGCGCCTCCCCGCCCGAACACGGCGTGCAGCATCGCCAGCACGAGCGCCCACAACGGCGACGTGCATCCCGACGTCGGCATTCCCGGGGTTGTAGGCCAGCGCGTGGTCTTCGAGGAGCCCGCGGCCGTACACGAGGTGGATCCACGCATCGTCGAGGCGAAATCCGATCGGCCCAGGATTCGCGGCGCGCCCGGACATCCAGAGCGCCGCCAGCACACCCGCACCGAGCGCAATTGGCGCGACCATCACGAGGCGATCGGTCATGGGAGTGTGCGCCGCGGTGGACATCGCCGCGATCCTACACGCGGGTGCGCATCATTCGCGAACGCGAATGCATGGCGTATGAGCGCCGCTCCGTCTTCTTCGTGAATCCGTTCTTGACCGTCGCTTCACGCGCGACTTACGGTGCCGCTGACCGGGTGTGTTGCCCGGTTCGGTGTGTCGTACCACCGGCCACGCGTCAGTGTCCCCGACGCGGAGCCGGTCGACCCCGGGGACGAGGAGGCGGGGGCGCGTGAAGAGGGGATCCCTCAGTAAAGGGTCTTCACTTCGTCGATTGGTTTCGAGACGGCGCCAGATCTACACGAGCTTCTCCGAGACTTGGGAAGCGCTGCGGCTCCGCACGGACGCTCTGCGTGAGGAGCCTGCGAAACCGAAGCCCGTAGCCGCATGAAAAACGCCCCGGGTCGTGAGATCCGGGGCGTTTCGCTGCTCTCTCTGTCCGCTGAAATCAGCCTGCTCCGTTCGGCGCGAGGTACACGTCGAGTGGGAAGGCCCTCCGGTCGTCCCCGTGCAGATCCACCTGGAACCAGAGTCCCGTGACCATGAGGGCCGGGCTCGATTCCATGGGCTGCAGCCGGACGGTGCCGAAGGAATTGCCGAAGAAGTCGATCGGGGACACGGTCAACCGCCGGTCGGTCCGATTCACGATCACGAGCCGATCGCCCGGGGAGAGCGTGACACGGGTGGAGTTCGCTCCGCTTAATTCATCAACTTCGATCCGCACGGCGCGCCACGCGCTCCGTTCCGCTCCGGGCTGTTCTTTTCTCAGGATCGATTGGACCCGCGAGATCGTATTCACGATCGACTCCTCCGACGTCGCTACTCTCTTCACGAACGTGCGAATCATCAAGACCATTGGGAATACGAAGAGAGATCCCGGGGCGGATCGTGGGGAGGGGGGCCCGGAATATGCGGGGATTCAGGGCAAAAGAAAGAGGGCGACCCTGGCCAAAGGGATCGCCCTCTATACGGTGGCGTCAGCGGCGATTTGCCTCCGGCGCCGGGATGAGAGGGGTTGATCCACTCCGACTTCCGGTCCCATACCTCCGAGCACCGGGCGAGTCAGGAGGAGAGAACCCCTCTGATGCCTGCGAGAATCTGCAAGCAAGATGCCGCGCCGTGCCAGAGTTTTGACATACTTTGCAAAGCATGCGTTTACAATGAGTTCATGACTTCGCTGTGATCGCCTGTCGTCGAAATCGCCTTCGAAGCGCCGTCCTGATTCCGAGATTTTGGACAGCTCATGTCCTGCACCGAGGACATTGATTCACGAGACTAATGTCTAGTATGATCCGCTCTCGAATCGGGGCGGGAAAGACGGATCGGGGCTCTTCGTTCGGGCGAGGAGTCATCGTGATCGAAAAGGTTCAGGAGCCTGTCGAGGTCCTGGGAAAATTTCTCGAAGGGAAGATTCAGCCGCTCCGGTTTCGCTGGCGAGGACGCGTGTTCACCGTCTCCGAGGTCACGGGGACGTGGATCAAACGGGTCGGTGAGCACCGGGTGCATTACTTCTCCGTGGGGGTGGGGGGCCGAGATTCCTATGAGCTGAGCTTCGAGGCTCGGACGACGCGATGGACGCTCGAGAACATCTACCTGGAGGGGTGACGGCGCGCTCCGAGGCGGCCGTCGGTGTCCACTCCATCCGCGTCGCCCATGTCGACATGGACGCGTTCTTCGCCTCCCTGGAGGAGATGGTGCGCCCCGGCCTTCGGGACCGACCGCTCGCGGTCGGCGGGGCGCCCCGACTCCCGGCACGGGGTGGTCTCGGCGGCGAGCTACGCGGCGCGAAAATTCGGCGTCGCCTCGGGAATGCCGATCGCGCGTGCGCGCAAGCTCTGTCCGGAGCTGGTGTGCGTTCCGGTCGATCACGAGAAGTATCTGTATTTCTCGCTCGAGGTACTGCGCGTCCTCGAGCAGTTCTCGCCCGCGGTGGAGCCGACGTCGGTCGACGAAGCATTTCTGGATCTCGCCGGTCTCGAGCGACGCTGGCCGGATCCGCGGGACTTCGCGAATCGCCTGCAAGACGCCATCCGCGAAAAGGTCGGCGTGACCGCGTCGATCGGCATGGGTCCCACCAAGATGATCGCGAAGATCGCCTCGGGATTGAACAAGCCGTCCGGCATCACGATCCTGACCGCGGACGCGTATCGACGAATCATCGGCGAGCTTCCCGTTCGGCAGCTCTGGGGAGTGGGGCCGGAGTCGGAGAAAGCGCTGCTGCGCATGGGCTTTCGTCTGGTGCGCGATCTCGCCGATGCGGATCCGGTGCGGCTCCGCGATCGATTCGGGGTGTTCGGTCTGTGGATCCACGCTTCCGCACGCGGCGAGCTCGACGATCCCGTCATTCCGTACTGGAGCGCGCCGCCGGCGAAATCGTTCGGACACGAGTGCACGCTCGCGGAGAACGTCAGCGACGTCCGCGAGATCCGAAGAATTCTCCGCGGATTGGCGGGTCGCGTGGCGCGACGAATTCGCACGAAAGGAATGTGCGGGCGAACGGTCACGCTCAAGGTGCGCTTCCCGGACTTCGAAACCCCGCTGCGGAGCTTGACGCTCCCCGAGCCCATCGACGACGGACGTGAGATCGCCCGCGCCGCACATTTTCTGCTGGATCGAATTCCGTTTCGAGGGCGGTCGGTGCGTTTACTCGGAGTTTCGCTCTCGAGCGTAGAGCAAGGAAATGCCGGCGCTCAGGAAAGCGTTCTGGAAAATCGCGGTCGGAGGCGGCGGCTCATCGGCGCCGTCGACAAGATTCGTGACCGCTGGGGCGATGCCGTGATCGAAGGGACGTGAATCCCCCTCACATGTACGGCATCGGCGGCACTTTCCCGATCAGCCGCGTGTAGATCGTGAGCGCGCCGCGGTGATGCGCGGTGTGCTCCGCGATCCCCTGCACGATCGACCCGGTCGCCATTCCTCCCATGATTCCGGGGGCCAAAGGCTTTTCCAGATCGGCCTCCGTCCTCGACCCCACTTCTCGCAGCGCATTCTCGACCGCGCGATCCATCCAGGCCCGCGCTTCGCGAAGCGACGTCGTCGCCCGCACTTTCACATCCTGCGCCGCGAAATCCGTGTCGAAACCCTTGCCGCTGAACGCTCCCTCCACGAACCAGTCCACCGTGATCGCCGCGTGTGCCACGTGATTCGCGACCGTGTACATCCCCGGCTTCGGCGCGAAGCCCGAATCGGCCTCTTCCAAGGGGCGCGTCGACGTGTCGAAGAACTTTTTCATGTTCCGTAGGCCGTTCAAACAGGACTCGATTCGCATCGCTCTCTCCCGGGTTTCGTCGATCGCTGGTTCCAGCGTGCTTTCAACATCGAGGCGCTCGGGGCGGTTCCAGTGCGCTTCGCAAGGGAGTATCATAGTTCATCCGCATCGAGGGAGGATCTCGCATGAGCTCGCGCTTGCCGCTTCTTTTCGTTCGTCCGTCCGCCGCGTTGGTCATGGTTGCCGCCGCCGTCGCTCTTCTCGCTTCCGCGAGCCAAGCCAAGCCGAACTTGAAGCGGACCGTCGCGGTCGATCCGGACAGTCGCCCGGCTCCGGCGATGCGCGAATGCGGTCTCGTGCTCACGCCGGCAGAGGCGCGCGTTTACCTCGAGACCCGTCCCGATCATCCGGAGCTGCAAGGGGGGCCGACGCCGCCGTACTTCGTCGCGATCGCTCCGCACATCGTGCGCCGCTCCGACGGCACCGAGGGACTCCCGGTCGAGCAATACGAGCAGGCGGTCGTGGACGCGACGCTCGCGTACGTGAATACCGGCATCGTGTTCTACACGATCGGCGAGATCGACTTCATCGACAGCGATGCGTTCTATTTCGACATCGACTCGATCACGGAGATCGACGCGCTGCGCACGACGAATCCCGTGCCCAACGCAATCAACTGCTACTTCACGCCGAATCTGAGGTCCGCACCCAACTCTCCCCTCTGCGGGATCTCGGCGTTCACGTTCAGCGATGTGCAGGCCATCGCCATGAGCAACGCGTGCACCGCGACCCCCACCAACCACTCCACGTTTCCGCACGAGATCGGCCACTACTTCGATCTGTTCCACACGCACGAGACCGCGTTCGGCGACGAGTACGCCGACGGCTCCAATTGCGACGATGCCGGAGATCTCCTATGCGATACGAGCGCGGATCCCACGCTCACGAACGCGACCGTCGACTCGCTCACCTGCCAATACACCGGGGAGGAGACCGACGGGCAGGGAGACTTCTACGACCCGGACACGCGGCAGTTCCTCTCGTACTCGCGCAAGCACTGCCGCGACCGCTTCAGCCCCGAGAGTGAGACGCAGATCGTCGCCACCTTGCTGCAGCTGCGCCCCGAGCTCATTTCCTTCCCGGTGAGCGCGCCACAGCGGGAAGTGCCCGGCGCGACTTCGGCCGTGGCGCTCTCTCCGCCCCGGCCGAGCCCGACGTCGGGAGCGACGGAGCTGACGTTCCAGCTCGATGCTCCGCTTCGAGTGGACTTGGCGATCCACGACGTGCGCGGTGCGCGCGTGCGCGGGCTGGTGCGCGGACAGACGTTCGAGGGAGGCGCGCACGTCGTGCGATGGGATGGAGCCGACGACGAGGGCAGCACGGTCGCGCCCGGAGTCTACTTCGCGAGGCTCACGACAGATCGCGGCAGCGCGATCCGCAAAATTCAGGTGATGCGCTAGCGCTCGGCGAGCTCTGCGCCCGCGTCGACGACGATGTACGAGTCCTGACTCGCGGCTTCGCACGTGGACGGGCAATCCGGCCCGTTCGGCGACCAGCTCGAGTACTCCGGAACATACGTCTCCTCGATCAGCGCGGAACCTTCTCGGGTCAGCGTGACCTGCACTTCGACCGGCGTTCCCGGGAACGTGATGAACACGAGATCGGGCCCCGCGAGAATTTCGCGGCCCTGGCAGTCGTAGTGTGCGGTGCGATCCGACGGGATCGTGAAATTGCAGGAGGTCGGCTCACCGTCCACGATGCACGCCAGCGTGTAGAGTCCCGGCTCGTACGTGGCGACGCCGCTGATGTCGTAGTGGAGATACAGCGAGAAGCGGCTGAAACAGGTGTCCGAGCAGGGATCGTCTTCTTCGCAACCGCTTCCCGAAGCAAAGAGCGCGAGAAGAAGTAAGGGGATGGCTCGCTTCACGGCGTAAAATCCTTTCTTCAACGCATTCAGCATCTCAGCGCATGACAATGAGACGTCGGACCTCAGGAGCGAATCCTTCGACTCGATAGCGGACGAAGTAGGCTCCCGACGCGACTCGCTGGCCCGACTCGTCTCGACCGTCCCAAACGACTCGGCTCGTGCCCCTCTCGGAGCCGACACCCAACGTCCGGACGATTCGGCCGGATAAGTCGAAAACTTGAACAAGACTGGCTACGCCCTGGATCGGATGGGCAATTTCTACCCAGGTCGCATCCCGAAATGGGTTCGGCCCCACGCGAACGATCGCGGGGACGAGAGGATCGCCATGCGTGGTGATGGCGTCGTGGCGGCGCGCCGCGGACGAATCCGGCAGCGCTCTCTCCATGAGCGGCGGTCCGTCGATGTCGATCTCACGCCGCGCCGTCTTCATCAAGATCGGCGGGCAGCGATCGTTCGCGAGCCAGTGGTCGTACATCTTTTGGCCGCGGTTCGGCGCGGTCGGATTCGGATCGTGCGGGTCCGGCCCCGAGACGTTTTCGTCGCGCAGGAACTCGAAGTACTCGCGCGAGCCGGTCTGGTAATAGAGCGTGGCCTGGATCGTGACCGGCGATGGACTGCCCGCAGGAATGGGAACGAGGTACGTCGCCTCGTCCCAGTTCGCGAGCGTCCCGTCGGGCTGCAATTCGTAGGTGATTCCGACCGGCGCCGTCTCCGCGTTGGGAATGAAGCCCGCCGGCGGAATGCGCGTGTCGGAGAAGATGCGGTTACTGAGCGCGAGATGAAATCCCGGCCCCGTGCCGTGAACGCCGTGCACGGTCTCGTACTTACGCAGCGCCGGATCGTCGACGAGCTCCGCGGCACCGAAGTCGTAGCGCCCGGACTCGAAGATCGTCTGGCGGAACGAGTCCGCGACCACGAGGTGGATCCACATCCGTCTTCCCTCGGGATACCCGGTGGGAAGCTTGTGTCCGGTCAAGTTCACGATGCGCACGCGCACTGCGACTTCTGTTCCCGAAGCCGCGCGGGACGGCGCGCTCAACGTCAGAGTCGCCGACTGATTTTGCAGCATGTCCAGCGCGAGGTTCGCGGAGAGCTCGAACGCTTCGCGGCGGCCGAGCGACTCCCCGTAGAGATCGTTCAGCACCGTCGTCATCCACGCATTCGCACCTTGGAACGTGTGCACGCCGAGATTGCGCGTGGCGGAAAAGTCCGTGCACGCGTAGCCGGATTGGATCGGCATGTGGCACGACTGACAATCGACGCCGCCTCGTCCCCACGCCGATTGCGTCCACTCGTCGTACGTCGATTGCTCCGGAAAGAGCAGCCCGGTGTCCGCACCGGTTTCGTCGACCATGTTCACGCGCGGATTCTTCACGTTGTGGCACACCGCGCACACCGCCGAGGTCACGTGGAACTCGGAGTAGAGCCAGGGGTGCGGCGCTTTCGTCTCGTCGTAAGGTCCGCGGTGTGGCGGATGATCGGGACCGGCGGCGTCGTCGACCCAGAATTGCGCGTTCTGCGTGAACGGAACGCCCGACGGACCCTCGTACATGCGATGACAGAACTGGCAGTCGACGCCTTCGAAATCACCGCCGTTGGAGCCGGGAGATCCGATGAACGCGCTTCCGTCCGGGGCGGAGCTGCGTCCTTCGAGCCACGTCTTCGGCGAGTGACATCGAATGCACCATTCGCCGATTCCCGGAGAGTCTTGATTGGCGATGTCGACCGCGGCCCAGAAGAGCGGATCGCGCGATGCGTTCGCCATCATCGAGCCGGTCCACGTGTCCCACGGCTCCAGGTGATCGAGCGAATAGAGTCCGTGACATTGCTGGCAGTAGAGATTGTCGAAGAGGGGCCAATTCACGATGTCGCCGGGCTGGGTGCCCGGAAGAAACACTTGCGCGCGCGAAGACGGGACGATGAAGCAAATAAGAAATGCGGCGAATGTTGCAAATGGCGTGAACGCCCCGAGATCCGCGACGAAGGCCGCGACTCGTGACGCACCCCGGGGACGGCGTGGAGTCATGGACCGATCTTAGTCGATCTCACTCGCCTTCGGCAGCGTCCGAAGCGCACTTCCCGTCGTTTCCAGGTTCAATGCACGCGCGAAACGATCCAACGCGACGCGCGCGGCCGCACCGTCCTCGGGAGATGCCGGCCGGCGAGGCCGCGGTCCTTCGAATCGAACGGAGAGGACGCGAAGGGTCCCGTTCTTTCGGTCGGCCTTCAGATCGAAGCGAGCGACGAGCCGTTCGCCGGCGAGAACCGGCATGCAGTAGTAGCCGTAGGTACGGGTGGGTGCCGGTTTGAAGATTTCCAGCACCTGATCGAAGTCGAAGAGCTCGCGGACCCGGGGCCGTTCCCACAGCAAGGGATCGAACGGCGAGAGGAGGACACCCTGATCGCGCCTCGGACGAATTCGACGGAGCTGTGCCGCACGCTCGAGGTCGGCGGGACGAATCCAGCCGCGGGTTCGCTTGCCCTTCCCGGAATCGAGATCGCACGGAACGATTTGCCCCTCTTCCGCCAGGGAGCGGAGCGCGGCGGCGATCTCCTTCGGACGATTGATGAGCCGCCAGGTTCGAGCCAGCGTTCCGGTCGTTGCCCAGCCGTGGCCGCGAAGTGCCAGGAGAAGGAGCCGGCGCAGCGATTCCTCTCGGTCCACTTCCGTCCGCCGCGCATCTTCGGGGATCACGCGCTCGGTGAGGTCGAAGGTTCGCTGGAAGCTGCGTCGCTCGCGAATGGCGAGATCGCCGGACGACCACAGGGCCGTGAGCACCCGCTTCGCCGGCTTCAGCTCCCACCAACCCCGGCTCCCGGGGCCCTCCAGATCGGACGATCGCAGTGGCCCCTCCCCCCGAATTCGCGCGAGAATCTCGCGCGAGAGGTCGCGGTGTTGTTTCATCACGCTGCCCCACCACTCGCGGCCGCGGATATCGTTTCGCCGGAATTGGAACAGGGGATAGAGCTCGATGGGCATCCAGCAAACCTCGTGTCCCCAGTACTCGAAGAGGGGCTCGCCGGGCCGAAGCAGCTCTTCGCCCGCCGCCGGTTTCAAGCGGGGGATCCGCGTGAGGAGGACGATCACGTGACTGCGCGCCCCCGCGATGGATACCGTGTCCAGCTGCAGGTAGCCGAAGCGCCGGACCACGTCGTGGGCCGTTCGGCGCGGCCTGGCTTGGGGGCGGGGAAGGGTCCCGGCCGCCGCTTCCGACCCGGGCTTCGTGGGGAAATTTTCGGAGGCCTCCGGAACTCCCGAAGCGCCGTCTTCCCAATGATTTCCGATGAGTCCGGCGCAGGCCATGGCCAGCCTGCGGGCCTCGGTCAATGAAACAATAGGCATGGGTTAGTCGTCTGAGCTAATACTGGTGATCCACCTGTCGAGGAGCTTCTCATGCTGAGTGTCCGAAGTCTCGTCAAGAACTACCCGGGGCCGGTTGCAGCGCTTCAAGGCATCGATCTGGATGTCCCTCCCGGAATGTTCGGTCTCTTGGGTCCGAACGGAGCCGGGAAGTCAACTTTCATGAAGATTCTCGCGAGTCTTCTGGAGCCGACGTCCGGAACCGCCACGCTCGACGGCCACGACATCCTGACCGATCCGACGTACGTCCGCCCCCGTCTCGGATATCTCCCGCAGGACTTCGGATTCTATCCGCATCTCACGGGCGAGAAGATGCTCGCGTTCCTTCTTCGATTGAAGGGCGTCGAGACCCCGTCGGGCTCGAAGAAGCTCGTCGCCGAGCTCCTCGAGCGCGTCAACCTCACGTTCGCCGCGAAGCGCAAAGTGAAAGACTACTCCGGCGGCATGCGCCAGCGTCTCGGCATTGCGCAGGCGGTCGCCGGGAATCCGCGGCTCATCATCGTGGACGAGCCCACCGCCGGTCTCGATCCCGAAGAGCGCCACCGCTTCTATCGCATCCTCGCGGATCTCTCGCAAGATCGCATCGTGCTCCTCTCCACGCACATCGTGGAGGACGTGGCGGTGTTGTGTCCGCGCTTCGCGGTGATCTCTCAGGGAAAGCTCGTCGCGCAGACCACGCCGACCGAAGCGCGCCAACGCCTGTCCGGGCGCGATCTTCGAGGGCAAGGGATCGGACGAACGCCTGCGCGAGCTCCAGCGCAACTATGCGGTCACCCAAGCGATTCTCGTCGAAGGGCAGAATCGGCTCCGACTCTACGTTCCCGATCGCCGCCCACCCGAGGGATTCCTTCCCGTGGAGGCGACGCTCGAAGACGCCTACATGACGCTCGTGGCGCGCGGTGCCGAGTCCAAAGGCAAGCCGGCACCGATCCTGGCGGCGCGTGAAGAGGCTGTGGCGTGACGTTCGCGCGCACATGGGCCGTCGCCGGCCAGGAGCTTCGCTTTCACTTCGGGCGTCCGCTCTTCTGGGTGCTCGTCATTCTTTTGGCACTGATGACCTGGGGGCTCTCGACCGGGTCCGTTCGGATTCAATCGGGCGACACCGCGACCGGCGGACGCGAAGCCTGGATCACATCGGAATACAACGCCGCGATGGTCCTGCCCATGATGGGCCTTCTGCTCTACGGATTCTTCGTTGCCGTGGCGGCCGGGATGGCGGTGCCGCGCGACGACGAATGCAAAGTCCAGGGCCTCCTGCATTCCACACCGCTGACCCCTGGAGAGTACGTCACGGGAAAAGTGTCAGCGGCTCTCTTCATGTTCATCGTGGCGCTCGCGATCCACGTCGCGCTTCCTGGTCTTCTTCAATAACATTTTACCGAACGAGAACGCGGACAAGATCCGCGGACCGCTCGCAGCTCGTGAACTACGTGCGCCCCGCGCTCGTCTTCCTGCTTCCGACGATCGTGTTCATCTGCGGCGTCACGTTCCTGGTGGGAGAGTGGACGCGCAAGCCCATCCTGATTTTCGTGTTCCCGGTCGCGTGCTTTCTCTTGTGCGGGTTCTTTCTGTGGGACTGGTCGCCCACCTGGCTCGATCCGCAGATCAATCGCCTGCTCATGTGGATCGAGCCCACCGGTTTCCGATGGATCAACGAGACCTGGATCAAGCTCGATCGCGGCATCGACTTCTATAATCACGAGCCGGTCGGCTACGACCTGCCGTTCCTGCTGAGCCGCGCCGGGTTCGTCGCGATCGGCGTTCTGGCCGCAGTGATTTCCAGCCATCATCTGGCAGAAGACGCTTCGAGGATCGCGCGCGGAGACTGCGGCCGAAGAAGAAGCGCGGGAAGACCGCTCAATCTTCGGCGGCCGAAGAGGCCTTGGGCGTCGAAGCGGCGCCGGCGTCGCTGCGCACTTTGGGAATGACCGCGAAGCCTCCGGGATTCGTCCAGCACCGCGATGGACGTCGCCCGTTTCGAGGCGGCGAACCTTTTCTCGCAGCCCGGCCTCTATCTCTTCATTCCGATCATCCTGCTCCAGATCATCGGCTCCTTGTTCTTCCGCACGGGAGCGTTCGAGACCCCGCTGCTGCTGACGCCGGGAGTGGCCGCCATCATGTCGGCGAACACGCTTACGATTCTCTTGTGTCTCCTCCTGCTCTTCTACACGGTCGAATCGGTCCTGCGCGAGAAGAACAGCGGGCTCTCGCCGATCTCTTACACCACGCCTTCTTCGACCGCGGCCACGCTCTTCGGCAAGGCGCTCGCCAACGGCATCATCGCCGTGGTGATCATGATCGCCGCGCTCATCGGCGCGGTCGTCGTGATTCTCATCCAGGGCAAGGTCGTGCCCGATCTCATGCCGTTCGTGATCGTCTGGGGCGGACTGTTGGTGCCCACGTTCTTGGTGTGGTCGTCGTTCGTGATGGCGCTCTTGGCGACGACCGGAAGCCGCTACCTCACGTACGCGTTGGCCCTCGGCCACCATGATCCTCACGTTCTGGTTCCAGTTCCGCAGCAAGATCAACTGGGTCGGGAACTGGGACATTTGGAACGTGCTGACCTGGACCGATTTCGGTGTCGGCTTCGGCGGACTCTCTCCGAACGGCAAGGCGCTGCTCCTCAATCGTCTGTTCGGTCTGGCTCTGATGGTGCTCTTCATCGTGTGGACCATGCGCGTGTTCCCCCGCCGGGAGTTCGACTCCGCCGGCATCGTGGATCGGCTGCGCCCGCGATCGCTCGGCCGTCTGGTGCTTCGACTGCTTCCGTTCATCGTGGTGCCGATCGCGATCGGATACTTCCTGAACGCGCAGGTGCTGAGCGGATTCCAAGGCAAGACCGCCGAGCGGCGCGAGAAGGAATACTGGGGACGCAATCTCGTCACCTGGGCGGACGAGGACACGCCCCACTTGGGCGGCGCGGACATCGATCTCACGCTGGATCCCAAGCGCAGTGCGTTCAAAGTGCGCGGCACGTATCGCTTGGTGAACTGGACGGAGAAGCCGATGCGGCGCTTCCCCATGTCGGTGGGCGATCACTTCGAGAACATCGAGTGGACCCTGGCCGGGGAGAATGTCCATCCGGACGAGCACGCACGTCTGTTCGTGTTCCAGCCGAAGACACCGCTCGCGCCTGGCGACACCATCGATGTGGGCTTTTCGCACGAAGGCCGTCTGCCCCGCGGAATCACCAAGAACGGCCGCGGGATGTCGGAGTTCATCCTGGAGGAAGGCGTGGTGCTCACCGTCGTTCCAGACCACGTTCCTGCCCGTTCCGTTCTACGAGCCGGAACGCGGCGTGAAGGAAGACGAGAACAAGCTCGACCCGCGCGACTACGAGGAGGGCTTCTGGGAGGGAATCACGAAGCCGGGCTTCGGCGGCGGCGTTCTCTATCCGGTGCGCACCAAGATCACCGGCCCCGCGGAATACGAATATCACGGCGTCGGCGTGAAGACCGAGGAGGAGATTGAAGGCGACACGAAGACGGTCGTATGGGAGACGGACTCTCCGGTCAACTTCTTCAATGTCGTGGCCGGAAAATGGGACGTGTACAAGGGCGAGACGACCGAGATCTGGCACCATCCCAAGCACACCTACAATCTCGAAGAGATGTCCGCCGCGCTCGACGCGTCACGCAAGTACTACTCGGAGTGGTTCTATCCGTATCCGTGGCGCGAGCTGCGTCTGAACGAGTTCCCCGCCATCGCGAACTACGCGCAGGGCTTCCCGTCCAACATCACGTTCTCCGAATCGATCGGATTCCTGACGCGCTCCAGTCCCAAGGCGAAGGTCGCGTTCATGGTGACCGCGCACGAAGCCGCGCATCAATGGTGGGGCAACATTCTGCTGCCGGGCGAAGGTCCCGGAGCGAACATCTTGTCCGAAGGGATGGCGCACTTCTCGACGATCTTGCTCACCAATCAAGTGCAAGGCGAAGCGGCGCGTATCGAGCTGTGCAAACGGTTCGAAGAGCGCTACGGAGACGGACGGCAGGTCGATTCCGAGAAGCCGCTGGTGTGGATCGACGGATCGAAGGACGGCGACACCACCGTCACCTACGACAAGGGTGGCTGGGTGTTTTGGATGCTGCGCAATCTCATGGGCGATGAAGCGAACAGTGCCGGATGCCGCGAGTTCATCGGGACGTACGCGTCGAGCCTGGATCGTCCGGTGCTGCAGGATTTCGTTCGGGTGATGCGGACGCATGCGCCGGACTCCACGGCGTACGACGAGTTCGCGAAGCAGTGGTTCTTCGAGGTGAAGGTGCCCGAGTACCGTTTCGCGAATGCGATGAAGGAGAAGTCGGGCGACGGTTGGGTGCTGCGCTGCAACCTCAAGAACGCCGGCACCGGGGCGATGCCGGTGCAGATCGCGGCGACGCGGGGCGAGCGTTTCGTGAAGCAGTCCGACGAAGAGGCCAAGAAGGGGCCGGCCGCGGTTTCCCCGGACTATCGGGAGGCGCGGATCACCGAGACGCTGGGGCCCAAGGAGGAGCGCGCGATCGAGATTCGCTGCGATTTCGAGCCGGAGAGCGTGATTGTGGACCCCGACGCGAAAGTTTTGCAATTGAAGCGCAAGGCGGCGGTGGCGAAGGTGTAGGGCTCCTCGGACCCGGGCTGCGTGCCCTATTCCCGCCAAACATGACCGATATCATAGAACTCGGTTCGCGAGCGGCTTAGATTGGCCATGGCGAAACGCCGCGCTCCCTCCCGTGGCGCTTCCCAACTCGAATGAGAGGAGAAGCGATCATGCTGCTCTCGACCAATGCGATTCCATCCCGAACCCGAAGCTGCAGCACGCCGGAGCGGGCCGGCTTGCTTGCCGCAATCGCTTCCATCGGGTTGCTATTTCTCCCCGCGTTCGCGCCGGCTGCCGTCGAATACGACTTCACCCTGATCGAAGCCTTCGAGGTCGATTACAACCTTCGCGAAGTCATTCTTCGCGACATCGACGAAACCGGAACCGTCATCGGAACGGCCACTCATAACGGCTCCTACAGCGGGTTCGTCTGGACGGAAGAGACCGAGAAGGAAGTCATTCCGCTGCTCTGGCCCATGGGAATGAACAATCTGAACGATGTGGTCTTCAGCGGGCAGATCTACGATTTCGAGACCGGGACCACCACCAATGTCTTGCCCGCCGGCGGCTATCCGCTGCCTCGGCTCCAGCATCTGAACAACCACGGCGTCGCCGTCGGCTATTCCGAATGCAGCTGCAGCAACAGCGACCGGCTGATTCAGACGGCGCTGCTCTGGGATGCTGCTCTGGAAGCCGGACGATCCCCGTTCCCGCCGCGAGGGAACTGCTCCGCGTCAACGACGCGAATCTTCGCGGTGGGGAACATTCGGTTGGGCGCAGGGAGCTCGGAAGGATTCGTTTACGACATCGACGCCGAGTCTCACGTCAATCTGTCCGATCTCTTGCCTCCGTCTCCGTATGGAGCCGCCTACAGCGAGCTCATCGATCTCAGCGAGACGAACGTCGCGACGGGACGGGGATATGACGGCGCCGACGTTCGAGGGATCACCTGGTCTCAGGCAGAAGGGTTCACGTTCCTGGACGCCATTCCCGGCGGGCTCGTGGATCGCGTGTATCCGAGAGGGATCAATTCGCAGGGGATCGTCGTGGGATTTGCGGATCTGACCCCGTACAGCCCGCGCGCCTTCGTCTGGGATGAGCAGCATGGGACGCGCAACTTGAACGACCTGGTCGAGGCGCCGGCGAATTTCATCCTGGATTGGGCGCTCAAGGTGAACGACCAGGGCACGATCGTGGGGATTGGCCACTATGGGCCGGCCTGGGGAACATCCCGCGGATACGTCTTGATCCCGAGGAGCGCTTCGACGTCCGTCGTGGCGTCGGTGGGTTCCGGCCCGGCGGCGATGCGGCTCGCGCCGAATCCCGTGACCGATCGGCTCACGGTGGAGTTTGAGCTGGCCAGCGAAGGCGATGCGCGCGTCACCGTATTCGACGTGACCGGGCGCGAGAGAGCGCGACTCCTGGACCACCGCGTCCCGGCCGGCCGCCAGGTCGTCTCCTGGAGCCCGGATGCGACGCAGGCCGCCGGCGTGTACTTCGTCCGCGTGGAGAGCGGCGGCAAGGTCGAGTCCAAGCAGTTCATTCTGGTTCGATGAGGATCGGAGTCGGGGCCGTGGCAGACGGCCCCGACTCGCCTCCCCGCAGCACATCCGCCTTGCCGGCCCGCACAAATGTCTAGTAATCTGCGCCCGCCATGGACGCTGCCGCCTTCCTCTCCAAGCTTCGCGCCGGGGCAGCGCAGTCCGGGGAGATCGTCCACGTCGAAGAGATCCCGGCGCGGGCGGCTCGCACCGCGAAGCTCGGCGCACCGCTTCCACCGCCTCTGATCAGCGCGCTCCAAGGCCTCGAGATCTGCGATCTGTATTCGCATCAGGTGCGCTGCATCGAAGAAGCGCGCGCCGGAAATCACGTGGCGGTCGTGACCTCCACCGCGTCGGGGAAGACGCTCGCGTACACGCTGCCCGTGCTCGAAGCGCTGCTGGAAGATCCGAAGGCGACGGCGCTCTTTCTCTTTCCCACGAAGGCGCTCGCGCAGGATCAACTGCGCGGGCTCTTGCGGCTCGGCGAGCTCGCGCCTTCGATCGGTGCGCGCTTGCGCACCGGCGTGTACGACGGCGACACGCCCCAGCACACGCGCCGCAAGCTCCGCGACGAAGGCAACGCGATCCTCTCGAATCCCGACATGCTGCACGCGGGGATCCTGCCGTATCACCCGAAGTGGTCGCGCATTCTCGCGCACTTGAAGTTCGTCGTGGTCGACGAGGTGCATGCGTATCGCGGCATCTTCGGCTCGCACGTGGCGAACGTGCTGCGCCGACTGCGGCGCGTGTGCGCCACTACGGATCGTCGCCGCAGTTCTTTCTGTGCTCGGCGACGATCGCGAATCCCGGGGAGCACGTGGAGCGCATCGTGGGCGAGCCGGTGTCGGTCGTGGACGACGACGGCTCGCCGCGCGGCCCCAAGCACTTCGCGCTGTGGAATCCGGCGTACGTGGACTCCGCGAAGATGGATCGCCGCAGCTCGAACGACGAAGCGCACGTCTGCTCACCGAGCTGGTGAAGGAGCGCGGCCGTCGATCTGCTTCACCGCGCGCGGATCACGGCGGAGCTGATTCATCGCTACACGCACGAGCGGCTCACCAGGAAAAGCCGGAGCTCGCCAAGCGCGTGCGCGCGTATCGCGGCGGCTACTTGCCGAAGGAGCGGCGCGAGATCGAGCAGGCGCTGTTCTCCGGCGAGCTGTCGCGGTGTCGTCGACGAACGCGCTCGAGCTCGGCATCGACATCGGCGGGCTCGACGCGGCGGTGATCGTCGGCTTCCCGTCGACGCTCGCGTCGCTCTGGCAGCAGGCGGGGCGAGCGGGGCGCGGCCGCGAAGAGTCGTGGCGTTCTTCGTCGGCTACAACGATCCGGTCGACCAGTACCTGATGCGCCATCCGGAATACTTTTCTCGCGCTCGCCGGAGAGCGCCGTCATCGATCCGCACAATCCGTACATTCTTGCCGCGCACTTGCAATGCGCGGCGTTCGAGCTGCCGCTGGATGCGAGCGATCGCGCGCTGTTCGGCGAGGTGACCGACGATCTCGTGCGCATCCTGGAGGATCACGGCCGCGTGCGCCGCGTGGACGATCGCAGCTACTGGGCGAACACGGATTTCCCCGCGCGGCAGACGAATCTGCGCACATCTCCGACGACACGTACACGATCGTGGAAGTCGCCGCCGACACCGGGCGCGGATCGGCCTATCGACCGCGAGACGGGGCCGCATTCCATCCGCCCACGAAGGGCGAAGCCAAAGTGATCGGCAACGTCGACGCGATCTCCGCGCTCGAGCTGCTCTATCCGGAGGCGGTGTATCTCCACGACGGCGAGACGTTCGTGGTGCGCCATCTCGATCTGGAGGGGAAGGCGGCGTACGTCGAGCGGCGCGAAGTCGACTACTACACGAACGCGGTGCTCGATCAGTCGCGTGCTGCTGAAGGGGACGCGCGAGACGGACACGTTCGCGGGCGCGCCGACCGGATTCGGCGACGTCACCGTCACGTGGTTCACGTCGTTCTTCAAGAAGATCCAGTTCTTCTCGTCGGACTCGATCGGCTACGGCAATTTGAATTTGCCGCCGCAGCACATCGAGACCACGTCGGCGTGGATCGGACTCTCCGAGGACGCGCGAATTGCACTGCGCCACGCGGGTAAGAATCCCATCGAGGGACTGTCGGGGCTGCGCAATCTCCTGATCAGTGTGATGCCGCTGTTCGCCATGTGCGACCGGGCGGATGTCGGCGGCGTGATCGATTCCAAGAATCTCGGCAAGCCCACGATCTTTCTCTACGACCGCTATCCGGGCGGGCTCGGCTTCGTCGAGCACGCGTTTCGCCGGCCGGAGGCGGCGCTGCGCGCATGCTTCGATCTGGTGCGCGAGTGTCCCTGCGAGAGCGGATGCCCGTCGTGCGTGGGGCTTCCCGTGCTGCGGCCGGCGCAGCATCAGGATCCGGAGGTCGGCGGCGCCTGGCCGATCCCGGACAAGGAAGCGGCGCGAATGATTCTGGAAACGCTCTTGAGGCGGCTGGTTCCGGCGACGCACGAGGTGTTCTGAGTGAGGGATCTGCTTCGCGACGTGGGAGCGCTCGTGGCGCGGCGCGCGGCCGGCGGACTTGCGGCGCCCGCCCCTGCGAGCGCATGGCGTTCTCCGGAGTGGCGCCCGCTCGCCGACGAAGACGACGCGTACGGGTCCACGCGTTCGCGCGAGACGCTCCTCGATTTGCCGGGCGCGGAGCTGCGGGAGATCGATGGCCGGTGCGTGTTCGCGCTGCGAAGAGACGTCGACGAGCTCTATCCGGGGGGTGACGTCGCCGAGATGATGCGCCTTGGGCTCGAGCAGTGGAATGCGGAGCGCGCGGCGATCGCATTGCTCGAGTCGGAGGAGGGCGGAGAGCCGGTCGCGACGCCGGAGGTCTTCACGCTCGACGACATCGTCGTTCTCGATCTCGAGACGGCCGGCTTCTGGAGCTCGCCGGTGTTCGTGTCGGCGCTTCTTCTCGTGGACGGCGGGCGCCTCTCGACGTTGCAATTCGTCACCCGCGACTACACGGAAGAGGAAGCGGTGCTCCGCGCCACGCTGGACGCCTTGAGGTCGCGCCGCTTGTTGCTCACGTTCAACGGCAAGTCGTTCGACCTGCCGTTCCTCGTGCAGCGCTCGATCTACCATCGCTTCGCGTTCGACGTCGCCGAGCTCACCCATCTCGATCTCCTGCATCCGGCGCGTCGTGCGTACCGCGGATTCTTCTCCGACTGCCGCCTGCAAACTCTCGAGCGCATGCTGCTGGGCATCCGCCGCACCGGCGACATCGAAAGCCGCGAGATTCCCGCCGTCTTCCACGAGTTCGCGCGCACCGGCCAGATCGAGCGCGTCAAAGACGTGCTGCACCACAACCGCATCGACGTGATCTCGACGGGGATGCTGCTGGGGAAGGTGGTCGAACCGAGGCCCTCGCCCGATCCCCGCTGACGCGCTACCTTCCCCCCGGGGGAGGTATCCATGACCCAGCGCAAGCGCATGGCGATCCTGGTCGGCGGCGGGCCGGCGCCCGGGATCAACGCCGTCATCGGCGCGGCCACGATCCGCGCGGTCCTCGAAGGCGTGGATGTGATCGGCATCGAGGACGGCTTCGAGTGGATCATGAAAGGCGACGTCGAGCACGTGCGCCAGCTCACGATCGACGGCGTGAGCCGCATCCACTTTCGTGGCGGGTCGCACATCGGCATCTCCCGCGCGAACCCCACGAAACAGGAGGAGCAGCTCGAGGTCGCGATCCTGGCGCTGCAGCGCCTGGACGTCACCGATCTCATCACGATCGGCGGCGACGACACCGCGTACTCCGCGATGAAGCTGGAGGCCAAGGCGGCCGGCCGCCTGCGCGTCGTGCACGTGCCCAAGTCCATCGACAACGATCTGGACTTGCCGCAATACGTCGACACGTTCGGCTACCAGACGGCGCGGCACGTCGGCGTCGACATTCTGAAGAATCTCATGGTCGATGCGAAGACGACGTCGCGCTGGTACTACGTGATCGCGATGGGGCGCAAGGCCGGCCACTTGGCGCTCGGCATGGGGAAAGCCGCGGCCGCCACGCTCACGCTGATCCCCGAGGAGTTCCGCCGGCGCCCGCTGCGGCTCAAGACCGTGGTCGACACGCTGGTCGGCGCGCACATCAAGCGACTCGCCGACGGGCGCCGCGACGGCGTCGCGGTGATCGCCGAGGGAGTGGTGCTGGCGATCGACCCCCAAGACTTCGCCGGGCTGGAGAGCGTGGAACGCGACGCGCACGGGCATCTGCGCATCGCCGAAGTCGACTTCGGCGA
Source organism: uncultured Gemmatimonadales bacterium (assembly GCA_963725045.1). Lineage (GTDB taxonomy): Bacteria > ARS69 > ARS69 > ARS69 > ARS69 > CAVRWY01. The sequence goes on from CAVRWY010000002.1 coordinate 156,028, forward strand.
AATTTTAAAGAAGGCTGCACAGAAGCGCCTCAAGGAGATCGGCATTGCCAGCACGATCGTGGCGAAGAACGTCGGCTACGAGCTGCGCTGCGCGGATCCCATCCCCCACGACATGGAGTACGCGCGCGATCTCGGATACTGCGCGGCGAAGTGGCTCCTGGACGGGGGCAACGCCGTGATGGTGACGATGCAGGCCGGTGAGTTCGTTCCGGTTCCATTCGCGCAGATGCTGGATCCGCAAACCGGCCGCGCGCGGATTCGCTTCGTGGATCTCGCGTCGATGCGCTATGCGATCGCGCGCCGCTACATGATCCGCATGCGCCGCGACGACTTCGACGATCCTCAGGTGATCGCGAAGCTCGCCGCGACCGCGCGCCTGCCGGTCGATCGCTTCAAGGCCGAGTTCGCTTCGCTGGTCGAGGACGAGCCTCCCGTGCACGCGCTCGTCGGGAAGACGGCGGAGCGCGCCGGCACGCGATGATGCTCGAGCTCAGCTGCACGGTGGATCCCCATCGTTCGGGGTGGACGCTGCGCAATTTCCTCGCGCATCGCTTTCGCTACCACCCGCCCGAGCTGTGGGACGAGCGCGTGGCAGCGGGCTGCGTTCGTGTCGAAGGGAATGCCGCCGCCTCCGACACGGTGGTGCGTACCGGAGATCGCATCTCCTACACGATCGATCACGTGGAGCCGCCGGTCGACTTCTCGTTCTCGATCCTGCACGAAGACGACGACTGCCTCGCGGTCGCGAAGTCCGGCAATCTCCCGATGCACACCGCGGGTCGCTACGTTCGACATACGTTGATCGCCCACTTGCGCGCCGTTCATTCGCCGCACCTCGTGCTCACGCATCGGCTCGACCGCGAGACCTCGGGGGTCGTGCTGCTCGCGAAGCACAAGGATGCGGCGCGCCACTTTGAACGAGAGTTCCACGGCGGGCGCGTGCATAAGACGTATCTCGCGGTGCTTCGCGGAACGGCGCCGGAATCCTTTGTCGTGGACGCGCCGATCGGCCGCGCCCCGGCGAACGATCCCAACCCGCCGCGATGGCGCGTCGTCGAGCCCCCGGCGGGAAAGCCGTCGGTCACGCGCTTCCGGCGGCTCGGCGGATCCGACGCCCTCACCCGGGTCGAGGCCGTGCCGCTGACCGGGCGCACGAATCAGATCCGCATCCATGCGGCGCATGCCGGGTACCCCATCCTCGGGGACAAGATCTATGCGGTGTCTCCCGAGGTGGCGCGCACTCTCTTCGACGCGGGCGAGACTCCCGAGCTCATTGCCGCGGCGGGCGCCCCGCGCCAGATGCTCCATGCGGCTGCCCTCGCGATCGCCCATCCGCGCGGCGGCGCCCTGGAACTCTCCGCCCCAATTCCCCCGGATTTCGCGCTATCTTGGGACCCCACCGGTCGATCGGGGCCCGCCTGAGCGCCCCGATTCCGCACCCCATTTGCGAGGACGTCGTTTCGTGAACGTGAAGACCTTGGAAGCCGCCGCCGCAACTCCCGACCTCGAGTCGCGCTATCGCGAGCTCGAGTCCAAACATTTCGCGCACTGGGAGAAGATCAAGGATCTCATCGATTCGATGATCGACCTGATGCTGAACTATCGGCAGTCGGGACATCCCGGGGGCTCGCGCTCCAAGGTCCACATGCTGGTCGCGACGCTTTTGGGCGGCATCATGCGCTGGGACATTCGCCATCCGGAGAAGCCGTTCGGCGATCGTTTCATCCTGGTCGCCGGACACACGATTCCGCTCGTGTACGCCACGCTCGCCGTGTTCAACGAAGCGCTGCGCCGCAAGCACGCCAAGACGAACGATCCGCGCTACGCCGTGCCCGATGCGTCGCACAAGATGCTGACCTGGGAAGACCTGACCAAGCTCCGTCGCAACAAGGGACTTGCCGGGCACGCCGAGATGGAAGGCAAGACGCTCTTCATCAAGTTCAACACCGGTCCTTCGGGACACGGCTCGCCGCCGGCCGCCGGGCGAAGCGATGGCGCTCAAGCGTGCGGGCGCATCCGCGGTGCGCGTGTTCGCGGTCGAGGGAGAAGGCGGGCTCACCACCGGCGCGTCGCACGAGACGCGCAACTCCGCCTGGGGCCTCGGCCTCGACAACCTGGTCTATCTCGTCGACTGGAACGACCACGGCATCGATCCGCGTCCGGCCTCGTCGGTGGTGTACGGCGGCCCCGACGATTGGTTCGGCGCAGCAGGCTGGCGCGTGGTGGGCGCGCAGCAGGGGAGCGAGTGGGCCGACGTGACGCGCACGCTCTTGGGCGCGGTGCACGGCGCGAATCCGAAGAAGACGCCGACGTGCGCCTGGTTCAAGACGATCAAGGGGCGCGGCTACGGTGTCACCGGATACAAGTCGCACGGAACACCGCACAAGATGAACTCGGAGCCGTTCTGGAAGACGCGCACGGAGTTCGGCGCGAAGTACGGCATCGCCTTCGAAGGCCAAGACCAGCCGGCGCCCACGGACAAGGACGCGCTCCGCGCGCAGATCGAGGCGAACTTCCAGCGCGCGCTCTCGCTCTTCGATCGCGATCCCGCGCTGCTCGATTATCTCGCCGACCGACTCGTGGAGATCGGGGACTCCGTTCCCGAGAAGATCGAGACGCTGCGCTTCGACGCCGCGACCGTTCCGTTCCACGACCGCGAGCTGTGGGACTTCACGCGCTACCCCGAAGAGATGTGGGCGAAGCCGGGCGAGAGCCAGCCGAACCGCGCGGGCTTCGCGAAGTGGGGGGCGTTCACGAACGCGATCGGCCGCAAGAAATACGGGCGCCCGCTCTTCCTGGTCATGTCCGCCGATCTTGCGGACTCCACGAATATCGCCGGGTTCGCGAAGGAATTCGGCGGCGTGGAAGGGTGGGGCTGGTACGAGCGGGACACGCTTCCCGAGGGCGTGCTTCTTCCGCAGCAGATCACCGAGTTCACGAACTCGGGAATCTCCGCGGGGATCGCGTGCGTGAATCTCCATCCCAAGCCCTACGAAGAGTTCAACGGCTTCTACGCGGCGCACTCCACGTACGGCTCGTTCAGCTATCTCAAGTACGGGTTGATGCGGCTCTTCTCGCAGGTCGCGCAAGACTCCGAGATCAAGGTCGGCAAAGTGCTGTGGGTCGCCGGGCACTCCGGCCCGGAGACCGCCGAGGATTCGCGCACGCACTTTGGAATTTACGAGCCTTCGGTCGCCGAGCTCTTCCCCGACGGACACGTCTGCAACGTGATTCCGTGGGAGCACAACGAGGTGCCCGGTCGTGCTCGGCGCGGCGTTCGCGCTGGATTTCCCGATCGTCGCGCTGCATCTCACGCGCCCCGCGGTCAACATTCCCGACCGCGCCGCACTGGGAATTGCGCACCACTTCGAGGCGGCGAAGGGCGCGTATCTCGATTCGCGACTTCGCCCCCGGCAAGCGCCCGGGCGGAACCGTGCTCGTCCAGGGCACGATTCCCACCGCGAACCTCATCAAGATGCTCCCGGAGATCGACACGGCGGAGCTCAACGTGCGCATCGTCGCCGCGATCAGCCCGCAGCTCTTCGCGCGCCAGCCGAAGGAAGTGCGCGATCGCCTGTTCCCGGAGTCTGCACAGCTCGACTGCATGGCGGTCACGAATCGCGGGCGAAAGGTCATGTTCGACTGGCTGAAGAATCCGATCGCGTCGGAGTACACGCTGTGCCCCGACTGGGACAACCGCTGGCGCACCGGCGGTACAGTTGACGAAGTGATGGAAGAAGCGCACCTCTCGCCGAAGCACATTCTCGAGGGGATCGAGCGCTTCGTCCGCGACCGCGAGAAGCGCCTGGCACGCACGCGCGCGCAACTTGATTCCTTGGGGTGAGAGCGTCATGACGAAACGCGCCGGAGTCCTTCTGCTCGCCGCCGCGCTCTCCTGCGTGGCGTCGACTCCGCTCACTGAGGACGAGCTCGCCCGGCGCCGTAACGAGCTCGTCGATCAGGCGATCGTGCCGGCGATCGCGGACACCGCGGTCGTCGCCGCGATGCGCAAGGTGCCGCGCCATCGCTTCGTTCCCGCGGACCTGCAGGATCAGGCCTACGAGAACTACCCGCTTCCCATCGGCGAAGACCAGACGATCTCGCAGCCGTTCATCGTGGCTTTAATGACGCATCTTTGCCGCCTGACGTCGAAGAGCAAGGTGCTGGAGATCGGGACGGGGTCCGGGTATCAGGCGGCGGTTCTCGCGGAGATCGCGGGCGAGGTCTATTCCATCGAGATCGTGGAGCCCTTGGGCAAGCGCGCGGCGAAAGACTTGGCGGACGCCGGCTACGGGCGCATCCACCTGCGCATCGGCGACGGCTATCTGGGGTGGCCCGAAGCGGCGCCGTTCGACGCGATCATCGTCACCTGTGCTCCGGATCATGTGCCGCAGCCGCTTCAGGATCAGCTCGCCGAGGGCGGCCGCATGGTCATTCCGGTCGGCGAGAATCCCGACGATCAGAACCTCGTCGTGATCGAAAAGAAGGACGGCGCGCTCGTAAAAAAGGACATCATCCCCGTGCGCTTCGTGCCCATGACTGGGAAAGCGGAAGAAGAAGAGAAGGAAGAGCCGGCCGCGCCAGAGAAGAAGAGCGGCGCTCGCTTGAATTGAGAAGAAGGATCCTGCAAGCTTCTTCTCGATGACATCGAAGAATCGCACCCAGTTTCTTTTCCAATGCTCCCCAAGTTGCGATCGCACTTCTCGCCTCCGGCGGAGCTGCGCGCTCCTCCGCCGTCGACTGCATCGACTATCAGGACTACTACCATTGGGAGGGCGTCGGCCCTGTCCTCGCGGGTGGGATTGCCAAGTCCGGCGACCTTCTTTGTGCCGTCCGGGAGACCGGTTCCTTCTATGTCCTGGACATCTCTGCCGCTCCGTCGATGACCCTCCTCGGCTCGACCACGATCTCGCAAGGCTTGGAAAAAGTCGCTGTGTCCGGAGAAACCGCGTACGTGGTCGGTGGACCCATGTCGGACAGTCTCTTCGTGGTTTCGATCGGGGTTCCTCAGTCCCCCACCGTTCTGGGGAGATTCGGAACCGCGTCTTGGCCGATCAATGGAATTGCGGTCAAGGATGACTACGTGGTTCTCGCTGCTGTCGATCTCATGGTTCTCGATGTCGGCGACCCCTCGAATCCCACGTACCTCGCGGCGACGTTGGAATCCGACTTTCCACAGGATGTGCAGATCTCCGGAGTTCACGCTTTCGTGGCCGCGGGGAACTTGGGCCTTCAGGTGATCGATATCTCGGCGCCGGCTGACCCCACGATCGTCGGGCAATATCCCGGCTACGGCGTTACGGATGTTGACGTCCACGGGAACACGCTCTACTTGCGCGACTTGGTTCAGGGAGCCGTATTTCTCGATGTCACCGATCCCACCAATCCCACTTACCTCGGTGAAACAAACCCGGGAGTGTTCGTCTCGAGAGTGGAGGCCGAGGGCAACATCCTTTGCCTCACGGACATCCTCCGGTCGGTTTTCACGATCGACGTGACCTTGCCTTCGGCTCCGATCGTGCTGGGTCGAATGCCGATGGCGTTCAGTCCCCGGAGCATGGTCATCCATGGCCCGCACGTTTACATCGCCAACGGGGCATTGCTCGAGGTGCTCGACATTGCCAACCCTCGTTCGCCTTCGCCCGTCGGAGCTGCTTCTCATTCCGTCTTCACCGACCAGATCGCGAGTATTCCGGGCTTCGCGCTGCTCGCCTCCCGTGCGGAAGGGCTCGAAATCATGGATTGCCGCGATCCCTCGGCTCCGTTTCGCGCGGGGCTGTTGCCGGCACGCGATGGGGTGATCGACGTGGCTGCCGAAGGTTCCATCGCATGCATGGCGGACGATGGTCTTCGCCTGGCGGACATTTCCGACCCGACATCCCCCGTCGAGCTGAGCCATCTGTCGGTTGCGAATTCAGAGGCGGTCGCAATGCGCGGGGACTTGGCCGTTCTGATCGGGGAAACAACCAATCGTCTCATGCTCTACGACATCTCGGACCCCAAGGCTCCGATGCCCCTCGGAACGTTCGACACCCCAGGGACATCGTTGCAAGTCGAGCTTTCGGGTCGGTACGCGTTCGTTGCGGACGATCTGGGAGGGCTTCAAATCCTCAACCTCGACGACCCGTGGCTCATCAGCATCGAAGGGAGTGTGCCCGTCTCCGGCGGCGCTTTGGATCTCGCGCTGCGGGACGAATGGGTCTACGTCGTCACTCGAAACGGCCTGGCGATCGTCAACGCCGCGGAACCCTCGTTGCCCGTGGTTGCGAATCAGATGCTCCTGCTGCGCAATGCGAGCGCGATCACCATTCATGGCTCTCGGGCGTACGTGTCCCTTGAGGGCGGACTGCACATTCTGGATCTCTCGGATCCAATCGCTCCATCGATCATCGGAACGATTCCCGCGACGTCATTCGGTGCTGCTGTCGGTGTCTTGGAGGAAACCGTCGCCCTCGCCAACAACAACGCGTTTTCCTTGTATCCACTTCCCTGCGGCGGCCCATCGCCGGTCACGATCTCCGGATTCACGGGGCGGGCGACGCACTGGGCCGTGGAGCTGTCGTGGCACACTTCGTTCGAAGAGATGCACGACGGCTTTCACGTCGATCGGAGCCGAAGCCTGCATGGTGGGTGGGAGCGGCTCACCGATGATCTCGTGCGGGGAGAAAGTCCGTACTCGTTCGTCGATCAGGAAGTAGAAGAAGAATCGACGTACTTCTACCGGCTGGCCGCCGTCGACTGGAACGGAGAGGAAGAATTGACCCCACCGATCGTGGTGAAGACGCCTCTGTGGTCCAGCGCAAGCGTGACGCTGGAGAATGCCGCGCCGAACCCGTTCGTGATGGAAACTGGAATTCGCTTCACGCTCGGACGCTCGACCGAACTGCGGCTCACCATCTTCGACGTCGCCGGTCGGCTCGTTCGCACGGTGGCCTCCGGGCGATATGCGTCCGGGACGCATCGGGTGGAATGGAACGGCTTCGACGAGCGAGGAAGCGCCGCCGCACCCGGGACCTACTTCGTGCGGCTCGATTCTTCCCGGGGGATTCTGACGAAGAAGGTGGTTCGCACTCGATGAGTACGGATCACCGCAGCATCGTCACCTTCCGCACCACGCTCTTCTTCTCCGGCCTGAACGCGCAGGAAGTACACGCCGCCGGCGGCCGGCGCATTCCACCGCAGCTCGTGCGCGCCTGCATTGCGAATTCCTTCGTCGAGAACGTTCGACTCTCCGTCCCGTGACGTCCATTACATCCACCTTCACCCAAGCGCGAGACGGGAGCGCATAGCGCACGTCGACGCTCTCTCGGGCGGGATTCGGGCCCGCTTCGAACTCCAGCCGAGCACCGCCATCGTCATTGGCGAGTTCCCCGACCGCAGTGGCCGCGAGAAACGCATCCAAGACGGACCGCAGATTGAGCCGACCCCATCCGAAGAACTCGTCCCAGCCCGGCGCGTCCTCCTGAGGGGGGCCCACCTGATCCTCGGCGCCCAACTGCAGAATGTCGCGCACGTGGCGCGTACGCAGCTCCGGCTCCAGTGCGCGAAGAATCGAGACGATGCCTGCGGCATTCGGCGTCGCGGCGGAACACCCGCTGAAGAAGCTGGATCCGTTGACCGGCGAGTTGTAGATCACGGTCACGACGTCGTCGCCGGGAGCCATGAACTCCAGCGCCTCCCCGGTCCCCGAATAGAACGCCCGCGCGTCCGTGTTCGTCGTCGCGCCGATCGAGATCGTGTGCGGCGACGCCCCGGGGCAGGAGATGTCGGCGTCGCCGATGCCGCCGTTGCCCGCGCACGCTACCAGAATCGCGCCGGCGAGCCTTGCGTTGTTGAGCGCGTTGTTGAGCGCGACTCCGCACGGATAGTTGATGAGGCTCATGCTGATCACGTCGGCCCCTTGCTGCGACGCGTAGTCGATGCCGGAGATCAAGTTGGCCGTCGTCCCGGAGTTGAATGCGTTCAGCACCTTGACCGGAAGGATCATGCAAAAGTGATCGACGCCGGCGACGGCGAACCCGTTGTTCGCGTTCGCCGCCAGAAGACCGCTCACGAGTGTTCCGTGCGAATGATCGTCCTCGGGATTCGCGTCGTTGTTCACGAAGTCCCATCCGGGAAGAATGCGCCCGGCGAACTCCGGATGATCGGAGTCGATTCCGGAGTCGAGCACGGCGACGGTGACGCTCGCACTCCCGCGGGAGAGGTCCCAGCCCGGCTCCGAGTTCATGTCGGCTCCCGGAGCTCCCCCGAATTGCCCGGTGTTGTGGTGTTGCCACTGCGCGCAGGTATTCCGTGTCGGTCGGGGCGAAGCCACCCTCGCCGATGTAGTTCCGCTCCGCGAATTCCACCGAAGGCTCCGCGAGATACCGCGACTCCACGGTTGCGAGGTCGAGTCTTTCTTCGAAGCGCACGAGGTCGACTTGTCCGCGCACGATCGTTTTCACGTCGAGTGCGCCAGCCGCGGCGTGTACCGCGCGACGCGCGTCGATCGACGTTCCCTCGCGAAACCCGACGAGCAATTCTCCCGGGACATAGGGCGCGGAAAAGGGGGCCGCGGAAACCACCGGCACGGTCCACGATGCGGCGGCCGCCAGAAGTCCACCGGCGATCCATCCGTGAGCGGAGAGCTTCATCGAATACCTCCAGGAGAACGGCGCAAGGGGACGAACCGCGCCGACACTTCGGCGAGTATGGAGAAAGGGGGTTGGCCAAGGGAAGCAAGGCCTCGATTCGGTCCCCGGCGAAGCCACCCCTTTCCGGGTCGGTCCGCCTTCGGTATCATCGAATCCACTTTCGCCGTCCCGGCTCCTCCGTGCCGTAGATTCGCCCGTCTCCCCGGAGGCCTTTCATGCCGCCTCATTCGCGCATCGTCGGCGAAGGGCTCACCTTCGACGACGTCCTGCTGATTCCTGGTCCCTCGTCCGTACACCCTCGCGACGTCGATCTCCGGACCAAGCTCACCGCCACGATCGACTTGAACCTGCCGATCCTCTCCGCGGCGATGGACACCGTCACCGAGGCGAATCTCGCGAAGGCGCTCGCGCAAGAGGGCGGCCTCGGCGTGATCCACCGCAATCTCTCGCCCGTGCTGCAAGCCGAAGAAGTCGACAAGGTGAAGCGCAGCGAGAGCGGGATGATCCTGGATCCGATCACGCTGACGCCGGATCGCCCGGTTTCCGATGCGGAAGAACTGATGAGCCGCTACCGGATCTCGGGAGTTCCGGTGACCACCAAGGACGGCAAGCTCGTCGGCATCTTGACGAACCGCGACCTCCGCTTCATGGCGCGCACCGATCAGCCGATCGCCGACGTGATGACCAAGGAGAATCTGGTCACCGTGCCGGTGGGCACGAGCTTGGAAGATGCGAAGCGCATCTTGCACGAAAATCGCGTGGAGAAGCTTCCCGTCGTGGATGAGCGCGGCTACTTGAAGGGGCTCATCACCGTCAAAGACATCATGAAGCGCAAGCAGTACCCGCAGGCGTGCAAGGACGAGCACGGACGTTTGCGCGTGGGAGCCGCGGTGGGCACCAGCGCCGATCTCGAAGAGCGCGTCGATCGGCTCGCTGCAGGTGAAGGTGGATGCGCTGTTCATCGACACCGCGCACGGACACGCCGAGGCGGTGTCCGACGCGATCCTTCGCGTGAAGCGGGTGAATCGCTCGATTCCGGTGATCGCGGGGAACATCGCCACCGCTTCCGGCGCGGAGGCGCTCATTCGCGCGGGGGCGGATGCGATCAAGGTGGGTGTGGGCCCCGGGGCGACGTGCACGACGCGCGTCGTGGCGGGCGTCGGCGTGCCGCAGTTCACCGCGATCATGGACGCGGCCGAGGTGGCGCGTGCGCAAGGTGTCCCGATCATCGCGGACGGCGGCATCAAGTATTCCGGCGAGATCGTGAAGAGTCTCGGCGCCGGTGCCTCGGCGGTGATGATCGGAAGCCTGTTCGCGGGCACGGTGGAGAGTCCCGGCGAGATCGTGCTGTTCCAAGGACGCTCGTACAAGCTGGTGCGCGGAATGGGGTCGCTCTCGGCGATGAAGGAAGGAAGCGGAGATCGCTACTTCCAGGATTCCGGCGGCGGAAGCGACGAAGCTCGTTCCCGAGGGGATCGAGGGGCGCATTCCGTTCCGCGGATCGGTGGCGGATACGGTGTACCAGCTCGCCGGCGGGCTGCGCTCGGGGATGGGATACTGCGGCGCCGCGAATCTCGCGGAGCTGCGCGAAAAGGCGCGCTTCATCCGCATCACCGCCGCGGGACTTCGCGAGAGCCATCCTCACGACGTGGAGATCACGCAGGAGGCGCCGAACTACGTACGCTCGTGAGCGGGCTGCGTCCGGAGCGGCCGCGTCGAGCAGCTCCAATCGTCGCTAGCATGAAAAAGGGGTCCCGTTTCCGGGACCCCTTCGTCGTTTTCGGTCGTCGCGCGTTTCGTGCGCGATGGCGACCTCTAGTGATACAGATTCTTGATCTGACCCCACGAAGTCGACATCGACGGCGGTGGGGATGCAATTCATCTTCACGTCCCACATCAGCTGCGCGTCGCAGATCCCGTCGTTGAACGTCGAGCCTGGGCAGAGCGGTGATGGCAGCCGTTCCGTAGACGAAGGAATGGTTCGTGCGATTGGCCTGGAAGCAGGTTCCGCACGCCTGAGGCCCGGTGGGACCGGCCGCCGGGTGATCCGAGCCGATCGCGGCGGGATTCGGAATGGCATCCTGCGCGTTGGTGTACAACATCACGAAGCTCTCCGGAAGCGAGATCGGCGCCGCCGAGTAGTCCACGTGTGCCAGAGGCTCGTCGGAAGGAAGGACTGCGTCCCCAGCGAGGATCCCGTCGGGCAGCCCTGGCCGTCCGCGGCGAACACGTCGAGCGTTCCGGTGAAGCCGTAGCCGGACGGAGCGCTCGTCGCGATGAAGATTTGGGTCTCGATGAGCTCGCCCGATGAAGCCTCCGCCGCAGCAGTTCGAGAAGTTCACGCCGATGCGATCACCGTCCGCGAATCCGCTCCAGACCCACACCCATCCCGTGCAAATGTTGTAGTAGTTGATGAGGCAGGTCGCGGGACCGCCGCGCCATTCTTCTCGATCGTCGTCGAACCACTCTCGAAACCTTCTCGAGCGCTGCGCCGGGACCGGCCCACGAAGCGACGGCCATGAACGCAGCGAAAGGTGAAGAATCGAATCCACGAGTTCATCCCAGATCCTCCTTGTTCCCCGTTCGAGCCGTGTTGCGGGGGGGCGCCCTTTTTGGGACACCAACCGTCCGTGGTGTATCGGAGAATATGATCCTCTCCTGAAGGAACCGCTAGAAAAGATTGCTGATTCTGACACGAGACGTGTCGGGGGAGCCGTCCGATTGACGGTCGTAAGGCACGGGTCTATCATCGCTTCGTGGTCGGTGCTGATCTTCGGATCGGCCCCTGCTACGTTCGATCGAGGCGTCATAAAACTTGAGCCGATAGACTCGAACTCAGGGAGCCCTACATTCGATTGGGACGTCCCTCTCCCTTGCGGAGAAGGACCGAACGGATCGTGCGGGCACCCACTTTTTGAGTCGGGTCAAGTTCGTGTCTCGAACGGCGATGCGGGGCGACCCTCATTCCAGAGGGCGCGGAATTCCGCGCCCTTTTGCTTCGCCCGCCCCGCGCTCCTCACTCGTTCGCGTGAAGTCCATGCTCGACGAGGCACTTCGACTCTGGAATGCGGCCGAAGCGGAAGCCGGCGTTCCGCCCGAGCACCGCTCGTTTCTACGCGACGGCGGCCGCGATCCGGTCTTGCTCCTTCACGGCGGCGGCGGGAGCCCACTGGACCTCGTCGCTCTCGCGGACGACCTCTTCGCACATGGCCACGTGGTGCTCGTGCCTCTTCTTCCCGCGCACGGGCTCGGAGACGTGGCGCTCGGCACTCTGGATTTCGACGCGATGGTGAATCGCGCGATCGAAGCTTTCGACGTGCTCACCCGCGCCCGCGGACGCGCCGCGGTGGCCGCTCTCTCGCTGGGTGCCGTGATCGGAGTGCGTGTCGCGGTGCGCCGCGACGTGGTCGCATTGGTCGCTCTGGCGCCGGCGCTGCAGCCGTTCGTGGGCCGGCGCGTGCTCGGGGTGGCGATCGAGGCGATCCTGCGCCCGCGCCTCGCCAGGATCAACCTTCGCTGGCAGCAAGCCGCGCGTCGCGGCATCCGCGCGACCATCCCGGAGATCCCGCGAGTCACCGCGCCGCTTCTCGTGCTGCACTCGCACGACGATCCCAGCGTCTCTCCGCGAGGCGCGCAAATGCTTCACGGGCGCGCGTCGTCCAAGGAGAAGCAGATCGTGCTGCTGGACGACCAGGGTCACGTGCTCACCCGAGCGCCGGACCTGGAATCCGTGTTCGGGCCCGTGCGCCGCTTCCTGGCCGGCGTGTTCGCGCGTCAGGCTTCGGGGATCTCGAAGACGAACGAAGGATCCTGAGCGCGCAGGCGCTCCGCCGCTTCGTTCAAGAGCGCGCGGTGGGCCGGCGTCGGGGAGTGGTGCCAGATCCAGAACGCGTCGAGGAACTCGTCGCGCAGCCGTTCGAGATCGGTGCGTGTGTCGGGCTCCTCCGCCGCATCGGGAGCGGGATACGGAAGCGCCAGGATCACGTCGTCGCGGAGTCTTTCGTAGAGATGGAAGTACTCTCCGCGCATGTGGAAGAGCACTTCGACGTAGCGCTCGAAATCGAGCGAGAGGCGGTCCAGGATCCGCGCCAGCGCCGCGGAGCCGGCGCGCGACTGTCCGTGGAACATCGAGGCGAAGTGGTAATACGTCTTCCCTCGACCGATCCGCGTTTGCGCCGAGCCCTCGAAGACGCGCTTTCCTTCTTTCGCCTGGAACGGCGTCTCCACGAAGATTCCGGTGGAGAGAAGGAGACGGTCCGCGGACGTCCGATACACTTCACCCTTGTAGCGCGGGTCGCGCGAATCCTTCACGCGGTCGAACACGTCGATGTCGCGCAGCTGGTCCGGGGTGGCGAGGCCGGGGCCCGTCACCAAGTCCGAGAGGAGATGGACCAGGTAGACGTTCACATCCTCGTCGTACTGCGCGGCGTTGGACTCGAAGCCGCAGTCGATCCGTGACTTGAGGAGAGACCCCAGGACGAAGTCGTTGACGCTCCCGCGTCCTCCCCCCGGAATGCCCATGTCGTAGTACGGCGAGTTGTCCACGGCATCACCTCGAGATCGAGGGACACGAGACCGTCTGTGCCGCGGGCGCACGAGACTCGATACCAGGGATCCAGCAACACCAGAGATCCAGCAACCCCGGTGCCAAAACCGCGGGTCTTTCGCAATCAACCTCGCTCGATTCTAGCAACATTCCGCATGAATCGTTCTACCTGCGACTTGCGGTTCCGGGCATTCCTCTCGATTCGATCGGGCAACATGCAAGTCGGGAGTGCGAAATCGCCGGCGTTCCCGAAAATGCGAAATGCGGGGAGTTTCTGGGACACGCCTCCTCGGGATGACAGGGTCGACAACTCCCGGATGCGGTCCCGCTTCGTTCCAGGGACTGGAATGGACGAAGAGAGCGATCGACTCGCGGGGAAGCTGTTGAGACTGTCGCGAGTTCGCGACTCCGTTGGGTTTTCGTGATGCGGGCCGGCACCGGCTGGCCTTCGGGTTGCACTGAGCCAAGAAACGACAGAAGTTTTCCGGGGGCGCATCCGAGGGTGTGCCTCGGCGGTCGGGCGGCGTAGCCGGGGAGATGCGCCGAACGGCTGAGCGCCCCCGGAGCAGGCAATCCAGGAACCCGAGTCCGGAGGGCGTTGGCCAGGCCCTTCGGCTCGTCTCTCGAGATCTCCCCACTCACGGGGCGTGGCGGCGGGACTCCTCGAATGCCACGGCAAGCACGGTTCGAAGCGACTCACGGGACATGCCGCGCGTGAGCTTTCCGTTCTTCGCGTAGGAGACGATTCCGGTTTCTTCGGACACGACGATCACGAGGCAATCCGCTTCTTCGGTGATGCCGATCGCCGCGCGGTGACGGGTTCCCAAGGTCCTGGAGAGCTGCGGATTCTGCGTGAGAGGGAGAATGCAGCCAGCGGCGACGATCTGGTCGCCCTGAATCACCACGGCTCCGTCGTGCAGCGGACTCTTCGGAGTGAAGATCGTCTCCAGGAGCTCTTCGCTCGCATGAGCATAGAGCGGGGTCCCGGTTTCGATCACGCCCTTCATTCCGGCGTGGCCGAGAACGACGACGAGCGCGCCGCGGCGATTCTCCGACAAGCGGAAGACGCCGGACGTAATGACGTCGATCGCTTCGTGCGACTCGTTTCGGTACACGAATGGGCGAATGATCGGATTCTGGCCGAGCACGGAGAGTGCGCGGCGCAGCTCGGGCTGGAAGACGATGAGAAACCCGATGAGCCAGATCGTCTTCAAGCTGCTCATGATCCAGCCGAGCCCGTGGAGCCCGAGAATCTCTGCGACCAGGCCTCCGCCGATGATGAGAAGGAGACCCAGGAACATGGAAACCGCTCTCGTGGAGCGGATGAACATGTACAGCTTGTAGAAGATGACCGTGACGATGGAGATGTCGAGAACGTCCAGAATCCAGTGATTTCCGAGGAAGGTCAGCACGGCGAATCCTCGGGGAGCGTCGCGGATTCGTGGACCGCGTCCCACGCATGAAGGGCGCGGGCGTGCTCGGCCACATCGTGAACGCGGAGAACTTCGATGCCCGCATTCGCGGCATGGAGTCCAAGAGCGAGCGTCGCCGCGAGGCGCCCTTCGCTGTCGTCGACGTCGCCGAACGCCGCGAGAAAGGATTTTCGCGAGATTCCGAGGACCAGCGGGCGTCCGAGCACGCGGTACTCGGGGAGTCGGCGAAGGATCTCGAGGCTGTGTTCGGAAGTCTTCGCGAATCCGATTCCGGGATCGAGGAACACGTTCTCCTCGAGAATCCCCGCGCGGCAGGCGCGTTCCAGCGACGCTTCGAGCGAAGCGATGGACTCGGCGACCACGTCGTCGTAGTGGGCCAGAGAACGCATCGTGGTCGGTGTCCCGCGCATGTGCATGAGGATGACGCCGCAGCGGGCCTCGGCGCAGACCTCCGCCATCGAGGGGTCCTGCGCGAACGCGGAGACGTCGTTCACGATGGATGCACCCGCGGCGAGCGCGCGGCGGGCGACGGCGGCTTTCGTGGTGTCGATGGAGCGCGGGAGCCCCGCAGTCCGCGAGCGCCTCGAGGATCGGAAGCGTGCGCCGCAGCTCTTCGTCGGCGGACACGGGAGCGGCGCCCGGCCGGGTGGACTCGCCTCCCACGTCGAGTGCGTCGGCACCCGCGGCGATCAGGGAATGCGCGTGGCGCGCGGCGTCGAAGGGGTTCGCGAACCGTCCCCCGTCATGGAAGGAGTCGGGCGTGACGTTCAGGATCCCGAGGAGGCGCGTGCGACGTGCCGGGTCTCGGCCGGGGATCCACCGTTCGACGGTGGGCTCGCGCTCCACTCCGGCCACGCGTCAGCCGGAGGTCGCACCCTCGACGGGGCGCGCCGGGGTGGCGTGATCGGGGGCCGGACTGTCGAGACGCACACTGACCACCGGCAGCGGGCTGCCGTTCGAGAGAAGCAAGACCTCGTGATCATCCAGCGTCTCCCGCTCCAGGAGAGCCATTGCGATCGAATCGAGCGCGGAGCGGTTCGCGGTGAGGACGTCGTGCGCCCGCTCTTTCGCCGATTCGATGATCATGCGGACTTCGCTGTCGATCGCTTCCGCGGTCTCCTCGCTGACGTGGCGATTCTGCATGATCTCACGGCCGAGGAAGACTTCCTCGTCGGGGCGGCCGAGCGCGATCGGTCCCAGTCGGTCGCTCATGCCCCATTCGCACACCATGCGCCGCGAGAGATTCGTGGCCATGTCGATGTCGCTCTTCGCGCCGTTGGTGATCTCGTGGAAGACGAGCTCCTCCGCGACGCGGCCGCCCATGATGATGGCGATCTTGCCCAGGAGAAAGTCGCGTCCCAGGTTGTGTCGCTCGTCGATGGGGAGCTGATACGTGGCGCCGAGCGAGCGCCCGCGCGGCACGATGGTGACCTTCTCCACCGGATCCGCGCCGGGGATCTTCATCGCCACCAGTGCGTGGCCAGCCTCGTGGTAGGCGATGATTTCTTTTTCCTTCTCGATGATGATGAGGCTCTTGCGCTCCGCGCCCATCGCGACTTTGTCCTTGGCGTCGAGAAGGTCGCTCATGACCACACGATCTCGGTTGCGCCGCGCCGCCAAGAGCGCCGCCTCGTTCATCACGTTCGCCAAATCCGCGCCGGAGAACCCGGGAGTGCCGCGCGCGATCTTCTCCAGGTCGACGTTGTCGTCGAGCGGGATCGGCCGGGCGTGCACCTTGAGGATGCCGAGGCGTCCCTTCACGTCGGGCATGTCCACCACGATCTGCCGGTCGAATCGGCCGGGACGCAGCAGCGCCGGATCGAGCACGTCCGGACGGTTCGTGGCCGCGATGAGAATCACGCCGTCGGAGGAGTCGAAGCCGTCCATTTCCACCAGGAGCTGATTCAGCGTCTGCTCGCGCTCGTCGTGACCGCCGCCGAGTCCCGCGCCGCGATGGCGGCCGACTGCGTCGATTTCGTCGATGAAGATGATGCACGGCGCGTTCTTGCGTCCCTGCTCGAAGAGATCGCGCACCCGCGAAGCGCCCACGCCGACGAACATCTCCACGAAATCCGATCCCGACATGGAGAAGAACGGCACATTCGCTTCGCCCGCGACCGCCTTCGCCAGCAGCGTCTTTCCGGTTCCCGGGGATCCCAGGAGGAGCGCGCCCTTCGGAATCTTGCCGCCGAGCTTCTGGAACTTCGCCGGCTCGCGCAGGAACTCGATGATTTCTTGCAGCTCCATCTTCGCTTCGTCGGCGCCGGCTACGTCTTCGAACGTCACCTTGGGGCGATCCCCACCGGTGAGAAGACGAGCCTTGCTCTTGCCGAACGTGAACGCGCGGTTTCCGCCCGACTGCATCTGGCGCATGATGAAAATCCAGATGCCGAGAATGAGCAGAATGGGAAGCCACGCGAACAGGATCTGCGTCCAGTTCGTGCCCGGCATGCCCACGGAGATGCGCGCCGTGGGGTTCTTCTCGCGGATCCGCTCCATCAGTCCCTCATCCTGGCGAGGAACGATGACCTTGAACCGCGTGTAGCCCTGGCTGATTCCCTGGAAGTCGGTCATCGCGGGAGCTTCGAGCTCGCCGTGCACTTCCTGGTCGACCATTCGCAGCGTCTTCACGTTCCCGTCGTCCACTTGACGCAGAAAGTCGGTGTAGATGATCTGAACCTCGCGCCCCTGGTCGTTGTAGACCGTATGGAACACGACCAAGAAGAGCAGGATCAGGACCGCCCAGAACGCCATCGTCTTGGTGGCGCGTCCGTACCGCGGCGGCTCGCGCTTCAGGAACATGCGCCGTCCGGGCTCGCGTCCATCGCCGCGTCCGCCTTCGCTCCGACCGCTTTCCCCGCGAGCCTCGCCGCGCGATCCCTCGCTCTTGCCCGGGTCCGGTCGCGGTTCCGGGCGCGGGCCTTCCGTCCGGCCTTCGCCGCCCCGCTCGCGGTCGTTCTTGGACCCGTCGCCGCGGCTCGCATCGCCTCGATCGTTTCCTTCGAGCCGCTCGTCCCGGGTGTCTTCCCAGCGGTCATCCATCGGTTGCCCTCGTATGGCCATCGGCCCGCTCGTCCAAATCCAGCAGGTCATTTTCGTCGAGCCGCGTGATGTACGGCAGATTCCGGTACCGCTGTGCGTAGTCGAGACCATACCCGACGACGAACTCGTTCGGAATCCGGAACCCTACGAGATCGATCGGCACATCGACCTGCCGCTTTTCGAATTTATCCAGGAGGGTAACGATCTTGAGGGAGGCCGGGTTCCGGGCCAGGAGGAGCTCCCTCAGATAATCGAGGGTCAAGCCGGTGTCCACGATGTCCTCGACGATGACCACGTGGCGCCTCTCGATGTTCAGCCCCAGGTCCGAAAGGATGCGGACGACCCCGGAAGATTCCGTCTTGTCCTCGTAGCTCGACACGACCATGAAGTCGACCTCGCACTCCACGTCCATCGACCGGATCAAATCGGCCAGGAAAATGAACCCGCCCTTCAGAATATTCACGAGAACGGGACTTTTCCCCGCGTACTCGCGGGCGAGAATCGCGCCCATCTGCTCGACCCGCGCGCGGATCTCTTCTTCCGTGTAGAGCACCCGGCCGACCGGCACGACGGCGGGAGGTTCCAAAGACATCGGAATCGTCACTCCATTCCGAGACCCGTCGGTCTCGCCTCGACGCAGAGCGCGTGCGTCGTTCGCTCCGTGATGCGTACTCTCTCGTCCACGCGCAGCCCGGGAATCCAAAGGATGCCCCCGCGGTCGGCGACGACGGGGAGGACCTCGCGCGATCCGCAAGGCACTTTACGATTCCGCAGGATGTCCTGGACCTTCGCGGTCCCTTCGAGACCCATCGGGCGGTAGCGATCCCCGTCCGTGCGACTTCGCACGACGACGGGGAGCGCCACGCAGTCCGCGTCGAGCCACGCCACGTTCGCGGCGGACGCTTCGCGCGGATCCGCCGGCGCCTGCCGCACGCTGGCCACGATCTCGCACGCCAGGTCGGGTCGCTCTCTTCCTGCCGGAGCCCAGAGAAGCCGGCCGGGAATCCGCAGCTCGCGCGTGCCGAGCCTTGTTTGCGGCGCGCCCGTCCCCGACGCAGTCGAAATGCTCACCGCGTGTGCGTCCATTCGCACGCGGACACCGCCCGGAAGCTGGACCGCCGTGCGCGCACCGTCGCGCCATGCATCGGCGATTCGCTCCAGGGCTTCGCACTCGAGCTCGAGGCGCACCCCGGCGACCTCGAGAGCGGTCTCACGCACGATCGACGAGATCGCGTGGCGATCATACGGACGCCCCCGGGCAGCATCAAGGAGGATCTCCCCCGGGCGGCGGCTGGTCACGAGCCCCGCGACGAGTGCGCGCACGTGCGCAGTCCACGCGTCGTCGAGCCCGGCGAAGAGCCGTGCCGAACGAGACGCGGCGCGCGCAATCTCCGGATTCTCGCGCGTGAGCAGCGGAACGACGTCTCGGCGCAGGCGCGAGCGAAGATTCGAGCCGTCATCGTTCGTGGAATCTACGGCGTACGTGAGACCGCGCTCACGGAGATCGGCGAGGACTTGGCGGCGCGTGAGTCCGAGCAGCGGGCGAACCACGCCGTCGGCGCGCTGCGCCCTCGGATGAGAGAATCCGCGCGGTCCCGCGCCGCGAATGAGCGCGGCGAGAAACGTCTCCAGCTGATCGTCGGCGGTGTGGGCGACGGCGACGACCGCCGGCCGCCCGTCTTTGGCCTCCGCTTCGCGCGCGATCCGTTTCAAGAACGCGTAGCGCGCATCCCGACCCGCCTGCTCGAGATTCCCGCGCGGCCGCTTCGCCGCGTCGTCCCAATCGAGGCGCTCCTCGCGATGCTCCACGCCGAGCTGGACCGCCAGCGCACGCACGAAGGCCGCGTCGTTCGCCGACTCGGGACGCAGCGCGTGATCGAGATGCGCGGCGATCACGCGATGCCTGCGCGCTTCGGCGAACGCGGCGAGCATCGCGGTGGAGTCGGCGCCGCCGGAGACTCCGGCGACGATCGTCGCGCCATCCGGGACGCGGCAGTCGCGACGCAGAGACTCCAGCACCGAACGAGTGAATGAAGACGGGATGCGCTGGGAAATCATGACCTCCCCGGAGGCCGGTGGGGGGAGGGGAGAGCCCGTGAGGGAGGGTAGCGGTGCAGGGACTCGAACCCCGGACACGCGGATTATGATTCCGCTGCTCTAACCAGCTGAGCTACACCGCCCCGAACCGACCGGCCAAGGTACGGAAGCCCCGGGGGGGTGTCAAGGCGAGGCACTTCGTGCGATTCGCTGCGCCGGCGTGCGGGAGCGGTGGCCATGCGGCGCGCGGCGCGACGCGGCATCGCCCCTTTGCGCTCTGCGAAAAAAACCGCCGGAAAAAACGAGGGGGAGCACGGCACGAAGCCAGCGCTCCCCCAGAGGATTCAGGGATCCTGCGCGGAGCCGGGGATGGCTCTCCTGATCCACCGAACCCTCGATATAGGTCGACCGCGCCGCGGTGTCTCTTCCCCTATCCCGACACTCCCGGGCCGTCCCAAAGCCGGGGCCAGGCGCTTGGTTCTGAGAGCCGGGCGCGGTCGCCGAAATAGTCGACTTGCGCGAAGCACTCTCGAACACTCGGGAACAGTCGATGCTGCGCTAAGGCTGGATCACCGAGCGAGTTCGACTTTCCTCACGCTCTTCGGGATCGTCAACCGGCGGGCTCGCTGCTAAAGTGCCCGATTCGAAGCCCCCGCGACCCCCGACTTCTCGATCTCGAGCTTGCCGAGCCGAGCCCCTCGGAAAGGATCATCGCCTCTTGATGTTCTCGCGGACGAGCAGTCGGCTCCGTCTCCACGCTCTTGCGCCGGCTTCGTCGATCGCGGGCTTCGTTCTGGCTGCCGCTCTCGCGGGATGCGGGGAGCGTGAGAACAACGGCTTGGGGGTGGGGCTCATCGCCGACCAGGCGCAGACGAAGGCCGTTCAGATCGCGGCGCTCTCCCCTCCCGATACCACCGCCGACTTCCAGCTCGCATTCCGGGTGGAACCGCGGGGGTCTCCTCGTCGCTGCTGATCGGCCGCGAAGCTGGCCTTCTCTCCCGCGCGCTTCTCAAGTTCGATCTGACCTCGCTTCCCGATTCCGGACAGAGCGCCGTGCTCGACACCGCGTTCGTTCGACTCTTCTTCGACGAGACGATCGGCGTTCCTTCCACATTGACCGTGACCGTCCATCGAGTCACGTCGGCGTGGGCGGAGAACATCGTGTCCGCGGACACTCTGTTTCCGTCGATCGCGGCGGCGAGCGACACCGTCTCGCTCGGCGGTCGCGGTCGCCGGAGATTCCGTGTCCGTCCCGATCACCGATCTCGCGCGTTTCTGGATCGATCGGCCGGAATCGAGCTTCGGCGTCGCACTCGTTCCCGACGAAGCGACCAACACACTCTTGGAATTCTTCTCGCGCGAAGGGACGTCCCCGCCCCGCTTGGTGGCGTCGTGGTCTCAGAGCGGCACCGATACGACGGCGAGTGTGCCGCCGAACGACGACACTCATTTTCTGGGCACCACGCCCGGATTCGTGCCGCTCGATCAGGAGCCCGGCCGGCTGGCGGTCGCGCGCGGGATTCCGGCGCGCGCACTTCTGAAATTCGCGATTCCCGATCTCGGACCGCGCGCCACCGTGAATCGTGCGGAGCTCACCCTCTTTGCCGATCAATCGCTCTCCCACCTCACCGACTTCACGATCGGAGCGCAGCGGGTCATCAGCGAGCCTTGGAATGGCGACTCCACTTCGGTGAGCACGCTTCTCGAAGGGGTCACCACGGTCGACGCTTCGACCGACTCCACGAACCTCGCGGTGACCACGCTCGTCACCACCATGATCGAGGAGGGGAATCACGGCTTCCTGGTGCGCCCTTCCGCCGAGCGCGTCGACGCCGACTACATCCGCTTCCACGCGCACGACTCCGCACAGCCGGAGCGCCGCCCGCGTCTCACGATCTGGTACACGGCGGGCGACAAACCCGATGAGGCTCCGTGAAGGGACTCGGGCTTGCGGTCGCGGCAGCGATGGTGCTCGCGCTCGCGTGCAGTGCACCGGCGCGCGCGCAGTCGCTGTACTCGCTGCACGGATTCGGCGAAGAGGTCATCACGCTTCCTGCGAAGCAGCGTGCGCTCGGTGCGACCAGCGCGGCCAGTCGCACGGCCGGAGTCTTCGGCAATCCCGCGCTTCTGACCTTCGCCGACCGCACGACGTTCACCGGATCGTTCGTCTTGGATTGGATCCAGACCGAAGAGCCGGCCCGCCCCGAAGCCGGCGAGCGTCAGGACTATTCCAGCGCGGTGACGAATCTCTCGATTCTCTTCCCGCTGGGGCAGACCACGCTCGGCATCGGACTCTTGTTCGACCGCCGCATCAACGGAACGATTCAGGCCGATGCAACGGTCGGCGGACAGCCCTACACGCAGATCTTCGATCGCGACGGAAATCTCCTGCGATTCCCGGCGCATCTGGCCACGAATTGGGGAGGGCTGCGCGTCGGAGGCGGAATCGACGTGATCCTCTTCAGCGCGCGCGCCAGCTTTGCCAACGTGTTCCCGATCGACAGCGGGTTCGCTTCCAGCTCCGACGTGGATCGCGCGACGCTGTGGACCATCGAGCCGAGAGTCGGCGTGCTTCGCCCGCTGGCGAAGGGATTCACCGTGGGGGCCTGGGGCGCCTGGCCGCGCGAGCTGCGCGGCACCCGGTTCCTGGAGAGCGACGATCCGGAAGACGATTCGGAAGACATCGAGATTCACGTCGAGCAGGATCTGCCTCCGCGCGTGACGGGCGCGGTGGAGAAGCAGTTCTCGCACCGCTTCCGCATGGCGTTCGACTGGACCTACGAAGCGTGGGGGAGCATCGATGCGGCGCTCTCGCCGGACGAGTTCGAAGACGTGAACTGCTTCGCGCTCGGCGCGGAATGGAGCCACGAAGGAGCAAAGGGTATCGCGCGACTTCCGCTGCGCGCAGGGCTCCGCACTCAGACGCTGCACGCGCTGGATGCGAACGGAAACCAGGTTCGCGAGGTGCTGGCGACGCTGGGCTCCGGCCTCGGCTTCTCGGGCGGAAACGGACAGTTCGACTGGTCCGTGGAATACGGTCGCCGGGGCAGCGACGACGACGAGTTCAAAGAGACCTTCTGGCGGTTTGCGGTCACGCTCGCCGGCTACGAGAAGTGGTCGGGGCGGCGCGGTCCCGAAGAGGACTGAAATCTGAAGGGGGACCCTTGCGGGTCCCCCTCAGCTCGGACGCAGCTCCGTGCAGCCGGCGCCCGAGCGATTCGTCCGTCTCGGAGACGGACGTCCCAGCGTGAGCTAGTTTCCGTTCAGGCCGTCGTCCTCTCCGGCGATCAAGTACGGAACTCCCCACGCGACGTTGTCGTAGCGCGCGGTGTCGTCGAACAGCGTCGAGTGCGCCAGCACGTCCACGACGACGTGATGCGGCCCCGGTCGCTTTCCGGTCTGGAACGCACCGGTGAAGGTCCCGTCGTCGTTGCTCGCGAGCTGCATCCGCTCCGGGTGACGCTTCAGGTGAAGAAACACGGCATCGTTCGAGTCACCGGTATCGACGGTCACCGTGACCACGCTGTTCGGCGGCACGAAGGTCAGATCTCGCAAACGCACGAGCTCGCTGACGTTGGTGATCGTCTGGTCCACGCCGTCCGCCTGGATGCGGACCGAGCGAATTTGCCGCGTGGTCTCGGGCGACTCGATCAGCGCGCCGGACATGGCCTTGAGCTTCCATCCGCGACGCGGGTGGACGATCGGCGGCCCTTGGCGCTCGAAGTAGAGCGAACGCACGGCCGAGTTCTCGAATTCCTTCTTGATCTCGACCGCCGGCGACGTGGGATCCGAGCGAGCGAGGAGGTGGAGAACTCCATCGAGATCCTTGTTGATGCTCACCGATGCGGTGCGCGGTCCTCCGCCTGAGCTGAACTCGATTTCGACGGTCTTGTGCACGTTGAGAAGCTCGCGCCACCAGTGCAGCGTTTCGATCTCGTCGCGGCCGGAGGCCGAAATCGCTTCATCGCCGTAGATGAACACGTCGGGATCGGCGTAACCCGGAATGCCGACGTCGATGGATTCTTCCAGGGCGGCTTCGTCTTCCGCATCGTCGGTCGATACGGTGGTCAGCGAATCGTCGTCTCCGTTCAGGCAGCCGCCGAGAAGCGCGGCAAAGGCGAGAGTGCTCACGATGTTGACGGCGCGGATTCTCTTCATACTCCGAAACCTCCGGTCGTTCGACGCGTTGCAGGGCGAGGCGTGCTTCCGAAGAACGCAGGCTCCGTGCCAGGCCGGGGCCATCGCCATAAATTGTTGAAAGAAGAGGACTTCAGGAGCCTGAGCGGCGGCCGGACTCAGGCGAAATCGTCGAATCGGGTGCACCTTCGGGAGCACTCCCTGTCCCCTGCGGGACACTCGCCAGGATCGATCGGATGGACTCCTGCCATCCCGTCTCGAGGGCTGTCATGGTGAGCCGGGTCCGCGCATAGAGGGCGTCGCGAAAGGGAGCTCCTGCCATCGTGTCGCGCAGGATCCCGTCGATTTCCCGGCTCCCCCCGTGGCGGAAGGCGAGGTGATCGACGAGAGCGCGCGCGAGGAGCGGGCCGTCGGGGGTCGCGTAGATCGAAGGATCGAGCAGGTCGTCGAGCGAAGGCATACCGCGGCGCGCGGAGGATCTCGAGGTAAGCGCGATCGGCGCCGGGGGAATACGGGACGGCCTGCGCGTGCGCGACGCCTTCGATGAACCAGCGAGGCGCTCCCGGAGCTTCCGGTGCGAGAAAGAGGAGCGCGAGGTAACGCTTCGCTTCGTCGAAGGCTCGCGCCGGGGGAACCGCCGCGCTGCGCCCGGGCATCTCCAGATACAGAAGGTCGCGCCCGCGAATCGATGCGGTCACCGTCACCGGGATCGCTTCCGCGGTGGCCGTCTCGAGCGCGGCGTGGCTCGGAAACACATCGATCGCGACCCGTCGCGATGCGACGCCGAGCGAAGCGCGCAAGCCGCAGCGCGAAATCGTCGAGCGCTTGCGCGAGCGACGGAGCGTCTCGCGCGAGATCGGGAGGATGGCGGAGCTCGATCGCCTCGCCTTGGATCACGGCCCATCGATCGCTCACCGACTTCGAGCTCGGGAACGACGCCGCCGCCGGCGGACGCTTGCGCGAGCGCGACCGCCCCGAGAAGCCCAGGGCGCGGCTCCGGCGAGCGCCGCGCGGGACGACGGCAGGCCGAGATCGGCGAGGCCGCGCGCGGTCGTGATCGCCGCCGCAACCACGAACGGATTCGTGAGCGCGAGAAGGCCGCGCGAGAATCGGCGTGCGTCCGGGAATCCAAAATCCGAGGTTCACCGGGGGATCCGGGGACTTGGTGGCGAGCACGAGGATCGTCTTCACCAGAAGGCCGGCCGTCGCGAACAGGCTCGCGCGCGCCACGATCGTGAACGCGCGCGAGAACCCCGGGCGACCGCCGGCGAGCCGCGCGATGCCCCACACGATCGAGGCGAGCGCGAAGATCATGAGCGGAGGGAGAACGAACGAGAGCGCGGTGATCATCGCGCGAAACGTGCGGACGATGCTGCGACTCCGTGGTCACCGAGCGCTCCAGCATTCCGGGAACGACGAGAGGCAGCGCCGGCTCGAGCGCGACGCGCGCGTAGAGCACCGAAGCGGCGACGAGAAGAAGGAGTGGGAGAATCCAGCCGCGGCGTGCGCGGCGCTCGTTGTCGCCCGAGGCCTCGCTCAAGCGGTGACCTCGACGAGCTCCTTCGTGGCCGGCGTCAACACTTCGGGTCCGCTCGCGGTGACCAGCACGGTGTCCTCGATGCGCACGCCGCCGACGCCGGGAACGTAGACGCCCGGCTCCACGGTCATGATCATTCCCGGCGCGAGCGTGATCTCCGACGCGTCGGAGAGGCCCGGTCCGTCGTGCACGTCGAGACCGATGGAGTGTCCGGTGCCGTGGATGAAACGCCCGGCGAACGGCGTCGCGTCGATCGACTCGCGCACGCGGCGGTGCACGTCGCGTCCCGCGGTACCGACCTTGGTGCTGTCGACGCCGATGGATTGCGCGCGCGCGACCACGTCGTACATGGAGCGCTGCTCCGACGACGCGCGGCCGAACACGTACATGCGCGTGATGTCGCTGCAATAGCCGCGCAGCTGCGCGCCGAAGTCGATCAGGATCATGTCGCCCGGATTCAGACGCACGTTCCCCGGGGAGTAGTGCGGCTCGGAGCCGTTCGCGCCGAAGCACACGATGGTGTCGAACGCGACCTTCCCGCCGCGGCGATGAATCGAGTGCGCGATCGCGGCGGCCAGCTCGGACTCGGTCATCCCGCCGCGCAGCATGCTCGGGATCTCCTCGGCGACTTCGCTGGTGAGATGGCACGCGGCGCGGATGCGCGCGATCTCGTCGGCGTCCTTCACCAGACGCGCCTTGGTGATCGCGTCGGTGACGTCGACGAAGCGTGCGTCCGGCAGGAGCGCGGCGAGATCGTCGGCGCGCGCCTTGGTGACGCGGCCGCGTGGATTCCGATCACGGCCGTATCGCCGAGTGCGGTCTTCGAGCAGCTCCTTCTGCGCCGCTTGCGTCGCGTAGACGGCGAAGTCGCAGTCCGAAGCGGTGCGCGCGCTCTCTTCCTCCAGGGTGGACACCACGAGCAGCGGGCGCTCGCCGCGGCGCAGCACCGCGGCACACCCTTCGTATCCGCCGCGCGTCACGCCCGAGACGTAGGTGAACGTGCTGTCGACGAAGCGGGAATTGAGCAGGACGATCGCGGGCACGTCCGCGGGGGCGAGACGCGAAGATGCGGTCGGATCGGGTGCGCATGAGAGCTCCAAATGACGGAGGCGGGGTCGAAGATGGCTCTGGTTCGTTAAGGCTCGAATGGTAGAGGATAACCCGATCGAGGACCGATCGTCACGGCGCGAGGCTCGGATCTCCCGCGCGGCCGGCGCCCCGCCTCCCATCGCTCCCGCGTCTCGCGCATCGTGTCGCCGCCGAATTTGTCGAGGAATGCGCCGGCGATCTCGAAGCACACCACCGCCTCCGCGATGATCGCCGCGGCCGGCAGCGCGCAAATGTCGCTGCGCTCGTAGGCCGCTTCGGCGGTTTCCTTCGTGCGCAGATCGATCGAGCGCAGCCGGCGGCCCAACGTGGAGATCGGCTTCTTCGCGCCGCGCACGACCAGCATCTCGCCGTTGGTCATGCCTCCCTCGATCCCGCCCGCGTTGTTCGAGCCGCGCCGCACTCCGGCGCTCGGGGCGCTCGTTGCCGTCTCGTCCCAGAAGATCTCGTCGTGCACTTCGGAGCCGCGCCGCGCCGCCACGCCGAATCCCATGCCGATCTCCACGCCCTTCACCGCCTGAATGCCCATGACCGCGCCGGCCAAGCGTGTATCCAGACGATCCTCGCGGCGTGCGCACGATCCCAGCCCGATCGGCAGCCCGGTCATGCGTACTTCGAAGATTCCGCCCACGGTGTCGCCGCTGCGCTTGGCTTCGTCGATGACGCGCTTCATCGCGTCTTCCACCGACGCATCCGGGCAGTGCACCGCGCTCGCATCGCGCGCTGTGCGCGCAGCTCGGCGAGCGGTACATCGACGGGCACGCTCGCATCCACGCCGCCCAGGTGCACGACGAAGCCGCAAGCCTCGATCCCGAACTCCGCGATCAATCCCTTGGCGATCGCTCCCGCTGCGGTGCGCGCCGCGGTCTCGCGCGCGCTCGCCCGCTCAAGCACGGGGCGGCAGTCGTCGGTTTGCCACTTGTATGCGCCGGCGAGATCCGCGTGCCCGGGCCGCGGGCGATGCAGCGGCGGCGCTTCGTCGATGCGCGAATCTTGGTTGGCGATGCGCATCGCCAGCGGCGAGCCGATCGTGGTTCCGCGAATGACGCCGCTCAGGATCTCGATGACGTCGCGCTCGATCTTCTGTCGTCCGCCGCGGCCGTACCCCCCTTGGCGCAGCCGCAGCATCTCGTTGGCGAGCTCGACGGGAACGGCGTATCCGGCGGGCAGGCCGTCGACCTGCGCGAGGATGCAAGGTCCGTGGCTTTCGCCGGCGGTGGAGTAAGTGAGTCGACTCACGCGCGCGACGCGGACGACGACGCGGAAGCGAGCTCTGCATCGGCAGCCCGCACCGCATCGATGAACGCGCGAATCTTCGCTGGATCTTTGATTCCGGGGGACGCTTCGACTCCGCTGGACACGTCCACGCCGAACGGCCGAACTTCGGTCACGGCGCGTCCCACGTTCTGCGGCGTGAGTCCGCCGGCGAGAATCATGCGGCCGAGCCCTTGGGCGCGGCGCGCAATCGACCAATCGAACGTGGCGCCGGTCCCGCCGGCCACTTCCGGAGACCAAGCGTCGAGCAGGAACGTGTCGGCGTCCCAGGTCGGAATCTCTTCCAGGACGCCGGCGTCACGCGCCCGGAACGCCTTCAGCACACGGGTGCCGACGAGCTCGCGAATCATCGGATCCTCGAAGCCGTGCAGCTGAACGCGATCGAGCTCCGCCGCGGCGACGATGCGCGCGATCTCGGAGGGGTTCTCGTCGACGAAGACGCCCACGCGCAGAACGTGCGATGCCAAGTCACGCATCATGCGGCGCACCGCATCGGCGGTCACACGCCTCGGGCTCTCGGCGAAGACGAATCCCACCGCGTCGGCGCCCGATTCCACGGCGACGGCGAGGTCGGCCATCCGCGTGATTCCGCAGATTTTGATCCAGGTTCGGCGATTCATTGCGTCTCCGCTCTCGTCGAGCCGCCGGCACGAGCCTAGGTCCGCCCAAGGAGGGTGTCAAACTCCGCAGGACTTCTCCGGAAGTCCCCCGATCATCTCCCTTCGGCACGAAATCGATCCTGTTTAACCCGCGAGCGTCCATTGCCGATGCCCGCTCCAGGAGAAGACCGCATGCTGAGAACCGGACGCATCCTCCTCGTCGAGTCCGAAGAGGAGCTCCGACGGAACATCGAGCACGAGCTCGAGCTCGCCGGACACGAGGTGGCCTCCGTCCCGGACGAGCCATCCGCCGTGCGCCTCCTCGAGGATGGGCTCGAGCCGGATGTGATCGTCCTGGGGACGGCGGGCGGTCATTCGCCCTCTTTGGGGGAACAGGCCCCCACTGCGGTCCTCCTGCAGCTCGATCGAACCCTGGAGCAGTCGGCGGACTTTCTTCCGGCCGAAGGCGCTCCGTCGTGCTCCTGCAACCCCGCGGAAGTCGCGCGCCACGTCGAGGAGCTCCTTCTCGCCCGCACCGCATCGAGCGTGGAGAGCGCAGGAGAGCGCTGCCTCGAGGTCGCGAGCCGGCTCACCTCCTCGTTGCGCCAGACGCAGAGCCCGGAGGAGCGCGGGGAGATCCTGGTCGACGTCCTCGGCGCCTACTTCGGGGTGCGTGGCTCCATGTTGATCCGCCGCACCAGCGGCCGCGACGACTGGGTCCTGGCGAGCCGCGGAATTTCGGATGCGCTCACCGACGCAATCTTCGCCGAGATCGTCCGGCGCTCGTCGATTCGTGCGCTCCGGCCGTTCCTCACGCGCATCACTCAAGGAGACATCGCCTGCGAGATCGCGGTGATCCCGGTGGGGCTCGGGGAGCGGGAGGTCAGCATCGCGGTCTGGCTCGAGCAAGCTCCGGCGAAGGCTTCCCTGCGTCATTCGTTCGTGAACCTGGTCGGCTCCGCGGTGCGCGCCGCGCACGCCCAGGGACGCCTCGACGAGTCCGAAGCCCTGCTCGACGCCCACGCGGCAAGCTTCGAGAGCCTCCTGTCGTTCTCGAGGGATTTCGCGCGCGCGTCGCGGCGGTCCTCGCTCGGCGAGCGAATTCTCACGGCGCTGCGCCGCGAGCTGGAGATGCCGCGCTCGGCTCTCTATCTGGGACGCGAGGGGGAAGGGGGCATGCTTGAGCTCCAGACCTCGAGCGGCTTCGCTCCGGTTCGACTCGAACGGCTCGGGCTCTCGCGCCACCACGGCGTGGGCGCCGCGTGCCTCGAGTCGATCACCCGACGAAGCTCACCACGCTGGCCCGCGAAGGCGCGGCCGCCCGCGAGATCGGAATGCTGCTCGAGGTCGGTCTGGCGTGGGCGGCTCCGGTCGTCGACGACGGCGAGCCGCTGGGGCTCCTCTTCTTCGGCGGAGCCGATCCCGTGGACGAGCTGCAGAAGTGGGAAGAGCAGGTGCTGCGCGCGATCGTGGGATCCGCCGCGGTCGGGCTTCGTCACTTTCAGAAGGTCGAACGCCTCGAGCGAATCTCCGTCGGCGCGATTCGCGGGCTCGTGGAAGCGCTGGAGATGGCCCGCCCCGAAGAGCGCGGCCACGCCGATCGAGTGGCGTCGTATGCGCGGATGCTCGGCACGGCGCTGGGACTCGACGGCAGGTCCTTGCAGTCGCTCTCGATCGCCGCGCTCCTCCACGACGTCGGCAAGATTGCGGGAGTGAGTGCCGACGCGACGCCCGCGCGCATCGCGCGGCTCCATCCGATTCTGAGCTCGCAGATTCTCTCTCGCTCCAAGCCGGTCCCCGAGGTCATCCAAGCGGTGGAGCAGCACCACGAGAGATTCGACGGGCACGGGCATCCTTACGGTCTTCGCGGCGAGGGGATTCACTTGCACGGCCGCATCTTGGCGATCGCCGACGCCTTCGATCGAGCACGCTCGGAAGCCCCGACCCCCGCCTCACCGCGCGAAGCTCTCCAAATGCTGCAGCTCGGCGCGGGGCTCCTGTTCGATCCCGGACTCGTGGCCGTCTTCACCGGCGTGATCGAGCAAAGCCCCGAGCCTCAGTCCGGAAATGCGCCCGGCGACTGGTTCTTCGAGGATTCCGCCCCCGCTTGATCCGGGCGGCGGCTGCAAATATTCGCAAGACCTCGCCTCTCTTCTTCAGACTTCGACGAATCCGGCCGATCACCGAATCCAGGAGCCCGAGCTCGTCGGTCATCCGTTCTCGCCGGAGCACTGGTCCATGGCACGCATCCTCGTCGTCGATGACGTCAAGTTCATCACCCAGATGCTGAAGGCCGTCTTCGAGGAGAAGGGGCACCGGGTCACGACCGCCTCGAGCGGAGCGGAGGCGCTGATCAAGGCTCGCGACGAGCAGCCGGAGCTGGTGCTGCTCGACATCGCCATGCCGGAGATGGACGGCATCGAAGTCACGCGGCGGCTCAAGGCCGATCCCGCGACGCGCTCGCTTCCGATCATCGTGGTGTCGGCGAAGAACGACAAGGCGACGATCGCGGCCGCGTACGCCGCCGGCGCCGCGGAGTTCACGCTGAAGCCGTTCAACAACGAGGATCTGCTCCGCAAGGTCGGCGATCTCTTGGGCGGCCACCGCATGAACTTCACGATCGAGGTGGTCAAGGGTCTGCCGGTGATCACCGTGCTGCTTCCGGAGCTGGACGAAATCGCGCTCGAGCAGTTCAAGCAGTCGTTGGAGACGGCCCGCGGAGGAGGTGGGCGTCCGATGATCCTGGACTTCACGCGCGTGCGCAGAGTCCCGCCGGGAATCATCGACGTCGTGACCGGCGTCGAGCAGGAGCTGGCCAAGCTAGGAGGCAAGCTCGCGATCGTCGCTCCGGCGCGCGCGGTGGGCCTGAAGAGCTTCCTCTCGCAGATCGTCACTCGAGTGAAATCGTTCGAGACCGTCGATGCCGCCGCCGAGGAGCTGCGGCGATCGCTCGGGGAGAGCTCCGGGCGGATCGCGATGCCCGCCGTGCCGGCCAAGGCGGAATCCGGAACGTCGCGAATCAAGGACGCGAAGCGCGGGCTCGTGCTCGAGTCGCGCGAAAACCTCACGCTGGTGTGGCTGCGGCGGAAGTCTCTCGGCGAGGATCTGTTCGACGTCCTCGGTGAAATGGTCCCGAAGAACTCGAAGGACGTCTACGTAGACTTTCGCGAGATCGAGGAATTCGAATCCAACGATCTCGGCGGCCTCGGAAAGCTCGTGAAGAAATTCAAAGGCGACGGCCGCAATTTGCTGCTGGTGAATCCGATTCCGAAGCTCGCCGAAGCGCTCAGGGGTGCCGGACTGGGCGGGCTCATCGCGCAGATGGATGCCGCCACCGATCCGAGCGGCGGCGCGCGCGCGTCTACAGCAACTTCTTCTTGATCTTCACTTTCTTGAGAACGTCCTCGATCTCGATCGAGTCGACCACGTCCATCCCCCGGATCACGCGCCCGAAGATCGTGTAACGCCCGTCCAGGTGCGGCTGGCTCGAGTGCGTCACGAAGAACTGGCTGCCTCCGGTGTCCTTCCCGGCGTGCGCCATCCCCACCATGCCCCGCTCGTAGTGCAGAGGCGAAATCTCGCAGCGCATCTCGTAGCCCGGGCCGCCCCATCCGTTGCCGATGGGACATCCCGTCTGGATGACGAAGTTCGGAACGACGCGATGGAACGAGAGGCCGTCGTAGTAGCCCTTTTCCGCGAGCTGCACGAAATTCTGAACCGTGCGCGGCGCCTCTTGATTCAAGAGCTCGATCTCGATCTCGCCGCGGCTGGTGGTGAGCACCGCCGTGTACCGGCCATCGCGTGATTTCAAGAAATCGTCGGCGAGCGGCGCCGCGAGCCCCGAGAGATCGTGCGAAGGTTGGACGTCCGGACGAGGCTCGCCAAGCTTTTCCAGCGAGCTCGCCGCCTCCAGGCGCACGCGATAGTCGGGATCTTCCGCGGCCATCTTCTTCAGGCGCGCGTTCACCTCCGGACGATCGAAGCTTCCCAGCGCTTCCGCGCCCATGATGCGGATGTCGGGCTCGGTGCCCGCGGCCGGATCTTCATCGAGCACGCGGCCGATGATTCCCGCGGTCTCTTCCTGGTGCATGCGCAGCGCGGTGGTGTCCTGCGGGTCCATCTTGCCGAGCGCGTGAAGCGACGCGGCGGTGACCTGCGGATGAACGAGCGAGAGCGCTTCGAGAAGCTCCTTGCGCGGCCAAGCGGTCGAGAAGTCTCCGAGCCGCATTCCCGCGTCGATCTTCTCCGAGATCGGCGCTTCGGGATTCGCGAAGCGCCCCTTCATGTAGAACGTGGCCGCGCCCCGCCACGTGAGCGGAGATCCCGGCTCGCAGCGCAGCGCCGCATCGGCGAAGCTGTCGTACGCCATGCGCACCACGTACGCGGAAGCGGTGTCGCCCGCCGCCACCCAATAATCGGTCTCGACCGACTTGCGTTTCTCCTGGCCCACTCCGAACGCCGGCATCGTCGCGCCGCGCACTTCGGGCGAGGCGTCGGAACGAAGCGGGTACAAAATGTCGTCGCGCTTGAAGTGATAGGGAACGTCGGCGAGCGCGAACGCGGTGGCCGCCCGAACGTGGGGGGAAGAATCTTTTCCCAGAACGGCGAGTCCCGGAAGCGCGCTCGTGGACTTCGCGCGGCCGAGCGAGTACGCGACGTTCGCACGCACTTTCCAATCGGGATCCTTGGCGAGCGCGGCCAGCGGCGCGATGGCGGTGGAGTCCCCGACCTGCCCGATCGCCCGCGACGCCGCCAGACGCACCTCGGCATTCGCGCTCCCAAGCAGCGCACGGATCTCGGGAGCCAGGGCCACAGCACCCAGTCGTCCCGCAGCCCACACGGCGCTCTCTTGCACGGCGGGGTCGGCATCGTTCAGGAGCGGACGCAACTGAGGTGCGGCGGAGCTGTCCGCGGTGCGCGCCAACGCGATCGCGGCGTCGTCGCGGATCACGGGAAGCGGATCAGCGAGGAAAGGGAGAATTGCCGCGGAAGCAGCCTTGGGATCGCTCGCTCCGAGACGGCCGAGTGCGAGGACGGCCTCGCGCCGTTCCTCGATCGTCGCGCCGGACTTTGCGATCTTGGCGACGCCTTCGCGGGCTGCGGGTGCACCGATGAGTCCGAGCGCGAACACCGCGTTGCGGCGCACCTCGGGGCTCGCATCTTCGAGCGCCTTCAACAGTGCGGGCACCGACTCCTCGAATCCGTTGCGTCCCATCGCCCGCGCGGCGAGAGCCCGCGTGTCGGGGTTCTTGTCTTGCAACAGGGCTTCGAGCCGCCCCTGGCCCTGTGATCTCCGGTCTTCGAGCGCGGAGATTTCCTGCCAGGTCTTGACGTCGGGCTTCGCGCTCGCCGGCAGCGCTCCCAGCGCGACGACGAAAATCGAGGCGGCGACGGCGACAGCCCGAATCCGCGCCGCTGCGACGGCCGCGGCGTTCGATCCGAATCGATTCTGCGTGCCGGCCAAGGTCACAGCGACTTCTCAGCCTCGTTCGCCGGAATCGCCAGGAGCTTCTCGATCTCCGCCTTGAACACTTCCTTGCCTTGGAGTCCGACCCAGCGCTTGCGCACGATGCCTTCGCGATCGATGAGGAACGCGGTCGGAATGCTGCGAATTCCACCGTACGCCTTCACCGTGGCGGGA
Source organism: uncultured Gemmatimonadales bacterium (assembly GCA_963725045.1). Classification (GTDB taxonomy): domain Bacteria; phylum ARS69; class ARS69; order ARS69; family ARS69; genus CAVRWY01. Next base: position 190,015 of record CAVRWY010000002.1, read on the forward strand.
TCGGCCATCACCAGCGGATACGTCATCGGCGTGCCCTTCGTGAAATTCTTCACGATCTCCGTGCCGGTCAGCTTGCCGCGCCCTTGATCGAGAGAGATGCCGACGACTTCGAAGCCCTGCTTGTTGTACGCGCCGTACAGATCGTTGAGATGGGGAATCCCCGCCTTGCACGGACCGCACCACGTCGCCCAGAAGTCCAGAAGCACGACCTTGCCCTTGAGCTCGGAGAGCTTGAGCGTTCCGCCTCCGATTTTCGCCAGCTCGAATTCGGGAGCGATGGGATCCGCCTTCTTGGCGGTTTCCTTGGAAGTGTCCGTCGTCGGAGTCGTGCTTGTGCTTGGAGTCGTCGACGTGGTGGGAGTCGTGGGCGTCGTCGACGGCGCGGCGGCCAGCGCAGTCGCATCGGCTCCTGCGTCGGAGCGAGCCTCGGCCTGGCGCTCGCCGCAGGCCACGAGAGCGAGGAGAGCGACCGCGAGCGTGAAGGCGCGCGGGACGAGGCGGATGGTCGATTTCGTCATCATGATCGTGAGCTTTCTCCGGTCAGCGTGGTGGCATTGGTCCTGGAGCGTTGCACGAGTCCCGGCAGAATGCCGAGCACGCGATCGATTTCTTCATCGGTCGTTTCCCAGCCCAAAGAGAATCGAATCGAGCCGCCGGCGATCTCGCGCGGACGGCCCATCGCGAGAATGACGTGAGACGGTTCGGCCGCCCCGGCGTGGCATGCGGCTCCCGTGGAGACGGCCACTCCCTCGAGATCGAGCGCGACGAGAAGGTCGAGCCCGTCGACTCCCGGAAACGAAAGGTTCGACGTGTTCGGAAGGCGCGAGGCCTGGGATCCGTTCACGATGACGTCGGGAACCGCCTCGACGACTCCTCGCTCGAAACGATCCCGAAGGCGTCGGATACGAGGCTCCTCTTGGGCGAGCGAATCGACCGCGATCTCCGCGGCAATTCCGAACCCCACGATCCCGGGAAGGTTCTCCGTGCCCGGGCGCGTCCGGCGCTCCTGGCTCCCTCCGGTTTGCTGCGGCCGGAGCTCGACGCCTTCTCGGACGAGCGAGCGCGCCCACTCCTTTCGGCCCGCCGAGCTTGTGGGAAGAGACCGAAACGAGGTCGACGGGAAGCTCATCGAATCGAAACGGATGCTTTCCGAAAGAGCTGCACCGCATCGGTGTGGAAGAGCGCGCCGTGCCGGCGACACAGCGCCCCGATCGCCGCGAAGATCGAGAAGAACGCCGGTCTCGTTGTTCGCCGCCATGAGCGAGACGAGAGTCGTTCCGGGCCGAAGCGCGCGCGCGAGCGCCTCCGGATCGATCCGGCCTTCGCCATCGACCGGGAGAACGGTGAGTCTCGAAGCCCCGAGTTTCCAGGTCTCGCACCGTGTGCAGGACCGCCTCGTGCTCGGTGGCCGCCGTGATCAGATGGCGGCCGCGCGTCTCTCGCACCCCGGCCGCGCCGCGAATCGCCAGGTTCGACGCTTCCGACGCCCCCCGAAGTGAACACGACCTCCTCGGGTGCGCATCCCGCCGCCCGGGCGACGCGGCGGCGAGCTTCCTCACGCGCCTGCGCGGCCGCCCGGCCGAAGCGATGCAGGCTCGAGGGGTTGCCGAAGTCGGTCGGGAGGCACCGGAGCATCGCCTCCCGGGCCGGGGCCCGGACCGGGGTCGTCGCGTTGAAATCGAGGTAGACCATGGTGCTCCAGAATGCCACTGCGTCCTCGCCGGGTCCAGGACCCCCCGGGCGATCGCCTGCGGCGTGTGTCGCTGGGGCTGGTCCGCGGACGAGGTGCGCTCCGGGAGGCGCGCTCGGGGAGCGTCTCGAGCCAGAATAAATTTCTCGTGGATTCCGAGAATTCCAGCCCGCGGGGGTAGGATTCCTCTCTGCCCCGGGTGTAGGATTCTTCTGGGGATTTTCGCTCGATCTTTCTCGGGAGAACGCATCTTTGAGAGCGACCACGATCGCGAATGCCGTCGAGTTTCTGACGCGCTCGGACGTCGCTGCAGTGCGCCTCCACGCGGCGCTGACGCTCGGGTCAGCCGCGTCGTTTCGGCGATCCTGCGCAAGCTGCGCGACGACGCGGAGCGCGACATGCTGGCGCGCGACGTCCGCGAGCTCTTTCTGCTTCCTTACGCCGAGGCCATGCGAACGTCGCGGCTTCGCGGATCCGCGTCCGGAGTCTGCGGCCGCGTTCTCTCTTCGAATGCATCCGTGGCGCTCGAAGCGCTCATCGCGCGCGGCTGCGTGGAACCGAAGAAGCCGCTGACCGACATCCTCGACGACATGCACTCGCGATTCGATCCGCGCGGATTCTTCTACGAGCCGTATCAGCTCGACGACGTGCGCTCGCCGCGAAACGTGGGCCACCGCTTCGTTCTGGTGACGGCGGTTTATCTGCGCATCTTCCTGGCATTCGGATACGGCGATCCCGTGCGCCAGCGCGCGGCGTTCGATTGGCTCGCCGAGCGGCAGGACGAGGACGGTTCCTGGCGTCCGCCGCTTCACGAGCTGCGCAAGGACGAGACGATCTCGTACAGCATCACGCGCGCGGTGCGTGCACGCGTTCGCCGAGCTGACCGCCGTCGCCCGCCGCCGCTACACGCCGCAGCTGGAGCTGGCCGCGAACGCGTGGGCGAATCGCGTTCTCGAGCGATTCGAAGATCCGGATGCCGTGCTCACGTCGCTCAACATCGCCGAGGATCCGCGGGGTCCGGCGCGAAACGGAGTCGGACCGCAGCTTCCGGAGACGCTCCGCGATCGAATCATCTATTTTCCGCTCGAGGATCTGTGGCTCGCTCTGGCCATCGGTGCGGATCCCGGACATCCGCATCTCGCGCCGTGGATCGACTGGCTCCTGCGCACGCAGCGCAGCGACGGTTCGTGGCGGCTTCGCAATCCGACGCTGCGCGAGAGGCTTCTCCTTTCGGATCCCAACGGACGGCTTCGCGCGGAAGCTCTTTATCTCACCGACGAGTGGATCACGATGCGCGCGGCGCAGATTCTGCGATTCGCGAGCCGTCGGGTGCGACCCCGGACTCGTCCGCGTGTGCGCGTGACCGCATGAGCGTGCCGGGCGGGGGAGCGCCGCCGCCCTCGCAGCATCGTTCCTTCTCGGCCTCGGACTCGTCGCCGCGCTTGGCGATCCGATCGCACGATTTCCTTGGTTCGCGACCGGAACGATGATCGCGACGGCCGCGTGGATTCTCTTCGCGCGGCGTCTTCTTCGCGACGAGGGTGCTCCGCGCTCGTGGATCGCCGCGGGAATCGCGGCGGCGGTCGGCGGGCGCATTCTCCTGCTCGTCCCGGCGGCTCCGCTCTCCGACGATCTCTATCGCTATCTGTGGGACGGGCGCGTCGCCAACGCCGGCATCAATCCCTACGCCTACGCACCGAGCTCCGCCGCGCTCGACTCGCTGCGGGGCGACCGCGACTTCTCGGATCGCGTGAACCACCCCGACGTCCGCACGATCTATCCGCCGGTCGCGCAGCTCTTCTTTCGAGCGCTCGATCTCCTGGGGGCCGGACCGCGCGGCGTTCGCGCGATGGCCGCAGGGCTCGATCTCGCCGCCGCGCTCGTTCTCGCGGGCGTGCTGCGGAGATCGGGGAGATCTCCCTCGCTCGCGCTCGTCCACGCGGCGTGTCCGCTGGCGATTCTGGAGACCTCCGGCGGCGGCCACGTCGACGCGCTCGGCGTTTTCCTTCTGGCCGGCGCGATCGCGATGTCGGAGGCCCTTCGCCGCGTCGCGAGCGCGCGGTTTCGCGGCGGGGCTCCTGCTCGGAGCATCGATCTTGGTGAAGCTCGTCCCCGCGGCCGTCGTGCCTTCGTTCCTCGCGCGACGATCTCCGTGGGCGATGGGCTGCGCTCCTTCTCGGCGTCGCGGCCAGCATGTTCACGATTCTCCCGTACGCGAACGCCGGCTCGCATCTATTCGACCGGCTTCGGTACGTACGCGAAGCATTGGCACTATCACGATTTCGTGTTCTCGCTCGGCGTTCGGGCCGGATTCGATCCCCAGGACGTGCGCGCGGCGCTCGCCGTCGCGTTCGCGCTCACCGCGCTCCTGGTCCCCTGGTTCGTGCGGGAGCGCGCGGCATGCATCGGCGTGGTGATGGGCGCATTCCTGGTGCTCTCGCCGACGGTTCATCCGTGGTACGCACTTTGGCTCGTTCCCTTTCTCGTGTTCCTTCCGCGCGCGCTCCGTCCGGCCGCGTTCGCGCTGGTCGCGCTCCTTCCGCTGGCTTACGTCACGCCCTGGATGGCGCGGGGCGGCGCCGAGTGGCACGAGCCGGCGTGGAGTCAGGCGCTCTTGTGGGTGCCGGTGACGGCGCTTTTCGCGTTCGGGCTGCTGCGCGATCGACGCGTCGTGCGCCGCGCGTTCAATCGCTTCGCATCGAGGACGGAAACCACGCTTCCCGCGCGATCGTGAACAGGATCTTGTGCGAGGCGCGCAGCGTTCCCGCGAGCGTTCCCGTGATCTTCGAACGGCCGACGCGCTGGCGATAGCGCACGGGAACTTCCGTGCAGCGCAGCCCGGCTCGCGCCGCCTTCACCTGCATCTCCACGGTCCAGCCGAAATCGCGGTCCCTCATGTCCAGGCGGCGCAGGGCTTCGGCCCGAATCGCACGAAACGGTCCGAGATCGGTGAAGCGCACGCCCCAGAATGCGGCGATGAGCCGCGTCGCGATCCAGTTTCCGACGATCGCTTGCGGAAGAAGCGCGCCCCGTTCGCGCGCGCCGAGCGTGCGGCTTCCGATCACGAGATCGGCGTCGTCGCGCAGAAGTGGGGCGAGCAGCGCGGGGAGATCACTGGGATCGTCGGAGGCGTCGCCGTCGAGAAACACGACGATGTCGGGGCGATCGAGCGCGGCGATTCCCGCGAGGCACGCGCTTCCGTAGCCCCGGCGCGGCTCGTGGACGACGCGCGCGCCGCCTTCGCGGGCCACCGCTGCGGTGCGGTCGGTCGAGCCGTTGTCGGCGACGACGATCTCGTGAAGCGAGTGCGCGCGAAGCGCGCGCGAGCACGAGCGGAAGAGAGCGCTCTTCGTTCCATGCCGGGATGACGACGGAAATGCGCGGCGTTTCCGCACGTCGCAGCGCGCTCACGAGGCGCCGTCCGCTCAGCTGCCCGAAGGATCGAATCGAAGCGTTGCGCCGACGCTCTCGATCGACCGACGGCCAGGGTTGCGAGGCGCCAATTCTCGGCGCCGGCGACCGCAGCGCGAAACGCGCCTTGCGATCGGTTCGCGCAGCTCGCTCGGGAATCGAATGGGTTCCGCCGCGCGCGCCCAAGATCGCCCCGCAGGTGGAGGCGTTCGTTCCGGCGTCGAGGCCCGCGGTGGACGCGATGCGCATCGTTCGCGAGAAATCCCCACCGCCCGCTTCCAGCGCCAACACGGTGATGCCCAGGTTGGGGAGCGCGTGCGACCACGGCTGCGTGGAGAGCCGTTCCTCGGCGCGCGGCACCCAGGTCAGCTCGATCCATGCCGCCGTGGAATCCGCGCTGCGCGTGCGCTTCCACGCTTCGCGCGTTCCCGTGACCACCGCTTCCGCGTCGCTTCCTTCGACGAGGAACGATTCTCCGAGGTCGAGCAGCTCGCCGATCTCGGGAGCGGGATTGCCGAGCGATGCGGCGACGAGCGCTGCCGCGAAGCGCGCTCCTTCCACTCCGGCACCGCTGTGCGTGATCGATGCGTCTCGGCCCGCCGCGGCTGCCGCTCGATAGGGATCGCCGGGGAACATCAGTCCCCAGACGAACGCCCGCGCGCGGGCGCTGGTGTCTTCGTCCCACGCCGGACCGGGCTCGAGAAGCGACTGCCCCGAGCGCGGCGGCAGCGCGCCCGAGCGGAAATGCACGAGCCCGCGGCGCACGCTCGGCGGGAAGATCGACGGCGACGACTCGCGCCCGAAACGACCTCGGCGAGCAGCGCCGCGACTCGGCAAGCTCCCCGCGCTCTCCAGGCATGCGACGAGCGACGGCGGTCGCCAGCGTCGTCGCCGGCGCGGGTCCGAGCGCTGCGCTCGTGTCGAACGCGGCGGGCGCGGCGCGCCACACGTCCCGGGCGGCGCTTCGCCCGAGTGAATCGAAGCGCCGCCCGGACGCGAGGCCGACGCACGCGCCCGCCCACGCGGCTTCGATGCGGTCGGACTTCGGCCCCGGCACCGGCATGTGAATCCCGAGACGATCGCTGGTCGGCTCCGAGTGAACGCGCCGCCCTCCGTGGAGATCGCCGCAGGGAATCGTGAGCGCGCACGCGCATCGGCCCCCCTTCTTGACCTCTCGCACCGAGCTCCGCGATCTCGAATCGCTCCGGCTTCCACATCACGGCGCGCGCGCGCCGCCCTCTTTCTTTCGTGGGCCGCGAGATCCAGGCATCCGGCGGCAGGAGCGCGAGAGCTTCCGTATCGCCGCCGGGAAGCGCGATCATCGCCGAGCGCACTTCGCCGCGCGCCTTCGAGCGCGATCTCCAGCAAGGTCGGCGCGGACGCGGATCCCACGACGCGGATCACGCTTCCCGGAGAGCTCTCGCGCGTCGCCTGCGGCAGCGTTCCCGAGAGAAGATGCGCCGGGACCTCTCTCGATTCGTAGGCGAGCTCCACCCACGGATCCGAAGTGGAGACGAATCCATGTCCCGCGCGCATGCGCACTTCCGGACCGGGATCGATTTCCTGAACGACGAGCGCCAAGGAATCGGGATCCGCGGGACGCAGTACCGGGCTCGCTTCACGCTCCCATCGGCATCCCTGAACCCGCGAGCAGGCTCGCCGCCGAGAGACCCGCGAGGAGGCGTGCGGCGCACCATCAAGACGAGGATCGCCGCGGCCGAGGGATGCGCAGGCCCATCGAGGACGCGCCCACGTACAGATAGCCGAAGAGAAAGAGCAGAACGAACGGAATCGCCCCGACGTATCCGCGTCGAATCGTGAACGCCAGAATTCCGCAGAAGTACAAGTCCGAGCAGAATCTCGAGACCGGTGGTTCCGGTGGGCATCGCCCGGTAGATCTGAGTGCGCTCCTGCATGGACGCGCTCCGCGGCCCCGAGCTTCGGCGTTCGATGGAACGGCGACATCTTTCCGAACGCGCCTTCCAGCACGGCGCGTGTATTGCTCACCGAAAGCCCGATCGCGATCGACATGAGCGCGGGGAGATACTTCGCCTGACGCTTCCACGCGCGATCCGCGCCGGCCTGCGAAGCGGCGTAGAAGACGAACACCGACCCCGTCGCGAACAAGAACAACGGAAGCTCGAGGAGCGATGCGGCGTCGAGCCAGCGGTCCGAGCGCACCAGGACCGCGGGGTAGATGCACAAGGAGAGGAGCAGCACGAGAACGTAGGCCGCGTTCTGGGTGAGGTGCACCGACACTTCGAGCTTCTTCCCGAGCGGGAGAGTCGAGCTCCAGATGCGAGGGAGAATCTTCTTCGCGACCTGCACGGATCCTTTCACCCAGCGGAACTGCTGGACCTTGAATGCAGCCATGTCGGCGGGGAGCTCCGCGGGGCAGGTCACGTCGCGCAGGTACACGAACTTCCAGCCGCGCAGCTGTGCGCGATAGGACAGGTCCAGATCCTCGGTCAGCGTGTCGTGCTCCCATCCGCCGGCGTCCTCGATGCACTCCTTTCGCCACATGCCCGCGGTTCCGTTGAAATTGAAGAAGTAGCCGTTCTTCGCGCGCGCGTCGTGCTCGATCACGAAATGGCCGTCCAGGATGATCGATTGGACCTTCGCCAGAAGCGAGTACTCGGCGTTCAAGTGGTCCCATCGAACCTGGATCATTCCGACTTCGGGGAGTCGCGAAGTAAGGAATGATCTCGCGCAGGAAATTGGGACGCGGCACGAAGTCCGCGTCGAAGATGAGAATCAGCTTTCCGGTCGCGGTTTTCATTCCGTGCGCGAGCGCCCCCGCCTTGTATCCCAGCCGATCGCGGCGGCAAATGTGCTGAATGCGCACGCCCTCGGCGCGCAGGCGATCCACTTCTTCGTCCACGATGTGCACGGTGTCGTCGGTGGAGTCGTCCAGGACTTGGATCTCCAGGAGCTCTCGGGGGTAGTCCAGCGCAGCGACCGCACGGATCAGCCGGCGGACGACGAACCTCTCGTTGTAGATGGGGAGCTGGACCGTGATCTCGGGAAGCGGGGAGATCTCAGCGCGCGGGAAGTCCCGGTGGCGCGTGCGGCGATAGAGCCAGACCAGCCACGACCGGCGCAGGCCGAGAATCGCGAAGATTCCCCAAAGGACGAAATAGACGACGAGGAGCAGGCGGTGGGCGGGATCCGGTGTCGACCATGGGAAATCCAAGGACGCTCCTCGCAGACTCCGGGGAAGGCGGGTCTCGAGAGGCCGGTGATGATGCAGGAATTCCGGAGCGCGCACGATAGACAGGGCACTTCGGGGTGTCAAGAAAGCGGGCCCGGGTGTCGTCACCTTGACCAACCGGGTGCCGATCGCTAGGTTCGACGTCTCGGCATCCGAGCCGGCGAACGACTCACTCGAGAACGGGCCGGAGCGCCCCAAGGAGGACACCGATGAGCCAAGCGGTGGCGATCACCGACGCGAGCTTTGACGCAGAAGTCTTGAAGGGACCGAATCCGGTCGTCGTGGACTTCTGGGCGGAGTGGTGCGCGCCGTGCCGGATGGTGGCTCCGGTGCTCGAAGAGCTGGCGGCCGAGTACGGCGGCAAGGTCAAGGTGACCAAGCTCAACATCGACGACAATCCTTCCACGTCTGCGAAGTTCGGCATCCGTTCGATTCCCACGCTTCTGTTCTTCAAGGGCGGGCGTCTGGTGGATCAGTACGTCGGGGCTGCATCGAAGATCGAGCTCAAGAAGCGATTCGACGGACTCCTCTGAGCTCCTGTGCGATGATCCGTTTCGGGCGCGCTCTTCGCCCTGGCGTGGTGGGCGTCGGGCTCGTGCTGGCGTCGGCCGTCGCGAGTGATCGCGCTCACGCGGCGTCGCTTCGCCGCGCCAAGATCATGATCGATGCCCGCGAGAAGGAGCCGGCCGCCGCGGTCGAGCTGACTCTCGCGGCCGATGCGGGGAAGCCCACGAGCTCGGTGGATCTGTATCTCGCTTCCGCCGCGACGATCGCGGAGGCTTCCCTCGACGGGCAGAAGGTCTCGCTCACGAAGGCGGACGTCCCCAAGACCTCGCTGCGCAAGTGGACGCTGGGGCTGCCGCTGGCACTCACGCCGGAAAGCTCGCGAACCGTCGCGTTGCGCCTCGCGTTTGCGCCCGGAAGCCCCGGGATCCAGTCGAACGCGAACGGCGGCACCTTGCTCGCCGGCAGCGGTTGGTTTCCGTCGACCTCGCCGACCGCGGACGCGCTACTCCCGCATTCCACCGGGTTCACGCTCGCGGAAGGAATGCGCGGTGTGGCGTGCGGAAGCGCTGCGGGAGCGCTTTGGACCTCGACGGCGCCCGGGCGTCCGTTCGCGGCGTGGGGAGCGTTCACGGCGGCGGAAGAGACGCACCGCTCGACGAAGCTCGAAGTGTGGAGCCGCGCCGGCGCGCCTGCCGGAGCCGCGGCGCTGGATCAAGTCGCGTCCTCGTGGGAGCGCCTCCAGATCGACTACGGCGCACGCTGCGGCGGGGGAACCCTGCGCGTCGTCGATGTCGGCGAAGGAATCGTCGCGGGCGGGCAGAACACGCTTCTCTGGGATGCGTCGCGTTCCTCGGTTTCGCCGGAAATGCCCGAGGCGCATCTCTTCGGACGCGACGTCGCCGCGGCGCTCGCCACCAGCTTCTGGAACGACTGCATTCCGTTCGAGGGCGAAGACGCAGGTTGGCTCTCGCGTGCGGTCCCCGAAGCCATGGGCGATGGCGCTTACGTCGCTTCGCTTCAGTCGGCGCAACCCGAGCAGATCGAAGCGATCCTCGGCGCCGATCGCCGCGATCGATTCTTCGCCGGGCGCGCCAAGGACAGCGCACTGCGCGGCCTCGTTCCGGTTTCGCCCGAAGGGCCCGATCTCATTCGCGGCCGCGGCGCGATCACCGTCCAAATGATTGCGGAAGCGGCTCCGTCGCAAGCGATGTGGAACGGCCTTCTCGAGGGAGTCGGAGCTCCCGAAGGGCCGCCGCTCACCGGCACCGCGTTCTTCAAGGCGCTCGGGTCGCGCGCGCCGAATCAGCACGAATTTCTGGAGCCGTTCATCGTTGGCACCGCGCTCCCCGACTTTCGAATCTCTTCGCACGTGTTCGGCATGGGCCCGCAGAAGGATCGCTTGCGCGTCGAGGTCGAGAACATCGGCGAGGTGGAAGCCCCGGTGGAAGTGCAGATCGCGACCGCGGCCGGGGAGCCGATTCGAACCTCGCGACTCTCCGTTCCCCCCGGCGACGTCCGCGCGATTCTCCTCAAGGACGAAGGGCGTGCGGCGTCGATTCGACTGGACCCGCGCGCGCACACGCTGCAGTCCGACGTCTCCAACGACGAGGTGAAGCTCGCCGGCTCGCCGTCCGCCGCAAGCGCAACGCCGCACATTCCGTCGTATCCCTTCCAAGAAAAGTTCAGCGAGGCCTCCCGGGTTTCGGCATTCGCCATCCAGCTGGACGGGGTGACGATCTCGGAGTTCGAAGGCGTGATCGTGCCCTACGCGACTAGCCAGGGTCCGAGCGGCGCGTCTCTGCTCGGGAAAGGTCGCGTGCAGATCGCGCCTCCCGCGCCCCACACGGAAGGATGGAATCAGGCGATGAAACGCGACACGCTCGGCTTCCAGGGCTCGGAGATGTGGATCCGCTTTCCGCTGGAGAAATGGCCGGCGATCGAAGCGCAGCTCGGCCAGCGCATCGATCCCGCCGAGCGCAACGCGATCGTGGAGCGCAACCGCCCCGTGTACGAGCATTCGTTCCCCACGCACTACTTCGAAGAGATGCGCGCGCAGGTTCCTCCTCCCGGCGGGAGCCTGGTGACGTTCACGTCCTCGGGAGGCGAGCTTCGCGGATTCACGCGCATCCCGCATCCCGACGGCAAGGTCACCGCGCGCTTCTGGGACCAGCTCTCGGGCGTCACGATCTGGGAAGAAACCCGCTGACCCGCGGTGCCGATCATGGGAAACGCGGGACTCGATCGGCGGACGATGCTCGGACGAGGCGCGCTTCTCCTGCTCTTCCTCGTATTGACCGTCGTGATCATCTACGTCTCTTCCCGGCTCGTGCTCGACGCAGTCTCCGATTCGTTCGACGAGGAGCTCGGTCTTCGGCTCACCACGGTGGCGCAGACCGCGGTGACGGCCGCGACGCCTGAGCTTCTGCTCGACCCCTCTCTTCCCGACGATTCGTACGTCCGCAGCGTGCTCTCCGAGATCGCCGCGCGCCACGGGCTCGACCAGGTCTTTCTCGTCGATCCCCAGGGAGTCACGCGCTTCGATCTCTCCGGCGGAGGCGATCGGGCGTCGCAATCCGCTCGTGGATCTCGCGCCGCAAGCGTTCGAGCGCGCGCTCGCCGGCACGCCGGCCGCGTCGCGGTCGCTGGACATGGGCGATGTCGTGCTCAAGTCCGCATATGCGCCGGTGGAGGCATGGAATGGGGAGACGGAGGCGGTGCTCGGCGTCGCCGCGGGCGCGGACTTCGTGGTGCGCGTGCGTGCCCTGCGCCGCACGCTGGTGGGCGTGGGCGCAGGGAGCGCTGCGCTCACCGCGCTCCTTGGCGCGCTCTTCTTCGGCGCGACGCGGCGCCTGGCCCGCGCGGAATCGGCTCTCGCCCAATCCGAAACGCTCGCGACCATGGGAATGATGGCCGCCGGGGTCGCGCACGAGATCCGCAACCCGCTCGCGATCATCGCGGCCACCGCGGCGCGCCTGAAGAAACGCCTCGCCGCGGCCGGCGTCACCGACGACGAGATCGTCGATTTCATCCCCGACGAAGTGCGCCGCCTCAACGACATCCTCGAGGGATACTTGCGTTTCGCGCGCGACGAGCCGCTCGCTCGCGTCGATTGCGATCTCGCGCAGATCGTGCGACGCACCGCGACGCTCACCGAGGCGACGCTCGGAGACTCGGGAATCACGCTCAAAGTGGAAGGGGCGGCCGCGCCGGTGCCGGCCCAGGCGGATCCGCAGCGCATTCATCAGGTCTTGCTGAATCTCCTGCTCAACGCGGCCCAGGCGATGCCCAACGGCGGAGAAATCACGCTGGGGCTCGCGGCCGACGAGAAACGTGCGACACTGCGCGTCGCCGATCGCGGCCCCGGCTTCAGCCGGCGAGGGCTGCGGACTGCGACCGAGGCCTTCGCCACCACCAAGGAGCGAGGCTCGGGTCTCGGTCTGGCGATGGCGAAGCGCATCGTCGAAGCGCACGGCGGATCGATCGCGCTGGCGAATCGCGACGATGGGGGCGCGGTGGTGACGGTGGTGCTGCCGCGGGAGCCCGCGAGCTGAGGCGGGCGCGGAGGAACGAATGGCTTCGATCCTCGTCGTCGACGACGAGCAGAAAATCGCGACGCTTCTGGCGAGCGAGCTCACCGACGCGGGACATCAAGTCGTCACCGCGTGCGACGGCGATGCCGCAGTGCGCATCGTGCGCTCCAAGCGCTTCGACGTCGTCCTCACCGACCTGCGCCTCGGCGGAACGGACGGCATGCACGTGCTGCGCGCCGCGAAGGAGGCCGATCCCGACGTCGCGGTGCTCTTGATGACGGCGTACGCGACCGTGAAGACGGCCGTCGCCGCGATGAAGGAAGGCGCCGCCGACTATCTGGAGAAGCCCATCGATCTGGAGAAGCTCGGCGTTGTGCTCCATCGCAGCCTGGAGACGCGCCGGCTCGCCGAGGAGAATCGGCGGCTCCGCGAAGGATTCGCCGGAGCCGGAGTCGGCGCGAATGCGCTGGTGCGCGGCCGGAGCGGGTCGATGTCCGCGGCGCTGGCGCTCGCGCAAAAGGTGGCCCCGTCGGACGCCACCGTTCTCCTCACCGGCGAGAGCGGGACCGGCAAGGAAGTGATCGCCCGCGCGATCCACGAGTGGTCGGGACGTCGCGGTCATGCGCTGGTCGCGGTCAACTGCGCCGCGCTCGCCGAGACGCTCCTGGAGTCGGAGCTGTTCGGCCACGAGAAGGGCGCGTTCACCGACGCGCACGAGCGCAAGATGGGTTGGTTCGAAGTCGCCCGCAAGGGCACCGTGTTCCTGGACGAGATCGCCGAGATGAAGCCGTCCACGCAAGCGAAGCTTCTTCGCGTTCTCGAGGATCACCGTTTCCATCGGCTCGGCGGAAGCGAGATCATCGAAGCGGATGTGCGCGTCATCGCCGCGACGAATCGCGATCTCCCGCGCGAGATCGCCGACGGACGCTTCCGCGAAGATCTCTTCTATCGGCTGAACGTGTTTCCGATCGAGCTTCCTCCGTTGCGGGAGCGCATGGACGATCTGGAAGAGCTGGCCGTCCATTTCCTGCGGCGCTCGGGATATCGCGGAACGGGGATCGATCCGGTCGCTCTCGAAGCGCTCCGCCGCTACGACTGGCCGGGGAATCTGCGCGAGCTTCGCAACGTGATCGAGCGTGCGGTGATTCTCGCCGGCGAAGGCGCGATCGGCCTCGACGAGATTCACGTGCCGCGCCCGCGTCCGCGCCTCGGCCGCACCGCGACCGATGATTCCGCTCGGCGCGTGGGCATGGGAATCTCCGGCGACGCGATGAGCCTGTCCGTGCAGGAAGAGCAGATGATCCGCGACGCTCTCGCGAAGGCCGGGGGAAACAAGTCCAAGGCGGCGCGATTGCTCGGAATCACGCGCCGAGCCCTCTACGGAAGGCTCGAGCGGTACGGCATCGCTTCCGCGGGCCAGGATGACGAAGAGGAGGAGACGGACCGACTCGGGGAGTGAGCGGGCGGATCCGCCATCGGCGGCGTCACGGGGGTGGCCGCTTCCGGGCGAAAGTGTCCGCGCCGGGACAGCCCGTGCCGGGGGATCCAGGCTGGACCGGGAACGGAGCCGCACGAGCCGCTTAAGCCACGGCATCGGAACGATTTGGGAAGGGCGCGAATCCCGGCCGTCTGGCACGCGGGTTGCGGATCTTGCAAGTGAGAATGAGCCTCATCGGGAGATGCAACATGGTCGCCGCACTTCGAATTCTCGGAATCTTGCCGATCCTGACGGCGCTCGTGGTGATCGCGACCCCTTCCCTCGACGCGTACGCCCAGGTCGTCACCGATGATCGCCTGGAAGAGGAGCTCGAGCGCACCGACCGTGCGCTGGAGACCGCGGACGGGATCGTCGGCGAGAGCCGCTCCCAGCGTGCGAAAGACCTGCTGGCGCAGGGCCATCGCGTGCAGGCGGAAGCGTGGGAAACGTACCGCGGGGGGAACTCCATTGGCTCCATGCGTCTCACGCTGCAGGCCCGACGTTTCGGGGTGCGCGCGGTCGGATTCGCCCGATCGGACGACGTCTTGGAGCAGCGTGGCCGCCGCGAGCTGGAGAATGCGGACAACATGCTCCGCAGCGCGACGGAGAGGATCGCCGAAAACCCGAGCGACGCCGCGTTGCGGCTGCTCGATGAAGCGCGTGCCCAGATCGATCGGGGGCGGCGCCAGCTCGGAGAGCAGCACTTCGAGGCGGCGTTCCGTCTCGCGCTGAGCGCGCAGCGGCTGATCCGCCAGGCGCTCGAGGTCAACGACGCGGCCGCCGGAGAGCCGCGGCGCATCGAACGAGAGCTGGAGCGCACGGACAACATGATCGAGCGCGCCGGCGAGCCGGTGCGGGAGTCGCACGACCAGGACGCGACCACCCTGCTCGATCGTGCGACGACGATGCAGCGGACCGCTTGGGAGTCGTATCGCGCGGGCCAGGCGCGCGCCGCGGTGGCGCAGACCCGGGAAGCGCGAAACCTCGCGACCCGTGCGGTCGCACGCGTGAACGGTCCGGTCAGCGAGCAGAGAGTGGCCGACGAGATCGGCGCCACGGATCGCCTGCTGGAGCAGGCCCGCGAAGCAATCACCTCCTCCGCCGATCCGAGCGCGGCGCGGGTCCTCGAAAACGCGCGGATGCACCAGGAACGAGCGAACGATCTGCTCGGCGAGGGCGATCTCCGTCCCGCGCTCGCGCAGACTCTGGTCGCACGCCGGCTGGCCTCGCGCGCCGAGGAGCTCGCACGGAGTCTCTCTCGGTGAGCCGGGCCGCGTCGCTCCCTCGGGCCTCGCTCGGAGCCCTGGCCGTCTTCGTTCTGGTGAGCGCCTCCGCAATCGCCCACGATTCCGAGCCCGCCCGGGACGCGGAGCGCGAAGCTCCCGGCGACCCCCCCGGGGAGTCAGAAGAAGAGGGACGATTCGAGGCGCTCGCCGACTCTGTGAAGACGAGCGTCGCCATGATGCGCGAGAATGAGAGGGCGGACGAAGTCCTCCTCGTGGAAGCGGAAGCCCTCGCGGCAGTCGCTCAGGAAATCCTCGTGGAAGGAGACCTCGAGACCGCGGTCACCCTTCTCGAGGAAGCGATTGCCCTTCTGGAGACTCCGGCGCCGCCGGATTGAGCTCGCGATTCTTTCGATCTCGTTTCTCGCGTACGCGGGCTCCGCGCGCGCCGGTTTCGATTTGCGCCCGCGCGTCGGATTCGACTTCGAGTACTTCGGCGAGACCTACCGCATCACCGATGATCGAGACACGGTCTCCACGATCGATGACATCGGCGCCGTCGTGGGACTCACCGCCTCCACGCCGATTCCCGCGCCTTCGCTCCTCGTCCTCGACGGAGAGGTCTACTACGGCAAGGAGAGCGAGCGCGCGCGTCTCGCGGCCCGCGGGGAGCTTCGCCGCGGGTCGAACCTCTTCCTGCTCGATCAAGACGCGCTCTGGACGCATTTGCGGAGCGACGGCGATTACGCGCTCTCCAGCGATTCGTTTCGCGAACAGCTCCGCCTCGCCTGGGAACGACCACTCGGAGTCCGGACCGTGCTTCGCGTTCAAGACGCGTTGGACCTGGTCCACTTCGCCGATCCCGACCAATACAATCTGAACGCCACGCTGCACCGTCCTGGGGTGAGCGTTCGACGAAAATTCAGCCCCGGCGTCGAAGGACGCGCCGCGTATCACTTCGGCGTCCGCGACGTTCCCGACTCCTCGGAGCTGGATTCCTACCGTCACACGCTGGAGCTCGATGCCGGTCTCTTCGTCGGGGAAGGCATCTCGATCGACGTCGCCGAACGAATCGAGCGGCGGATCTACGACGAGGTCAGCCCTCGCGAGAGCTCCTGGGAAAGCCGGTTCGACATCGGCGCCAGTTTCACGAATCCCGGGCTCGTTTCCTGGCGTTTGTTCCTGGAGAACGAGATGTTGCGCTACGACGTTCCCGACGATCTCGACTACGACTTTACCCGCTGGCGTTCCAGTGCCGGGCCGTTCTTCCAAGTGACTTCCGACTTGGGAGTGTGGGTGGGGCCCGTCCTGGGGACGGTGCTCTCATCGACGGCTCCGGCGGAAGAGTACTTTGAGCTGGCGTTGGAGATCGGCGCCGACTGGAGGGTGGGGCCGGTCTGGATGAGTGTCACCGAAGAGTTCGGGTTTCGCGACTACCGCCTGGAAACAGGCGACGTCGACTTCGATCTGGACACCGGCGCGGGGGACCCGGACGAGGGAATCGCGATCTACTCCGATTCCACGTACAACCGGCTCACCATCCTGGCGACCGCCGACGTGACCAAGGCGATCTCGATTCGATTCTTCGGGAACTGGGAGCCGGAGGATCACAGCGTGGACGTGGACGACGCCGACTCGCGCATCGTGTCCGGAGGCGTCGAGTACCGGTTTTGAGCCCCTGCGCGTGCTTGACGCCAACCGGGCGGATCATGTTTTCTCCCCTCGCCCCACTACGGAGGAACCATGCGTCACTCGTTCATCCGCAGCGCTCGTGCGGCGCTCGCGTTCTTGGCTCCATTGTCCATCGTCTCGTGTGCGGAAATCGGAAAGCTCAACATGGTTTCCGAGGAGCAGGAGATCGAGATGGGCCAGCAATTCTCCCAGGAGATCGAGAAGGAGCTCACGCTCATCAAGGATCCGGAGGTCGTCGCCTACGTCGACCGCCTGGGGCAATCATTGGCCCGCGTCTCCAAGCGCAATAACATTCCGTACAAGATCCAGGTCGTGGACACGGACGAAGTGAACGCCTTCGCCATCCCCGGCGGCTGGCTGTACGTGAATCGCGGGCTCATCGAACAAGCGGCGAACGAGTCGGAGCTGGCGGGCGTGATGGGCCACGAGATCGGCCACATCGTGGGCCGGCACAGCGCGCGGCAGATGACGCAGCAGTACGGAGCCGATCTGCTCGCTCAGATCGCTTTGGGGACGGCGCCGAACCAGACTGCGGCGATGACCGCCGCCTTGCTCCAGAACGGGACCTTGATGCACTACAGCCGAGACATGGAATCGGAAGCGGACGATTACGGGGTCCAAGAGCTCTACGACGCAGGCATCGATCCGAACGGGCTCCCGTCTTTCTTCGAGAAGCTCGCGGCATTGGAAGCGAAGTCCGGCGGGGGAGAGCTGGATCCGGTGTCGAAGATGTTCACCTCGCACCCGGCCACTCCCGAACGCATCCAGAGGACGCGCGCCGCCATCGCCAAGCTACCGGTGAAGACCGGGCTGCGCACCGACTCGCCGGAGTTCCAGAAGATCAAGAAGAAGGTGACCAAGTCCTGATCGAAGGAAGCGCCGCTCGACCTTCGCGGTTCCACCTCCTCGTGGTCGAAACATGCGCGTGATCCGAGTACCGGCATGACGCTCCGCCCAGGACTCAGACTGCTGCACTACGAGATTCTGGGCTCCCTGGGTGCCGGCGGCATGGGCGAAGTCTATCGGGCGCGAGACACCCGGCTCGGTCGCGACGTCGCGGTCAAAGTGCTTCCCGCCGCGCTCGCCTCCAACGCGGCGGGCCTCGCGCGGCTCGAGCGCGAAGCGCGCGCCGTCGCCGCGCTCAATCACCCGAACATCGTCGTCCTTCACTCCATCGAGGAAGACGGAGGCGTTCGCTTCCTCACCATGGAGCTCATCGAGGGGCGAACGCTCGACGCGCTTTTCGAAGGCGACATCCCCTCCATCGAACGCGTGGTCGATCTCGCGCTTCAAGTCACGAGCGCATTGTCCGCCGCTCACGAGCGAGGCGTGGTCCACCGCGATCTGAAGCCCCGCAACATCATGGTCACGACCCAAGGCCGCGTGAAAGTCCTGGACTTCGGTCTCGCCAAACGGGCCGGCGCGGCCGAGCTGTCCTCCGATGACGTCGAGGCCACGACCGATCTCGCCATCTCGAAGACCGGGGAAATTCTCGGGACGGTGCCCTACATGGCTCCCGAACAAGTGCGCGGAGAGAGTCTCGATGCGCGCACCGATCTCTTTGCGCTCGGTATCATTCTCTACGAGATGTCGACCGGTCAGCGTCCCTTCCACGGCGCCACGGCGGCGGACCTCACTTCGTCCATCCTTCGCGACGAGCCCGCTCGACTCACCATCCGCCGCGGCGACATCCCCGAGGATTTCGAGCGCGTCGTCCAGCGTTGCTTGCGGAAGGATCCGAGCGCTCGCTTCCAGAGCGCGCAGGAGGTGGGGAAAGCGCTCGGGGCGATGCGCTTCGCGGCGGGAAGCTCCGCGCCGGCGACGGAGAGCTCGGCTCCGGCGGCGGCGGACGACGTGATTCGCTCACTCGCCGTTCTCCCGCTCGACAACGTTTCCCACGACCCGTCCCAGGATTACTTCGCCGACGGGATGACCGGGGCGTTGATCTCGGATCTGGCGCGCCTGGAGTCCCTGCGCGTCATCTCCCGAACCAGCGCGATGCAATACAAAGGGGCCGCGAAGTCGCTTCCGGAGATCGCTCGCGAGCTGAACGTGGACGCCATCATCGAAGGCTCCGCGCTCCTCATCGGCAAGCGCGTGCGGATTCAGCTCCAGCTCGTCTCCGCGCGCCGCGATCAGACGCTCTGGAGTCATCGCTACGATCGCGATCTCGAAGACGTGCTGGAGCTGCAGAGCGACGTGGCCGAAGCCGTGGTGCGAGAAATTGCGCTTCGGGTGTCGGCGCGCGCGACCGGGCGCCCCCGCTCGCCGCAAGGAAGTGCACCCCGAGGCGCACATCGAGTTCTTGAAGGGGCAATACACGATGGCGGCCACGTCCCCTCAGGCGATCGAGCTGAGCCTTCGTCACTTCTCGCGCGCACTGGAGCTGGATCCGACGTTCGCACCCGCGTGGGCCGGCGTCGCCGAATGCCACCACACCCGCGCGGCACGCGGAATGGCGCCGCCGGTCGAAGCCATCGATGCGGCGCAAGCGGCGGCACTCCGGGCGCTCGAGCTGGACGAGTCGCTTGCGGAAGCGCACGTCACGCTCGGAGCGATCCGCGCGCGGGAATTGAATTTCCCGGAAGCGATCCGCTGGCTTCGCAAGGCGGTCGTTCTGAATCCGGGGCTCGCCTCGGCGCATTTCACGCTCGGGCGCCTCTACTATTGCACGGAGCGTCACGCCGAGGCGGAAGCGGCGATGCTGAAGGCGCTGGCCCTCGATCCGCTCTCCATGATCATTCACACGACGGTCGGCGATGCCTACTACTACGCCCGCGAATACGAGAAGTCGGTGCCGTACTACCGGAAGGCGATCGAGCTGGATCCGCGCTTCGACGGCGCCCACACCGATCTCGCGCGCTCGCTCGAGGCGCTCGGACGATTCGACGAAGCGCGCGCGCAGTACGAGGAGGGCCGCATCCTCGCCGGAGGCGTCGCCGGCCCGTCGTTCGGGCTCGCGCATCTGGAGGCGAGCGCCGGCAACGTCGACGCCGCGCGCCGCATGTTGAACGAGCTGACGGAAGCGCGTTCGAAACGGGTCGTCTCGGCGTGGGGGATCGCGGCGCTGCACGCCAGCCTGGGTGACGTGGATGATGCGTTTCGGTGGCTCGATCTCGCCGCGGAGGAGGGCGCGACCGGACTGATCTTCCTACGTGTGCACCCGCGGCTCGACGCCATCCGCAGCGACCCGCGCTATGCGGCACTCCTACGACGCTGCGGACTGGATCGCGTCAGCACATGATAAAAGTGCAGCCCGAAAAAACGAGCCCCCCGGAAAACTCCGGGGGGCTCTTCGTCGACGGGCGTCACCCGCGCCCGCCGCCCTCGTGCATCGATGCGCCGGCGACTACTTTTTCTCCTGCAGCTTCCGGAGCTCGGTGCGCAGCGCCTCGAGCTCGTTGCGCAGCGCATCCAC
The DNA here is from genome assembly GCA_963725045.1 of uncultured Gemmatimonadales bacterium. Lineage (GTDB taxonomy): Bacteria > ARS69 > ARS69 > ARS69 > ARS69 > CAVRWY01. Next base: position 210,174 of record CAVRWY010000002.1, read on the forward strand.
TTCGGCCTGCACGTCTTCGTCTTTCATGTTGCGAAACTCCCGCGGCATCATGCGCTCGAAGCGCCGCGGAAATCCGCGCATCCCGCGCATTCCGCTGCCGGGGCCACCGCCCTCGCGAACTTCCACGGCGACCTTTCCGGAGCGCACGCGCCGTTCGCGCACCCACTCCACGTTGACTTCCTTCGCTTCGTCGATCTTGCGCACCGCGCGTGCGAGCTCGCCGGGCCCGTCGATCGATACCCCGTCGATCTTGGTGATCACGTCCCCCGCGCGAAGCCCGAGCTTCGCCGCCGGACTCTCCGCGACGACTTCGGAGACGAGGGCGCCTTCATCGCCCGAGACCCCGAAGAAATCGGCCAGCTCTTTCGAGACCGGCTGCGTCATCACACCCAGATAGCCGTGCTTGCGGTCGGAATCGTCGCCGGGAGTGCGGAAGGTGTTCTCGTCGGTCCAGCTCGATCCGGGAGGCGGCGGCGCGAAGGTCTCGATGTCCTCCACCTGCTCCCCGAGCGTCACCGCGACGGTCTTCGACTTGCTGTCGCGAAGCACTTCCACCTTGATCGATTCGCCGCTCGATTTGCCGCGAATGAGCGCGCGCAATTCTTCCGGAGTTCCCACCGCAGAGCCGTCCACCTTGACGACGATGTCGCCTCCCTCGAGTCCCGCCTGCGCCGCGGGGCTTCCCTCGATGACTTGTCCGATGAGCACTCCGCCGTCCTCCTTCATCCCGAGCGCCTCCGCGAGCCCGCCTTCGATTTCCTGCATGCGAACTCCGAGATACGCGTTCTTCGTCGTCGTGGTCGCCGTGTCTTCGCCGGCGAGTGCCATCGGCGGGATCGCGAGCGCGATCGCGAGGGGGATCCATCGGGGGGCAATGGTCCGCGAAATCATGATTTCTCCTTTGAAATCCGGCCCTGATTTAGGGGACTTCGGCGTTCTGAACCCGGCCATCGCGAGAAGGTTTCCGGGGTAGACTCGCACGATGCCACCGTCGATCGCCGCAATTCTCCTGCTCGCCGCCGCGCGATGGCTGCCGGTGGCGTCGGACTCCATTCCCACGATCGAAGACGCGAGCGGCTTTTTCGCTGCCGCGCCGGCGATCGCGGTCACCGGCGAAGGCGCGACGCTTCTCGCGTGGGAGCAGGCCGACGCGGCGGCGAGCCGCAGCCGGGGAATCTACTTTCGCCGGCGTGAGCCGGGGGAACGCGGCGAATGGGCGGCGCGTGCCTATCGCATGGACGGCGGGCCCGAAGGCATTCGCGCGCTCGAGCCCCGGATCGCGCTCGCGGGATCGCGGGTGCTCCTCGCCTGGCAAGACGATCGCACCGGACAGGATGAGGTCTACGTTCGCCAGTCGCCGGACGGCGGCGCGACTTGGCCGGGGTCCGCAACGCGTCTGAGTGCTTCCACCGAAGGCTCGTCGCTCTCGTCGATGATCTCGATCGCCGGAAGCGAGACCGGGCTCGTGGCGGCTGCGTGGGAGTGCGTTCGCAATGGCACGCGCGACATCCTGTTCCGGCGCTCGACCGACTTCGGCGTCACTTGGGCCGACGCGATCCTGCGCCTCGACTCCGAAGGATCGCAGGGGAACGGTGCGTCGTATCACCCGCGGGTCGTGCTCGGGGAAGGGGACGCGATTCTCGTGGTGTGGTGGGACGAGCGCGACGGTCTCGCCGATGTGATCGTGCGGCGAAGTGTGGATGCGGGCGCCAGCTGGGATGCGCCGCTGCGGCTCGATCCCACAGAGCCGGGGGACGCGGCGAGCCGCGACGCGGGGATCGATGCGCGCGGGAACACGGTCGTCGTGGCGTGGGAGGATGAGTCGGGGGGCGCGGCGCGGGAGATTCTGACGCGCGCGTCCCACGATGGCGGGCGGGCGTGGTCGCCCGCGGTGCGCTTCCCCGCTCCGAAGTGGTCGCGCGGCGTGGAGGATCCTCGCGTCGCGCTCGCCGGTCCGGGGCGCGCCCACGTGATCTGGGTCGCGGAACCGGAGGCCCCGCCTCCCACGAGCACGGGCCCGGTGCGCAATCCGAAGAAGCCGGCCTTTCGCCCCGATCCGTCGGCGGCGCTGATCGTTGCTGCGGTGGCGCTCGACTCGAGCACGGCATCGTCCGCCGCGTCGGCTCCGGGCGCTTCTGCCCCAGGATCCATCGATCCGACCACAGTCCCCTCCGCGTCGCCGTATTCGCGTCTCGCGTGGATCGGCAGCACTGAAACGATCACGTGGATGGCATGGGCCGGGACGCGGGTCGATGCCGGAGGACTCGACGTCGCCTGCACCACCGACGGAGGAAAGACGTGGCGCGCGTTGGGACTCGCCGCCACGCAGAACCCCGAGAAGACGTTCGTTCCGGTGAGCGGGCTCACCGGAGCGGTCGACCCCGGCGGAGCGCTCCATCTCGCCTGGGTTCAGGGGCGCGCGGAGCGGGAGAGCGTGCGATTCCTGCGCGCCAGGAATCCGGTGGCTCCCGACTCCCTTCGAGAATAGGATTCCCGAGAAGTGCGCGGGGAGGTTTGCGGCATGCCCGGGTTCGAAACGGCTCGCGCGTCCATCGACGCGGAGATCAAAGACGCGGTGGCGATCATCACGCTGAAGCGTCCGGAAGCGATGAACGCAGTGAGCCCGGAAATGGCGCGCGCTCTCGCGGAAACGCTCGCCGAAGTTCCCGAGGACGGAAGCGTTCGCGCGATCGCCGTGACCGGCGCGGGGCGCGCCTTCTCCGCGGGCGGGGACATTCGCGCGATGTCGGCCGCGCTCGAGGACGATCCGGCCACGTTCTTCCTCGAGCTGACCGCGAGCCTGCACCAGATCAGCCGCTCGCTGCTGGCGTCGAAGGTTCCCACGATCGCCGCGGTGAACGGCCCCGCGCACGGCTTCGGTTTCGGTCTCGCGCTCTCTTGCGACCTGGTCATTGCGTCCGAGCGCGCCGAGTTCTCGATGGCGCACGGTCAAGTCGGCCAGATTCCCGACGGGGGCGGGTGGTATCTTCTGCCCCGCGTCGTCGGCCGTAAGCGCGCGCTGGATCTCTACTACACGCGGCGCGTCCTCGATGCGAAGCGCGCCGAGGATTGGGGAATCGTCACGACGATTCTCCCGGCGGCGAGCTTTCGCGAGGTGGCGATCGGCTACGCAAAGGAGATCGCGCGCGGACCGACGCGGGCCTACTGGGCCGCGAAGCGCCGCCTCGGCGAAGGATGGGAGCAGTCGTTCGACGAGTTCCTCGACGAGCAGCGCCGCGTGATCGCCGAGCTCGCCTGCACCGGCGACTTTCGCGAGGGGGTGCGCGCGTTCCTGGATCGCCGCGCGCCGAACTTCGAGGGCTTGTAGCGCACCGTTCGAGTGGGGGGGAGGATGATGACGACGCAGGAACTGGACACCGAAGGAACGACCGCCGCGCCGCGAGCCGATGACGAGCCGGGATCGACGGCCCTCGTCGAAGGCGAAATCGCCGCGCCGGAGCGCTCCTGGGATTCGCTCGCGGAGATCGCGCTCGGAGAAACGCACACCCAGCCCACACTTGCTGAGCGCGTTCGGCTCGCGTTCGCCAAGCCGACGCTTCCGCTCGCGATCGCCGTCCTCGTGCTCGGCGCGGTCGCGATCCGGGCGCTCACGTCGTCCGACAATGTCCGCGACTTCCCCGGACGCGACGCGCTTCCCGCCGGCGCCCTCGGAGAGAAGGTCGTGTTGAAGCCGGGCGGCGATGCGTCGGATGCGCCCGAAGTGACCGTCCGGGACTCCAAGCCCGCGCTCGACGTGATCTTGATCGGCATTCCCGAGACGGATCCCGGCGTGGGGTGGAAAGTCGTCGTCTCTCACCCGGGGCGCGAGATTTGGAAGAGCAAATGGGCCCGGCAATTCGAGCGCGTGAAAGATGAATGGCAGCTCGGCTTCGAGCTGGACGGGCGCGATCTTCCGGAAGGTCCGCTCACGATCTCGCTGGTGGAAGCGAAGCCTCGCGGGGGGGAAGCGGCGGCGAAACGAGAGACGTATCGGCTGCGCGTGAAGCGGAGAGGTTGATCCGGGCGAGGTATTCCGCGCTCGTGCCCGTCACGCCGATCGTAGACCGCCGGCCGCTTCGTCGAGCGTGCGGCCAATCCGGCGCAGGGCTTCCCGCACGTTCGACTCCTCTCCCCCGAAGCTGATCCGCACCCAGCCCGGATGACCGAAATACTCGCCCTCGGCGATGTTCACGCCTTCCCGCTCACGCAGCCGCGCCGCGAGCTCCGCGGTCTCGCGCATTCGCTCGAGACGGACGAACCCGGTGATCCCGCCCGCGGGCGGGATCCAACTCACGTCGCCGCGGCCGTGCATCCATTCCTCCACGACCTCGCGCCCTCGCTCGGCGATGGCACGGGATCGAGCCAGGAGTCGTTCGCGATCCTGGATCACACGAACTGCGGTTTTCTGCGCGGGGTGTGCGCCGTCGACTTGCAGGTAGAAGGAAAATTCCTGAATCGGGCGGAGCACTTCCGGAGCGCCGATCACCCATCCCACGCGGAGCGACCCGAAGCCCCACACCTTGGTGAGGCTTCCCGTGGAAATGAAACGCCGCGAGTAGCGATGCCCGGGCGTCGCCCCGGCCACGAAGTCGAGATAGACCTCGTCCAGGAGAACGACGAAGCGCTTTTCTTCCGCCAGGCGCGCCAGCTCGCGCAGAAAATCGGCATCCAGATCCACGCACGAAGGATTGTGCAGCCGCGTGAGGACGATCGCCGTGATCGGCTTTCCGGGGCGATCGAACGCAGCTCGAACGTCTTCGATGCGCGGCTGCCATCGGTTCTCGGGACGCCGCGGAATTCGGCCGATGTCGGCGCGATGAAACCGCGGAATCTCTTCGATGACGGGATACGTCGGCGATTCCACGAGGATGCGATCCTCCGGGCCGGCGATCACGGAGAGCACGGAGTAGTTCGCGAGGCTGGCGCCGTCGGAAACCAGTACATGGTCCACGCCGACGCCGTGCATGTGCGCGATGGCGGCGCGTAGCTCGGGCGCGCCGAAATAATTCGGAGTCGACTCCATCGCGGCGGGACCGGGATCGAATTCCTCGCGATCCGGCGTCGGAACTCCGGACGCGCCGAGACAAAACGGCACCTGCCCCACCCACGTCTTCGCCCAGTGCATGAAGTGAAACGGCGTGGGGGAGCGCATGCCGGGAAGAATGCACGGGGCGCGCCGAAGACTCAAGCCTTGACGAGGGATGCCGATCTCGGGATGTTGGCGTCACGCACTCGATGACGAGTCCCCCACGTCGATGGAGGTCTCCGTGTACGTGTCGATCGAGTTCTGCAAGGTCTGACACTACGATCCGATCGCCGCCAGTCTGGCGGATTCGATTCGAAGCGAGCTTGGACTTCCGGTGAAGCTGATCCCGGGCGGGGGCGGCGTATTCGACGTCCGCGTCGATGGCGCGCTCGTCTATTCGAAGCACGAGACCGGACGCCACATCCGCAACAATGAAGAAGTGCTGGCGAAGATCCGCGCGATGCGAGACGCCTAACGCGGGATCGTGATCGATCCTCGATACGTGATGGCGTCGTCTTCGCGGTCCAGGCGGCGGGCGATGTCGAAGCGAAGCTGACCCGAGCTCCCCGGCATTCCCAGCAAGTTCATCTGCACGCCGGCCCCCATCGAGAATTTCCAGACCGGCGTCGGAGTGCTCGATCGTCGTGCCGTCTCGGGCTTGCTCGGTGAAGATGGACGCCGCGTCGCCGAACAACACCGGCTGGAGGCGCAGCCGGTGCACGAACGGGAGCCATTGGAAGATGTTGGTCCCGAGCTCGTAGTCCAGGCGAGCGTGCGCGTACGATCGCGACTGGATACTCGTTGATGTCGTAGCCGCGCAGCGTCTCGAATCCTCCCAGATGGTGCAGCCCCTGGAACGGGGCGCCGCGCTCGACCCAGCCCCCGGCGAGCGCCGCCACGACGCGATCGCCGAGCCACACGCGCCGGCGGGCGACGAGCTCGCCGCGGACGCGCTCGTAGTCGAAATCCCCGCCGAGAGCGCCCCCGGCGGTTCGAAAACGGGCTCGTGCAGTCCAGGGCGCACCCATGCGATCCGACCACGACCCGATGAGGTCGATCGAGCGGAGCTCGCCGTCGTCGATGGACGGATTCGGACGGAACGATTCGTCGTTCTCGAAAACGGAGAATTCGGCGGCGTTCTCCAAGGATTCCTGATCTTCCACGCGCATGGTGGCGTCCACGAAGAATTCTCTGGAGGTCGCTTCCACCCCGAATCTCCAGCCCTCGGCGCGAAAGTAATCGCCGTAGTCGTTGCCGAAGACGAGGGAGGTGAGCGAATTGCCGACGATCAGCCCCGAGCCGAACGAGTAGACATCGCGCGCCCAAGAGGCGTGCAGCGTGGGGCGTCCTGGCTCCGCCATCTGCGCGCGCATCTCGCCGCCACCGGTGGCCTCGTGGGCGGACCATCCGTATCCCACCCATCCGCGAAACTCGACCGGAGGAGAAACCGGAGGGCGGATCTTGACCTGCGGGCTCACGTTGAACCCTTCCACGCGATTGTAACGAGCGTCGGCGATGCCGAGCTTGAACTTCCATCGTTCCGCCTCCCCGGCGGCCGCAGCGGGAGACTTGCCCGTGGCTGCGTACACGCGCATCAGACTGTCGACCTCGGCATCCGAGATCGACAGCGAATCGAGCGCGGGATCGCTGAACGTGGACGCGGTGGAATCGGCGAGATCCTCCAAGTAGAGATCGAGGGGATCCACCGGCCCGAGATCGTCGAGGGAAGAATCGTCGTCGGAATCATCTTCGGCGGAAGAATCGTCCGGGGGAGGCTCCTCGTACGGAACACGACCGGCAGGCGGCTCCGCATAGGGGTCGACTTCCGTGGGTTCATCCGACTCCTGGGCGCGGGCCACCGCAGCTGTGCCGAAGCCCACGGCCAGCGCCGCGGCGAGAACGACCAGGGAAAGCGCCGCCTGCGCGCGGCGGAGAATCGCCGGCATCGTTCGAATCATTTCGCCTGCTCGAGCACGTGATCGCGAAACGCCACGGTGATCTCGACTCGCTCGGGAATCTCGTCGTCCATGAATCGAAGCCAGCCCACGCGCAGATCGACGCGCACCAGCATGCGGCTCAAGACCCAGACGTCGCCGAGCTGTTCGCGCTCGCGAACCACCGGGCCGATCGCCTTCACGAACATCGGCAGCGGCACCCGATCTCCGAAGTCGAACTCCTCACGCAGAATCTGGAACGTGGACGTGTCCACCCAGATGCGCCCGCGCGGCGCCACGGCGAAATCGGACTTGGGCTCCAGATGCACTTCGTAGATGAGCCGCGCCCCGACGATCTGACGTCCCTGAATGCGGAACTCGTAGTCGTCTCGATCCTCCAGATAGAACGGCAGGTCGTCGAAGTCTTCGTAGCCGATCGTGACCCCATTGCCCTCGTGATCGACCGCCTTGACGTCACGCTCCTTCCGTTCTCCATCCCGGAGCTCGTACTCGTGCCGGGCCAGCAGCACGGATTTGGGGGCGCTCTCCCGGCGCAGCTCCACGCGCGCGACTTCCTCGATGACGATCTCCTTGTCCGGTTGCTCGGGATTCTCGCCGATCGCGAGGCTCGTTTTCACCCACTGCGTCCAGTCGTGCGCCATCAGCTGCGCGCGCACTTCTTCCTCGTGGCGGACGCAACGATCCACGATCTCGGCGATGCCGAGACGCTCGGTGGTCACCTCGATGGTGTCGAGCGTGGTGACCGGGGGCGGGCCCAGCGTGTCTTCGTTCGCGACGACGAACGACGCCATGACCGGCGCGATGCGCGATCGGATCGATCGCGTGACGAATCGAAGAACGCGCGGTAGGCTGCGCGACTCATGGCCGCAGCGCGCTGCACGATCCTCTTCACGGCCGATCTTCACGGTCGCGTCTCCCCCGTGGATCCGTTCTCGGGCGATCCATTTCCCGGCGGCCTGGCCCGTGCCGCCACGCGGCTCGCCGAGCGCCGCCGCGAGGATCCGGACGCGATCCTTCTCGATCTCGGCGACCTCGTCCAGGGAACGCCGTTCGCCGGCGTGCCGATCGCGACCCGGTCGACCGAGCCCCATCCCATGATTCGCCTTCTGAATGAGCCTCGGCTGCGAGGGAATGGTGGTCGGAAATCACGAGTTCAACTACGGACCCGACTGGATGAAATGTTCCCGCAGCGCATCGCGCTTCCCCTGGCTCGCGGCGAATGTCCTGGGGAGGACGGAGCGCCGGTCTTCGAGCCGTGTCTTTTCGTCGAGCGTGGCGGGAAGCGGATCGCAATTCTGGCGATCACGACGCCGCAGGTTCCGCGATGGGAAGCCCCACGGCACATCGAAGGGCTCTCGTTCGTGGATGCGGTGGAGACGGCGAAGAAATGGGTCCCGCGCCTGCGGCGCGAGGCGGACGCGGTGGTCGTCGCGGCGCACATGGGCTGGGTGGGTGTGACCGACGGCGGGATCGAGCTGCCGATTCCTCCGGAGAACGACGTAGAGCGACTCGCACGCGAAGTCCCGGGAATCGACGCGATCCTCATGGCGCACACCCACGAGCTCGTCGCCGAGCTGCGCGGAGCCTGGGGGACTCCCGCGGTGCAAGCCTCCTGGGGCGGGCACGCGATCGGGGAAGTCTCTCTCGAGTGGAACGGGGGCACGGTTCGGGCTTCGACCGCCGTGCATTCGTGCTCCGAAGCGACGATCCCGGATCCCGCAATTCTCGCCGGCGCCGCTCCCGACGAAGAGATCGCGCAGCGCTGGGGAGAGGTGTGGTTGGAGAGGCCGCCGCGGCGTTCACCACCGACGGCGCGCGCTACCGCGACAACGCGATTCTCTCGCTTCTCCATCGTGCGCAGCGCGAAGCCTCCGGGTTGGAGCTGTCTTCCGCCGCGATCTTCTACGCCGATCGCATCCTTCACGCAGGGCCCGTCCGCCGGCTCGACGTGTTTCGCATCTATCCGTTCGAGAATTTCCTCGCGACCGTGGAGCTTTCCGTCGACGACGTGCGCAGTTACCTGGAGGAGATCGCCCGCATCTACGTCGCTCCCGCCAGCGGCGGTGCGCCTGCCCGCGCTCGATCCTCGCGTTTCGCTCTACAATCACGATTCGATCTCGGGGTGCCGGTACGTCATCGATCCCTCCCGGCCGATCGGTCGGCGCGTGCTCATCTCAGTTCGCGGACGGCAGCGCCCCGGAGATCGACGCGTGGGGCTCGCGCTCTCCAGCTATCGTGCGCTCGGCGGAGGGGGATATCAGACGCTGCGCCGCGCCCGGTCCTTGGACGTTTCGACGCGAGACGACGCACTGCTCATCGAGCACGTGCGCCGCCACGGGCGCATCGTGCCCGAAATCGAAGACAACTGGCGCGTGATCGGCGCTTCGGACTAGTTCCGCGACTTCTGCGGATCGAGTCCCCACTTGTCCGGCAGCGCCTGGGGTACGTATCGATCGAGAAACGCGAGCGCTTCTTCCGGCGTCGCCGCGAGGTGCAGCAGTCCCTCGTGCTCGGGAATGATGAAGTGCTCGAGACGGAGTTGACGAACGAACGCGGCGAGCCCGTCCCAGAATCCGCGCGTGTTCACGAGAGCGAGCGGCTTGCGGTGAAGCCCGAGCTGCCGCATGGTGATGTTCTCCGCAACCTCTTCCAGCGTGCCGAAGCCGCCGGGCAGCGCCACGAAAACATCGATCCCTTCGAGCATGCGTGAACGGCGCTCTTGGAAGAGTCTCGGTCACGACGGTTTCGTCGAGCGGCGATGACGAGACCACGCTCCTCGATGGATCTTGGGGATCACGGACACGATGCGCCCGACCGACTTCTTCACCGCGTCGGCGAGCGCCGCCATCGGTCCCACGTTCGCGCCGCCGAAGATCAAGGTGTTCTGCGTTCGCCGATGAGCTCGCCCAAACGACGGGCCGTCTCGAAGTCAACGGGATCCACCGATCGCTGGACGAGCAATAGACGCAGACGTTCATGCACTCTCCTGGGTCGATCCGGGGGGGTGCTTGAGCATGGCCCATGGCTCCGGATCAGGGAACGGGTCGAGCGGGAGGGGGGAAATCCCACTTTTACGGCTCGTTCTGGAGAACCTTCTGAGGGAGAATCCCGTCATTCCCTGCGAGGGCCGGGTGGGCCGGCGGAACATCGACAGGAGGAAGCCGTGAATCGGAAGCATCGTCTTGTCGCGGGCGTGGTTGCGCTCGCAGTGGGAACGGCCGGGTCGGCATTCGCCGGGACGCCGATCGACCGCAGGTTGGACGCGAGCCCCGAGGGGCGGGTTCGCATCGAGAACCTCGCGGGAACGGTGAAGATCTCGGGCACCGACGCCAAAGAGGTCGTGGTGCGCGGCACGCTCGGCGACGGCGTGAAGGAGCTTCGAGCCGCGCTGGAAGACGGCGGGGTGGTGATCCAGGTCATCTCTCCCAAGAACGCGAAGGACGTGGAAGACACCGATCTCGTCATCGAGCTGCCCAAGGGCTCGAGCCTCGACGTCGAGACGGTGAGCGCCACGATCGAGGTGCGCGGCGTCGAGGGTGCGCACGAGCTCGAATCGGTGAGCGGCGGAATCGAAGTGACGTCGGCGGGCTCGAAGTCCTTGGACGCGGAGACCGGTGAGCGGTGCGATTCGTGTGGCCAACGCGAAAGGGGATCTGCAAGCGACCTCGGTGAGCGGAGGCATCGCGCTCGACGGATGCGCCGGAACGCTCGACGCGGAGACGACGAGCGGAAGCATGAGCGTGTTGGGAGGACGATTCACCAAGGCGGACGTCACCACGCTGTCGGGTGGGATCGAGCTCTCGACCGATCTCGACGGCGCCGGCGAATACAAGGTCGAGAGCTTCAGCGGTCCGGTGCGCGTGGAAGTCCCCGAGGACGAAGGCGCGCGCTTCGCGATCGACACGTTCTCGGGATCGATCGCGAACGATTTCGGCGCGATGGTCGCGGAAGAAACGCACGGCCCGGGAAAGCATTGCGAAGTCGTTCTGGGTGACGGCACGGCGGAGGTCGTCATCAAGAGTTTCAGCGGCCCGGTCTCGGTGGAGCGCCGCGGCACATAGACAATAGACAGGAGCATCGCGCTCGCGATTGAAGAAGCCCTCGACGCCGGTCGCCACATTCTGGTTCGCGGTCCTGGTGTGCATTTGGGGCACGACCTGGGCCGCGATTCGCGTCGGGCTGGAGGGCATTCCTCCCTTCACGGGCGCATTCCTGCGTTTCGCGCTGGCCGCGTCGGTTCTTCTCCTGCTCGCTCCGCGGTTGGGCGCCGATCTCTCCGGAGATTGGCGCACCTGGCGCGTGTGGATCCTCTCCGGGCTCCTCACCTTCACGATTTCCTACGGCGTGGTCTATTGGGCCGAGCAGTGGGTTCCCTCGGGCCTGGCTTCCATCTTGTTCGCCACGTTTCCGCTGCTCACCGCGCTGGGCGCGTTGGTCCTTCTTCCCGGCGAGAAACTGCGCCGTCCCATGCTCGCCGGAATCGCGCTCGGGCTCATCGGAATCATCGTGATCTTCTCCGAGGATCTCTCCAAGCTCGGCAGCGAGAACGTGCTGTTCGCGTCGATCGTGTTCATGCTCTCGCCGATTTCGTCGGCGCTGGGAAGCGTGCTGGTGAAGCGCTGGGGCGCGGGCATTCACCCGGTGGCCATGACCGCCGTGCCCATGGCGATCGGAGGCGCGCTTCTGGGGTGCGTCGCACTGGTCGGTGGAACGAGACGCGGTCTTGCATTTCACACCGGCGACGGTGGGAAGCATCGTTTATCTCGCGTTCGTGGGAACGGCGCTGGCATTCACCGTTTACTTCTGGCTGCTGTCGCACTTCTCCGCGACGAAGCTCTCTCTGATCACTTACGGAACGCCGGTGGTGGCGGTGGTTCTGGGAACGCTCGCGATGGGAGAGCGCATGACGCCCCAGGTATTGGTGGGCGCGGGCATCGTGATCGCGGGGGTGGCGCTGGCCCGGAGGTAGGGCGTTCGATTGATTTCAGCCCCTGAGTGGGCGCATCATTCGAGCACCCTGCCGCAGAGAGCAGCAGCGGCCGGGGGAGGAATTGAATCATGAATGCAATGAAAGTGCGCTTTGCTGGCGCCGGCACCGTCCTTGTCACGCTCGCTCTTTTCGCTTCGACTCCGGCCTCGGGCTCCGAGCTTTGCTTTCTCAGCGCTCTCGGTTACGTCGCCGACTGCTCGAACGATTTTCCCCCCGTCGACGTGGTGGGCGCCGCAGGTTTTTCGACTCCCGATGTGCCCCCGTGCCCCGAGACTCTCGCGCCCTTTACTCTCTTCACGATCAGCGCCTCGGCCACGAATCCGAACATCACCGTTGCGGAACTGCAGCCGGGACAGACCTCGCTCTACCTCTGGAGCTATTCCGTTTTCGCGAACTGGACCGCGCTTTTCTGCACGGTGAGTGGCGACATTCCCCTCCTCGGGTTCGAGTCGCCGTACGAACACGAGTTGTCGATCAACGGAGATGGATTGGGCGGGGACCTTTTCCTGGCTCCGCCGTGCGATGGAGAGCCGCTGATCCAGCCGATCGGGGAGTTTCGGATCGTCGCTCCGACCGCGGTCGAAGGGCAGAGCTGGGGTCAGCTCAAGGGACTCTATCGCTGAGATGGAAGTCCCGTCGGACGATGTGAGCGAATCGGGCGGATCGAGCGACTTCAGGAGCGGAAGCGCGGCGCGGAGAACATCGGCGCGCGCTCCGCTCCTGGTCGATTCAACGTGCGGCTACTTCACTCCCAAGCAGCTCGACGTCGAACACGAGCGTCGCGTTCGGCGGAATGAGCCCGCCGCCCGCACCGGCCGAGCCGTAGCCCAGATTCGCCGGAATGAAGAGCACGCGCTTCTCGCCGACTTTCATGTCCTGGAACGCTTCGTCCCATCCTTTGATCACGCGACCGACGCCGATCGGCGTCTCGAACGGCTGGCCGCGATCGCGGCTGGAGTCGAACTTCTTGCCGTCGAGGAGATAGCCGGTGTAGTGCGCGGAGATCGTCTGGCCCTTGGTCGGCTTGGCGCCCGTTCCGGGAGCGGTGACGACGTACTCGAGACCCGACGCGGTCTTCTGCATCTTGGTGAGATCGACGCCGAGCGTCTTCGCGATCCCCGCCTTGTCGCCCGTTCCGGCGGCGGCCGCCGGAGTCGACTTCGTCGCGCCCGCTGCGGCGGCGCTGCCCGCGGCCGCAGCCGTTCCACCCGCCGCGGCAGTTCCACTGGCGGCCGCCGCCGGCTTCCCGCCGTTGAACGACTTCGCCCAGTCGAACGCCTGCGCGCCGGCGCCGGTGCGCACGATCGTCACCTTCTTCATCAGCACGTCGGTGACCGGCGTGGAATTCTGCGGGCCGCCCTTGGGAACGTCCGCGATCTTCACGACGATGTCCTGGCCCGTCACGACTTCACCGAAGACGGTGTGCTTGCCGTCGAGATGCGGCGTCGGCTTGTGCGTGATGAAGAACTGGCTGCCGTTCGTGCCGGGCCCGGCGTTCGCCATGGAGAGGATGCCGGGCTTGTCGTGCTTCAGAGTCCGGACGAATCTCGTCGGCGAACTTGTAGCCGGGGCCGCCGCGTTCCGTTGCCGAGCGGATCGCCGGTCTGGATCATGAAATTCGGCAATGACGCGGTGAAACTTGAGGCCGTCGTACAGCGGCTTCTTCACCTTCTGGCCCGTCTTGGGATCGGTCCATTCCTTCTCGCCGGTGGCGAGGCCCACGAAGTTGCCGACCGTCATGGGCACCTTGTCGTAATGGAGCTTGCAGACGATCGTGCCCATCGTCGTCTCGATCACGGCGTACATGCCGTCCTTCTTGGTCGCGGCCATGCCGGCGTCGGCAGCCTTGGCGGCGGGAGCGGGCTTGGCGGCGTCGTCCTTGGTGGCCGGATCGGCGGCGAAGGCGAGCGGCGACCGGCCGAAGAAGGCGAGGAGCGTCGCGAGTGAGGCGGGCCAAATCGCCCGCGAGGAGTTTCGGAGCATCGGGTGATCCATCCTTGCGATTGAGGTGAGGCACGTCTCGCCGCCCGAATCGGGCCGGCTTCGAGAGAGGGCGGGCATTCTCTACGGGTCGGAAAGGGCCGTCGACGCCAGATCGAACTCGGGGGACGGGGGAGGTTCCGGGGAGCAGGCCGGGCGGCCCCGAGGAAGGGCTGGCGGCATAAAGTTGAAGGGGGGTGGCTTCGATGCCCCGGGAGGACGAGGGGGGGCGTCGTGATCCGTCTGAAAGTCGTAAATTCGGGAACTCGCTCGGAGTCCGGATTCGGCCGAGTCGCGAAGGCGCTTGCGAATCGGAGAAGGTGACGCTCTGCTTTTGACCGAAGACTTGGAAGGCTATCGGATCACGGCGTGCGACCCTGTATTTGAGAAGACACTGAAGGTGGCGAAGCGAGTCATCAAGCGTTCCCGCAATGCGCTCCGTGATCTGGTCGACGAGGGCTAGCTCACCTCGATCCCCGCCGCCCTTCGTCACCTTCCCGACCATCGCCGCCGCCGGCGTTCCCAGCTCGCGGAGGCGCGCGAGCAGCGCGTCGGACTTCTCCGGCGCCACCGCCATCAAGAGTCCGCCGGACGTCTGCGCGTCGGCGAGGAGCACGCGCGCGTCCTCGGGAATTCCGTTCTTGAAGCGCGTGTGCGCGGCCGCGGCGGTGAGATTCTTCTTCGTGCCTCCCGCGACTGCTCCTTTCGCGGCGAGCTCGCGTGCGCCGTCGAACATTGGGATCTCGCGCCAAGCGATCTCGGCACCGAGCCCGTCGACGCGCAACATCTGATGCAAGTGTCCCAGGAGTCCGAAACCGGTGATGTCGGTCGCGGCATGCACGCCGATTTCGTTCATCGCCTGACAGGCGTCGCGATTCAGCGTAGACATGGAGCGTACGGCGGCGGCGATGCCCTCCTCGCCGATCATTCCGCGCTTGAGCGCCGTGGTGAGAACCCCGGTGCCGATCGCCTTGGAGAGCACCAGATGATCGCCGGGTTTCGCGCCGCCCTTCTTCGCCACGCGCCCGGGATGAATGGTCCCCACGACGGCGAGCCCGTACTTGGGCTCCGCGTCGTCCACGGTGTGGCCGCCGATCACGACCACGCCCGCTTCGCGCGCCTTCGACTCGCCGCCTTCCAGGATGTCGCCAAGCACCGAGAGCGGAAGGCTCTCCGACGCCGCGGGGAAGGCCACCACGTTCAGCGCGACGATTGGCGTGCCGCCCATCGCATAGACGTCGGAGATTGCGTTGGCGGCGGCGATCGCACCGAATGAGCGCGGATCGTCGACGATCGGCGTGAAGAAATCGATGGTGAGCACGAGCGCGACGTCGTCGGAGATCTTGTAGATGCCGGCATCGTCCGGAATCTCGGTGCCCACGAGGACGTTCGGATTCACCAGCGGTGCGAGCCGCGGCAGCACCTGCGACTCGAGATCGGCCTGGACTGATCTTCGAGGCGCAGCCCGCGCAGTGCGAGAACTCGGTCAGCTTGACGGTGGCCAAATGCGTTCCCTTCGCGTGGAGAGTTCTTCGGGCGCGAACGGAAGCTCTTCCGGCGAGAACGAAAGCTTCTCCGGCAACGAGGCCGGCTCTTCGTTCAGGAACGGAAGCTCCTCCGGCGCGAACGGACGTCGGGTGCTCGGCGTCTCCACCGCCGCGGCCTCGGGCAATTCCCCGACTCGCAGGGATTAGGATCCGGCAGCGCCAGGATGGAGATCGAGCCCTCGCTCCCGCCGCGCACCTTCGTGACCCCCCGCGACGCCACGATGTCGCCGGCGACCATCGTTTCGAACACCAGATCTCCCGCGCCGGCTGGGCCGCGCTCGAACGGCCGTCGCTCGCGGCGCCCGGGTTTCAGCCGCACCGGCCACTCGCGAAATCCTTCCGCGGTGCGAATTCCGAGGAGATCGACCGGATCTTCCGATCGATTCGCCACCTCGAGCGATGCGCCGCTCCATAGGACGTCGAGCCCCGCACCGGACATCTTTCCGGGGCACAGCGGCAGCGACGTCTCCGCCGGCACCTTGGCGGAAGCGAGCGCCAAGAAGTCCGCATCGAACGCGAGCAAGAGTCCCGTCGCATAGAGCGGACGACCGGGCCGTTTCGTTTCGATCACCACGCGTCTCCCGAGATAGCGGCGAAGAAGCGGCTCGTTCGCGACCGGATCGCGTCCGATGAGCTCGCGCGCCCAGGCCCGTGCGCGGCGCCGGAGCGGGGGACGTGCCGCGTCGATGATCTGACGCTCGCGCCGTCGCCGCACTTCGTCGGTCCACAGCGCTTCCGGGCGCACGATCACGCGAAGGCGGCGCACGTCCTCACGGGACAGGATGCGGCTGGACTCGATCGCACGTCCGTCGAGGGAGCGCGGCTCGTCGAAGAGAAGCTCGATGCCCCCGGCGACGACCCGCAGATTGCCGGCGATCCATTCGCCCGACTCCAGAAGAACTTGCACCGGATCGCCTTCGAAAAGGCGAATCGGCGAATCGATCCACACCCCGTTCGGGAAAGCCGGTCCCCGCATCATCCCCTCCTCGCACTCGTCCCCGCTCCCACGCTCGCGCTCCGGCGGGATGATCCTCGCGCCGGCCGCGCCCTGTCAAACGCGGGTCGTGGGCGACTTTGGGCGGCCGACCCGCGGCGGCGATGCTAGAGTGCGAGCATGGCGCGCATCGCCTTCGCCGCCCGACTCGGATTCGCGCTCACGCTGTGCGGCGGGTGCGCGGCCACCGACCCTGGACAGACGCCCCCGGTCGACCCCGCGCCGGTGTTCGACGCCGGGCTCTACGTGACTCCCCCGGACATCGTCGCCGAAGATCTCGCGCTCCAAATTCGCGATCGCGAGGTCGTGGAGATCGCGCCCGGCCAAGAGCTGCTGCGCGTGCGCTTCTCGTTCGTCTCCTTCCGCGGATATCCGCGTCTCGATGACGTCCATCGATCCTCCGGCGTCGTCTTCCTTCCGGTGGACTCGGAAGGCAAGGCGCGGCCCGCGAATCCCTCGATCGCGATCGTCAGCGAATTTCCGCCGGGCTCTTCCGGGAGCGGCACGGACCTCTACGAGATGTACGGCGAAGCGCCGGCGATGGAGCTCGGAGTCGCCGCCGCGGTCATCGATCTGCGCGGATCCCTCGTCGCCAGCTTGCGCGACGTGGCCAATCCCTCCGCAGAAGACGGCGCGACCTACACGAGCGAGGAGCAGTTCGCGCTGGTGATGCTGCGCGAGTTCGCACAGACCGCAGACTTCGGCGCGCTCTACGAGCAGCGCCTCGGGCAAGCGTGGCTGCGCGCGCTCAAGGCGATGAATCGCATTCTCGCCGACGAAGTCCCCGGCGAAGAGCGGCGCTATTTTCTCGTCGGCGAAAAGTACGCTGCCCTGGGCGCGCTGCAAGCGGCGGCCACGTATCAGCCGGTGCAGGGAGTCGTCGTCTGTGGCTGGCCGGTGGATTGGCTCGATCTCCACTACGTTCGCTGGCGCCGATGGGAGCGGGAGGCGCGCTGGTTTCCGCTCGAGGCCGTTCAACCGACACCCTGGGCCGACTCGTATTCGCTGGTGACGTTTCTGACGTCGTCGTACGGAAATCCGGACACGGGTTGCCCCACGTGCAGCGCCGGCGGAGATCTGTGGCTTTCGCAGTTCAACTATCTCGATTTAAGGACGGCCGGGGCGCTGCGCGGCGTGCGGACGTTCTTCATCTACGGCGATGCGGATCCGGCGCTCCCCATCGACCTCGAGATCCGTGCATCGGCTTCGCCGGAGGAGCTGCGCACCTTCCCGCGACCGTTCTCGCAAGCGACGAGGGATCGCGGTCCGCTCTCGCGCGGCCCGCACTCTCCTTTCGCGGATCTCGCGGTGCTGCACGGGGCCACGTCGACGATCGCGCACGAGGAAGCGGGCGACGCGTGCCTCGCTTGGCTGCAGCATCTCGCGGGGTTCCGCGATCTTCCGCGCGTGCTCGTGGAGGAATCGGAGCAGGACGGCGACGTGCGCCTGGACATCTCCGTGATCGAGGGAAACACGGCGGTCTCGGGAGTCGAAGTGCACTTCATGGAGATCGACGACGGCAAGAGCTCCGACTTCAAGTACGCGCTGCATCGAACCGTGCCCGAGCCGATGTCGTGGCGGAGAATCGACGCGACCTACTCCGGCATCTCGCCCGATCTGCGGCAAACCTGGCGGGCGTTCTTTCCCATCTCGCGCACGTTCAATCGTGCATACCAGGTCGTGGTCCGCGACCGAGTCGGAAATCTCGTGTCCTCCCACGCGCTCCCCACGCGGACCCTTTGGTACCTGGGCGACCCCGCGGTGGGGCCGGTGCGGTTTTGAGCTGGCGCATTTCGCCGGACTCCGCCGGCATTCTTGCCGATGTTGAGCATTCTTTTGCCGGCGCGCTCCGAACCGACCGCGCACCACCCTCCGCTCACGCCGCACGATCCTCGACTCTTCGTGCTCGGCCTCTTCATTCTCCTTGAGAATCGCCCTCGCGAATCGGTAAGGTTAGGCTCGCCTCCACGCGATGAACCCGAGCGGCTCGATCGGCGAGCTCGCGCGGGGGAACGCGTCCCCCTCGGAGCAGGATGAAGACGAAGGTCGGGGTCCTCCAGTTCAGCGCGGTATTTCCCGAGGGCGACGCGTCCTCGATTTCCTGCGGCATGACCCACGAGATCGCTCGCCGGCTCACCACCTCCGGCACGACCGAAGGCTGCGCGATCCTCCTCGGCGGGGATCCGGATTCCGCGGAGCTTTCCGGCGCGTCGCCCGAGCGCGCCGAGATGGCACGCCTCGTTCCGACGTTGGGCGCGCGCTACGAATCGGATTATCTCCTGCACGGGCGCGCGCACATCGCCGATGGAATCCTCATCTCCTACGGAGTCTACGAAGTCCGTACGGGCCGGCTTCTCCTGCAAGGCCGCACCTCGGGACTGCGCACCTCCATCTTCCGGCTGCTCGACAAGGTCGCGCTCGACGCGCGGCGCGCCATCGGGTTCGAGGACGAAGAGGAAGAGGACGAGTTCGATCCGATCCTGGATCCGATCAATTTCGACTCGTTCATTTCCTATTGCCTCGGCCGCGAAGCGGAGCGTCCGAAGGATGCGCTGGATCATCTGGAGAAGGCGCTTCGTCTGGAGCCGACGTTTCGCGTCGCCCTCGTCGAGTATCTTTCCTGCTGCTATCAGAGCGATCAGATGGCCTCGTCCCTGCGCATCCTCGACGCCTATCTGGAGCGTGTGCACGAAGACTCCGAGATGCTGATCGCCGCCGCGAATCTCTGCCTCTCGTTCAACAAGATGGACGAAGGGCTGGGTTACGCCAGCAAGTGTCTGGCGACGCGTCCTTCGGACGTGGAGCCGCGCCTGCTCATGGCGCGCTTCCTCTTCGCGCGCGAGCTCCCTCGCGAGGCGCAGCATCACCTGCAAGTGGCGCTGGAGTCTCCGGATCGCTCTCCGGAAGCGCGCTACGCGCTTGGACGCTACTACCTGGATCTGGGCGACGTGTATCGCTCGCGCGACGAATTCGAGAATTGCCTGGCCGCGGATCCCACGTACCAAGTTGCTCTGCGCGATCTGCAGTGCTGCTATTACGAGCTCGGCGACTTTGCCAAGGGAATCCGCGCGTGCGAGCAGCTCCTGGAGGTCGATCCGACGGATGCCGGCAGCCACTACAACCTGGGGCTCATCTATCAGCGCACCGGCCGCATTCACCTGGCCAAGAAGCTGTACGAGGAAGCGCTGCGCCACGATCCCGCGTTCTACAAGGCGATCGCCATGATCGGCGAGTATCACTACGTGCGCCGCGAATGGGACCGTGCGGCGATGCGCTTCGAGGAGGCGCGCCGCGTCGCGCCGCGTTCGGCGGAGGCCCTGGGGCGCCTGGGCGATTGCTTCTACCACATGAATCGTCTCCGCGAGGCGTATCGCTACTATGCGTGGGCGCGTCGCGAAGATTCGCTCTACGAAAATCCGCGCTGCCACATCCTCGAGGGGCGGAGCTTCGCCGAGGAGGGGCAGCTCGAGGACGCGCGGCGCAAGTACCTGCGCGCGACCGAGCTGGACGAGTCCTTCGCTGAAGCTTGGAACGAGCTCGCGTGGACGCTGCTTCAGCTCGAGCGCCCGGAAGAGGCGCTCCACGTGCTGCGCCGCGCCATCGAAATCGACCCCCGTCTCCCCGCGCTGCATCACAATCTGCTCGTGTGCCACGCCAAGCTTCCCTTCGGCGTGCGGCACTCCGGCTGGGCCCGCCGCCTCGCGCGTGAGACGCGCGCGCAGCTGCGCTCGCTCACCGCCGACGGCCTCGGCTACGCGACGTCCGGCCGCCGGCGCGTCCGCGTCCGTTTCCGAACCTTGACCTGGTCCATTCTTCGCGGTTAATTGGCGCGATGGCGCCACCCCGTGAAGTCATGCCCGTCGACGTGTTGTTCGTCGGTGCGGGCCCCGCGAGTCTGGCCGCCGCCTATCACCTACTCCATTTGATCGAAGCGCACGACGCGTCCATCGACGCCGGCGCTTCCGGCACCAAGATCGGCCCCCTGGAAATCGCCATCCTGGAGAAGGGGAAGGCGATGGGCGCCCACGCGATCTCGGGCGCGGTCATGGATCCCCGCGCGATCCGCGAGCTCATGCCGGACTTTCTCGATCAAGGATTCCCGTTCGAGTCGGAAGTCACCTCGGACGACGTCTTCTTTCTCACCGCAGGCGGTAGCTTCCGCTTTCCCATCGTCCCACCGCCTCTGAAGAATCACGGCAACTACGTCGTGAGCATTTCCAAGCTGGTGCGCTGGCTGGCCGAGAAGGTCGAGGCCAAGGGCGCGTTCGTGATCCCGGAGTTCGCCGGACGCGAGCTGCTCTGGGAAGGAAATCGCGTCACCGGAGTGCGCGCGAGCGACAAAGGCGTCGACAAGCACGGGAATGCGAAAGGGAATTTCCAACCGGGCGCCGACATCACCGCGAAGGTCGTTGTGCTCGGGGAGGGGCCGCGCGGCTCGCTCACCAAGACCGCGATCGCGAAGCTCGGTCTCGACGCGGGACGCATCGGACAGGTGTACGCGACCGGCGTGAAGGAAACCTGGAAGCTCGCGCCCGGAAAATTCCCCAAGGGACGCGTCGTGCACACCATGGGCGCCCCGCTCGACGCGCACACGTTCGGCGGAGGGTTCGCCTACGGCTGTGCCGACGACGTGCTCTCGCTCGGCTTCGTCACCGGGCTCGACGCTTGGCATCCCGAGACCGATCCGCACGGCGCAGCTGCAGCGCTTCAAGGAGCATCCCATGGTGGCGTCGTGGCTCGAGGGAGCCACCGTGATCTCCTACGGCGCGAAGACCATTCCGGAGGGCGGCTGGTTCGCGATGCCGCGCCCTGTGGCTCGACGGTGGGCTGCTGATCGGGCGACTCCGGCGGATTCCTCAATTCCATGCGCCTCAAGGGAATTCACCTCGCGATCAAGTCGGGAATGTTGGCGGCGCAGACGATCTTCGAAGGGCTGGTGAAGAACGATCTCTCCGAAGCGCAGCTCTCCACGTTCGAACGGCGCGTGAACGAGTCCTGGATCAAGGACGAGCTGTGGAAGGTCCGGAATTTCCATCAAGCCATGTCGGGGGGGCTCTACTCAGGGGCTGCTGCGCACCGGCATTCAGATCGCGCTCGGCGGGCGGGATCTCTTCGGCGATCGGCTTCCGGCGAAGGAGTCGCACGCCTACGTCAAGAAGCTCTCGGAGCTACCGCCGAACGCCAAGCACCTGCCGCGATACCAGCGGCGCGAAGGGCTGGTCTTCGACAAGCTCACCAACGTGTTTCAATCCGGCACGATGCACGAGGAAGATCAGCCGGTGCATCTGATCGTGGCGGACACGAACATCTGCTCGACGCGCTGCGTGGTGGAGTACGGGAACCCGTGCCAATACTTCTGCCCGGCGCAGGTCTACGAAATGGTGGAGCACGCCGGCAAGAAGGAGCTGCACATCGCCGCGTCGAACTGCGTGCACTGCAAGACGTGCGACATCTCCGATCCCTATCAGATCATCACCTGGGTCACGCCCGAAGGCGGCGGCGGCCCGGGATACAAAGACCTCTAGGGCGCTTCCAGCTCTCGGTCCGGCAGTCCAGCGTTCTCGAAATCTTCCAGCACCGCTTGCAGCATCGTGCGAAACTGCGACTTCTGCAGGAACCACGGGTGGAATCCGAGAACGACCACACTGCCCTCGCCACCCGATCGCGAAAGCCGCCGCACCCCGAGCGACTCTCCGGTCTTCGAATCTCGATAGAGAACCTCGGCGTCGGCGCGGCCCCGAACCCCGGAGTCGTAGTAGGGAAAGCCGCCGCGCTCCTGCCCGTCGGGAAGCGTGAGCGGATCGAACTCCAGATCCGGGTACGGATTCACGCCGGCCGTCGCTTGGGATTCCAAGAGCCCGATCACCGGGCTGTCCGGGAAGTTCGTGACCGTCGACTGAATCTCCGCAATGCGAAGTTCACCCGCGACCCAATGCGGGATCAAAGCGGGATCCTCGAGAGTCTCCTCGAACACCACGGGGAACTGAATCACGAACGTCGGCTCTTGCGCATCGAACTGTTCCATCCATCGGAGCGCGTTCACCGGCTGGATTCCGCAAAGAAAGAAATTCCCGCCGCTCTTCACATAGGAGGCGGGGAGATTCCATCCTTCGCCCGTCTCGTGCCAGGACGAGAGAACGGAAGAATCGAAATTGAAGACGTCCGCGCTGTGGAACCAGAGCACGCTGGAAGCAGAAGACAACATGTCAGCGGACGGCGGGATGAATCCACGTGTATCGTGGATGTTGATCGTGACGCCGGACAAGAAGTACTCGATGAGCGACCTCTCGATGTCGGTGTAGTCCTCCGGCCAAACTCCGGCGTCCTGCAACGCTGCGGGATCGGTGTCGAGCACGACCAGGACGTAGCGTTCCGACTCGGGGTGTTGCCGCGGCCCGGGGAAAACCAGCAGAGTTGGGTTCAGCTCGGTCACGAGCTCTTGGTCGTCGATCGCGCGCAGCGCAAACGGGGACACGGTTCCGGCGAACGGAAAATCCCAGAGTGCCCCTTTCCACTCGGTCACGTCCGAGGAATAGGGCGTCCATTCGGAATCGCCGATCTTGTAGGAGTAACCAACGATGGGGGATCCCGAAGTGCCAGGCACCGCCGACCAGCGGAAGTCCATTTCTTCGTTCGATGCAATGAGGGAGCGCGGCGATTCCACGTCGCCGGAGCGCCAGACTCCGCCTCGGCTCGAGTAGAGCGTGATGCGGGGGCCGTCGCCGCCGGCGAGCGCATTGGAGACATCGTTTCGCTCGACGCCCATCGCTTGCGCGGGATCTCCAGCTCTTCGGTTCTCGCCGGTATCTAGACATCCGGCGAGAAGCGGGGCGAAAAGTACGAGTGCGGGGCTGAGGAATTTCATGGCGCCCTCCCAGGAAAAGAGGATGCCGCATTGTTGCGAGGAAAGCGAGGAACGTCCAGGGCGATGCGCTCGAAAGCGAATCGCCGCCGCGCCGGGATCGGCACAGCGGCGATCGAAGAGTCGTTACGCCGGGATATTCCCGGCGGCGCGCGGCCGCGCTTCTACGAGTCGATCTGCTGCCAGAGGAAGATGCGGCCCACCAGAATCGTGAACGGAGGCTGTCCCGCGTTGCTCGAGAACGAGGGATCGAAGGCGTAGTCGCGCTCGGGCGGCTGGTAGGCACCGAAGCGAATCCACGGCTCCTCTTCCGGAAGACGACCGGAATTGCGCAAGTCGTCCGCCATGTCCGCGGTCTGCAGGTGAACGATCGAGCCCATCTTGCGAAGCGTGCGCGTTCCGCCCCACGTTTCCAAGAGATGGTCGGCGTTCTCGATGGCGTTCCCCGCGGACGGATCGTCGGGCTCGCCGTCGCCGTCCAAGTCCGCGCACTGCGCGGTTCCGATCGGCGGCTGTCCGTCGACGAGCGCGGCATTGACCGTGGTCGTTCCGTTGGAGGCTTGACGGCCCGACATCGGTCCCTTCGTCTTGGAGTCCGCGTCCGACCAAGAGCTCGACAGGTTCCAGATGCGCCCCTTGGAAATGATCGCGGCGGGCGCCTTGTTCACGCTATTGAAGTCGCCCTTCGTGAACACGGACTGCGCCGCGACGATGGTGAGCGCTCCACCGAGCTCGCCGGCATTCTTGATGCGAAGCGGGACCTCGGAGTAGATGAGCCCGTTCGCCGGGAAGTTCCCATCCGAGCGCAGGCGCGCCATGTCCAGCTCCTGCACGGTGACGTACTCGCCGACGGCCGGATTCCAGAAAGTGACCTCGGTGATCGCGTCGCCGATCATCGTGCTCACATCGTTGCCGCCGGTGTCCACTTGCGTGTCGTTCGCATGGATCTTGATCGCGGCGCGCTGGTCGTACCAGCCGCCCGGCTGCACCGTTTCCACCGGCGGTGGATCGACGCGAACCGCGCCGAGCCCTCCGTCGCGGACGATGCCGTCCCACAGCTCCAGGGCTCCGTTTTCTCCGTCCGCCGGATCGTTGTTCTCCCAGTCCGCATTCTGCGAGTCCATCGCGGTGCCCGGCGGCCCCAGCTCCATTTCGACGTAGTTTCCCACACCGTCCTTGATGAGCACCGTGCTCCCGGAATGCAGGTCGCGGCCGAAGATGTCGGTCGAGCGAATCATGCTCCCGGTCGCGGTGATCGAAGGCGCGTCGATGGACAGCGTGTGCGGATTCCACGGACGAAAGTACATGTCGCCGTTCGCGTGCACTTTTCCGGTGATGTGCTGGTCCTCGGCGCGGGTGAACTCGGAAAGATGACCGTCCGCGAACAGCGCGTAGCCGAACACCGGCTCGGTGAATCCCATCACCTGAAGGCGCTGGTGGAAATGTCCGACCGTCCCTTCCACGTCGATTACGAACTCGTTGTCCTGCGGGTTCGCGCTCGCGGGATGGACCGAGAATCGAATCATCTCGTCGAGGCCGGATTGGGTGAGGCCGTTCCCGGGATCACCGGGCGCCCATTGCCACACCATCCAACCGTCGTCGCGCTCGACGCGAAGGCCGTCGTCGCCGGGGCCGTCGATGACCAGAGTTCCGGGGAACGTGATGGGAAGCAAAACGTCGACCGTCTCCGGCGTTCCGTCCGGCCGATGCGTCCAGCCCTGGAAATTGTTCGCGCCGAGCTCCTTGTACGCGAGGTGCGCGCCCGACTCGGCCACGAACAGCGCCTGCACGTCGGCGGTCATGTTCGTGGAGATGCGCCCCTCGGTGCTCGCCAGGGTGAGAAACGTCGCGCCCACCACCGTGAACACCACCAGCATGAGAAGGGAGATGATGAGGATCGAGCCGCGCTCCCCGTCGAACGGTTGCAGGTCGCGGGCGATCTCCTGCGTGTCGATGTCCAGCGGCTTTCGTTCGCCGTCGAGCTTCTGCGTCATGACGCCGACCGCTCCGTGTTCGCCCGCTCGCGGACCGCGGGACGTGCGCCCGGCGCGCTCGAGGCGGGACCAAGCGCGTTCGCGCCCGCCGTCGCTGCGGCGGCACCGGATGCCGGCGCGTTCGCGCCAGCGGCGTTCGCCTTCGGATCCTCCACCCAAGCGAGAAATCCGTTCAGGTCATCGGCCAGCCGCACCTGGTAGTCGCCTTTGCGCAGGCGGACGCGGGCGGTGCGATCCCCTTCGCGAAATGCATTCAGCACCTGTGCGATTCGATACGACGTGCCCGCCACCTTCTGCGACACGAGGAGCGTGGACACGAGCTGCGTCATCGACGCAGAGATGAACAGAAGAAGCATGCCCAGACGATGCTCCGGCATTCCGAGAATCGTGCCGTCGGGCGATCCCATTCCGTGCGCCACCTGGCGCCGATACAACAGCTCCACTCCGATCGCGAAAATGAGGCACGCGATCATCGGGAGGGAGCAAGACAGGACGATTCGCGCTTGCAGGCGCTTGTCGACGAGAATCGTCTTCCGCTCGTTCTTCGCTCGGCTCATCGATTTCCTCCGCGGCAGGCCTGGCAAACCTCGAAAGAGGCGCCGACTCGTTTCCCCTGGGCTCATCGGCCCCGAAGGGGGGGCACTTGAAAGTTAGCTTCCGGTGCTCCGGTAGCGGCGGACCCCCGCATGGAACGTGGCCATGGCGCCGGCCATGAGGACCGCCGCCACGGCCGGGGTGGCCCACACGAAGGGGCGGTATTCCGCCGCGCGCAGGAAGACGGTGGAGGGGTAGAACGCCGCAAAGGCGAAGGGGACCACCGCGACCAGAATGAAACGGACGATCGGCTGGAAAATGTTGATCGGATAGCGCGCGAAGCGGATCACATTGTAAACGGGCGCCCCGATTCCGAGCCGGTCCTCCCACCAGAACGAGAGCGACGTGAGGAGCAGGAAGACCCCGAGATAGATCGCGGCGGCCGAGACGGCGAGTACCGGAAACGTCACCGCATCGCTCCATTGCGGGGACAGGCCGAGCCGGCTCCCGGCGGTGGCCATCAAGATTGCGCCGATCAGGATCTCGTTCACCGAGGCGAGATTGAACGACTCGAAGAGAATCTGGAACAGGGGGCTCACCGGCCGCAGCAACACGCGGTCGAAACGTCCTTCGATGAGGTAGCCGTCGGAGAACTCCCAGAGGTTGTCGCTCACCAGGTTGAAGAGCCCGAGCGGGATCAGCGAGAAGCCGTAGATGAAGAGAAGCTGGTCGAAGCTCCAGCCCACGAGAGACTCGATCTTGGAGTACACCACGTTGAGAAATACGAGATGCACGGAGAGCGCGAGCAACACCGCCACCGTGTCGACGATGAAGTCGCCGCGATACGAAAGCCGCGACTTCACGAACTGACCCAAGTATGCGGCGAGCAGGCGGAGGTCGCGGCCCAAGATCAGCCTCCCTGCACCGTCGTGCGGCGAACGCCGTGCGCCCACAGCGACGCGGCCGATCACGAACAGCGCGACGGCCCAGAACGCCTGGATCGCGAGCGCGCGCAGCATCGCATCGCCGCGGTTCGTGCCCATCCAGATCGACACCGGCAGATACGCGATCCCCGCGAACGGAAGAACTTCCGCGACGCGGCGCACGGCGTCGGGGAAGAACGTGAGCGGGAGCATGGTCCCGGTGAGCAGCTCCATGACCACGAACTTCGCCGCGGATCAGCCCTTCGATGCTCTTGAGATGGAGCGCCATCGCCCCGGTGATGAAATTCACTCCCGAATTGATGAGAAAGGCGAGCGCGAAGGAGACGAGCGCCGCCGGCGGCGGACGCCAAGCTCGCCGGGCCCGGCACTCCGAAGAGCAGAAAGATCACGATCGAGATGGGAATGGTGAACAGGAGCAGGCGAAAGCCCAGCTCGCCGAGCGCACCGAAGTAGATCATCCGCTGGAAATCGACGGGCTTGAGCAGGCTCGCCGCGATGTTCCCGCCCGAGACCTGCATGCCGATCTCGCGGTCGATGTTGTTGTAGACGAGACTCCGGCCGACCCAGGCGATCGACACGTAGCCGATCACGCCGGCGAGATCGTATCCGCCGATCGAGGCGCCGGCCGGGAGGCTCGCGTAGATCGCGCGGTACACGGTGGCGTTTCCGGCGACGAACACGAGATACGTGGCGATGCCCGTGTAGTAGCGCAGCCGGTAGGCAAGCATCTGCAGAAACGTCATGCGCGTGAACTGGAGATAGAGCGTGCTCACGAGAGCGTCACTTCGCCGCGGTAGATCTTGCGGACGACTTCCTCGATCGGCGGCTCCAGCACGGTGAGATCGTGGACCGGGACGTCGGTGACGATGCGCCGCACCACGTCCGCGATCGAGGTGGCGCCCTTGTCGAACTCCCCTTCGTAGAGTCCCGCGCCGATCGGTTTCCACTCGATTCCGGAGCCGTTCGTGGCGCGCTGCAGGAGTGCGCCGCCCTCCTCGCCGTGGACTTCCACGCGCAGTCGCGCGATGTCGCCGGTGGTGCGCTTGAGCCCGGCGAGGTCGCCGTCGTAGAGCAGGCGCCCCTTGTCGATCACGATCACGCGCTTGCAGAGCTGCTCGATGTCGCCCAGATCGTGGGTGGTGAGAATGACCGTGGTGCGGCGCTCTTCGTTCACGCGCCGGAGGAAGCGGCGGATGTTCTCCTTGGACACGACGTCGAGGCCGATCGTCGGCTCGTCGAGAAAGAGAATCGACGGGCGATGCAGGAGCGCGGCGGCGAGGTCGCAGCGCATGCGCTGTCCCAGCGAGAGCGTGCGCACCGGCTGGTGCAGGAAATCCTTCAGGTCGAGCAGCGCGTCGAACGTCTCCATCTGCTCGCGGTACACGCTCTCGGGCGACTTCGTAGATTTTCTGGAGAAGCCGCAGCGATTCGATCACGGCGACGTCCCACCAGAGCTGCGTGCGCTGGCCGAACACCGCGCCGATCGACTTCGTGTAGGCCTTGCGCTCTTTCCAGGGAACGAAGCCGTTCACGACGATGTCGCCGGATGTCGGCGTGAGAATCCCGGTGAGCATCTTGATGGTCGTGGATTTGCCGGCGCCGTTCGCGCCGATGTAGCCGACCATCTCGCCCGCGTTCAGCGAGAAGGAGATCGCGTCGACCGCGGTCAGGAGCTCGTGGCGGGGACGAAAGAGATCGACGACGGCGCCGCCGATTCCCTCGCGCTTCTTTGCCACCCGGTAACGTTTGGTGAGATCGCGCGCGACGATTGCTGGGGATGGGACGGCGGCGGCGTTCACGGGCGAAGAACGTGAATGTCGATCGAGAAGTGCGGAAAGCCGGGATTCACGACCGTCGCGAGAGGCGCGCGATTGCGGATGGAGCCCGGAGAGGTGACGTAGAGAATTTCGGGCTCGCCCTGCGCTGCGCAGCGCATGGTGAGGACGCCCAGGTCCGCCGAGCTCGACACGAGATGGAACTCCTTGCGTTCGTGAAGGGAGGGTAGCTCGATCGGAAGCCAGAATAGGTCGGTGACCACGATTCGGCGAGGGTCTGTCGACGAGCGCGGCGGCGATGCGGGCGGTCGCGGCACGCTTGTCGCGCAGGAGGACGAGCGAACGGGCCGACCAGAGCATGCCGATGGTGAGGAGGATGGCGAGCAGGGAGAGGCGTGCGAGGTCGAGGCGCCGGCCGTCCGCAGTTCCGGCGGGAAGGAGCTGCGCGGCAAGCGCGGCGGCGAGAACCGGGAAGATCGGGAGCAGCATGCGCGGGCCGGGGTGGATTCCGGTGATCGAGCGCTCGGGAACGAAGAGGACGAAGAGCGCGATGAAGACGGCGCAGGCGACGAGCGGGAGATCGCTGCGGCGGCGCGGGAGCAGCACGGCAAGCGCCCACGGTGCCACGACGAGCATCGAGTTCGAATGAATCAGCGCGAGGGCGCGATCCTCGCCGCCCGGGAAGCGGAGGAACGCGAGCGTGGAGATGACCGCGAGCACGGCGAGGGCGGTGAGCTCGAGGGCCTGGGCGGCACGCGGGCTGCGAGGCGCGAGCGCGGGAGCAGCGACCAGCGCGGCGAAGACCGCGCCCGCGAGAAGCAGCGGCAGGCGCGCGAAGCCCGGATCCAGAAGAAGCGCGGCGAATGCGCGCGCCGCATGAAGCGCGAACGCCGGCCGATTCGCTTCGACGTGAACGCCCCACGGCGTTCCGGCCACCGCGAGATTCCACGCGAGAAGTGCAGCGATGCCGAGTGCGCATCCGACGCGCGAAGCGCGCAATGGAGCGTGGCGCGCGCCGAGCGATCGCCATCGCAATGGCGACCGCGGCACAGAACAGCAGCATTTCTTCGCGCAGGAGCGCCGCGCCTCCCGCGAGAATTCCCGCGGTCATGGGACGAGCGCGCGCCGCGTCCGTGAGAGCGAGGATTGCGCCGGCGGCGAGGGCGGCGGTCGAGCGTGTGCTCCCAGAACACGGACGAATAGAAGAGAAGCGGGGTCGCGAGCGCGGCGATTCCCGCCGCGAGCCAGCATCCCCCGGAAGATGCCCCGCGCCGTCGTGCGATCGCCCCGGCGAGCACGACGCATGCACCGCCGGCCAGTGCCGGGAGAATCCCCCGCCCGGCATCGCCTGCGATCTTCACGAACGGCAGCGCGAGCCACAGAAACGGGGACGTGTATTGCGAGAGGATGCGCCCGTCGGGAAGGACGGTGGCGTAGCGCTCGCGGCCGGTGAGCGGCATGGGGAAGAAGCGCAGCTCCGGGTCGCGCGCGATTCCGGGATAGTCGAGCCAAGGCCCGCCGCTTTGCACCATGCGGTCGAGAACCGCCGACTTTCCGGCATCGTCGACGGTCCAGGGGGCACGAGAGTCGCCGGCCCGCAGGAAGACGACAAACCCGAGGAGCGCGACCGCGGCTCCGACGGCCATCCAGCTCGGAAATCTGGCCGCCCCAGCTGGGAATTCCGCCGATGGCTCCGTCTTCAATTCCAGGTCGATGCTCTCCAAGTCTCGCGAAGTGATCGGAATCGGCGAGCCGATGAGCCAGGGGTTGTAGCGGGTCGCTGAATCGTGCAGGATAGTGGAGTCTCGCGGAGGTGGCGAGCATCGCCGTCCCCACCCCAGCTTGCATTGCAAGAAGGGACACGACGATGCTTTCGACTCATTTCATTGGTCTTGCGCTCCGCGTGACCGCGGGAGCGATCCTGCTGACATTTTCGGCGGCGGAGGCCCTCAAGCCTGCCGCGCGCGACTCGGACTCGTGGCCGCAAGGCCAGGCTTCCCGAACGCCGCAGAGCTCCATGCAGTTCACTCGTTCTTCCGGGGACATCGACTGGGTGCGAGTGCACCTGCCCGGTCAGTCTCCTTGTCCCCCGACGAGCGTCAACGGCTCCGACGAGAATCAAAGCGTCGAGCACGTGTGGTGCTTCGAAGGGGCCGCGGGCGATAGCTCCTGGCCCGCGGGCGATCCCGCGAACCCTTGGAAGCATTGGTCCCGGTTCGATCCGCCCAACGGCCCGTCGACGCGATGGCATCTGTCGCGAATGAACCCGAACGCGTCTTCCTGGAATGCGTGGGCGGGATGCGACAGCATCGTGGGAGTGCCGGGCTTTTCGAACAACGATGCGCTGTGCAACGACTTGTTCTTCTGGGATCGGAAAAAGGGATACGGCAACGATTGGAACTACGCGCTCGAGCTCCGCGCCGACGGAGCGCCGAATAGCGCCGGCTCCACGATCCGGTTCGATGTTCGCTACGACACGGAATGCAACTACGACTATCTCTACGTGGAGTACTCGACGAACGCAGGCGTCGCTTGGAGCTTGGTGCGCAACTCCTATCCGAGCGGCATTCCCGCCGTGTTCAATGCCGTCTCGGGGAACGAGTGCCTCACCGAGGGCGGTACGGGGCGGTGCTGCGGAACCGATTACTTCGAGAACTCGGACCAGTTCAATCCCGGCGGAGGCAATGAGAACTGGAACGGGGACAATCACTCCCAGTGGATCGCGAACGTCACCTTCCCGATCCCCGGGAACGCGAGCGGCGGCGTACGCGTGCGTTGGCGCGCCTTCGCGGACGGCGCGTGGTCCGACGAAGATGGGAACGGCGATACGGACGGCCATTCCGCGGTCGACAATGTGGTGCTCACGGTGACCTCCGGCGGTAGTACGGCAGCCGACGACTTCGAGACGGGAACCGCGGCGCCGTTCTTCGGTCGGAGTGTTCCCGGCGAAACCATTCCCGGCGCAGTCCAATGGTTCCCGGGCGGATTACTCGGCAACGATTACGACGGCTGGCATCTCCAGTTCGACCCGAAGTACACGAACCAGGGGAATTCGTGCAGCTTCAGTGATGACTGGATGTGGGCGGCGAAGCCAGCTGCCGGACCCATCCCGCCGTCGGCCAGCGGATTCGACTTCTTCCTGGTAAGCCCTTCGATCCCGTGTGCGGGGTGGACAGGCGGGCTCGTCGAGTACGCGACGTACCATTGCATACCATCGAGCGCCGGACTCATCGCCAAGGGCGAGGTGGTGCGCTACTTCGACTCCACCTTGGGTTGGTCACCCTGGCAGGATGACGGATTCGTGATCTTCGATCCGGGATGCATGAGCTGGAACATGCAAAGACCGATCGACCTTTCTCCTTATCTCGGTGCGACGGTGGACTCCATTCAAGTCGGATGGGAGTTGGCGGACTTCAATCAGCCCGGTGACTTCGAGTGGGGCAAGCACAACGCCGTGCAATTCCTCATCGACAATGTGTCGTTCGGCAGCTTCGATGGGAACCGCACCGTGTTCACGGCCCGTTCCATCGATCAGTTCGCCGACACGTTCTCGCTCTCCGATCCGGCGCACACGTCGTTCTTGGCCAATGCTGATCAAGGCATCTGGTCGGGATTGAGCGCCGCGCCGCCGGGAACGCGTGACTTCGCGGATTCAGACTCGCTGAGCGTCGGAGTTCAGGATCGCGACGGAGTGCTGGCGGCGAACGTGGATCTCTGGTGGCGGCACGACGACGGCGGCTCGGGGTCGTTCGGGTCGTTCGCGAAGGTCGACATGTCGTTCGCGGTCCCCGATCCACTCTCGCCGACCGACGAAGGCATCTATCGAGCGATCATCGGCGCGGACGACGGCGGTGCGGAAGACGTCAGCGGAGCGGCGAACGATCGCAAGATCTGGAAGGCCGGCACCACCGTGCAGTACTACGTGAAAGTGATCGACGTCGCGTCGAACGCCGCCGTGTTCCCGAATACGGCCGACGATGCCACGCCGATCTACGATCATTTCTCCGTCCTTCCGCTCGGCAACACCACGCCGGCCGGACAGCGCGTGCTGCTCGTCGACGACGCGCGCGTGGAGACGCTCGACTTCGAGCATTCCAACGGCTTCGATCCCAACGGCGGGATGGGATCCGGGTGGTTCTCGGATCCGGCGTTCAATGCGCCGGTGGGCCTGCAGTTCGAGGAAGCGCTCGCACTCCTCTTCGGCGGAAGTCCCGCCGCCCCAAGTGGGATACGTATCGCGTCCCGGGCGCGAACTCGTCGGTCCAAGTCGAGCCGAACGGGATCGCCAAGCCGGTGCTCGGAGTCGGTGGTTACATGACCGCGTCCGGCGTTCCCGAGTACGATGTGTTGATCTGGCCGCAAGCACATCTCAGGGGCATCGTGTTCGCAGACACGACGCGGCTGGAGCTGCGCACGTTCCTGGACAAGCGGGGACGCCTTCTGGTGAGCGGCGACAACGTCGCAGGGGGAACGGATCCCGCGTTTCTGGCCGATTACCTGGGCACTTCCTTCCCGATCGAAGGCGGACGACGACACCGAGGATCTCGTGCTGAACTCGACCGGGGTCGCGGGGACGTCGTTGGCGGGCGTCGAGGTCGGGCTCTACGGGGACTGCGGCTTCCGCCGAGAGCTTCGACCGGCTGACGCT
The DNA here is from genome assembly GCA_963725045.1 of uncultured Gemmatimonadales bacterium. Lineage (GTDB taxonomy): Bacteria > ARS69 > ARS69 > ARS69 > ARS69 > CAVRWY01. Next base: position 243,423 of record CAVRWY010000002.1, read on the forward strand.
GGCGCCGCCCGCGGTCGGCTCGCAAAATCTGGTGATCGCCACGTACACGGATGGGGGTGCATCCGACAACGGACGCGCGAGCACGATTCGCAATGTCCGCCGCGGAGTCGATGGGGTGTTCGGAACTCCGGACGACGGAGTCGCCGCGCTCTTCGGCTTCGACCTCACCGCAATGCTCTCGGATGCGGCGCGGGCATGCGTCCTGGGACGCGTGCTTTCGCAAGACATGGGAATTCTGATCCCGGCCGGAAATCTCTCCTGCGTCGCGAACGGGGTCGACGCGCCCATCGCCGCGGCGTCCTACGGCTTCTCGCTCGCCGGCGGGACGCCGAATCCCTTCGCGTCGACGACCAGCATTCGGTTCTCGCTGGCGGCGCGGACTGCGGTCCGCGTCGACGTGTACGACGTGCTCGGTCGCCGGGTGCGCACTCTGGCGAACGAGCGGCTCGACCCCGGTACTCACGTGCGCGACTGGGACGGTCGCGAAGATTCCGGGGCGCGCGCGACGAACGGTGTGTACTTTGTGCGAATGGCTGCGGGCACGTTCGAAGCGACGCAGAAGCTCGTGATGTTGAAGTAGTCTCGTTCTTTGTATTCCGAGGGGGCGGTCGGCCCGCCCCCTTGCCGTCCCCTCCTCCTTGCTCCAGCAAGAAGGAATGCGCCCGTGCTGAGGATTGACACCATCCGCGTCGCCCTTCTGGTGTCTGCATTCACGGCCTGCTGGATTGGCGTGACGGTGGCGCGAACGCCAGCGCCCTCCGATGATCAGCAGCAAGGCACGTCTCGCGAGGGGGGCGATCTCCCACAGTTCATCCACTCCGGCGGAGACACGACTTGGATCCGGGTTCATCCACCCGGCGCGTCGCCTTGCTCTCCTGCGGATATCGAAGATTCAGGCGCGGGACAGACGATCGAACACGTTTGGTGCTTCGAGGGTCCGGGCGGCGACAGCACTGGGAGAGCGATCCCAGCGGCAGTACCTGGAACCACTGGTCGAAGTTCGATCCGCCGGTGACACCGGCTTCCAAGTGGCATATGTCGCGTATGAATCCGAACGCGTCCAAGTGGAACGCGTGGGCCGGCTGCGACAGCATCGTCGGGTCGCCGGGTTACTCGAACAACGACGCGGCGTGCAGCGACATCGACTTCTGGATCCGCCAGAAGGGCTACGGCGACGACTGGAACTACGCGCTGGAGCTCCGCGCGGCGGGAACGACGAAAGGCGCGTCCACCATCAAGTTCGACGTCCGCTACGACACCGAATGCAACTACGACTACCTGTACGTCGAGTACTCGACGAACAGCGGAACGACCTGGTCGTTCCTGCGTAAGGCGTATCCGTCCGGACCTCCCGCGGTGTTCAACTCGATCTCCGGGAACCACTGCATCACCGAGGGTGGAACGGGCCGCTGCTGCGGGACGGACTTCTTCGAGAACTCCGACCAGTTCAATCCTGGCGGCGGCAACATCAACTGGAACGGCAGCAACCACTCCGAGTGGATTGCGAACGTGACGTTCACGATTCCGGGAAAGCGGCGGCGGAATTCGAGTCCGCTGGCGTGCGTTCTCCGACGGTGCCTGGTCCGACGAGGACGGCAGGAGACACGGACGGCCACTCGGCGGTCGACAACATCGTCCTCACGGTCGACGACGACGGTACGGCGGCGGAGACGTTCGAGACGGAACGAACGGCGTTCATCTGACAACCGCGCGTGGCCGGCGAGACCATTCTCGGACGCCGGTCACGTTCGTCCGGCGACTCATCGGTGAGACCTACGACGGGTGGCACCTCGAGTTCGATCCGAAGTACTCGAACAAGGGCAACACCTGCGATTTCTCGGATGACTGGATGTGGGCGGCGAAGCCGGCGGGCGGAGCGATCCCGGCCAACGGGTTCAACTTCTTCCTCGTTTCTCCGCGCATCAATTGCAACAATGGACGGGCGGAGTCGTGGAGTACGCTGAGTACCTCTGCTTGGACCCGCAGTCCACGACTACACGACCCAGCTCGTCCGTCTTTTGACGCGGCGAACCGGCTGGTCGCCGTGGGGTCCGAACGACTTCGAGGACTTCGGGTTGCGAGTTCTGGAACATGAACCGAACGACGACATCTCCCGTTTCCTGGGCACTTCGATCGATTCGCTTCAGGTTGCCTGGGAAATGCTCGACATCAACAAGCCCGGCGACTTCGAATGGGGCAAGCACGGTAGTGCAATACCTCATCGACAACGTGTCGTTCGGAAGCTTCGACGGTCAGGGAACGCACGTGTTCACGGCCCGCGCCATCGACATCTTCGCAGACACGTTCTCTCGCTCGGATCCCGCGCACACGCCGTTCCTCCAGAACGCCGAACAGGGCATCTGGCGGGGGTGATACGGTCGCGCCGGCGACCCGCGATTTCGCCAACGCCGATTCACTCAGCGTGCAAGTCCAGGATTTCAACGGCGTGAATGCGTCGAACGTCGACCTCTGGTGGCGTCACGACAACGGCGGCGTGGCCTTTGGTGCGTTCAACAAGATCGACATGTCGTATGCGGTTCCGGATCCGCTCTCTCACGGATGAAGGCACGTACCGTGCCATCATCGGTCGGGACGACGGCACGGTGAATGACGCCTTCCCGCCGGCGGGCAACCGCCTCATCTGGAAGGCAGCGACGACGGTGCAGTACTACTCGAAGGTGACCGACAACGGGGCGAACGTGCAGGTCTGGCCGAATACGGCAGACGATGCGTCGCCGATCTACTTCGAGTTCTCGGTGCTTCCGTTCGGCGAACTCACTCCGAGTGCACAGAGGATCCTTCTCGTGGACGACGTCGGCGGTCGCACCGCGGTCGACTTCGAGAACTCAGACGGATTCGTTGCCACCGGCGGTGCAGGCTTCGGGGACTTCGAAGAACCCGTCTTCGACGTACCGGAGAACCTGATCGAAGGTGCGCTGACGCTTCTGTTCGGTGGATCCGAGACGGCTCCAAACTGGGACAAGTACGACGTCCAGGGTGCCGGATCGAGCGTGCAGTGCGAGCCTCGCGGCACGTCAAACACGTCGCTGGGTCTCGGTGGATTCATGTCGGATCTCGGCGCACCGCTGTACGACGTTCTGATCTGGCCGCAGCTGGATCTGGATGCGTACTCGTTCGCCGATACGACCCGCCTCGAGCTGAAGACGTATCTCGACCGGAACGGGAACCTGTTCGCGACCGGTAACGAGATTGCGTTCCACCACGGCGCTGGCGGTAACAACGCGGACTCCACGATCGGCTTCCTTGGCGACTACCTCGGGATCTCGTTCCCGAACGCCGCGGACGACGAGACGTTGGATCGCGTGCTGAACACCACGGGAGCCGCCGGGACCTCGCTCGCGAACGTCGAGCTGGGTGTCTACGGTGAGTGCCCGCGTCGGTGGTCGTTCGACAAGCTCACGCTGTCGGCTCCGGCCATCGGTTCTCAGAACACCATCCTCGCCAACTACACGGACAGCTCTCAGCCGGCTGACAACAACCGGGCTTCCGTGATCAAGAACGTCCGACGCGGAATCGACGGAACGTTCGGTACTCCGGACGACGGCGTTGCCGTCACCACCGGGTTCGACGTTTCGGCGCTCCTCTCGGATGCCGCACGCGCGTGCTTGATGGGACGCGTCCTGTCGCAGGATATGGGCATCGTGATTCCCCCGGGCCACATCCCCGGGTGCATCGGCACGGATGCTCCCGTCGTCGCAGCGTCCTACGGCTTCTCCCTCGCCGGCGGGACGCCGAATCCTTTCGCGTCATCGACCAGCATTCGATTCTCGCTGCCGGCGCGGAGTGGGGTGCGCATCGATGTGTTCGACGTGCTCGGCCGCCGCGTTCGCACTCTGGCGAACGAGCCACTGGACGCGGGCGTTCACCTGCGTCACTGGGACGGCCGCGAGGAATCCGGGGCACGCGCCACGAACGGCGTGTACTTCGTGAGGATGACGGCGGGAAACTTCGAAGCGACTCAGAAGTTGGTGATGTTGAAGTAGCCGGCGCCGTTCTCATCGTCAGGTAGAAACGAAAGGGCCCCGGAGGTTCCCCTCCGGGGCCCGAATCGTTTGCACGCGACGCGACGGCGTCGTGTGCTGTTGCATCACTCCTATCGATACAAACCCTTCACACGTCCCCAGCTTGCCGCGTCCACCGAAACCGGCTCGCACAGATCATTGAACGTGATGTCCTTCCAATCGGCCGTGAGCGCTGCATTCGGGTTCCCGGCCTGCAGGAACGGCTGGAAGTGTCCGCCCGCCTGCGAGTCGTTCAGGATTCCCCAAAGCCCGTAGGGCGGGTCTTCGTCGGGATTGCCCTCGTCGAATGCGAGCGGCCCGCTGGTGTAGTGGTTCCCTTGATAATCGATTTCGTACTCGATCGTGCCCGGGCTCCCCAGCGAAAGCCCGTTCGGCAGATACGTGATGTGCAGGCCAATCTCCGTGCCCTTCGTGTAATGCAGCCCGTGCTGCGCGGTGAACGAGTAGAACGGAAGCCGTCCTCCGAAGCAGGCGATCTCACCGTCCGTCGTGCGGACGTTGAAGCGACCATCCGTGTCGGAGTACCACGGGGAGATCTGCAATCCGCCTTCTCCCTCCGCAGGGCCGAAGACCGAGAGGGTCGCCGCGAACTCGAAGCAGGAATTGTTCGGGAAGAGCACCCCGGTGGCTCCGTCTTCCGAGAACTGCCACAGGTGCAAATTGGCGAAGCCGGCGCAGGACAAGTTCGCATCCTGGATGAGGATCCCGGCGGGATAGAGATTCTGCGTCGTCAAGACCGAGAACGGGCAGTCGTTGAACACGCGCAGCAAAAGCACGGCGCTGTTCGGGCTCGGCGTCTGTGCGACGGCCGCCGTTCCGATGAATGTTCCGACCGCGAGCGCGAGAAGCGCCCCGCCGGCCGAACGAAACGAGTGGTTGCGAAGGCTCATGGAAAGGCTCCTGTTGTAATGGGCTCGGAATCCTGTGAAACGAGGGCACGGCTCGATGATCGAGGCCTCGACAGTAGCCCATGCGAGGGGGCCAATGCTAGGGGCATGGATCCCTCGAGGTCCGGAGGGAGGAGCGCCATCGGGCTCTGTGCTACGTTTCCGCCATGCGCCGCGACGACCTCGTTCGATTCCTCGACGACCTTCTCGACGTCTCCTCCATTCCCGACTACGGACCACAGGGACTTCAGGTGGAGGGCAAGGAGGAGGTGCGCAAGGTGGCGGTCGGCGTTTCCGCGTCCGCCGAGCTCTTCCGCCGCGCGGTCGAAGCGCAAGGCCGACGCGGTGATCTGCCATCACGGAATGCTCTGGGATCGCGATTCGAGGGTGGTTCGCGGCCGCCTCAAGGAGCGCCTGCAGCTTCTTCTCGATCACGGAATCACGCTTCTCGCGTATCACTTGGCGCTCGATGCGCACGAAGAGCACGGCAACAACGCGCTCATCGCGCGCGCACTGGAGCTCGTCGACGTGGAGCCGTTCGCCGAGTACCGCGGCACGAAGATCGGGCGCCGCGGACGATTGCGCGAACCGCTTTCGCACGGGGCATTCGTCGATCGCGTGCAGCGCTTGTTCGGCGGCGATCCACTGGTGTTCGCGTTCGGTCCTGATCCGGTGCGCACGCTCGGTGTCGTTTCCGGCGGCGCACAAGGGGAGATCGATCAGGCGATCGACGCGGGCGTCGATGCCTATCTCACCGGCGAAGCGTCCGAGTTCATCCAGGAAACGGCGCGCGAGGGGAAGATCACGTTCGTGGCCGCGGGCCACTACCGGACCGAGACGTTCGGTGTTCGCTCGCTCGCCGAGCGCATCGCCCGCGAGCACGGGCTCGACACGGTTTTCCTGGACGTGCCGAACCCGGTCTGAGCGCGGCCCGCCCGGAGCCGCGGCGGCGCTCCGCTACTTGAAGAACTGCTCGCGCAGGTTGCGCTCGTCCGGAATGCCGAGCGCCATCGCTTTCTCGAAGTGCGTGCGCGCCCGCGTCATGTCGGACTGGGTGAGCATGAACGAAAGCGCGTAGTGCGCTTCCCCGTACTCGGGATCCGCGGCCACCGCCTTCTCGTACAGCTCCGTGGACTTGGCCATTCCGCCGCCGGTGTTGAAATGGTCGTAGGCCAGCACGCGATACGCGGGCGCGAAATCCGGCTTCGCCGCGAGAACTTTCTCCATCGCGGGAATGGCCTCGCGCGTAGCGGCGTATGGCCTTGTCGTTCGAGAACGAGAATCGAAAGCCCCGCTCGAACTCGGCACGAAGCGCAGGATCGTCGAGGCGCGCGAGCGCGTGATCGAGCTCCTGCTTGCTGCCGATGCCGGTGAGCTTCAGTGGAATTTCGACACCCGTCTCGATCTCTTCCGACGTCCCCGACGCGCTGGGCATGCCCGGGGGAGGCATGCGCATGGGCTCGGCGATCGCGGCTTCTTTCGAAACGGCCGCCATCCGAAGTGCTCGGCGAGCTTTCGCTCCCCGGCAGCGGCGCCTTTTCCGATTTCCCGCAACCGCAGGCCGTGACGAGGGCTAACGCGCCGGCCAGCACTCTCGCGCGCGCTGCGAAATTCGATCTCGATCCATGATTCGTTCGAACGTTCGTCACCAAGCGTTCCCTCCGCGCATCAACCTAGGACGTCTGGGGAAAGCGCGCAAGCGGCGCAGCCCTTCTCGGGGGGAGCGCGTCAGCCACCGCCAAAATCATTCAGGTTCCGCTCCTTCCCGCCGATAGGACCTCACGAGATGCGATGGACCGACCCGGTTCGCCGCGAGCCTTTCGGAAGACGGGAAGGCGGCCGGGCCTTCCTCGCTGGGAGGTGCCTCGATGAAGGTGGCGTTCGCACAGGCGGACTTTCCGTTCGCCGAAAAGACGGCTCCGCTCGTGAAGCGCGTGGTCACGCGCCTCAAGATGACGCGCAAGCTTCAGAGCGTGATGATCGACGTCGTCGACTACGGTCCGCAGGCCGCGAAGAATCCCGCGGACTCGATCGAGGTCTACTCCAACGGCGGCGTTCGGCTCCATCTCAAGCTCGACCACTTTCTCAAAGAGAAGCATCGTCGCGATCCTCGCAAGCGCGACCTGAAATCTTCGGTGCACGCGAACGCGTTCGATTCGGCATCGACGCTGGAAGTCCTCTTCCGGCTGCTCCTCCAGTGGCGCGACGTCCAGGAGTGGGGCATTCCGGAGAATCAGGACGAGGAATTCCTCTGTCTCTGGAACGTGCACGTCGCCGGCCGTCTCGATCGGATGGACGCTCCCTCGGCGTCGAAGTCGGCGCACTGGGACGAGTTCCTCCGCGTCTTCTCCAACGGCCAGTCCATTCCCGAATACCTCGTGGTCTTCGAGGTGCTCTGGAAGTGCGACGACCTGGGCATGTGGGGACTGAACGACATGCTCTATCGGCTGCGCACGACGCGCTACTACCGGCCACTCCACGCGGAGAAGTCCCGAGCGCGCTGATCGCGCTCCGCCGAGCTCTCCCGCGCTCGCTCCGCCGATCTCCGGATCGCGTGGCCCGGATCCAACGGCACGGCGATTACCCAGGATGTGTTGGGGGCCGCAGTGCCGGGCCGGATCGTCGTGCACGAATCCGCCGGGGCAACCGGCGCTCCCGTGGTGACCGCAACCGCCCTCTGGACGATCGCGCCCAACCCCGCGCGTCAGACGGTGCGCATCGATCTCGCCGGTGCGCGCGGCGTCCCGACGGCGTTCGACGTCGTCGATGCGAGCGGGCGTCTTGCGGCTCGAATCGTTGCCAACGACGTGGGGGAAGGACCGAAGCGAGCTGGGATCTGCGCGACATCGGCGGGGAGCGCGTCGCACCCGGCGTGTATTTCGTGCGGCTCGCGAACGGCTCCGCGAATGCCGCCAGGATCGTCGTGATGCGCTGAAACTTCCCGACTCTCCCGGCGGATCTCGAGCTCGAGGACGACTCTCCCTTGCCGGGCGATCGGGGTGCCCCTACTCTCCGACCTGTCGTCTCCTTCGCCGAATTCGACGGTTTCGCCGGGAGGGCGGGCATGCGCGCATCGAGGTTCCAACGCGGAGTCGCCGCGCGCCTGCTCGCCGATCGCCCTGGCGCTCGGTTCTCCACTGGCGCTTTCGTGCTCGTCTCCGGCGGACGGCGTTCCTCCCCAATGGAGCGCGCTCGAGCCCAAGCTGCGAACGCCGGATCTCGTCGATCGATTCGTGGAGGCGTCGCGGCTCCTTCTCGGAATCCCGTACGCCGGCGGTCCGCTCGGGGAAGGAGATGCCGGCGGTCCCGATCCGGACCCGCGCGTCGACCTCTCCCGTGCGGATTGCGTGACCTATCTCGAAGAGTCGCTGGCGCTGGCACTTTCCGCGCGGCGGACGGAGAGCGAGTTCCTGCGCATTCTCGATGAGATTCGCTACGAGAACGGCGAGGTCGGATTCGTCACGCGCAACCACTTCACCATGCGCGATTGGGTGCCGGCGAACGCATGGCTCCTCGACGACGTGACCACCGAAGTCGGCGGGAAGAGCGTGGAGACGGTGCGCAAGACCATCGACCGCGCCACGTTCCTGCGTGATCAAGGGGCCGAGCCTCGCCCCGGTCTCGATGATCCCGGAACGATCGAGTTCGCGATGATTCCGACCGCGGCGATCGCCGCATCCGGCGACGGTTTGCGCAGCGGAGACCTCGTGCTCTGGGTGGCGAAGAAAGACGGATTGGACATCGCGCACACGGCGCTGCTGGTGCGCGATCCCAAGACGGGCGCGCTGCTCCAGCGGCACGCGTCGTCGCGCGCCGGCAAAGTCGTGGACGAGCCGCTCGCGGAGTATGCGGCGCGCGCGAAGTTCGCAACCGGCATCGTGGTCCTGCGCGTGAAACCGGAAGCCGCCCTGCCCGGCGTCACGGGAGACGAGTGAGCCCTTGATTCGAGGGCATCTTCTCCTCTTCGAAGACGAGACGGCTTGCCGCTTCGAGCCGGTCGCATTGTTTCGATCGGTCGGCGAGCTTCGAGTCGGAGTGTGGACGCATCGCGAGAGATGGGAGCGCCTGTTCCCCGATCGCGAGGTGGGCATCCTCTGCCGCGGCGATCTCGCGCCCTTGGAGCGAGAAGCTGGGCACTGCGCTCGTGTGGTGCCGGGCGGGGAGAGTGAATCAGGTGCTCGCGCCGACGCGCCGGACACTTTGTTCATCGCCGCTGCGCTCGGCCGCCCTTCGCCGAAATTCTCCGCCGAGATCCGCACGCTGGAGGCCGGTGTCGCGCTTCTCGCGAACGGGAGACTCGTAGCCGCGCGCGCGTCCGGCGATCGAGCGGCGCGGCTCATCGCCCGCCTGATGCGTGCCGCCGGGCGCTCGATCCTGGATGCGAGCCGCGGAGATCCGGATCCCGCATGGTCCACCGATCTCGCCGCGCTGGGCTTCGACGTCCGCGACACTTCGGCTCCCGCGGACGCTGCCGTCCCCGCGACGCTGGCGGACCTGGTGAGCGGCTCCGCCTCCGCGATCGCCGAAGACTTCGAAGCCTACGTCCACGCGATGCCCGAGCCGGCGGCGCACGCATTCCCCGGCACTCACTTCCTTCGTCCGGAGCGCATTCGCCTCGGAGGCGACGTCCGCGTGGATCCCGGGGTCGTCCTCGACGCGCGCGACGGCCCGATCCTGATCGGCCCCGACGTGCACGTGATGTCGAACGCGGTGATCGCCGGCCCCGTTGCGATCGGGCGCGCCACTCTGGTGAAGCCGGGCGCTCGAATCGCTCACGCCACCTGTATTGGACCGGTGTGCAAAGTCGGCGGCGAGATCGAGGGATCGATCGTGCAGGGATTCTCCAACAAACAGCACGACGGCTTTCTGGGCCATTCGTATCTGGGCTCCTGGGTGAACCTCGGCGCCGCCACGGACACTTCGGATCTCAAGAACAACTACGGCGAGGTGCGAATCGTCGTGGCCGGCCGAGAGATCGCGACCGGCTCGCGACATGTGGGCAGCTTCATCGGCGACCACAGCAAGACCGGCATTCACACGATGCTGAACACGGGCACGGTGGTCGGTGCGTTCGCCAACGTGTTCGGCGCCGGCTTCCCCCCAAGGAAATCCCGAGCTTCGCGTGGGGCGGCGATGGCGCCTGGCAGGAACATCGACTGGACAAGGCCTGTCGAGTGGCAGGGACCGTGCTCTCCCGCCGCGGGGAAAAGGCGTCCGCCGCGTTCGAGGATCTGGCGCTCCGCGTGTTCGAGGCCACGGCCTCCCGCCGCCGGGCCTGGTTGTCGCAATTCGACCCCTTCGATGCTAGAATGGTCGCGGACTGAGCGTTCCGCGATCCCTCCAGACTCCTCCCCTGGGCGCTCGGACAGCTAGCCGTTTCACCCATCTCCTTCGGGGGGTTCCGATGCCGTTTGGTTCCACGGGCCGGCGTCTTTTCACGCTCGCCCTCTCGATCCTCGCTTCGTTCGTCGCCGCTCCTCCATCGTCGGCGCAGATCTACGATTCGGACAACGTGGTCCTTCTCTCTCACCGCGATGAGTTCAGCGGCTACAGCGACATTTGGGGCTTCGTCGGGAACAACGGTCGCGAGTACGTCATCCTGCACACCACCACCAGCTCGGCCTGGTACGACGTCGAGGACCCGGTTCATCCGGTCCTGGTCAAAGTGATCTCCGGTCCGCCCAGCTCGTGGCGGGATGCGTTCGACATCGGGAACTACGTGTACCTCGGGACGGAAGGCGGCGGCGGGATCCAGATCGTCGACATCAACAATCCCGCGAATCCCACGCTCGTCGGCGTGTATAACGCGACCGTGGGGAACTCCCACACCGTGTTCGGCGATCGTGCGCGCAAGCTCCTCTACGTGATGGGCGGCAATGCGGACAACGCCAACGGCGGCTTGCAGATCCTCGATTGCACGAACCCCACGAATCTCGTCGAAATCGGACGCTGGGACAACGAGTACGTGCACGACGGATCGGTCGAGGGAAACATCGTCCACGTGAATCTCATCAACGTCGGGAGATTCCGTCTCCTCAATCTGAACAATCCCGCGAACCCCGTCGGCCTCGGCACCGCGTTCTTTGATCCTACGGGGGCTTCGCACTCGTCGTGGCCCTTCGGCGACGGCGCGCACGTGATGATCACCGAGGAAACGACCGGCGGGCGCGTCAAGGTCGTGAACGTCTCCGTTCCCACCGCGATCACCGTCGTCGACGACTACAATCCCGCGCCGACCACCTCGTCGCACAATCCGCACATCCAGGGCAACATGGCGGCGGTCTCGTGGTACACGCGCGGCACGCGCCTGCTGGACATCTCCACGCCGGCCAACGTCACCGAGATCGGGTACTTCGACACGTTTCCGCAGAACGGCGGCACGTACTCGGGGAACTGGGGCACGTTCCCGCACTTCCCGAGCGGGTTGATCGCTTCGAGCGACATCTCCAACGGGCTCTTCTTGATGCAGTACGACGCGAACGCCGGCAGAATCGACGGCACCGTGTCGTCTTCGGCGGGCGGCTTCCTGGCGAACGCGACGGTCGAGTACACGAACCTCGAGCTGACCCAGACCACCGGCACCAACGGCCAGTACCGGTTCGCGTGCTTCCCGGGAGCGGGAAACATCGTCGACTTCTCCGCGTTCGGTCACGTGCCCACGTCGATCAACGTGAACGTCGCGCCGAACGGCACGGTGACGACCCCGGTGGTGATGACGAAGCTGCCGGCGGGCGGACTCTCGGGAACGGTGACGAACTCGATCACGGCTCGCGCCGATCCAGGCGGTCGAGCTCTCCCTCGTGGGGACCCCGCTCACCACGACCACGAACGCGGCGGGGCAGTACTCCTTCCCCGACGTTCCCTCGGGCGCGTATCAGCTCCGCGTGCTCCGCTACGGCTTCTTCGTTCCGCCGAATTTCTCCGTGACGATCACGACAGGAAACATCACGACGCGGAACATCGCGTTGGATCCGGCTCCGGTGTACGAGGACTTCGCTGCGGTTCCGGGCTGGACCGTGAACAGCGACCCCTCGACCTCGAGCGGCATCTGGGTGTTCGGCGAGCCCTTCGGAACGTATTCGAACGGCGTGCCGTTCCAAACCGAGTTCGATCACACGCTCGATCCCGAGAACCAATGCGCGATTACCGGGAATGCATCCGTCGGGGGACTCGGCGATGACGACGTGGACAACGGCGCGACGCGGCTCGTCTCGCCCGCCTTCAATCTCTCCTCGATGAGCGAACCGCACGTCTTCTACTACCGCTGGTACGCCCAGACGGAAGAAGGGGACGAGTTCGTCGTCGAGGCGACGGGCAACGGCGGTGCCAGCTGGGTGGAGCTCGAAGGCACGTCGGTGAACGAGCCGAACTGGATCGGACGCGATTTCGACCTGAGCGGTCTTCTCGGGTCGTACAACGCGGTCCAGATCCGTTTCACGGCACAGGATCTCGGCCAAGGTCAGGTCGTCGAAGCGGCGGTCGACGACTTCACCATCTACGACGGCGGCTCGGCCACCGGGGTACCGCACGTGGATGCGCCGCGCATCCCGCTCGAGCTTTCGCAGAACGTCCCGAACCCGTTTGCGACCGTGACCGGAATCGCGTTCTCGATTCCCGCGAAGACGCACGTGCAGCTTTCCGTGTTCGACGTGGCGGGACGGCGCATTGCCGTGCTGCAGGACGGCGAGCTGGAAGCGGGCGCGCACAGCGTGGTGTGGGACGGAAACGATTTCACCGGGAAGCGCGTCGCCAGCGGCGTGTACTTCTCCCAGCTGGTCACCGACGACCAGATTCGCACACGTAAGATGGTCCGGCTCGACTGAGCCCTTTCGTGAGGGTCCACGTCATGCGCAACTTGCTTCGAACGAAGGGAACGTGGGCTCTCGCTTTGAGCGGGGCGGTGCTCGCGGTGGGCGGCTTCGATACGGCCGGAGCGGCCGTGAATGTGCTCTTCCATGCACAGCTCGACGAACACGTCGCTTACGCGAACATTTGGGGCTACACCGACCCTCAAGGTCGGGAATACGCACTCCTCGGGGCCACCACCGGACTTGCGGTGGTGAACCTCGAGGACCCGGCGAATCCCTACGAGACGGGATTCATTCCCGGTCCCACGTCCACGTGGCGTGAAGTGGTGTCGTACTCCCACTACGCCTACGTCGTCACCGAGGCCGGCGGAGGTCTCGAGATCGTGGATCTCGCGAATCCGGAAAACCCGGTGGGACTTGCGAACTACACCGGGTTCGACTCGGCCCATTCGATTCGCATCGATGCGGCCACGGCGCGCTGTTTCATCAACGGCTCCAACTTGGGCGCGGGCGGCATCCGGGTTCTCTCCCTCGCCAATCCGGTCGCTCCGGTGGAGATCGGGAGCTGGGAAACCCGCTACGTCCACGACTGCCACAAGGACGGAAACCGCATCTACGCGGCGTGCATCTTCGACGAACGATGCGACATCTTGAACGCCACGAATCCTTCTCCGCCGGCGACGCCCCTCGCATCGATCATGAATTATCCCGACGCGTTCACGCACAACGCCTGGACCACCAGCGACGGCAACTACGTGATGACCACGGACGAGACCAGTGGGTCCAGCGTGCGGCTCTGGAACGTGACGAATCTGTTGAACATCACGCAAGCCGATGCGTACCGGGCCACTCCGACGGCGCCGATTCCGCACAACGTGCACATCGACGGGGAGCTCGCTTACGTCTCCCACTACACGATCGGCGTCAAGATCCTGGACCTGACCAACCGCACCGACGTGGTCGAAGTCGCTTCCTACGACACCTACGCGCCGAACGACGGCGGGACGTTCGACGGATGCTGGGGCGTATTCCCGTACTTCGGCACGCACCCGAATCTCTTCGTCGCGAGTGACATTCAGGGCGGGCTCTTCGTCCTCGAGCACGTTCCCAGCTCCGGAAACGTGACCGGAGAAGTGACCAAGGCCGGTGAGCCGGCGACGAAGATCGCCGGGGCCTCCGTGCAGGTGTTGGGAGGCGGTGCGCCCGTGCTCACCAACGACTTGGGTCAGTACGCGCTGGTCGCGCCGGCCGGTGCCCAGACCTTGGTGGTCTCCGCGTTCGGGTATCAGACGCAGCAGCTTCCGATCAACGTCAACGGCGGCGGCTCAATCATCGTGAACGTCGCCCTCCAGTCTCTGGGAGGCGGAATCGAAGGAACGGTGACGAACCAGATCACCTCCGCCCCGATCGCCGGAGCTCGCGTGCAGGTGCAATCGACGCCGCTGTCCCTGTTCACGAACGGTGCGGGACACTACGATTTCCCGTCCGTGCCGGCGGGTCCGCAGACGCTGATCGCCACGGCGTTCGGCTTCAACGGAAAGCGCATCGATATGAACGTGGTCGTGGGTTCCGAGTACACGATCAATTTCGCGCTTCCCGCGGCGCCGGTGTTCACGCCGTTCGAGAGCGGAGCCGGACTGTGGGCCATCACCGGGATCAACGGCGTTTCGGTCGGTCGGTGGCAGATCGGGAATCCCGAACCGACCAACGGAGGCACCGTCCAAACCGGAGACGACCACACTGCTTCCCCCGGCGTGAATGCCTGGATCACCGGGCTCAGCGGCGGAGGCATCGGGGACAATGACGTCGACGGGGGTGCCACGATCCTCACCTCGCCGATGTTCAGCACGATCGGGATGACGAATCCGCGCGTGAGCTACTGGCGCTGGTACGTGAGCGGAGTGACCACGAATCCGACGACGGACTTCTGGACCGTGGAGCTCACCACGAACGGCGGAGCGAATTGGATCGCGATCGAGAACACCGACGTGGCCACGCCTGCCTGGGTGAACGTCGACATTCCGCTGGGTCCTCCCTCGGGACTGACGCAGTTCAAGTTCACGGCACGCGACACCGGTCAGGGCTCGATCACCGAGGCGGGTCTCGACGACTTCATGCTCTACGAGGTCACGACCCAACCCGGGACGGATGCGCCGGTCGTGCTCCCCGGCGGCAAGCTTCGCTTGGATGCTCCGCGGCCGAACCCGTTCCGCCTCGGTGAGTCCGCGACGCTGAGCTTCTCGCTTCCGAGCTCGGGGCCGGTCCACGTCCAGGTGTTCGACGTCTCCGGCCGCCGCGTGGCGACTCTCTTGGAGTCGGTGTTGGGCGCCGGAACCTATCGGGTAACGTGGGACGGAAGAACCGAAGCAGGTGCTCCCGTTCCCGCGGGCGTTTACTTCGTGAAGCTCGACTCACCCGATGGAAAAGCCTCCCAGAGAACGCTGCTTTTGCGCTGACCAGCTCGCCGCGAGCTTGCGCGCCGAAGAGGCGGGCGCCCGGTGGATGCCGGGCCCCGCCTTTTTCTTTTCCCCCCGCTTCGAATCACCGCCGGACCGCGATTTTTCTCGTTGACCAATACTATGATAATCGAATAGAACCATAAGGTATGAGAACTGAGATTATTCATATTATCGACCGAGTGGACCGTCTCGGCGAACGCAGGGAGTCCTACCGGCGTCAGCTCGCCGAGCGCCATCGGCTGACGCCGCCGCTCCTGCTGCTGCTGCGGCTGCTGGAAAGCCACCCGGGTCTGACCATGGTCGACCTGGCGCGGATGCTCGGCGTGTCGGTGCCGACGATGCAGAGCCGCATGAATCGGCTGGACGAGCTGGGGTTGATTCAGCGGACCCGCAGCGAGGAGGATCGCCGCCGGGTGCCGACGGAGCTGACGGCACGGGGAAAGGGAATGCTTCGCCGGGTTCCGCTGGCGGGCGCGGGCCGGCTCCTGGACGCGCTCGAACGCGGGGAAGTGACCCCGCGCCGGCTTCGCCGAATCGCGGAGGAGCTCGACGGAGTGGAGCGCCTTCTCTTCCCTGAAGAGGCGCAGCGAGGGCCGACCCGAGCGCCGGCCATCTGGCGGAGGTGACGACGACCTGAAGACTGGTTGAGTGACCCGGAGTCTCTTGAGGGGTGAGGAAGTGTGCGGTGTACCGGTCGAGGCCCCCGAAGGCCTTCGAGCCCGGGAAGAGAAGGCTCCGGGTCCAGTCTTCAGTGGAGAAAATGGGGGCGCGCCAAGCGCTCCATGAGGCGGCGGCCCTTTCCCGCCCGCCCTGCAAACGCTGGCGTTACGGAACAGGGCCTGCCGCCTCTTGTGTTCGCCGAACCAGCCCCGCTAGAATCCGCGTCGACGCCTCGGGTGGGCAGAGTCCTCCCCGAACCCCCAAGCCCCGATTCAGGAGGCCCCTCGCCGATGGCACCTAGCTACAACCGCGTTCGCCGAGCTTTCCCGATCCGTCCCACAACGACCGCACTCCTTCTTCCGGCCCTGTTCCTGACTTTGGGCCTCGCCATGCCGCGTTGGGCTGGAGCGTCGTCGATTCGTCCGGATGGGCTCCTTCTCGTGAACGGGAAAATCATCTATCCCATCGGACTCGTCGAAATCGGGTCGGATCGGTACTCGGATTGGAACGACCGAATTCGCCAGTCGAAAGCAAACATCGTCTGGGACATCGAGCGGGCGTACATGAACACGGCGCCGACTTGCGCCGCGATCGTCGATTCCGCGGAAGCGACCGGCTACACGCTGCTCCTCGGCTCGGGGGACACGTGGAATTGGGACGACCCGGAAACTCCGCAGTACGAAGTCGACCAGTGGATGTACGAGCCCAACGAGCTCCAGCAGCTGCTGAATTGCCTCGGAAATCCGCAGTCCTTCGCCGGTTTCGCGAATCGCGACGAGCCCGGTTGGTGCATCTCGCGCGACATGATCGGCGACATCGATTTCCCGCACGTGTACGACACGTACGATCAGATCCACGACCATGTTTACACGGTCGTGGCGATGAACCATGCGCCCGTGCACCTCTCGGGAGACATCGAGCAGTGGAAGGACGAGATCATCTCGTATCGCGATGCGACCGACGCGGTGATGTTCGCGAGCTATCCCTACCCGGCCGGGCCCGGGACCTGCGGGGAATGGAACGTGCTCGGCTACCCGGAATGCCCCCTAGACCGCCTCGCGGTGGGCGCCGACATCTTCCGCCTCGAGCTCAACAAGCCCGGGCAACCTCTCTGGATGATCATCCAGGCGTTCAAGAACATCCCCCTCAAGGAAGCGCGCTGGGAGGCGTACGCCTCGATCATTCACGGGGCCAAGGGCATTTTCTGGGCGGGCTGGAACTGGACGCACATTCAGGGCAACGGCGAGCAGAACTGGCCGGTGATCAAGCAAGTGATCAACGAGATCGCGTACTTCCATCCCTTCCTGGTCAAGAACGACGTCTCCGGAATCACCACCAGCGTTCCGGACGTGGAGGCCGCGGGAAAGCGCCTCCTGAACAACAAGACGGCGGTCTTTGCGATCTCCAGGAACGGGTACGCGGGGAACGCGTGGATCTACTTGCCGGGAGCCGGAAACGGTCGTGTGTTCCTCCCCCATGAAAACGGTCGCTACATGTACGCCTCGAACGGTTGGATCACCGATCACTTCGAAGCGTACGAGGGACACGCCTATCGCTACCTGACCACGTCGGTCGCCGACGTAGACGACGTGGGCGTCGGGGACCTTCCCTCGGTGATCGATCGCCTGACCGTGCAGTCGGCTCCGAATCCTTCCACGGGGATCACCACTGCTCAGTTCGCCCTTCCCGCGGATGCCGCCATCTCGATCACCGTCTACGATGCGGCGGGTCGAAAGGTCGCGGTGGCGGGAAGCGGAACGTTTGCGGCGGGACACCACGAGGTCGTCTGGAACGGTCGCGACGCGCGCGGCAACATGGTGGCCCCGGGGCTGTACTTCCTTCGTGCGGAAACGACGCGCGGGGAGACGGCTTCCGCGAAGGTCATCATTCAGCGCTAGCGCGGGCGGGCGCAGAGCAGCGTTCGCGAGAGCGACCGCCGGCAGGGCGCACCGAAACGATCGCCGGGCGAAAAAAGGGGCCGCTCCTCCGAAGGGGGGAGCGGCCTTCGCTCTTTTTCGCCGGAAGCTTTACGCCCGGACGCTCTGAGCTTCCTTGGCAGCCTGCAAGACCGCGTCGAACTTCGGCTGTTCGCCGACTTCCGGGACGAGCTCCACGTAGGTCACTTCCCCGGCGGCATTCACCACGAACGCGGCCCGCGCGAGCAGACGGATCTCCTTGATCAAGACGCCGTACGCGAGACCGAAGCTCGTGTCCCGGTGGTCGGACCCCGTCGTGACGTTGGTGACTCCCGCGGTCCCGCACCAACGCTTCTGCGCGAACGGCAGGTCCACGCTCACGACGATGATTTCCGTGTTCGGAACCTCGCCGGCCCGCTTGGAGAAGGTCTTCACCTCTGTATCGCAGACCGGCGTGTCCAGAGACGGAACGCTCAAGAAGATCCGAGTCTTCCCCGCGGTGCTCGCGAGAGTGACCGGACTCATGTCGTTCGCGAGCACCGTGAAGTCCGGCGCCTTTTGCCCGGGACGGACCGGTGTTCCCATGAGCGTCATCGGATTGCCCTTCAGCGTGACCGCGTTCGCCCGTTCTTGAACCATGACGAGTTCCTTCCGGTGGGGGATGAAATTGGATTCCGGAGCGAGGGCGCGATGATCCGGGACCCGTCGCGGCCATGTCAAGGAACGGCGCCGCCGGCATCGGGTCCTTCGCCGCCTCGAAAAATTTTCCGGAACCCATTTCTCCACCGGGGGGTATGACCCCGCGAACGAAGACTGGGAGCAGCGACCCGGGATTCGAGACTTCTGAGGATGCATGGGACGCACGTTCGCGCGCACGATCGACCCCCGCGCGCGGGCGGAACAGGGGAGACGGCGCTCACGGCCGTCTCTTTCTTTTGGTGGTCCGACCTCCCGCCGGAACCGTAATCTGGACCAATGAAGCAAAACATCCTCGATCGCTTGGAGCAAGGCCCCCTCGTCGGCGACGGCGCGATGGGGACGATGCTCTATGCCAAGGGCATCTTCATCAATCGATGCTTCGACGAGCTGAACTTCTCGTCGCCGGAGCTGGTCCGCGAGATCCACCGCGAGTATCTGGAAGCCGGGGCCGAGATCCTCGAAACGAACACGTTCGGCGCGAACTCATTCAAGCTGGAGCCGCACGGCCTCGGGAATCGCGTGGCGGAGATCAACCGGCGCGGGGCCGAGATCGCGCGGGAAGCCGCCGGCGAGGTCGCCTACGTGGCAGGCTCGATCGGGCCGCTCGGGGTTCCCATCGAGCCCATCGGCCGCATCGGGTTCGACGAGGCCCGCGCCGCGTTCGCGGTTCAGGCCAAGGCCCTCGCCGAGGGTGGCGTCGACCTCTTCATTCTGGAGACGTTCCATCGCCTGGAAGAGATGCGCGAGGCGATTCGAGGTGTCCGCGAGGTCAGCGACAAGCCCGTGGTCGCGCTCATGAGCGTCACCGAGGAAGACATTTCCGCGCTCGGCGATCCCGCGTCGAAGATTGCGTCGTCCTTGGACGAATGGGGCGCGGACGTCATCGGTTTCAACTGCTCGGTCGGTCCGCAGCCGATGCTGAAGGCGATCGACGTAATGCGCGAGTTCACGCGCCGGCCGCTGTGCGCGATGCCCAACGCGGGAACGCCGCGGCTCGTCGAGGGGCGCTATCTCTACCTTTCGTCCCCCGAATATTTCGCGAAGTACGCGCGGCGCTTTCTCCGTTCCGGCGTGCGCATCGTGGGCGGATGCTGCGGGACGACTCCCGCGCACATTCGCGCGATTCGCGCGGCGGTGCGCTCGATCACGCCGGAGGATGTGCGCGGCACGGCGGTCCCGGCGCCGCCCCCGCGCATCGAGATTCGCGAGGAAGGGCCGCGGCCGGTCGCGCGGGAACTGAAGTCGGGGCTCGCCGCCAAGATCGCCGCCGGGCGTTTCGTTTCCTCCGTGGAGATCGCCCCACCCAAGAGTCCCGATCCCGCGAAAGCGCTGGCGCGCATCGCGCGGCTCAAGGAATCGGGCGTGGACGCAGTGAACATTCCCGACGGCCCGCGCGCTTCGGCGCGCATGTCCACGCTGGCACTCGCCGTACTGGCGGAGCGCGAGGTCGGGATGGAAGTGATCGTCCATTACTGCTGCCGCGATCGAAATCTTCTGGGCATGCAGTCGGATCTCTTGGGCGCGGGCGCGCTCGGGTGTCCGCAACGTGCTGATCGTCACCGGGGATCCGCCGAAGCTCGGCGACTATCCGTCGGCCACCGCGGTCTTCGACGTCGATTCGATCGGGCTCATGCAGATCGCGAATCGACTGAATCATGCGCAGGATCTCGTCGGCAACCCGATCGACAAGCCAACGGCACTGCACTTGGGCTGCGCGGCGAATCCCGCGGCGATCAATCTCGACGAAGAGGTTCGCCGCTTCGAGTACAAGGTCGAAGCCGGCGCGGAGTTCGCGATGACCCAGCCGGTCTACGATCCGCGCGTGTTCGAGCGCTTCGTGAAGCGCATCGAGCACTGCCGCATTCCGATTCTCGTCGGCATCCTGCCGCTGCGCAGCTTTCGTAATGCCGAGTTCCTCTCCAACGAAGTGCCGGGAATGGAAGTCCCGAGCGCGATTCTCGAGCGGATGGCCCAGGCCGAGTCCCCGGAGGCGGCGCGCGCCGCCGGAATCGCGATCGCCCGCGAAGCGCTCGCCGATTGCATTCCCATGTGCCAGGGGGTCTACGTGATGCCGCCGTTCGGAGACGTGGCCGCGGCGATCGAAGTGGTGGAATCCGTTCCCGAAGATCTGCGGGGCGCGAAGCCGATCTCGAAGTAGCTCGATCTTCTGATCGAGGCGAAGCATCGTCATGGGCGGGAACACCTCCCGCGCCAGCTCCTGCGTCTCCGTCGTACTCGACGGCGCGCAGGTTCTCCACCGCCTTCGTCTCCGCGGTGAAGCCCACGCCGTTCCCCTCGGTGACCGCGAGATTCCACGCCAGGATCGAGTTCGTCTGCGCATCCAGGATCTTGGAATTCACCAGGCGCTGCACGGCGTCGTCGAACTCTTGTTGCGTGAATCCCTTCGATGCGTAGCGCGCGAGGTCATCTTGAAACATTCCCAGAATCTCGTCGAAGCGCTCACGCTTCACGTCGTTCTCCAGGATCCAGGTTCCCGAACCCAGGTTCGGCCAGAAGCGCACCCAGCTCCGATAGGACACGCCTTCTCCGTACACGTACTTGTAGAAGTGATCGTTGCCGGCGACCTGGCTCAGCACCGTGGACGGCCACCATTTCGGCGCGCCGTAGGCGACGCCCGGCTTGCCCCAGTTCACGGTCCAGTAGTCGCGCCCGCGCTCCAGCGTTTGCACTGCATCGGGAGGATCGAACGTCCAGCCCGTCGGAGCCGTCGTCGCGACCGGGCCTGCGCGCCGTGCCGGGACGTCCGCCCAGTGCGCCGCGATCCACGTTCCGACTTCGTCCGCGCGAACGTCGCCGACGATCGCGATCACGCAGCGGTCCGGCGTCCACGCCGACTCGTGAAACTTGGCGAGATCGCTCGGGCGGATCGACGTGATCGATTCCTTCGTCCCCACCGTGGGATTCCCGTAGGGATGTCCGGAGTAGGCGCGGATGTAGAACTCCTGCTTCAAGAGCTCGAGCTGATTCTCCTCGATGGCTCCGATCTCGGTCAGCAGATCGGCGCGCACGCGCTCCACTTCGGCGGTGTCGAACGCGGGGAAGAACATCGATTCCTTGAGGCAGGCGAGAAGCTCCTTCCACTGGGTGGCCAGCCCGTTGTAGTGGTGCGCTCCCGCGTCGCGGTAGTCGACGTTGCGCGACGTGTTGGCGCGGCTGCCCACCGAGACGTGGGTCGATGCGGTGGCTCCGAGCGAAGCCAGATAGCGCTGGAATCCTTCTTCGTTCCAGCGACGCGTGGAGGCGAGCCCCAGCTCCGCGGTGAAGCGGTTGATTCCGACCTGGCCCGCGGGCTCGACCCACTGGCCGCCGAGCATGCGCCCGGAAATGGCGACGAGAGAAGTCGCGCTCGTCGGCCGGATCAGCACGCAAAGACCATTCGCGAACGTGAGCTTCGTGACTCCATCGACCGCCGGCGACGTCTCGAATGCGAGCGGCGCCGCGGCCGGCGGCTGCAGCGCGCCCGGCGCGTCGAGCGAGAGCAGCGGCGGTCGTTCGGGGGCGCGCGGCGTCACCTTCGCCACGGCCGCGCTGTCGGGATCGAAGCTCTCCGGGAACACGACCGAGGTGACGAATCGGCGCGGCACGAGGTGGCGTTCCTTCGCCGCTTGAATCTCCGCGGCGGTGACCGCGCCGAGGCGATCGGCCCACGCGGCGGCGCCCTCGACTCCCGAGCGACTGGCGAGGAAGCCCAAGCGCTCGGCGCGCTTCGCGGCGGTGTCGCGCCCGCGCTCCTCGCCCGCCAAGAGCGCGCGGCGCGCGCTTTCGATCGTCTCGGGCGGGAGCTTGGTCACGTCGAACGTCACCAGAAAGTCCTCGAGGAACGCTTCGACCGCCGCTTCCTTCGCGGGATCCATGCGCGCGTTCACGTTGAACTGTCCGAAATCGCGCATCGCGTAGTGGCTCGCGGAGACGTTCGAAACCCAGGGCTCTTGGCGCTCCAGGTATTGCGGCAAACCGACGGAAGGATCGCCGAGAATTTCCGCGAGCAGCGCGAGAGCGGGTGCATCCGCGTCCGCTCCTCCGGGCGTCACGACGCCCAACTGCAGCATTCCCGACGTCGCTTGCGGCAAGAACTCGACGCGCCGGCGCGGTCCGCGAATGGCGGGCTCCACGATTCCGAGCTCGAAATCCTCCGGTCCCTTGGCGTCCTTTCCCCACGCCTTCTCGAGCTGCGCCAGCATCTCCTTCTCTTCGAAGTCGCCGGCGACGGACACGATCATGTGATTGGGCGTGAAGCGGTCGCGGTAGTACTTCTCGGTGGCGTGCATCTCCAGACCGAGAATCGCTTCCTGCGTTCCGATCACGGAGCGGCCGTAGGGATGCTCGGCGAACGCGATCGCTTCCCACGCTTCTCCGAGCGCATCGCTCGGCTCTTCGCGTCCCTGTTGCATTTCTTGAAGGACGACGCGCTTTTCGTCCTCGAACCATTGTTCTTCGAAGCGCAGATCGTGCAGCGCTTCGTGGAAGATCGCCAGCGCCTCCGGGAAATTCTCCTTGGGAACCTCGAAGCCGAAGTTGATCTCGTCGTCCCAGGTCCATCCGCCGGACTCGCGCCCGATCGTGGAGACCTTCTTGCGGAACTCGGTCGGCTTCATGTTCGGCGTTCCGCCCTTGTAGACCAGGTGCTCGATGTAATGCAGAGAACCCTGGTAGTGCTCGTCCTCGGTGCGCCCGCCCGTGGTCACGAACGCGGAGAGCGCGACCACCGGGTGCGCCGGAGACGGAGAGAGCAGGACGGTGAGCCCGTTGGAGAGCCGGTGCGAGGTGAACGGTGGTGCGGCCGCCGACGGAGCGCCGGCGAGGACGACCGAGCATGCGATGGCGAGGAGAAGCAGGGCGCGCACTCCGGGAATCTAACGCAGCGCAGCGATGGGGGAGAAGCGCGAACGTGACCGCGAGGGTGCGAACGGCGCCTTGCATGCCTTCGTGGCCCCTTGTACCCTCTTCCGCTCCTTCACGAGGACGTGCAAATGAAAGTCGGCATCGTCGGGATCCCCACCTCGGGGAAATCCACCCTCTTCAACGCCCTCACGCGCGGGAAGGCCGAGACCGGCCGGTTCGGTGCCGCCCGCGCCGAAATGAATCGGGGGCGCACCGAGGTGCCGGACGCACGCCTGGAATGGCTCGCCGACCTCCACAAGCCGAAGAAGAAGACCCGCGCCGCCGTCGACTTCCTGGACATCCCCGGGATTGCGCCTGGATCCATGGAGAAGGGCACCGCCGCGCTTCTCGCGGACTTGAGGACCGTGGACGCCTTGGTGCACGTCGTACGCGTGTTCGACGACCCCAAGGTGCCGCACCCCGAGGAGCGCATCGACCCGGTGCGCGACGCGACCAATTTGGAGATGGAGCTTCTCCTGGCCGATCTCATGATCGTGGAGAAGCGCTTGGAGCGGATCGAGTCGGACTTGAAGAAGGGCCTCTCCAAGGCGGCGCTCGGCGAAGAGAAGCAGCTTCTCCTGCACTTGAAGGAAGCGCTCGACGAGGGGCGCCCGATTCGGTCCGTTCCCGCGGTGGCCGCGGAAGCGAACAAGATCCGCGGCTACGCGTTCCTCACGCAGAAGCCGCAGATCCTGGTCGGCAACGTCGGCGAGAAGGACGCGGGCCGCGAAGCGGGAGGCGAGGCGGGGACGCCGGGGGAAGCCGCGCTCTGCGCCCACGCCACGGCGTGGGGGATTCCGTATCTCGCGGTCGCGTGCCAGATCGAAGCGGAGATCGCGCAGATGTCGGACGCCGACGCGCGCGCCTTCCTCGAGGATCTCGGAATCAAGGACCCCAGCCGGGATCGCGTCATTCGCACCACGTTCGACGTCCTCTCGCTCATCTCGTTCTTCACGTTCGGCGAGGACGAATGCAAAGCGTGGACGCTGGGAAAGGGATCCACCGCGGTGGAAGCGGCGGGGAAGATCCACTCGGACATCGCGCGCGGATTCATTCGCGCCGAGATCGTCTCCTACGACGACTTTCGTGCCGCCGGGATCCTGGGCGGGCACACGCGACACCGGGCGCTTCCGACTCGAGGGTCGTGAGTACGTGATGCAGGACGGGGACTGCGTCGTGTTCCGGTTCAACGTTTGACGATGCACGATTCCGCAGCGACGCGGCGCCTTCCGTGAGCTGGAAGTCCGCGCTCTCCGTCGCTGCGATCGCCGCGATCGGATACGCGCTCCTCGAGCTCGCGTTCGTCGTGGAGCGGAATCATCTCCTGCCGTGGGGCGGCGCACACGGCATGCTCGCGTTCCTCTTCTTCGTCCTGCATGCGCTCGTGGCCGGTGCGGCGGTGCTGGCCGGCGCGCTCCTGGTGCGTGCGTTTCCGGCGCGATTCGCGCCGGCGTTCGCGCTGTTCGCCCCGATTGCGATTCTCGTGGCGGTTCACGCGATCACGTTCTACCGCGAGCGCGTCAACGTGCTGCCGCGCGACGTCATGGGAACGCTGGTCACGCTGGGAATCGCGGCGCTCGCGTTCGGCGCGGCGTGGGCGCTCGCGCGCACCTTGCGCGACCGCCCGCGCACGGCGCGGAACGTGGCGCTGGGGCTCGCCGGCGCTGATCGTCGCGGCCGGCGTCGTTCGTGTCGCGACGCTACGCGCCCCTGAGGAAGCGAAAGCGGTGGCGCCGCGCCCGGCCTCCGACGTGTTCCTCGCTTCGCCGACCCAGCAGCGCGTGCTGGTCTTCGGATTCGACGGCGCGACCTGGGATGTGCTTGGACGAGCTCATCGCCGCCGGGCGCATGCCGAATCTCGCGGCGCTCGCGGCGCGCGGGCGCACGTTCGCGCTGGAGACGATTCAACCGACGTTCTCGCCGATCATCTGGACGTCGGTCGCGACGGGAAAGTCACGCTTCCAACACGGCATCCACGACGTCGTGCAGGCCAAGCTCCCCGGCGGCACCATTCTCCATCGCTCTCCCGAGCGGACCGCATTCCTCACCAAGACCACGGGAGTCTTCTTCCGCTTCCTGCACGATCGGCACTTGATCGAGCTCGTTCCGTACCGCAGCTCGCAGATTCGCGCGACGTCGGTGTTCGAGGCGGCGAGCGAGGCGCACCTGCGCACGAACCTCGTGGAATGGTACGTGAGCTGGCCCGCGCGCCCGCTTTCGGGAGTGAACGTATCGGACCGGTTCCATCTGCAAGAGCCAGGGATGGAGCCTCTGCCTGGCGCCGTCGCTCCCGATTCCGCGAATGCACTGCTGCGCCCGCTCGTCGTCGCTCCGTCGGCGATCCCGGAAGAGGATCTGCTCGAGCTCGTCGATACGGCCGGACTCTCCTCCGAGGAGCGTGCAGCGTGGGCGAAGGATCATCACGGGCTCATGGAGGAGATCCGCATCAATCTTGGCGCGCGATCTCACCACGCGAAACGTCGCCGTTCTCACTTTTGGAGCAGGACCGCGACTGGCGGCTCTTCGGCGTCTACTTTCGCGCGGTGGACGTGTCGCATCACCTCACCTGGAAGTATCGCGGTGCGGCGGGGGACGAGGCGAAGCTGCGCGAAGATCCGAACCTTCGACTGCGCACGGTCGTCGATCGCTATCACGAGATCATGGATCGGATCGTCGGCGACATTCTGGCGCGCACGCCGGGGACGCCGCCATGCTCGTGCTCTCCGATCACGGCTTCGAGGACCGTTACGGACACTCGCGCGCGCCGGAAGGTTTCGCCATCGCGGCGGGAGGCGCATTTCTCCCCAGCGCGGAACGCGGGCGTCTCCATATCGAAGAGGTGGCGCCGACGATCGCCGCGATGCTCGGCATCGCCATCCCCGACGATCTTCCCCGAAAGCCGCGCACCGACTTGCTGAATCCCGCGTTATTGGCGGCGCATCCGCTTCGCCTCGTGGCCACGTGGGAGCGCGAGGATCGCCACGCCGACGACGGCGAAAACATGGCGGGCGCCATGGACGAAGACGAGATCGAGCGCCTGCGCGCGATCGGCTACATCAAGTAGCGAGCCGAAGAGAGCTCGCGGCCGGCGCAACGGGTGTCGGACGCCGCTCAGCGACCGTCCGAGACCAACGAGACTTTGCGAGTCACCACCCGTTCGTTCGCCTGAGCGCGCACGAAGTAGATTCCCGGAGCGACCCGACGCCCGCGGTCATCCGTTCCTTCCCAGGCGATGCGTGTCCGGCCCGACTCGACGAGTCCGTCGTGCAGGACGCGAACGACTCGGCCGGTCACGTCGTACACCGCGCACGCGACGTTTGCGACTCCGGGACGAGGAGCTCGAGCTCCGTGCTTCCGGTGAAGGGATTCGGGCGCGGGTACGGAGAGTTGGAAATCCGCATCGATGTCGCTTCGCGCGACGTTCCGGTCGCGAGAATCGGTCGAACGGGCTGCGCCTCCATGGATGCATCCGACTGTGCCCCGCTCTCGCAGGGCGCGCTCGTCGTGGAGCTGAATCCGGTGTAAGCGCGGGTTCAGCGGTGAGATGGGGATTGAATCCGTTGCAGTCGACGGCGCCGATGAATCCGGTCGTCGAGGGACCGAGGCAGAGCGTGCCCCCGGTATCCCAGACGATCCACGATCCGAGGAGGAAGGGTCCGGTTGCCGAGGATGGACAGCTTGGACCGCCAGAAGAAGGCTCGACGCCGAACCGACATTGAAGACGCCGTTCGCCGGATTGAAACCGAGCGGAGTGAGCGTTCCCTGCACGCCGGTCTCCAGAGCCGAAAGGCCCGCATCGGAGCAGGTCATCCACAAGTAGATCGAGCGCGCGCCGCCGGTCGGAGTGGAAACATTCTCCGAGGGGTTCGTGGCACTCGAGCTGATCGAGAAGCGATAACCTGGGACAGGCGGCGGGGGCAGCAGGACGAACGTCGCCGTCTCCGAAATGGGGCTCCTCATCGTGACGGAAGCGGGATTGTTGGTGCCGCTGTAGGACCCGGTCCCCGTTCCGGTCCAAAGTGAGAACGCATTCCCCGCGACAGGACTCGCCACGATGGAAACGACCGAGCTGGTGTCGCGCCATCCGGAGCTCGGGGTGACGATTCCGGCACCCTGAGCCCCCATCGTGAGGAAGAATTGTCGCTTGTACGTGGCGGTGAACGTCGAAGGAGCCGCAGGAACGGTAATGGTATGCGAGGGCGCCCCTCCATCCGTCCAGGAGACGAAAGTCAGCGCGGAACCCACCGGGTTCTCGATCATGGAGTGCACGGCAACCTTATGCCGCGAGTACTGGAGCCAGACGAACGTTGCCGGTGAAGTGCGCGCCACTCCGTCGATCGTCATGGGAAGGCCGGGAGGAAGCGTCGTCACCGTGACGGAGACGGGAAAGACTGGGCCACAGCCGACTCCATGCGCCCCCACGAGAATGTTGCAGGGGTTTCCTCCTGGCAGGCATGGAGATCCCGATCTCAGCGTGTAGTTCGCGGCCGGAGCATCGCAGAACTGCGGATCGGCGGAGAAATTCCCCGTGCTCCCCGGGAGATAAGTTCCCGGTGGATTGCCGAAAATGTCGGAACAGGTGACGAGCGCCGAACCCCATGCCTGGCCACTGTTCATCGCGATGATCGAGCGGTCGATTCGAGGTGCTGGCGTAGACCACTGAGGCTGAAGGATCGGACCCGCGGTGTTTCCGGTGATCGTGCAGTTCCGCAGCGTCATCGGATTCGTCAGGGATGTGTAGTAGGTGATCGTTCCTCCGACTCCGTACCCTGGGGCTCTCTCGTTCCTGGCGATCGTGCACTCTTCCAGTCGGACGCGGCTGAACGCGGCGTAGATCGCGGCACCGACTCCGGACGGTTGGATCAAGTTCTCGGTGAATCGACAGCGGAGGAATTTCGGTTCCGAGTATCGAATGTAAGCCCCCGCCCCTTCGTAATCGTATCCATCATGAAGGGTGATTCCCTCGATGACCGTCGAGGAATCGCAGGTGGAAATGTAAAGCACACGCGAAGCCCGATCCGCGTCGATGGTGACGCAAGACGGATCCCCGTTGAAACTCCGGAGGACTACCCCGGATTTCATCTCGACGTCGTGCTCGAAATACGTCCCGCACGACACGACGACAGAGTCGCCGTACGACGCCGCATTGATTCCTGCCTGAATGGTGGGGGCGTCCGCAGGAACTCGCACGGTCGCGGATTCCGCGGCGAGGACGGAGGCGAGAAGAATCGAAATGGTCAGGGGCCAGAGACGCACGGTTCTCCCTGGGGGGAGCCCGAACGTACCACCGCCGGAATCGTGACTTCAAGGGGTGATTGCAACTTCCGAGGATGACCTTCGTCATGTTCCGATCGCTCGGATGTGCATCGCATTCAGCGGCTGCCGTGGTGCCCCAGGCGCCGGCCCCGGACTGCGTTTCCCCTCCGGGATTTTACTTCGCGGGCTTTTCCTTCCATTCCGCGACGAAGATGTTCGTCTCGCCGGGAACGGAGCCATTGCGATTCGATGCGAACGCCAGGCGCTTTCCGTCGGGATCGAACATGGGGAAGCCGTCGAAGGAGGGGCATGTAGTGACTCGCTCGAGACCGGTGCCGTCCAGATTCACCAGATAGAGATCGAAGTCACGGCCCTTCGGATCGGCGAGATTCGACGCGAAGATGATGCGCTTTCCGTCCGGTGTGAAATACGGCGCGAAGTTCGCGGCTCCGTTCGAGGTGACGCGCGTCTTTCCCGTGCCGTTGGCGTTCATCCACCAGAGATCGAGCTGGCGCGGCTTCACCAGCCCTTTCGCGAGAAGCCGGCGGAAGTCCTCGAGCGCTGCGCCGGAATCCGGCCGGCTCGAGCGCCACACGATCTTCTTCCCGTCTCGTGAAAAGAAGGCACCGCCGTCGTATCCCGGAGCATCGGTGAGGCGCGTCACGTCGCTGCCGTCGGGGCGCATCTTGTAGAGATCGATGTCTCCGTCACGCGTCGACGTGAACACGATCCACTTTCCATCCGTCGAGCACGTCGCTTCGGCGTCGTAGGCGTCGTTCTTGGTGAGCGCCTTCGGGTCGGAGCCGTCCGTCTTCGCCGTCCAGATCTCGTACGTTCCGTAGAGCGGCCAGACGTAACCTTCGGAGTGATCGGGATTCGGCGGACAATCGGGAGAGGCCGCGTGCGTGGAGGAATAGAGAATGCGATCCGTCTTGGGAATAAAATAGGCGCACGTCGTGCGGCCGGCGCCGGTGGAGACGAGACTGCGCTCGGTGCCGTCGGCCTTCATGGCGTAGATCTGATCGCAGCCGCCTTCAGGCTTCGTCCATTGATAGATGAGGTGCGAGCCGTCCGGGGACCAATAGGCCTCGGCGTTCTGTCCTCCGAACGTGATCTGCTTGACGTTGACGAGGCGCTCCTCACCTTCGAAGTGGAGACCTTGCGGCTCGGGCGGGCGTTCCGCGTGCGCGCGCGCAGCGCCGCCGGAGTCGGCCTGTGCGTCCGCACCGAGGGCGCGGCTCGCGGCGCAAAGAACGGTGCATCCCAAGACGACGGCGACGAAGGAGAGAGGACGAACCAAGGCGACGCTCCTGGTTGAGTTCGAATCGAGGCGACAACTCCGGAGAAGCTACAACGGCCCGGCCTGGCGCGAAACCTCCCGGCGCGGCCCGGAAGTCATGGGTTCGTCACGGGAGCACCTCTATTTCGCCCCCTCGATCTTCGCGAGGAGCGCGGGATCGTTCGGCAGAAGCTCCGACTTCACGAGACGCCGCGGCAGCTCTCGCCAGCTCGGGTCGATCGCGTACACCTGCGCGAAGATCGGCAGCGCATCGTCGGTCTTCCCGGCGTTCGACAGCGACACCGCGTTCCAGAACAGCACTTCGGGATTTCCCGGCGCGAGCTTCGCCGCCTTTCCGTACTCCTTCTGTGCGAGCACGAAGTCCTTCTTCTCGATCGCGAGATCGCCTTCGTTCATCGCCGCGTACGCGCGCGCCGTTTGCAAGAGCCGGCGCATTTCCTTCACCGGCTCGGCGTGATCGTCGACGCGCAGATCGAACGGGAAGTCCGCCCACGACCGGCCCGTATTCTTCGGGCCCGCCACCACGAGCGCGGCCGATTGCTGCCCGCGGATGTCGCCGCCTTCGGCTTGCGCCGCTTCGAGCGCCGCCATCAATCGCTCCGCGAGATCTCCCTTCGTCGTCTCGAACGCGCGTGCCATCGCCTTGGGCACGGTATCCGTGCGCATCAAATTCGCCTGCACCGAGTAATTCTCGCCCACGATGTGCCCCGCGTAAGTCGATGCACTTCGCGCCGGTGTGCGCGGCGATTCCGCCGTCGGCGTCCAGGATCGCGACTTGCCGCAGGTCCGGCGCCGAATCCGACGCGCGCAAGCCCTCGAGCGCGTCCTCCGCCGACCGCCCCAGGCGCAGCAGCTCGAGCCCGCCGGGCCCGTACGTGAAGTCCACGAGCGACTGCGTCGCGACGGCACCGACTCCCGGCTCCACCCAGATCACTTCCGCGACCTTGAACCAGTGCGATTGCACCGCGCCGCCGATCTCCCCGGTCGACGGATCGCGGGCGACGATGGAGTACGTGTGCGCGAGCGTCGCGAGCGCGACGGCGGCGATCGAGATCGTCATGACTCACCTCCTGAACGTCGGGCGAAGTCTCCTTGACCGGCGTCGACGCGTCCACCGACGATCGCCGCATGAATCGGCGCACCCCGACGCGGATCGCCGCATGAGCTTCACTCGCCGCCGATCGAGGCGATCGTGCTCGCCGCCGGGTCGTCGACGCGGCTCGGTCGGCCGAAGGCGTTGGTGCAGATCGGGGATCGGACGGTTCTCGAGCGAATCCTGGGCGAGCTCCAGGCGGCGGGGATCGCGCGCGGGGTGGTCGTGGGCGGCGAGCATCTGGACGCGATGAAATCGCGCGTCGCCGCCGCTCCACTCCGCTACGCCTGGAACCCGAGTCCCGAAGCCGGGCGGATGGGATCGATCGTCATCGGGCTGGCGTCGACCGAGCCGGAATCGGACGTGCTGCTGTGGCCGGTGGACCGGCCGCTGGCGAAGGCCGCGACGGTGCGCGCGCTCCTGCAGGCCCGCGAGCGTGAGACCAGCATGGAAGCGGTCCTGGTGCCGTCGTCGGAGGGGCGGCGCGGGCATCCGATCCTCATCGGCTGGGGGCTGCGCAGCGCGCTTCTGGGCAGCGAGCCGGATGCGAATCTCCGGGAAGTGCTCGCGAGCTTGGGCGTTCGGCGCGTGGAGGTCGCGGTGCCCGACCCGGGAATCCACGCCGAGCTGGATACCGAAGAGGATGCGGCGCGCTTGAAGGACGGCGGCCTGAAGCGCGGACCGGCGCCGATCGCCGGCGCTGAAGCGGCGGTCGTGCCGCGCGCTGCAACTTTCGAAGGGGCCTCCCTCCGTGTTCTCGCCGAACACTCAGGAGGTTCCCCATGCCGACCCGGACAATTCGCTCTCGCGTTCCCCATATCTTGCTCCTCGTCGCCGCGCTTTTCGCGGGCGCGCTCGCGCCGCCGCTCGCGCGCGCGGAGACGAACATCGCCGCCGAGCCCTCCGGCGAGAACATCGTGACGATCGACGTCGGAGACGCCGTGATTCCCGTGCAGGAAGCGGCGTACTGGATCGTCGACACTGCGTCGCCCTCGATCCCGCTCATCGCTCGATTCTCCGTCGAACGGAACCGGCTCGGTCAACTTCGTCACCTACATTCAGCCGGGGATCGGGACCGTCTACTTCGAGCCGGGACAGCAGACGGCATCCGCTCAGGTGACTTTCCCTGCGGGTCCGCCGGAGGACACTTATCAAGGATGGGGCGCGAAATGGGCCTACTTCGCGCTCACGAAGACTTCGGGCGGAATCGAATGGGGATTCCCGAACACGCTCTATTTCGCGCAGGTGTATCCGAACTTTCCGTCCGAACGCGGAGGAGACGACTGCGTCACTTGTCTTTGGGGCTGGCTGCTCTACGTGCTGAACATCTCGAATGATTACATCTGCGCCGCCGTGACCGAGCCGCAGCGACGCGAGCTCCCCGTGGATCCGAACGGAAGTGCGGCGCCACCGCAGATCTCTGCGGGCGGGGAGAATGCGATGACTACGCTCCGCCGGTATCGCGACGAAGTGCTCGCGTCCAGCGCCGACGGACAGTTCTACGCCGATCTCTACACGGAGCACTCGCTCGATCTGTCTCGCGCGATCGTGGCGGCGCCGTCGCTGGCGGCGCGCCTCTTCAATGCGCACGGTGCGTGGGTCTCGGGAATCTCCGCGCTCGTGAACGGCACCGGCGGAACTTTCGTGGTGACGCAGCAGATGGAGGACGATCTGAATTCCCTGCTCGACACGTTCGAGTCGGTCGGAAGTCCCGCGCTGCAGCAGATGCTCGCGTTCGAGCGGGGCAGACTACAGCTCGACCAGATCGCCGGACTCTCGATGACCGAGTATCAGGAGCAGATCGAAACGCTTGGCGGACCGACGGCCGTCGAGCCGGTGACGTGGGGGAGAGTGAAGTCGCTGTATCGCTAAGTCGTCGATGGCCGGAGTGGAGCGGGGGGCGCAAGGAACGGGTGGTTCGCGCCCGTGCCCCCGCTTCCTCAAGGAGTTCGCGGCGCCCGCGGCGTGAGCCCGAGTCTCTTCACCTCGTCGACGAACTTCCCGGCGTTCATCTCCCAATACTTCATGCGCTCGCTCGCCAGAAGCTCCGCGCGATCGCCGGCCGACGTCTCCCAGCGCACGATGCGGTGCGGCGCGCGCCTTCTCCACATCGACGGTCCAGGCGCGCTGCCCGGCGACGTCGACGCTCCAGGTCTCGCACTCGAACGACCCGGCGGGAACCGCGACGGTCCGCGTCTGCGCCGCGCGTGTGAATGTCGCTGTCGTCCACTCCGCGGGACGATGCCGGACCCGTGAGCTCTGCGCCGATGGAAGAAAGGGGAGCGTGCGCGACTCGCCCGGCGCCATGAACGGCGCCGCGAATCCTCGCGCCCACAAGAGAATCGTCTCCTCGGCGACGCCGTCCGGCTTTGCGTTCGATCGTGGCGCTCCGATCCGCCTCGCCGTCGAAGTAGCTGTGCGACGTGCGCCGGATCGATTTCGCATCGTAGAGCGACTGCTCGTAGACGTGGCCGCACCATTCCTGACAGGAGAACGAAATCTTCGCCGGCGTCCCCGTAGAAATGCCGTCCGCCGGCGCAAGCGCGACGAACACGCTGGTCATGATGTTGTAGTCGTAGATGCCGGTCGGGAAATCCTGCACGAGGTTCAATTTCATGACCGGAAACTCGTCGGACTTCGCGTGCTTGCCGGGGTCTGCTTTGACGCGTGCTTCGTTCGAGAACGTCTCGGTCACGAAGATCGCGACCGCGGTTCCCCGGCGCGGCTCTCCGTAGCGCGAGAACGTGAGGTCGTAGCCGGCGAGCTCGGCCTGGCCGTCGCCCCACTGTTTCCAGAATGCGTCGCCGAAGGGGGAGGGTGCTGGCGCGGCAGCATCGACGCGATCCGGCCCGATCCGCGCGGCGAGAAGCGCGAGCGCAACACTGGCCGCGAGAAGAGCTCCGGCGCGAAGCACGCTCGCTTTCCTCCTCAGTAGGCCTGCGCGAACAAAACCTCGGTCTTCGTCTCACGCCCGGAGAGCACGCAGGTGCCGCTGCCGCTCGGCTGGTCGAAGGGAATGACGCGCACGGTCGCCTTGGTCTCTTCCTTGATGCGTGCTTCTCCCGCGCGATCGGGCTCGAACCAGCATCGCACGAAGCCTCCCTGAGTTTCCAGGATGCGCTTCAGCTCGTCGTAGCTCGACGCACGCCGCGTGCTTTCTTCCCGCATCGTGAGCGCACGCTGCGAGGAGCGCGCTCTGCACTGCGTCCAGCTTCGCGCGCAGCCATGCGCTGTTCGCGTCGCCGAGCGCCACGGTTTCCTTCTCGCGCACGATGCGGTGCTTGAGCACGAACGCGTTCGCGTCCACGTCGCGCGGGCCGACCTCGATGCGGAAGGGCACGCCGCGCTGCTCCCAGTGGAAATGCTTGTCGCCGGGGCGATTGTCGCGCCAGTCGACGACGATCTTCTGGTGCGTGCTGCGGTCGAAGAAGAAGCTCGCCAATTCGCCGCCCGCGGTGCGCCCGGCCGCGCGCGCCACCTCTTCCGCACCGACCAGCGCCGTCACGATCTTCTCGATGAACGCGGCGACCTTGGCTCGCTCTTCGTCCGTCTTGTAGATCGGCACGATCGCCGCGACGACCGGCGCGACCCGCGGCGGAAGCACCAGCCCCTCGTCGTCGCTGTGCACCATGATGAGCGCGCCGATCAACCGCGTGCGTCATGCCCCAGCTCGTCGTCCAGGCGTGCTGCTGCTTCTGGTCGCGGCCGAGGAACTTGATGTCGAACGCCGCGCGAAGTTCTGCCCGAGGTCGTGGCTCGTGCCGCATTGCAGCGCCTTGCCGTCCTGCATCAGCCCTTCGATGCATAGGTCACGTCGGCGCCGGGGAATTTCTCGGAGTCGGTCTTGCGCCCTTGATCACGGGAATCGCCAGGTACTCCTCGGCGAAGCGGCGTAGACGTCGAGCATCCGCAGCGTCTCTTCGCGCGCCTCCTCGGCCGTCTCGTGCGCGGTGTGGCCTTCCTGCCAGAGGAACTCCGCGGTGCGCAGGAACAGCCGCGTGCGCATCTCCCAGCGCATCACGTTGCACCACTGGTTGATCAGCACCGGCAGGTCGCGGTAGCTCTGGATCCACTGCGCGTACATGTGGCCGATGATGGTCTCGCGGTCGGGCGGATGATGAGCGGCTCTTCCAGCTCGCCCGCGGGCTCGAGGCCGTTGCCATCCGCGCCCTTCTCCAGCTTCGTGTGCGTGACGACCGCGCACTCCATCGCGAAGCCCTCGACGTGCTGCGCCTCCTTCGCCAGGAAGCTCTGGGGATGAGCAGCGGGAAGTACGCGTTGACGTGGCCGGTCTCCTTGAAGCGCCGGTCGAGGTCGCGCTGGATCGCCTCCCAGATCGCGTAGCCCTCGGGCCGGATCACCATGCAGCCGCGCACCGGGCGAATAGTCCGCGAGCTGCGCGGCCTTGATGACGTCGAGGTACCACTGCGGCGTAATCGTCCGCGCGGGTCTTGATGTTCTTGGCCATGGGGACGCTCGCTGGGATCGAGGAAAGGTCGCGCAGGATACCAGGTCGCGTTCTCGATCGTCCAAGGCTACATTGCGCGCATCGTGAGCCGCACTCGCTTCCGACGCACCGCCCCCCTCGCCGATCGCACCCCCGACGCGCCCGAGCTTCGGCGCGGCGCTGCGCTTCTGGGCGCGGCTCGGTTGCATCAACTTCGGCGGGCCCGACCGCGCAGATCGCCATCCTCCATCAGGAGGTGGTGGAGCGCCGGCGCTGGGTCTCCGAGGATCGCTTCCTTCACGCATTGAGCTTCTGCATGCTCATGCCGGGACCCGAAGCGCAGCAGCTGGCGACGTACTTGGGCTGGCTCCTGCACCGAACGCCGGGAGCGGTCGCGGCAGGCGTTCTCTTCGTGGCGCCGTCGATCCTGATCCTCCTCGCGCTCTCCTGGGTCTACGTGAGCTTCGGCACGGTGCCGATCGTGGAGGCGGCGTTCCACGGGGTTCGGCCCGCGGTCGCCGCGATCGTCGCGGCCGCGCTCCTACGCATCGGCCGGCGCGTATTGCGCCATCCGGTGAACATCGCGATCGCGGTGGCGCGCGTTCGTCGCGATCTTTTTGATCAAGGCGCCGTTTCCGCTCGTGATCTTGGCCGCGCTCGCGATCGGCGCGCTGGGCGTTCGCTTCGCGCCGTCGATCTTCTCGCCGCCGGCGGCGCCGCACGGTCACGGCGCGGGCTCATCTCCGGCATCGCCCGCCCTCGACCCCGGCGATCTTCCGCGTCCCAGCATCGGCCGCGCGGTCCGCATCATGGCGGTGTTTCTGCTGCTCTGGGCCGGACCCTGGTTCGGGCTCGTCGCCTGGAAGGGGCAGAGTCACGTCTTCGTCGACGAGGCGACGTTCTTCACCAAGGCGGCGCTGGTCACGTTCGGCGGGGCCTACGCGGTTCTTCCGTACGTCGCCCAGGAAGCGGTGGAGCGCTTCGGCTGGCTCACGACCGAGCAGATGATCGACGGGCTCGGGCTCGCCGAGACCACGCCGGGTCCGCTCATCATGGTCCTCCAATTCGTCGGGTTCCTCGCAGGGTGGAATCACGCGGGGCTCGGGGTCACCGGCGCGGTGATCGGCGGGCTCGTCGCGACCTACTTCACGTTCCTGCCGTCCTTCGCCTGGATCCTCCTGGGTGCGCCGTCCATCGAGCGCATGCGGGGCGACTCGCGCGTCGCGGGCGCGCTGGCCGCGGTGACCGCGGCGGTGGTGGGGGTGATGGCGAACCTCGGGGTGTGGTTCGCCATGGAAGTGATCCGCGACCCGTGGAGCGTGGGGATCGCACTCGGTGCGTTTCTCGCGGTCGCGCGATTCGGATGGGGGGTGGCCGCCGTCGTGCTCGCGGCCGCGGGGCTCTCCGTCCTCCGGCACCTCGGGGGGCTGGGGTAGGGGCGCCGGGCTGGTTCTCGGGCCTCGGAGAACGCCTTCCCGGGACTCCGGCGGGTCGCCCGTCGGCCTGCGCAGATCCTCCAAGCCCAATGGATACAGGGACTTCCATGAATCGCCCGGCCTCGGCGCCGCCTTGCCCACCCCTTCAGAAAACGGGTTCCCGTTTCCGGGAAATCCTGTAGGATTCGCGCCGCTCGAACGAGCGACGAGCGGCATCGCTCGCGTCACACGGGAGGGTTGCTGCGGTCCTCCCCGTCGATTTCGGCGAACGCCGGTCGGCGAACGTCCGTCGTCACGGGACGGAGAAGAACTCGCCCTGTATCCAAGCTCTCTGGCCGCAGAGAGACTTCTGGAGTGACTAAAGCATGTTCAAGAGAACCTGGATCGCCTGTCTCTTCCTCGTCGTCTTCGGAATCGCCGCGTGCGCCTCGCCCCCGCAACAGCTCATCGATCAGTCGCGCAAGGCGATGGAAGACGCCAAGGCGGCGGGTGCGGAGATGTACGCCAAGGACGCGATGGACAAGGCGATGGAGAGCTTCAACGCTGCCGAGGCGGAGCTCGCCGCGCAGTCCAAGAAGTTCGCGGCGTCGCGGAACTACAAGGTCGCGATGGAGAAGTTCCAGCAAGCCAACGCCGGTTTCGAGCAGGCCACGATGGATGCGAACACGGCCAAGGAAGCGATGAAGGCCGAAGTCGACCTCATGATGAAGGACGCAACGGCGGTCGTGGACGGCGTCGAGCAGAAGATGGCGAAGATCGTCGCCAGCAAGCCCAAGATGGATCTCACGCAGTGGCAGAACGACGTCGCGGGCCTCCGTCAGGGGCTCACCGACGCGAGCGCGGCGATCTCGTCCGAGGACTACATCACGGCGAAGGCCAAGATCCAGTCCGTGATGGCCAAGGCGACGGAGATCGACGGCTACATGAACTCCACTCCGGGCAAGAAGTAGCCTCGACGCGGAGCTCGATTCGATGATGGCGCGCGGTGGGGAAACTCGCCGCGCGCATCTTTTGGCCCTCCTGCATCGGTATGCGCCCGCGGATTCGCGGGAATCCGAGCATCATCGGCGCATCGTGAGCCTGGTCGCCGGCGCGCCAGATCCCTTTTCGCGCCGTGCCTTCGATCCCGGGCACGTCACCGCGAGCGCGTTCATTCTCTCGCCCGAACGCGACGCGCTCCTCCTCGTCTTTCATTCCAAGCTGGCGCGGTGGCTGCAGCCGGGCGGGCACGTCGATCCGGACGATGCCGACGTCGCGGCGGCCGCGCGACGCGAGGCCCACGAGGAAGCGGGTGTCGATGCGTTGAACGCGCTCGAGCCGAACGCGATCTTCGACCTCGACGTGCATCCGATTCCGGCGCGCAAGAAGGAGCCCGCGCACGAGCACTTCGACGTGAGGCTGCTCTTCGCCGCGCAGGATCGCGCGGTCGTCGCCGCGTCCGACGCGCTCGACGTGCGCTGGTTCTCGTTCGACGCGGTCGAGGCGGCGGATGCGGATCCTTCGGTGATCCGCGCGCTCGCGAAGATCAGGCGGGCGGAAGACCTGCAGCGGCGCGATCCGTGAGCCAGATCACTCCGTTCGCCGCGGTGACGCGCGCCGCAGGATAGAGCGCGGCGGCCTTCTCGCGGTTCTCGCGCATCGCCGCGAGCACGGCTTGCTTGCGCTCGCCGGTGACCAGGAAGATCACCTGCGCCGCGGCGCCGATCGCCGGCAGCGTGAGCGTGACCCGCTCGCTCGGCGTGACGCCCTTCGGAGCGGTCACCGCGTACACCCAGTGGCGCTTCTCGTCCAGAATCGGATCGCCGGGGAAGAGGGACGCGGTGTGTCCGTCTGCGCCGAGACCCAAGAGCACGACGTCGAACGTGGTGCGTCTTCCCGACGCTGCGGGACTCTCCTTGCGCAGTCCGGCCGGTGTTTCGTCCGCCGCGCGTCCCGATCCATCGAACGTGCGCGGCGAACCGGGGGCCGCGTACGAGTAGAACTTCTTCAAGAGGCGGTCGTACTCGATCGCTGCGCCGTGTGGGTCGGGGTGCTCTCCGCGGATGCGATGCACGTTCGCGAACGGAATGGGCACATGCGCGAGCAGAGCTTCGTGCGCCATCTGGTAGTTGCTCCCCGGATCGCCGTCGGGAACGCAGCGCTCGTCTCCCCAGAACACGTGGACGCGCGGCCAATCGATGCGCCCGGCGTGTTCGGCGGCCAGCATTTCATACAGCAGACGAGGCGTGGATCCGCCGGCGAGCGCGATGCAGAACCGCCCCCGTGCGCGCACCGCGCGATCGGCCTCGTCGACGATCCTCTCCGCCCCGGCTTGCGCCACCGACTTCGGGTCGGCGTACACGTAGATTTCCGAGGAGAGCCGCGTTTCACGAGCCGCTGTCGCTCGATCCCCGATCCACCGGGGGACCGCTCATCCGAGACTCAACCATTCCGGAGCTCCTCGAACGAAGTGCCGTTCCGCCGCTGATGGTCCCCAGCTTCCCGCCGTATAGGGGTGAATGTGTCGCTCTCCTTCGAGAAGAGTTTCGTAGAAACTCCACGAGGCTTCGACTTCGTCGGCGTGCACGAACAACGTCTGATCTCCCACCATCACGTCCAAGAGGAGCGTCTCGTACGCTTCCGGCAGCTTCGTGAACGCATCGCCATAACGAAACGACAGCGGAAACGTCTTCAAGTCGAACGGCTCGCCCGGCGCCTTGACGTCGAAATGCAGCGCGAACCCTTCGTCGGGCTGCAGCGTCATCAAGAGCACGTTGGAGTGGAGCAGGCACATGCCCATGGACTGGAACATGCACACCGGCGGCCGTCGAAACGTCACCGAGATCTGCGTGAGCCGCTTCTCCAGACGCTTCCCGGTGCGGATGTAGAACGGCACGCCTTGCCAGCGCCAGTTGTCGAGCGCGAGCTTGAGCGAGATGTACGTCTCGGTCGTGGAGTCGGCGGGAACGCCGGGCTCCTCGAGATAGCCGGGGACTTTGCGCCCGTCGGCTTGCCCCGGCGCGTACTGGCCGAAGACCACGTCCTTCGCCGAGATCGGCGACAACGACTTCAGGACTTTGATCTTCTCGGCGCGAATCGCTTCCGCTTCGATCGCGTAGGGAACTTCCATCGCGATCAGCGTGAAGAGCTGGGTGAGATGGTTCTGCACCATGTCGCGCAAGGCGCCGGCCTTGTCGTAGTAGCCGGCGCGATCCTCCACGCCGAGCTCTTCGGCCACGAGGATCTGCACGCTCTCCACGTGGTTGCGGTTCCATAGCGATTCGAAGATGCCGTTCGCGAGCCGAAAGACGAGGAGATTCTGGACGGTTTCCTTCCCGAGATAATGATCGATGCGGTAGACCTGCGACTCTTTGAAGTAGTGGTGCACGACCTCGTTCAGCGCGCGCGCCGAGGGAAGATCGCGTCCGAACGGCTTCTCGATCACGATGCGCGCCCATCCCGGCGCGTCCGCGAGGCCTGCTTCGCCGAGGCCGTGAATGGTGGGCGCGAATTGCGCCGGCGGCAGACTCAGATAGAACGTGCGATTTCCGGGAAGCGACTCCTGCTTCTCCAGCTCGGCGATGCGAGCGGCCAGTGCGCGATAGTCTTGCGGGTCGCCCGACCGGCATCGCGTGGTAGTGGATGCGGTCCGCGCACCACGCCTCCGCCTCTTCCCGCGAGAAGCGCGCTTCCACGAGCGCGTCGCGCGCGTCCGCGCGAAATCCCGCGTCGTCGAGCTCGGCGCGCCGCCCGACGGCGAGCACGTGACAGCGCTTCCCGAGAAATCCGCCGCGCTCCAAGTTGTAGAGCGCGGGGAGGAGCTTGCGCTTCGCCAGATCCCCGGTGGATCCGAAGATGACGAAGAGATTCGGCGGGGCCGTAGCTCGCGCCGGCGGGGCCGCAGCCTCGCGCGCTGCAGTCTCACTGGCGGTCGTCTCGTGGGTGGCGTCTTGATCGATCACGGCTCGCGTCATCCGCCGCCCGTCTTCTTGATCGCGTGTCCGCCGAACTGATTGCGCATCGCCGCCAGAAGCCGGTCGCCGTAGGATTCCTCGTCGCGCGAACGCAGCCGTGCGATCAACGCATCCGTGAGAACCGGCGCGGGCACGTCCAGGTCGATCGCTTCGAACACCGTCCAGCGCCCCTCCCCGGAATCGGAGACCCACGGTGCGATGCCCTTCATGGTGGGATTTTCGGCCAGCGCTTTCGCGGTGAGATCGAGGAGCCAAGAGCGCACCACGCTCCCATGGCGCCAGATCTCCGCCACTTGCGCGAGATCGAACTCCATCTCGCTCTTCTTCCTCAGAATCGCGAACCCTTCCGCGAAGGCTTGCATCATTCCGTACTCGATGCCGTTGTGCACCATCTTCGCGAAGTGGCCCGCGCCCGCCGGGCCGACGTGTCCCCAGCCGAGATCCTTCGACGGCGCCAGCGTCTCGAACACGCTCTTGAGGCGCGCGACCGCCTTTTTCTCTCCGCCGATCATGAGGCTGTAGCCTTCGGTGAGACCCCAGATTCCGCCGGACGTGCCCGAATCCACCATGCTCATCTTCTTGTTCTTGAACATGGCGGCGCGGCACATGGTCTCTTTGTAATTCGAATTCCCGCCATCGATGACCACGTCGCCCGGCTCCAAAAGCTCGGCGAGCTGCTCGAGCGTCTTTTGCGTGATCGCTCCGGACGGCACCATTACCCAGACCGCGCGCGGCGCTTCGAGCTTCTTCTTGAGATCGGCGAGAGACGACGCGGCCTTCGCTCCATCGGCGGCGACTGCTTTCACGGCGTCCTTGTTGGGGTCGAACGCGACGATCTCGTGTCCTCCCCGAAGGAGGCGCTTCGTCATGTTCGCGCCCATGCGCCCGAGACCCACCATGCCCAGCTTCATCGCTTCATTCCTCCCTGCGTTCGGCGGCGCAGTCTAGCATCGAAACGCGCCTCTGCGCGCCCTGCGCGGGGAGGGCGCTGGCCTTCGCCGGTGAGGCTTGTGTATCATTCTCGGCACATTTCGTCCCGTTCTCGTCTGGAAAGTGAGTCGATCTTGCAGGACGCACTCCCCATCTCGATCTCCGTTGTCATGACGTTGGTCACGCTCGCGAGCTCCGGGCCGCCGGATCCGGGGTCGGCGCGTGCACCCCAGGTGCCGCTCTCGTCCGGGGAAAACCGATGGTCCATCGTTGGTTCGCCCGCACTGGTGGACTCGAGCAGCACGACGGGATGCGCTTGGGGGGACTATGACGGCGACGGCGACGACGACATCTTCTTCTCCAACGGCGACGTCCAAGGAAATCCGCACGATCAACTGATTCGCAACGATGGAGGGGGCGCGTTCACGATCGTGAACACGGGAGTCCTGGAGAGTCCCGGCCCCGAGCGGGCCGCGTACTGGGGGGACTACGACAACGACGGAGACCTCGATCTT
Source organism: uncultured Gemmatimonadales bacterium (assembly GCA_963725045.1). GTDB lineage: Bacteria > ARS69 > ARS69 > ARS69 > ARS69 > CAVRWY01. The sequence goes on from CAVRWY010000002.1 coordinate 285,727, forward strand.
CTCTCGGCGTCCTGGGGACCGGAGCGGCTCTATCGCAACGACGGTCTCGGACATTTTCAGGAAGTCGTGGTGCCGGCGTTCCAGAACGGTTCGGATACGTTCGGCGCGGCTTGGGTCGACATCGACAACGACGGCGACCTCGACTTGTCGTTCGCGCACGAAGACCAGCCTCCGCAGCTCATGCGCAACGACGGATCTTTCGGGTTCACCGAGGTCACGCCGCCCTCCTTCCTCGAATTGAATCCGTCCTTTTCGATGGCGACGGCGTGGTCGGACATCGACGGTGACCGCGACCAAGACGTTTACATCGTGAGGAACTCGCTTCCCAATGTTCTGCTGCGCAACGATGGAGGGTTCGAGTTCACGGACATCACCGCGCCACCGATCGGCACGATCGGGGCCGGACACGGTGCCTCGTGGGGCGACGCCGACGGAGACGGCCTTTTCGATCTGTACGTCACGAATCTGGGGACCGGGAACAGATTGTTCCGCAACCTCGGCAACGGCACGTTCAGCGACATGACCTTCGGAGAGCCGGCGGCTTCCGGCTACAGCGCCGGGTGCGCGTGGGGAGACTACGACAACGACGGGCGCCTCGACCTCTACTTCACGAATGCGTTTGCGGTGAACAAGCTCCTGCACAACGAGGGGAATTTCCAGTTCACGTTCGCGAGCGAAGGACCCCTGCTCTTGGTCGGTGTCGGGGGTGGAACTTCGTTTTGCGACTTCGATCTGGACGGCGATCTCGACCTTCTGCTGGCGAATCTCGACGAGCCCCAATCGAACCGGCTCTTTCGCAATGGCCGTGCGCCGGACAGCGGTTTCCTTGAAGTCTCGCTGGCAGGGACCACGTCGAACCGGTACGGAATCGGAGCGCGCATCGGAGTGTGGGCGAACGGTCTCGAGCAATGGCGTGAGATCTCCGCGGGATCCGGTTTCTCTTCCGAAGATCCTCTCCGCGCCCACTTCGGTTTGGGCGACGCACCCTCGAGTGGATCGGGAATCGATTCCGTCGAAGTGCAGTGGCCCTCGGGGATCGATCAAGTGGTGCGGGACATCGCGGTGAATCAGCGCATCACCATCGTGGAGACGGATCCCGCGACGGGGATCCCGGGCCACGACGAAGGAACCCCGGCGTCGCTCACGACGGAAATCGTCTCCATCCGCCCGAACCCGTTCCGCGACGCCGCGTCGATCGTCGTGCGTCTCACGCGGGCCGGAGTCGCAGGGCTTGCGATCTTCGATGTCCAAGGACGTCGCGTGCGGCACTGGAATGCGACGCAGCTTCCCGAAGGCGAATCGGTCATTTCGTGGGATGGTGCGGACGAAGACGGCGCGCCGCTTCCCGCGGGCGTTTACTGGGCGCGACTGCAGAGCGAGGCAACGACCCGTACCCGAAAGCTCGTTCTCATTCAGTAGGAGTCGGCGAGAGGAGCAGTCGGATCGGGCTCGATGCAGGCGGGATCATCGTTTGCCGCGGAATTCACGCGGCGCGTCACCGGATGCATTTCCATTTCCTCTGCCGCGATCGGGCGCAGGATCTCGAGTAGCCCCTCGACGTCTTCGTTCTCCGGATCGAGCCAGACGTCGCGCAGTCCCTCCGGAATGATGACCGGCATCCGATGATGGATCGTGGAGACGAGCGCGTTGGGAGAACCGGTGACGATCGTGCACGTCAGGATGTCCTCACCGGAGGGCGCGCGCCAACTGGACCAAAGTCCCGCGAACGTGAACGGCCGTCGCGACTTCATGCGCACGTAGTACGGGGCGCGCGGCTTCCCCTTCTCCGTCTCGTGCCATTCGAAGAATCCGTCGGCGAGCACGAGGCAACGGCGCGTCTTCAATGCGTCGCGAAAGCTCGGCTTCTCGGCGAGCGTTTCCACGCGCGCGTTGATCATGGGAGCCGGTTTCGCGGGGCCCTTCGTCCACCAGGGAATCAATCCCCACTGGAAGAGCGCGAAGCGCACGCCCTGATCGCGAATCAAGACAGGCACGAGCTGCGTCGGCGCGATGTTGTAGCGCGCTTGCAGGCCTTCGGGGATCGCGTCGAGTGGGAGCCCCAGCTCCTTCGCGAGATCTTCGCGGCGGGTGATGAGCGTGTAGCGCCCGCACATCGAGGCGGAAGCTAGACGATCTCTTCGATCTTTGCGGCCAAGATGAAGTCGCTTTCGGTGAGCCCGTCGATCTTGTGGGTCCAGATCACGATTTTGACCTTGCCCCACGCCAGATGAAGATCGGGATGATGACCCTGTTCCTCGGCCAACGCTCCGATGCGATTCACTGCGGCGAGCGCCTGCACGAAATCGGGAAACTTGTATTCCTTCCACAGATGATGGTCGCGCTCCACCTGCCAGCCCGGAACCTGAGGAAGCAGTTCCTGAATCCTTTCGCGGGGGAGCGGCGGGACGCCTCCCGTGCAGGGAATGCATTCCTTCTTGGAGAGTTCGGTGGACATCACATTCTCCCGGGGAAAAGCGGGGCGCAGCTCGCGCCAGTTGCAGCTCTCCGAGGAATCTATCACTCGGGCGTCGTTCCCGACAGGGGTGCGGAATCTCCGGGCCGCGGGTCAGGGATGCGCGTGGATGCGGGCGGGACCACGCCGCCGCCGTACACGACGCCGTCCTCCGCCGGGGGCTCGCCCGGCTCGGGCGCGGCTTTCGTATTCAGCACCAGAATCGCGATGCGGCGATTGCGCGCGTTCGTGGGATCGTCGGGAAACTTGGGGCGCGTGTCGGCGAATCCCTTGATCTCCTCGATCTGCGACGCCCCCACGCCGCTCGACTGCAGGAGCAAGCGCGTCGAGTTCGCGCGATCCGTGGAGAGCTCCCAGTTGGTGTACCTCGCGTCCTTGGAGTACTGGATGCTGTCCGTATACCCTTCCACGGCGATGCCGCGTCCCATGGGCCCCACGATCTTGGCGACGGCGGCGACCACCTCCGTGCCTTGCGGGGAGAGCTTCGCTCCGCCCACTTCGAAGAAGTGCGAGTTGTCCTTCTCCATGATCTGGATGCGCAGCCCCTCGGCGGTCGCTTCGACTTCGATCTGATCCATGATCTCGCGAAGCTCCGTGATCTGATCGAGCGCTTCCATGACCTTCTTCGCTTCCTGCTCGAGCTTCGGCTTGATCTCGGATTGCTGATCGAACACGACGATCGTGGTCGGCGACTTCGCTTCTCCGCCGGAGCGCGTCACGCCGCCTTCCAGAAGAGTGACGCCGCCCGCTTGGCCGAATGCGACCGGATCCTGGAAATATCCGGCGATGTTCTGCTTCACTTCCTCGGATTGGCTCACCAGCCACATCACCAGGAAGAACGCCATCATCGCGGTGACGAAGTCGGCATAGGCCACCTTCCACGCGCCGCCGTGATGGCCGTGGTCCGCGTGCTTCCGCCTCTTCTTGATGATGACGGTGGCGGCGTGCTTGTCCCCCGGCTCGGGAGGAGGCGCCGGTTGCGACATGGGCGCCTACGACTTCCCGGAGGAGCGCGAGGCGCTGCAGGCCTTCTCCAGCTCCGCGAATCCCGGCCGCTGCGCAGAGAGGATCGAGCGGCGCGCGAACTCCACGGCGGTCGCGGGCATCGAGCCCTTGTGGAACGCGAGCAGCACCTGCTTGATCGCGAGGAGATAGCGTCCCTCTTCCTCCGCCTTCGAGCCGAGGTTGGTGGAGAGAGGCTGCAGAAATCCGTACGCCAGGAGCACGCCCAGGAACGTCCCGACGAGCGCAGCGCCGACGTGATGGCCGATCTCCGCGGGAGGTCCGTCGATGTGTCCCATGGTGATCACGATTCCGAGAACGGCCGCGACGATGCCGAGCCCGGGGAGCGCATCGCCCACGACCTGGAGAATTTTCGACGGCTTGCTGTGCTCGTGATGCGCCGTCTCCAGATCGATGTCCATGAGCTCGTCGAGATCGTGCGGAGCGAGGTTCGCGTCGGAGATCACCAGGCGAAGCGTGTCGGTGAGGAACGTCATCGCGTGATGATTCGAGACGAACTTGGGGTACTTCTTGAAGATCGCGCTCTCCTTCGGCGTCTCGACGTGATTCTCGAGTCCCATGAGCCCGTCACGACGCGCGAGATTCAGGATCTCGTACATCATGGTGAGCAGTTCGAGGTAGTCCTTGCGCGAAGGTCCCGAAGCGGGAAGACGCGCGAGCTGCTTGAGCGTCGCGGTGAGCGCACGCGGGCTGTTCGCAATGAGCATGGAACCGATCGCGGCTCCGCCGATGACCACGAACTCGGCCGGCTGGAAGAGCACGAGAACGTGCCCGCCGGCCATGAGGTATCCGCCCAGGACGGCCCCGATGACCGCCAGGATGCCGAGAATTGCGACCATGGGTGGTGAATCGACGGAAAACTTGCCGATCTTGAGTGGGCTTGACCGCTCGGAACGGGGGATCGGCTCAGGGCGGCCGCCGCCCGGGAAACCCGAGGGCTAGAACCCGTGCTCGACCGAGAGATAGAGGAAAAAGGAGGTCTCCGACTCCCCCTCGATCCAGGTCACCGGGACCGCGAATCCCGGGACGATCTGGACGCCCCCGGTGTCGATCGCGGCGCGGACGCCCGGGGAGAGCGTGAATGCCGTGGCGCGCTCCGTGGATCCGTCGCCGGCAATTTCTTCCTCGTCGAGAAGGACGGATTCCAGGAGGAGCTGGACCTTGCGGTCGATCGGTCCCACGAGGCTCGCGGCGGCATTGAAGAATTCGAGGTCGCGCTCGGCGCGAGTTCCGTCATCGATGCGCCGCTTCGCATCGGGAAGCCAGGTGAAGCCGACGTTCGCGTGCGCGGCCAGGTGCTCTCCGATCTCGACCGAAAGCGGGAGATTCGTCTGGGCTCCCCAAGAGCCCGCGCCAAGCCCTTCGTCTTCGTCGCCGACGGGAACGACAAGGCTCACTCGAGGGGCCAGCGCCCACGCTTCGGTTCCGCCGAGTTGCAGGCGGTAATTCAGGAAAAGATCGCCGAGCCCATTGGGATCGTCTCCGTCGAGGGCGGCCCCGGTCAGCGTGAAGCTCCCTTGATGGCGCTGGCTCCACAGCGGCCATTCCTGAGTGAAGGATCCGAAGACGTCCCCGCGATCGGCGCCCGTGAAGAAGGCCGTGGCGACGTGTTGCACGACGCCGGGCTCCTGGTTGTACGCCTCTTCGACGAGGAAGGAATTGTCGGAGATCGCGGCCTCGGCCCAGGCCCCGCGAGGAAGCGCGGCGAGGAAGAGCGCGGCGAATCCGAGCACGGAGAAATACGATCGATGATGAAGCGCCATGGAATCCCTCCGGGGACTTAACCATGGTTTACTACATCTCAAAACTATGGTCAAGTGACGTGCGGCGCCCGCTCCGGGAATGCCGCTGCCGACTCGCCCCCGAGGTGAATTGCGCGGTACCGCGCCCCCTGCAATACTGCGCGCCATGGCTGTCGCACCCTCCGTCCTCGTCGACTACGGGCCGCCCTCCGGACCGCAAGAGGTCGCGGAGATGGTGCGCATTCTCATGTGGTCGTTCGCCGCGAACGAAGAACGGCTGACGAAGGCGACCGAGCAGATCGGCCACGGGAATCTTCGCGTGCTCCGCGAGCGCGGGAAGCTCGCCGCCGGCGAGATCCTTTACCCGATGGGCCAATGGTTCGGCGGCCGGCGCGTGTCCATGGCCGGAATCGGCATGGTCGGGCGTGGCGCCGGATGCGCGTGGATCGGGAGTCGCGACGCGGCTCATGGAAGCGACGATCCGTGAATGCCACACGTCCGGCTTCGCGATCTCTACGCTCTTTCCCGCGAAGCAAGTGCTCTACCGACGCTCCGGGTACGAGCGCGCGGGCAGTGCGCTGCCGCGTGGAAGTGGAGCTGGAGCGCATGGTGCTCGCGGAGCGCGAAGGACCGCGCGGTCGGGTGCGGGCGTTCACGCCCTCCGACGTCGACACGGTGCGCGCGCTGTACGACCGCGCCGCCGCGGGCGAGAACGGAATGATCGATCGCGCGCCGTTCATTTGGGATCGGCGCATGCGACTTCCCGATCACGACGTGCGCGGATTCATCGTCGAAGGGGAGTCCGGCCCCGAGGGCTACTCGTTCCTGTATCAGGACAAGAGCACGGGACTGCGTTCCAGTCTGCACGTGACCGATCACGTCGCCGTGACCGGCGCGGCGCTGCGCACGCTGGTCGAGCTGTATGCCGATCATCGATCGATGGGATCGTACGTGGAGTGGTTCGGACGCTTGTCCGATCCTCTGCTCATGGTGCTCCGCGAGACGCGAACGAAAGTGGAGCTCTTCTTCCCGTGGATGATCCGGATCGTCGACGTGGAGCGTGCGTTCGCAGAGCGCGGGTATCCGGTCGGCCTCGACACGGAGATCCATCTCGCGGTGAAAGACGAGCTGATCGCCTCCAACGACGATCGATTCATCGTGCGGATCGGGGGAGAGCGGGCCGAGGTTCGCCGCGGCGGCGAGGGCCGAATCGCGACCGGAGTGCGCGGTCTCGCTTCGATCTGGTCCGGATTCTTGACCCCGGCGACCGCGCGGCAATGCGGACTCCTGGACGGCCCCGAGGAAGAGCTGGCCCGTGCGGCCGCGGTGTTCGCCGGTCCGGCACCGTGGATGCCGGACATGTTCTAGGACGAAACGATTGAAGCACGTCGGCCGGAGCATCGCGCGCCCCGACGGTCACGCGAAGGTGACCGGAAGCGCGATCTATGCCGACGACTTCGCGCTCCCGGGGCTCTACCACGGCATGACCGTGCGCAGCCCGCACGCCCACGCACGCATCGACTCCATTCAATGGAACGAAGCGGTCGCCCCGCCCGATGCGGTGTGCGTGGTCGCCGCCGACATTCGCGGACGCAACGGCGTGCAACTCCTCGACGACGAGTGGCCCGTGCTCGCCCGGCGCGTCGTGAATCACGTGGGCGAGCCGGTGGCGCTGGTCGCCGCGCGCACGCGGCAGGAAGCGCGCGAAGCGATGCATGCCGTCGAGGTCGTGTACTCGCCGCTGGATGCGGCGCTCACGATGGAGGATGCGGAGGCGTCGGCCGCGGCGCCGCTGCACGAGATCGCGATGGGCCGCTCGGAGGCCGAGCTCGCCGACGCGTTCGCGAAGGCGCATCTCGTGGTCGAAGGGGAATCGCGCACCGGACTTCAGGAGCATCTTTACATCGAGTGTCAGGGAGTGACGGCCTGGTTCGACATCGACGGATCTCTTCACGTGGTCGGCACCATGCAATGTCCCTTCTACGTGTTGAAAGCGATCGTGCATTGCCTCGGCATTCCCAGAGAGAGCGTGCGCGTGCGCGCCTCGGAAGTCGGCGGAGGCTTCGGCGGCAAGGAAGACTTCCCGAGTCAGATTGCGATCCACGCGGCGCTGCTCTCGCGCGCTTGCGGCCAACCGGTGCGGATCGTCTACGATCGCCACGAAGACATCGCGGCGACGACGAAGCGCCATCCTTCCCGCGTCCGTCATCGGACCGCGTTCGCGAAGGACGGGAGCATTCTCGCGATGGATGTGGACGTTGCGTTGGATGGCGGCGCGTACCGCACGCTCTCGCCGGTGGTGCTCTCTCGCGCCGTTCTCCATGCGACCGGTCCGTATCGCTCGGGCGCAGCGCGCATTCGCGGAAAGGTGATGCGCACGAACACTCCGCCGAACGGAGCGTTTCGCGGATTCGGCGCGCCGCAAGTGCAGTTCGCGATGGAGCGTCAGCTCGATCGCGCCGCGCATCGTTGGGGCTCGATCCGTTCGAGATTCGCCGCGTGAATGCGCTTCGCCCCGGCGATCGCCTGCCCACGGGGCAAGTTCTCGATGAGACGACCTCCGCCGTCGACTGCCTCGAGGAAGTGGAGAAGCGCACCGGATTTCGCGCACGATGGAAGAAGGGCGCGGGCGAACGCCGCGGCCTCGGAATCTCGCTGTTCTTTCACGGCGCCGGATTCACCGGCAATGGCGAGCGCACGATGAAGTCGCCGGTCACGGCGCGGCTCGCCGAAGACGGGCGTCTCGAGATTCTCACCGCGAACGTGGACATGGGCCAGGGCATGGCGGCTGATCTTTCCGCAGATCGCTGCGGAAGCCGCCGACGTTCCGTTCGACGACGTGGTCGTACCGATTCTCTCGACGAACGAAGTTCCCGACTCGGGCCCGACGGTCGCGTCGCGCACGACGATGATCGTGGGCGCGTCGATCGCCGAGGCTGCGGCCGCCGTCAAGAGCGCGGTGCTCTCGCGCTGGGACGGCGCACGCGACGCTCCATTTCGCACGATGGCGAGCGCCGTTCGCGCGGCACACGGCGATCTGGCGATCACCCTGTATCACGAGCCGCCGGCGTGGCAAACGTTCGACGACGAAACGTACGAAGGCTCGGCCTATCCCACATATTCGTGGGGCGCGGACGTCGCGGAAGTCGAGGTCGATCCGGGCACGCTCGCGGTGCAGCCGATTCGGGTCACGAGCGTGTGCGAAGTCGGCCGCGCGATCCATCCGGCGCTCTGCGTCGGACAGATCGAAGGGGAACGCTGCAGGCGATCGGCCACGCGCTGTGGGAGGAAATCAAGATGGAAGGCGGCCGCCCGCTGAACGATCGGCTGGCGACCTACATCATCCCGACGTTCACCGACGCTCCCCGGCTCGACGTTCACTTGCTGGAAAAGCCGTGGAAGGGCGGGCCTTTCGGCGCCAAGGGAATTGGCGAGCTTCCGATCGACGGGGGAGCGGCCGCGATCGTGCAGGCAATCGAGCACGCGACCGGAATCGTGGCGACCGAGATTCCGGCGACGCCGGAGAAGCTTTTGGAATGGAGGACGCCGCGATGAATCGCGTGCGACATGCCGTGGCGGCGGCCGGAGGCGCGCGACCGCGCGTCGACCTGGAAGTGAATGGGGAATGGATGTCGGTGGAAGGACATCCGATGGAGCGCCTCCTCGACGTGCTGCGCGAGCGCATGCAATTGACCGGGACGAAGGAAGGGTGCGGCGAGGGCGAGTGCGGGTCGTGCACCGTGCTCATGGACGGCGAGCCGGTGCTCTCGTGCTTGGTTCCATTGTTTCAATGTGCAGGACGGTCGTTCACGACCGTGGAAGGGATCGCCGCGGAGCCAGAAGCGCGCGCGTTGCTCGACCGCTTGGTGGAGAGCGGTGGCGTGCAATGCGGCGCGTGCACTCCGGGAATCGTCGTCGCGGCGTGGGCGTTGTTGCAAAGGAATGCCACGCCGACGCGGCGCGAAGTCCAAGAAGCGCTTGCCGGCAATCTCTGCCGCTGCACCGGGTACGAAGGAATTCTCCGCGCGATGAATGCGGCGGAGGAGGGCGCATGAGTCCCTATCGCGCCGGCAGCCCGCACACCGTCGAAGACGCGCTGCGCTTCATGGCCGAAGTTCCAGATGTGGTCATCGTTGCGGGATGCACGGATCTCATGGTCGCCGACGCGGAGGCACGCGCACGACGCACGCACGTGGTGAGCGTGCTGGAAGTGGAGGAATTGCGGGGAATCGAGCGCGACGGAGACTGGATGCGCATCGGCGCCGCGGAAACGTTTGCGGAGATCGGGAAGTCGGGAGAGGTCGCGAAGATCGCCCCGATCCTGGGCGAGGCGGCGCGCATGGTCGGGGGATGGCAGATCCAGAATCGCGCGACGCTCGGCGGCAACATCGCGAACGCGAGCCCCGCCGGAGACTCGCTTCCCGTGCTGCTGGCGCTGGATGCGACGGTGGAGATCGCGGGGCCGAAGGGGCGCCGAACGATCGCCTACAAGGCGATGCACGTGGGTTACCGCAAGACCGCGATCGCGGCCGGAGAGATCCTGGTCGCGGTCCGCATTCCGCTCGGTGCTCGTCAGCGTTTGCAGTCGTTTCGCAAAGTAGGGACGCGCTCGGCGCAGGCGATCAGCAAGGTGGTGGTCGCGATGAGCGCGTGGCGCGAGGGCTCCCAGCTCGAGGATGTGCGCGTCGCCGCGGGAAGCGTGGCGGATCGTCCGGTGCGGTTGCATGCGGCGGAGTCGGCGATCGAGGGGAGCGGAGCGGCGGATGCGGCGAAGCGCGCGGGAGATGCGGCCGCCGCAGAAGTCACTCCGATCGACGACGTGCGCTCCACCGCGACCTATCGGCGCTGGGTGTTGGGCAATCTGGTGGGAGATGTCGTGAAGGAATGGCGCGCTTGAAACGCATTCTTCTCTCCAGCGCCATCGTGGTGGTGACCGCGCTCATTCTCTGGGGCGGAATCCTCTCGCCGGCGAGGGGCACGACGCTGCATCCCGGGTCCCCTCCCTTCGCTCCGTTTCTCTTCGCCGCGCCGCTGGCGGTGGGAGTAATCGCGTACGAATCGCTTCTTCATTCTTGGTTGACGCGCGAAGGAGCAAGCCCGCCGGCGTGGCTATGGTGGACGATCCTGGTTCCGATCGGGCTGGTGGCGGCATCTCTGGCGCTGGCCGGTCCGCGGCTCCCCGCGCTCGTTCGGCTGCTCAGCCCTTGATGTTGCCGATCGGCGTGAACGTGGCGACGCGCCGCGAGATTCCCAATCGTCTCCAGCACGCTGACGACCGATCCCAAGTCCTTGTAGGCGAAGCCCGCCTCTTCCGCGACTCCGGCGTGCGATGCGGCGCGCAAGACGATGCCGCGCTCTTCCATGCTCCGCACGAGCGCTTCGCCGCGCACCTTCTTCTTCGCCGCGCTGCGCGACATCGTGCGACCGGAACCGTGCGCGGTGGAGCCGAACGTGTCGCTCATCGCGCCCGCCGTCCCCAGGAGCAGCGCGGATCCCGTCTCCATCGAGCCGCCGATGATCACCGGCTGCCCGACGTCGCGGTAGATCGCCGGCAGCTCGGGATCGCCCGGCGCGAACGCGCGCGTCGCGCCCTTGCGATGCACGACCAGCTCCAGCTCCTCGCCGTCCACCGACGTGGCGCTCGACCTTCGCGGTGTTGTGGCACACGTCGTAGACGATCGAGAGTCCCAACTCGTGCGCGTCGCGTCCGAACACGTCGGACATCACTTCGCGCACGCGGTGGGTGATGACCTGGCGATTGGCGAACGCGGTGTTCGCGGCCGCGAGCATCGCGCCGTAGTAGCGCTGTCCTTCCGGCGAGCGGAACGGAGCGCAGGCCAGCTCGCGGTCGCGTACTTTGATTCCGAGCCGCGCCATCACCGGATCGAACGCGCGCAGATAGTCCGTCGCAACTTGGTGGCCGAAGCCGCGCGATCCGCAGTGCATCATGATCACGATCTGTCCGGGCCCGGTGATGCCCAGCGCGCGCGCCGCGTCCGGATCGTGCAGATCCCTCGGGGCGCAGCACCTGAATCTCCAGATAGTGATTCCCCGAGCCGAGCGTTCCCAGCTGATCGAGCGCGCGCTCCACCGCTCGCGCGCTCACCGACTCCGGCTTCGCGCCCTCGAGCCGCCCGCGCCCTTCGATGCTCTCCAGATCCTCCGCCCATCCGAGGCCGCGTTTCACGCACCAGGCCGCGCCGTCCTGCATCACGTCGTCGAAGTCGTCGCGCGTCAAATGCACCGAGCCCTTGCAGCCGACGCCGGTCGGCACCGCGCGGAAGAGCGCGTCGACGAGCCGCTTCAGCTTCGGCCGCACTTCCTCTTCCGTGAGGTCCGTGCGCAGGAGCCGCATGCCGCAATTGATGTCGAAGCCGATGCCGCCCGGCGAGATCACTCCGGCGTCCGCTCGACATCCATGGCGGCCACACCGCCGATCGGGAAGCCGTAGCCCCAGTGACCGTCGGGCATGCAGTACGCCGCGCGCACGATTCCCGGAAGGCAGGCCACGTTGCGTGACTTGTTCGAAGACGCCCGCGTCGAGCTTCTCGAAGAGCTCTTCGGACGCGAGGATGCGTGCGGGCACCAGCATGCCCGCCTTCTCCGTCGGCGGAATCTCCCAGACGCACTCGCCGGTGCGCACGACTTTCATGCGACGCCCTCGCGGTCGAATCGCGCGCCCATGATTCTCTCCCTCACAGATCGATCACCACGCACGCGCGCCACCCGCCGCCTGCCTCTCCAAGCCGAAGCGATGAAACGTGACCGCCTTCGGATCGGCGCCGCGCTTGGTCCGTTCCGGATCGATCGCCCCGCCTTCGACCTGAGCGACGAGCGACGCCGGCGCCTCGCCGGCGATCTCCACCTCCGCGCGGGAGAAGACTTCGCCGTCGCGGTCCTTGCGAAAGATGAGCTCGGCGAGCCAATCGAACAAGAGCAGCTCCCGCGTCTCGGCGGAAAGCTCGATCGTGTGGCGGACGTCTCCGACGAGCGTCGCGGGATCCACCATCTGCTCGGCGAGCGCACGGGCCGCGGTCGCGAACACGTCGGCGAGCGTGTCGCCTTCGATCTCGAGTGCGAGATCGTCGATCGCGATGTCGTCGAGAATGCGATAGGTGCCCATCGCGGGCACGTTACGTCTTCCGCGGCCCGCCGCATAGAAGGAGAGTCCGCGCACGTTCTCGTCGATCTCCAGACGCTGGTGCATGGGAGGAAAGGCGCGCTGCCGGCAGTCGGTTCTCTCGCAGAGCCGGCAGGTCACGCCGACCGGAACCGCCGCCTCCGCGCGGTCGAGATCGATGCCGTCCGCGTACACGATTTGATGCGCGTCCTTGGCTTCGCAGCCGAGCTCGATCGCCAGGCGATTCTGCGGAACGAGATGCCCGCCGCCCGCTTTGCGCACGGTGCGCGCGATCGAGAAGTACGTGGTGCCGTCGGGCATCACGGAAAGCTGCGTGCGGATCATGCCCGGGCGTGAGAAATGCGGCGTGCACGTTCCAGCGCGGACAGGCGCCCGAGTAGCGCGCGAACGGAATGCCCGAGCCGCTGAATCGCTTGGAGATGTTTCCGGCGATGTCGATGCGCACCAAGTGGAATGCGACGCCCCGCGCTCCGTTTCGATTGAGCGACGTGAGCCGATGCGCGACCTGCTCGAAGCTCGTACGAAAGCGATGCTCGAGCAGCTCGAGATCGTAGCGCAGCGCCACCGCCGCCTCGAGCAGCCGGTCGTAGGGCATGACCACCGCCGCCGCAAAGTAATTCGCGAGCGCGATGCGGCAGAGCCGGCGCGACTCTTCCGTCGACATGCGGCTGGACTCGACGATGCGATCGAGGATCGGCCCCAAGCGTCAGAAGCCCGATCTGATGCGCGACCTGGAACGTCTGCGACGAGGACGAGAGCACTTCGGAGAGAACGAGTCGCCGGCGCTTGGGGAAGTAGCGGCGGACCGCGCCCTCCAGCTGATCGGCGTTGACCGTCTCCACGCGAATGCGGTGGGTCTTCTCCAGGTGGCGAAGGAGCCCTCCGTGGAGGTCGGCGGGATCGATCTTCGCCTCCCGGGCGAGCTCCTCGGCGGCGTCCTCCAGGTCCGGGAAGTAGTTCATGTTCTCCTGGATCACGTCGGAGACCTCTTCGGAAGGGAGCCGCACCGCCTCCGTCCCGAAGAGGGCCGCCTCCCCGGCTCCGTGGGCCGCCAACGTCTGGGAGTCCTCGCGCGCCTTGCGATAGGCGCGGTAGAGCCGCAGGACCGCACGGGCCAGGTGGGGGGATCCGATCGCGAGCTCCTGGGCGTCGGGGGGGCGCAGCTCCTCGCCGGCGAACACGCCGTCGGCGAACGCCTCCTTGAGGTCGGCGACGAGCTGGGCTTCGTCGTCCTCTGCGAAAGTCCGCAAGTCGAGGTGGAAGATCTCGGCCAGCTTCAAGAGGAGCGGGACGGTCATCGCCCGCTGATTCCGCTCGATCAGGTTCAAGTAGCTCGCCGAGATGCTCAACTTTTCCGCGAGCTGGACCTGGGTCAGCGACCGCTCCTTGCGGAGCCGGCGGATCTTGTTTCCGAGAAATGTTTGCGACGCCATTGCGCGCCTCGATGGACACAATTGACACGATTGACAATTTGCACGCCGCTCAAAGATCGGCCTTCACACGTTTGCAAATGAGCCGTGGAGTCGTGCGACTCGAATCCTCTACGCTGGTTCTCCCTCGAGGGAAAAACTCCTCGAAGGCGCTCTTTGTCACGGAACGCAAAACCACCACGGAAGCCATGACGAACACCGCGTTTCCCATCCCGAACGAGGCGTCCGACACCGACGGGCTCGAGGTCCTCGGGGCCACTCCCCCCGAGTATGCGGCCATTCTAACTCCCGAGGCTCTGGATTTCCTGGTCCGCCTGGAACGGCGCTTCCGCATGACCCGCAAGGCCCTGCTCCACCGCCGGAAGAAGATCCAGGTCGCCCTGGACGCCGGCGCGATGCCCGACTTCCTGCCGGAGACCGCGTCGATCCGGCGGGCGGAATGGACGATCGACCCCATCCCCGCGGACCTCGTGGACCGGCGGGTGGAGATCACCGGGCCGGTCGAGCGAAAGATGATCATTAATGCGCTGAACTCCGGCGCGAACCTCTTCATGGCCGACTTCGAGGACTCGACGTCGCCGACCTGGGACAACGTCATCCAGGGGCAGATCCACCTCCGCGACGCGGTGCGCCGCACGATCGAGCACGTCCAGCCCGAGACCGGCAAGACCTACCGGCTGAACGAGGTCACCGCCACCCTCCTGGTCCGCCCGCGCGGCTGGCATCTGGACGAGAAGCACGTCCGCGTCGACGGCGATCCGGTCTCCGCATCGATCTTCGATTTCGCGCTCTTCTTCTTCCACAACGCGCAGGAGCTCATCGCCCGCGGCACCGGACCCTACTTCTATCTTCCCAAGCTCGAGAATCACCTCGAAGCGCGCCTCTGGAACGAAGTGTTCGTCGAAGCGCAGGACCTCCTGGGCATTCCGCGCGGCACGATCAAGGCCACCGTTCTCATCGAGACGATTCTGGCCGCGTTCGAAATGGACGAGATCCTCTGGGAGCTGCGCGCGCACGCCGCCGGGCTCAACTGCGGCCGCTGGGATTACATCTTCAGTTTCATCAAGAAATTCAAGAATCACCCCGAGTTCATGCTGCCGGATCGCGGCTCGGTGACGATGGAGCGCCACTTCCTCCGCTCCTACAGCCAGCTTCTCATTCGCACGTGCCATCGCCGCGGAGCGCACGCGATGGGCGGAATGGCCGCGCAGATTCCGATCAAGGACGACGTGTTCAAGAACGCGGCGGCGCTGGAGAAGGTGCGCGCCGACAAGCGACGCGAAGCGAACGACGGCCACGACGGCACTTGGGTCGCGCATCCCGGGCTCGTGGCGCTGGCGCGCGCGGAGCTCGACCGCGTGATCGAAGGAGCGAACCAGCTCGACAACCTGCGCGAAGACGTTTGGGTCACGGCGTCGGATCTCTTGGAGACGCCGCGCGGCGCGGTCACGGAAGCGGGACTGCGCCAGAACGTGAGCGTGGGCGTGCGCTATCTCGAGGCGTGGCTGCGCGGCAACGGCTGCGTGCCGCTCGATCATTTGATGGAAGACGCCGCCACCGCGGAGATCTCGCGGGCGCAAGTCTGGCAGTGGATTCGCCACAGCGCCGTGCTCGAAGACGGCCGCGTCGTGGATCGTCCGCTGGTCACGCAAATCCTGGACGAAGAGATGGCGAAGATCCGCTCGAGTCTGGGCGAGCCGCGCTGGCGAGAAGGGCGCTTCACGCTCGCCGCCGAGCTGTTCCTTCGTCTGACGACGGCGCCGGAGCTGGAGGAGTTCCTCACGCTCGCGGCCTACGACCACGTTTGATCGCATTCGAACATTTCACGGAGCTGGCACCATGAAGGAGACCCCTGCAATGAGTACCTCGAACGGCAACGGCAAGCACACGAACGGCAACGGGACCGGCAGCGGCGATCTCATGTCGAGCGACGCGCGCTGGGCCGGCATCCGCCGCGACTACACGCTGGACGACGTGAAGAAGCTCTCGGGGTCGGTGCACATCGAGTACACGCTCGCCCGGTTGGGATCCGAGCGCCTGTGGTCGCTCCTTCATTCCGAAGACTACGTGAACGCGCTCGGCGCGCTCACCGGCAATCAGGCGATGCAGCAGGTGAAGGCCGGCCTGAAGGCGATCTATCTCTCCGGCTGGCAAGTCGCCGCGGATGCGAACCTCTCCGGGCACATGTATCCGGATCAGAGCCTCTACCCGGCGAACAGCGTTCCGCAGGTCGTGAAGCGCATCAACCAGACGCTGCAGCGGGCGGATCAGATCGACACGATGGAGGGACGCAGCGATACGTACTGGTTTGCACCCATCGTCGCGGACGCGGAAGCCGGATTCGGCGGGCCGCTCAATGCCTTCGAATTGATGAAGGCGATGATCGAAGCGGGCGCCGCCGGCGTGCACTTCGAGGATCAGCTGGCGTCGGAGAAGAAGTGCGGGCACTTGGGCGGCAAGGTGCTCGTGCCCACGCAGCAGTTCATCCGCACGCTGAACGCGGCGCGCCTGGCTGCCGACGTGATGGGCGTGCCCACGATTCTGGTGGCGCGCACCGATGCGGACGCGGCGTCCTTGATCACCAGCGACGTGGACGAGCGCGATCACCGCTTCTTGACCGGGGACCGCACCCCCGAAGGCTTCTACCGCGTGACGCCCGGCATCGACATGGCGATCGATCGCGCCATCTCCTACGCGCCCTACGCCGATGTGATCTGGTGCGAGACGTCCACGCCGAATCTGGACGAAGCGCGGCACTTCGCGGAGGCAGTGCACGCCGTGTATCCCGGAAAGCTCCTCGCTTATAACTGCTCGCCGTCCTTCAACTGGAAGGCGAAGCTGGACGACGCCACCATCGCGAAGTTCCAGAAGGAGCTTGGCGCGATGGGCTACAAGTTCCAGTTCATCACACTGGCCGGCTTCCATTCGCTGAATCACTCGATGTTCGAGCTGGCGCATGGCTACGCCGCACGTGGGATGTCCGCGTTCGTCGAGCTGCAGCAGAAGGAGTTCGCGTCGGCGCCCATGGGCTTCACCGCGGTGAAGCACCAGCGCGAGGTCGGCACCGGCTACTTCGACGCGGTGACGCAGGCGGTGTGCTCGGGAATGTCCTCGACCGTCGCGCTCAAGGGCTCCACCGAAGAGGCGCAGTTCTAGACGAACAGGTAGACTCCCCCGAAGGGCGCGGAGCGCCCATCGGTCACGGAGGGTCGGCGGCCGCCCCTCCCAACACGACGAAGGGGGAGTCATGGAGATTCGGAAGAGCGCGCGCGCCAGTGCGCGCACACATTGGCTGGGGCTCGCGCTGCTCGCGGGCCTCGTGGGGTGCGGGCCGAAGAAAGAGACCCCGGCGACGGGCGAGACCGTGCCGGCGCCTGAGTCGGCCGCGCCGGAAACGCCTGCAGCCGGCGCGCCAGCGATCTTCGCGATCTACGAAGGCACCCTTCCCTGCGCGGACTGCTCGGGCATCCGCACCGAGCTCACGCTGTTCACCGACGGCACGCGCTTCGCCATGAAGCAGACGTACCTCGGGACGAAGGACGGCGACCGCGTGTTCGACAGCACGGGAAGCTGGGCCACCGCCCGCGGTGCCGGCGCCGACACCACGGCTCTCATCTACGTGGTGGATCCGGGCGACCCCGCCAAGGTCCAGCGCTTCCTCGTGGTCAGCGACCGTGAGATCGAGCTTCTCGATCGCGACGGGAAGCGCATCACGTCCGAGGCGAATCACACGCTCACTCGCAAGGAAGCGGACGCGGGCTGAGAGTGTGCAGACGATCCGCCACGATTCTCCGCTAGGCACCTGGGAGTTTTCGTTTCGCCCGCCCGGCATGCAGCTGGCGCCGTATGCCCGGCTCCTCTGGGACACGTGCGGATCCACGACGTACTCGCACGACAAGATTCTCCCGGACGGCCTCGTCGTCCTGATCGTGAATCTGGGCGTTCCCGCGAAGCTCCATGACTCTCAGAATTACTCGAAATTCACCTGGTTCCGGCGCGCCTGGATCTCCGGCCTGCAGGACGAAGCGCTGGTCACTGGAACGGGCCCCGGTTCCCATCTGGTGGGCGTTCATCTCGATCCGTTGGGGGCCTATCGGCTGACCGGAATTCCCGCGCACGAGCTCAGCCGCAGCGTGTTCGAGTCGAGCTCGATCTTTGGCGCGGAATACGACGATCTCGGCGAGAGGATGGCGGCGATGCCGAATGCGGCGGCGCGACTCGATGCGTTCGAGCAGCACATCGCACGGCGCATCGACGAGGGGCCGAGCCCGCGCGCGGAGACTGCGCATGCGCTCCATCGCATTCGCGCGACGCGCGGTGCCGTCCCGATCCGCGCACTGGCCCGCGAAACCGGATTCAGCCCGAAGCATCTGCTCGCGCTGTTCCGTCGCGAGGTGGGGCTCGGGCCCAAGGTCTATGCGCGCATCGTGCGCTTCCATCACGTGGCCCAGGCGCTGCGTGCTTCGCCGAACGTGAACCTCGGCCGGCTCGCGCACGAAGCCGGCTTCTCCGACCAGTCGCACTTCGTTCGCGAGTTCAGCGCGTTCTCCGGGGCGCCGCCCTCGGAGATCGCCGCGCGCTTCGTGCCCGACGGCGGCGGCGTGCGGCTGGATTGAGGTCATTTTCGTCCAAGACGCCCGGCGCCGGCGCCCCCTAGCCTCGCATCGCCCGGGCCATTCATCCTCATGCCCGAGCACAAGGAGGCGATCCATGCCGGCAATTCACTGGGGGGCGGTCGTCGCGGCGGCGCTCTCGAGCTTTCTCCTGGGCGGGCTTTGGTACTCTCCCGCGCTCTTCGGCAACGCTTGGATGCGCGCGAGTGGACACGACGCCGCGTCTCTCGCGAAGGGAAACCAAGGCGTGATCTTCGGGATGTCGTTCGTCCTCGCCTTGATCACGGCGGCCGTGTTCGCGATGTTCCTGGGGCCGAAGCCCGAGCTGGGATTCGCGCTTGGCGCCGGCGTCGCCGCGGGGATCGGCTGGGTGGCGACGTCGTTCGGGATCAACTATCTCTTCGAGAGGAAGTCGTTCCCGCACTTCGCGATCAACGCGGGATACCATGTCGTGCAGTTCTCGCTGATCGGACTGATCCTGGGGGTCTGGAAATGAATGCTCTTCGAATTCTCGGCGTGCTCCTCACGATGCTCGCAGCGCCGGCCCTCGCCGCCGATCCCGCCGCGAAAGGCGCCGGTGACTCCGGCCATTTCGCGCCGCTCGCGTTTCTCGCAGGGCACTGCTGGTCCGGGATGTTTCCGGACAAAGTGAAGTCCGACGAGCATTGCTTCGAGTGGATCTACGACGGGAAGTTCCTGCGCGATCGCCACGTGGTGACAGGCGGCGGCCCGGACTACCGGGCGAAACGATCTACGCCTGGGATCCCGAGAAGAAGGCCGTCGTGTACTGGTACTTCAATTCCGACGGCGGATTCAGCACGGGATCGCTGCGCGTCGAAGGAGATGTGCTCGTGTTTCCCAACGAGCGCTTCGTGAACGAAGGCGTGGAGACGTTCTACCGGAGCACGTGGCGCCGCACCGGCGACGATCGCTACGTCGCGATCACCGAGACGAAGCAGGGCGATGCATGGGTGGAGGCGTGGAGGATCGAGTACGTGGCGGCGACTTCTGCGAGCGCCGCGGCGAAGGGGAGATGATCCGGACGAGGCGGGCGCAGCGCATCTCTCCATTGTGGCCTCAGGTGAGAGAGCTCCAACCCGCCCCTTTCGATCCGATCTGACGGACGCTAGTTCTCGTCCTCGAGCAAGATCGCCGAGAACGGTGCACCACCTCCCGGTGCGTCGACAGCAACTCCAGTCCGAATCTGCCCGGAGCTCAGCGTGATCGCTCCCGTATCGATCGCGACGGTCGTCGTGTTCGCCGGAGTGATGCGCACTTGGTACGTCCCCGCCGGAACTTCGAGATAGGGGGACGCCGCTTCGAACGGGACATCGCTGAGTGCCGGCGTGGACGTTGCGAGATCCGCTCCCGGTGCAGTGACGTAGATATCCACCACCGGCGCGCTCGGTGCGCCGTGGACCAGGCGGACCTTCACGTTTCCTGACGCCGGGTTCGCGAGGTTGTCGGTCAGCAGCAGCGGTGCGATGCTGGCTACGAGTCCGGTCGCGATGACCGTGGATGCGGAGCCCTCGGCGAACGTCGGAGTCACGTCGATCACGGTCGTCGACGTCCCTGCCGCATTGACCTGGATTCTCCGAGCGCCCGCGGGAACTTCCAGATACGCGGACGAAGCTTGGTAGGGGACGTTCGTGAGCACGGGATCCCCATCGACGTAGACGTCGACGCTGGGAGCATCGGGCGATGCGTGAACGACCCGCAGTTGGGCGGTTGGCTCCACTTCCCCGGAAGGACCGGGAACCTCGATGGGGTCACACGCGGGAAGCAAGAGAGCACAGATCGCCAACGCAAAAAGACGGGGTTTCATCGATTCCTCCGGGGGGTGTTTGTGGCTGAACCACTGCTCCGCACTGGAGCAGCGAGTGGACCTGCTTTGGGAGGGGACCTTGTCCACCTTTCGTCGCAGAATCTACAAGTCTGTCTATATTATGTCAAGCTATACAGGGGCAGATATATTGACAATTATTAGACGATCGACGATTATTCCATCGTGAGCCCGAATCCCCCTGGTCCCGCTTCCCATGAGCCCCGCCACACGGTCCGGGTCGTCGCCCTAAGGACCGAAATCTCTCCCCATGTGCTCCGGGCCTGGGAGCGTCGCTACGAAGCGGTTTCCCCGCGACGAAGTGCGGGTCGCCAAAGGCTCTATTCCGATGCGGACATCGAGAGGCTGCGGTGGCTCTCTCGTGCGGTGCGAGCGGGGCGGCGCATCGGGGACGTCGTGAATCTCGACGCCGAGGAGCTCATCCGCATCGTCGAACAGGACGAATCGCTCCCGATCGCCACACCCGATCGTGGGACGACTTCACGAAGCCACGGTTCGAAAAGCGGGGAGCGGATCGAGCCGCTGCTACGCTTGGCCGCAGAGCTTCAGGGGGACAAGCTCGAATTGCTCCTCCGCCGAGCTTCCACGCAAATGGGCGCCGCGGCATTCATGGAAGAGGTCGTTTCTCCGCTGCTTGTCCGCATCGGAGAATCGTGGCACGCAGGAGAGATCACCGCGGCTCACGAGCACATGGCCACGTCGGTGGTTCGTCGCGTGGTGGAGAGAATCTTGACGAGCGCACCCGCGGAGTCGCATGCGCCGACGTTCGTGGCGGCCACGCCCTCCGGACACGCCCACGAGCTGGGAGCCATGCTCGCCGCCGCGACTGCAGCGACCGAGGGATGGCGAGTCATCTATCTGGGCGCCGATCTCCCGGCAGCGGACGTCGCGCGGGCGGCGCAACAAACGAGCTCGCAGATCGTGGGAATGAGTGTCGTGTACATCGAAGACGAGCGAGCTCTGGCGAAGGAGTTGAAGGAGCTACGCCGGCTTCTCCCGAGTCGCATCGAGATGTGGATCGGTGGAAACGGAGCGAGCGTTCTCCGTGCCCGGCTCGGCGGCGACGGATTCGAGATCCTCGAGGGTCTGGGAGAGCTCCGCGCGCGTCTGCGAGCATTCATCGCCGCGTAGCGCGGCAGCTCCGGAGAGGGGCGAGGGCCTTCGAAGACCCCCACCCCGAGCTCACAGAGCTGCAGATCCTATCGGACGAGAACGACTCTCTTCGTTGCACTCGTCCCCGAGTCGCCTGCGAGGCGCACGAAGTAGACGCCGGGTGAGAGCAGCTGCCCGTACTGATCTCGTCCATCCCAGGCGATTCTCCCGGTGCTCTCGGCCGAAAGCCCGGCTTCGAACGTCCTGATCCTTCGGCCCGTGATGTCGAAGATGCTCAGATCCACCTTCGTTGCTCCAGGAATTCGATAGATGACTTGAGACACTCCGGCACTCGCCGGATTCGGATAGATGCCGAGCATTTCGCCGTCGGCCAGCAGATTGTCGGAGACTCCGGTGGGATCGGTCTGAATCTCGAAGTTCGCTTGACTCGCGGCGCTCGCCGATTGCGCGAGCCCGTCGTGCGCCGTGACTCGAACTCTCGCTTGCAGGGTCGTGGTATTGGGAATGACCCAGTCATAGGACCCGCTGTTCGGAATTCCCGTCGCAATCACATGCGGGTACGTCGCGCCGCCGTCCACGGAGTATGCGAGATCGATTGCGGCAACGCCGGAGTTGTCGGACGCCGTCCATGTGATGGCCTGGGTCGTGCCGACGTACCACACTTCCCCGCCGTTCGGAGAAATCAAGGCGACCTCCGGCGGAGCGACATCGAGGAAAACTCCCGTGATGGACTTGTTCGCATCCATGACGACGGTGAGCGGGTTCTCGACTCCGGAAGCGTCGCCGGTCCACTGCTGGAATTGCCAGCCTGCCGATGCTTGTGCCGTGATCTCGACCGCTGTGCCGCAATCGTAAGTTGGCTGGTCGGGCGAGATCATGAGCGTCCCGCCTCCGCTCACGGCGGTGACGAGCGTGTACGGTTGGATCGCGAAGCTCGCGGAAATGGTGTGGTTCGCCTGTACGTCTTCGAACGTGAACTGAGGCACCGCGCCGACTGAGCTTCCGTCCACGAGAACATCGAGAATCTGATGGCACGCGTCGGGCGTGATGGTGAACATCTGACTCGAGCCGCAAGGCGTCGGCACGGCACCGCTCGGACTGATGGCACCACCCGGGCCAGCGCTGGCGGTGAGCGTGTAGACGCTCACGGGATTGAAGCTCGCTGCGATCGTATGGGTCGCTTGAACATCCGTGAACGTGTACGTCGACGCTGCGCCGATTGAGATTCCGTCCACCAACACGTCGGCGATCTCGTGACAGAGATCCGGCGTGATCGTGAATGTCTGATCGGCGCCACAGTCGGCGACAATCGGTCCCGTCGGATCGATGAGACCCCCCGCCCCGGCGCTGGCGGCGATCTCATGAGTGTCGAGGGCGAAAGTGGCGCTGATCGTGTGCGCTTCGACGACGTTCGTGAATTCATAGGCGGATACAGGGCCGACCGAGCTGCCATCCACCAAGACGTCGACGATGTGATGGCAGGAATCGGCCGTGATCGTGAACGGCTGATTCGCACCGCAGGGGACGGCGACGCCTCCGACGGGATCGATCGTCCCACCGGCCCCCGCCGCCGCAGTGACCGTTTGACTATTCGAGACCGTGACCAACGTGAGCCCGGTGCCATCGTACACAGCGTCGAAGACCGGGGCTCCGTAC
>CAVRWY010000003.1:0-11778 GCA_963725045.1 uncultured Gemmatimonadales bacterium
TTCGACGGCCAGGACGACGCGTCGTAGAGATCGCGCGTGTGCCAGGCGTCGCGAAACGGAAGCAACTGGTCAAACCCTCGAACGTGTTGAAGACGCCGGTCACGAGCTCGGTCGCGTTCTGCTTGGAATCCAGCCAGGAGAGCTTCTTGACGATGCCGTAGAGACCGCGCAGCGCGAGCACGGGGACGAACGAGCCGAAGTGCGGCGAGCCGATGGTCACGACCGAGGGAACGCGGCTGGCATCGAGGTCGCGGTGCCAAGGCGCGGCGCGGATCACCATTCCGCCCATGCTGTGCCCGACGAGATGCACGGGTCGGCCTTCCGCGGCGATTCGATCGCGAAGCTCGGCGCCGAGGACATCCAGGCTTCTCCGCCAATCGTACGGATGGAAGTCGGCGTCAAAGCCGCGCGCGCGCAGACGCAGCTTGAGCCGCAGGTACGCGAAGGCGATGACGTCGGCGGCGCGGATGGAGTCGTTCGCGGTGCCGAGCGCGAGTTTGCGCAGCCGGCTGCGCACGACGTCCCAAGGATCGAGCCAGAGAAGATCGTCGCGCCCCTCCACGAGCTTGGAGCCCATGAGCCCGGGGAGGACGAGGACCCGCGGCGCGGACGGGGGAAGTGCGCGAATCTCGCGGGCGAGCGCGCGCAAGTCGTCGAACGCGTCGCCGAAGTATCCGCGAAGCATGCGTTCGTCGCGGCCGCTCTTGAGCGCGGCTTCGATCGCGGTGGTCGGCATCGCGTTCGCGCGGCTCAGGAGCTTGGCGATGTCGCCGCGCGTGGGCCGTGCGCGGACGGCGCGCGGAGTGGGGCGGGGTGGACTTGGCGTGCGTGCCGCAGGCCGGCGCTTCGTGGCGCGCTTCGCGGTGCGGCGCGCCTTCGCAGGCTTCGCCCGTCGCGAGCGCGCCGCGCTCACCGCGCTTCCACCTCGCGCAGCGGTCCCGCGACGAGGAACGCTTCGATCCGCTCGGCGGCGAGCTCGTTGCCCTCGGCGCTCCAATGTCCTTCTCCGCCGTTCTCCAGGCAACCGTGCAGGATCACGGAATCTCCGGCCGCGACCGCGCGAAATTCGGGGATCAAATCGTGGAATGCGAAGCCCGCTTCGTCCGCCACTTGCGCGATCACTCGCGTCGGCCGGTCGAGATTCCACTGCGGGCGCTCGGCGGCGACGCGCTCGATCTCGCTGGCGCGAGTCTGAATGCGCGAGGTCCCGTTCACTAACACGAGACGCGCACCTTCCGCGGTCACGTCGCGGTGCAGGCGCCGCAGCGCTTCCTGCGTGATGACCGCCGCTTCACGCCATTCGGGCGACGGGTCTTCGATCCACAGGAAGTCTTCCTCGGTCCACGACGGGCCGAGCCCGCGCCGCGAGGCCACGTCGATCTCCCCGGCGTCTGTGCCGCGCGCTTTCGCTTGGCGCTTCGGCCGCGTTCGACGCTCGAAACGCGCTGTAGCGATCGAGCCCCGCCGAGATCACGAAGGAAGCGCGCTTCCACGGCGTCATCCACGTGCGCATGCGGTAATCCTTGCTCTCGCGAAAGCTGTTGTCGAGCACGAAGCTTCCCCCCGGCGCCGGCACGAGATACGGGCCGTACGCGGTCGCGAGCGCGAGCTTCTTGGAGTTCTCCTGAAAATCGTTGGCGATGAACAGCAGGAGCACGAGGTCCGCGTCGTACTTCTTCCCCTCGTTCGTGAACCAGAGCCATTCCGTCGTGGTTGCCATTCCCGAACGCCCGGCGTTGATCACTTCGTAGTGGCGCCCGTCGTCGCGCGCGTTCAGACGCGCTTCCAGGAGCTTCGTCCAGGTCCGCTCCAGCGGGAATTGGAACGCTTCGGTGAACGAGTCCCCGAGCGCGAGGATGCGCACGGTGCCGGGCGGCTTCTCGTAGGCAATGTCGCGATCGCGCAGTCCGTGCGCGTTGATCCGTCCGCTCGATCCCCATCCCACGCACTTCTCCGCAGGGACATGGACATAGCGGGCGCCGGGAATCGACGACCATCCGATCACGGGATCGGGGCGCGTCCAGCTTCGCGTGTCGTCGCCGCGGACTCGCAGAACGATCTCCAGCACCACAAGCGGAAGCAGGAGTGCGGCGAGCACCAGCGAGCGCATCGGCGATTCTCCCGCCGAAACGACGGCTCACGCCTCGTCCCGTGAGATGCGGACGCGACGCGCTTCGTCGATCGAATCGCTGAACGCGACGCCGAACATGCCCCAGGCGACCTTGAAGAGCGCGGCGAGAATCGGGCCGATGATGAATCCGGAGAAGCCGAAGAAGACGAGCCCACCGATCGTCGAGAAGAAGATGAGGAGCGGATGGAGTCTCGTCTCCTGACCCACGAGACGCGGGCGAAGAACGTTGTCGATGGTGCTCACGACCAGACCGCAGAACAGCGCGAGACCGATGGCCTGCGGAACGCGATCGAGCGCGTAGAGAATGATCGACGCCGGAACCCAGATCGACCGCGGTGCCGAGCCCGGGCAGCACCGACAGGAAGATCATCACCATGCCCCAGAAGAACGCGCCTTCGATTCCGGCGACGGCGAACGCGGTGCCGGCCAGCGTCCCCTGGATGATCCCGATGAACAGCGTTCCGCGCAATGTGGCGCGGGTCACGGACGTGAACTTGTCGAAGATGCGCTCCTGATCCGCGTCGGCGAGCGGGACCGCTTGGCGAACGCTCTGCAACATTGCGCGTCCGTCCTTGAGCAGATAGAACATCGTGTAGAGGAAGAGGAAGAACTGGAGCAGGAACTGGATCGTGTTGCGCGTGCCGATGGTGATGCGTTCGAAAAAGTAGTGCCCCGCGTTGCCCACGATCTCCGCGCCCTTGGCGAGCACCTGCAGGCGGTAGGGGCGGATCGTTTCGTACCAGGGCATCGACCGCAGGATGTCGTCGAGACGGTTCCGCGTCTCCAACTTATCGGTGACCCACGGCCGCACGGTGACGGAGATTTCCACCGCTTCTCGAGCGACGAGCAGCAGCACGAACAGGAGCGGCGCGATGACGACGACGCAGAAGAGGACGATCACTACGCCGGCGGCGAGGCCGCGACGCCCCCCGATCCAATGGTTGATCCACCGAAAGAGGGGGTGCGCGAGTCCGGCGAAGATCGCCGCCATCAGGATCGTGACGACGAACGGCCGCAGCATCGCAAAGAAGAGGATCGTGATCCCCACGACGAGGATCACGATCACGCTACGGCGAAACGGAGACGCGACGGGCGTCACGCCGAAGTGGAAGTCTTCTCGTGTCCGCGGGCCCGACGGATCGCTTCGCGCCCTTCGTCGACGACGGTGCGCGCTTCTTCCTTCAGGTCTTCGATCGATTCCATCGCGTCCTCGAGCGCATCCTTGGCATCCTGGCGCAAGCGATTCGCGGTCTTGCCGAGACGCTTGCGAGTGTCCGCGCCGCTCGCGGGTGCGAGGAGGAGCGCGACGCCGGCGCCAAGAATCGCGCCGACGAGAAACGCCGCCGCCATCGAACCGCCGCGGCCTTCGTGCATATGGTCACTCATCGTCGAATTCTCCGTGCGAAAGGGATGGGTCATCGTCGCCATTGGTACGCCGGCTTCTCCGCTTCAGGAGAACGGAAGCACCGGCCTTGATTCCCCGAACCAGCGAGACGGCGCCGCGCACCGGCGACTCCACCTCGTCGAGGAGCGCGTTGGACAGTCCCGCCGCCCGCGTCCCCAGATTCTCGACGAGCCCCGCGGTGCGGCGAAGGACCGGGGCGATTTCGGAAAACGCCGAGACCACTTCGCGCGCTTCGTTGGCGATCTTCTCGACCTGGTCGATGGACTTTTGAATCATCGGAATCGTCTCGTTCAGGTGCTCCGCCGTTTTGGACAATCGATTCAACGCGCGGACCACCGCCACCGTCACCGCCACGATCGCGACCGTGACCACGACGATGCAGACTTGAAGAAGGACCGGCATCATGTTTCTCCCGGCCGAAGGAGCAACGACTCTAGCACGAACACCCGGTCAGACGCGAACCGGCCATCACAGCCCGAAGTTGTTCAAGCCGCCGAGGCCGCTCCCCGAGATCCGATCGCCGCGCTCGGCCTGGATGTCGGGAAGATCGGTGACGTGGATGCGCAGATAGTATCTGCCACTCGCCGCCCAGGAGACGGCGGTCGAAGGAAAGCTCCCAGCAGTGGATGAGCCGATGCACCGACCATTGCTGCGCGGTGTTCTCCCCGTTGCGGAGATCGTATTGCGTGCTGAACGTGACTCTCCACTTCGGCGTGGGAATCCAGTTCGTGCCGACCACGAGCCGCGAGGAGTAGCTGTCCGAGCCCGTGCCGCGCTGGTACGAGTGGCTCGCGTCGATCGTCCACTCGCCGGCGCCTCCCAGCGAGCGCCCCGCGGGACCGAGCGCCGAATCGGTGGGCTCGATCCCGCCCGGTTCGGGCAGGTCTCCGGTCCTGGGGATCTCCGAGGTCGCGTCCACCACCGGCTCGGAGCTGCGGAAGCGCAGCATCGACGAGGCGAAGCGGAGCTGCGTCGTCACCGAGGTGTCGAGCAGATCCCAGCTGTAGGGATCGTGCGAGACGGACCAGGTCTGATTGATCGGCAGCGAGGAGAGCACGTTCAGCGACGAGCCGAAGCTGGACAGTGGCCGGCGGCCGAAATCCTCGGCGAGGAAATCGTAGGAGATCGAGTTGCGCAGCGTGAAGAGATCGTAGCGGCGCATCTGGCCGCCGATCATCGCCTTCGTCTGCACCAGATTGCGCAGCGAAAGCGTGCCGCGATTCGTCTTCCCGGGAGTGCCGCCGATGCCTCCGAACGAGAAGAAGCGGTCCTGCGAAGCTCCCGTGGAATCTTCGAAGAAGTATCCCTCGAATTCCGGCGCCCAGGCCCAGGACACTTGCGGCTCGACCACGTGGCGAATCCCCTGCGTCGGGCCGATCGGCTTGTACATCCCGTAGATCGTGCTTGTCGCACCGACGCTGGTGCCGAACGTTCCGCGAAATGCGTTCGATTCGCCGGTGCGGTCCTCGTCGATCCAGGTCACTTCTCCGTTCGCCGACGGAGTGAGCCGCACGTAGTTCTTCAAGTTCATCGTGCTGCGCAGATCGGCCGTGGCCTGCACGCCGGAGTGCTCTTCGTCGCGTCCCGTGGCGTCGCGGTCGCGCACCCGGACGGCCCGCGCTCCGCCGCCGGAGTAGATCTCCGAGCCGGTGCGGATCGCGCGGCTGGGCAGGCTGTACTGCACCAGCGGAAGCGTCTCGTTGATCACTTCGGTGTCGAGGTTCTCGCGGCGCTCCAGCTCCATGAGCAGCGACTGGTTCGATCCGGGAAAGCGCTTGGTCCAGGTCGCGAAGGAGCGCAGGTCGCGGTCCAGACGCTGCACGTCGTCGATGTCGCGATAGATCGAGCTGGAGGAGAGAAACCGCGCGCTGGCGTTCAGGTCCGACGTCTCCGAGAAGCGCTGGCGGTGATCGACCTCGACGACCGTGTCCGTGCGATTCGCGGGAACGTCGCGGTTGTATTTGAAGCCGAGGCGCCCGTCGAATCGGTAGCGCAAACTGTAGCGCCCGGTGAGATAGCCGACCACGCGCTCCTGCTCGGGATAGAAATCGAACGTCGCGGTGAGATCCGTGTAGTCGTTCGGGACCCAGTAGTAGCCGAA
Source organism: uncultured Gemmatimonadales bacterium (assembly GCA_963725045.1). Taxonomy (GTDB): domain Bacteria; phylum ARS69; class ARS69; order ARS69; family ARS69; genus CAVRWY01. The sequence goes on from CAVRWY010000003.1 coordinate 5,638, forward strand.
ATTGCGGATGAAGCGCCCGCGGCTCTCGTCCACGCCGAGCTCGAGATTCGGAAACAGGAAGCCGGAGTGCCGGTCTTTCTTGCAGGGACGCGGTGTAGAACGGGAGCGCCAACACGGGAATGTTGCTGATGTGCAGCACGACCGGCTTCGCCACGATCTTGTCGTTCGGATAGATTTTCATGCGCTTCGACGAGAAATGAAAATGCGGATCCTCGCGGTCGCAGGTCGTGAACGTCGCCGATTCCACCGCCAGCACGTCCTCGTCGAGCATCCAGACTTCTCTCCCGGAATACCAGCCGTTCTCGAAATGCGTCCGGCCGCGGGTGATCTCGCCGGTTCTGGAATCCAGGTGGTAGCGCATCTCCTTTCCGGTGATCTCGTCCCCGCGCTCGATCAGAATCGGAGAGGGGTCGCCGCCGGCATCCATGATCTCCGTCTCGGCGTCGAAGTCGATGGTTCCCGAGCGCAGGATCATCGTCTTGTATTCGACCTCGGCGCCGCGATCGAGGTGCATGGTCTCCTCGGCACGTTGGTAGCGGATGCGCGGCGCCTTGTACTTCACGAGACGTCCGCGCGCCAGGAGCTCGGCGGGATCGATGCCGGCGGTGGAGGCTCCGTCCTTCTCCGGACCGAGCCGATACTCGCCGCTGCCGTTGCCGAGAACGGTCACGCTGTCGACCGAAGATTCCGTGAACCACACGTTCAGCGTGTCTCCGGCGACGTCGTTCCATTCGTCGAGAATGCCCTGCTCTTCATTCGGAAAGAACTTGCTTCGCGAGTGTCCGGAAACTTCCACGCTGGCGAGCTCATCGTTCTCGAACACGATCACCATGCGATCGCCGAAGAGGAGATTCTGCGTGGGAAGTCGATCGCTCGGAATCTTGAGCCAGGGAGGAAGAAGATCGGCCGGTGCCGCCGACGAATCGGGACGCACGTCCGGGTGCTGCGCGATCGTCGCAGAGTCGGGCGCGGCGGGCGCCGAAACGTCGGGCGGCGTTCGGGGCGCGTCCGGCGCAGCTGCCGCGGAGTCGGGCGCGGCGCCTGCGGAATCGGAAAGGCTCCCCCCGGGAGCGGGACCGCCGTCGAATCGGGACGGAAGCGATTCGCCACGCGCGCCGCACCGGTTACCAGAACGCGGCGCCGGCCCGGGGCCTCGTCGACGAGCTCGATGCGATCTCCGGTGATCTCGGTCGATCCGTCGACCACGCGCGGAGATCCGGTGAGCACGGCGCGCTCTTCCCGGCGTAGGAACGTGGCGGAGTCGGCGAATGCTTCCACCGACTCGCGAAGGATGCGCACGTCGTGTGTGGCCACGGCAACGTCGTTGCGGGGATCGTAGTCCAATGCGCGTGCGAAGACCCGGATCGGCGTTTCGGCATCTTGCTCGAGAAACTCGGCGACCGGCTCCGATCCCGCACGCGCACGGCCGGCGCGCCGGTCGTATTCCAGCATACCCCCCGTCACCGTGACGCCGGACGCTTCGTCCACGAACTTGCCTTCGCCCGTGGCGCGAAACACGTCGTTCCGCGTGTCGTAGAAGAGCGACTGGGCTTCGATCGTGCCGGCGGTGTCGGCCGCGGCGGCATTCCCGGTGAGCTCGAAGAGCCCGTGATCGCGCGTCCATATGCCGCGATCCGCGACCGCGGTCCCGGTCGGGCTCTCGATCACGATGCCTTCGGGAAACGTCGCGATCCGCGTGGTGCGCTCGTACACCGCGCTCGGTCCGTGCGCGATCAGCGAGTCCTGCTCCATGACGACGTTCCCGGAGAGCAGCGCACGGGCCGGGCCCTCGAAGTAGCGCGCGGCGTCGCTGGTGGCGATCAACGCTCCGTGGGTGATGACCACCTCGCCTTCGAAGGAGAAGACGCGCAGCCCGTCGACGCCGCGCACCGCGTTCGTCGAGTTCGACTCGATATTCCACGGCTCGACTCCCGATGCGGAATCGGCGGCCGACGGCGCCGGCAAAGGTGGCAGCGTTTCGGGAGCCTTCGTCGAGTCGGGAGGTTCGGCGGCGAGCCCGGCTCCGAGCGCCGTGAGCACGAAGAGGAAGGCGGGCGCGATTCCCCTAGGTCGCACGAGCGGCCGTGAAGGGGCGCAGTGCTCGTCCGTCGTCCGCGTCGAAGAAATGGAGCTTTCGCGGGTCGAGCGAGAGCGTGACGCGATCTCCGACGCGCACGGAAGAGTCGGCGTCCACGCGGGCCACCAGCGCACGATCCCCAGCCCGCAAGTGGAGGAACGCCTCATTGCCGAGCGGCTCGACGACGTCCACGGTCGCGGTGATCGACGGCGCTCCCGCTGCCGAGGCTCCGGACGCGATGCGCAGATCTTCCGGGCGCACGCCGAGCGTCACCCGCTCGGGAAGCGTTCCCGCCGAAGGAAGCAGCAGCTCGAACGCCCCGTCGACGAAGCGCGCTCCCCCCGCCGCGCCGTCGCGCACGATTCGTCCCGGCACGATGTTCATCGCCGGGCTGCCGATGAACGTGGCCACGAATTGATTCGCCGGCTCGCGAAAGATCGTGAGCGGATCTTCGATCTGCTGGATGAGACCGTCCTTCATCAAGGTGATGCGCGTTCCCATCGTCATCGCTTCAACCTGGTCGTGCGTGACGTAGATGGTCGTGGCGCCGAGACGGCGGTGGAGCTTCACGATCTCGGCGCGGGTTTGAACCCGGAGCTTCGCGTCCAGGTTCGAGAGCGGCTCGTCGAAAAGAAAGACTTTGGGGCGGCGAACGATGGCGCGCCCGACCGCCACGCGCTGGCGCTGGCCGCCGGAGAGCGCCTTGGGCTTGCGGCCCAGGAGCTCCACGAGACCTAGCATGTCGGCGACCTCGCGCACGCGGACGTCGATCTCCTTCTTGGGCATTTTGCGCATTTTGAGACCGAACGCCATGTTGTCGTACACCGACATGTGCGGATAGAGCGCGTAGTTCTGGAACACCATGGCGATGTCGCGATCCTTCGGGGCCACGTCGTTGACGATGCGTCCGTCGATCGAGATCGTGCCGCGCGAAGCGTCCTCCAGACCGGCCACCATGCGCAGCGTGGTGGACTTTCCGCACCCGGAAGGCCCCACCACGACCATGAACTCGCCGTCCTCGACGGTGAACGTGGCGTCCTTCACGGCGTCGACGCCGCCGGGAAAGGTCTTCCATACGTGATCGAGCACGACACGAGCCATGACGGGGAGGACTCTATCCTCTGGGGCGCGATCGGTCGATCGGGTCTCCGAGCACGACGCGTGCCGGACCAACCGTGAAGAGCGAGCCGGTGACGACGAGCCAGCCGCCCTCTTTGGCCGCGAGCTCGACGGCCGCGGGGATCGCACGGTCGACGTCGGGGATCGCTGCGGTCTCGATGCCTGCGGCACCCAGAACGCCCGCAGTCTCGGCCGCCGGACGGGCGCGCAGCGGATGCGGCGGGGTCACGGCGATCGCCCGGCGGAAGTGCCGCGCGAGCGGCGCCGCCATCCCGGCAAGATCCTTGTCGTCGAGCACGCCGATCACGAGGACGGAGCCCGCGGGAATCCCGAGGTCATCGAGTGCGGCGGCGAGCGCGGCGGCCCCGCCCGGATTGTGGGCCACGTCGTAGACACGGGTGGGCGCGCCCCTTTCCGGCCACGCGCTCCAGCCGACCCGGCCACCGCGTGCGGGCGAGCCCGGCGAGCATCGCTTCCCAAGTCTCGGGGGTGTCGTCGAAGAGCCGCGCGGCCGCGATCGCGACGGCCGCATTCTTCGCTTGATGCACTCCGGGAAGCGGCACGCGCGCAATGGACGAAGGATGATGCGGCAGGCGAAACGCCAGCTCGAGCCCATCCCACGACGACTCGACCACGCGCATCGCGACGCTCTTCGCCGCGTCCAGAATCTCGGCGCCGCGTCGCGCCGCGATCGCTTCGATGACTTCGCGCGGCTCTTCGGGCATCGCGCCGAGCACCAGGGGAACTTCGGGCTTGATGATTCCCGCCTTCTCCGCCGCGATCGCGCCGAGCGTGTTCCCCAAGGACGCGACGTGATCGAAATCGATCGTGGTGATCGCCGTGACCGCAGGGAAGCAGACGTTGGTCGCGTCGAGCCGCCCGCCGAGCCCGACTTCCAGCACGGCGACGTCCACGCCGCGGCGGCGAAAGTGCTCGAACGCGAGCGCAGTGGTGACCTCGAAGAAGGATCCGTCGTAGGAGTCCTGAGTCTGCAGCGCCGCGAGGATCGGCGCGGCTTCGTCCTCGTGGATCGGCGTGCCGTCCACTCGAATGCGCTCTTCGAAATCGACGAGGTGCGGAGACGTGAGGAGCCCCACGCGATGTCCCGCGGCCTGCAGCATGGCCGCGACCATCGCCGAAGTGGAGCCTTTGCCGTTCGTGCCCGCGATGTGCACGGCCGGAAAGTCCCGCTCCGGATGATCCAGGCGATCGAGTAGCCGCGTGACGGGCGCGAGGCCGAGCTCGACGGCTTGCGAGCGGAGCGCGACGAGCGCGGCGAACGCGTCCAATGCGCTCAGCGAACCATCACGATCTTGCGCGTCGCCGCCGCGAGCCCGGAGGCGGACGCTCGAACGAAATACGTCCCCGGCGCGAGATGAGCGGCGTTTCCCGAATCCCACGCGAGCGAATGCACTCCCGCGGAGTAGACGCGCTCCGCGAACGATGCGACCGCGCGACCCTGCAGATCGAAGATCTCGACGCGCACCGCCGCCTCACGCGGAACGTGCAGACGAAACGACGCGCCCGACGCCGGCAACGGGTTCGGAATCTCCAGCGCGAGCGCCGCGCCCGAGAAGCTTCCCGCGAGCGGCGCTCCGGTCGCCGTGCAAAAGGGATCGGACGCACAGTCGGCATCGTCGCAGTCGCTGAAGCCGTCGCAATCGTTGTCCAGACCGTCCGCGCAGGTGAGCGAGACGATCTCCCCGGTCGCGTACGGCGCCAGCACAGTCGCGCGGAGGTTCCAGTCGCCGCTCGGGCGGCAGAACACGGGGAGCTGCGAGAAGCGGGCCCAGCCGCCGTTCGCCGGGCAGCCGCCGGCGCCGCAGTTGATCCCGAAGAGCCAGTTGTTCGTGGAATTCGAGAGTCCCGAGGTGTCCGTCGTGGGAAACGCATTGCAACACGACGGCGGCGCCACGAAGCAGGGATTGCCGCTCTGCTGATTGTGGTCGTCGATGCGGAACGCGATGCTGTACGCGTGCGAACCGTTGTCGCTGATCACGATGTTGTCGGGCGGATCGGGAAGGAAATCCACAATCACGACGACCGCGTTCGTTCCCGAAGGCAGCTGGATGTGCGGGATGGAAATTCCGTCGGAAGAGACGGTGATCAACAGCGTGCCCGTCGACGGAAGACCTTGGTAGACGAGAAGCGACCACTGGGTGGTCGTCGCGACGGTCGCGTTGTTCGTGCCCCACGCCGCTTCGGCGCGGTCTAGACGAAGAGGGAACTCCGCAGCGGGAAGTACGTAGCTCGCGCCGGCCATCTCCGTCTCGGCCATGCCCGCTTGCACGGTGAGCGGCCCGCCGGCTTCGAACTGGAACGTCGAGTACGTGGAGAACACCGGGCTGCAGCCGCCCGCCGGCACACCTGCCGGAGGTGCCGCGTTGGGCGGCTCCATGGGCACGATGCGCACGTCGACGCGCGGCGCCGCGGAAGCATCGCCCGGCCGCGCAAGATTCCCCGCGGCCGCGAGGAGAAGAACCATGAACACGAGGGGGATTCGGCGAGCGCGCATGGGGGGCCTCCCTGCTGAAGGTTCGCGCAAGCGGATCGTGATCAGCTGAACTTGGGTCTTCGAAGCCGGCGTGTCTTCTGCAGGTTTCGTCCTTTCACCGAGGCCGCCGCCATGCCCCGCTTCTTCAGTTCGACCAGAATTCTCTTCGGAATCTCGCGGCATCCGCACTTCGTCGAATGCTCCACGTGCCATTGCACGCGTTCATCGAACGTCGCGCTCCGCGGCATCGGATTGGTGGAATGCCACACCGCCATCTTCGACTTGGCACTGGACCCGGCGTCGAGCTTGGTCTTGGTCCTGGCGCCGGACTTGGTCTTGGTCTTGGCGTTCGTCTTCGCCTTCGCCTTCGCGCCGACCTTCCTCTTCGCCGCAACCTTGGACTTCGTACCGACACGCTCTTCGTCTTCGCCTTCGCCATCACAGAATCCTC
>CAVRWY010000004.1:0-41614 GCA_963725045.1 uncultured Gemmatimonadales bacterium
TTGTTATTGTTGACGCCTTTCGTTACGAGTACGTATTGCTACGCCGACGAAAGGATTGTCCGGCGGAATGGCGTAGTTGTTCGTGGCGTCCGCGGGGAAGTCGTCCGAGTACGGATCGATGCGGATCATCTTGCCGAAGAGACTCCCCGGATCTTGCGCGATGTCGTTGCCGGGAAAGTTCGCCCCGTCGCCGAGCCCCAGCCACAGCATGCCGTCGTCGTCGAATTCGATGTGCCCGCCGTTGTGGTCGTGGCCGATCTGAGGAAGCGTGAAGATGCGATGGAGCGTGGCACGATCGGCGGAGTCCGGATCCGCGCTCACCGTGAAGCGGCGAATCGCGGAGCTGCCGAACGAGCCCGACAGATTGATGAAATAGAGATAGAACCATCCGTTGTCGTCGTAGTTCGGATCGAACGCCATTCCCAGAAGGCCGCGCTCGAAGTTGTCCCAGAGCACGAGATCGGTGATGTCCAGGAACGGATCCGGCAGGAGGACGCCGTTCTTGATGATGCGGACCTTGCCCTTCCACTCGACGACGAACAGCCGCGATGTGTCTCCCGGGGGAGAAGTGCAAAAGAGAGGCAGCTCCAGATTACTGGCGACAACCTGGGTCTTGAACTGGGCGCGGGCCGGTGGCGCCGCGGCGAGAACGCCGAGGAGCAGGGCCGCAAGGGCGAAAAAACGCGGCATGACGCGATTCTCCATGGTGTCGTCGCACGTCGGGGGCGTGGAAGCTGGATCGCGGACATCCATTATGTGCCACGCGGCGGTCCCCGCGCCAGTCCCATGTGTGCCGTTCGCCCGTCCGATGTGCTCCCGGCGCCTGTCGTTCTCGGCGAAATCGCCCGCGAGCCGGTTCCACTCCGTTCTTGACGACATCGCCCGCGCACGAAAAACTGCGTGGATCGGCGGCGGGGAGGAAAAGGGCATGTGCGGTCCATCGCGAAATCGTCTTCGGGGATGGCTCGCCGTCTCGATGTTCCTTCCGGCGCTCTCCGCCTGTTCAACGTCGAAGCTCGCCGTCGGATCCATGGTCCCGGTTCTCGAGAACACGGCCGAAGCCGCGCTTCGCTCCGACGATCCCGCGCTCGTCGAAGATGCGCTTCCCACGTCGATCCTTCTTCTCGAGGGGATGCACGACACGGATCCCGGCAATCACGAGGTCGCGCGCTTGGCATCGATGCTGGATTTCGCACATTCCTTCGCGTTCTTGGAGCCGGTCGACACGCTTCGTGCTTCGTCGTCTCTACGACAAGGGGCGCACGATGGGATGGCGACGCGATCGACGAGCCGGAGATCGAGCAAAGATCCGCACCGGCACGCTGGATGAGATGCGCGACGCGCTGCCGGATCTAAAGAAGGACGACGCCCCGGCGATGCTGTGGATCGCGGCGAACTGGGCGGGATGGATGCAGCTCAATCTTCACGATCCCACGGCGGCGGCGGACATTTCGCGGCTGCTTCCCTTTGCGGAGCGTTTGGCCGAGCTGGACGAGGAGGCCTATTGGGGAATGCCGCGCGTCCTCCTTGGGGCGATTCACGCAGCGCGCCCGGTGGCGCTCGGCGGCGATCTCGAGCGGTCGCGAGACGAGTTCGATCGCGCCTACGCGATCTCGGGCCGAAACATGCTCCTAGCGCAGGTGTTCGAAGCCAAGACGTATTGCGTGCAGGCGTTCGACTCCGCGTGTTATGAGTCCTCGCTCCGAAGAAGTTCTGGACGCGCCTCCCAAGGCATTCCCGAGGCCGAGCTCCTGAACCAGATTGCGCGCCGTGAAGCTGCGCGCATGATCGAACGAACCGAGGAGATTTTCGAATGACTCGACGGACGATGCGACGGCTCGCACCGTGCGGCGCGCGCCGGCGTTTTCGTGAGCCGCGCTCTCGCGTGCGCCGCAGCGTTCGCGCTCGCCGCCGGTGCCGCGTCCTCTCCGGCGCAGGCCGCGGAGAAGAAGGCGGCGCCGAAAGTGCTTGTTCAAAATCGCCACGATCGCGCCGGAAGGCTCGACGTGGATGAAGCTCATGCACGAGATGGACAACCGCGTGCGCACCGAGCACCGGCGGCGAAGCGGGATTCAAGTTCTATCCGGGCGGCGTGCAAGGGGACGAAGCGCTGGTCTTGAAGAAGATGCGCTCCGGACAGCTTCACGGCGGCGGATTCACCGGAAACGGGCTCGGCGTGGTGGCCCCGTCGCTGCGCGTGATGGAGATCCCGTTTCTCATCCAGAACGAGACCGAGCTCGACGCGGTCCACGCCGCGTACGACGCCGAGTTCGAGAAGGCGCTCGACAGCCTCCGGCCACGCGCTGCTCGGCTGGGCCGAAGTCGGCTTCATCCACCTCTTCACCAAGAAGCCGGTCACGAGTCTCGCCGATCTGAAAGCGTCGAAGATGTGGCTGTGGGAGGGAGACCCGCTCCCGAAGCGCTGTTCCAGGCCGCCGGAGTCTCGCCCGGTACCTCTCGTGTACACCGACGTCTACACCAGCCTGCAGACGGGGCTCGTCGAAGGCGTGTACTGCTCGCCGTACGCGTGTCTCGTGTTGCAGTGGCATACGCAGGTGAAGGCGATGTCCGAACAGCCCGATCAGTCACGGAATCGGCGCGGTGATCGTGACCACGGAAGATCGTGGTCGAAGCTCACCCCGGAGTCGCAGAGGAAGGTGCGCGCGATCGCGCACGACGTGTTCGGACGTCTGCGCACTTCGACGCGGCAGGACAACAAGAAGGCGTTCGACGGACATCAAGGCCGCGGGAATCACATTCGTGCCGTTCGACGCGGCGGCGCTCACCGAGTTCCGCAAGATCGGCGATCAGGCGGCGCGAGAAGTGCGTCGGGAAGCTGTATTCCGCGGAGCTTGCTCGACGCGCGTTCGCAAGACCGTTGTCGACGCGAGGCCGGCGGGGCGCCCGGCCGGTGCGGGGACGGCTCCCGCCGAGAAGTCGTGACTCGCCGCGTCGTTCCAGACGCTCCCGGTCTTTCTCGCGGCATCCCTCGCGGCGATCGCCGCAGTCGTCGCCGTCGCATTCCTGCTTCGCCGCGAATCCGGCGATGATCGCGATTCGCCGCGTGCTCGACGGCGTGGTGATGTCGCTCGTCGCGGCCGTGCTGCTGGCGATGGTGTTGCTCTCCGCGCTGCAGATCCTGCTGCGCAACGTGCTGGATACCGGACTTCTCTGGATCGATCCGCTGCTGCGCCACTTCGTGCTCTTCCTGGCGTTGTTGGGCGGTATCGTCGGCCACGGGGAGCAAACGGCACATTCAGATCAACGTCCTCGAGCGTATGCTTGCACGGGAAGACGCTGCAGGTCGTCGGCGCGGGCGTCGCGGCGATCTCGACGGTCGATCTGCGCTGGCCATCGCTCACGCCTCGCTCCTGCTGATTCGTGACGAGCTGGGTTCCGCGGAGAAGACCGTGTTCGGGATTCCCTCGTGGATGATGCTCCTGGCGATTCCGATCGGCTTCTTCGCGATCGCCGTTCGCTTCGCGTACTTGGTGCCGCTGGAGCTGGCTGGAGAAGCGCCGCTCAACGAGGGGGACGCGGAGGTCCAGGTCCACGGCGCGTCCGTCGCGCCGCCGCACTCCCGGACCGTGCCGTGACCTCGATCGGCGTCGCACTCTCGATCGTCGCAGGACTCTTCGGCGTCCCGCTGTTTCTTGCGGTCGGCGTGATCGCGCTGATTCTCTTTCACGCCGCGTCGATCGAGCCGACGTCGCTGGCGATCGAGATGACGCGGCTCTCCAGCTCGCCGATCTTGGTCGCCATTCCGTTGTTCACGTTCGCCGGCACGCTGTTCGCCGAGAGCGGCGCGCCCCGGCGGCTCGTGGAGCTTTCGCGCGCTTTCTTGGGATGGATTCCGGGCGGGCTCTCCTATGTCGCGCTCGCGACCTGCGCGATCTTCACCGCGTTCACCGGCGCGTCCGGGGTGACGATCGTGGCGGTCGGCGGGCTTCTCCTTCCTGCGCTCCTGCACGCGGGATACCCCCAGAGATTCTCGCTGGGGCTCGTGACCACGTCCGGCTCCCTGGGTCTTCTGTTTCCGCCGAGTCTGCCGATTCTCATCTACGCATACGTCGCGCAGGTCCCGCTCGACGATCTCTTTCTCGCGGGCCTCGTGCCCGGCATCCTGCTCATTCTGATCTTGGGCGCGTACTCGGGCCGGGTGAGTCGCGCGCCGGAATTCCGACGCAGGCGTTCCATTTCCCGACCGCCGTGCGCGCATTCCGCGAGGCGATTTGGGAGGTGCCGCTTCCGTTCGTGGTGCTCGGCGGAATCTATTCCGGCAAGATCACGGTGACGGAGGCGGCGTCGCTCACCGCGCTCTACGCGATCGTGGTCGAGGTCTTCATCTATCGCGACGTCCCTTGGCGGCGCTTGCCCGCGATCACGCAGCAGTCGATGGTGCTGGTTTCCGGCATTCTGCTCATCGTGGCGACCGCGTTCGGCCTCACGAACTATCTGATCGACGCCGAGGTGCCCATGCGGCTCCTGGATTGGATGCAGGGCGCGTTCACGTCCAAGTGGACGTTCCTCCTGGCACTGAATGTGTTCGTGCTCGTGGTCGGCGCGCTTCTGGACGTGTTCTCCGCGCTCATCGTGGTCGTTGCCGCTCATCGTGCCGATCGCCGAGGCCTACGGCGTGAACCCCGTTCACCTCGGCATCGTGTTCCTCACGAATCTGGAGATCGCCTACTCGACCCCGCCGATGGGCTTGAACCTGTTCATCTCGTCCCTGCGTTTCCGTCGGACGATCGTGGACCTGACGCAAGGCGTGCCTGCCCTTCTTGGGGTTGCTCTTGCTTGCCCTGGCAGTCATCACCTACGTTCCCGCGTTGAGCCTGACGCTGCCGAATCTGATCCGGGGAGGAATCGCGCCGTGACCGTCCGCTTCATCGCCGCCATCGCCCTCGGGGGCTCCCTCCTGCGCTGCGGGGCGCAGGGGCCGAGGACTTCGACTGCATCCTGCACACGAACGCGATGGGCGTGCCGGTGATCCACCTGAACGCGTCGCAGGTCGATTCGATCGGCACGGCGAACTCGAATCACAACGTGGCGCTCCTCGATCGGATCGATGCCGAGTATCGAGCGGGGAAGTACGGCGAGGTCGGCTCGTCGTCGGGCTAAGGAAGGCGCCCTGGCCGCGTTCGTGTACAGCTCGATCACCGCGTTCGACTTCGTCACGCGCCTCACGCTGCAGGAAGATGCGATCTACACCACCTCCGAAGAGGACTTGCATGAGGCGTTCACCAGCAAGTTCCGCAATCCCGGGTTCTATCCGGTCGTGAATTTGGAATCGGCGATGACCGGATTCGGGCGCTACTGCCTCACATTCAAGGTCGACGGCCCCCCCAAGGAGGTGACCATCGCTGGCGAGACGATGAAGTCCTGGGCCGAGGACATCGACTTGAAGGGGAAGCAGACGCGGGTGCTCAATATCGACATGAAGACGTTCTCGTACGACCGCGTTCACGTCGGTCTACGAACGCCACTCGCAGGGGGCGATCCTCGCCTACGAAATCGAGGCGGGCGGGCATCCGACCACCGTGCACGGGATGGAAGACATCACCGGGCAGTACGTGCGCAAGTGCGGATTCCACACGGTGGGCGCCGTGGCCATGTGGAAGACGAATGTTCCGGAGTTGGCGGCGCCGCCGAGGAAGGGGCTCACCTGAACTCCGCGATCTACTTTCCGTCGATCAAGGTGGAGATGCCTTGGTTCCTTCCGGATCTGGGCTTCGACGACCTCCGCAAGTTCGAGTATCCGGAGCCGTTCTTGACCATGGACGCAGTCCGGGAGATCCAGTCCAGGAATCTCGAGTGGCTGAAGGTCAACAAGAGCCTTCGGTTCGCGAAGTGGGAAGGGGACGGCGGCATTCCGGAGTCGTTGAAGCAGCGCTACCCGGATCGATGAGACGAGAAGAGCCCGGAGCATCGCTGCCCCGGGCTCGCTATGCACACGAATGGATCGCGGAGTTTGCTACCTCTCGAGGTCCTTGTATCCGCCCTTGATTCTCCCCCAGCTCGATTCGTCGACCGAGAGCACTTCGCAGTCGACCTGATTGCAGAGCAGGCCGTCGTGGAACGTGCCGCTCGCCGCCACACAATCCCCCTGCGTCATTACGGTGCAGGTCCCGTCTTGGAAGCAGCAGGCCCACTCCGGCTCTCCGGCACAGGTCACCGTGTAGAGACGAACGTGGAACGTCTTGGTGTCGGCGTCTCCGGCACCCGGATTGGTGTACCCGCACGGATCGGTCGTCGTGTTCTGGTCGGCGATTCCGACGATGCACGGGGTGTCCGTGCCGTTGCTCACCACGTTCGGCCCCGGAGCGGCCGGATCTTCGGGATAGGCCAGCGGCACGCCGAAGGCCGGGTCCCAGGTCGGGGTGAATGCGTAGCAAATGTGATCGAGCCCAACCGTCAGGGGATCAGGATCCCCCAACGCTCCGCTGCAGTGACCGCAGAAGGAGTCGTACGCGCCGGGCTCGAACTGAATCGGATTGCCGATCGCCGCGAGCAAGTCGTTCATCACGTCCTGCCCTTGGTAGAAGCCGTCCCAGTCGCCGAGCATGACCACACGATTGCTCGCCGTGGTCAGCCAGGTGTTGAGTCGCGCTTTCTCATCCGCCGTGAAGAAGTCGGTCGGATTGGTGAATCCGGGCATGCAGATGAAGATGAGCGTGTAAGAATCCAGCGACGGGAGGAGTCCGACCGTCACGACGTCGAACGTCGCCCCTTGCCCCGTGAGCAAGGCTTCGATGTTCACGTGCCCTTCGTCCTGGCCGCTGTGCCCGGTGTACCAAAGCACGTCCCCGGCGTGTGCGGTTCCGCCGATCGCAAGAGTCAACGCGAGAGCGAGTATGATTTTCTTCATGACTTACTCTCCGTTCGGCCATTCCATCGTTCCCACTTGCGCGAGATCGATGGTTTGCGCGATGGCTTGCGTTTCGTAGAAATGGTCGAGGCGTTCTCCGGCGACTTCGACCCAGAAGCCCTTTCCGTTCTCGATCTCGAACGTGACGACGCCGTTCTCGTCCGTGAATCCCTTTTCAGCTCCGTAAGAGAGGTAGACGGTGACTTCGGCTCCGACGACCGGAACGCCGTTGTCCAGGATGGTGAGGCTCAGCTCGTTCGCTGCATCGGCGCTTCCTGAAAGAATGGCGAGCGCCGCGAAAAGCGAGGAGCCGAACGTAAGCAATCGCTTCACGTGATCCTCCCGGCTCCAGAGGACGGAGCCGTTCATGTTTGGAGAATGACTGAGAACCAAACGATCCGAATCCGGGCGCGCGCAGCACTCGCGAAAGTAAGGACAGGCAATGGGGAAATGCCGCGACGGACCCTGCAGGGAACTCTAGCCTCTCCGGATGCGGCAATTCAAGGAGGAACCCCGCACCGACTTGAACGACGGGCGGGCCGATGCACCTTTGGAGAGGCGAAGGAACGACGCGGCCGCGGGGCAGGAAGCGACGGACGATCGAAAGGGAGCGCTACAGCTCGTGGGGCATACGCTCCATCGGCGCACGGAAGTACGTGTTCACGGGGTAGTTCAAGAAGTTCGACACCCGGCTGGTGTACACGCAGGCGAAGTCCTTCACCTGGTGGCCGAAGCGGGTGATCTCGTTTCCTTCCCGGAAGAGGCTTCCCCAGGTCGGATTGTAGGCGCGGCTGCAGGCGTCGTCGGCCTCGGCGATGACGTCGTGGATGCGGGAGCGAGCGACCAGCACCTGCTCCAGGCGCTCGGTGGCGAGAGCGAGCTTGCGGGCCAGCCCGGCGCGGGCGTCTTCCGTCGCATGGGCCGCTTCCGCCAGCACACTCTCCAATCGGCGCACTTCGGTGCGCGTCATCGTCTCTTCCTGGTCGAGACGGTCCCGCTCGCGCAGCGACGACGCCAGGCGCGAGAGATCCGCGCCCAATCGCTCGGAGACGAGGATCTCGTGCTCGAGCTCGGGAGTGATCATCGCGGTGCGCCACCCGACGTTCTTCTTCGAGCGCAGAATATCTCCGTAGGTGTGATCTCCCCAGTAGAGGATTTCGTCGCCGGTGTGCCCGATCTGCTTCTCCAGGGACCACACGTCTCCGCCCGAGTACACCGGGGCGCCGTCCGCCATCGGTGGTCAGGAACTTGCCCGGCCGTCCACGCTGGCGAAAGAACTTCGGCTTCTTCGCGTCCACGACGACGAAGTCGAAGAACCCGCGCCATCCGGAGCCGTTCGCGCTGGCGAACAGGTGACGGAACAGCACCTCCGTGTAGTGGAGCTCGGAGTTCGTCAGCAGAAACAGCTTCTTGCCCCCGCGGCGAAACGATTCGAGCACTTCCGGAAGCTTGGGATCGGGTGCCAGGTACGTGGCCGGGCTGCGCTCGATCTCGGTCTTGATGGATCCGTCGGCGTGGGCTTCGTCGATCATGGCGCGCACGTCGCGGGAGAGTGCGCGGCCGTCCGGACGTCGCTCGCCGCGCCGCTCCAGGAAATCGATGACCGCGAGCACCAGGTACGCTTCCGGCATGTGAAAGAGCGTGTCGACGGAGATGTAGTTCTCGCCGGAGACGCGAATTCTCCGGCTCTTGTAGATGCGCTTGCGATCTTCCGAGTCGAGCCGAGTGAGACCGTGACACGCGCGCACCACGTAGTTGTGATAGTCCATCTTGAGCACGTTGCCGCGGCGCCGGTCGATCAGGAGTCCGCGCACGACGAACTCCGGATCGTACGGAAGTCCCAGAACGTCCTCGTGATATCCGCATTGGCGGACGAGCTTTTCCTTGGTGATGCGGAACGCCAGCTCGTCCACTTCGCGGATGCGATAGTGCGCGAGCGTGTGATCGAGATCGAAGCCGATCGCTTGAATCGACTTCATGCGCAGATTCCGATTCACGTAGATCCGCCCGGATCGGGCGACGCCGTGGAGCGGAACGACCGGGGACGCGCGAAACTCGGGAGAGGATGCGCCCTGCGTATCGGGAACGAGATGAGGAAGGCGCGATGCACTCATGGCCGAACCTATCGGCAGCATGCCAGGTGAAGCTGAGAGACCTACGGTCTGGACCGGCGGGCGGCGCGCGATCACGGTCTCGCGCACCCGATCGCCCTCGCCGACGAGAACGCGATCCGTGAGCCCCACGAAGATCCCGTTGGCGACGACGCCTTCGAGCGCGTCGATCCGCCGTTCCAGATCCGCGGGGTCGGCAATGGAATGAAACCACGCGTCGACGATGTGGTTCCCGTTGTCGGTGATGTACGGGCTGCCCAGCGCCATGCGGAGCACGGGGCGAGCCGACCATCCTTCGAGCGCGGCCGCGACGCTTTCGGCGCGCTCGGGGCGCGCTTCGACCGGCACCGGGCAACGCGTCCCGAGATGCGCCACCAGCTTGGACGGATCGACCATCACGACGAACATGCGTGCGCGGCGCGCCACGATCTTCTCGCGCGTGAGAGCACCGCCGAGCCCCTTGATGAGGCGTCCTTCGGGATCGACTTCGTCGGCGCCGTCGCACGCCAAGTCGATCGCAGGCGTGGTCTCGATCCCGAGAAGCGGAATTCCGGCGGCACGCGCACGATCGGCGGTGCGCACCGAGGTCGGCACGCCCTGCACGCGAAGCCCATCCGCGATGCGCTCTCCCAAGCGATCGATGAAGTGATCCGCGGTCGATCCCGTGCCGAGCCCCAGGATCATTCCGTTCTCCGCGAGCTCCGCGGCGGCGCGGCCCACTCGGCGCTTGGCGTCGTCGGCGTTCACGCGGATGCCTCCTCGCGCCGGAAGAGCTCGAGCACTTCCTGGGCGCTGCGCACGCAAGTGAGATCGTCGCGCAGGCGCTCCGAGGCCAGCATCCGCGAGATGCGCGCGAGCGCTTGCAGGTGCGCACCTCCCTTGGCGGGAGACGTCACGATGAGGAAGAAGACTTCGACCGGCCGTCCGTCCAGCGCGTCGAACTCGATCGGAACGCGGGAAATGCCGAACGCCATTTCCACGTCGTGCACGAGCTCGGAGCGTCCGTGCGGAATGGCGACGCCTTGGCCGATGCCGGTCGACATCTTGGACTCGCGCTCCAGAACGCTCATCAAGACTTGCTCGCGGGCCTGCTCCGTGGTCGCGCTGGGAAGGAGGGCGACGAGCTCGCGCAAGACGTCGGACTTGGAGCCCGCTTGGAGCGGGACGCGAATCTGCGCCGGGGAGAGTGCGTCGGCGAGCTTCATGCGGCGAGACTCCGGGCGGCCGCGGCGGGGAACGCGGCGCTGCGGTGCACGATGCACCCGGCGACGATCGTGAGATCGGTGCGCGTGGCGGCGTCGGCGTGGCGCCAGTCGAATCCGTGCGGCAGGACGCAGAGATCCGCCGCCGATCCTTGCGCGATGCGTCCCGTGTCCGGGTCGGAGCCGAATGCTTCGGCCGGTGCCTGCGTGTACCGCGCGACCGCGTCGGCTTCGTCGAGGCGCTCGCTCGGGGAGGGATGGGTCATTGCCGCACGAACTCCGTAGAGCGGGGAGAGGGGCATCCCGTCCGATCCGAAGAAGAGCCCGCATCCTGCGCGGTGCACACTCGCCAGAGGATTCATGCGTTCCACGCGTGCGGGGCCGAGCGCGCGCTCGTAGAGGCCGCCGGGAAATCCCCACTCGGCGACGAAGTTCGGCTGCATGCAGGGACGCACGCCGAGCGCCGCGAGCCGCTCCCCGTCGCCGGAGCGGGGGAGCTCGAGATGCTCGATGCGATGGCGCCGCGCGCGGCACTCCTGGGGATCGAAGCGGGAGAACGCGTCGAGCACCGCGGCGATCGCGCGATCTCCGATGGCGTGCACGGCGAGCGCCATCTCGCGCCGATGAGCGCGCGCGATCCACGACGCGATGTCGTCGGCGTCGAGAAGGAGCTGGCCGGTGCTCTCCGGTCGGTCGCGGTACGGCGCGTCGAGCGCCGCGGTGCGCGCGCCGATCGAGCCGTCGGCGAAGATCTTCGTCCCCTCCAGGAAGAACGTGCGGCGCGCGCGCGAAAAATCGGCCAGGCCATCCGTCTTCCGTATCCGCTTCGACGAGATACGCATGGATGCGCAGCGGAAGCTCGCCCCGCGCGAGACGGCGCGCCCAGATCGCTCCGTCTCCCGGACGAAGGAAATCGCACCCCGTGGTGATGCCGCGTTCGAGACAAAGCCGCGCCGCGACATCGATCGCCGCGTCAGCCTGCTCGACGGAAGGCGCGAAGAGAACGTCGAGGGAAAGTGCGGGGCGCTCGAGGAGAAGTCCGCTCGCGGCGTCGACGCCTTCGTCTCCGGCGGCACTCGTGATCGCGCGAAGCGCAGCGGAGTTCCCCACCGCGGCGTGACCGCATACGCGGCGCATCACCACGGGACGCTCGCGCTCCAAGTCGATCGAGCGCGTCGCGGGTGGGGCGATCCGCGCGCGTCCACTTCGTTTCGTCCCAGCCTTCCGCGATCACCACGTCGCCGGTGTTCGGCTTCGTCACCGCGGCGCGCACGACGTCGAGCGCTTCCTCCAGCGTGCGGCTCCCGGAGAGATCCGGATGCGCCGCGCGAATTCCCATCGACAGGAAATGCATGTGTCCGTCTTGAAACCCCGCGGTCACGATGCGCTTGCCGAGCTCGAGCACCTGCGTCTCCCGGGATGCGAGCTGCAAGGACATTGCGCGCCGTGCCCAATGCTTCGATCCGTCCCCCGGCCAGCAGCACGGAATCGACGGACTCGCCGAGCGAGGGAACGAACCGGCCGCCGACGAGTGCGATCGAGTGCGGCGCGGTCGAAGGGGAAGTCGTGGTGTGGGGATTCATCGCGTGCACGCATCGTACTCGAAATTGACGGACTCCGGGAATGCTGGGAGAATCGCGCGCCTTTTGCAATGGGCGCCCAGGGGGTTTCTGCGATGATCATGCTCGAGGGGGACGGGCTGCGGCTCGCCGACGTGGTGCGCGCCGCCCGCGAGCGTGCGCCCGCACGCGTTTCGGCGCCGGCGATGCAGCGGATCGAGCGCTGCCGCGCATTTCTCGAGCGCTGCGTCGGCGAAGGGCGCGTCATCTACGGGGTCAACACCGGGGTCGGGCATCTCGCGCACGTCGTCGTCCCCGCGGCGGACCTCGAGGATCTGCAGATCAATATCGTGCGCAGCCACGCCGCCGGCGTGGGCCCGCCGCTCGCCGACGACGAAGTCCGCGCCATTCTCCTCCTCAAGCTGAACCTCTTCGCCAAGGGACTCTCCGGAGTTCGACCGGTTCTGGTCGAGCGGCTGCAGGCGATGCTCGAGCATGACGTACTTCCGGTGATTCCGGCGAAGGGTTCGCTCGGAGCGAGCGGAGATCTGGCTCCTCTCGCGCACGTGGCGCTGGCGCTGGTCGGCGAAGGAGACGTGCGCCTCGCGGGCGAGACGCTCCCCGCCGGCGAAGGATTGCGCAAAGCCGGGCTGGAGCCGCTGCGCCTCTCGTACAAGGAAGGGCTCGGACTCATCAACGGCTGCCAGGTGATGGCCGGACGCGGCGTGCTGCTCCTGCACGATGCGCGCGTGCTTCTCGCGCACCGCGCAGATCATCACCGCTGCGTGTCTGGATGTGTTCGGCGCGAGCGCGCGCCCGTTCGATGCGCGCGTCCACGCCAGCCGCCCGTATCCCGGACAGCAGCGCGTGGCGGCGAATCTTCGTGCGCTGCTCGCCGGCGGCGCCCGTCAGGCGGACCGCGTGCAGGATGCTTACTCGCTGCGCTGCGTGCCGCAGATCCTGGGCGGCGTCGCGGACGCTTTCGACGATCTCGAGCGCCGCCTCGCGATCGAGATCAACGCCGCTTCCGACAATCCGCTGGTGTTTCCGGACGACGGCGAGGTGATCGCCGCCGGGAATTTTCATGGCGAGAGCCTGGCGCTCTCGCTGGATTTGTTCGGGGTGGCGCTCGGGGAGATCGCCTCGCTCGCCGAGCGGCAGATGAATCGCCTGCTGAATCCGCACCTCTCCGGTCTTCCCGCGTTCCTGGCCACGGAGACCGGCAAGAACTCCGGGCTCATGATCCTGCAGTACACGGCGGCGTCGCTCGTTTCCGAGAACAAGGTGCTGGCCCATCCGGCCTCGTGCGATTCCATTCCGGTGTCTGCGGACCAGGAGGACCACGTGAGCATGGGAGCGACCGCAGCGCACAAGGCGAAGGAGATCCTCGCGAACACCGCCGACGTCATGGGTGCCGCGGCCATGGTCGCGGCCCAAGCGGTGGAGCTGGCACCCGGCGCCTCCCCGGCTCCGGCGACGCGCGCCTTTCTCGGGGCGTTGCGCACGGAGGTTCCCTTCTGGCGCGAGGACCGCTACGCTTCCCGGGATCTACGGGCCGCGAGCCGCCTGGCTCGGGAGGGGCGCCTCCTGGCCGAAGTCGAGCGCGCGATTGGACCCCTGGCATGAGAGGTGGACATCGGATGAGCGACCCGGAAACGGCATCAATGCACTTCGAGAAAGTCACGCCCCCCGAAGGCGAGCGCATCTCCCAAGGCTCGCAGGGGATCGTGGTCCCGAATCAGCCGGTGATCCCGGTGATCGAGGGGGACGGGATCGGCCCGGACATCATGAAGGCCACCCGCCGCGTCGTGGACGGCGCTGTGGAACGGCTCTACGGGAAGAAGCGGCGCATCGTCTGGTTCGACGTGCATGCCGGCGAGAGCGCCCACAAGAAGTACGGCGAATGGCTTCCCGGAAGACACGCTCCGTGCGATC
Organism: uncultured Gemmatimonadales bacterium; assembly: GCA_963725045.1. Lineage (GTDB taxonomy): Bacteria > ARS69 > ARS69 > ARS69 > ARS69 > CAVRWY01. Next base: position 13,676 of record CAVRWY010000004.1, read on the forward strand.
CGCCACTACGTGGTGGCGCTCAAGGGTCCGCTCACCACCCCGGTCGGCGGCGGAATTCGCAGCCTCAACGTGGCCCTGCGCCAGATTCTCGATCTCTACGCTTGCGTGCGCCCCGTTCGGTATTTCCGCGGCGTGCCCAGCCCGGTCCGCGAGCCGGATAAAATGAATGTGGTGATCTTCCGCGAGAATACCGAAGACGTATACGCGGGCATCGAGTGGGCGGCGGGGAGCCCGGAAGCGAAGCGAGTCGTCGACTTCTTGAACGGCACGATGGGGACGAAGATTCGCGATCGCTCCGCGATCGGCGTGAAGCCGATGTCGGAGTTCGGAACGAAGCGCCTGGTGCGCATGGCGCTGCAGGCGGCGGTGCGCCACAAGCGCACCTCGGTCACGCTGGTGCACAAGGGCAACATCATGAAGTTCACCGAGGGCGCATTCCGCGACTGGGGCTACGAGATCGCGCTGCGAGGAGTTCGCCGACCGCACGGTTCGCGAGGAGAACCTCACGGGCCCGGCTCCCGCGGGAAAGATCGTGGTCAAAGATCGAATCGCGGATAGCATGTTCCAGCAGATTCTGACGCGGACCGAGGAGTACTCCGTGCTGGCCATGCCGAACTTGAACGGCGATTACTTCTCCGACGCGTGCGCGGCGCAGGTGGGCGGGCTCGGCATGGCTCCGGGGGCGAACATCGGCGACGACGCCGCGATCTTCGAAGCGACGCACGGCACCGCGCCCAAGTACGCCGGGCAGGACCTGGTGAATCCGGGCTCACTGCTGTTGTCCGCGACGATGATGCTCGAGCATCTCGGCTGGACCGAAGCCGCGAACGCAATCGAGAACGCGCTGGAGACGACGATCCAGCAGAAGAAGGTCACCTACGATCTGGCACGGCTCATTCCGGGCGTTTCGCCGATCAAGACTTCGGAGTTCGCGAGCGCGATCCTCGGAAACATCCGCGGATGAGTGGGCTCGAACAATATCTCGCCCAAGAGCGCGTTCAGCTGGACCTGGACGCGAAGAACGCGGAGGACGTGCTCGAAGAGCTGGCGCGTTTGCTCGGGGGAAACGACGCCGCGCAGCGCGAAGAAGTTCTCGACAGCCTGCAGAGCCGCGAACGCGTCTCCACGACCGGCATCGGACAAGGGGTGGCGTTTCCACACGCCCGCGTCGGCTATCTCAAGTCCACGCGCCTCGCCTTCGTTCGTACGGCGGCTCCCATCGAGTTCAAGGCGATGGACGGAAAGCCCGTGGATCTCTTCGTCGGTGTCGCCGCACCCATCCAAAGCCGGCGGGAGCACCTCGCGATCCTTTCCAAGCTCGCGTACTTGTTTCGCTCGGACGCGGTGCGTAAGCGATTCCGCGAAGCGGCGAGCCCGGACGAGATCGTCGCCATGATGGCCGAGGGAGGCGTCGCACCGACTGTGTAGGGGCGAAGCGGAGCCGACCAAGGGGCGTGTCCCAAACCGAAGAGCACGGACGGGAATTCTTCTGGCGAAAGCGGTCGAACTGGTTTACGAACGTGGGCTTCGGGCTGGCGAAGGCCGACACGACGAATGTGAGGACCGGGGACGAACTCGTTTTCAGCGGCGGGACGACGATGACGATAACGCGCACCAATGAAGGGGAGAGGCAGTTGAAGGAGATCCGCATGAATCCGGAAGGCACCGCCGTGCTGATGGTTGCGGCCGTCAGCGACGTCGGATGCGTCCGGAGGAACAACGAGGACAGCTACGGCCTCTTTCCATCGGAGGAATCCTCGGGCTCGAGCCTCTTCGTCCTCGCCGACGGAATGGGCGGAGCCGCGGCGGGAGAGGTTGCCAGCAGTCTCGCCGTCACCACCGTACGCGACTCGTTCCTCGAATCCAGCACCGGCGACGACGTCTCCGGCGCCCTCGAGCGCGCCATCCAGGATGCAAATCGAGCGATCTTCCTCAAGTCAGGGGAGGACGCCGATCTCGCAGGCATGGGGACTACGTGCACCGCGACGGCGCTGCGCGGGCGCTCGCTCTGGGTCGCTCACGTCGGGGACTCGCGGGCCTACGTGGTCGCCGGGGGCGACATCACGCAGCTCACCCGCGATCACTCGCTCGCCGCGGAGCTGGAGCGGCGCGGCGATGCGCGCGGATCCACGAGCGGAGCAAAGCACGTTCTGACTCGCTGCTTGGGCGTCGGAGAGCAGGTTGCGGTCGACGTCACGAATCCTCCCGTCCATCTGGCGGATGGGGGCTCTCTCGTCCTGTGCTCGGACGGGCTTTCCAACCTCGTCGATCCCGGGGAGATCTTGCAGCTGGTTTCCATGCACCTTCCGGAGAAGGCTTGCCGGCGGCTCGTGGATCTCGCGCGGGAGCGCGGAGCTCCGGATAACGTCACGGTGATCGTAGGGCGCATGCGCGCCGGCTGACGCCCGGTCGAGCTCGGTCCTACTTGGGCCGCTCGAGTGTCACCGCCATCGAAAATCCCATTCCGCCGCTGACGCAGAGTGTGGCCAGCCCACGCGCGGCATTGCGGCGGCGCATCTCGTGCACCAGCGTGGTCAGGATTCGTGCGCCGGTCGCCCCGATCGGATGTCCCAGCGCGATCGCCCCGCCGTTCACGTTGGTCTTGGCCATGTCCAGCTCGAGCGCGCGCGCCACGGCGATCACCTGCGCGGCGAACGCTTCGTTCAGCTCGACGAGATCGACGTCACCGAGCTTCCAGTCGAGCTTGGAGAGGAGCTTGCGCACCGAGGGGACTGGGCCGATCCCCATGATCTTCGGATCCACTCCGGTCACATCCCAGCCCGCGATCCACGCGATCGGGCGCGCCCCGCGGCGCACCGCTTCCTTCTCACTCGCCAGGACGACGGCGGCCGCTCCGTCGGTGATTCCTGAAGAATTGCCCGCGTGCACGGTGCCGTCCTTGCGAAACACCGGAGGGAGCTTGGCGAGTCCTTCGATCGTCGTGTCCGGGCGGACGTGCTCGTCGCGCTCGACCATCACCGGTTTCCCGCGCTCGTCGCGTCCTTCGACCGGCACGATCTCGTCCGCGAAACGCGCGGCGCTCCACGCCGCTCCGGCGCGCCGCTGACTTTCGATCGCGAGCTCGTCCTGCTCGCGGCGAGTGATTCCGTCGCGCACGGCGAGCGTCTCCGCGGTCGCTCCCATCAATTGATCCGCGAGCGGACAATGGAAGCCGTCGCGATACATTCCGTCGACGACGCGGCTATCGCCAAGCCGGTAGCCGGTCCGCGCCCGATCGAGGAGATAGGGAACGCGCGACATGTTCTCCATGCCCCCGGCGAGAATGAGCTCCGCTTCGCCCGCGCGAATCGCGCCGGCGGCGAGCGCGATCGCGGCGAGCCCCGATGCGCACGCTTGATTCACGGTCATCGCGGGAGACTCTTCGGGAACGCCCGCTCCGATGGAAACTTGCCGGGCGGGATTCGGGCCGTTGCCGGCTTGGCGCGCCTGTCCCAGGATCGCCCGCTCGATCTCGCGTGCGTCGACGCCGGCGCGCTTCAAGGCGCCCATCGAAGCGGCGACGGCCAAGTCCTTCGCCGGGACGCCAGCGAAGGAGCCCAGAAATTTTCCGATGGGCGTGCGTGTCGCGGAGAGAATGGGGATCGGCTGCATGAAGGTCCACGCTACATAATCGATTCCGACGGAGGGGACCAGGGCTTTGTCGATCATCACGCTGACCACAGACTTCGGAACGGACGACGCGTACGTCGGGGAGATGAAGGGGGCGCTGCTCACCGTCCATCCCACGGCAACGCTCGTCGATCTCACCCATGCGATCTCGCCAGGCAACGTTCGGGAAGGAGCGTGGGTCGTGGCCCACGCCTGGGAGTCCTTTCCCCCGGGGACGCTCCATGTCGCGGTCGTGGATCCAGGGGTCGGCTCCGCGCGGCGTGCGATCGCCGTCCGCAGCGGCGGGCATTTGTTCCTCGCCCCGGACAACGGACTTCTCCACGGGATCCTGGTGCGCAGGGACGCGCAAGCGCGCGCGATCGGCGACGAGCACCGCGCGCCGAATGCTCGGGGCACCACGTTCGACGGCCGCGACCTCTTCGCCCCCCTGGCGGGACGCCTCGCCGGAGGCTTGCGGTTCGAGGCGATCGGAGCGGAAGCCGGGGCGCCGGTTCTGCTCTCGCCCTTCGATCCCATTCCGGAACAGGGGGGATGGTGCGCCGAGATCGTTCGATGCGATCGCTTCGGGAATCTCGTGACCGCGGCCAGCCGTTCCTTCCTCGAGTCGACGTTCGGAGCGCGGTGGCGGGAGATCCGGGTCGTTGCCGGATCACGCGAGATCTCCCCCGTTCGAACCGCCTACGCCGCCGTCTCGCCCGGCGAGCTCCTCCTCACGATCGGAAGTGCGGACACTTTGGAGATCGGATGCAACGGCGGGTCGGCCCGCGACGTTCTCGAGGTCACCTCCGGCGATCGAGTCCGAATTCTTTCTGCGGAATTCGGCCGGTCGCGTTGACTTTCGCATCGGTGAATCTCTACGATCGAGACTTCGGATTCACCTGGAGGCGCAACATCATGAAAGCTCATCGTTTCATTCTCATCGGACTGTTTGCGGCGGCATTCTTCGCCGGGCGCGCGTCGACTTCTCGCATGGACTCGGGCCCTCGTCTGGACTGGTCGTCGGTGGCGTTCGCGGACGAAGTCGTCCGCCACGGGATCGATTCCGGCTGGAACTGGGGTTTCGAGGACGACGTCGTTCGTCACGGCCTCGGGGGACACGAGGAGTTCATTTCGACCTCGGGGGGAAATGCCTACATCTGGAGGCGGACGAACGACAACGAGATCGAGCTCGTCGGTCAATGCGCGGTGCTCGAGGAAGACGTCTCCGGTCAGGCTTCTTATGTTTGGCTTCCCGGGGTGGAGCGCCGGCCGTAGGCTGGAGCCACGGCCCGTCAGACCCCCCGGGGGCCGGCGAGCTGAAGGGCCGGTCGGAGACAAAGGCCGGGGGAACCTGGACGGTGGTCGTCAGGTTGGCCGGCTGGCGGAGCTGGATCGCAGCGGTCGCACGACCCGACGTCGAGAAAAGTTGAAGGGGGGTTCGCCAATGTCCGATTCCTGGAATGCATTCTGGGAGCGGCTGATCATCGAGGGCGTCATGGTTCTCGTGGCGGCCTTCCTGATCCAAGGGATCTGGTTTCTCGGGACCGATCTCCTGGTCCGGTGGAATCCGGGGTTCGAGGCGGGACTCCTTCGAGCCTCCGCCCGGATCGGATGGGCCTGGGCGATCGGGACAATGGCGAGCCTAGGGTGGGTGGTGGTTCGGGCCAGAACCTTTTTGGCAGAATCTCCAACCCGGCGTTGACGGCACCAGGGATCGTTTCTAGAATGATGAGGCGAGGCGTGAAGATCCTTCACTCTACACCCTCGAGCAAAGAGACGGCTGGCATGAAGCGGAGAATCGAAATGTTGAGATGGAGCGGGATTCTTTCGATCGCTCTACTTTCGGCAACCCTTCTCGTGTCGACCGCATCAGCTGGACCGGGTGGAAACAGCACCGGGGATCCCGACATTCCGAATGGATGCGGCAAGGCGTCGACACACGTCGAATTCTTGCCCGTGCTGCGCAAAGTCGAGACCGTGGATTCGCAAGCGGTCACGATCGAGCGAAGCACTCGCTGGGCTCCCATGATCCGGTTGATCATGAACTGGGCGCGGGTCGCCGCGCGCTAGTCGAAGCGTTCGAACGAACGAACCGTTCATCACATCGCGGTTTCGGGAAGAGTCCTTTCGCGTACCGTGAAGCGTGAAGATGGTTCTCAGTGAGGGGAGATCGAAGCATGCGAAAACCGCATGACGAGTCTCACGGTGGGAGCGCGGTTCCCAACGGCGCTGCACCGGACGCTTCGCGCCATACCCCGGACGTGAGCCTGCTCGAGCAGCTCGCCGAGTTCAGCCAATCGGCCGGCGAGTACGGCTCTGCGCTCGATTATTACGATCAGATTCTCCGCATCGCGGAAAAAGCTCGCGAATCGTCGGGCATTCTTTCGCATGTGCTCCTGCGCATGGCGGTGTGCCGCAGCCAGAGCGGCGACTACTCCGGCGCGGCGGAGATTCTCGACCGCGCGTTCGCTAATCTTCCGGAAGATGCGTCGGACGTGGACGTCTGCCGCATCCTGAACGAAAAGGCGTTCGCTCTCCTTCGCCTCGGGAATTACGACGGGGCGGAGGAGTGCGTGCGCAGCGTCACGGAGCGCATTCTCGACACGGACTCGGCTGCGCAGCTCGCTAGAGCGCAGAACAGCCACGGTGCGATCGCGATGCGCAAGGGAGACTGGGAAGAGGCGTGCCGCTCGTTCGAAGCGGCGCTGGCGGCCTTCCGTCAGCTGGGGGATCGCGACGGAATCGCGCACTGCCTCAACAATCTCGGGCTCATGGAGAAGAATCGCGGCGAGAACGAGTCCGCGCTTCGCCACCTTCGGGAAGCTCTGCGCATTGCGGAGGAAGTCGGCGACACGTATTACGTCGGCGTCCGGCTCAACAATCTCGGCATTCTCGAGTTCCGAATGGGAGCTTGGGAAGACGCGCGCCGCTCGTGGGAGCGCGCGCTTCGGCTCCTCGAAGGAATCGGGAATCGCTGGGAAGTCGCGAACATTCTGCTGAATCTGGGGAACTACCACCGCCACAAGCGCGACTGGGAAGAAGCGGACGTGCTTTACCGTCGCGCCCAAGGGATCGCCGACGAGCTCGGCGAGGCGCGCGAGAGAGTCCTGGTCAAGGAATTCCGGGGAGATCTCGCGCTTTCCAGCGAGTCGTTCGACGAGGCGCACAGCTTGTTCCACGCGGCGCTCGCCGAAGGGCTCGCACTTGCTCCCGAAGGGGACGTGGTGCTGGAAGTGCTTCGTCGTCTCACCGATCTCGATTCTCGGACGGGTCATATCGCCGAAGCGAAGGATCACCTGCGTCGCGCACTGGAAGTGTCGGAGCATTTGCAAGAGCGCGCCGAGCGCGCCGTCCTGCTGCGGCTTCGTGCCCGGATCGAGGGGCTGGAAGGGGAGATCGCCGCGGCCATCGATACCTACCGTGAGTCGATCGCGCTTTCGGAGAGCTCCGGACTTCCGTTCGAGCTGGCGGTCTCTCGCTTGGAGCTGGCGACGTTTTGCATCGAGCAGATCGTGGATCTGGACGACGCCGAGCGGCAGCTGGAGCTCGCCCGCGAGACCTTCGAGCGAGTCGGCGCGGAATACGAGGCCGGCCACGCGTACCTCATGAAGGCGAAGCTGGAAATGGCCAGCGAACATCCGTCTCCGAACGCGAGAGTTCATCTGGAGACGGCGATCGATCTCCTGGAGCGCGTGGGCAGCGACGAAGACCGCACGCAGCTGCGCGCGGTGAATGGAGAGATCGATCGGCTGCTCGAGGAAACTTCTCTCTCGGCGCGCAACGAGCTGGCGGCTCTGAACGAGGCGGTGGGAAGGCTCTTGGGCGCGTCCGAAGGGAGCTCACGCGTTCGCGAGATCGAGCGCGCTTTGCTCGAGCGTCTGGGCGCGGACCGCGCGGCGCTCCTCTTGGTGAATCCCGAGAAGAACGCGTTCGATCTGGCCCCCGGCAGCTCGCTCGACGCCGTGCAAGGGCGCGAGGTCACGCGGCTGGTGGATTCGATCCGCAGCCATCGTCCGCTGGGACCCAAGCCGTTCGTGTCCACCTCTCCCGCACGGGATCCTCGCTTCACGGGTATCGCGTCTTCGCAGCTCGCGAAGCTCGGCTCGATTCTCTTCGTGCCGTTGTTCTCCGAGGAAGAGCTTTTGGGCGGGCTGTACGCGGATCGACGGATCGAGGCGGGCTATATTCGCCAGCCGGAGATCGATTTCTTCGTCGCGTTCGCCACGGCCGCGGCAATGGCCGTGCAAGACATGCGGCTGGAATCGGTGCGGCTCGAGAACGCGCGGCTGCGCCGCGAGCTCGCGAGTCGGACGGGCTTCCACGGCATCATCACCCAGAACCGCCGCATGCTCGAGATCATGGACGTCGTGGAACGGCTTCGCCTGAGCAATGCGACCGTTCTTCTCCAGGGCGAAACGGGAACCGGCAAAGAGCTCTTGGCCGAGGCGCTCCATACTTCGTCCCCGCGACACATGAAGTCGCTGGTCACGATCAACTGCGCCGCCTTGTCGAAGGATGTACTCGAGAGCGAGCTGTTCGGACACGTGCGCGGTGCATTCACGGACGCGAAGACCGATAAGGTCGGGCTGTTCGAACGGGCGGACGGGGGCACGATCTTCCTCGACGAGATCGACAAGACGCCGCGCGAGTTCCAGGAGCGGCTGCTGCGCGTCGTCGATCAGGGAGAGATCAAGCCCGTGGGAGCGAACCAGGTGAAGCGGATCGACGTGCGCATCCTGTGCGCTTCGAACCGTTCGCTCCGTGAAGAAGTCGAGGCCGGTCGCTTCCTGAAGGATCTCTACTATCGGCTGCGCGTCATCTCCATCGATCTCCCGCCGCTTCGCGATCGCAAGGAGGACGTGCCGCTCCTGGTGGATCATTTCCTGCGGTATTTTGCAGAAAAGTCATCCAAGAAGATCGCCGGCGTGACGCCGGAAGCGATGAACCACTTGATCGCGTACTCCTGGCCCGGAAACGTTCGCGACCTCCGTCACGAGGTCGAGCGCGCCGTGGCCATGGCGGACGACGGTGCCCTCATTCGACCGGAGCATCTCTCTCCCGAGATTCGCCCGGCGCGCTCCGCCGCACCGCCCATCGTGCTCGGCGGCGATCAGTCCCTGCAGGTTTTCATGGAGAACATCGAGAAGGACCTGGTGGTGAACGCGCTCAAGAAGACCGCCGGCAACCGCTCGCATGCGGCCAAGCTTCTCGGCATCAGCCGCCGCGGTCTCCTGAACAAGATCTCCCGCTACGCCATCAATCTCTGACGCTTCGAAAAGCGCTCGCGGCCCTCTCGAACCCGCTCGTTCACGTCCTCCATCTCATGTCGATCTCACTTTTCCCCCTCGATTCTCCGTCCAGCTCGCGAATCCGTGACACAGCCATGACCTCGAGCCGACACGAGTCGACTCACCCATGCTCGAGCGACACATTGGTTCACACACCCCCCTGACGATGGTGTAAAGCACGGTGACACCGGCAAGTCCTTGCACTTGCATTCGTTGGAACGCATGCGGCCGACGTGAGAACCACGTTCACACTTTCCCCCTGCTTCAGCATGAGTCCCGGTGTCATCCCCTCTTGGTGTGCCGGGACGGCCTTCAATTCTTATCTCCATCATTGGCAATCCTTTGCGCCTCTTCTCCGGCCCGCCGGTCCAGGTCTCCCAAATTGGCACATTCGCTGCAAGTCTCTGCCATCGGACGGTCAGACAGGTCAGTTCCGGATCTCTTCGAACGCTGGTCGCGAGCCAGCGAACAAGAAAGAGAGGCGGCCATGCTCCCCTGGGTGGCGGAAGAAGTCCGCGAGGTTCGTGATCTTCTTCGAGGTGATCTGGACATGCTGTACGACCCGCAGGAGGACGCGGCGGATTCCTCCGAATCCATGCCCGCGCTCGAAGAGCCTTCTCGCCGCAGCCCGGTAAAGCGGGTGGATGCCGCCGCGCGATCCAGAGACAGTCTGGGCGCCTATCTCGCGGCGATCAGCCGCATTCGGCTTCTCAAGAAAGAAGAGGAAGTCGATCTCGCCCGCCGTGCCGATCGTGGAGACGAAGCGGCCCGCGAGCGCATCGTGGCGGCGAATCTCCGTCTGGTCGTATCGATCGCTCGGCGCTACCAGGGAATGGGGTTGTCGTTTTCCGATCTGATCGGGGAAGGCAATCTCGGCTTGATCAAGGCCGCCGAGTACTTCGATGTCGAGCTGGGCTTCCGCTTCTCCACGTACGCATCCAAGTGGATTCGCCAGTCGATCACGCGTTCTCTGGCGAACCACAGCCGCACCGTGCGCATTCCCGCGAACGTGATCGCAAACCTGCGCAAGTACCTTCGTGCCGACCGCATGCTCGCGCAGAAGTGCTCGGGCCGGCAGACCGCGCACGAGATCTCCAAGGCGCTGCACCTGCCGATCGAAAAAGTCGACGATCTGGCCCGGCTCACCATGTCGACGCTCTCGCTCGACACGCCGGTCGGGGACGACGGCCAAATGAGCCTCTACGATCTCGTGGGGGACGCCTCGCAATCTTCCCCGATGGACAACGCGGAATCGACGCTGGATCGGCGCAAGATCACGGACCTCCTGCTCTCTCTGGACGACCGGGAGCGCCGCATCCTGAACTTCCGCTTTGGGCTCGACGGGCAGGAGCCCCTCTCGCTCGAGGAGACGGGGAAGAAGATCGGGGTGACGCGGGAGCGCGTGCGCCAGATCGAGAAGAGGTGCCTCCTCAAGCTGCGCCAGCTGGCCCGAGGAGAGAACTTGGCGGGGGAAGCGACCGCGGCCTGAGGATGGCGGTTGTCGCGACGCGATCAATCGTGATACGCACTCGGTGGCTCCGCTCCCCCGAGGTGCGCGCACGTGTCTCGTTCCACCGAATCCGGCGATCTCTTTCGTTCCGGTGACGCGCAATCCGAGATCCTGACCGGGACGATCTCGCGAATCACCTACCGAAGCGAAGCCACGGGCTACACGGTCGTGCGCGCGACGCGCGACGGCGACGACGCTTCGGTCACCCTGGTCGGGCGAGTGCCTCCCTTGTCCATCGGCGAGCGCGTGCGCGTCCAAGGGCAATGGATCGAGCATCCGCGCTTCGGACGCCAGCTCCAGATCGACGTGATCGAGCCCGTGCTTCCCCGCACGAAAGAAGCGATCGCGCGGTACTTGGGCTCGGGTCTCGTCCCTGGAATCGGACCGAAGCTCGCCGAGCGGATCGTCGAAGCGTTCGGAGAGACGGCGCTCGACGTGATCGACCACCGGCCGCACCAGCTCGTCGAAGTGCGGGGGATTTCTCCGTCGAAGGCCGTGGTGCTCGCGGAGGCGGTGCGACGAAACATTCATCGGCGCGAGCTCACGCTCCTTCTGGAGGAGTCGGGGCTCGGGGCCCGCTTTGCGGTACGCATCGTGGAGGCGTACGGAGAGGCGGCGATGCGCGTGGTGCGCGAGGATCCGTACCGGCTCGCGCGAGAGATCTGGGGGATCGGGTTCGCGCGTGCGGATGCGCTCGCGCGCAGCCTGGGGTTCTCAACCGAAGATCCCCGTCGAGTCGACGCCGGAGTGCTGGCGACATTGACGCGCGCTTCGGAGGCCGGCGACGTCTACGTTCCCGCCGAAGAGCTGGCGCGCCTCGCCGGCGAGCTCTTGGGCGTCGACGTCGTGCTCGCCGAGGAAGGGGTCCGCCGCGCGAGCTCATCCATGAGCGCGGATGCAGTGATCGAAGGGGACAGGGTCTACCCGAGAGGCCTCTACCGCGCCGAGACGGCCGCCGCGGAGCAGCTGCATGCGTTGCTCGACGAGACGAGAGGACGCCACGCGCTCCCTTTCGATGAGAGCGGGCTGGAGTCACTGCAACGAAGCGCGGGCCTTCGTCTCTCCGACGGACAGATCCAAGCGCTGCGTTTGGCGCACGACTCCTCGATCCTGGTTCTGACCGGGGGACCCGGAACCGGGAAGACGACGCTCACGCGATTTCTCTTGGATCTTCTCGAGCCGCACGGGCTGCGCATCGCGCTGGCCGCTCCGACCGGCCGCGCGGCGCGTCGCCTCGCGGAAGCGACAGGGCGCGAGGCCTCCACGATGCACCGGCTGCTCGGATTCGATCCTCAGACCGGCGGCTTTTCCAGAGACGAAGACGCGCCGGTCGAAGCGGACGTCGTCCTCGTGGATGAGTCGTCGATGATCGACCTTCGGCTCTTCGAGAGGCTGTTGCATGCGCTTTCCCCCGGAACGCGTCTCATTCTCGTCGGCGATGCGAACCAGCTGCCCTCCGTCGGCCCCGGCGACGTGCTTCGCGATCTCATCCGCAGCCACGCCATTCCCGTCGCCGAATTGCGGCGCATCTATCGCCAAGGGGAGCGCAGCGTGATCGTGGAGAACGCCCACCGGATTCTGGCGGGAGAGCTGCCGCGGACTTCGCCCGACGGTGTCGAGTTCGCGTTCGTGGAGCGCGAGACCCCGGAGGAGATCGCCGAGGAGGTGCGCCGCATCGTGCGCGACGTGCTGCCGCAACGGGAGGGAATCGATCCGGTGCGCGACGTGCAGGTGCTCGTCCCCATGTACAAGGGAGAAGCGGGCGCGGACGCGCTCAACACCGCGCTGCAGGAAGACCTGAATCGGGGTGCGCGGGAGACGCGCATTGGAGCGCGAGCGTTTCGCGCAGGAGATCGAGTGATCCAGCTGCGCAACGACTATCGCCGAAACATTTTCAACGGCGAGATCGGTTTGGTCGAGGACGTGTCGGGCGAAGAAGGCGTGTTGCACGTCCGCTTCGACGCGCTGGTGAGCCTCGCCGCGTCGGATTGGGATCAGATCGCGCTGGCCTATGCGATCACCGTGCACAAGTCGCAGGGGAGCGAATACGAGTGGGTGGTGTTCCCGCTCTCCACTCAGCACGCCATCCTTCTCGACCGCGCGCTGTTCTACACCGCGGTGACGCGCGCGCGCCGTGGGGTGGTCCTGGTGGGGCAGCCCCGAGCTCTGGCCATGGCGCTGCGCCCGCGCCGGGCCAGGGCTCGGCGCACCACGCTCGCCGAGCGGATCCGCGGGGAGCTCGATCGCGTGATTTCCGCCGATTAACTTCGGGGCTCGACCGGCCGATGGTTCCGGTCGAGGGCCCATCCCTTGACCGTGACGAACACCTGGACCAGGATGGCGAGCCACGGCCGCCGGAGCGCGGGGGAGGGCCACCGTGAAGACCTTGCTCGGCGCTGCGGTCTTTCTCGTTTCCCTCGTGGTTATGCGGCGAATTTTGGTCGGCGCTGGCGTGCTGGACTCGTGGAGCGCGTTCCTGTTCGTGACCTCGGCGGTCGGCGTTTCACTGGCCGGATTCCTGTTCCTGGAGGGGGCGCTGGACTCCCACCGCGCCGAGACGCGGCGCGAGCTCGAAGCGATGCGTCGCGAAATGTCCCGCTCCGGCTCCCGCTCCGATTCCTCGCACGAATCTTCCTGATCGTCGCCGCCCTCGGGTTCTGCGCGCCGGGCCATGCCTTGGCCCAAAATGACCCCGCGGCCCAAGAGGATCTCCGCTGCGCGGCGTGCGGTCTTCCGATCGAGGGCGAGTATCTCGTCGTGCGCGGGGAATCCGGCGCATGGTGCGCTCGCTGCGCGCGCGAATCGAAGCCGTGCGCGCTCTGCGGCGTTCCCGCACGCGATCCCCGCGTTCGCGACGGGCGCGTCATCTGCGGAACCTGCTCCCACCAGCTGGTGGAGGACGAAGCTTCGTTCGAGGCGCTTTTCCGCGACGCGCTCCGCCGTCTCGAGCAGGTGCTCGATCGTCCACTGCGCAAGGTTCCGGATCTCGTGATCGTCCCGATCGACGACGTCGACGGCCGCGGGCTCACCGGAGAAGTGCCGTGGGAGAAGCTCGGTGGGATTTTCACGCGAGAGCCGGACGGCGCCACGCGGATCCAGCTGGTGTCGCCGCTCACCGAGCCGCGCGCCCGTGCGGTGCTCGCGCACGAGCTCGCGCATGCGTGGCAAGCGGAGCATTGCCCGGAGATGCAGGGAATTCGAATCCGCGAGGGATTCGCCGAGTGGGTGGCTTGGTCCGCGCTCGAGGGAATCGGACCGTGCTCGGCCGAACGCTCCAAGATCGAAGGGAGAAGCGACGAATACGGTCAGGGGTTTCGCATCTTCCGTTCGATGGAAGAGCGCGAGGGCCGAGCGGCGGCGATTCGCTACGCGCGCGCCGCGCGGAACTCGGAGAAACGTTCCTCGTCCTGAACAACCATGCATCCAGCGAGCGACTTCACGGCAGTCTCCCTGCCGGTCCGGCTCGCAGTGCTCCCCGCCAGCCGCCTCTAACGTCCCGAGCGAGCCGCCTGCGGAAGCTTCGCCAGCGCGTTCTCCAGATCCTTCCAGAGATCGTCGACGTCTTCGATCCCCACGGAGATTCGCACCAGCCCCGGTGTGATTCCCGAGCGAAGGCGATCCGCTTCCGGAACGCTCGCGTGGGTCATCTCCGCCGGCACGGAGATCAGGCTCTCCACTCCGCCGAGACTCTCGGCGAGCGCGAAGATGCGCACGGACTCGAGCACGACGCGTGCCGCCTCGCGCGAGCCGAGATCGAACGAGATCATGCCCCCGAAGCCCGACATCTGCCGCTTGGCGAGCTCGTGCTGCGGATGGGACTTCAGTCCCGGATAGAACATCTTGGAAACGGCGGGATGCTGCTCCAGGCGCTCGGCGATCGTGCGCGCGTTGCGATCGTGGCGCTCCATGCGCAGGGCCAGCGTCTTGATTCCACGGTGCGCGAGCCAGCTGTCGAAAGGCCCGGGAATGGCACCGCCCGCGAACTGCACGAAGCGAACGCGCTCGGCCACCGCTTCGTCCTTCGCGACCACGATGCCGCCCACCATGTCGCAGTGGCCGTTCAAGTATTTCGTCGTGGAGTGGACGACGAGGTCGGCGCCGAGCTCCAGAGGTCGCTGGAAGAACGGGGACATGAAAGTGTTGTCCACGCCGAGGAGGATTCCGCGCTCCTTGGCGAGCGCGGCGATCGCGGTCAGATCGGTGATCTCCAGAAGTGGATTCGTCGGCGTCTCGACCAGGATCAGCTTGGTGTTCGGGCGGAGCGTGCGCCGGACCGCGTCGAGATCGAACGTGTGCACGCGATCGAAGCTGATGCCGTGGCGCGAGCGAATGCGCTGGAAGAGGCGAAACGTGCCCCCGTACATGTTCGCGGTGAGCACCAGATGATCGCCGGCGTCGAGCAATGCACTGCTCACCGCGTCGATCGCCGCCATGCCCGATCCGAACGCAATGCCCTGGACACCGCGCTCCAGCGTAGCCACGCAGCGCTCGTACGCTTCGCGCGTAGGATTGTCGCCGCGGGCGTACTCGTAGCCTTTGTGCACCGCGATCGATTGCTGCACGTACGTCGAAGTCTGGTAGATCGGAGGGACGATCGCTCCCGTCGAGGGATCGGGCTCGTGCCCCGCGTGAACGGCGTCGGTCGAGAAGCCCATCGTTCTCCGTCCTACTTCGTGTGGATGAACTTGAGGAAATCGAATCGGGTGAGAATTCCGGTGATCGATCCGTCGTCCATGACCAGAACCGCGGATTGGCGCCGCGCGAGCGGACGGAGCGCCTCCTCGAGCGGGTCGTTCGCACCAACCACGGGGAAGGGAGGACCCATCACGCGGCCCACTTTCTGATGGAGCAGCGTGCTGTCCTCGAGCACGCGCGTCATCATCGGGCCGTCCTCGAGCGAGCCCACGCTCCGGCTTCCTTCCAGCACCGGGACCTGGGACACGTCTTTCGAGCGCATCGTCTCCAGGGCGGCGCGCACCATGTCCTCCGGCGACACCGACACGAGTCCCGCGGGGCCCGAAGGCTTCTGCCGCAGCACGTCGGCAACGCGAAGCGTGGACGGATCCACGAACCCTTTGTCCATCATCCACTCGTCGTTCCAGAAGCGCGACAGGTAGCGGTCGCCGTGATCGGGAAGCAGACACACGATGCGCTTGCCCGGTCCCTCGCGCCGTGCGATCACCATCGCGCCGGCGAGCGCGGAGCCCGACGAGCCTCCGGCGAAGATCGCCTCCTCGCGCGCGAGACGGCGCGCCATCATGAACGACTCGCGATCTCCGACGGTGACCACTTCGTCGATCACCGACATGTCCATCGTCCCGGGGATGAAGTCCTCGCCGATCCCCTCGATGAGATATTGCTGCGCTTCGATCATCTCGCCGGTGCAATAGAAGTGATGGAGAATCGACCCGACGATGTCCACGCCCACGATCTTGATGTTCGGGTTTTTCTCTTTGAGATAGCGCCCCGTTCCGGAGACGGTGCCCCCGGTGCCGAGCCCGCACACGAAGAAGTCGATCTTGCCTTCCGTCTGCTCCCAGATCTCGGGTCCGGTGGAGATGTAGTGGCTGTGCGGATTCACCGGGTTGTAATACTGGTTCGCGAGGATCGCGTTCGGGTGTTTCTTGAGCGAGACGGCGCGAGACCGAGTAGTAGCTGCGCGGATCGTCGGGCTCCACCGCGGTCGGGCAGACGATGACGTGCGCCCCGAGCGCCTTCAGATAGCGGATCTTTTCCTGGGACTGTTTGTCCGGGATCACGAACATCGCGCGGTAGCCCTTGATCGCGCAGGCCAAGGCCAGGCCGGCGCCGGTGTTCCCGCTCGTCGCCTCGACGACCGTTCCTCCCGGCTTCAGAAGTCCCTTCTCCTCGGCGTCCTGGATGATCCGGAATCCGATCCGGTCCTTCACGCTTCCGCCGGGATTGAAGAACTCCACTTTGACCACGACCTCGGCGCAGTCCGGGCCGGGGATCTTGTTGAGCCGGACGAGTGGAGTGTTTCCGATCAACTCGAGGATGCTGCCGTGAATCATCGTGCTCCTTCGCTCGGAGAGGGCGTTTCCCCCGTTCGGAGGGACAGCGAACGGCCAGGGTAGGGAGCGCGCCGCGTGGGCGTCAACCCCGCGCGCGCGATGTCGGTCGGGGAGGCGGATTTCGCCTTTTCGAAGCGCCCCGGTTCCTGGTAGCTTCCCTCGTTTGGGAGGGGTCCGCATTGACGCAAACCACGCCTGTGACCGGCCACAAGAAGCTCTTCATTCCGGGACCGACGGAGGTTTCCGCCGACGTCCGTGCCCAGATGGCCCGCCCCCCCTCCGGGCACCGCTCGGAGGAGGCGACTCGACTGGGTGAGCGCGTCATCGTCAAGCTCCAGCAGCTTCTCCAGACGGAAGCTCCGATCTTCCTCTCGACCTCCTCCTCGACCGGCTTGATGGAAGCCTGCGTTCGCAACGGCTCGAAGCGGCGCTTCCTGGCGGCCCCGGTGGGAGCGTTCGGGGACCGCTGGGTGGAGATCGCCAAGTCCTGCGGCAAGGACGTCGACGTGGTCGCGACCGAGTGGGGCCGAGCGGTGCGCCCGGATGCGATCGTGAAGGAGCTTCGCACCGGGAAGTACGACGCCCTTCTGCTCACGCACAACGAGACGTCCACCGGCGTGATGAATCCGCTTCCGGAAATTGCCGCCGCGGTCAAAGAGTTCCCCGATGTGCATGTGTTCGTCGACGCGGTGAGCTCCGTGGGCGCGGTGGACATGAGCTTCGATGCGCTGGGCTTGGACGGGCTTCTGGCCGGGGTGCAGAAGGCGATCGCCTGCCCGCCCGGGTTCGCGATCATGGCCACCAGCCTGCGCGCCATCGAGCGGGCCAAGACGGTGGAACAGCGTGGGTTTTATTTCGATTTTGTGCGACACTACGACGCGTTTCAGAAACGCCAGGGGATCACGACCCCGTCGCTCTCGCACATGTACGCATTGGACCTCCAGCTGGAGCGCATCCTCGGGGAGACGCTTCGAGTGCGGGAGGCTCGCCACCGCAAGATGGCGGAGCGGACTCGGGCGTGGGCCCGGGATCGGTTCGCCCTGTTCCCCGAGCCGGGGAGCGAGTCGATCACGCTGACGACCATTCGCAACACGCGACAGATCGACATCGCGGGATTGAATCGGGCGCTCGCCGAACGCGGCGCCGTCATCAGCAACGGCTACGGAAAACTGAAGAACGAGACGTTTCGGATCGCCCACATGGGCGAGATCCGCGACCAAGAAATCGAAGAACTCCTCAGCTGGATCGACGAGATCCTGGGACTTGCCGCATGAAGCGAATTGTCATACTCGACCCGATCGCCGAAGACGCCGCACGTCGGCTCGCCGCCGAAACCGGATGGGCGGTCGAAGAGCGCCTGAACCTGCGACCGGAAGAGATTCCGGCGGCGGTGGAAGACGCGGACGTGCTCATCGTGCGCAGTGCCACGCGCGTCACCGCCGAAGTGATCGCCGCGGCGAAGCGTCTCAAGGTGATCGGACGCGCCGGCGTGGGCGTGGACAACATCGATCTCGATGCCGCCTCGGAGCGGGAAATCCGCGTGATCAACACTCCCGGGGCGACCACGATCTCGGTCGCGGAGCTCACACTCGGAGCGATCTTCTCGCTCGCACGTTGGATCCATGCCGCGGATGCATCGGTTAAGGCGGGGAAGTGGGAGCGCGGTGCGTTCCCCGGATTCGAGGTCCGCGGAAAGCTCCTCGGCATCGTCGGATACGGACGGATCGGGAAGGAAGTGGGGAAGATCGCCCAGGCCGTCGGACTGCGGGTGATCGCTTGTGATCCTTACTTGGACGACAGCCATGCGCACGGCGTCGCCCTGCACCCGCTGGAGGAAGTCCTGGCTCGGGCGGACTTCGTCTCACTTCATGTTCCGCTCGAAGATGACAGTGCCAACCTCATGAATCGAGAAAAGTTGGAGAGCATGAAGCGCGGGGCATTCCTGCTCAATCTCGGGCGGGGCGGACTGGTCGACGAGGAGGCACTCGCCGATCTTCTCGACCGCGGCCACCTGGCCGGCGCCGCGCTGGACACGTACAACGTGGAGCCTCCGGGTGCGACGATCGATCGCCTGCGCGCGCATCCTCGCTGCCTGCTTCTCCCGCATATTGGAGCGCAGACGCGCGAGGGGCAGATTCGCGTGGGAATGGAGCTCGTCGACGGGGTCGCCAAGGCGGTGAAGAAGGTCATGGGGGATCGCGCGACCGCGCTGGCGAAGTCTCGCGAAGAGGCGGAGCTCGCCGCGCAGGCGGCGACGGACACGGAAGCGCGCTCCGGAGAGGGCTCGACGCCATCGTGACCGGGCGCACGGCGAAAACCTGCGAGGACCAATCATGCCGGTGAAGAACGACCGCTGGATCACGCGCATGGCGCGCGAGCACCGCATGATCGAGCCGTTCGAAGGCCGTCAGGTCCGCCAGGGAGTCATCTCCTACGGAGTCTCGTCGTATGGGTACGACATCCGCGTCGCCAACGAGTTCCGCATCTTCTCGAACGTGAATGCGTCGATCGTCGACCCGAAGGCATTCGACCCGGCGTCGCTCGTGGAAGTGGACCGCGACGTGTGCATCATTCCGCCGAACAGCTTCGCCCTCGCGCGCACCGTGGAGTACTTCCGAATTCCGCGCAGCGTCATCACCGTCTGCGTGGGGAAGAGCACCTACGCGCGCTGCGGGATCATCGTGAACGTCACGCCGTTCGAGCCGGAGTGGGAAGGCTACGCGACGCTGGAGATCTCCAATACGACGCCGCTGCCCGCGAAGGTCTACGCGAACGAGGGCATCGCCCAGGTCCTCTTCTTGGAATCGGACGAGGAGTGCGAGATTTCCTACGCGGACAAGAAGGGCAAGTACCAGTCGCAAGTGGGGGTCGTCCTTCCGCGGATCTGAGCGGGGCGCTTGGCGCGCTCGCCCGTGAGAGTGCGGCGCCGTGTTCGTTCGAAGGGATCGTGCCGAAGTCATTCGAGGAGAAGACGGCGTGAAGAGCATCGTTCTCGTGAAGCAGGTGCCGGAGGCGCCCACGATCGCGGGCGAGCCGGGGGGCGAGGGGAGAGTCGGCACCGACAGCCCGAATGTGACCAATCCGTACGACCTCTTCGCCGTGGAAGAAGGGCTGCGCGCCCGCGAGAAGCATGGCGGCGAGGTCACCGCGATCACTCTGGGGCCAGCGTCCGCCGTGGAAGTGCTTCGTGAAGCGCTGGCGATGGGTGTGAATGGCGCGATCCACGTTTCGGATCCCGCCTACGACGTGCTCGACGCCCCGGCGGCGGCCAAAGTGCTCGCCTCCGCCGTGAAGAAGGCCGGGGAAGTAGACGTCGTGTTCGTCGGCAAGCAATCCATCGACACGAACACGTCGCTCACCGGTCCCATGGTGGCGCGCCATCTGGGCATGTCGATCCTCACCGAAGTCTTTCGCGTCGACGAGGTCGATCTCGCGGGACGCAGCATCACCGTGGAGCGACTTCTCGAGGGCGGACTGCAGACCGTGCGCGCGAAGCTTCCCGCGGTCCTGGCGATGACCAAGGACGCGAATCAGCCTCGCTATGCCTCGCTTCTGGGAATTCGCAAGGCGTCGAAGGCGCCGGTCACCGCGTGGAGCACGGCCGATCTCGGGTCTGCGCCGGCCGCGCTGACCCGCATCGCCTCGCGGCGGATTCCTCCGGCGCGTCCCGCCGGCGAGGTTTTCGAAGGAGAGCCCGCGCAGGTCGTGGAAAAGCTCGTGGAGAAGCTCGTCCAGCACAAGTTCGTGTAACGGAGCCGGCGCCGTGGACGCGCCCCGAGGAGAATCGTCGATGGCGGACGGGAAGGACATTTGGGTCGTCGTCGAGCACTGGCAGGGTGAAGTCCGGCCGGTGACGCGAGAAATCGCACGCTGCGCGAAAGAGCTCGCCGGCGCTGCCGGCGGCCGCGTCGTGGCGCTGCTGCTCGCGCGCGACGCGAAGGAGATCGCACCGAAGCTCGCCGGTCTCGGGATCGATCGCATCGTCGGCGTTTCTTCGCCGGAGCTCGCGCGCTATCGCCCGCGTCCCTTCGTCGACGCGGCCGCCGCGATGATTCGCAAGCATTCGCCGTTCGCGGTGCTGGTGGGCGCCACCGTGAACGGGCGCGAGTTCGCCGCGTCGCTCGGCGCGGCGCTCGATTGCGGAGTCGCCTCGGACTGCACCGAGCTGGCGCTCGAGGGCGGCACGCTGCGCGCGATCCGTCCGATCTACGGCGGAAGACTTCTCGAGAGCGTGGAGTGGGCGGCGCCTTCGCCGTCGATTGCCTCGCTTCGCCCCCGCGCCTATTCCGATCCCGGCCCAGGACAGGGCGCGGCCCCCGAGCTCGCCGAGGAGCCGTTCTCGTTCGACGCCGCCTCGCTCGACGCGGAGATCGTCGGCTTCCGCAAGGAAGAAGGGGAGACGGTGAGCCTCTCCGACGCGGACGTGATCGTTTCGGGCGGACGCGGGCTGCAGGTCCCGGAGAATTTCGCGATCGTGCGCGAGCTCGCCGAGGCGCTCGGCGGCGCGGTCGGCGCGTCGCGCGCCGTCGTGGATGCGGGATGGATTCCGTATCCGCATCAAGTCGGCCAGACCGGCAAGACGGTCCGGCCCAAGCTCTACGTCGCGGTGGGAATCTCCGGTGCGATCCAGCACCTCGCCGGCATGAAGACCTCGGGCATCATCATGGCGATCAACAAGGACAAGGCCGCTCCGATCTTCAAGGTCGCGAACTACGGATTCGTGGGCGACGCGCTTCAGATCGTGCCGATGCTCACGAAACGCCTGCGCGCGCTTCGCGGCGCGGGCGCTCCGGCGTAGCGGACGCGGCGCTCGGAACGCGCCCGCGTTGTCCACGCTCGTCCGATTCGACGAGAATCTCTTTCGACTCCTGAATCAGCGCTGGACCTCGCCGTTTCTGGACACGGTGATGCCGTTCATCACCGACTTCGACCACTGGCGCATTCCGGTGATCGCGATCGTGTTCCTGGTTCTTCTTCGCGGGAACCGTGAGATGCGCGTCGCGATCCTCTTCGCGATTCTCGCGGTGGCCGCGGCGGACCAGATCACGTCCTCGCTCGTGAAGCCGTACTTCGATCGCCCGCGGCCCTTCGAGACGATTCCCGGGACGCGCCAGCTCGTCGATGCCCACGACTCGTCCTTTCCTTCCTCGCACGCCGCGAACACGTTCGCCGCCGGAACGTTTCTGGCCGCGCGGTTCTCCCGCTTGCGCGCGCTGCTCATCGTTCCCGTGATCGTGGCCTATTCGCGCGTTTACGTCGGCGTGCACACTCCGCTCGACGTCGTCGCGGGGGGAGCGCTTGGCGCCGCGATCGGGGGAGCGTTCCTCGCGCTGGATAGCGTGGTGCGCGGACGATGGCTGCGGCGTCTGGGCCGGGATCGCGCGAAGTGAAACGCGTGATCGAGCGATTGCGCGCGTTCCAGTACGGGCCCGCGCTGGGAATCGCGGTGATCGCCACCGCAGTGGCTGTCGCGTTCGACCACGGCCACAGGCCGCCTGCGGCCCGCCCCGTGGCCTTCGATCCCGTCGCGCACGCCGCTGCCTCTCCCGAATCCACGGCGGCGTTCGTCAGTCACCTGGTGGGCACGCTCCAAGATGCCAGCGTCCATCACGTCACCGCGATGAACGGGGTGAAGCCGCACTTCCACCGCAACCACGACGAGGTCGTGGTGATTTTGGAGGGGCAGGGCACGTTGCGGATCGGCGAGGAGTCTCATGCGCTCGGTCCGGGGCGCACGTTCCTCGTGCCACGAGGCACGGTTCACTCGGTGGACTCGACCGGTACCGCGCTGCGCGCGATCAGCGTGTTCGTTCCGCCGTTCGATGGCCGGGACCGGATCTTCACCGAGCGTTGACCAGCCCCGCGTTGAATGTGCGCTCCCGGTCGTCTACACTCTTAGGCACCCCACCGCCGGCCCGAGGGTGGAGTCCTTTGCAAATCTCCGACAAGACCCATCGTTCCTTCGCGAGTCTCGTAGGCGGGTTCACGCTCGCCTGCGCTTTCTCGCCGTGCGACGCATCGGCGAGCGGCGCGGCTGCGCCCCCCGTGCTGCGCACGCGGAGCCTTCCCGCGCTGGCCCAGGGCGTCGAGCCGGAGCTGGCCGCGCGCGCGCAGAGCACCGCCGGCCCCAGGCTTCACGCGATCGTGGAGGTTTCTCCCGCAGCGCGCGCGCTCGCGGAGTCCGAGGAGTGCCGGCTCCTGCTCTCGATCGACGGAGATCTTTGGCTCGCTTCGCTTCCCGTTGCACCGCTGGCCCGCGGGGAATCGATCGCCGGGGTGACGCGTGCTTGGGCGCTGGCTCCCGAGGATCGGCGCGATCCATCATGGGACTTCGCGCGCGTCGCTCCGCGCGCGATCGACGGGAGGCTTCGCCTTCGCGTGAAGGCATTTCCCGACGTCGCCGCGGAAGAAGTGCGCGCATTTCTTGAATCGATGGGCGCGACTCTGGCCGGCCCCGTGTCGTTTCCCGGAGTGCACGATGTGTTGTTTCCGGAGGCGGCGCTTCCCGCACTGCTCTCCTGCGACCTGGTGCGATGGGTCGAGCCGGCCGCACCGCCGCCGGAGTTCGCGAACAACGACATGCGGCTCGCCACCGGAGTGGACGTCGTTCAGGGGCAGGGCTACGGCGGGCTCGGCATTCATCTCGGAATGTGGGACTCCGGCACGCCCGATCCGCTGCATCCCGATCTCGTCGGGCGAATCACCGCCGGGCAGGGCGGTCTCTCGACAGTGCTGCACTCCACGCACGTCGCCGGAGTTGCAATCGGGGACGGAACCAATAGCCAAGCGCATGGAGGCGGCGGACTGCAGTGGCGCGGTGTCGCCCACGAAGCGACGCTCGTCGTCTACGACGCGGTCGGCGCCACCGCCGAAGTCGCCGGTGCGATCCAGAGCCACGACATCGACCTCATGACGAACTCGTGGGTCTATCCCGTGACGCCGACCGATTGCTCGATGTACGGCGCGTACGCATTCGATGCTCCGGAGTTCGACGCGATCGTACGCGGTTCCGCCGGCAAGCCGCTGCCGGTCGTCTTCGCCGCGGGCAACGAGCGTGACGACGGGGACTGCGGTCTCGACTCCACCGGGGGATACCGGAGCCTTCCGCCTCCGGCGACCGCGAAGAACGTGATCTCGGTCGGCGCGAACCATTCCGACGCGGGATACATGACCCTGTTCTCGTCGTGGGGGCCGACCGACGACGGCCGCATGAAGCCCGACGTCGCGGCGCCGGGATGCCAGGTCTCCGGCGATCACGGCATCACCTCGACCGAGCCGGGCGGCGGCTACTTCCCGCTGTGCGGGACGAGCCAATCGGCTCCGGTCGTCTCCGGATCGATCGCGATCCTGCTCGAGGAATGGAGAGCGCGATTCGCCGGCGACCCGCTGCCGTCGACGTTCAAAGCCGTGCTCGGCGGCTTCGCTCTCGATCGCGCGAATCCCGGACCCGACTATCGATTCGGTCTCGGCGCGATCCGCCTCGATCGTTCGATGCACGAGCTGCGCACCGCGACCACCGTCGAAGACGCTCTCGCCCACGGCCAGACCGACTCCTGGACGTTCGCGGTGCCGGCCGCCGCGGAGACGCTCGTGGTGACGATCGCCTGGGACGATCCTCCCGGCGCGGAAATGGCGGCGCTCACGCTCGTCAACGATTTGGATCTGGAACTGGAATCGCCGAGCGCGGCGACGTTCGCTCCGTTCGTGCTGAACCCGGCGAACCCGATCGCGGACGCGACCACGGGCGTGAACATCCGCGACAACGTGGAGCAAGTGCGCGTGATCGCACCGGCTCCCGGCGTTTGGACCGCGCGCGTGACCGGCACCAGCGTCCCCGACGGCCCGCAGCTCTATTCGCTCGCGGGATTCGACCGGCGACCTCCGGCGGGCCCCGCCGCGTTCGCGGCGCTGGCCGTTTCCGATGCGTCGATCAATCTCTCCTGGATCCGCCCCGCGGACGCAGACCGCGCCGGAACGCTGGTGGTGCGCTCCACCTCGCCGGTCGGATGGACTCCGTCGGAAGGGGTCGCGTACCCGATCGGGAGCGAGCCCGTAGCCGGGGTTCGCGTGGTGTTCGCTTCCGACGCGGATCACTCCGCGGTTCCGTTCACGGATGGCGGATTGGCTTCGGGCACGACTTACTTCTATGCGGGATTCTCGTTCGACGAAGTGCCGAACTACTCGCCGGCATCGTTCGCGTCGGCCACGACGACGTCGTCGGTGGATGCACCCGCGCCGGTGGTCCCCGCGGCGCCCGCACGGGTCCGGCTCGTCGTCGAGGGGGCGAACCCATTCCGCGAGTCGACCGCGCTCCGCTTCGAGCTTCCGCGCGAGAGCCGCTTCACGCTTTCGGTCCACGACGCGCGCGGGCGCCGCGTGGCCACTCTCCGCCAGGGTGTGCTCGGTCCCGGGGCGCATCGGGTGAGCGTGAACGCCCGCGGCGATGGCGGCGCTCCTCTCGCCGCGGGAGTCTATTTCGTTCGCCTGGAAGCCTCCGGCGAATCGCACGTCGCCAAGATTCTGCTCCTCCGCTGATGGCGCGCGTTTCCGCGAAGTCGCTCGCGTTCACCGAGTCCGTGATTCGGGAGATGACCCGTCTCGCGAACCGGTTCGGAGCGGTGAACCTGGCCCAGGGCTTTCCCGATTTCGAAGCGCCGGAGGCGGTGAAGGAAGCCGCCTGCGCCGCGATCCGTGCGGATGTGAATCAATACGCGGTCACCTGGGGCGCGCCGAATCTGCGCCGCGCGATCGCCGAAAAGGCGCTGTGGGCAAACGGCCTCACCGTCGATCCCGAGCGTCACGTTACCGTGTGCTGCGGCGCCACCGAAGCGATGCTCTCCACGCTTCTCGCGATCGTGGATCCCGGCGACGAAGTGATCGTGTTCGAGCCGTTCTACGAGAACTACGGTCCGGACGCGATCCTCTGCGGAGCGACGCCGCGCTTCGTGCGTCTGGCCGAGCCGGATTGGACGTTCGACGCCGGCGAGCTGCGCCGCGCATTCGGGCCGCGCACGCGCGCGGTCGTCTTGAACACTCCGAACAATCCGACGGGAAAGGTCTTCTCGCGCGAAGAACTGGGCGCGATCGGTGCGCTCTGCCAGGAGTGGGGCGTGGTCGCGGTTGCCGACGAGATTTACGAGCATGTGCTCTACGACGGCGAGACGCACGTGTCCATCGCCTCGCTTCCGGGAATGGAGGAGCTCTCGGTCACGATCAACTCGCTGTCCAAGACATACAGCGTGACCGGATGGCGAGTGGGCTGGGCGATCGCAGGAGAGACGCTCACCTCGGCGATCCGCAAGGTGCACGACTTCGTGACTGTGGGTGCCGCCGCACCGCTCCAGGAGGCGGGAGCGCAGGCGATGCGTCTGCCGCGCTCGTACTACGCGGACCTGGCGCGTTCGTACGTTTCGAAGCGCGACCGTTTGATCGGGATTCTGGAAGGGGCCGGTTTCGGCGTGTTCCGTCCGCGCGGCGCGTACTACGTGATGACCGACATCTCCGGGTTCGAGCACGAGTCGGACGTGGCGTTCGCGCGTTTTCTCGTGGAGCACGTCGGCGTGGCCGCGGTTCCCGGCTCGAGCTTCTATCGGGAGGGGAGCGCGGGACGCGAGCGCCTCCGATTCAACTTCTGCAAGCGAGAGTCCACGCTGGATGCGGCCGCGGAGCGGCTCGCGGGACTTCCGGAAGCGCTGGCCCGGTCGCGACGTTGATTCGGGCGCTCGCGTCGCGCTGGATTCCGTTCGCGGCGGCGGGTCTCGCGATCGCGGTGCACGCGGGGACACTCGGCGCCGGATTCGTGTACGACGACTTTCCGTACATCGTCGAGAACCCCGATCTTCGCGGCGACTGGTCGCGCGCGCCGCAACTCTTCGCCTCGAGCTTCCCGAGTGCGGCGCCGGAGCGCGCGTTGTACCGGCCGCTGACCGCCTGGACGCTCTTCGTCGATGCGCATCCCGCGCCGCTCGATCCCTTTCGATTCCACGCGACGAACCTCGTGCTCGCCGCCGCCGCCGTGCTGGCGGTGCATGCGCTCTTGAAGCGCATACTCCCCGCGAGCGCGGCGGGGGCGGGCGCGCTGCTCTTCGCGGTGCACCCGGTGCACGTCGAAGCGATCGCCTGGGTCACGGGGCGATCCGAGGTTCTTGCGGGCATTCTCGTGTGCGTCGCGCTCGCGCTCGCGCTCGACGCGGCGCGGGGCGGCTCCGCCGCGCGCGCCGCGGCGGCGGGGGGAGCGCTCGCCCTGGGAGTGCTGGCGAAGGAGAGCGCGGCGGCGGGAGTGCCGCTCGCCGCGCTTCTCCTCGCGGCGGATGCGCGCTCTCGGCGGTCACGCGCCGCGCCATCGGACGCGCCGCGCGCGACGGCGGGATGGTCGAGGATCGTCGCCGGAGCGCTCTTCGTCTCGGTCCTCGGCATGCTTCTCGTTCGCCAGGCGGTGCTCGGGCGATTTGCGCCGGCTCCCGGGGATCGGATCGTGGAAGGAGCCTCCTCGATCGATTGCCGTTGGCGCTCGCGGCCGGCGGTGAGCACGTGCGACTACTGATCGCGCCTTGGCCGCTCTCCATCGAGCGCATGCCGACCCGCCGGGGTCGTGGAGCGATCCTCGTGTGGTTGCGGGGGTCGCTCTTCTGCTCGCCCTCGCTGCGCTGGTGATCGTGTTCGCACGCCGCGGACGAATCGATCGCGCGGTCCTCGCGGCCTGGCCGGCGGTGGCGCTCCTTCCGGTCTCGCATCTCGTGCCCATCGGGGAGAGCGTGGCGGAGAGGTTTCTCTTTCTGCCTTCGGTGGGAGTCGCCGGGCTCGTGGGCTCGCTGTTGGCCGATGTGGACCTCGCGCACGTCTCGCGCGTTTCGCGCCGGCACTACTGCGGCTCTCGTCCTTGCCGGCGCCGCCGCATCGTGGACGCGTTCCATGGTGTGGAAGGACGAGCGCACGCTCTGGGAAGACGCACTTCGCCACGACGAAAGATCTCCGGCGCCGTGGGCCGCGCTCGGCGACGTCGAGCTTCGCGCAGGGAATGTGCGCCCTGCGATCGCGCGCTACGAAGGGGCGCTCGCCCGCGATCCCGCGCTCACGGTGGCGCGCTTGGATCTGGCGCGCGCGCTCGACGCGGCGGGGGATCCGGCGCGCGCGCTCGCGCAGTCTCGTAAAGCGGTGCGTCTCGATCCGGCTCACCCGGTCGCGTGGAATCATCTGGGCGCACGTCTCGCGCGCGCCGGATACCTCGACGAGGCGCGTGCCGCGTTCGATCGCGCGGTGGAGATCGCTCCGCGTTATGCCCCGGCGCTCGTGAACGCGGCGCGGGCGGCTCTCGAGGCAGGGGACGCGGCACGAGCCGCGACCTCGTGCGGCGCGCGCGCCTCGCGGATCCCACGCTGCCGGGACTCGACGAGATTGAGCGCGGCGCGGGGAGCGATGCGTCGGATTCGTCCGGCCGAAAGAGCGCTGAACTCTGCCGGTGCCTCGGATCCTCCAGTATCTCTCGTCTCGGCATGCCTTT
>CAVRWY010000005.1:0-209024 GCA_963725045.1 uncultured Gemmatimonadales bacterium
GACCACCCCGGCGGCAAAGAGATGATCCGCGCACGAGCGCTCACCGTGGGCTACGACGACAAGCCGGCGCTCTTCGAGAAATTCGACGCCACGATCTATCGCGGCGACCGCGTCGGCATCGTGGGGCCGAACGGCGCGGGCAAGACGTCGTTCGTCCGCGCGTTGCTGGGCAAGTTGCGCCCGCGATCGGAATCGATCGAGCTCGGCTTCAACGTTTCGCTCGGATACCTCGATCAGAAGCTGAAGGCCTCGACGCCGGCGCGCTCGCTCGTCGACGAAGTGCGCCGCGTGCGTCCCGATCTCACGATCGAGGAAGCGAGAGGGGCGCTCGGGCGCTTCCGCTTCTTCGGCGACGACGCGTTCAAGACGGTGGGCGCGCTGTCCGGCGGCGAGCGCTGCCGTCTGGCGCTGCTCAAGATCTCGCTCGAGCCGCACAACCTGCTCGTGCTCGACGAGCCCACGAATCATCTCGACATTCCCGCGCGCGAGGTGCTGGAGCGCGCGCTCGCCGCGTACGACGGCACGCTTCTGGTGATCTCGCACGACCGCGCGTTCCTGGACGCGGTGGCGACGAAGATTCTCTGGTTCGACGACGCGCGCGTGCGCGTGTTCGAGGGGAACTACTCCGAGGCGCGCCGCAAGCTCGCCGGGGAAGCGCACCGAGGAGGCGGCTCGCGTTCCCGAAGCCGCCCAAGGAGAAGTCGCCGCAGCCCGGAAGAGCTCGAGCGCGAGGAGAAGAAGCGCCGCGAGCGCGAGAACAAGAAGTCCGGCGCCCGGCTCAAGGTGCTGGAAGGGGAGATCGCCGAGCTCGAGGCGCGCTCGAAGACTCTTCAAGAACTGCTCGCCAAGGATCCCGCCGGCGATTGGGAGAAACTGCACAAGCTCGCCAACGAAGAGCAGGAAGTGCGCGCCCGCATCGAGCGCCGCTATCGCGAATGGGAGAGGCTCAGCTCCGCGTCGACGTGATCATCACGACCGCGCTCACCACGATCGCAGCGCCGACGAGCAAGCGCGCGGTGATCGGCTCGCCACCGATGAGCCACCCGAGGAATACCGCGACGACGGGATTCACGTAAGCGTACGTGGAGACTTTCGCGGGCGTGGACACGCGAATCAGCCAGACGTACGCGGTGAACCCCAGGATCGATCCGAAGATCATGAGGTAGAACAGGGCGAGCGCCGAGCGCATCGACACGTGCGCGAGATCGAGGCGCGACCACTCGTTCGTCGCGGTGCCGAGAAGAAGGAGCGCAGCTCCGCCGAAGAGCATTTCGAGACCGGTGGCGAGGAGCGGAGAGCGAGGAAGCTCGCGCGTGCCGCGCGACCAGAGAGCCGACCGCCCACAAGAACGCGGCGAGAAGCAGCATGGCCGACCCCGAGAACGTGCGCGCGTCCTCCCGCGGACGCACCGCCCACGAGGGTGGCGACCCCGGCGAAGCCCATCAGGAGCCCGACGATCGTCCAGGGCGGAAGCCGGTGCGGAGCTCCGCGCGCCCGTGCCGTGGCCCATTCGAGAATCGCCATCCACAGGGGAATGCTGGCGATGAGAAGCGCCGTGACTCCCGAGGGGACCCATTGCTCCGCCCACGACACGATCCCGTTGCCGCCCACGAGCAGAAAGAGCCCGACGATCGCGGTGGAGCGAAGCTGCCTTGCGGTGGGCGCCGGCGCTCGTTCGCGCCAGCGCGCCCACGCCACCAGCCCCAGCCCGGGCACGATCCAGCGGACCGACGCCATGAGGAACGGGGGCAGCGTCTCGATTGCGAAGCGGATCGCGAGGTACGTCGAGCCCCAGAGGATGTAGATCGCCAGGAAACCGGCGACGATGCGCATCCGACCAGGGCCCGGCGAGCTCATCGGACCAGGATCGCAGGTCGTCCGCGATCGCGCACGCAGGATTCGGCTGCGGCACCTTGACACCCGCAAGCGCGGTTCCTAGGTTTCCGTCGTGCCGCTCTCACGCTCTGTTTCGCAGCGACTTTTCCTGCTCGGGCTTCTCCTCCTCGCGACCGCCCCGCTCGCCGCGCGCGCCGTGGAGCTCGCCGGCGTGCGCCATTGGAGCGCGCCGGAATACACCCGCATCGTGATCGACCTCACCGGACCGGCGAAGTTCCAGCACCGCGCGATGGCGGATCCTCCGCGCATCGTCGTGGAAGTCGACGGGCGCTTCGGGTTCCCCCTCGACGAGATGACGGTCGGCACGGAGATCATCGAGCGCATTCGCTTCAATGCGCTGGGGAAATCGCAGCGGGCGCAAATCGTGATCGACCTCGCCTCGATGCGGCCCTACGACGTGTTCTTGGCCGAGGCGCACGAAGACAAGCCGGAGCGCATCGTGGTGGATGTGAAGCATCTCACCGCGGCGCGGGATCCCGACGCGCTGGCCGGCGAGAGCGCTCCCTCGGAAGCGCGCGAGTCGCGGCGCATCGGTCCGGAGTCCGTGGGAGATTTCTTGATCATGATCGACCCGGGTCACGGCGGCGAAGACCCCGGCCGGCGGAATCCCGGCGGCCTCGAAGAGAAGGATCTCGCGCTGCAGTTCTCGATCGATTTGCAGCGAGCCATCAACGCGCGCGCCGGATACCAGGCGGCGCTCACCCGCACCGGCGATTACTTCGTGAGTCTCGGGCGCCGGCGCCAGATCTCGGAGCAAAAGGGTGCGCATCTCTACGTGAGCGTGCATTTCAATGCCGCTCCTTCGAAATCCGCGCGCGGCACCGAGATCTTCTTCGTGTCGTTGGAAGGCGCGACCGATCGCGTGCTCAAAGAGCTGGAGGACGTCGAAAACTCCGCGGACTTGGTCGGCGGACTTCCACCCACCGATGCCACCACCTCCAGCGACCTCGCCAAGATGCTCGTGGACCTGCGCCAGAACGATTGCGTGGAGCGGAGCCAGCGTCTCGCGACCCATCTCACCGACCGCGTCGACCGCGTGCGCGGCGTGGAGACTCGGCGCGTGAAGCAGGCGGGATTCGCGGTCTTGAAGTCCCTGTTCATTCCCGCCGTGTTGGTGGAGGTCGGGTTCCTCTCCAACGCCGAGGACGTGCGCTTCGTCCGCTCGACCGAGAATCGGAGGCGCTACGTCGACGCTTTGGCGGACGGCATCGTGGCCTACTGCGAAGAAGTGGAGATTCCGCGCATCGGATGGAAGATCCACACCGTCGCCCGAGGCGAGACGCTCACGTCGATCGCCGCGCGCTACCAGATGGAGGTGGCGGCGCTGCGGGTCGCGAACGGAATCCCCGACGGCTCCAGCACGACCGTGAAGGAGGGGCGGAGGCTCCGAGTGAAGGGGGGATGAGATGGGCGCGCGCGGAGCTGCTCATTCGACGACATTTGCGTCGATATCGACGCACAATGATTCGTTTACGGCGAGAACGGGCGGTCGAGCGCCATTCCGCTCCCAGCGACTGACTCCTCCGCTTCGGTGCGATATGATGGCTTCGGAGTCCGAGCCGCACCTCGACTTCCCGGAGGTCCCTTGCCCATCGAAGGCGCGAACGAGCTCGCCGCCGAGCTCGCCGCGATCAAGAAAGGCAGCGCGAAGCCCGTCTACCTGGTCTTCGGCACCGAGGGATACCTGGTGCGGACCGCGGCGGAAGCGCTCGCGCGCGCGCTTCAGGCTGCGTCGTCCGCGGAGATTGTCCACGTCGACGCGGAGGGCAAGACCGCGGCGGCGCTGCTCGAGCCCTTGACCTCGCTGTCGCTCTTTTCGTCGGCGCGCATCTCCGTGGTCCGCAACTTCGCGCATCTGCTCACCGGGCGACGCGGTGACGTGCTCCTCGCCGGCATCGAGTCGGGGCTGGCCCCCGGCAGTGCGCTCGTGTTCGTCGCGCATCACCGGGAGGGCTCGGCGAGTCGCGCGTGGACAAGCGCGGCCGCGGCACCAAGGGGCTCGCGAAGATTGGGCGCAGTGCTGGAGTTCGGGACGCAGCACTCGGATGCGCTGGCCGGGTGGCTTCGCGAGCGCGCCAGCGAAGCGGGAAAGAAATTGTCGCCGGATGCGGCGGCGCTTCTTCTCTCGCGCTGCGGCTCGGACATGGAGACGCTCGCGGGCGAGCTCGACAAGGCGATCCTCTATTGCATCGACGCGCCGGCGATCGCCGCCGCCGACATCCAGAAGCTGGTCGGTCGCTCGCGCGAGGAAGCGGTCTGGGAGATCGCCGAGGCCGTGCTGCAGCGCGACCCGCGCCGCGCGCTGGAGCTCACCGAAGATCTTCTCGCGGCGGGAACGTATCCCTTGGTCTTGATGACGCTGCTCGTGCGGCAAGCGCGTCATCTCCTGCAGGCGCGCCTCCTCTGGGAAGAGGCGGGGCGCCCCGCGTTTCGCGACGTGCGCGGCTTCCAATCGAGAGTGTCGGTGCGCATGGAGACGGGCCGATTCGGCAAAGGCGCGGACGACGTCACCACGATCCATCCCTTCGCCTCGTACAAACGCTTCGAAGCGGCGCGGCGCTACGATCAGGCGGCGTGCCGGCGCATGCTGGCGCGCGTGCGCCTGGGCGATCGCGACGCGAAGAGCGGCGGCGGCGCGGGCGCTAGGGAGATCCTCGAAGAAATGATCCTCGATCTGTGTGCGATGGCGCGCGAGCCCGGCGAGCGCGACCGCGAGGCGGCCTGATGATCGGGCACACCGAAGTCCTCGCCGGGCTGCGCCGCGCCGCCGCCGCAGACCGGCTCCCGCATGCGATGCTCTTTTCCGGACCCGCGGGCGTCGGCAAGAGAACCGCAGCTCTCGAATTGGCGCGCACGCTGCTCGCGGATGATGCGGACGCGAGCGACGATCGCATTCCCCGCCTCGCGCACGAGTCTCTCGTCGTCTACTCCGACGTCGCCGCTCCCGTGCCGGTTCGCCGCCGCGATCTCGCCGGCAAGGACATCGCGCGAGACGGATCTCTTGGAAGCGTACGGCGTGCTGCAATCGGAAGGCTGGATCGACGGCTTCGAAGCGACCGCGAGCGCGCGCGGCCTCGACGTGATCGATTTGCTGCATCGCGACCCGGACCGCTTTCTCGGCCGGCGCAACATTCCGTTCGCCGATGTCTTGGAGAAGGAGCTGGCCGGGCTCGACCGCACGAAGAAGGCGGCGCCCAAGACGATCGCGATCGCGCGGCGTCTCTTCGCACCGGGAATCTCGCAGGTTCTGTATCGTCGCAATCTCGGCATCGAGCTCATCAACGGCCGCGGGGACGGCGCGCACTTTCGCACGATCGACGCGCTTCTCTCGGTGTCGTCGGGCGGCGCGCGGCGCATCGTCGTGATCGACGACGCGCACCGCATGACCGAAGAAGCGGAGAACGCGCTCTTGAAGACGCTGGAGGAGCCGCCCGCCAGGGGCGTTGGTCATTCTCGTGACCGCGGAGCCGCTCTCGCTCCTTCCCACGACGATCTCGCGCTGCGCTCGCGTGGTGTTTCGTTCGCTCCCGGCGCGCGAGGTGGAAGCGTTCCTCGTGCAGACGCAGGGAATGGACGCGGCCGCCGCGCGCCTTCTGGCGTCGCTCGCCGATGGGAGCATCGGACGTGCGCTGGCACTGCGCGGACTCGGCATCGAAGAACGCCGCCGCGCGCTCGAGGAGATTCTTCCCGCGATCGCAGCGGGAGATCTGGCGCGCGTGCTCGCACTCACCGGTCGCCGATTCGCGGCCGCGGCGGAGATCAAGGAAGGCGAGCGCGAGCCGATACGTCTAGAAGCGCGGCTTTTTCTGGAATTGCTTTCGCTGGCGCTCCGCGATCTGGTCGTTTCCGGAGCGGCGAGCGACGCTCCGCTGGCGAGCGGTCTGGATCCGGCGCGCGTCGCACAGCTCGCGCAGCGCCATCCTCCCGAAACTTGGGAACGCCTCTTCCGCCGCGCCGAGCTCGCCGCAGAAGACGTGGAGATGAACGTGGAACCGCGCCTCGCGATCGAAGCGTTTTTCGCCGAAGCACTGCCGGTCGCCGAGCGCGCCGCGTGAGAGGGGTGTTCCTCGCCGCGGTCTCGGGACTCACCGCTCTCTTCGCCGGCGGGTGCGGCGACGCGGACCGCGCTGCCCGCGAGGCGGCCGCCGCTGCGGACACTGCGCAGGCCGGCCGATTGCGCGCCCTCCCCCACGCGGCCTTCATTCGCTTCGAGGAGACGAAGGGCGAGGGCCTCCAGCGCGAAAGCTGGTCCGTGGAGATTCTGCAGGCCGACTCCGACATCTGGATCACCGGCTCGATCCGTTCGAAGGGGCGGACCGTTCCGGTGAAGGAATCCATGACCGTCGAAGAGTTCTACGAGGTGTGGGACTCTCTGCGCGGCCTCGATCTCGATCAGCTTCAGCTCGAGGAGGATCTCGACCGGCCCCTCCCGGGTTGGACGAAATCACTCGTCGTGGACGTGGTGGAGTCGTCCAACCGGCGGATCCAGTCGCGGCATTCCTGGACCCGCCCGCTGCTCGGCCACGCCGAGATCGACGAGATGGAGAAGCGCTTCCAGAATCTGCTCGTCGCGTCCAGCGAACGTGAGCTGGGGCGGCAGAAAGCGGAAGCGGAGTCGACGACCGCGGCCAATGCCACGGCGCGGGCGCGGGCGGATTCGATCGCCGCGTCCGAAATGACGAACTGAGCGAGGGACCTCGATGCGGTGGAGAAATTGGAGTCGCAATCTCTCCGCCAAGCTTCTCTCGTTTTTTTTCGCGATCGCGCTGTGGCTCTCGGTCACGAACGAGATCGATTTCGAACAAGAACTGGTGCTGCCGATCGAGTACGTGAATCGTCCGGAAGGGCTCACCTCGATCCAGGCGCTGCCCGATGAAGTGCGCGCGCAGGTGCGCGGCAAGGGGCGCTTTCTTCGCCTGCAGCTCCGCGACGCGGTGTGCCGCATCGATCTCTCCGGGAACCAGGCGGGTCTCAACACGATCGCCGTGAGCGGCGCAAACGTCGTTCTCCCTTCGGACGCCAAGGTCGCGCGCATCGAAGTGCTTGAGCCCAAACGCATTCTCGCGGAATTCGACGAGACCGTGATTCGCGACATCCCCATCACGCCGACGGTGGTGGGCACTCCGGCGGCGCGCCATGTCCAAGTGGGCAAGACGTTCGTGAATCCGGCGGCGGCGCGCGTCAAAGGGCCGCGCAAGCTCGTCGATCAGATCGCGCTCGTATCCACCGACGAGATCGACGTCGCCGGAAATCGCAATCCGGTGCGTAAGAAGGTGAAGCTCTTGAAATCGTTCGGGCCCACCGTGGAGATCACGCCGGAGAGCGTGGAGGTCGGCATCACCATCGAGCAGGTCGTGACGCAGACGATCGAATCGCTCGCGGTGACCGTGGGCGGACGGCTTCCCGAAGGATGGGTGCCGCACGTGGAGCCGGAATCGGTGGCCGTGCGCGTGTCCGGTGCGCGCAGCTACGTGGAGGCTGCCGCCACCCGGAATCCCCCGCTCGTTCTCTCCTGGTCGGAATGGAAGGTCGGGACGAACGAGATCGACTTTCGCGAAGTGCGCGAGCGCCGCCTTCTCTTCCAGCCCGCGTCGGGGAGCGCGGCGCCGGGCCGCGAGATCTGGGGCGAGCTCATGGTCCCGTCCGACATTCAGGTGCTTGGCATGAGTCCCTCGCGCCTCGTCGTCGAGATCCATCGCGGAGCCGATGCCCAAGGAGCGGGGAGCGAGACCTCGACGAACGGGCCATGATTCTCGGGATCGAAACGTCGTGCGACGAGACCGCCGCGGCGGTGCTCACGGCGGACGGGCGGGTCGCATCGAGCGTCATTGCGTCGCAAGAAGTGCACGGCGCCTATCACGGCGTCGTTCCCGAGCTCGCTTCGCGCGAGCACGTCCAGAAACTCGCGCCCACGATGCGCGCTGCGCTGCGCGAAGCCGGCGCGGGGCTCGCCGACGTCCGCGGCATCGCCGTCACCGCGGGACCGGGGCTCGTGGGATCGCTCTTGGTGGGCGTGACGTTCGCGAAGAGCCTGGCCTGGTCGCGCGGCATTCCGTTCGTGGGCGTGAATCATCTGGAAGGCCACGTGCTCTCGCCGTTCCTGGAAGATCCGGAGCTGCGCCCGCCATCGGTGGTGTTGGTCGTCTCCGGCGGGCACACGCTTCTCGTGCACGTGCCGCAGCTCGACCGCCTCGAGATTCTCGGACGCACCCGCGACGACGCCGCCGGTGAAGCATTCGACAAGGTCGCGGTGCTCTTGGGGCTGGGCTATCCGGGAGGAGCGGCAATCGAGCGCCACGCCGCGAGCGGAAATCCGCGCGCGTTCGAGTTTCCGCGCGTGCTGCTGGAGGCGAACACGCTCGATTTCAGTTTTTCCGGAATCAAGACTGCGGTGCGATTTCTGTTGGAGCGCGAGCCGGAGGGAAAGACGGTGCCGCGCTCGCACGACGTCGCCGCGTCGTTTCAGGCGGCGATGATCGATGTTCTCGTAGAGAAAACGATGCGCGCGGCGGAGCGGACCGGCGCGCCGGCGGTCTCCGTGGCGGGGGGCGTAGCCGCGAACGGGGCGCTGCGGCGCGCCATGGAAGCGGCCTGCACCGAGCGACGCCTGCGCTTCGTGGTTCCGCGGCTTTCGTACTGCGGAGACAACGCCGCCATGATCGCGTACGCGGGAAAGCTGCGTCTGGACCGCGGCGAGCGCGCCGATCCTTCACTCGACGCCGATCCCAATCTTCCTCTGGGCGATCTACCGAATCGGGCGACGCGCAAGCGCGGTCAGCCGCGCGTCTCCGGATAGCAGGCGATCACCGCGCGATAGCGTTCGTCCGGAGTCGCGTCGGGGCGGGCCCCGTAGGCCTCTCGAAGCGAGGTCACCGCGTGGAGGAGATCCGCGAGGAACGCGGCGCGGGAGCGCGCATCGGGGAACGAGAGATCCATCGCGGTTCCGAAGGCGGAGACTTCGCGTTCGTCGCACGCCGCTTCGTCGAGAAGGACGAGCGCGTCTCCCGAGAGCCGCTCGCCAAGAGCGGCAAGATTCCGCAAAGGCCGCGGCGCGTCGTCGGCGCGAAGCCGCCGGCGGCCCTCCCCTCCTGGCGTGATCGCTTCGGACACCACGTAAGTCCGCGCCACCCCCAAGTAGAGAACTTCGGTGAGATTTCGCACGCGCCGCGTCCCCGCCCGCCGAACGAGCCCCGCCCGACGCAGGCGATGCACGTGGTGGTTCACGCGCGGGGCCGGAAGGCCCAGCGCTCGGGCCAGCTCCGCAGCGGACGCGGGCCGCCGCAGGGCTTCCAGAATCCGCGCCCGGGTGGGGTGCAGGAGGCACACGGCTGCCTTCCGATCCTCCACCCTCATTTGGGCGAGAAGCGACTTCACGAATTCTCCTTTTCGATGGCGAGAGGTCGCCGTCTTGCCGACTTCTCCGGCGCACGGCGCATCCTTCACGAACAGCATCGGCTGTCCGTCGAGGATCTTGAGCGCGCGAGAGTTGGCCGCTCGCCGCCCGCCCCGGAATTCGAGGGCCGGCGCTCCTCCCGCCCCACAATCCGCTTCGTTCCGAGCCGTTCTTTGCCGATGTCGGAAGCGAAGACCTTCTCCGCATCGAGGGAGCCTCCGTGGAAACGCCCGCCCCGCGCATCCTCGTCGTCGACGACGAGCCCCCGATCCGCGAAATTCTCAAGTTCCAGCTGGAGAACGCCGGCTACCGCGTGGAAACCGCGGGCACCGGCCCCGAAGGCCTTCGCGTCGTCGAAGAGCTGGCGCCCGATCTCGTGCTCCTCGATCTCATGATTCCGCAGATCGACGGCTACGAGTTCTGCCGGCGCATGAAGGGCGACTACGGCACGCGCCACATCCCGATCATCATTCTCACCGCGCGCGGCGAGCTGGACGAAAAGCTGCGCGGCCTGGAGAACGGCGCGAACGACTACGTCACCAAGCCGTTCTCGATGTCGGAGCTCCTGGTGCGCGTGAAGAACGTGCTGCACTGGAGTCAATCGCAGCGCGAAGCGAATCCGCTCACCGGACTTCCCGGCAACGTGTCGATCGAGCGGGAGCTGACCGCGCGCATCGAGACAAGCAAGTCGTTCGCATTCCTGTACGTCGACATCGACAATTTCAAGGCGTTCAACGACTACTACGGATACGCCAAGGGCGACGAAGCGATCAAGCAGACCGCGCGTCTCTTGACCAGCGCGATCGCGGACCACGGCGATGCGCAGGATTTCGTCGGGCACATCGGCGGCGACGACTTCGTGGTGATCACCTCACCGGAGCGTGCCGACGGGGTCGCTCGTGCGGTCGTCGATCTCTTCGAGAAGCATTCCGGCGTGTTGTTCGAGGACGAAGATCTGGAGCGCGGCTTCCTGCGCATCCGTCGTCGCACCGGCGAAGTGATGAAAGTGCGCTCGCTCGGCATCACGGTCGCGATCGTGACCAACGAGCGCGGGCCCATCACGCACATCGGCCGCGTGGCGGATCTCGCCAGCGAGCTCAAGCGCTACGGCAAGGGCATGAGCGGCTCGGTCGTCGTGCGCGAGCGGAGGGCGGGAACGTGAAGCGCGCCGTCCACGCTCCGGCAAACGGGGCGACCTCGATCGACGCGCGCGTCCTGCGTCATGTCCTCGATGTGCAAGAAGAGAGCCTGCAGCTCGCCGATTCGGTCGAGCGCGTGGTGGATCTCCTGCGCCGCGCGGTCGTTTCCACACCGGGGACGGGCTGCGGCGCGATCCTTCTGGTCGATTCGGATGATCCGCGCACGGTGGCGACGTTCGGAATGGAAGACGCGAACGGCGACGCTCCGCGCGAGTTGGAGATTCTGGGCCTTGCGCGGCGCGCGATGCGCGAGCGCGAGACCGTGCGGCAGACGGGACTCGCCGGCGGCGCGCTCGTCGCGGTTCCGCTTCGCTCCCCGCAGAAGATCGAAGCCGTGGTCGTCGCTTCCGGTGATCTCGATCCGCTGGCGCGCTTCCTCGCCCACGCCGGACCCGCGCTGGCTCGCGAACGCGCTCGACACGAGTCCGTCCGCGCGCAACGCGACCTGGAGCACGGCGCACGCAGCTTCGAGCGTGCGGGAGAAATCCTGGACGGGCTCGCCGCACGCGAAGACACCGAGCTTCTGGCGCAGCGCATCGTCGGTGCGGCGGCCGGCCGCCCGCAGCTCGGCACGATCTCGATCTGGGAGTTCCGTTCCGAAGACGGCGCCCCCGTGGAGCTCGCCAGCGCCCGCCAGGGGACGCCGCGCCCGACGAACGGCGCGCACCTCGCGAGCAACGGACAAGCAACGAACGGCGATCGCCCGCGCCCTCTTCCGCGTGAGGCGGGAGATGCCGCGTCGTTCGACTCGTGGATCGCGCGCCTTCCCCGGTGGAGCGGCGCCGCCTGGGTATCCGGGAGCGCGGTCCGCCGCCCGCGGCCCGATGCCGGCGACCTTCTGATCGCGCCTCTCGCCGACGACGAATCGGAGACCTCGCGCGGATTCCTGCTCGCCGAAGTCGTGGCTCCGTTCACCGACGCGGACGGCGCCGAGGATCTTCCGCGCTGGAGCGCGTTCGCGCGGCTTGCGCTCTTGCAGAGCTCGGGACGCCGCCGCGCCGATCATCGCGTCGAAGAGCTGCGCGCCGAGAAGGATCACGAGGCCGAGGTGCACCGCGTGAAGTCGCGGATCATCGCCGCGGTGTCGCACGAGCTGCGCACCCCGCTCACGTCGATCACCGCGTACGCGGAGACTCTCCAGAAACCAAGCGTCGCCGCGCACGGGGAAACGCGCGAGCGCTTTCTGCGCATCATCCACGACGAGAGCCGGCGGCTCACGCGCATCGTCGACGATATTCTCGATCTCGCCACGCTCGAGGGGGGCCGCGTGCGGCTGGCCATGCGCCGCGTCGATCTCGCCACCGTGCTGCGCGGCGCCGTCGACGTGATCCGTCCCATCGCCGACGACCGCGGCGTCGCCATTCGTTTCGCCGACCCGCCGGAGATTCCGGCGCAAGGGGACCCCGACTTGCTCGAGCAGCTCGTCGTGAATCTCCTGGAGAACGCGGTGAAATTTTCGGAGTCCGGCGGCGAGATTCGCATCACGGCCACGCGCGAAGCGGCATCGTGTCGCATCGCCGTGGAAGACGAGGGTCCAGGCATTCCCGCCGATCAGCTCGATCGCGTGTTCGAGCAGTTCTATCAGGTGGATGGCTCCAACACGCGCCGTCACGGCGGCGCCGGTCTCGGGCTCGCGATCTGCAAGAGCATCGCGGTCTGGCACGACGGCAAGATCTGGGTGGAGAGCGAAGAGGGGCGCGGGTCGCGTTTCGTCGTCTCGCTGCCGCGGGGGCGCGCGTCAAGCACGGGCGCCGATCCCGAAGGGAAGCCCGAGCGCGAGAGCTCGGAAGCACAGGCCGCACGACGCGTCGTGGAGTTGTTCATCGAGATGGCCGCCGAGGTGCTCGGGGTGGAGACGGTCGCGCTCCTTCGCCGGGACGACGGCGGCGACGAGCTCGTGCTCCAGGCGGCGCTCGGCCTCACCGACATCGAGATCCGCGCGGCCCGCGAACGATGCCGGGAAGGCGCGCCGATCCGCCTGGCCGGCGAGACGATCGGGCTCTTGCACGCCAGCGACAAACGCGACGGCACTCCGTTCGATGAAGACGATCGCACGCTCCTCGAGCTTCTCGCGGAGCGCGCCGCGCTCGTGCTGGGAAAGCTGCGCGTGGAGCACGGCGCCGCCGTGAAAGCGCTGGAGCGCGCGATTCGCGGCGTCCTGGATGCTCGCCGCCATCTCGGGGGAGAAGACACGAGCGCTTTGGTGCTCGCGCTCTGCCGGCTTCTGAACGTCGACGCCGCGGAAGCGGTACGCATTCGCTATGCGGCGCTGGTGCGCGACGTCGGCATGACCCGCATTCCGTTCGGCGTGACCCGGAAACCGGCGACGCTGGCCTCGCGCGAGCGTTCCATGATCGAGCGTCATCCGGAAGAGGGCGCGCGCATTCTTCGCCCGATCGAGTTGGATCCGGCGATCTTCGATCTGGTGCTCGCGCATCACGAAGGACCCGCGGGCGCTGGCTATCCGCGCGGAGCGAGCGGCGACGCGATTCCGCTCGGCGCCAAGATCCTGGCGGTGGTGGACGCGTACGAAGCGCTGCGCGCCGGGCGTCCGTATCGACCGGCCGTGGGTCAGGACGAAGCGCTCGAAGAGCTGCGCCGCTGCGCCGGCCGTCAATTCGAGCCCCGTGTGGTCGAAGCGCTCGCCGAAGTGATCGGTCGAAACGGAGCGGCACCGACGAATCGAGCTCGATGGGAGGCGAGCTCGACGAGCCTTTCCTCCTCCCCGTCGGAAGGAACGTCATGAACAAGGGGAAGATTCTGATCGTCGACGACGAGAACTACATCCTGCACATCCTGGACTTCAGCCTCGGCGCCGAAGGCTACGAGGTGATCACCGCGGAAGACGGAGCGGAAGCGGTGCGCAAGGCCAAGGAAGACCGGCCGGATCTCGTCGTGCTCGACGTGATGATGCCGAAGATGGACGGATTCGAGGCTTGCCGCGCGATCAAGCGCGACCCGGAGCTCGCAGGAACGCCGGTGATTCTGCTCTCTGCGAAGGGACGCGACATCGATCAGAAGCAGGGCTACGAAGCCGGTGCCGACGACTACATCACGAAGCCGTTCAGCCCGGGGCGACTGGTGGAGCGTGTGCACGGCCTCTTGAAGACGAAGACCTCGTGAGGGACTAGACTGGCGCGCATGCGCGCCGGTTGCATTTCTTCCTCACGAGTCTTCTTCTTCCTGCTGCTCACCTACGCCGGTTTCTTCCAGGCCGCGACGTGGGGCTCGGCATGCCGCCTCGATCTCGCTCGAGCACTCGTCGAGCGCGGCACTCTCCGGATCGACGACTACCACGAGAACACCGGGGACAAAGCACTCCTCGGCGGCCACTACTATTCCGACAAGGCGCCGCTGCCGTCGTTTCTCGCGGCTCCCGGCGTGGCGCTCGCGCACGCGGTGAAGCGCGCCACCGGATGGCCGCCCACGCAATCGCAATTCCTCACGTTCATGGGCGGGCTCGCCGCGCTGTTCGCGACCGGGATCGTGGTTGCGGCGGGTGGCACCGCGTTCTTTCGCGCCGCCCTGGCACGCACCCAGGATCCTTCCGTGGCCTGGACCGCGACGATTCTCGTGTTTCTCGGCACCACGATCTTTCCCTACGCGACGCTTCTGCAAGGACACGCCGCCGCAGCCGCATGGCTGGTGCTCGCGTTTCACGCCTGGTTCCCCGCGGACGGTGCGCCAAGCGCGCGGCGCAGCGCGGCGGGAGGCGCCGCCGCAGCGTGCGCGATCGCGACCGAATACCTCGCCGGCCCGGCGGTCGCGATTCTCGCTCTGGGGGCGCTGGCGGCGCCCGGCCGGCGTACGCATCGCGCGGGGGCCATGGCGGCGGGCGCGCTCCCCGGGCTCGCACTCCTGGGCGCGTATCACACTGCGGCGTTCGGCGGCCCGTTCAAGCTCGGCTATCAGTTCGTGGCTCTTCCATTCTTCCAGCAAAAGATGTCGACCGGAATTCTCGGCGTGAACCTTCCCGATCCCAGGATCGCGCTTCGCCTTCTCATCGAGCCCTATCGTGGACTCTTCCCTTCCAGTCCGATGCTCCTGCTCGCAGTGCCCGGACTCGTGCTGCTTCTGCAGCGGGCGGATCGCCGCCGCGAAGCCATCGTCGCGCTCGGCGTGTTCATTTACTATTGGATGTTGCAATCGGGACATGCGACTTGGCACGGAGGCTGGGCCGTCGGCCCGCGCCACATGATTCCCGCGATTCCATTCTTGGGATTGGGACTGATCGCGGCGCTTCCTTCGTGGCCGCGGGCGTGCACGCTGGCGGGAATTCTGTCGGTCGCGCTCATGCTCGCGGTCACCGCGGTCGGACCGGAAGTTCCCGAAGACATCGCCAATCCCTATGCGGAGCACATTCTCCCGCACTTCTTCGACGGCGAGCTCTCCGTCGGCGAGCAGGGCTTCGGCGAAATGCTCCCCGCCCGCGTGGACCCGGCGGTCCCCGATCGGTGGGATGCGTTCCTCGCGGGAGAAGCGATCGGCCTTCGCGGGCTCTTCGCGCTCGTTCCGCTCATTCTGGTGTGGGCGGCGCTGTGGCCGTGGGCGATGCGATCGTGGTACACGTCCTCTTCCCCGGAGAGAACGGAACCCGCCCCGTGACCATGCTTCGAGCTCCCACCCGTGCGCCGTCCCCCGGCTCCACACGCGCCGCGGACGCGGGCCTGCTCGCCGACGTCGCGCTCCCACTGCCGTTGCCGAAAACGTTCGCGTACGCCGTTCCGCCGTCGCTGCGCGCATCGATTCGACGAGGCGCACGCGTCGCCGTTTCGTTCGGATCGCGCTCGCTCGTGGGATTCGTGGTGGGCTTCGATCCCGACGACGCCCCCGAGCGCGTGAAGCCGATCCAGCGTCTTCTCGATCCCGAGCCGCTTCTCGACGAGGAAATGCTCGATCTCGCGAAATGGATCGCCGAGCGCACGCTGTGCTCTTGGGGAGAGGCCATTCGCGCGCTCGTTCCCGGGCAGCCCGCGCCGCGCCGCGAGCGCGTGATCTCGCTCGCGCGCTCCGCACCCATCGATCTCTTCGCGGAGAACGCCGGCGGATCGCTCGAAGATCGCATCGTCGCCGCCGTCTCGGAAGCGTCGTCGATCTCGCTCACCGCACTCGCGAAATCGCTCGGGATGCGCGCGAAGGATTTGGAGCCCGCACTCCGTGCGCTGGCGCGCGCGAACCGGCTGCGCTGGACGGAGGAATCGCTGGGAGGCGGGGCCAGCGCGCCGCCGCGCATCAAGATCGTGCGGCTCTCGGCGGGGATGGCGGCGGGCGACGAGGACCCCGCCCTCGCGCGCGCGCCGGTGCAGGCGCGCTGCATCGCCATTCTTCTCGAAGCGGGCGGTGCGCTTCCGCTGCGCGATCTCGCCGCGGCGCTGCCGGGCGCGCGGGCCGCGCTCAAGCGGCTCCAAGAAAAGGGCGCGATCCGCCTCGTTCTCGAGGAATGGGAAGGACAGACCCAGGAGCCGATGATCGCGATTCCCGAGATTCCGCTGAACGAGGCGCAGGCCGCCGCGGTCGAGCGGCTCCATGCGGCCCTCGCGGCCGCGAACGAGACGCCGCACGAGCAGTCGCCGGAACACGCACACGCGAATCGCGCGCCGGTGT
Source organism: uncultured Gemmatimonadales bacterium (assembly GCA_963725045.1). Classification (GTDB taxonomy): domain Bacteria; phylum ARS69; class ARS69; order ARS69; family ARS69; genus CAVRWY01. The sequence goes on from CAVRWY010000005.1 coordinate 16,093, forward strand.
TCCTTCTCCACGGCGTCACCGGCAGCGGAAAGACGGAGGTCTATCTCCGCGCGATCCAAGAAGCGCTGCGCCACGGCAAGCAAACGATCTTCCTCGTGCCGGAGATCACGCTCACCCCGCAGACCGTCTCGCGACTGCGCGGGCGCTTCGGAGGACGCGCCGCGGTTCTCCATTCGCGGCTCACCGATGCGGAGCGTCGGCGCATCTGGCACGGTGCGAAGCGCGGCGACTACGACGTGGTGCTCGGCGCGCGCTCGGCGGTGTTCGCCCCACTCCCGCATCTCGGCCTCATCGTGATCGACGAGGAGCACGACGCCGCATACAAGCAGGAGGACGCGCCGCGCTACGTGGCCCGCGACGTCGCCGTCGAGCGCGCGCGACGCGCCGGCGCCGTCGTGCTCATGGGGTCGGCGACGCCCGACGTCGAGACGTACGCGCGCACCGAGTCCGGCGAGATCGAGCGGCTGCGGCTCCCCGAGCGGGTCGCGAATCTGCCCATGCCGCCGGTGCGGCTGGTCGACTTGCGCGGCACCACGAGCCCGTTCTCGCAGGAGCTCCTCGACGCGCTCGCCGAGCGTCTCGAGCGCCGCGAGCAGACGATCCTGTTCTTGAATCGCCGCGGTTTCAGTCCGTTCGTGCAGTGCATCGGATGCGGGATTCCCATTCGCTGCGATGCCTGCGCGGTGTCGCTCACGTATCACAAGGCGGACGCAGTCCTCCGCTGCCACTACTGCGACGCGTCGCGGAGCGTGCCGACGTCGTGCCCGTCGTGCCACGCGGGAAAGCTGGCGTTTCGCGGATCGGGGACGCAGCGCATCGAGGAGGAATTGCGCGGCCTCTTCCCGGCGATGCGCCTGGCGCGGCTGGACTCCGATTCCGTCCGGGTCCGCGGGACGCACGAACAGATCCTGGGGGACTTTCTCGAGGGGGAGATCGACGTCCTCCTGGGAACGCAGATGGTGGCGAAGGGGTTGGATTTTCCGCGCGTCACCCTGGTGGGGGTCTTGAACGCGGACACCGGACTGCATCTTCCCGACTATCGCGCCGCGGAGCGCACGTTCCAGCTCTTGGCGCAGGTCGCCGGACGCGCGGGACGGAGCTCGCTCGGTGGCGAGGTGATCGTGCAGACGCGGACCCCTGAGCACCTGTGTTTCGCCGCGGCGTGCGCGCACGACGACGAGGCGTTTCGCCTCGCGGAAATGGAGCAGCGGAGGTCCATGCGCTATCCGCCGTTCGCGCGTCTGGGCGGAGTGCTGGTGCGCGGGGAGAGTCTCGGCCGCGTGGAAGAGACGGCAAACTGGGTCCGCGACCGAATCGCGGAGCGGATCGTGCATCTCCCGGAATGGGCGGTCGTGCTTGGGCCGGCCACGGCGCCGCTCGCGCAGCTGCGCGGCAAGCACCGCATGCGGCTCCTGGTGAAGGCCGCCCGGCGCGAGGATCTTCTCGAAGCGCTCGCCCCATTGCGAATGACTCCGCCGTCGAGCGGAGACGTCGAGGTCCTCGTCGACGTGGATCCAGCGAGCATGCTGTAGCCCGGCTGGCGGGCTGCGAAAGTACGCAAGGGAACGCGAGGCGCGTTCCTCGTGCGGTGACGGGTGTGGTCGGCGGGCCACGAACCGTGGTCGATCGGACGCGGCGGAGGGGGTGGCTCCCTTGACGCTCGGTCCTAGGGGCGCCTACAGTCGCCCAACTTTGGCAGAAACCTTGCTTTAACCCACTTCGGCGGGCCGGATCCTACCCAACCCAGGCCCGTTCCAGAGGAGAAGACGATGCGTCGATTCGCGATCGGACTGCTCACGGCCCTCCTGGGGATGACCCTCGGAGTGGGGGCCGCGGACGCCCAGGGCGCGGCGAATGCATGCTCGAACTGCAAGTACTACACGAAGGTCCTGCAGGACTTCCCGCAGGGCGTCCCGCATTGCGAGCAGTGCCTCAAGGAAGCGGGAGACAACCCCGAATCGCGTTTCCTCGCGGGCTGGTGCCTGGCGGAAGTGGGCCGATATAGCGACGCATGGGCGGCGTTTCAGCCGCTCGTCGAGCAGAAGGACAGCAAGGACAAGAACGTCAAGGAGAACGCGAGAAACGCGGAAGAGCGCATCAGCCAGTACTTCTCCACGCACTTCAACGACGGCGTGAAGCTGCTCGGCGAAGGCGACCAGAAGGGCGCACGCGCGGCGTTCGAAAAGGCCACCCAGATCGATCCTCGCCAGACGAAGGCCTGGGTGAATCTCGGCTACACCAGCAAGGAAACCGGAGATCTCCCGGGCGCGCTCACGGCATACGAAAAGGCTCTGGCCGCGAATCCGAACGAGCTGGTCACGAACCAGTACTACTCGATCGCCTTGATGACGAAGCTCGAATCCTTGAAGAAGGCGACGCCGCCCGACACTGCGGCGATCGCAGCCACGTGCGACCAGGCGATGAAGGCGCTGAACGTCGTCGTGGCGGCGGACACGACGGCGGACGTGGCGATCGCGTACGCGCAGCTCGGCGGTCTGGAAATGGAGAAGGGCGATCGCGAGAACGGGATCGCGCACCTGAAGAAGGCCGCGGAGCTCGACCCGGCGAACGCCGCGACGCTGTACTACATCGGCGAGGATCTCATCGACGCCAAGCAGTACGCAGCGGCCGCGGACGTGTTCCAGATGACCAGCGAGGTCGTGAAGGACACGTCGAGCGATCTCTGGAAGGGATCGATGTTCAACATGGCGCTGGCGAGCTACAACTCGGGCGACTATGCCAAGGCGATGGAGACGGTGGAGAAGCTCATCGCCGTGCATCCGACCGAGAAGAACTACTACGAGCTGCTGCAGCAAGCGGCCCTCAAGTCCGGCGACACGGCGAAAGCCACGGAGGCGGCCAAGAAGGTCGACGAGCTCGTGAAGGCCGGCGCGAAGTAATCGGCAGGGCACCCATGCGGTGGAGAGCGTGACCCGCATCCTCCACGACACGGACGCCGATCGATCGCTCCTGCAGGGAGCGACGGTCGGCGTCGTCGGTTTCGGGAACCAAGGCGCAGCCCAAGCGCGATGCCTGCGTGACGACGGACTCGACGTCGTCGTGTTTCTCCCGCCCCACTCCGCGTCCCGCGCCCCCGTCGCCGACGAAGGATTCGCCGTCGGGAACGGCGCCGATCTCGCGCGCTGCCGCGTGGTCGCGATCCTGGCACCGGACACCGCACACGGCGCAATCCTGGAAGAGCTGGTGGCGCCGCACGCCGCGCCCGGAACGCTCCTCGTCTTCGCCCACGGGTTCGCGCTCCGCGAAGGGGCGCGCGCGCGCGCGGATCTGGACGTGGTCATCGTGGGCCCGCTCGGTCCCGGGGATCTGCTGCGCGCGCGGTACCTCGAGGGACGCGGGCTCGCCGGCCTTCTCGCGGTCGTGCAAGACGCCGCCGGTGCCGCGCGCGCGCGCGCCCTGTCGTACGCCTCGCGCCTACGCATGACGCGCGCGGGGGTCATGGAGACGACGCTCGAAGAGGAAGTCGTGAGCGACCTCTTCGCCGAGCAAGCCGTTCTCGTTGGCGGCGCGGTGGAGCTCATGCGCGCTGCGTGGGAGAACTTGGTGCAGGCGGGAATCTCTCCCGAGATCGCGTACTACTCCTGCGTCCACGAGTTGGAGCAGATCATGGGATTGATCTCCGCGCACGGCCCCGCCGGCATGCGCGCGAAGATCAGCCCCACCGCGCGCTACGGCGGACTGACACGCGGGCCGCGCATCATCGGGGACGCGGCGCGACGCGCGCTCCGCTCGATCCTGGAAGAGGTGCAGTCGGGGCAGTTCGCGCAAGAGTGGCGCCAGGAACGAACCCAGGGCGAGCCCACCCTCCGCGATCGCATGGCGCGGGAAGCGGCCCACCCCATGGAGGAGGCCGGGCGAAACGTGCGCCGGGGACTGGGCGGCGGCGCCGGAACGTAGCCGCCCCGTTGACAGTCTTCAGGGGAATGCCTAGGATTTCCTGGTCGGACACCGGGAAGGCACTGACTTCCGCCGAACGCACCTCACGGAACAGCCTCCACCCGGCAACCTTTCTCCCTTTTACAAAGCAGAACTCCCATTCGTCCTACTTCTTCCCATCCGCGGGGCCGGGGCGTGTTGCCCGTACCCGAAGAAGCGCCACCCGAGCGTGTCGAGCGCGAGGACGTCGTCGTCCCCCGCGAGCGCTCCGGCGGCGAGTCCAAGCTCAATCTCGGCGACCTGAAGAACCGCACCATGGCGGAGCTGGTCGACGTCGCCACCGACCTCGACATCACCGGCACCTCCGGTCTGCGCAAACAGGAGCTGATCTTCAAGATCCTGGAGGCCCAGACCGAAAAGTCCGGACTCATCTTCGCGGAAGGCGTGCTGGAAATTCTTCCCGAGGGATACGGCTTCCTGCGCTCGCCGGACTACAGCTATCTCCCCGGGCCCGACGACATCTACGTCTCGCCGTCGCAGATCAAGCGCTTCGATCTCTTGACCGGGGACACCATCTCCGGCCAGGTGCGCTCTCCCAAGGAGAGCGAGCGCTACTTCGCGCTGCTCAAGGTCGAAGCAATCAATTTCGAGAGCCCGGATTCCGCGCGCAAGCGCACGCTTTTCGACAATCTCACGCCGCTCTATCCGGAAGAGCGCGTCAAGCTCGAGCACGATCCCGCGGACATTCCGACGCGCATCATGGATCTGCTGGCGCCGATCGGAAAGGGTCAGCGCGGTCTCATCGTGGCGCCTCCGCGCACCGGCAAGACCGTGCTTCTCCAGAAGATCGCGAACGCGATCACCGCGAATCATCCCGAGATCACGCTGATCGTGCTGCTCATCGACGAGCGTCCCGAAGAAGTCACCGACATGCAGCGCAACGTGAAGGGCGAAGTGGTCAGCTCCACGTTCGACGAGCCGGCCACGCGCCACGTGCAGGTCGCGGACATGGTGATCGAGAAGGCCAAGCGCCTGGTCGAGTACAACAAGGACGTGGTGATCCTGCTGGACTCGATCACGCGTCTGGCGCGCGCGCACAATACCGTGGTGCCGCACTCCGGAAAGATTCTCTCCGGCGGCGTGGATGCGAGTGCGCTGCAGCGTCCCAAGCGCTTCTTCGGCGCCGCGCGCAACATCGAGCACGGCGGGAGTCTCACGATCATCGCGACCGCGCTCATCGAGACCGGCTCGCGCATGGACGAAGTGATCTTCGAGGAGTTCAAGGGCACCGGAAACATGGAGATCGTGCTGGACCGGAAGCTGGCGGACCGCCGCATCTGGCCGGCGATCGACCTGCAGAAGTCCGGCACCCGCAAGGAAGAGCTGCTTCTCGATCAGCATGAGATCAACCGGACCTGGATTCTCCGCAAGTACCTGAACGACCTCAACGTCGTGGAATGCATGGAGTTCCTGGTCGAGCGCTTCTCGCAATACAAGTCCAACAAGAAGTTCCTGGAAAGCATGACCACCGGCGAGTAGATTGGTCGGCCCGCGTGAAGGCGCGGAGCGACCAGCGGCGTCCGCGCCGCAAAATCGCCCCCATCCTGGCCGGACGGACGCAAAGCGCCGTCTTAACCCGAGGAGATCGACGTGAAGTCCGGAATCCATCCCGATTACAAGCAAGCGACCATCCACTGCGTCTGCGGAAACTCCTGGCAGACGCGCACGACCGTCGGCGACATCCAGATCGACATCTGCTCGAACTGCCATCCGTACTACACGGGCAAGCAGAAGCTGATCGACACCGCCGGACGCGTCGAGCGCTTCCGCCGCCGTTACGCGAAGGGCGAAGCGGCTGCCGAGGGCGCGAAGTCGTAACTCCTCCCGGAGAGTAATTCCTTGGCGAAGGCTCCGCAGGCTCTCGTCGGCGGCCAGGCCGTCATCGAGGGCGTGATGATGCGCGCGCCGCGCGGCGTGGCGACGGCCGTGCGCCGTCCCGACGGTACGATCGCGGTGCGCTACCAGGATCACGTCCCGCTCACGCGGCGATTCCCCGTCTTGGGAATCCCCATCGTGCGCGGCGGGGTCACGCTGGTCGAGTCGCTCGTGCTGGGAACGAGCGCGCTCACTTACAGCGCCGAAGAAGCGTCGCGCGAGGAAGGCAAAGAAATCCTTCCGCCGAAGCCCCACGAGAACGTGATCTGGGGATTCGTCGTGCTGCTCTCCTTCGCCCTGGGGTTCGGGACTCTTCTTCTACTTGCCGCTGGTGCTCACGGACCTCACCGGCGTGCAGCACGGCATCGCCTATAACCTGATCGACGGCGTCTTCCGGCTGGTCATCTTCTTCGCGTACATCTTTGCGATCACGCGCTGGGGTGAGATGAAGCGCGTGTTCCAGTATCACGGCGCGGAGCACATGACGATCTTCAACTACGAAGCGGAAGTTCCGATCTCGGTCGAGAACTCGCGCAATCGTCCGCGGCTGCATCCGCGCTGCGGGACGAGCTTCCTCTTCTTCGTGATGATCGTGTCGATCGTGGTGTTCAGCTTCCTCGGCAAGCCCGACACGCTCGGCGAGCGCCTCATCCGCATCGCGTTCGTGCCGTTCATCGGCGGGCTCTCGTACGAAGTGATCCGCTGGTCGGCGAAGATCGAAGGCTCGATCGTGGGAAGGGTCGCTGGCGGCGCCGGGCAAGGGGCTGCAATTGCTGACGACGTCCGCGCCGGACGACTACGCAGCTCGAGGTCGCGGTGGTGGCGCTGGAGACGGCGCTCGCCGGCGGCGTGCGCCCGGCCGCTGCGGCGGCGGAGGCGCCCATCGTGGTCCAGCGGGCAGCGGCGCGTTGAACGCGCGCGCGCGCCAAGCCCTGGAGCGATTTCGCGAGCTGGATGCGATGCTCGCGGATCCCGCGATCGGAACGAACGTCGCGAAACTGCGCGAGATCGGCAAGGAGCGTTCGGGCCTCGAGGATCTGGCGACCGCGGCGGCGGAGCTGGAGCGGCTCGAGAAGTCGATGCTCGGCGCGAAGGAGCTGGCGGCCGGAGCGGACGGCGAGCTGCGCGAGCTGGCGGAGGCGGAAGTCGCCGAGCTGACCGGCGCGATCGAGGCGCAGGAAGATTTGGTCCGCACTCTCTCCATCCCCAAGGACCCCGACGACTCTCGCGACGCCATCGTGGAAGTGCGCGCGGGCACGGGCGGCGACGAAGCCGCGCTCTTCGCGGCCGAGATGGTCCGCATGTATCTGCGCTTCGCCGATCGCAACGGCTGGAAGACGGAGATGCTCGAGCAGAACTCCACCGAGATCGGCGGCGTGAAGGAAGCGGTCTTCTCGCTCCAGGGAAACGGCGCGTACGGGACGATGCGCTACGAGTCGGGAGTGCACCGCGTGCAGCGCGTGCCGCAGACGGAATCGGGCGGGCGCATTCACACGCAGCGCGGTGACGGTCGCGGTGCTGCCCGAAGCGGAAGAAGTCGACGTGCAGATCAATCCCGGCGGATCTGCGCATCGACGTCTATCGCAGCCAGGGCCCCGGCGGACAGAGCGTGAATACGACGGATTCCGCGGTGCGCATCACGCACATTCCGACGGGACTCGTGGTCGCGATCCAGGACGAGAAGAGCCAGCACAAGAACAAGGCGAAGGCGCTGCGCGTGCTGCGCTCGAGATTATTGGAAGCGGAGCGGCAGGCGGCCGCGGACACCCGGGCCGAAGCGCGGCGCAGCCAGATCGGGAGCGGCGACCGCAGCGAGAAGATCCGCACGTACAACTTTCCGCAGAATCGCGTGACCGATCACCGAATCGGACTGTCGGTGCACAACATCGACGGCGTCCTCGAAGGCGACCTCGGCGAGATCATTGAGAAGCTGCGGGACGAAGTGCGCAAGGAGATGCTCGCGGGAGGATAAGGTCCTCCTCGGCATTCGCAGCCCTGCGGATCAGCTCGACATCGGCCATTGCTAGCTGGACGCACGCCTGCAGCCTATTTCCGAGAAGCGGCCCTCTCCCGAACCGCGGCGCTTTCGAATCTCGCTACTTGCGCCAGTTGCCGGAACTCGACGCCTCACGCTACCCTGCATTGCTAGACTGCGAGGCCCGCGAAGGCGATTCGCCATGAGGGTCTGTCGAAGACTGGTTGGACGGAGGGAGTCAGATGCTACGGACAATTCTCGTTGTGAGCATGGTTTTGATCGCGCGTCCCGCGCTGTGTCAATCGTGCATTCCTCCTCCGCAGTACGCGGCGAGCCTTAGCGCGAGTCCAGAGGATCCAGGGGTCGGGCATGTGGCATCCGTTCCGGAGGAGTTCTCGGTCTACCTTTGGATGACATGCGGAATTGGCGAAGGACTTCAAGGCGCGAACATACTCGAGGCGATCATCGAAACGGACTATGCCGTGATCGCGTTCGAACCAATGAACGGATGGCTGAACGGTGGTGATTTTCAGACTCTGCTCATGGTTCGTGCGGGATGCCAACTCCCGCCGGCCCTAGTGGGCCGGTTGACACTTGGGAATCCGAATGGACTTTCAAGCGGTGAAGTGTGCCTTCGATCCGGTCCGGATTTCCCTGCTCCGCCCCCGTCATTTTGGGTCGCAGACTGCTGTGACTGGTGGCAGTTTCCGACGGGTGATTTGGCTGGGGTCAGCGGTTTCGCCGTGGGAAATGCAATACCATGCTTTGACGACCTTGGATGCACCGGTCCGACGGCAGTGGATCCCGAGACTTGGGGACGTCTGAAGGCGCGGTATCGGCTTCCGTCCAACTAGCGTTTGCAACGGACGGTCGCCGAGTGGGAGGCTAGCCTTCGTTGATCGGGCGGGCGGGCGCGCTTCGCAATGTATCGCGCGTCGCGCATTCATTGTCGCCCGCCGCTGAACCGCATGGCGTTGGGCGGACCGAAGCACCATCGAATTTCACGGCGCCGCCGGGTGGCCCCGGCCTGCGTGTGAACCGGGCCGGCCGGGGCAAACGGCGCCGCGCGGTCAGCCGTGAGGAGCGATCGCCCACTCGCTGGTGGTTTGCCACGAGGGATCGAGGTCGGGACGAATGACCCAGGCGGCCGACCGCCAGATCGACGACTTCATCCCTGTCCCAAACTCGCGCCCAGGGTGACGAGAAGCTCGTCCAGTTGCTCGAACGTCTCTCCCATCGCATCCGCCGCCCCGGTGCCGGCGGCGTCGAGAGCTTCCTTCGAGGGATAAAGCTCGTGCATGACCAGCAACGTCTTGCCGCCTTTTTCCGCGAAGGTCACCGTCGTGACGGAACCCTCGTCACTTTCCTCATTGGTCCAGACGAGGCGCGAGTGCGGTGTTACTTCCTTGTACGTGCCGAAGAACGCCGACTGTGAGTCCCCGTGTGCGAACTCCAAACGGTACCTGCCCCCGACACGAACATCCATTTCGCAGGAAAGCAGGGACATTCCCATCGACTTCGGCACCCACCACTGCCTGAACAGCTCGGGCTTGTCGGTCGCGCTGCGCGCTCCCTCTGGCGCCCGCAGCTGAACGCCGGTACGTTAGACCGACTCCGAAGGACGTGGAGAGACGCCTCTTGTGGTTTCCTGCGACCGCGTGTGCGAGCCTGACCCTATGGCGACTCCTGTGGAAGTAGCGGAGCTGGCATCACGACTCGATGGGGTGGTCGACCAGACGCAGTTCTACGGCGTTGCTCAGGTCGCTCTCTATGGTCGAGTCTTGTACGAACGAGCCACGGGGTACTCGGATCGCGCTCATCAAGTGCCGAACACATCCGAGACCGAGTTCGCAATTGCTAGTGGGACGAAGACCTTCACTGCAGTCACCGTGATGTCACTCGTTCAGGACGGTGTGCTTCATCTGGACGATGAAGTCCACGGTTTTTTCGGTCCCGCGGGTGACGTGGTCCAGCCGGGGGTGACGGTCCGGCATCTGCTTGCGCATACATCTGGGCTCGGCGACTACCTCGACGAAGAACAGATCGGGGACAACGACGACTACGTCCTCGACGTCCCCGTCCATCGCCTGACTGGACCGGCGGAGTTCCTACCACTCTTGCGTGGTCGTACTGCGACGTTCCCGCCCGGAGCGAGGTTCAAGTACTGCAACTCGAGCTACGTCCTTCTGGCGCTGATCATCGAGCGCGCTGCCGGCTGTAGTTACTATGATGCCGTCCACCAGAGGGTTCTTCGCCCCGCCGGCATGCACCAGACGGCATTCTTGCGGCTCGATGAGCTGCCCGGTTCCGCAGCGATCGGGTATCTTCCGAATCGCGGCTGGCGAGCGAACCACCTTCACCTTCCCGTTCGGGGAGGCGGGGACGGCGGCGCTTACTCGACGGTAGCTGACATTGGTCGATTTTGGAGGGAGCTTTTCGCGGGCAACATCGTTGCGCGTGAAATGGTTGAGTCGATGATTCACCCGCATCATGCGCCTTCGGAGAGCTCGCGGGGCTACGGACTCGGATTCTGGCTCGCGCGGGACGCTCGTACGGTCCAGCTCGAAGGCGCCGATGCTGGAATCTCGTTCCGTTCAGGGTTCGCGCCGCGGACGGGTCTCCTGTACACGGTCATCTCGAACACGACCTCTGGTGCTTGGCCCGTCGTAAAGGAATTGGAATCCGTAGTCGGTACAAACCCCTGAACAGGGACGTCCGGACATTCTCAAGCGACGCGGTCTAACTTCACGTTGCTCCCGACGAGGCCCTCGCTGCGCTCGGGACCTCGCGGGAGAACGTGGAGGCGTTTAGGCAACCTTCCTTGCGCGAGACAGCACGAACTGGACCTTGATTCCTGCGCGTCCGAGCATCCCGACGAGCCCATCGACACTGAAGCGTTCGATCCTTCCGCGCGCGAGGTCGCTGATCCTCGGTTGCGTGACCCCGAAGAGCTTGGCTGCTTCAGACTGCGTGAGATCCCGTGACTCGATGATTTTCCCGATCTGAATCATGAGATCGGAGCGAATTCGGAGATTCTCCGCTTCCCCAGCCGAGAAGCCAAGGTCTCGAAAAACGTTTCCAGAAGAGTGCCGAGCCCTCGATTTCACTTGGATCCTTTCCTGGAGGCGCGACGCGCGAGCAGCTCCTTGAATCGTGCACGTGCCAGTTCGACGTCGGCTAGGGTCGTGGCCCGCGATCGATCAGGGGCTTGTCGCTAACTTTGGGACACATATACGGACTTATATGTCCGGTCAAGGGCTGCCTAGCCCGCCCTTGCGGCGGGCGGTCACCGGGTGAGAAGCTGCCACAGTTGAGAGAGCGGGCCGTGGCGCTTCGCAGTCGATCGCGCGTCGCGCGTAGTTTCAGGTGGAGTAGCTCGGGTGGTAACGAGCGCATGCGGTCGCACTGCTCGGCGCGGGTTCGGCGTCACTCAATCCACGCAGGAGTTCTTGAAGGTGTCGAGCATCCCATTCATCCCAGCCGACTTCGCAGTTCCCGAGAAACTCGAGACCAAGGAGTTCCGGCTTCGGATGCTGACGGTCAATGACCTGATCAAGGACTACGATGCGGTCATGACCAGTGTTGATCACCTCAAGACCATTTGGCCTGGCGGCAGGTGGCCGGAAGGTCTAACCCTCGAGCAAGATCTGATCGACCTTGGGTGGCATCAGAAGGAGTTCCAGACTCGACGGTCGTTCGCCTATACGGTCGTGACTCCATCCGAGTCCATGGTCATTGGTTGCGTGTACATCGAGCCGACGCACAAGCGCGGATATGACGCAGTTGTGTACCTGTGGGCACGTCAGAGCGAGCTCGCCGGAGGTCTCGAAACACGGCTCTACGCCGTAGTCAAGGAGTGGATCGCGAAGGAGTGGCCGTTCAATGCGGCTGCGTTTCCCGGAAGGGACGTTGCTTGGGACATCTGGAGATCCACTCCGAACGAGAAGCGGTAGTACGGAACCTGAGCTCGTATTTGATCTTGCCGTAAACGATTCCATCCACTCAGTATCGTTTGCTAATCGTGAGGAGATGCTCATGCGTATGCGGCTGACTCGCTTCTTTCTTTGGATCTCCGTCATTGGATGGGGCATCCTCATCGGCGGCAAGCTGTTCGACCTGCGCGTGCTCGTGGGCGCCTGGAGTGCTTCACCACCCGAATCGTTGTCACTCCTCCCGTATGGACCTCGCTGGCCCGTCGATACCGGCGAATACTTCTTTCCAAGCTCGGTCGCCCTGCTCGTCTGCTCCTTCGGGGCTCTCCTCGCGGGTTGGTCAACACCACTGCGCTATCGCGTTTGGCTGGCACTGCCGCCCCTCATGATGCTCGCCATCCTGGCATTCACAATCTCCTGGTTCTGGCCTCAGAACGCCGCGTTGTGGGCCGTATCCCAGGGTGCTCCGACCGCCGAAACCGATCCTGCGATCGTGCGTGACATGGTTCAGCGCTGGGTGGCTTACGACTGGCTGCGGGTCACGATGGGATTCGTTGGCCTCATTGCCGCCGTCAAGGCGATCAGCGTCCCGTTCCCGGCCTTGGCGAAATCCACCTAGCGTCACGACGGGTTCTCATGTGTGCCTCGGGGATCACGGAATTTGAGTTGATCGCCGACCCCGAATTCTCATAGCATTTTCTCAGAGAATCGCCACGGACTCCTCACCCTCCGGAGTCGTGCCGCGGCCAGCTCTCCAGGTCAGCGCGATTCGTCGAAGGTTTCCCCGATCAGCAGATTTGATTCCACGAGGTACCGTCATGAAGACTCCGTTGCTGGCACTCCTGATTCTCGGGTCCGCGATTTCGACTGCAGAGGCGCAGGTCACACAGGAATGGGTGGCACGATATGCGAGCGCCACCACCTACAACGACGTTCCGTATGCCATGACCGTCGATGCCGAGGGCCACGTCTACGTCACCGGAACCACGGCCACGCCCACGGGCGGGAACGACTGGGCCACGATCAAGTACAACTCGGCAGGTGATCAGGTGTGGCTCCGCACACTGGACGGAGGCGGGTCGGATGCCGCCTTTGCGATCACGACGGACAATGCCGGCAACGTCTACGTGACCGGAAGCAGCGCTGGTGGACTCTATTCCATGACGGCGAAGTACAGCGCCGCCGGCGACCAGCTCTGGGTACAGTCCTTCACAACGATCGGCGAGGGAGACGCTGGTACCGACATCGCCGTCGATCACGACGGCAATGTGTACGTGACGGGATACAACGTCGAGACCAGCACCGGCCTCGATATCATCACGATCAAGTACAGCCCGGGCGGCGCCGAGCTCTGGGTGCGGCGATACGATTCGGGAAATGGAGAGGACGTGCCCGCGGCGATCGCCTGCGACGCTTCCGGCATCTACGTGACGGGCCGGAGCAGTGCCGTCTTCACCACGATCAAGTACGACTTCGACGGAGACCAGCAGTGGGTGCGGAACTACAACGGCGGATTCGGCTCCGATGCGGCGGCAGCGTTGATCGTAGACGCGGCCGGCAATGTCTACGTCACCGGACAGAGCACCGGGTCCGGCACCAACGCCGATTACGCGACGATCAAGTACGACGCGGCGGGCACTGAGCAGTGGGTCCGCCGATATGACGGACCGACGACCGTGTTTCTCCACGACTACGATCGTGCCGCGGCCCTCGCCATCGACGTGAACGGAAACGTGTTCGTGACGGGGAACAGCTCGGATGATTTCGCGACCGTCAAGTACGACGCCGCGGGCACGGAGATCTGGGTACGCCGGTACAACGGCCCGGCCGCCGGCGCTGATTGGGCAACTGCGATTGCGGTCGATGCGTCGGGGAACGCCTATGTGAGCGGGTCGAGCTATGGCAACTCCACGACCCAGTACGACTTCGCCACACTCTCCTATGATCCTTCGGGCACGGTGCGATGGACCGAGCGCTACAACGGCCCGGGAAACTTCTATGACACTCCGTATTCGATCGCCGTCCATTCGTCCGGTGATGTCTATGTGAGCGGTTCGAGCGGTGGGAGCGGGACCGGACTCGACTACACGACGATCAAGTACGCGCCGGTGAGCACCTCCGTGGAGTCCGTAAGCGCGCCGCGCGGCGCCTTCGAGCTCCGGAGCGATCCGAATCCCTTCACGCTCACCACGAGGATTCGCTTTACGATCGCGCCGGGAACCCATCGCGATCACGTCCGGCTCGCCGTGTACGATGTTCGCGGCGCAGAGGTCGCGCTGCTCGTGAACGAGGTGCTCGCGCCGGGGACCTACGAACGGGAACTGAACGGAAGCACGCTCGAGAGTGGGATCTACTGGTCACGGCTCCAGGCGGGAGGTCTCTCGGAGACGCGGAAGATGGTCCACGTGAGGTAAGCCGGCGGGTAACTCCGTCGTCGCGGAGGAGAATACGAGCGCACGACGAAGCGATCGCCGACCAGGAGCTGATCGCCCTGGTCGGCTCGCCCGCCAACGGCGCGATCGCGGTGTGGGAGGGGCGCCATCCACTGCTTGCAGTGGCCGGTCGCCGTGTGGAATGCTGGGAGTCGGCTTCCTCTTCCCCCTGCAGTGGAGGCGTACGAATGAACTCGGCAAGAATCATTCTGCTCATGGCCATGTCCGCGCTCCTCTTCTCCTGCGGCGACGACGGCCCCACGACGCCTGCGCCCGGTCCTGCTCAGAACAACCTCGTCTTCACGCGGGACGATCAGTCGCAGATCTCGTTTCCGAGCGACGCGGAGTTGTTCGTGTGGTGCGGACCGTGGCAGGAAGGCGAGGTGGACACGGCGAGCCTACAGGTCTTCTTCGGCGCCTCACCGAACCGATCGGCTGGCGATCTCCAGGCGGTCCTTTCCGACGTGACGGTCGGAGAGCCGCTCCCCTTCCCGAACTTCTTCATTTGGGATCAGCCGAAGGACGTGGACATCTTCGTCGCCGATGCCCCCAACGAGCTGTCCACATCGCAAGACGATTCGAGCGGGTCCATCGTGTTCCAGAAGCTGGATTGCGGGAGCGGAGGCGAGGTCGAGTTTTCGATCGACGCAGTCATTGATAGCGAATTCGGCGACGGCCCATCCATGCACGTGACGGGCACGTTTCGCGCTCCGATCGGTCAGCGCCGCCGAGCTTCGGCACTGATGGCCAAGCTCACGACGCTTGCGAGAGCCTGACCACTACTCCAGGCAATGACTGTGACCGACCCGCAATCCCCGCCTGTGCCGGAATCCACGATCGACCGCCGGCCCTCCGTCTGGTCCGAGCTTCGCGACGCGATTCGCGGCACCGGCGCGGACTACACGAGGATTCCGCTCTCGCGTGCGGTGTTCCTGCTCGCGGTGCCGATGGTGCTGGAGCTCGTGCTCGAGTCGACGTTCGCGGTCGTCGACATCTATTTCGTCGGGAAGCTCGGCTCCTCCGCGGTCGCCACGGTCGGACTGACCGAGACGATGCTGTTCCTGCTCTATTCGGTCGGCATGGGTCTCGCGATGGCGGTGACCGCCGTGGTCGCGCGTCGCGTCGGCGAAGGGAAGTCCGACGAGGCCGCGATCACGGCGGTGCAGGCGATCTGGATTGCGCTCCTCGTCTCGGTGCCGTTCTCGATCGGCGGCATCGTGTTCGCGCAGGACCTCTTGCGTCTGATGGGTGCCGACGCCTGGACGCTCGAGCACGGCTACCCTTACATGCAGTGGGCGCTCGGCAGCAACGCCGTGATCTTGTTGCTGTTCACGATCAACGCGATCTTCCGCGGTGCGGGCGATGCGGCCGCTGCCATGCGCGTGCTCTGGCTCGCAAACGGTCTCAACATCGTCCTCGATCCGATCCTGATCTTCGGCTGGGGTCCGATCCCGGCGCACGGGGTCGCCGGTGCCGCGATTGCGACGACCATCGGCCGCGGCGTGGGCGTTTTCCTACAATTGTGGATCCTTCTGCGGGGCGGGCACCACCTGCGTGTGCTGCGCTCGCAAATTCTCTGGCATGGTCCGACGATCTGGAACATCGCTCGGACTTCGTTCGGCGGCATCGGCCAGATGATCGTCGGCATGACGTCGTGGATCTTCCTGATGCGGATTCTCGCGGGCATCGGCAGCGAGGCGGTGGCAGGCGCCACGATCGCGCTTCGCATCATGATGTTCACGATGATGCCGGCCTGGGGCATGTCGAACGCGGCCGCGACGCTCGTGGGCCAGAACCTCGGCGCGCAGCAACCCGGCCGCGCCGAAGCATCCGTTTGGCGCATCGGAGCCTACAACATGGCGTTCCTTCTCGCGGTGTCGGTCGCCTTCTTCGCGCTGCCACGCCAGCTCATGGGCATCTTCACCGCCGATCCCGCCGTGATTGCCATCGGCGCCGAGTGGCTCGGGATCTTGTCCTACTCGCTCTTCGTCTACGGCTGGTGGATGGTGTCGGTTCAGGCGTTCAACGGTGCCGGCGACACCGTCACACCGACCCGGATCAACGTCGTGTTCTTCTGGCTGATCCAGATTCCGCTGTCGTGGCTGCTCGCGGTGAAGCTCGACTGGCAGCACTCGGGGGTATTCTGGGGCGTGTTCGTATCGGAAACGTCCGTCGGACTATTCACGCTGTGGTTGTTCACGCGCGGGAGGTGGAAGACCGCGCAGGTGTGATCAGAATGAATTCCTGGCCTTCGCCCGCTTCAGGAGCACGGAATGCGACCTCTTCGGTATTCCATCAACGTCACGTTGGACGGGTGCGTCGATCATCGTGCAGGTTCCACGGACGAAGAACTGCATCGTTTCTGGGCCGAGAAACTCGCCCAGGCCGATGCCCTGCTCTTTGGCCGGGTCACTTACGAAATGATGCAGGCCGCGTGGCGGTGGCCGGCAAATGGGCTGCGGCCCGAATGGATGGCCGAGTGGATGGAACCCTTCGCCCGCACGATCGACGCGGCCAAGAAGTACGTCGTGTCGAGCACCTTGAGCCAGGTCGATTGGAACGCGGAGCTCTTGCGCGGAGATCTGGCAACGGCCGTTCGAGCAGCTCAAGCGGGAGTCGGGCAAGGGACTGTTCGTGGGAGGCGTGACGCTCCCGCTGGCGTTGGCGGAGCTGGGATTGATCGATGAGTACGAGTTCGTGGTGCATCCCAGGCTGGCGGGTCATGGGCCGACGTTGTTCGCCGGGCTATCGAAGCATCTCGACTTGAAGCTCGTGAGCCGGCTGGAGTTCGGCTCGGGGGCGGTGGCGATGCGGTATGAGCCGCGAACCGAGCATCGGGACTGAAGTCTGCGCGGAAGCGGGTTAACCGTTTGGCGGACAAGGAACTCAATCGACATGTCTGAAGTCAGTGCAAACCGGTCTCTTGTTGACGTTGAGCAGTGGATGATCACACGCAGTCAGTTGGGTGGTGCTCTGGCAGCACTCATCATGCTTGCCCCCGTCGGCGCAACCCCCTGCACGACGAAGCCGGACAGCGCCATCGATGCGCCTGCAATGCTCCGTTTCGAGACCGTGCGCTCCATCCTCGAAGACAGCAAGGGCAACTACTGGTTCGGAAGTTGGAGCGAGGGCGTCTGCCGATTCGACGGCGAGAGCCTCACCTATTTCACCGTGGAAGACGGCCTGAGCCACAACCAGATCAGGTCGATCCATGAGGATCGAAACGGAATTGTTTGGTTCGAGGGAGGGTCTGGGATCAGCGGCTTTGACGGGGAGAAAATCATCACCCCCACCAGCAGGAACTACTCATCGAAGGACAATTGGCTGCTGGAGACGGGAGACCTGTGGTTCAAGGAGGATGGAGGAGTCGGGGCGAACGAGATCGAAGGGGATCCGGGGGTGTATCGGTATGACGGAGAAACCTTCACCTACCTGACATACCCGCTCCCCGCGGATCGTGCCGAGGTCACGGCGTACGCGAGCACCGGCATTGCCAAGGGAAAAGGCGGGAGGCTCTGGTTCGCCACGTACACCGCGGTGATCGGGTACGACGGCAAGTCCTTCACCATCATCGACGACAAGAGCCTGGGCCTCAACGAGAGCACCGGTTGGCTTCACGTCCGTTGCGTCCTCGAGGACAGCAAGGGAAACCTCTGGATCGGGAACAATGGGATCGGGGTCATCCTGCATGATGGACACACCGCCACCCAATTCACGCAGGAGAAGGGGCTCGGCAAGTTGGGGTCGCACGGCGGGAGAGCGACGCCTCAGCCTGGGGACGTGACGGATGGTTCCCCCTCGCTGCATCGGGTGTTCTCGATCGGAGAAGATCGTGCTGGGAACATTTGGTTCGGCACCGTCGAGATGGTGCCTGGCGGTACGACGGAAAGTCATTGAGGAACTTCTCGGCCGAAGACGGCCTGACGAGCAAGGACATCATGGCCATCTACACGGACCGCCGGGGCGACCTTTGGTTGGGAGGGAACGGCGTGTTCAAGTTCAACGGAGAGTCGTTCGACCGGATCCACTGACACGGTCCTTCGGTCGACCGAACACGCGGTTTGCAGCCGGTGGTCGCCCGGTGGGAACGCGTCGCGAATCGCCCTACCGTCGCCGCATCCTCAATCGCTCGAGTCTCTTTCTCGAAACGTGATTCGCACCGTCGTCTGTTCCAAGTCGGCGGAGATCGTCTCGATCTCGACTCGCGATCGCGGCACGACGAACTTCTCCCCCACGGGAAGAGCCGGGGAGAGGAAATAGCCTTCCGGAGGAACCGAGGGATCGATGAGTGTGGTGACAAGGCCGCGACTCGTGTAGTCCGATTTCTTGTGCAATCGCATGATCGGACCTTCCGCCACATTCGTGGGGCTGTGGATGAAGAAGTGATCGAACCCGATGAGTTGGCGGTACTCGATGTAGAGCGTCTCACCCTCTTGATTCAATCGAGGCATTCTCAAGACCTTGGGGAGCGAGGAGAGCGGAGTCGATAGGGGGCCAATGGAATACTCCCCGCTACTCTGTCACATCGACCACGTCTCCGGGATCGAAGTAGCCCAGCTTGTCCTTATGGATGGCGTTGTTGTGCAGCGGCACGAAAGTACCGCCCATGATCGTGTGAACATCTTTGTACTCGATGTCTTCGCAATCCGCGGAGTCGATGGATTCGAGTCCGCACTCACGGAAGTAGCCGTGGCCGCTTCCCATATTGTGCCCGAGCTCGTGGGCCATGACCTTGGGCCAGACTCGTTCCGCGTTGATCCAGGTTCCGCCGGCATGAAGGGCATAAGGTGTGAAATCCAGTCGAATATCGCCGATGGTCCCTGTGCCTGCGTAGATCTGGCATGAAGCGGAGTACGGCTGGATGATCATGATGTGCTCGTAGGATTGCACGTCGAGATCGGGACGAGATTGTCGTGCGGCTCGAATGGCCGCCAACGCGATCCTCTCCTTGTGCCCCGCCTCGAAACAGTGATCTTCCGGCAGATCGAAGGGCAAAGTCACCCAGTCCACGATGTCGCCTTCGATTTGAACTTTGCCGTAAGAGTCCTCGTTGAAATGCGACCGTACGCTCACGTCTGCTGTGAATATGAGACTCTCAACTTCAGAGACCGTCGCACCGTTCCGAGGTGCATTGGGGAATTCGACCAAGATCACGAGAATGTCCCGCCGGCCGAGGCGAGGTTCTGGAAGTGGGTACTCTTCGACCGCCTCTTCACTGCGAGTGGAATGGTCTTGGTCGCTCACGCGGGATCCGTCCGGTCTGCGTAGAGTCTGCTGATAGAACACCTCGCTGCCGTCTGCGCTTTCGACGACGCTTGTCTCCAGCACGCTCGTTTCCTCGAGCGTGTCGGGGGATGCCACCGGAGCGTCGGAATCCGTGTCGTGAGACGAGCATGAAGCGAGGAAGCCAAGGAGGATGACGACCGAAGGGAATCGAAATGTTCCAGTCATACAGCGAACCTCCAATGGCGAGCGAGCGGTCATGGTCGCATGGTGACAGGACAACCCGGTGAAAGCAAGAGAGTTGCAGGACGTTCCCGGGTGGCAAGCTGATTGATTCGACGGCTGGCCTCGCCCTCCGCGCGATATTGTTGAATCCACCGCAGTTGAATGCTATTCGTTAGCCAGCTTGAGAGGCTCCGCACTCCGGTTATGGTGCTCACCCGAGTAAGAATCACGACCATGAACCTCAAAGAAGCGCTCCATCAGCTCAAAGCGCTCGGCAACGCGAAGGTGCGGGCAAGAGCGGCGCCGGCGACAATCAGTTCGGCGTGCAAGTCTCGGCGAAATTCGGGTGCTGGCGAAAAAGATCCGGACGAACCATTTCGTTGGCTTTGTCGCTCTGGGAGACCGGAAACGTCGACGCCCAGTTCCTCGCCATTCTCTTGATCCAACCGAAGAAACTGTCGGCCGACGAGATGGAACGGATGGTGCGGTCCGTTGCCTTTGTGCGCGTGGCGGACTGGCTCATCGCCTATGTCGTCAGGCAGCACCCCGACAAGGAAACTCTTCGCCGGAAATGGATGGCCACGGACGACCCTGGGCGGCCCGTCACCGGATGGGCCCTCACCACGGAGCGGGTCGCGGAGAGTGCGACGGGCTCGACCTCCCGGCGCGTAGGATCGCATCGGTCCGAGATGTGCCGGCGTCCGATCCGGAAGTGCAGTGTGACGATGAACATGGCTCTTGCGCGATCGGATTCTACTGGGCCCCGCGAGCTCCGCAAGCGGGCCATCGACGATCGGCGAGAAGGTACGACTGCTATCGGGAGTGCGCCCCGGTGTCGAAAGCCGTTGCACGCCCGTCTTCGCCCGAATCTGGATCGCACTGCATGGTGAGCCGGCAAGGCTAAACGAACACGGTCGAAGGAGGTCCCGATGCGTTGCGTTGGCGTGTGGCTCGTCGCAGCGCTGCAGCTCCTTGCCGTTCCATCTGTCGGAGCGACCCAAGGCGTGCCGCCACCGCTAGCACCAGTGGAACATGTTTACGCGCAGCCGGGCGGCACGCAGCTCAAGGCCTACGTCTTCTCACCGGGAAAGCCTGGTGGAGAGAGACGGCCGCAATCGTGCTGTTCCATGGCGGCGGCTGGGCGATGGGAGAGCCGGCGTGGGCGTTCTCCCGCGCGCAGCACTTCGCCGAACGCGGGATGGTGGCGATTGCGGCGCAGTATCGTCTTTCCGATCAGAAGGCCATCACACCACACGAAGCGATGGCGGACGCACGTGCAGTGATCCGCTGGGTGCGAGCGCACGCAGACTCCTTGGGCATCGATCCGAAACGCGTTGCGGCGTACGGCTGGTCCGCAGGGGGCCATCTCGCGGCCGTCCGCGGCGATATTCGACAAGGGCGCTTCCGAGGGACAGCGTCACCGCAAGGCCTGACGCGCTCGTCCTCGTCTCTCCTGCAGTCTCACTGGCGGACGATGGCTGGGTGCAGCGTCTCCTGATGGGTCGGGGGAGCGCGCGAGACATCTCACCCGACGAGCATGTGCGCAAGGGACTTCCCCCGGCGCTGATTCTCCAGGGCGACGTCGATACGGTGACGCCTGTGACCGGCGCGAGGCGATTCTGTGAGCGCATGCGCGCTGCCGGCAACGTGTGCGAGCTCCACGTCTATGAGGGCTTCGGCCATTTGTTTACGCCCGCGGGCACTCCGGATGACGGCATGCCGCAGCCGGATCCGGCCACTGCGGCAGATGCTGCGCGCCGGGCCGACCGCTTCCTGGAGTCACTGGGATTCCTGAAATGAACCAACGTGCGTAGGCAGTACGTTGCGCGAGGAGAAGATGCAGCTCGACAATCTTCGCTATCCTATCGGCCGCTTTACGGCGCCCGAGGTCGTGTCCCCCGCTCAGGTCGAGTCTTGGATCAAGGACATCGAGGACTTTCCGGCGACGCTCCGGTCGGTTGTTGAACGCCTGACCCCCGAGCAGCTGGAAACACCGTACCGACCCGACGGGTGGAGTGTGCGACAGGTCGTTCACCACCTCGCAGACAGTCATCTGAACAGCTTCATTCGTTTCAAGTGGGCGCTCACCGAGAATCGCCCGACGATCAAACCGTATTTCGAAGATCGCTGGGCAACCCTTCCCGACTACTCGGACGTCCCGGCGACGACTTCGCTGCTGCTCCTTGATGCGCTTCACAGACGTTGGGTGAGCCTCCTTCGCGGTCTGGATGCGGTCGACTTACAGCGAGAGTTCGTGCATCCGGAGTCCGGCCCGATTCGTCTCGACGTGAACATAGGGATCTACGCGTGGCATGGACGTCATCATCTGGCGCACATCACTCGCCTGGTCGAACGGGAGGGGTGGGCTTCCTAACACGCGGGGCGTCCGTCCGAGCAGGAACTCATTCCATTGTGTCGCTGAAGCCCATCTTCTTCAGGAAGGCTTCCCACCGCGGATCGCCATGAAGGGAACGCAGGTGGCGACTGACCTTCAGCCCGATGATCCCAGCGTCCCGTTGCTCGTATGCCCGATCCAGCCACTCGAACGCCGCGTTGATCTCGCCGCGAACCGCATGCACTTCTGCGATCTGATAGCGCGAGGTCCTCTCCGTTCTTTGGAATCAGCTCCCGCAGCGCTTGGTCCGACTCGAGAGGGCGTCCGGCCATGTGGTGAACGATCGCCAGCGCCCAGAGCCGCCATCCTTCTTCCGGCTCCCTTTTCGCCTCGGCGAAAGCCTCTTCGACTCTGTTCTGAGCGAGCAAGGTCAGCGAGAGCATCGCGCTGGTGTCGCCCCTCTCCCGGGTGAGATCCCGCGCTTGGCGATACGCCTGCTCTGCCTCCACAAGGCGATCCGCGCTGAAAAGAACGACTCCGAGATTGGAGTAGCATCCTGAGTTCAAAGGATCCTGCTCGACTGCCCGCCGGCAGAGCTCGATTCCCTCATCGAAACGGCCCATGAATTCCGCCAGCGAGGCGGCCCTGCGCAGCACCAGGGCGTTTCCCGGCGCCAGCTCCAACGCCCGCGCAAACGCCGCCTCCGCACCTGGCCAGTCGCAGTCGTAGTTCAGGTGGATCCATCCGATCGCTGCGTGTCCCTCGGCCAGATCTGGTTCCAGGGCCAAGGCAGCCTCCGCCGCCTCCCGAGATCGAGCCCATGCTTCGACCACCGGCGTCCACGCCTTAATCGCCTGGTGCGAGTACGCCCGACTCAGCTCGACCCACCCGAATGCGAACTCAGGATCTCGTTCCAAGGCTTGCTTCAGATAGTCGATCGCCTTCAGCGTCTCCTGGTGGATTACTCGATCGTTCAGGTGACGGGCCATGAGATAGAGCCGGTGGGCTTCGGGATCGGTGCCGCGCCCCCTTGCTGCTCTGGCCACGTCCGTCTTCGTCTGCGTGGTGTTGAAGGCGGCATCGCCGCCCAGCAGCTTCCTGCGCAGCTCTATGACCACCGCTTGTGCGATGTCGTCCTGGACGGCAAAGAGATCGTCCAGCGTGCGATCGTAGATCTCCGACCAGAGGTGGTAGCCGTCGGCGACATTCACCAGTTGCACCGAGATCCGCACGCGGTTTCCCGCCTTGCGGACGCTGCCTTCGAGCACCGCGGCAACGTGGAGGGCTTTCCCCACCTCGGCAATCGTCGTGTCCTTTCCCTTGAAATGAAACGCGGACGTTCGCGCCGCCACACGCAGGCCCTCGATCTTGGCGAGCATGTTCAGGAGCTCGTCGGCCAGTCCATCGGAGAAGTACTCGTCTTCGGTGCTTGCACTTCGGTTCACGAACGGCAGCACCGCGATGGACGCCACCTTCTCGGGGAAGGCTTCCTCGGGTGTCCGGGACTCCACGCCCACTTCGCGCTCGAGACCACGCCTCAGCCGCCGGAGCTCACTCGACAGGTCGAGCACGCTCTGGAAGCGCTTGCCAGATTCTTTCTCCAGGCACCGGCTGACGATGCGTTCGAGCGCGAGCGGGACATCGTCGCGCAACTTGGACAGTGGTTCAGGCGTCTGGTTCAGGATCGCCGGCGATCACGACCGTTGCGGTCGATCCCTCGAACGGAAGGCGGCCCGCAAGGAGCTCGTAGAGCAGGATCCCGAATGCGAAGATGTCGGCTCGTGCATCCACGGTCTCGGCGCGAATCTGTTCCGGCGCCATATAGGGAATCGTGCCCGACCACGCTGGACATCGGAGAGCTCGCCGGCCGACAGTGTCATTGCGTCGGCCGCTGCCGCGTCCGGTGCCAGCTTGGCGACTCCGAAGTCGAGAACCTTGACCCGTCCTTCGGGTGGTTACCATGACGTTCGCGGGTTTGAGGTCGCTGTGCACGACGCCCTTCTCGTGCGCGGCCGCCAGCGCGTCGGCGATCTCGACCGCCATGTCGAGAACATGGGAGACCGGCAACCCGCCGGGTCTGACGAGATCGAGAAGGCTTCGGCCGGCGACGAGCTCCATGGTGAGGAAGCGAATGTCGCCCTCATCCTCGACTGAAAAGAGCGTGACGATGTTGGAATGGTTCAGGCCGGCAAGAATGCGGGCCTCTCGCTCGAAACGCTCCAAGTGTTCGGTCCTGCTCGCGAAAGCATCGGGGAGCACTTTGAGCGCGATCTCGCGGCCGAGACGCAGGTCTTTCGCGCGATACACGTCTCCCATTCCGCCCGCGCCGAGCGGGGCAATGATCTTGTAGGTGCCGAGTTGCGTACCGGGAGCCAGTGGCGTTGGGCGCCGAGGACGATCGAGTTTTGCGACCGATTCTCGGGTCGTGAGGAAGTGATCGTCGGACAGATGTTGGCGAGCCGCCAGAAGGCGGCTGACTTCATCACGGAGCTCGAGATCATGGCCGCATGCGGACTCGATGAAAGCGGCTCGTGCTGCTTCGGGCTGCGCCCGCGCCTGCGCGAACAGATGCCGGATGCGCTCCCAACGGTCCGGGTTCATACGTAGCGTCCGGGGTGATCGAGAGCCGCGGGCGGACGCCCGCCTGGAAGGAGAATCGCCATGAAGAAGAGAACACCCGAGCAGATGATGGAGTCAACGGTCACTACGGCGTGGCCGCTGGTATCAACAAGCGGTTGCAGCCGGCGGACGCCGAGTGAGAAGCTACTCCCGTTGAACGAGCCCGCGGTCGCGCCTGCGCGCCGCAGACACACGCCTGTCGAAGGAGCCTGAGATGCCGAACACTGTCCGACTCCACCGCGTGCTGCGGTCGCCGCCCGAGCGAGTCTATCGCGCGTTCCTCGACGCCGACGCAAAGGCCAAGTGGCTGCCGCCGAACGGCTTCACCGGCAAGGTTCACCACTCGGACGCGAGGGTCGGCGGCACGTACAAGATGTCGTTCACCAACTTCACCACCGGCAAGAGCCACTCCTTCGGCGGCAAATACACCGAACTCGTCCCGCACGAGCGGATCCGATACACGGACACGTTCGACGATCCGAATTTGCCGGGCGAGATGCAGGTCACGGTCAACCTCAAGAAGGTCTCGGTCGGGACGGAACGTGAGCATCGTGCAGGAGGGGATTCCCGACATGATCCCCGCCGAGGCGTGCTATCTCGGCTGGCAGGAATCGCTCATGCTCCTGGCGAAGCTGGTCGAGGCGGAGATTCCGGAGTAGCCCAGGGCAGTGCGGAGAGGGAGGAGAGAGTGTGGACTTCGACACGTTGTGGACAGTCGCCGATCGCGCGCGACTGCGAGGGAAACTGCCGCAGGCGGACGTCGCATTTCTCCGCGATGTCGTTCCTGTGGAGCTCGAGTCGTTCCCGCGCCTGAAGTTGCCGAAGGCCATTCGACATCCGCGTGGCTTCTCCATCACCGGAGCGCCGGTCGGAACCTTTCTTCGGAGCGCGCTTCTGGTCGCCGGACAAAAGGCGCTTGGCAACAGGTACGGCGGCTCACCATTCTATGAGAGCGTGGAGAAGGACCTCGCCTTCGGAATCATGCGGTCGCATTTCCACCATGGCTATCCGAAGGGAACACATTGCTGCGTCCAATGCTACGTTGGCCGTGTACCCCGTCTTGGAGGCTGGCGCGATTCGGTACTTCGACTGCGCCGAGCTGGCGAAGAGACCTGCGCCGACTCATTGAAAAGGGCGGGTGGAGATTCTCGAAATCCAGCCAATCCGAAATTGGTTCGCTGGGCACTGGGATAGGACGTTGAACGAGCGATGAGCATTGCCGATGTGGTGGCCCTTGTTCTGTCTCGCGTACGACGTGACGGCGGCAACGCTCGACGGACGGCGCCTTGCGCTCCTCGCCGTTAGGGTTAGATACTCCTCGAGCCGCAACTGACCGTAGCGGTACCCGCGCCCCGGCCACGTGTTTTCGAGGACTGGCTGCGAGAGCCGGACCTTTCCTCTCATTCGATTCTTGGAGCTATACGATGAGCACGATTACCACTAGTGACGGGACCCAGATCTACTTCAAGGATTGGGGCCCCAGAACGCCCAGCCGATCGTGTTCCACCATGGCTGGCCATTGAGCGGCGACGACTGGGACACCCAGATGCTCTACTTCGTCGGTAAGGGTTTTCGCGTCATCGCCCACGACCGGCGCGGCCACGGGCGCTCGGCACAAGTGAGCGACGGTCACGACATGGATCACTACGCCGCAGACGTCGCTGCCATGGTCGAGCATCTCGGCCTCCACAACGCCGTCCACATCGGTCACTCCACCGGCGGAGGCGAGGCGGCCCACTACGTCGCCCGCCACGGCAAGGGACGCGTCGCCAAACTCGTGCTCATCGGCGCGGTGCCGCCGCTCTTGGTGAAGACGCCGGCAAATCCGGGCGGCCTGCCTATCGAGGTGTTCGACGGGCTCCGTCAGGCGCTCGCCGCCAATCGCGCGCAGTTCTACCGCGAATTCGCCAGCGGTCCCTTCTACAGCTTCAACCGGCCGGGCGCGAAAGTCTCCCAACCGGTGATCGACAATTGGTGGCGGCAGGCCATGATGGGCGGTGCCAAAGCGCAGTACGACGGCATCAAGGCCTTCTCGGAAACGGATTTCACCGACGATCTGAAAGCCATCGAGGTGCCGACCTTCGTCATGCATGGCGACGACGATCAGATCGTGCCCATCGCCAATTCGGCGCCGCTCTCGGCGAAGCTTCTGAAGAAGGGCGTTCCGAAGATCTATGAGAAGCTCCCGCATGGGATGAGCACCACGCATGCCGACGTGGTGAACCCCGACATCTTGGCTTTCATCAAGGGCTGAGTGCCTTGCAACTGCCGGCTTCCAGTCGGGGCGTGGTAGCCTCACGGGCAAGCCGGCAGTTGACGTCTGGGGAATCACGGCGAATCCATGGCTGAGACCGCCCTGATCGGACGCGAGACCGAGTCGAGAGCGCTCACCGTACGAATCGACGCCGCGAGAGAGGGAAGCGGCGGAGCGATCGTGGTACGCGGAGCCCCGGGCATCGGCAAGACGTCCGCTGCTCGAGGCGGCCAGGTCGCATGCCTCGACAACGGGACTCCAGTCCTGAGCGCCACGGGCGTTCAGTCCGAGACACATCTTCCGTTCGCCGGCCTGCATCAGCTTCTCCGGCCCAGTGCTCCATCGACGTCGACCGACTCCCCGTCTCGTACGTCAAAGGCGCTCCAGGGCGCGTTCGGTCTGAGCGACGAGCCGGTGACCGAGCTCGCACCTCGTCGCCATGTCGATGCTTCACCTGCTCGGCGAAAGCGCGGAACGCGCCCCGCTGCTGTTGCTCGTCGACGACGCGCAATGGATCGACGGTGCCACGGTGGGCGCCCTGGCTTTCGTCGCGCGCCGATTGGAGTCGGACCCCATCGCTGATGATCGCCGCGCTCCGCGACGGCTTCGAGAGCCCCTTTCTCGAGGCCGGGAATCCCCGAGCTGACGATCGAGGCACTCACGGACGCACAGGCGGAGGCCCTGCTCGACGCGCGTCTCGCCGACGCTCGATCCGGGGCTTCGCGACCGAGTGCTCCGGAACGCCGCCGGGAACCCTCTCGCGTTGGTCGAGCTGTCGACCGCGCTTCGTTCGACCGTCGACGCGGATCGCGTGTTCCGCGGCTCCGAGCTGCCGCTCACCGCCCGACTTGGAGCGGGCGTTCGCGGACCGCCTCGCGAGCCTTGCCTCCGAAACCGCGCAGTTTCCTTCGCGTCGCGGCCGCCGACGAGCGCGGCCTGGTCGCGGAGCTCTTGACGGCCGCGTCGAAGCTCGCGAGTCGCCAGGTCACGCTCGAGGCAGCGACCGAGGCGAAAGCTGCGGGTTTCGTCGAGGTCGACGGTTCCGGAATCTGCGCTTTCGTCATCCGTTGATGCGCTCCGCGATCCAGCAAGCGATGAGCCTCGAGGAGCGACGGGCCACGCATGCCGCGCTGGCGGCGACGCTAATGGAGGATCCCGACCGCAACGCTGGCATCGGGCGGCCGCGACGGTGGGAGCCAATGAAGGCGTCATCGCCGCCGAGTCTGCAGGCGATCGCTCGTCGCGCAAACGGCGAGGAGACGATCGGCGTGGCGATGCAGGCGCCGACCGGGCCGCACAGCTCGCCGACAAACCCGAGACGGCGATCGCCATCTCCTCGCGCGGCGGTCCTAGCGCTGATCCTCGGAATGGGTCGCGCAAGTCGATGTCCTGCGCTTCCTCGACACGATCGACGACGAGCACGTTCCCGCCGTGGACCGGCCGTCCTTGTCACGATGCGCGAGCTCGTACGGACGCAACGCCCCGTCCGGAGCGTCGACGGCATCCCGGAGTTCGTCGAGATCGCGGATCGGCTTCGCGCCGAGGGGGAGGTCGACGTGGAATGGCCATGCTGTCCGTGATCGCGAATCGGTGCTGGTGGTCCAATCCGAGCGAGGACAACTCGCGAGGCCTTGTCGCAGTCCTGGAGCGATTCCCCGTACCCGAGGACGATCCTCGCGTGGACCTCGCCACGCGCGCTGGCGAGCCCGGTCGAGCACGGAGCGATCGTTCTCGATCACCTGTCGCGTCGCACGGCAGAGCGCCGAGAGGCGGCGACGCTTCGGCCGACGCGACAGCTCGGCCTGGCCGCACACTCGGTCGGCGACTTCGTCCGTGCCGAGCGCTTCTACGACGCCCACGCCCAGTTCTACCGCGCCCAGGGCTGCTCGGCGGACTCGTCCGTCGCTGGTGAAGCTCGCGTGGACAAGATCCAGCTCGGCGACTGGAGGAGCGCGGTATCGATGGCGAGCGAGGCCGGCGCGATTGGGAGCGAAACGGGGCAGCTGGATCTCGCGGCGGCCGCGAACCTCGCCGCCGCGACGATCGCCGCGTATCGAGGCGAAACTCGAGCGTCGCTGAGCGGCTCGCCGCCGCCGGCGAGGGGATGACTCGGTCCCCATGGGCGCGAACCCCGAGCTGGCGATGGCTGCAGTGGCCACGAGGGGTGCGCCGCGCTCGCGGCGGGTCGCTACGACGAGGCCTATCGGGCAGCTGAGCCGCATCTTCGATCCGATCGGACGACTGCCTACCATCCGCACGTGCGGAGTTGGGTTCTGGTCGACCTCGTCGAGGCGGCGGTGCACTCGCGGACAGCGAGGGCGACGCCGCGCGACTCGTGCGGGAGCTGGAGCCGATCGTCGCTCGCGCGATGGCCGTTCCTCGTCGCAGGGCGCCCTGCAGTACGCGCGATGCCGTGCTGTCTCCCGACGGCAACGAGGAGGCGTTTCGAGCCGACGCGGAACTCGCGACCTGGCCGTTCACGCGTGCGCGCCTGCAGCTCGCGTACGGCGTCTGGCTCAGGCGGCAGCGCCGACCCGCCGATTCGCGGGCTCCGCTGCGGGCGGCGCGTGATGCGTTCGACGCGCTCGGGGCCGTGCCGTGGGGCGAACGCGCGCGTCAGGAACTACGCGCATCGGGGGAGACGAGCCGCCGGCGGACGTACGACCTCATCGACGCGCTGTCTCCTCAGGAGCTGCAGATCGCCCAGCTGGCAGCCGACGGGCTGAGCAACAAGGAGATCGGCCAGCAACTGTTCGTCTCGCACCGGACGATCGGCACCCACCTCTACCGGATCTTCCCCAAGCTCGGAATCACGGCGCGATCCCACTTGAGCTCCGCGCTGCAAAACCGCTCCACGAAGCCCCTTAGCGGCCGCTGCCGGCCCATCCGCGGCCAGGCTGGGCGAACAGCCCCGGAGCGGCCCTTCTCTTTCAGTCATGTGACGTACGCGACGACCGCCCCGTTCGCCGCATCCTCCGCGCGTCGGGAGAGGGCGGCCTGAGGCCCGATGAGCCGCCTCGGTGGAACTCGACGGAGTCGATGCGGCTCGACCACCACCCGCGAACTGGGGCTCGCAGTTCTGTTCCTGGCTGTTGCGGCGTTTTCGCCGGCTACGGCTACACAGCTCGACAAGGAGGAGACCCAAATGAAGACCGCAACCGCCGAACTCGAGCCGGCGCAGAGCGTCCGCGCAACGAAGCGATCCGTCCGTTCCGCGTGAATATCCCCGACGAGGAGCTCGTCGACCTGCGCCGCCGGATCACGGCCACGCGCTGGCCCGAGAAGGAGACCGTCACCGACACCTCGCAGGGCGTGCAGCTCGCCACGATGCAGGAGCTCGCGCGCTACTGGGCGACGGACTACGACTGGCGCAAGTGCGAGGCGAAGCTGAACGCCCTGCCGCAGTTCATCACCGAGATCGACGGACTGGACATCCACTTCATCCACGTGCGCTCGAAGCACGAAGAACGCGCTGCCGGTCATCGTCACGCACGGCTGGCCCGGCTCGATCGTCGAGCAGCTGAAGATCATCGATCCGCTCACCAATCCGACGGCGCACGGCGGCCGCGCAGAGGACGCGTTCGACGTCGTGATTCCGTCGATGCCGGGCTACGGGTTCTCGGGCAAGCCGACCACGACCGGCTGGGACCCTGCCCGCATCGCGCGCGCCTGGATCGAGCTGATGAAGCGCCTCGGCTACACGCAAGTTCGTCGCGCAGGGCGGCGACTGGGGCGCGGTCGTCACCGAGCATGATGGGCGTGCAGGCGCCGCCGGAATTGCTCGGCATCCACACCAACATGCCCGGCACGTTCCCGCCCGACATCGACAAGGCGGCTTTCGCCGGTGCGCCGGCGCCGTCCGGTCTCTCGGCCGACGAGAAGCACGCCTACGAGCAGCTGCACTTCGTCTACACAGAAGGGCCTCGGCTACGGCTACCAGATGGCGATGCGCCCGCAGACGCTCTACGGGATCGCGGATTCGCCCGTCGGCCTCGCCGCCTAGTTCCTCGACCACGACGCGCGCAGCTATGGCGCTGATCGCGCGCGTCTTCGACGGACAAGCCCGAGGGCCTCACGCGGGACGACGTGCTCGACAACATCACGCTCACTTGGCTGACGAACACGGCGGTTTCCTCGGCGCGTCTCTACTGGGAAAACAAGGCTGCCTTCTTTACGCCGAAAGGCGTCTCCATCCCGGCGGCGGTGAGCGTCTTCCCGGACGAGCTCTACCAGGCTCCGCGGAGCTGGGCGGAGCAGGCGTATCCCAAGCTCATCCACTTCAACAAGCTCGACAAGGGCGGCCACTTCGCGGCGTGGGAGCAGCCGGAGCTCTTCACCCAGGAGCTCTGGACCGCATTTCGAACGTTGCGTCAGTCGGGGAGCTGATCCGGCACTCGCATCGTCCACGACGCCGTGCAGTCTCGCGGCAATGTGAAGTCTCCACGCCCGCCCGGATTCCCGGGCGGGCGCAGCTCCTTGGCGCTCCCGGCTAGGAGCTCCTCCGCGCGGTCTGGACCTTCGGGAAGTAGCGGATCACGAAGAGCAGGTACACCAGCCAGAGTGCGAACCAGCAGACGCGACGGCAAGAAGCCCGATCGTGAAGAGGATCAGGCTCGGACCGAGGAAAAGCAGGGTGTAACCGACCAGCCAGAAGCGATCGCCTCGCCGGGAGTACAGAGCGCGCTCGGCATCCCCGATCCGGCCGCCCAGCGAGGAGCAGTAGTAGTAGAAGGACGCGAACACGAACGAGAACGTCGCCACACCCATCACGACCAACGTGGCTTGAAACAACAAGGCGTCGATCTCGCCGCTCTCGAACCTCGGATACAGGAAGAACAGCATGAACGTGAAGATCGCGATGCTCGTTCCGGCGAGCGAATACGAGCGATTGACGTTGGCTCCGGCAAGATCGTCTCCCAAGGAATGCCTCCTGGCGCGCATTTCTCCGTCATCTTCACTTTGACTCTGGGGAGCACGATACCAGTCGAGAGGAATGGGAGTCGATGTCGCCGCGAATGAGGCGCCGGAGAAATGAGCGGTTTCCCGCGGCGCCGCCACCTATCCATTCCTACCGGAGCAGAACCAGCCTCTGAGTGCGCACCGAATCTCCGATCGAAAGCCGGGCGAAGTAGACGCCGGCGGCGAGACCTTCCGCATTCCAGGGGACCGATTGGCGGCCGGCCTGCGTCCATCCATCCACCAACGTCGCCACCTTGCGTCCGGCGGCATCGAACACATCGACGTTCGCGGCGCCCGGATGCTCGAGCACGAGCTCGAGCGTCGTGGAACCTACGAAGGGGTTGCGACGAACGCTCAAGGAAGTCCCCGTCGACGATGGCAAGTGCTCGGCCGCGTCGGTCGGCGGTGCGCCGCCCATTCGGTACACGCCGTCCCCGTAGGTTCCGAGGAGTTGAACGAACTCCGGCTCTTCACCGGCGCGCCGTTGTGAGATTCGATGCGTGCCAAAATCCGCGTTGTAACGATTGGCCCCGGTCTGCTCCTCCCAGATGCAGGAGAGCGCCGAAGCGACGCTGAGTTTGACTTCCTCGACGACGACGCGGCGATCCATCGACTTGCGGACCTTTTTGACTTCTCCGAGGCCGTAGGACGCATTGAGATTCCAAGTCACGCCGTCGAGATCGTAGAGCCCGCTGCGCGTGCCCGCGCTGATCTCGCAGTCCGCCCCAGCGTCCGGATCGATCCCCAGGCTGGTGACGTTGAGGTTCGTCAAGCCGCTGTTGAACGCCGAGAAGGTGTTGCCGCCGTTCGTCGAACGAAAGACGCCCTGGCCGCCGAACTGGAAGTATCCCGTCGCGACGTAGACTTCGTTTCCGGTACAGGCGATGTCGGGGATCCCCTGCACTCCGGGGAGCGACGCGAGCTGCGACCAGTTGTTCCCCCCGTTCGTGCTGCGGTACATCCAACTTCCGTTGCCCGCGAACACGTGCCCGAGATCGTTCGCCCCGAGGGCCGTGGCCCCTACACCGTAGACATTGGTCCAGCTTCCTCCGGCGTCCGTCGAACGGTAGATCCCGTCGTACGATCCACTCGCGAACAAATCGCCGTTCGGCGCGGTGATCATGGAGTAGACGAATTCGTACGGAGGGAAGTCGGTGGGAGTCCAGTTCGTCCCATCCGTCGACGAGAAGATTCCGAGGTTCTCGGCAACGACATGGACGAGCCCGTTGGTCTCGTCGGGGACGATCGCCCGGACGAACACGTTGGTCATGCCTTCCGCATTCGGTTCCCAGCCGGTGCCGGCGCCGCCTCGCCGGTAAGGCCCCGGTCCCGTCACACCGAGGTAGAGCCAATCGGGCGTGGAGAGGAATCCACGGAGGGCCTGTCCCGGCAGGCCGGAGTCTTCCGTCCAGTGTGCGCCGCCGTCATCGGTGTAGACGACCTTTCCTCCGTCGAGGAATCCGCTGTAGCGAGCGCCGTAGATGCGATTCTCGTAGGCCTCGACGTCGCTATATGAACCGGCCGGAGCTCCCAGGGACGTCCAGGTGAGTCCGTTGTCCGTCGACTTATAGAGCTTCGTGCCGTCGGCGGCGTACAAGTGTCCGTTCGACGGATCGACGTGCACCGCATTGACGTCCGAGGCGATTCCGGTGTCACGAGGCTGCCACGTCGTGCCGTTGTTGGACGAATAGTACAGATTGACCGCGCCGAACTGGACGCCGACGAAGAAGTGTCCCGGCGCATTCGATTCGATGAACGCCGGGTACGATGTCGGCAGGCTCGCGACGGACGAGAACGTCGTGCCCCCGTTCGACGAGCGATAGAGCCCGTCGCCGAACGTGCACGCCCAGAGAGTTTGATTGTCGGGCTCCACGCGAATGTCGTTCACGATCTCGCCGGAGAGTTCGTTGATGAGGACGTGCCAGGTCGTTCCGTCGTTGGTGCTCCGAATGAATCCCGTGTTGGCGAAGCCATCCGTCCCGACGTAGATGCGCCCGCCGGCACCAGTCGCGACCGAGCGGGGGTCGAGGTCCGGATCGTCGAGGATGCGTTCCCACTGTGCGTCCGGGTTCGGCTTTCGATAGACCCCCCCGCGCGAAGCCGTGACCACGATCCTTTCGTCCTCATCCAGGGTCATGTCGGTGGGCCAGCCTCCGTACAGTCCGGAGGGCTCCCACTCCTGAGAGTGAGCCACCGGGGGAATCGCGATTCCGGCCAGAGCCAGCGCCAAGCAAAGCGTTCTCATGGATGCCTCCAGGACGGGAAGCATTCGAGCCGGAACCGACCGGAACCCGTATCCCCGTCTACCCCTTCAGCCGCAAACGGGCCGGCCCATCCGCCAACGAAAATGCGATAGCCTGCCGCGAGACCGGGGACCGGATACCCCGCCTTGGATCGCAACTCGAGGATTGGGAGAACACGACCGTGAACAAGCGCAAGCTCGGACAAAGCGGCTTGGAAGTGTCGGCCCTCGGCTTGGGCACGATGGGATTGAGCTTCGGCTACGGTCCGGCGGTCGAACGGAGTGCGGCGATCGCGCTCATTCGCGCCGCCGTCGAACGCGGCGTCACGTTCTTCGACACCGCCCAGGCGTACGGACCGTTCGTGAACGAGGAAGTCGTCGGGGAAGCGCTGGCACCGTTTCGCGATCAAGTGGTCATCGCCACCAAGTTCGGGTTCACGTTCGACGCGGTCGGGCAAACAGAACGGCGTGAGCAGCAGACCCGAGTACATCCGGCAGATGACCGAGGGCTCTCTGCGGCGTCTCGGCATCGACACGATCGATCTCTACTACCAGCATCGCGTCGACCCGGCCGTGCCCATCGAGGACGTCGCCGGGACGGTGCGCGACTTGATCCGCGAGGGGAAGGTCAAGCACTTCGGGCTTTCGGAGGCGGGCGTGCGCACCATCCGGCGCGCCCACGCGATCCAGCCGGTCACCGCGCTTCAGAGCGAGTACTCGCTGTGGTGGCGTGAGCCGGAGGCGGAGATTCTGCGCCGTGATCGAGGAGCTCGGCATCGGCTTCGTCCCGTTCAGCCCGCTCGGCCGAGGATTCCTCACCGGAAAGATCGACGACACGACCACGTTCGACACCACCGACTTCCGCAGCTCCGTCCCGCGCTTCTCGGCGGAGAATCGAAGGGCCAATCAGGCGCTGGTGACGTCGGTGACGGAGATCGCGGAACGGAAGCGTGTGACGCCGGCGCAGATCGCACTGGCCTGGCTGCTCGCTCAAAAGTCTTGGATCGTCCCGATTCCGGGAACGACCAAGCTGCACCGGCTGGAAGAGAATCTGGGCGCCGCGGACGTCGCCTTGACGCCCGAGGATTTGCGCGAAATCGATGCGGCGACTTCCGAGAACACTGTGCACGGCGCGCGGTACAGCGAAGCATCGCAGCGTCTGGTCGACCGCTGATGCGCACCCAATCCGAGAAAGCCCACGCCTTCCGCGCGCTTCACGAGCGCCCCGGCGCGTTCATCATCCCCAATCCGTTCGATGCAGGGACCGCGCGCTTGCTCGCGCACCTCGGCTTCGAAGCTCTCGCAACCACCAGCGCCGGCTATGCATTTTCCGCCGGGCGGCCGGACAACACGATCACGCGCGGGGAGATGATGGCGCACGTCGCGGCGATCGCGTCCGCGACGGACTTGCCGGTGAGCGCGGATCTGGAAAACGGATTCGGCGATGAGCCTGAACGCGCCGCCGAGACGATTCGGCTCGCGGCGGCCGCGGGACTCGTCGGCGGTTCGATCGAGGATGACACGCACCGCGCCAGCGATCGCATTTACGACTTCGACCTCGCTGTGGACCGCGTTCGCGCCGCGGTGGATGCCGCACGCTCGCTCCCATTCCCCTTCACACTGACCGCGCGCGCCGAAAATTATCTCGTCGCCCGTCCCGATCTCGCCGACACAATCCGCCGCCTCCAAGCTTTTCAAGAGGCCGGCGCCGATGTCCTCTACGCTCCCGGCCTCACCTCGAAGGAAGACATCGCGACCGTCGTCCGCTCCGTGGATCGGCCGGTGAACGTCGTGATGGGGCTGAAGGGTGTGCCGCTCACTCTGGCCGAGCTTTCGTCCATCGGGGTGAAGCGCATCAGTGTCGGGAGCTCGCTCTCGCGCGCTGCGCTCGACGGCTTCCTTCGCGCCGCCCGCGAAGTGCGCGAGCACGGCACCTTCACATTTGCGAACGAGATCGTGTCCTACGGAGAGCTGAGCTCCCTCTTCGAAAAGTCATCGGCGGACAGCGATCCAATTCGAAAAGGATGATCGGCCGGCGTACAATGCTCGGCGCGATGTCGACCGCGGCCGATCGAGCGGCCGCAGAATCGTGGGGAGCTTGCCATGATGATTCTCGCCGCTCTCGTCCTGGTGTGCGCATCGGGATCCATCCAGATGGACCCATCGGAGTCGGTGCCCGTCACCGCGGACAATTTCGTGCGCGCCGAGACCGACATGTACTTCGCCATGTTCGCGAAGCGGGGAGCGTTCGGCAGGTTCCTTCACCTTCGCGAGCTTCCGCTCGAGAACACCGGAGTTCGCCCGAACCGCGACACGCTCTACTCGGAAGCCGTGTTCGATCTGAATGCCGGAGCGGTCACGATCACGACTCCGGACCCCGGCGAGCGCTTCATGTCCATGCAGGTGATCGACCAGGATCACTTTACGCGCGCCGTATTCTACGGAGCGGGAAGCCACACCTTCGATAAGGGCGAGATCGGAACGCGATACCTCTTCCTGGCCGTCCGCACTCTGGTCGATCCGAACGATGCCAGCGACATGGAGGAAGCTCATGCGCTGCAGGACGCGATCGAAGTCCGGCAGAAGAGCCCGGGCGGATTCGAAGCTCCTCCTTGGGACACGACGAGTCAGAAAGCGGTGCGCGACTCGCTGCTGGCGCTCAACGAGGCTCTCCCGGATTTGCGGGGTGCGTTCGGCGATCGCGGTCAGGTGGACCCGGTTCGTCATTTGATCGGAACCGCTTCCGCCTGGGGAGGGAATCCAGACCGAGACGCGATCTATCTCACGGTCACGCCGGGCAACAACGATGGCAACACGCCGTACACGCTGAACGTCCGCGAAGTGCCGGTCGATGCATTCTGGTCCGTCACTGTCTACGACGCGCAGGGACACTTCCAGAAGAACTTGCTGAACATGTACAACATCAGCAGCATCACGGCCGATAAGAATCCGGACGGTTCGGTCACCATCCAGTTCGGAAACTGCGATGGGAAAGTCGCGAACTGCCTGCCGATCATGAGCGGCTGGAACTACCTCGTGCGGCTCTATCGGCCGCGCGCCGAAGTTCTGGATGGCACGTGGTCGTTTCCCGAAGCGCGGCCGTTGCACTGAGCGGTGTCACTCATGATCGCGACCAACCGCACGACGTACTGGATGGCGACGGTCTGCGTCGCGGTCCTTGTGGCGTCGGTCCTGCTTCCACGAATGTTCCGGGAACCAGGCGGAGGATTTGCCGCGGCGACATCTGCGGCGCTCCTGTTCATGGTGCTGGGTGCCGTCGCAGCGTTCGCCTCGATTGCTTTGTTGGTGCACACGCTGAGGCAGCGGCATGTCCTGTCGCCCTCCGCTCGGATCGCGGGTGCGATTCCCGCGGCCTTGGTTTCTTGCGGCCTCGTGGCGCTGTGGCTGACGATACGCAGCAACAGTTCCCAGCCGTGACGATTACCTGGACACAGCTCTTCGACGAAGGTGCGCAGACGCTCGCGCATGGCGCGGGCTCGGCACGGCTTGATCCCCGGCGCGAGGCGGGAATTCTGCTGCGATGGGCGTCGGGCATGAATGCTGCGGCGCTTCTCACCCGCGGCAGCGAGGCGGTGGACGGCGCTGCGGCGGGGCGATTTCGCGCCTGGATCGAGGCGCGGGCGCGCGGCGTTCCGCTCCAGCACTCGTGGGCGAGACCAGCTTTCATGCAGTGACCCTGCGCGTCGAGCCGGGGGTCTTCATTCCGCGTCCCGAGACGGAGCTTCTCGTGGATTGCGTGCTGGAAGCGCTCGTGTCGCGCGCTTCCCCCGTCACCGCCCCCCATCGTGCTCGATCTTTGCACAGGCTCCGGCACCGTCGCCGTCGCGGTCGCGGCGGCGGCCGCCGCCCGCACCCCGCGTCCCCGCATCTTCGCCGGCGACATCGATGCCGCCGCCGTCGATCTCGCGCGCCGCAACGCCGAGGCCTGCGGCGTCGCCGACATGGTCGAGGTGCGCCCGTCCGATCTGGGCGCGGCGTTCGCCGATCTGGCGGGCCGCGTCGACGTCCTCGTCGCGAATCCTCCGTACATCGATCCGGCGTGCGCGGATTCGCTTCCCGTGGAGGTCCGCCTGGGCGATCCTCCGCGCGCTCTGTACGATCCCGAGGGGGGCGTCGGCTTCCACCGGCGCATCGCCCGCGAGGGGCGCTGGCTGCTGGCGCCCGGCGGGCGGCTTTTCCTCGAGATCGGCGACGATCAGGGCGTGAAGGTCGCGCGCCTCTTGGCCGACGAAGGGTACGAAGCGGTCCGCATCCTCCCCGATTTGGCGGGGCGGGACCGGGTCGCGTGCGGGAGGGTGGAGCCATCGACGCGATCCTCGTGAGAGGCAACGGTCCGCTGCGGGGTACCATTCCCGTGAGCGGATCCAAGAACGCCGCCTTGCCGATTTTGACAGCCGCGATCCTGTTCGACCGCCCCATCGTGGTCGATAACGTCCCCGAGCTTCGCGATATCGACACGCTCTTGAAGCTGCTCGCACTGCTCGGCGTGAGCGCGCGCCGTGACGGCACACGCCTCACCCTGGACGGCGGCGGGCTCGCCTCGCACGAAGCGCCCTACGATCTCGTGCGCAAGATGCGCGCGTCGATCTACGTGCTGGGTCCGCTGCTCGCGCGCCTCGGACGCGCGCGGGTGAGCTTGCCGGGCGGCTGCGCGTGGGGACCGCGCCCCGTCGATCTGCACATCATGGCGATGGAGAAGCTCGGCGCGAAAGTCGAGGTGGAGCACGGCTACGTGGTCGCGGAAGCGCCGGCGGGCGGACTTCGCGGCGACACGATTCAATTTCCCATTTCCAGCGTCGGCGCCACATGCAACGCGCTGCTCGCTGCGGTGCGCGCGAAGGGCACCACCATTCTGGAGAATGCGGCGATCGAGCCCGAAGTGGACTCGCTCGCCGAGTTCTTGGCCGCATGCGGCGCGCCGATTCGCGGGATCGGGACACGTGTGTTGGAGATCGAAGGCACAACTGCGCTCACCCCGGTGCCGTTCGCGGTGATTCCCGATCGCATCGAAGCGGGGACGTTCCTGGCGGCCGGCGCGATCACCGGTGGCGATCTGCGCGTGACCGGCTGCCGGCCCGATCACCTGGGCTCGGTGCTGGACGCATTTCGCGAAGTGGGTTGCGTGGTGGAGACGGGCCCGGACTTCGTACGGCTCGCGGGAACGCTCCCGCCGCGCGGCATTCATCTGACCACGGCGCCGTACCCCGGATTCCCCACCGACATGCAGGCGCAGATGATGGCGCTCGCATCGGTGGGCAGTGGCGTGTCGGTGATCACCGATGCGATTTACACGGATCGATTCACGCACATCGCCGAGCTCTCGCGATTGGGCGCAGACATCAAGCTGGAAGGCAACGTCGCCATCGTGAAGCCGGGCGTCGGGACTTTCCGGAGCGCGGGTGATGGCGTCGGATCTGCGCGCCTCGGCGGCGCTGATCGTGGCGGGCCTCGTCGCCGAAGGCACCACTCACGTGAGCCGCGTCTATCACATCGACCGCGGCTACGAGCGCATCGAAGAGAAGCTGCGCGCCGTCGGCGCGGATATCGAGCGGATTTCGGAAGAGGGACCGTAAGAAGGTCCGTCGTCCACTCCCCAAACCAAAGGGCCCCGCCGCTCACGCGACGGGGCCCTCGTTCATTCGCCGGCGCGGCGGCCGGCTTTCATTCGCCGCCGTCTGGCGCGGCTACTTGAGGACGGTCACCTTCTGGACCTGCGAGAAGCTTCCCGCATCCATCCGGTAGAAGTACACGCCCGACGTGACTGCGCTGCCGCCGTCGTCGCGTCCATCCCATCCGACCGTGTGATATCCGGCGTTCTGCGGTCCGTCCACGAGCCCACGGACCCGGCGACCGGACACGTCGAAGATCGAGATGGTCACTTCCTGTCCCTGCGTCGGGACTGCGAAGCGAATCGTCGTCGCCTTCGAGAACGGATTCGGCCGCGGCGCCGCGAGCTCGAAGCGCGCCGGCATCCCCACCGAAGTCTCCACGTCCGTCGCATTACCCACGATCAACGTCACCGGCACGTTGATCACTTGCTCGTCGGGATCGTTCGTCGCAATGCGGATCAGCGCTTCGTACGTGCCGAACGCCAGACCGGTCGCATCGTAGTCCACGTCCAGGTTGGCCTGGCCGCCCGCGGGAATCGAGCCGAGCGGCGGCGAGACATCGAGCCACGTCACCGGGGGCCCCAAACCGAAGCGGACCGCCAGGTTGTTGTGTAGATAGGCCGCGTTGAACGTGACTTGAAGCCCGTCGTTCCCCGCGAGATTCTCGATGCCGACCGTGCAACCCGTCGGCACGGTCACCGACTTGTACTGATTCACGATCGACCCGTCGGCGTTCAGGATCGTCTGGAACGTCTGCCGGTTCGACGGCTGTCCGTTGATCGGCACGTTGTTCCACTGCACGATGAAACGCTGATTCGCCGTGTCGTTGAAGATGTACAGCGTCCCGCCCTGCAGGAAGTTCAGGTCGTCCCAGTATGCGGCGACCATGTTGTTGGGATCGCTGATGGCGGGAATCGCCGTGTTCAGGTTGTACGCGGCGGTGGGTGAGGTGAAGCTCAGGAAGCCGTTCGCGCTCACCTTCACCGTCGTGTAGTTGTTTCCATAGAACGGGAACGAGAAGCCGAGCGGCAGCGACGTGGAGTAGGTGTTGTCTCCGCCGGCGAGCCCTTGGCCGATCCCGCTGATCTCGATCCACTGATACGTGGGACCACCCTGATCATCGCTGTCGATCCAGCGGTAACCGAACGCGTCCGGTCCGCCGGCACCGCGCACTTCGTTGTCGCCGAGGACGCCGCGCGCCCCGTCGCCCGAAACTTCGCCGAGCACCGCCACCTGCACCGGAGAGAGCACGCCGTGCACCGAGGCCAGGAAGTCGAGCTGACCTTCACCCGTGTTGGAGATGGTCAGTACCTGCGACGTCTGCTGGTTCGGCGCCAAAGTCGCGCTCATGCTCGACGCACTGAGCTGCACTTCCGGGAAGCCGATGTCCGGGAACTGGATCTGGTCGACCCATGCCGCGTCCGCGCCACCGTCGCCCGAAGAGTTCTTCGAGTACGTCCAGCGGAACGTGTGCGATCCGTTCGCCACGGAGAAGCTGGTTTGGGTCCACGGAATCTCACCCGACCACGTGCTGCGCAGCACGCCGTCGATGTAGAAGCGCAGGAGATCCACGCTGGATTCCGACGAGACCTTGTACCAGAACGAGATGTTTCCGGTGGTCGCGACCGGGAGCGTGATTTCCATCGTCGTGGACTGATTGCTCACGATGTCCCCGGAGCGAGCGGAATTTTCACCGTCGTGGGACTCGTTCGTGTCGATCGTCCAGGGCTGGTTGCCCGAGAAGGTCCACGGCCACACTGTGAAGTCGCCGCTTTCGAAGTCTTCGCCGGTGAGCGCGGGCAGAACGAAGTTCTGCGTCTCGGGTCCAGAGACGACCACGGTGCGCACGTCGGTGCCGAACCCGTTCTTCCGGGCGCGGATCTGGTACGTGAGACCGTCCGGAACGGAGAGCTGGTAGGTGCCGTCCGGATTCGAGGTCGCCGACTGGAGAGGCGTATTCAGCGCCGTGATCGTGGCGCCGCCCACCAGTGCGTTCGTGTAATCGCGCACCACTCCGCTCACGATCGCCTGCGGGAGCGGCGCCATGCCGTTGTCGCCGTCGGTGATCTGCTGCGCAACCACGTTGAACGGGACGGTCTCAGTGGCGTAGCCGAACACGCTGAACTGCAGATTCCACGAACCGGCCGGGAGCAGGACCTTGAAGAATCCGGTCTCGTCGGTCGTGGTGGCGCGCGGGTCGGAGAGCACGTCCACCGCGACGCCCTCGAGCGGGAACCCGTTGGTGCCGTCGGTCACAAAGCCTTCGATCGTGCCGTAGCCGGTCAGCGATGCCAGCACCGCTTCGTACGCATCGATGAAGCCGTGACCGTAGGTGTTGTCTTCGCCGGCGGCGCCGAGATCCAGCGCCGTATCCATGATGATCTGCTTGATGGTCTGCACGTCGATGTCCGGATTCGCCGAGCGCATGAGCGCCACGACGCCGGCGACGTGAGGACCGGCCATCGAGGTTCCGCTGAGGAACTGATAGCCCCCACCCGGCCAGGAGCTGTAGATGTCGCTGCCCGGGGCGGCGATCTCCGGCTTGATCGCGAACGGACCGCCGCATCCGGAAGGACCGCGGCTGGAGAAGCTGGAGATGGTGAAGGGCGGATTGGGGATCGTGGATCCCACGGAGAACACGTTGTACGGAGTGGTCGCGCGATCCGGAGGGCTGCCGATCGTCTGTGCGCCGGGGCCTTCGTTCCCCGCCGACCAGGTGAGCACCACACCGGACGCTTCGCAGTTGTCGATCGCGGTCCACCAGCGGGAGTCGCAATCCACGTAGTTGCCGCCGAAGCCCTCGTTGATGCGCCAGCTGTTCTGCACCACATCCGGAACGTCGTCGTCGGTGCCGGAGTTGCCGTCCGGTTCCGCGAACCACTGGAGTGCGTCGACCACGTCGGCGTCGAACGCGGCACCCACACCCTGATCGATCGCGTTGTCCGCGATCCAGAGCGCACCCGGCGCAACACCGATCGAGTCGTTCTGTGCGAGGCCGGTGATCGTCCCCATGACGTGCGTGCCGTGGCCGTTGTTGTCGACCGGGAACGTGGAGGGCGAGCCGACCACGTCGCGCCAGCAGTGCGCGGACGGCGCGAAGTGACCGCGCCACCGCGAGCCCAGCGCGGGGTGATTGCCGTCGACGCCGGTGTCCATGTTGGCGACGACCGCACCGACGCCGGTGATGCCCAGCTCGTACCACACGCGATCCGCATGGATGTTGTGGACGCCCGGCGTGATTCCGATGCCGCCGCCGCGCGTGTCGATCTCGGGCGAGTCCATCGGGGGCAGGAGCTCGATCTGGTGATTGGGCTCGACCACCTCGACGTCGTTGCGTAGCGCGATCTGGCGGATCGCGTCGACGGTACCGCGGACGGCGATACCGTTCACGAGCCAGAAGGCCTTGTATTCGGCAATCGTCCCGGCGATCCGGCGAGCCTCGAGATCCTGGAGGATGGGCCCCTGGGAGCGGGCCGCGGTCTCACGAAGCGCATCGATGACGATCCGATGGCGGACGTTCATCGTTGCGCGGGACAGCCGCAGGTCCTGATCCATGGTCGGGATCGGCGCCTGGTCGGTCAGCACGACGACGGCGCGGACCTCTTCGCTTCCGGCCTTGCCTTCAATGAATCGATCCATACCCGGCGAGAGCTGCCCGGCGTTCGCTTGCGGAGCCGCGCCGATCAGGCCGGCTGCCGCGAGCAGGGTGAAAAACGAGTACCTGAGATTCATGGGGGAAACCTCTCCCTCGATGGTGCGTTGTAGCTGGAGCCGGAACGCGGAGGAATTACCGAAACGAGGCTATCACAGAGGCGGCGCGCGGCTCCATCGGGATATTGGAGAAGCCCCGGCAATCCGATGGGCGCGGATCGAAGGGCTCCGACCCGCGCGACGGGATCGTGGGTGGCGTACCCGCTATTCCAGAACGGTCGCTTTCTGGACCTGGTCGAAGCCTCCCGCCTCCATCCGGTAGAAGTAGACGCCGGAGACGACGCGATGGCCTTTCTCGTCGCGACCATCCCAGCCGACAACGTGAGCTCCGGCGGCCTGCGGCCCATCCAGGAGCGTGCGGACCCTCCGTCCGGTCAGGTCGAACACCGCGATCGCCACATGCCCCCCGGCTCAGGCACCGCGAAGCGAATCGACGTCGTCTTGGAGAACGGATTCGGTCGTGGGACCGCGAGCTCGAACTGGGTCGGGAGACCGGATGGCACCACGGCATCCGTTGGGTTGAGAGACGCGAGCACTGCTTCATACGCGTTGATGAAGCCGTGTCCGTACGTGTTGTCCTCGCCGGCCGGACCCAAGTCCGTGCACGTCTCCATCAGGATCTGCTTAATCGACTGAACGTCGAGGTCCGGGTTCGCGGCGCGCATGAGCCCGACCACGCCGGCCACGTGGGGACCGGCCATCGCCGACCCGCTGTAGAGCTGGTACCCACCACCCGGGATGGAGCTCAGAATGTTGACGCCCGGAGCGGAGACTTCCGGCTTGATCGCGAAGGCGCCTCCGCAGCCGGAAGGACCGCGGCTGGAGAAGCTCGCAATCGTGAACGGCGGGGAGTGAATCGTCGCGCCGACGGAGAACGCGTTGTACGGGCTCGCCGCGCGGTCCGCGGGGCTCCGCAGCGATGAGGGTCCCGGCCCGTCGCCGCCCGCCGCGTAGATCAGCACGACCCCGGCCGCTTCGCAGTTGTCGATCGCCGCCCACCAGCGGGGATCGCAATCGACGTAGCCGGCAAAGAGCTCGTTCACGCCCCAGCTGTTCTGCACGACGTCGGGAACGTCGTCGTCGGTC
This sequence comes from uncultured Gemmatimonadales bacterium, assembly GCA_963725045.1. Taxonomy (GTDB): domain Bacteria; phylum ARS69; class ARS69; order ARS69; family ARS69; genus CAVRWY01. The sequence goes on from CAVRWY010000005.1 coordinate 60,548, forward strand.
GAGGAATTTCCATCCGGGTCTGCGAACCATTGAAGGCCGGCGGTGACGTCGCTGTCGAACGCGCCTCCCGTTCCCTGGTTGATCGAGTTGTCGGCGATCCACAATGCCCCCGGCGCAACGCCGATCGCGTCGTTCGGACCGAGCCCGCAGATCGTCCCCATCACGTGCGTGCCGTGGCCGAGGTGATCCTCGGGCGTCGGATCGCCGAAGCCCACCGCGTCGCGCCAGCAATGTGCCGCCGGTGCGAAATTTCCGCGCCAACGCGCAGAGAGCGCGGGATGCGTGGCGTCGACGCCGGTATCCATGTTGGCGACCAAGGCACCGGTCCCGTCGATGCCGAGCTCGTTCCACACCCGATCCGCTTGGATCGCAAGAATGCCCGGCGTGGTCGTGACGCCACGGACGAGCGCGCCGTGAACCTGCTGGTCCGCGGGCGTCGGGAAGGGTTCGTTCAATTCCACGGGAAGATCCGGCTCGATCATCTCCACGTCGTTGCGGAGCGCGAGCTCGCGAACAGCGTGGATAGTCGCCGTGACGGCAATCCCGTTCACGATCCAGAACGGCTTGAACTCCTGGACCGCTCCCGACGCTCGCCGGGACTCGAGCATTTGCTGGAGCGGCGCCTGCGACCGAGAGGCCGCATCGCGCAGCGCGTCGACGACTATCCGGTGACGAAGCGCCAGGGGAGCATTGGAGGAATGCAGATCGTGTTCCATCGCGGAGATCGGGGCCTGGTCCTGCAGGACGACGAGAACCCGAATCGGTTCGTCCCCGGACTTTCCGGCGATGAAGCGCTCCAGGCCGGGCGAAAGCCGACCGGCCTGGGCCTCAGAGACGGCGGTGCCGAGCAAAGCGGCGGCCGTCAGCGCCGACGAGAACCGGGAGCATCGACTCATGGGGAGTCCCTCCCTCGGCTTATGCGTCTCAGTCCAGCCGCGTCAACTTGCGGACGCTGACTCCGGACTTCGCTTCCACCCTCACGAAGTAGACCCCGGCACCGACCGCTTCGCCCGCGCCGTTGGCCCCGTCCCAGAGGATCGCGTGCTCGCCCGACTCGTAAGGTCCGTCGGCCAGCGTTCGTACCGTGCGACCGGCCACGTCGAAAACGCGCACGCTGGCCGAGGAAGCCGCCGGAAGCGTGAACCGGATCTCGGTGGCCCCGCGCGCAGGATTCGGCGAGGTCCCCAGAATGCGCGGAGTCGGGGGAACGTCGGAACGCTCGGTGAATTGGAGCTTCGGCCAAACGTAGTAGGTCTCCAGCCGGTAGTGCTCCGGGCCGAGCGCGGTGTCGAGGTCGGTGATCCAGATCGTCCATTCTCCGTCCGGCGGATTCTCGATCAAGGCGTACTCGGGAGAGTCGATCGTGGCGATCGGGAACATCCCCTCCGGCGTCATGACCATCATGTCCAGATCGACCGTCGGAAACTGCGTCCAATCGTGATCCCAAACGAGGCGAATCCCGAGCGCACCCAAGTGCTCGGGCACGATCACCACGTGCTCGGCGATCTCTCCATGATGCAGCACCTCTTCGATGATTTCCTCGGGCGCAGGCACTTCCGTCGTCGCTTGCGCGCTCCAGCTCGCGGACGCAGGGCTGTAGTTGAACGCGGAGCAGCTGAACGTGAGCCGAACGGTCCCCGGCTCAGGAGTCTCCATCAAGTACGTCGTCCCGGCAGTGAGCCCGCCGTCGAATGGATCGGCGGCGAACACGTAGTCGCCGGAGCCGCCTCGCTTGGCGGTGTGAATCTGCGCGCCCATGGCGTCGCCGACGATCGGATTCTGTTCCGTCCCGAGCGTCACCGTCGGGAACTCGAACTCGATTCCGGACGCCGTGCCCGGCACAGTCAAAAGCACGTTGTAGGTCTCACCGGGCTGCAGCTCGGGCGTCGTCCCCGAGACCGCTCCGTTCATGACCGACATCCGCGTCAGGAGTTGGTGCGTGGGATCGGCCTCTCCGGCCGAGATGTAGCCGCCGTTTTGCAGGAGGTCGAGCGCCCCGGGAATGTGCACGTAGCCGCGGCCCTGCTCACGCTCGCTCACCGAGGTTTTCTCCGCGATCGGCGCCGCGGCCTTCTTCAAGACGTTGGCCACGAACGGTGCGCGCCCCAATCCGCCCAGCTGATCGCCGTATGCAGTCACGAGCGCGGCAGCGCCGGCAACGGTCGGCGTCGAGAACGACGTGCCTGATCCGAAGCCGAACGAAGGTGTGTCGTTCACCCCGTTCTGGTCCGAGTCGCGCAATCCGGACGAGAAGACCAGAAAGCCGGTCGCGAGGATGTCCGGCTTCACGCGGCGATCCGCGGTGAGACCGCGCGAGCTGAACTCGATCATCTTGGGAACATCCCAGGAATACAGCAGGCCTCCCATGCCGGCGGGAATCCCGAACGCCACTTCGCCGGCGACCCGTGTGTGCAAGGGATCCTGCGCGGCGCCGACGGTGAGCGAGGAGAACGCGCTCCCCGGGCTTCCGACGGAAATGAGAGACGGGCCTTCGTTCGAAGCTGCGGACACGCAGGTGATGCCGAACGAAGACGCGACGTCGACCATCGCGTCCAGCGAGTTGAGCCCGTCGAAGAGCACGGGGCCCGAGAGGCTCATGCTGATCACGTCGACATCCAGCTCGCCGCTACGCTTCATGGTGACGAGCCGGTCGATCGCCTCGGCCACGCGCGCGTCGGGAGAGAAACCGCCGTCGTACGGAAAGATCTTGATCGCGTACAGCGAAGCGCCGGGTGCGACGCCGCGCAGCCGCACGATCGCGGACTTGTCGCCGATCTCGACGGACTCGGGGCTGTGGACCTCGAGCGAGGCCACCAGCGGATGGTCGAGCGGGAACTCGAGGTCCGCGTGCCCGGCGACGAGCCCGGCGCAAAACGTACCGTGCCCATTGTTCTCGATCGCGTTCCAATCGAACGAGAGTCCATCGGGAACGTGATCGCCGTCCGCATCGATCGCCTGTTCCTCCTCGGCGGGAACGAGGTTCTGCCCGCCGATCACGTTCCCCATGATCATCGGGTGATCCGGGTAGACGCCGGTGTCGATGATCGCGACCACGATTCCGTCACCGTGTCCCGCGACCTTCCACGCCTGGGCCGCGCCGGTGATCAAGTCGTAGCCGAAGAACGATTCGGGATCGGAGCCGCGCGGAGAGAGCGGTGCCGTGTGCGCCCGAAAATTTCCGAGCTCGGAATCGAGCGCGGCGAACTCTTCACCCGGATCCATGCGGCGCGCGGAATGCGGAGCTAACATGCGAGGCAGCTCCACCGGCGCAATCGTGCGATGCACCCATCTCTGGCGCTCCGCCGAGATCACCGCGGGATTCGCCGCGAATTCCTCCGCGACCGCCCTCGGCACCGTGATGGAGATGGCGTCGAGATTCTCGAAGCGATGCGTCACTCGTCCGCCGAGTGCTTCGACGCGAGCGGCGAGTGCCGCGGCCCCACCCGGCGCGGTGCGCACGAAGAGTGGAAGCTGGCCGTCCTGCGTTTCGGGAACAATCGCCGATGCGCGCGAGGCTTCCGCTGCGCGAACCGCCGGAACGAATGCGAAGAGCGCAAGGAATAGGGCCAGCGTCGTGAGTCGCACGGCTCGATTCAAGAGTCTCGGATGCATGGGGAAGGCTCCTGGGTGGGGGGCTCGATCCAATTCCCGCCGACGATACTGCCTATGAAACACGACGCAGTGCAATCGCCCAGAAATCGCTGCTCCGGTCCGTACCTCGATCGGAATGCGGCACAAGGAATGACGGGCTCGCGAGTCCCGATGTTTCGCGGACGCTCGTCGCCTCGAGAGAGCGCGATGGCCGCTCGAGCTGGAGGTGGAGAGCCGTCGTTGAAGGAAGTCGCCAAGCACACCGGATGCTTCGCCCGACGAATGAGGGCCGGTCCCCAAGAACGTCAGGACAGACGCCGCCCGGTCGAGTGGCCGGGGCGTTTCTCGCCTCGCGCGCTATCCTGCCATGTGGACAGTAGTGGTCTGCGCAAGTGCTAGACCAGCGGCCAGATTGGCAGTCAAGTGCGGATCCGTCCCAAACCGGCCGTGCGCCTAAGCAAATACATAGCAACGCATTATGTAGATTTTTAGCGATCGGCACGCTCTCTGCAGAATCCCCTTCCGTAACGCGCTCCCGGCAATGGGGGCGCCAAGCCAGCCAGCGTCGCAATCGCGCGGCGCCAAACGAAGGAGAGCACGATGTACTTCCCGCAAGTTCGAACGAGCCTTCCGGCCCTAGCGACGGATTGGGCCGATCAGCTGCTCGAGGGCTTCTTTTCCGACACTCCGTTCCGTGCCGGCGGGCAGAGCACATTCCCCGCGTGGAACGTGTCGGAGGACAAGAAGAGCTTCCGAGTGGAAGCCGAGGTTCCTGGTTTCGCGCCCGGCGATCTCGACATTCGTGTCGTCGGCGACGAGCTGCATCTCGAGGGAACGCGCGAGCAGGTGACGAAGGACGAGGGATCCAACGTGCACCGTCGCGAGCGATTCGCCGGCAAGTTCTCCCGTGCGATTCGATTCGGAGTCCCCATCGACGCCGAGAAGATCGAAGCGTCGTTCAAGGACGGCGTGCTGACGGTGACGCTGCCGAAGTCCGAGGCCGCGCTGCCGCGCAAGATTCAGGTGAAGGCGTCCTAGGGCGCCTTCACGATCCGATTCGGGAAGGCGGCGGGTCCGCCTTCCGAGGTGAGCCATGTTAGAAGGAGGAACGAGAGTGAAGACGCATTCGCAAACTGCGTGCGGAACGAACGGCTGTGCGCCGGAGTCCGGAGTTGGCGCTGAGTCCACGACTGTGGCAACCTTCGAGTCCAGCCCCCGGGTGGACATTCTCGAAACCCCCGAAGGGTTTCGCGTGGAGGCCGAATTGCCGGGAGTCCGGACCGAGGACATCGACGTGAACCTCGAGAATGGGATCTTGAGGATCGAGGGACGTGTTCATTCCCACGACGAGGGCGGCCGCTGCTCTCACGTGCGGGAGTTCGGGCCCGGAGCGTTCGCGCGGAGCTTTCGGCTCAGCGACACGATCGACGCGGGGAAGATCTCCGCGGAATCGAAGAACGGTCTTCTGACTCTGATTCTGCCCAAGATCCAAGCGACGAAGCCCCGCTCGATTCCGGTGGCTTCGGCGAGCTAGCGGCGCAACGGGGCGGCCGGCGTTTCGGCCGCCCATTCGCCCGTCTTCAAGGAATCGAAGGGAGAAGATTCGATGCCGATGTTCGGCATGTTCGACCCGCTCTACCTCATGCTGATCGGTCCCACGATGCTTCTGGCGATGTGGGCGCAGTTCAAGGTGAAGAGCGCCTACTCCAAGTGGAGCCAAGTCGCGGCCTCGAGCCGCTTGACGGGCGCGCAAGCCGCAGACCGCATGCTCCAGGGTGCGGGCGTCCGCGACGTGAAGATCGAGCCGGTCCAGGGATTTCTCTCGGACCACTACGATCCGCGCACGAAGACGCTGCGCCTTTCTCCCGGAAATTTCGAAAACCGCTCGATCGCGGCGGTGGGCATCGCCTGTCACGAAGCGGGACACGCGTTGCAGCACGCCACCGGATACGCGCCGCTCAACTTTCGGAGTGCGATCGTGCCGATGGCGAGCATCGGATCGTGGCTGGCGTGGCCGCTGATCATGATGGGAATCATTCTGCAGATGACGCAGCTCGCACAGTTGGGCGTGCTGCTGTTCGCCGGCATGGTGGTGTTCCAGTTCGTCACGCTGCCGGTGGAATTCGACGCATCGAACCGCGCGAAGCAGCAGCTGCAGACGCTGGGCATCATTCAGTCGCGCGAAGAAGGCAAGGGCGTCGCGGCCGTGCTCGACGCGGCGGCGCTCACCTATGTCGCGGCCACGGTGACCGCGGTCGCCCAGCTTCTGTACTTCGCAATTCGCGCGGGTCTCCTTGGCGGACGGAGCCGCGACTAGGGGAGCACGATGGACCCATCGAAGTTCACCCAGAAAACGCGGGAAGCGCTGGAGTCCGCGCAGGCGAAGGCGCTTCGGCTCTCGCATCAGGAAGTCGACGGCGAGCATCTTCTGGCCGCGCTGCTCGAAGCGGAAGACGGCCTCGTCCCCGCGCTTCTCGAGCGCACCGGAGTCGCCGTCGCTCCGCTGCGCGCACGGGTCGAAGAAGAGCTCCAGCGCCGTCCCCGGATCACGGGTACGGCGACGGAAGCCGGAAAGGTCTACGTCACCCAGCGCCTGAACCAGCTCCTGGTGAAGGCCGGCGACGAAGCGAAGAAGCTCAAGGACGAATACCTCTCCGTCGAGCATTTGCTGCTCGCGTTCACCGACGAAGGAAAGAGCACGGCGGCCGGCCGCCTGCTTGCCGACGCGGGCGCCACGCGACCGCGCGTTCTGCAGGCGCTTCAAGCGGTGCGCGGCGCGCAGCGCGTCACCTCCGACAATCCCGAGCAGCAGTACGAAGCGCTCGCCAAGTACGGCATGGACCTGGTCGCGCTCGCCAAGTCGGGCAAGCTCGATCCGGTCATCGGCCGCGACACGGAGATTCGCGCGGTCATCCGCATCCTCTCGCGCAAGACCAAGAACAATCCCGTGTTGATCGGCGAGCCCGGCGTCGGCAAGACGGCGATCGTGGAGGGGCTCGCCCAGCGCATCCTGCGCGGCGACGTCCCCGAAGGATTGAAAGACAAGACGATCTTCCAACTCGACATGACCTCGCTCATGGCCGGCGCGAAGTACCGCGGCGAGTTCGAAGAGCGTCTCAAGGCCGTGCTGCAAGAGATCAAGACGGCCGAGGGCCGGATCATTCTCTTCATCGACGAGATCCACACGATCGTCGGCGCCGGCAAGACCGAAGGCTCCACCGACGCCGGCAACATGCTGAAGCCGATGCTGGCCCGCGGCGAGCTGCATTGCATCGGGGCCACCACGCTCGACGAGCACCGCAAGCACATCGAGAAGGACGCGGCGTTGGAGCGCCGGTTCCAGCCGGTGATGGTGGATGCGCCGTCCGTCGAAGACACGATCTCCATCCTGCGCGGGCTGCGCGAACGCTTCGAAGTCCATCACGGGGTGCGTATCCAGGACGCGGCGCTGGTGTCCGCCGCGGTCCTCTCCGATCGCTACATCTCCGACCGCTTCCTTCCCGACAAGGCCATCGATCTGGTCGACGAAGCGTGCGCGTCGATTCGTACGGAAATCGACTCGCTTCCCGCGGAGCTCGATGAAATCACGCGGCGCGTCATGCGCCTCGAGATCGAAGAGACCGCGCTCAAGAACGAGAAGGACAAAGCATCGAAGGACCGGCTCGCCGCGCTGCGCAAGGAGCTGGCCGACGCGAAGGCAGAGGCTGCCGCCATGCGCGCTCGTTGGGACGAAGAGAAGCGCGCGATCGCGAAGGTGCGCGAGATCCGCGAGAAGATCGAGGAGATGCGCCGGGCGATGGAAACGGCGGAGCGTACCTACGACTTGAACAAGGCCGCGGAGCTGCGGCACGGGAAGCTCCCCGCGCTGGAAGCGGATCTCAAGAAGGAAGAGGCGGTCCTCGCGGAGAAGCACAAAGGCGGCGCACTACTGCGCGAGGAAGTGACGGAGGAAGAGATCGCGGAAGTCGTGGCGCGGTGGACCGGCATTCCGCTCTCGCGGCTCGTGGAGTCCGAGCGCGAGAAACTCCTGCGCCTCGACCAGACGCTGCACGAAGGTGTCATCGGCCAGGACGAAGCGGTGACGGCGGTCGCCGATGCGGTCATGCGTGCGCGCGCCGGCATCAAGGACCCGAAGCGGCCGATCGGCTCGTTCCTCTTTCTGGGGCCCGACCGGCGTCGGCAAGACGCAGCTGGCCAAGACGCTGGCGCGCTCGCTCTTCGACTCCGAAGACGCGCTCATCCGCATCGACATGTCCGAGTACATGGAGAAGCACACCGTGTCGCGCTTGGTCGGCGCGCCTCCCGGATACATCGGCTACGAAGAGGGCGGCCAGCTCACCGAAGCGGTGCGCCGCAAGCCGTACTCGGTGCTCCTTTTCGACGAGATCGAGAAGGCCCACCACGACGTGTTCAACGTGCTGCTGCAGTTGCTCGACGACGGCCGGCTCACCGATGCGCAAGGGCGTACGGTGAACTTCAAGAACACGATCGTGATTCTGACGTCGAATATCGGCTCGCCGCTGCTCTTGGAAGGCATCGATCGCGAGGGGCACATTCGCGAGGACGTACGCAAGCAGGTCATGGCGCAGCTTCGCCAGGAGTTCCGTCCGGAGTTCTTGAATCGGCTGGACGAAATCGTGCTGTTCTCCCCGCTCACGCTGCAAGAGATCGAGCGCATCGTGGATCTCCTGCTCCGCGAGTTGCAGGGACGTCTTGCGGAGCGTCGCATCACGATCGAGCTGGAAGAGGATGCACGCGAGCTCATCGCCCGCGAAGGCTACGATCCGGTGTACGGCGCACGACCGCTGAAGCGCTTCATTCAGTCGGAGATCGAAACGCCGCTGGCGCGCAAGATCCTGAAGGGCGAGATCTCGGACGGCGCGCGGGTGAAGGTGGGCGTGGACGGAGAGCAGCTCAAATTCGAAGTCACCGCCGCGAAAACGCCGGAAACGGTCGCCGCTTCGCGAGACTGATCCGGCGCGGCCACGCCCCCCGCGGGCGGCCGTGCCTTGATTCGAGTCCCCCATTCCCGGAGCCCGCGCACGGTGACATGGTCCGGCGCACGAGCTCCCCGGATGGCCCCGCCTACTGGCGTTCGAAGTAAATGGGCGCCCATGCCGAAGCCGCCGGGCTCCCTTGAATCGACGAAATCCGAGGATCTATGCTCGGGCGGTCGGTCCTTCTAGGAGCTCCGCCATGAGATCCTCCCGACTTGCGGCGTCGATCGCCGCCCTCTTCTGCGCCGCGTTCGCCGCGCCTTCGCGCGGTGCGACCTGGTACGGCCTCGTGGACACCGGCGAGTTGTTCGCCTCCACGAACCAGGGTGTGTCCTGGTCGATCCACGCCGCGCTTCCGGTGCGCGATGCGGTCGGTCTCGCGGCGGGATCCTCGCCTTCCGAGCTGTATCTCGCGAGTCGAACGGGCGTGGTCTATCGATCGACGAACGCCGGCGTCGCTTGGAACGCAGTCGGCACGGTCAGCACGCCCGACATCGCGGATCTTCTGGTGCGCGCCGATCTTTCGATTCTTCTTCTCGCGGAGTCGGGCGGCATCTATCGCTCCACGAATTCGGGGACCAGTTTCACGGCGATCGCCGCGGTGACCGCGTCGAACTTCGTGTCATTGACGCGCATTCCCCCGAGCGGCGCGCACTACGCACTCACTGCCACCGGCGAGGTTTACGAGAGCATCGACGGTGGCATCCATTGGATCGCCAAGGGGACGTTTGCTGCGCCGAACGCGGTAAAAATCCGTGCGACACCGAGTGCATTGATCGCCATCACTTCGACCGGTGACACCTACCGCAGCACGGACGCCGGCGTCACCTGGCCGGCGATCGGCACGCTCTCGCAAGTGGGAACGGCGGCCCTCGCCATCGATGGCGCGACGATTGTCGCTGCACTCGAGACCGGCGAAGTCGCCACGTCCCCCACGGGCGCCACCTGGACCTGGCAGGGAGCAATGAATCAGCTTCACGTCACCGCGCTCGCGACCGACGCGGTGGCAACCACGGGCGTCGAGGTCACGCTGCCGGCGTCGATCCTGCTCGGCGCGCCGTGGCCGAACCCATCTCTGCCGGGTCGGACGATGTCGCTCGCGATCGAGCTCGGACGCGGCGGGGCTGTCACGATGGAGCTCATCGACATTGCGGGGCGGCGCGTCGCCCGCCGCGCCCCCCAAGCCCTTCCCGCTGGGCGCAGCACGCTCACGTGGAATCCGGGCGCCCAGATTCCGGGCTTCTATACCGTCCGCGTCCAGACCGATTCCGGAGAGCAGGCCGCCGCGAAATGGGTATTGGTGCGATAGGCCACGGGCGGATTGAGTTTTAGAAATGACGTAGAATCGCCGGCGCTTCCGTCGAAGAGAACCGAACCCTCCGGAGAGCCCCGCGCATGGGAATGATCAAAGAGAAGACCGCCTACCGCCCGACGCGTTTCGAGAGCGCGGCGGCGTGGGTCGTCACGCTCGCGTCGATCGCGGCGCTCGTCTGGGTCTGCATTCGCGCCATGACTCGCGGCGCTTGAGCCCACGGACGCCGGCGTGACTTCCCTCATCCTCGGAACCGCCGGGCACATCGATCACGGCAAGACCGCGCTGGTCAAAGCGCTGACCGGCGTCGACACCGACCGCCTCACCGAAGAGAAGCGCCGCGGCATCTCGATCGAGCTGGGCTTCGCCCATCTGGACATCGGCGACGTTCATTTCGGTGTCGTCGACGTTCCCGGCCACGAGCGATTCGTGAAGAACATGCTCGCCGGCGCGGGGGGCATCGATCTCGTCTGTCTCGTGATCGCCGCCGACGAAGGCGTGATGCCGCAGACGCGCGAGCATCTCGACATCATCGATTTCTTGGAAGTGCGCCGCGGCGTGGTCGCGCTCACGAAATCGGACCTCGTCGATGCGGATTCCCTGGAGATCGCGACCCTCGACGCGCAGGAAGCGATCGCGTCCACTTCGCTCGCCGGCGCACCGATCATTCCTGTCTCTTCCGTGACCGGCGCAGGCCTCGACGACTTGAAGCGCGCCCTGATCGACGCGGCGCGCGCCGTTCCCGTGCGAGGAAGCGCGGGCGCGTTTCGCCTTCCGGTCGATCGCGTGTTCGTCATGGAAGGATTCGGGACGGTGGTGACCGGGACGTGTTTTTCGGGATCGGTCGCGGTGGGCGATCGCCTGCTTCTGCTTCCCTCCGATCGCGAGACTCGCGTGCGCCGCGTCCAAGTCCATGGGGAAGACGTGCCGCGCGCGGACGCGGGACATCGGGTCGCGCTGGCGCTGCACGGGCTCTCCAAAGACGAGGTGTCGCGGGGCGATCAGCTCGTTTCTCCGGGCTCGCTGACCTCGTCCTCCATGATCGACGTGCGGCTGCGCGTTTCGCCGCGCTGGGTTCGTTCCGTGCGCAATCGTGAGCGGGTGCGTTTTCATCTGGGAGCTTCGGAAGATCTCGGCCGCGTCGTGCTTCTGGAGACGGACGCGCTGGAGCCCGGCGCCTCCGCGCTCGCTCAGATTCGACTCGAGACGCCGATCGTTCCCGCCGTCGGAGATCGTTTCGTACTGCGCTCCTACTCGCCGATGAACACGATGGCCGGCGGCACGATCATCGACGCGCATCCGAAGAAGCACGGCCGCCATCGCAGCGACGAAGTCGATGCACTCAAGAGTCGAGAGGAAGGGGGCGCCGGCGCGATTTTTCTCGAGACCGTGGCGGAGTCCGGGCTCGCGGGAGTGAAACCGGAGGCCTTGGTCGCGGCGACATCGATGTCGCGCGAGGACGTCGACCGGATGATCGCGCAGGAGATCGACGCGGGAACGCTGCGACGCGCGGATTCCGGGAAGCTCATCTCGTCCGATGCGTGGGCCGTGGCGCGCCGCAGTATTTTGGAAGAAGCGCATCGCTGCCGCGAGCGGCATCCGCTGCGCTGGGGGATCACGCGCGAAGAGCTGCGCGCTGCGCTCGGAAAGTCGGCCAGTGCCGCAATCGTGGGCGAGCTGCTCGGCGAGCTCGCCACGGAAGGACACGTGGCGCTTCGCGGCGAGAAAGTGCGCTTCGGGGGCGGCGAGATTTCGTTCGAGGGCAAGGCGGCGGCTGAGCACGCCCGGCTGACGCGCATCTATCAGGAAGCGGCGCTTGCGCCGCCCGGCACATCGGACGTGCTCGGCGGACCGAAGGAACGCGCGCTGGCGATGGAAGTGATCGCCGCGCTCATCGACTCCGAAGTGCTGGTGCGCATCCTCCCCGAAATGCTCGTTCATCGCGACGCCATGGAGCGCCTGCGCGAGGCGCTACGGAAGATCGCGCGACGAGACGGATCGATCACGCTCGCCACGCTGCGCGACGAGACGGGGATGTCGCGGAAGTACTCGGTCCCCCTTCTCGAGTACTTGGATGGCCGGCGCATCACTCGGCGCGAGGGCGACGCGCGCGTTCTTCTCGAAGCGGTCCCGAGCGAAGGCTCGGCCGCCACTCCGGGTGAGCGCGCTCCCTGACAGGCCGAATGCATCGCCACGATCGGCGGGCGCCGGAGCGGCCGACCGCCTGGCCCGGCCTGGGAGCGCGTGGTAGTCTCATTCGTGTGAAAACGATTGATTTGCGGTCCGACACGGTCACCCGCCCCTCCTCCGGCATGCGGCAGGCGATCGCGACCGCCGAGGTCGACGACGACGTTCTCGGCCACGACCCTACCGTGCTCCGTCTGGAGGAGCGCGTCGCGAGCCTTCTGGGGAAGGAAGCGGCGCTTTTCGTTCCGAGCGGGACGATGGCGAACCAGATCTCGGTACGGATCCATGCCGACCCCGGCACCGAGGTGATCCTGGAGCGCTGGTCCCACGTCGCGAACTTCGAGGCCGGCGCGTCCCCCGCTCTCTGGGGTGTGAGCTTCTATCCGCTCGACGGCCGCCAGGGAATTCTCGATCCGGACGCCGTGCGCCGCGCCATTCGTCCGCCGGTCCGGCACGTCCCGCGCACGAGCTTGGTGTGGGCGGAGAACTCCCACAATTACGCGGGCGGAAACATCTGGCCGCTGGAGACGCTCGATGCCGTCGGGCGCGTCGCTCATGACGCCGGCCTGCCGTTTCATCTCGACGGTGCGCGTCTCTGGAATGCCGCGGCCGCGAGCGGAACCACTCCCGCGCGCATCGCGGCAGCGGCGGACACGGTGTCGGTGTGCATGTCCAAGGGCTTGGGCGCACCGGTCGGGTCGCTCGTCGCCGGAACGCGGGAAACGATCGAGCGCGCGTGGACTTATCGAAAGCAAATGGGCGGCGGGATGCGGCAATCGGGAGTGCTCGCCGCCGCAGCGCTCTGGGGTCTCGATCACAACATGGCCGGACTCGCGCGCGATCACGCGAACGCGCGCCGGCTCGCGGAAAGCTTGGCCCGCATGGACGGCGTCGCCGTCGACCTCGATTCCACGAAGACGAACATCGTGGTGTTCGACGTCGCCAACACGGGACGCGCGCCGCAGGACATCCAGCGCGAGGCCGAAGCGCGCGGAGTTCTGCTGGTGAACTTCGGGCCCACTCGCCTTCGCGCCGTCACTCACTTGGACGTCTCGGAAGACGACGTCGCCGTCGCCGCGGACGTGATCGGCGAAATCCTGGCCCAAGCCGCGCCAGTCCGCCGCGCCGTCGCCTGATCACCCATGGAATCTCCGCGTCCATTGGTTCGCATCGCGCAGTTCTCGCCGAAGCTCGGCGACGTCCCGCGCAATCTGGACACCATGATCGACCTGGCGCGCGAAGCGAAAGCCGACGGCGTCGATCTGCTCCTCTACCCCGAGCTTTCGCTGACCGGCTACGGTCTTCGCGATCTCGTTCCCGAGTGCGCGATCGATCTCGACTCGCGCGAGATTCGCGCGATGAAAGAAGCGTCGCGCGGAGTGTCGCTCGCGTTCGGATTCGTGGAGGAGACGCCGGAGCATCTCTTCTTCAATTCCGCGGCGTACATGGAAGCCGGTGAGCTGGTGCACGTGCATCGCAAAGTGCATCTGCCGAACTACGGCCTCTTCGAAGAGGGGCGCTACTTCGCGGCCGGCGAGACCGTGCGCTCGTTCTCCACGCGCTTCGGCCGCCTGGCGATGCTGGTGTGCGAGGACGTGTGGCACCTGCCCATTCCCTATCTGGCGGCGCAGGACGGAGCGCTCGCGGTGCTGGCGCTGGCGGCGAGTCCCACACGCGCCGTCGGCGGCGAAGGCAAAGCGAAGAGCACGATCGCTTGGGAGCGGCTGCTTCTCACGTATGCGTCCTCCCTGACGGTCTTCATGATGTACGCGAATCGCTGCGGATTCGAAGACGGCGTCGGTTTCTGGGGAGGATCCGAGATCGTCACGCCCTCGGGCGAAGTGCTGGTGAAAGGGGCGTACCACGAGCCCGACCGGCCGACCGCGATCGTGGATTTCGATTTGGTGCGCCGGGAACGGATCCACACCCCGCTTCTTCGAGACGAGCGCCTCGCGGTCGTGATCGCGGAGCTGCAGCGCATCGTTCGTTCCCGCCAGCTCGTGCACGCCGGGGACGCCGCGGAAAACGAGATCCGGTGAACCGCGTCACTGGACCGATTCGTCTCGTCCCCCCGGAAGCCCCGGCGCGCCGGACGAACGGGAGGACGAGCTCGATCTCGACATGCCGACCGTCGAGAAGATCCTGATCTCGTTTCTTCGGGAAGAATGCGCTGCGGCCGGCCTCGACAAGGGAGTGCTCGGACTCTCGGGCGGGCTCGATTCCGCCGTCGTTTGCGTGCTGGCCGTCCGGGCTTTGGGCGCGCAAAACGTGACCGCGGTGATGATGCCCGCCGCCAGCTCGAGCCCGGATAGCCTGGAGGATGCGGAGCTCGTCGCCAAGGAATGCGGGGTCGCCGTGCGGACGGTCAGCATTGCGGCCATGGCCGACGCATATGTCTCGACGATCCCGGATGCCACCAACCTGCGCCGCGGCAACGTGTATGCGCGTTGCCGAATGATTGTCCTCTACGACATCTCCGCATCCGTTGGCGGGCTCGTTCTGGGAACGAGCAACAAGACGGAGCTGCTCCTCGGCTACGGGACTCTGCATGGAGATATGGCCTCGGCGATCAATCCAATCGGAGATCTGTATAAGACGCAGATTCGCGCGATGGCCCGCCACCTCGGTGTTCCGCAGCGCGTGATCGACAAGCCGCCGACCGCGGACCTCTGGAAAGGGCAAACGGACGAGGCTGACTTAGGTGCGACGTACGAAACAATCGATCGGTTGCTCTATCGTATCGTCGATCAGAGGATTCCGCTCTCGCGAATCGTCGAGGCGGGATTCGATCCAGAGTTCGTACGTTCGATCACTGCGCGAATTCGCCGCAATCAATACAAGCGACGGCCACCGGTGATCGCCAAACTGCTCAGTCGAACGATCGGTCCTGACTTTCGACTCCCGCGGGACAGCGCTCTCGCCATCGATCGCGCCATCGATTCGATGACCCGGAAGACCGACTCCCCCAAGTCCAATCCTCCGAGTCGATGACCGTGCCCGATTCGGGTGGTCTGCTCCGGGTCGTCGCGACGCCTCTCGGAAACCTCAACGACATCTCGGATCGTGCGCGGCAGGCGCTTCAGGAAGCAGACACGATTGCCGCCGAAGACACCCGGCGTGCGGGGCTCCTGCTCGCCAAGCTTGGGCTCCCCAAGAAGCCGATGGTCTCGATCTTCTCCGCGAAGGAGGAGTCACGCAGCGACGCGCTGATCGATCGAGTCAAACAGGGACAAACGGTCGTTCTGATCACGGATGGCGGCACGCCGGGAGTTTCCGATCCCGGCGCTCGATTGCTGCAGGCAGCATACCGATCGGGCGTTCGCATCGAAGTCGTCCCGGGGCCCTCGGCCGTCTCGATGGCGCTGTCGGTGTCTTCCTCCGGCGGAGGAGCCTTCGTCTTCGAGGGCTTCCTCCCGGCGACTCGGGCGAAGCGCCTCGCCCGGCTCGGAGAGTTGCTGAGCGACCCGCGACCTCTCGTCATATTCGAAGCCCCGCATCGAATTCGTGAGACGCTGGAAGATTTGGTCTCGACCGCAGGCGCGGATCGTCTGGTCACCATGGTTCGGGAAGGCACGAAGCTCTACGAAGAGATTCGTGAGGAGCCGGTCGGCGCACTCTTGCAGTCGATTCCCGAGAAGCCGCTCGGGGAGTTCACGCTGGTGGTTTCCGGCTCGACCGCCTCGCAAGATCGAATCCCCGTCGATCCTCTCGATCTTCTCCGCTTCGCGGAGAGTTTCGGGCTCAGCGCGGAGTCGGCGGCTCGTCGTGTCGCGGAGACGTTTGGCGTTCCCCGCTCGGGTCTTCTCCGTCGCGCGCGAGAAGGCGGAGTTTGACGCCGGCTTTCCCGTGGGGGATCATCCGGCGCGCACCGGCTGATGGGATGACGCGGGAGTGACGATGGGGAGCCGGGTGGGGATCTTCATCTCCCTCGAAGGGGGAGAAGGATCGGGGAAAACGACCCAGCTTCGGCGGGTCGCCGAGTTTCTGAGCGGTCGTGGACGAAAAGTCCGCACCACTCGGGAGCCCGGCGGCACCGAAGTCGGGGAGATGATCCGCGAGATCCTTCTCACGCGGGTTTCCGCTCTCACGGCACGAGCGGAGCTCGCCCTCTATCTGGCCTCCCGCGCTCAGCTCGTCGACGAAGTCATTCGTCCGTCGCTCGCGAACGGGTTCGACGTGGTCTGCGATCGATTCGCGGACTCGTCGACCGCGTATCAGGGCGGCGGCCGCGGCATCGGACACGAGCTCGTCGAGTCGATGAACGAATGGGCGACGGCGGGACTTCGTCCCGACTTGACGCTCTACTTCGACGTGCCGGCGGCGACCGGCCTCGCTCGGCGAAGTGCGCGAGGCGGCGGAGATGAGCGGCTCGATCGCATCGAGCGTGAGCCGCTCGAGTTTCACGATCGCGTGCGCGACGCGTTCCGCGCGATCGCAGAGCGCGCGCCGGACCGCTTCAAGATCGTGGCGGTGGAAGGAGGAGAGGAGAAGGTGTGGGAGCGAGTACAGCCGATGTTGGAAGAGCTTCTTCGCGCGCGACAGGAGCGCGAGTGAGACGAAGGCGCGGCGAACGAGAAGTCGAGGCGACGGCCGCAGCGGCGACGCGGATTCCGACCGACGCATCGATGGAGCCGAGCGCTCGCCTGGAATCTCGACTGGCCGTGGGGCGTGATCGGCATCGGCGTGATTCTCCTTCTCTCGTTCGTGCTGTTCTGGATTCCCCGCATGGCCGGCGGATCGACCAGCATGCTGCAGAGTCCAGCGCCCATCGTGGCGACGATTCTCCTGCTGGTGTACTTCGCGCTCGGACGGCGCATGATCGGCAACGCCTCCGCGATCGTCGCCGCGGCGCTGCTGGCCATCTCGGCGCCGTTTCTCGTCGCGACGAACCAGAGTCATCCGCTCCTTCTCGCCGAGACGCTCGCGCTGGCCGGCATCGCTTGGCTGATCGCGCTCGAAGCGAAGCATCGCGAGGTGGGACTCACCGGCCAATCCGCGATCGAAGCGAGCGTGGCCGGCGCGCTCTTCGGCGCGAGTCTCAGCGTACATCCCGCCACGCTCTCCACCGTCATCGCCGCGATCGTCTTATGGTTTTCACTCGGGCTGCGGCGCTCGCGCGCCACCACGCTTCCCTCGCGCCGTCCAGGGGCGAGCGTGCTGTGGGGCGTATTCGGATGCGCGACGATCGTCGCCGGAGTCGTCGCGGCAATGTTCGCGATGTCCACGTGGGGAAGCATGTGGGCCGCGGGCTGGAGCGGGGCACCGATCGCGTGGGTCGCGTCTCCCGAGCCGGTGTGGAAGGACGCCTACCGTTGGATCGTCTCGCCGTTTCGCGAGACCGACGTGCTCGTGATCGCTGCGATCCTCCTCGTGGCACTCATCGTGAGCATCGAGTCGTGGAGCGGCTCGAGCTGGCGGGGCGCGGGCCTGCTCCCCTGGATCTACTTGCTGCTCTATGTTCTGGTCGGTTCGGAGGTGCTGTTCGGACCCGGAGCGACTCCGGCGATCGACGCAACTTCTGCAATCCCCGCAATCGACGCGACCGCCGCATCTCGACTCCCGAGACTTCCGGCGCCGATTCCCCCGCTCTTCGTGCTCGGACTGGGATGGCTCGTTCTGCGCGGATTCTCTCCGGGACGTGTGCGGCGCCAGGAGTACACATTTCTCCTCGTGTGGCTGGCGCTGGCTGGACTTCTCCTCCCGCAGGCGGTGGCCAGCGAAACCAAGGCTTCGGGAGCTTCACAACAAGATGCGATGATCGTGGTCGCGCTCACGATCCTTCCCATGGTCGTGCTCGTCGCTGCGCGTGCGGCGCGCGCATTCTGGGAATCGGAGCGCGGCTGGCTCGCGCGCGTCGGGATCTTGTCGTTCGCCTGCCTTCCGGTGATCGCCGCACTCGGCAACACGGTCACATCGTGGGGGCCGGAGAACCAAGGCACGGTTTGGGCGATCGCGCTCGATCGATGGCTCCCTCTCGCGCTCGGCGTCGCGGCATCGCTCGGCGCACTCTCGGTGCTCGTGTCGGTGCGCCCGGACCCCGCGATCCAGCCGATGCCGCGCGGCGGCGGCGAGCCGCGGCGCGGATTCCGCGGTCCCCGGCGCCGCCGAGGCGGGCGCGGTCGGCCGCATCGCGGAAGGCCGCCCCGGCGATAGCGCGTTCCAGAGTCACGCGCCGCGCGAGTGACGCGGCGAGCCGGAACGGCGACGTCCGCGTGCTACATTCCCCGCATGGAACGCATGGTCCACGACTTGTTGCAGGGGGTGCGCGCCGGCACCGTGACGATCGACGCCGCCGCGAAGCAGATCGAGAACCTCGCGTTCGAGGATCTTGGATTTGCGCGGGTCGATCATCATCGGCAGCTCCGCCGCGGCTTCCCTGAAGTCGTGCTGGCACAAGGCAAGACGTCGTCGCAAGTCGAGTCGATCGTGGAGCGCCTTCTCGCTGCTCCCGGCGAAGTGCTCGTGACCCGCGCATCTCCCGAGATCGCCGCGTCGCTCGCGCATCGTTTCCCCGGTGCCGTCGTTCACGACGAAGCGCGGACGGTGCACTGGAGCCGCGGCGGCGCGCGCAAACTCCCCGGCCATGTATTGGTCATGACCGCGGGAACTTCGGATGTTCCCGTGGCCGAGGAAGCGGCCGTCACCGCCGAAGTGTTCGGCAACGACGTCGGCCGCCTCTACGACGTCGGCGTCGCCGGGCTTCATCGACTGCTCGCCGCGGCGAAGAAATTCGCCGGGCCACGGTGTTGATCGTGGTGGCCGGCATGGAAGGCGCGCTGCCCGAGCGTGGTGGGCGGGCTCACGCGCGTGCCGGTGATTGCCGTGCCGACCAGTCGATCGGGTACGGCGCGAGCTTCGGCGGCATCGCCGCGCTGCTCGCGCATGCTGAACAGTTGCGCCGCCGGGAGTCACGGTGGTGAACATCGACAACGGATTCGGCGCGGGCTTCGCCGCATCGCTCGTGAACGGGCTGCTGGCGCGGGAGCCGGAATGACCGCCCAGGGATCCGTGCGCGTCGCACACTTCGATCCCGTCTCCGGCGCATCCGGCGACATGATCCTGGCTGCGCTCGTCGATGCCGGCGCACCACTCGACGAAATTCGACGCCTTCTCGCGACGCTTCCCGTTCCCGCGTTCCGCATGGAAGCGAACGAGGCGCGCGTGCACGGATTCCGAGCGCTTGCGGCTCACGATCGAGACTCCGCAGGAGCATGTTCATCGCCACTTGTCCGACATCGAGAAGATGATCGCCGCGAGTGCGCTCTCGCCGCGGACGAAGACCGACGCCGCGCGCGTGTTCCGACGGCTTGCCGAAGCGGAAGCCCGCGTGCACGGCATCGACGTGGAGCGCGTTCACTTCCACGAAGTCGGCGCGCTCGATTCCATTCTCGATGTCGTGGGCTCCGTGCTTGCGCTCGAATTGCTCGGCATCGAACGCTTCACGTTTTCCGAGCTCCACGACGGCACTGGAACGACGAAGACGGCGCACGGCGAAGTTCCGGTCCCGGTGCCTGCGGTTCTCGAGCTCACCCGCGGACTCGACTTGGTGCGGGTCGACGTTCGCGCCGAGCTGCTGACTCCGACCGGCGCGGCGATTCTGACCACGCTCGGCACATTCGAATCGACGCCGTCGATTCGCGTGGATCGCGTCGGAGTCTCGTGCGGGACGCGGGACAACAAAGAGAGGCCCAACGTGCTGCGCGTCGCGCTCGGTGCGCCGGCTGCGTCCGTCGGCGAAGGGAAGTCGGGCGCCGCCGGCGCGGCGAAATCGGCCGACACCGCGGGCGCTTCACGAAACGGGACGTTCTGGGACGAAGACGAGGTCGTCGTGCTGGAAGCCAACGTGGACGACATGACGCCCGAAGTCCTGGCCCACGCGATCGACCGAGCGCTGGCGGCGGGCGCGCTCGACGCCTTCGTGACGCCGTGCGCGATGAAGAAGGGAAGGCCCGGGCATCTGATCACGCTGCTGGTCCGCCCGGACCAGGAAGAGAAGACCATCACGTTGCTGCTGCGGGAAACCTCGACGTTCGGAGTGCGGCGCCGCCGGGAGCGCCGGTCGATCCTCCGGAGAGAGGCGAGCTCCATCGAGACTCCGTGGGGTCCGGTGCGGATCAAGATCGGACAGCTCGGAGATGGAGCGACGCGAGTCACCCCCGAGTTCGAGAGCTGCCGGCGCATCGCCGAGGATCGAGGGCTCCCCCTACAGGAGGTTCTCGACCGAGTGCATCAGTGGATTCGCTCGGGCGAGACCGATCGCCCCCGATGATTCGACTGACCGGCTGCGAGATTCAGGTCGGGGACGAGAAGGTCGCACCTGCCGGCGACTCCCCCCGGTCCCAGAATGCCCGACGCCCGGTCCTTTACGTTGAGCATTTAGAAATACACGCAGGCGAATATATCGGGGTCGTCGGGGCCAACGGGGCGGGGAAATCGATCTTCCTCCAGGCTCTTGCCGGGCTCTGGCCTCCGGAGACGGGGAAGATCATATTCGATTCGCCGCATGATTCTCTATCGGTGGCTCTCGTCTTCCAGAGCCCCGACAACCAGATCGTCGGCGGCACCACGGCGCTCGACCTCGCGTTCGGGCTGGAGTGTCGGGCCGAGCCCTCGGAACGAATTCGTGCAGCGGTCGCGGAATCACTCCGATCGTTCGATCTGGAGCGCATGTCCAAGCGGCCGCCGCACTTGCTGAGCGAAGGCGAGAAGCAGCGATTGGCGCTGGCTTCGTCGATGGTGGTGCAGCCGTCCCTTCTCCTCCTCGATGAGCCCACCTCTCGCCTCGACCCGGACGCTCGCGCCGACTTCTTGGGAAGGCTCGAGCGAATGCGCGGTGGCAGCTCTCTGACCGTGGTCCATGTGACCCATCGCTCCAACGAATTCATGAAAGCGAATCGGATTCTGGGACTGCACGAAGGACGGATCGCGTTCGACGGCCCTCCCGCCGAATTCCTCGCTCACGCCGACTCGGATCGCTTCCAGCCGATCTGGTCCCCGCTGCACCGATTCCGCCGGCGCCTCATCTTCGAAGGGATCGTGATCGGGCCTCCGCCGGCGGGGCGATGGAACGACGTGGACGCGCTTCTTCAGGAGCTGGTGTCCCGATGATCCCCGAGAACGAACGCCGGCCGCTCGTGCGGCTCGAATCGGTCGGGTGGAAGGCCGACGTCGGGCTTCCGTCCGAACGCGCGATCCTTACCGGGATCGACCTCGCGATCCATCCCGGGGAGCGGATCGGCCTCGTCGGACGCTCAGGATCGGGCAAGACGACACTGGCCACGATCCTGGCGGGTCTCGTCGATCCTGCGAGCGGGGAGATCTGGGACGACGAGCGACTGCGATCCCGGGGGGGCTTGCCCTCGCCGGGCGCGATCGGGGTCGTGTTCCAAGAGCCCGAGACCGGCTTCTTCGAGGAGACGGTGCTCGCCGATGTGACCTTCGGTCCGCGCGCCGTCGGCGTTCGCGAGACGGACGCTCCGCTGCGCGCGGAGGAAGCGTTGCGCGCGGTGGGCCTGGACCCTTCCGTGTTCGGGGAACGCGCCCCGGAGACGCTCTCCGGCGGAGAAGCGCGGCGCGCGGCCATTGCCGGCGTTCTCGCGTTTCGCCCGAGGCTCGTGGTCTTCGACGAGCCGACCACGGGGCTCGATGCGGAAGGATTGGACCGCTTTCGCTCGATTTTGGAATCGATTCACGCGCGCGGCGCAGCCTACCTCGTCGTGTCCCACGATCTGCCGATCCTGCTCGAGCACTGCGACCGCATCCTGGTTCTGGACCAGGGGCGCCTCGCCTGGGACGGCCCGGCCATCGATCTCGCGAAAGGGCTTCCCGAGTCCTGGGTTCGCGACCTCACGCTGCGCGGCGGCGAGATGATCGCGCTCGCTCAAGCGCTGCGCGATCACGGTTGGATCGGGGACGACGTGCCGCCGACTCCGGAGGCACTGGCGCGCGCGTGGGCCGCGGCGACGAGCGCGCGGAGAAATTAGACCGGGAGCATCACGTTGAACGTGGTGCCCTTGCCGATCGCGCTCTCCACGCCGAGGCTGCCCGCCATTTCTTCGACGAGCTTCTTGGCCAGCGCCTAGACCGATGCCGATGCCGCCGTGCTCGCGCGTGGCCGACCCGTCTCCCTGACGGAACGAATCAAAGATCACCGGCAGCCGATCCTGGGGAATTCCCGGGCCGTTGTCGCTCACTTGAATGCGCACCCAATCGCGCTCGCGCTCGTTCACCGCATCCAGCCGCAAGTGAATCTGCGATCCCTGCGGCGTGAATTTCGCCGCGTTGTCGACGAGGGAGTCCAGGATGCGCACCAGGCGTTCCGCATCGCAAATGGCAGGAGGAACGTCCGCGCCGGCCGTCCACTTCAGCTCGCGCAATCCGCTGGCGATTCCCGGACGGCGATCTCGGTAGTAGCGCTGCAGGAGAACGTGAACATCGGTGCGCTCCAGACGCAGGTCGAACTCGTGCCGCAGCAGGCGCGAGAAATCGAGCAGGTTCAGAAGAATCCCCTGGAGCTTCGACGACTGCTCGCGAATTTGCACCAGGTGCGCGCGCCGTCCGCCGTCCTCCGGCTCCTGCGTGAGCAAGCTGTCCAGGAACGCGATCATGATCGTGAGCGGCGTCTTCAATTCGTGATTGAGGTTGCGCAGGAATTCCGACTTCAGTCGATCGAGCTCTTCGTGCTTCTCGTTCATCTGCCGGAGAACGCGGTTGTTCTCCATCACTCGGTTCACGAGATGATTGTTCTCGATCGCCGAGCCGAGCAAGCTCACCGAGGCTTGCACGACCTCGAGATCCATCGCTCCGTATCTTTCTCCGCCGACGCGCCGGCCCAGCGCGAAGAATCCGAGGATTCGCCCGCGCGAGAGCACGGGAGCGAACAGCTCGATCTCGCTCTCTTCCGCGAGGCTCATTCCCGGCGCCGTCGCGATCTCGCCGAGCTCGGCGAGCAACACCGGCTGGTGCACCGCGCCGAGCCGCGCCGTGAGCCATGGGGTCCACACCGCGCCCACCGCACGCGCCACATTCTCCGCGATCCCGTGAGATCGCAGGAGAACCGCTTCGTCTCTTCCGTCCTCGGGATAGAGCCAGAGCGCGCTTCGGGCGCACCCGAAGTGCCCCATGAGATTGAACAGACCGAGGTCCGCGATCTCGAAAAGATCGAGCGTGCCCGACAGCTCGTTGGAGAGCTCGAGAAGAGCGAGCAGACTGTGCTGGCGCCTGGCGACGACCCCGACCTTCGATGCCTTCAGGCATCGCGCGTCATCGCCTTCGTTTCCGAATCGTGGATCGCCAGATACTCGGTCAGGTTCAGCAGATCGACGACCGACGACACGGCCTCGGACGGCGCCGCCAGCTCCACGGACCCACCGAGATCCTTCAATTCCTCGGTGAGCGCCAAGAGCGTTCCCACCCCGCTCGAAGCCACGAACGTCACGCCCGCCAAGTTCAGCACGATGCGCGTGCGTCCTCGGTCCTTCATCTCGCGACAGCGCCGCAGCAGATCCTGCGCCGCGCGCGCTTCCAAGCGACCGGTCAGTCGCAGGACTCCGACTCCGGTCGGGGCTTCGGCCTCGACGATGTTCAAATCAGGGGACACGACGCACCTCCTCCGAACGGGCTTTCTCCGGATCGAAACGGAACATGGTGACGTTCCCTTCCGGCGTCTCCGGAACGAACGTGACTTCGCGCATCGCTCCTCGAATGATCTCGAGGCCGATGCCCCGCCCGCGCCGGCGCACCACCGGATCGCGGAAGTCGACGCTTTGGGTTCGCGGCGCGAACGGCTTTCCCCGGTCGACGAGGACGAAGCAACCTTCGCGAACGCGCGCGGCGATCTCCTTCGAGGTCCCGACTCGCGGGCCCACGCTCTTTGCCGAAGCGGGCAGCCAGTGCAGCTCGAATGCGCTCTGGCCGTTTTCCTCGTAGCCGTGCTCGATGATGTTCGCGCACGCTTCGTAGAGCGCACTCTCCAGGACGGTGTGTTCCGCCGAGGGAAGCTCCGCCAGGTCGCGACACTTCGAGACCCACTCGCCGAGCACGGCGAGGGAATCCAATTTGGCGACGAGGCGCAGGGATTCGCCGTCGCGTCGCGCTTGCGCCACCAGCTCGCGTGCCCATGACGACGTCTCGCGGGCCACCACGAGGAGCGTCTCGTCGTCGGATGGCGGGGCATCCTGGCGCCAACGATCGAGACCGTCGCGAATGGTCTCGATGATCGCGCGGCATCCGCGCGGCGCGGCCGTCTCCACCGTCTTGCGCAACCTCTCGAATCCGAACTGTTCCGAGCCTGCCGGATCGAACGATTCGTTCACGCCGTCGGTGAAGAGGACCGCGGCGTCGCCCGGCGCCAAATCGATCGTGATCTCCTCCAGCGATTTCGAGAACGCCGCACCTTTCACCGCCCCCAAAGGAATGCCGCGCGAGCGCACCAACTCCGCCTGACCGGTGGCCGCGCGATAGTGCAGGAGAGGGGTGTGCCCCGCGGACGCGAACGTGAGCTTTCCGGTCATCGGGTCGAGGGCCCCGTAGAAGATCGTGACGAACGTTCCGGGACGCAGCATGCGCACGAGATGCTTCTCGAGAAGGAGGAGCGTCGTTCGGGGCGATCCTCCTTCGCCGCGCAGCGAGCCCAAGAGTGCGGAGAGCATCGCCGCGACCAGGCAGCCGGCGAGGCCCTTGCCGGACACGTCGGCGATGGCGATGCCCACGCGTCCGTTCATGAGCGGGAAGATGTCGTAGATGTCCCCGCCGACTTCCGCGGCATCGCGATGGAAGCCTTCGGTGACGAACTCGCGCGAGCGATTTCCGGAGGACGGCAGGAGCGACGCCTGAATCTCGCGCGCCAGCTCCAGCTCGCGGGCGAGCCGCCGGCGCTCGACCATTTCTTCCTGGCCTTCGCGAATCCGCGCGGCCATCTCGTTCATCGTGTCGGCGAGAAGTCCGAGCTCGGTGCGGTCGCGCAGGCGGACCGGCGCGGAGAAGTCGCCGCGGCCGATGCGCTCCAGACCGTCGCGGAGTGCGCCGATCGGGCGCAGCAGATGCGACATGAGCAGAGCGGAGCAGAGAATCCCCGCGGGGAGAAGAATCGCGAGGAGCAGCAGCTCGTTCTGGCGCGCTTCGTGAATCTGCGCGTCGATGGCGTCGCGATTCACGGCGACGATTGCCGAGCCGATCGCGTCGCCGCTGGGATGTCGTGCAGGCGCGAACGCGACCAACATGGTCGCATCCGCGAGCAAGCGCTCGCCCGTGCGAAGGCCAGCGGTCGTCTCTTCGTCGACCAGCCCTTCGGGAGTGCGCAGCGGCGTGCCCAGGCGGCGGGCGTCGGGGTGCGCACGCACGATGTCCTGATGGTCGACGACCGCGGCGAACAGGAAGCCGGGCACGTCCGAGCGCATCTCGCCGAGGATCGGCTGGAGCGTGAGCTCCGGGAATTCGGTGAGCAGCGCGCCCGAGCTCATGAGGGCGAGGTTTCGCGCTTCCAGAACGAGCCGATTCTCCAGCTCGCGCGTCAGCGCCTCGCGCGTGCGCTTCTCGGCGACGCCGCCCATGAGCAGCACGGTGAGCGACGTCAGCGCAATCGCCGCGCCGGTCACGATCCATCGAATGCTGATGATTCGCGTCGGTCGCACGCGATCTCCTAGGGCTTCGTTCCGAGGATCTCGCGGGAACGGCTCACCTGCTCGCGCGCGCGCGCCAGGTAGCCGATCGTCTTCTCGTCGGTGGGGTCGACGCCGAGCGCCTTCTCCCACAGGAGAACCGCTTCGTCCAAGCTGCCTCGCGAGAACGACTCCAAACCGCGCAGCAGGTACTCGCGCTTCAAGTGCTCGGTGACGCCGGGATACTCGGGATCCCCGAGCCACACCAGCTCCCAGTAGCGGAGCGCGTCGTCGGACTTTCCTTCCTGCATCGCGGTCATTCCGCGCCGGTAGAGATCGGCGAGATCCTTCTGCTTCTTCTTGGAGAGCGCAGCGCTCTTCGGAGCGACCGTCCCGGGGCGCGGGGACGCCGGTGCCTTCGCCATCTCCGAAGCGCCCGGCTTTCCGCGCTCGGCGGCACGAATGCGCGCGACCAGCTCGGTGAGCCCGGCGGCGTTCGCATCGAGCTTGCGCACTTCGTCGGCCAGGGCCTCGGCCTCGCCCGGGAGCCCTGCGGCGAGCACGCGGCGCGCTTGATCGAGAAGCGTTCGGGTGCGCGCATCGATCGCCACCCGCGTGCGCCCGAGAAGCGTCTTCGCTTCCGCGTCGGTCGGCTCCACTGCAAGGATCTCGCGCAGGCGCGCCTCGGCCGTACGCAGGTTGCCTGCGGAGAACGCGTCGAGCGCTTCGTCGAAGAGGCCGCGAATGTGCGCGGAGCGTGCGGTGCGCCGGGCACTCTCGGCGCGGCAGCGGTTCAGCCCCTCGGACGCGATCGGGTCGTGCGGGACCAGAGCGAGCGCGCGGCCGAAGAGAATGCTCGCCGACGCGAAGTCTCCCGACGACTCCAGCTGCGCCGCTTGAGCCTTCAAGATTTCCACCTGCAGATTGCGAGCGCCTTCGTGTCCCGGCTCCAGCGCCAGAACGGCCGCCAGGATCTCCAGTGCGTCGTCGTCCAGATTGGCCTCGCGCAGCGACGCCGCACTGCGGAGCAGCTCTTCGATGCGCTCGTGCTGCCGGCGCTCGAACGATTCGGCGAGCCGCGTGCGGAACGCTTCCTCTTCGGCGTGCAGGGCGGCGACCCGGCTTTCTTCCACGGTGAGCCCGAACGAAAGGCCTACTCCGAGGCGGTGCACGGTGTCGAGCTCGTTGTCCTCGAGCACATAGTCGACGGCCACCCCGCGCCATTGCACTCCGGCTCCCGCGGTCCAACGGTCGGGATTCCATCCGGTACGCAGCGCCAAGTGACCGAGAACACCGACCTCGATGCCGGCGAGCGGGCTCCACGCGCTCTTCGAGCTCTTCTCCACGTCGAGCGCGCCGAGCACGTCGATCTCGTGGGGAAGATCGTAGCGATACGAAGCGCCGACCTGAAATGTGGCCGGATCGGACACTTCTTCTCGATCGAGACGGATCTTGGGCTCCACTGCGTTGCGCACCACCGCGCCCACTTGAAGTCGCGTCGCCCATTCTCCGTCCTTGCCGAGCGCAAGACCGGGGCGGGAGATCGCACCCAGGTCGAATCCAACGCCGCTCGCCGTGAATCCGGAAAGCGAGTGCCGGCGGAAGCTCAGCGCACCGCCCACACTCCAGGCGTCGGCGATGCTTCGTCCGTAGGAAAGCTTCAGCTCCGATTCATGATCGGCGATGTCGGGACCGATGATCGCGTTGCGATCGTCGCGCGGCTCGATGCCCTCCACGGCGAATCGGCGAAACGAGAGCGCCGCGGCTCCCCATCGCCAGCTCGGCATTGCGAAGGAGGCGAACTCCTCGTCCAGGTCGATGAGCCCGACACTGGCGTGGGTTCCCTGCAGCTCCATGCGCTGCACGAAGCCCAGCCCCCCGGGATTCCACACCGGGGCGCTAGCGTCGTCGGAAATGGACACGAACGCGCCGCCCATCGCGAGCGCGCGGTTCCCGGCACCCACCGCGAAGACCGAACGGGCGCCTCCATCGGCGTCGGCGAGCGCCGCGGTCGGCACCACCGAAGCGGCGAGTCCGATGCCCACGGCGAATCGCATGGCGGTCGTCGCTGCGCGGCTCATCGAACCACCGCGACTTTCCGTAGGTGGCGTTCGTTTCCGCCGCTCCCGAACTGCACGTCGATCTCGGCGACGTACACGCCGTTGACGACCACGTCGCCGCGCTCGTTGCGTCCGTCCCAGGTGCGATCCTGGTGCAGCCCTCCGCCGAGCGACTCGTCGTCGAGCAGTGTGATCACTTCTTCACCGCGCGCCGTCAAGATGCGCAGCTTCACGCGTGCGGACTCATTCAAAAAGAACGCGAACGTGGTGTTCTCGCGGCCGGCCGCGAACGGGTTCGGGAAGTTCGACCAGCTCGTCTCGAGATCCGAGCCGGCATAGCTTCCGGGCAGCGACCAGAAGGGGAATCCCTGCCCTTCTTCCGGTTGGATCTGGATCGTGAGCAGCGAGCTCAGCGGCTGAATGATCCCGATGCCGTTCTGCGCAATGCCGAGACGCATGCTGTCTGACGTCGGCGTCTCCGCAGTCTCGAAGCGAAGCGCCAGCGTCAACTCTTCGCCGGGGAGCACCTCGAGCGGAGACTCGCCCGTGAACACCACGGTGGAATCGGTCGCCGCGAGGTCGGTGCGCGTGGCCCAGGGCTCGCCGTCGACCAGGAGGGTGGCGCCGCCCGCGACCCCGCCAAGCACGATCTCGCCCCCTTCGCGATCGGACGCGGAGATTTCCAGCGATTCCACGCGAATCGAGCTCGCCGCGAGCGGCGCCGGATTGCGCAGCACGAGACGGCCCGCCGGAGATTCCGCGCCTCCCGGGACGAGGACCGGAGGCATGTCGCTCGCGAATCCGGCGACGAGAAGCAGGGACGGGGACTCGAGACGCACGAGGCCGGAGCGCAGCGGGAACTCCGCACCGGGTGCGGGAGCGACCGCGACCGCCACGGACAAGTTCGCGTCGCGGGCGTGGATTCCCGCGGCGAGCGTGCTGATCTCCAAGAACGACGCCGGTGCCGCAGCCTCCAGATCCACCACGATCTCGATCGACACGGAGTCGCCGGGACCGACCACGAGATCCGCGAGCGGCAAGCGGAACTCGTCGCCGCTCGCCGGAATGGACGAGACGGAGCCAATCTCGACGCCGGCGCGGAATGCGCGAACGCGGTCCAGGAACGTCGCGGGCACGAGCGCCGCGCCGCGATCGTCGCGGAGCAGGAAGGAGAGGCTGTCGCAGCGCACGGGCGCGGTGTCGGGTTCGCCGGGATGCGCCAGCAGAATCGCCATCGCCGGCACGTTCGCTCCTCCGACCGGCGCGCTCGCGGGGAAGCGCGGCGTGCCGCGAACCAGCACGCTCTCGGCCGGGGCGACGATGCGCGTGTTCGGGCCCGTCGGCCACGCGGCGGGAAACAGGACCGGCACGGGATTGCCGGTGTTCGCATCGCGGGCATCGAACGATCCGGGCGCTCCGGTGCGTACGCGGATCGTGCCGAGCGCCGCATCGGCGGCGAGATCGGCCATCACCGTGAGACGAAGCGGCGTGTTCACCGGAATCGAAAGGATCGGGGAGAGCACCAGCGTCAGCGTGGAATCGTCCGCGATGCCCAGCGGGCGATCGAGAAGCGTCTGAAACGCGGTGCGCACTTTGATGCGGTCGATCACTGCCGCAGGATCCTGAAGGAGGACCCCGGCGCTATCGATGAGCTGCACATCGAACGTGCCCAGACGCACATCCGAAGCGAGCCCTCCCGGATCGGGATTCAGCAGCTCCACGTCGAGGAGCGCGACATCCAGCTGCCCGCGGCTCGCCACCTGCGCGGAGTCCGCAACCGCGGTGACGTCGAGCTCCGTCGCATCCGACACCACCCGCGCGAGACCCGACTGAATCGGATAGGCGCTCTCTTGAAGCGTGATCGCGCACGGGCGCAGTGGTGATCGCGTCCTCGGCGGAGAACCAGGTGCTGTCCGCAATGGAGAGACGGAAGTTCGGAACCGTCGTGGAGTCCGAAATGTCGAGCGCCAAGGCGAGCGTGATCTGTCCACCGTTCGCGCCACCCGCTTCGATCACCAGCGGAGTCGTGAGCGTGAGATCGATCGACGATCCCGACGTCTCCAGCGACGTCTTCTCCAGATACTGGGTGGCGCCTTCGCTGACCACGACGCGAGAGAGAAGATCGGCCGGCACGATGCCGCCTCCCACGTCGTTCTCGAGTGCGATGCGGAATCCGCGCAGCTCGATCGAAGACACTCCGGCGCTGTCCGGATGCGAGAACGTGAGCGTGAGCGGAACGACGTCGGTCTGGCCGCGATTGATCGAGAACGGCATCGACTCGACCGGGAAGAGATCCACGCGCGATGCCGGCGCGAACACTTCGTGCGAGTTCGACGTCACGGTGAGCGATTGACGCAGGAGACCCGAGCCCTGCTCCACGCCGCTGACCGAGCTGGAGAAGCGAACTTCGCCGACCGTGCCGGCATCGGCCGTCCAAGTGAGCTCGCGCGTATCGCCAGGGGCCAGGAAGAGCATCGGGGGCGTCGGGCCGTCGACGATCAAGAGCGATCCCGCGCCCGTCGGAGCGAGCGGCGCGGGCACGATCGAGTCCACCGCGACGAGCCCCGCGTTGCGCACGTTCATGCGGATGTCCACGACGTTGCCGAGCACGCTCTCGGAAGGATCGATCTCGATGGTGGCGAGCAGCGCGGCGGTGCTCAGGATCTGTGCGGCGTCGTTCGCGACGGAAACGTCGCGCGGCCCGTCGTTCCCCGATTCCACGGTGATCCCGTCGACCGGAATCGCCAAGCGCACGGTCGCGGAGTCGGTCGGCGCCGCGGACGTGGTGATGGACACGAACGTGCGCAAGCCGCCCGGAGGAAGCTCCGTGGAGAGGAACGGGCTCGTCCAGGAGCCTGCGATCGAAGTGAGCGGACCCAGCGTCGCGTCATCGATCGTTCCGCCGTCGAACTTCCCGTCCCCGCCGTCGATCCACAAGCGCATCTCGGCGAGATCGGCGTCGACCGCAGTCCCCAGATTCACGAGCGTGATTCCGCGGAGCGTGTCGGACCCGTATCCATTCGAGGGGACGACGACGTCCAGCGCGAGCGCGGGTCCTTCGGAAGGACCGATCGTGGTGCTCGGCGCTCCTTGGCTGGTGATCTGGGACGCGATCATTCCGTCGATCGTCCACGCGGCATTCGACGTCACCGGCCACTGCGCCGAAGCGGTGATGTCGTCGGTGAACACGACGTCGGCCGCGGATCCGATCACCGCTTGCAGAGCATCGCTGTCGCGCGCATGCGCCGGAGCCACATCGGCGGAGACGAACACCGACGCGCCCCCTCCCGGCGGGAGCGTGAGTCCGAGCCCGGAGAACACGGCGCGGCCGCCGACGAAGAAGGACGTGGCGAGAACCGGGTCCACCACGGTGTCGGCGAGCTCGGAGTCCCCGTTCCCGTCGAGCCGGAACGCGACCGTGGCGAACTCCGAGTCCAGCTCGTCCTGCGTTCCGGGGCCGACGGTAAGATTCGTCATCGTGATTCCGTCGAGCGTCTTCGCCACCCCGTAGGTATTCACCAGGTAGAAGTGCAGCAGCGGCACTCCGGTGCCGTCGGGCGAGACGGGACCGGATTCGATCGGATTGGAGACCATGGCGATGCGATCCACGCTGGAGATCGTCTGGGTCCAAGGGCTGCGCGCGGTATCGTCGATGGGTCCGTCGTTCGTGCTCGCCATGCCGATCCCGACATCCGGAAGCGTCGGGATGGTCACGTGCACCGTGGCGTTCTCGAACGCGATCGTGCTCACGTCGCAGGTGATGAAGATCCGGATCCACCCCGTCGGGACCGCTTGCGCGAGACCGGTGATCTGCCACCGTTTGCCGGTGAACAAGAGCTCGCCGAGGAGCGCGTCGCTGCCGACTTCGAAGACCCCGTCGCCATCGTCGACCCAAGCTTCCATGTGCTCGATGTGCACGCCGGGGATCGCGCTTCCGTCGGTCACCACGTCGAGCCGCTTCAGCACGTCGGCCTGGTAGCCGTTCGGCGGGAGGCGCAGCGTGGCGATGACGTTGCGCACCGAACCGGTCAGAATCGTCGTGGCTCCCGGATCCTCGAAGCCCACTTGCGCTCGGGAGATCCCGTCGACCGGGTAGCCGCCGAACGGAGCGAGGGGAAACACCCCCGTCACGTTGACGGCGCGGCGGAAACCCAAGTCCGCCGAAGCCTGCAAGCCGACGTCCAGGATGTCGCTGTCGCGCGCGACCACCGACGCCGCGCTCTCCACGATGACCAGCACGGTGTCGTTTGGTGCCAGGCGCACGTTGAAACCGGTGATCGTGGCCTTGCCCCCGGTGAAGGTGACTCCGTCGGGAGGAAACGGCGGGAGAATCGACTGATTGCCCGCGAGGCGGATGGCGCGAACGCGCGCCGGCGCCCACTCGGCATCGCGCTCGGCGATCGTTCCCGGTCCCGTCGTGGTGTTCGTGACCGAGATCGTGCGAAGCGTCTCCGCTTGAGCCGTCGTCGTGACCATGCGCAGCGCGAGGATCGTTCGGGGTGCGCCGCCGGGAAGAACCGTGGCGATCCCTTGCGGGAGCGCGTCCACGGCGACGACGCCGGTGGGATTTCCGATCGTGAGGACACCTTGGCTCGACACGGCGGCGTCGAGCGGACCATCGTTCGCGCTGAGTACGACGACGCCCTGTTCTCCGGGTCCGAGGATCTCCATGGCGATCGTGGATCCGGAGGTCGCGTCGTCGCGGATGCGTGCGCCCACAAAGAAGCGCGCCCCCTCCGGCGGTAGGGGAACGTGGTGGTGTATCTCCCACGCCTGCAGGGGGTCTTGCCAGTCCGCTCTTCCGAGGTCGATGTCATCGCCCGATCCGTGATCGAAGCTTTCGTCGCCGCCGTCCTGATAGACGTTGATCTCGTGGATGTCGTCGTCCTCAACTGCGGTCCCCGCATTCACGAACCGAAACCGTTCCAGTTGATCCACTTGGTAACCGTTGGAGAAAATGCGAAAGTCGAACACGAGGTTGTCGCGCGAATCGAGAGGCGCGCTTCCGCTCGAGATCGGATAGACCAGGATTTGCGCCGCGGACATTCCGTTCACGAGAAGCCCACCGTTCGGATCGATGGGAAAGCTTCCGGTGACAGGCACGGCGGAACCGAATTGCAGACTGGTCGAGTCGGCGATCAGGAGATCGAGGACGTCGCTGTCCCGCACCGCGAGAGGAATGTCGGCGCCGACGTGAAAGGTGACGGGGAAGAGCGCGGTGAGCGTGATGTTGAACCCGGAGAAGACGACGCGGCCTCCCGAGACGGAGGAATCGGCGATGAGCGCGTCGGATTCCGGATCGAACGTTCCGTTCCCGTCATCGCGATAGAGGTGGAGCTTGGGAAGCTCGGCGTCGAGCTGCGCCGTCGTTCCCGGGCCTTGCGTCGAGTTCTTGAGCGTGACCCCGACGAACGACGCCGGGAACAGCCCGGAGTGCGTGAGTCGAAACGTGAACAGGCCGGCACCGCTCGTTCCGGGAAGAACGACCGCAGGAACCTGCGTTCCAGTGACGTCGACGGCGCGCGCTTCGCGTGGCCCGGCGATCGCGGTGACGACGATCGCCGCAAGACACACGATCGCGCGGCGAAGAACTGTGCGATGCATCAATCTCTCGCCTCGCGTCGGGGGCTTCGCGCTTCTCCCGGGAGTTATCGGCGTTAAGGAGGGAGAATTGACGAACGGCACCCGAGGTCGGGCGAGGACAGCAGCGGACTTGCCGGAATTTGCGGATCTTGGCGGCAGCGCGGTCGTGAACCGCCCGGAAGTCCGGCGCTAGGGGTAGAGGACCCGCGGGACGAGTCCCTTGCGCTCTGCGGGGGGGGCCAGCAGCGCCTCGAGATAGGACTGCGGGAAGTCGGCGAAGCGGATCTCGTCGCGAAACGCGACGTCGAGAAGCGTGGTGCGGTCGTCGGCGCGCGAGAACCATTCCCCGAGGAATCCACGAAGGTCGGGGTGAGAATCCGTCTTCCCGAGGAACAACCCCTTGGCGAAGAAGCCCCCGGACAGGACGTAGTCTTCGTGGCCTCCATCGGCGATGAGCACGATGGAGCCCCCGGGACGCATCGACTCCTGAATCGTCCGGAACGCGGCCGCGGTGCACGCGCAGTCGAACGCCGTGGCGTACTGGACGCGCCCGGTGTCCTTCGCGAGCTCGACCGCACCCGGCCAGCGGATCTCCCCGAGCAGAGCGAGACGCCTCTCTTGGGTCTCCACCAGCCGCACGCGCCCTCGCGTCTTCACGGCGAGCTCCCACGCGGTCAGGACGCCCATGATTCCGCCGCCCATCACCAGGCACTCTTGCCCGGGCTTCGGATCCGCGGTCTCGATGGCTTGCCGTGCATCCGCAGCCAGGATTCCGAGAAGCGCGAGCTCGTCGGGAGCTCCGGACGGAATGCGAATGAAACGCGAATAGGGAAGCAGAGCGAAGTCGCGATGTCCCAGGATGGCGACGCCGCGATCTCCCAAGAGCGATCGATCCGCGGCGTCCATGATCGTCACCACGTTCAAATATCCCGGCTGATGCGGATACGACGACGACGGCACCGACGGAGCATCGCCGTGGAGCAGCGTGCGTTCCGTCCCCGGGCTGATCGCCCCCAGTTTCGTGCGCACCAGCACCTCGCCCGCCGCCGGCTTAGGGAGCGTCGCTTGAATGCGTTCGAGATGTCCCGCCGACTCGAACATCCACTCCGTCGCGCGGATCGTTTCGACTTGCGTCGAGCTCATGGCGTCCTCCGCCCTTCAGTGAACCGCATATGCACTGCCTCCGATGAATTCGCGCAAGAGCGATCCGGAAGGCACGACCGCGTCGTCCTCCACGGCATCGAGTGAATCCAGGAGCTGGCTGATTCGCTCGACGCGCATCGCTTCCTCCACCCTTCGTTCGTCTTTCCCCCAGCGTACCAGGAACGGCGGGAAATGATGCGCGAGCCGCGGTTTCAGGACCGGGAGCTCGTACGCCAACGAGCTGTTCACCACGGTATCGGCGCGCGCCTGATGCGGAATGATGTGCTTGAGCTCCGCGCGGCGAACGTAGTGCCAGTGGAGGATGGTGCGCTCCGGCGAGTAACTGCGGTGAAGCGAATCGCGGATCATTCGCCGCAAGAGCCGGATGTCGGTCCAGCGCACCCAGCGCCCTTCGCGATCCTTGAGCTGCGCGATCGTCTCGATGTACACGCGGAACTTACGCGACTCCGGGACGCTCTTGGTCACATCCTCGAAGAGTCCGTGCAGCGTGTCCAGAAGGATGAGGCTCCCCTTCTCGGGAGCGAAGTGCGTGGTCGCACCCGTGCGAATGCCCGTCTTGAAGTCGTAGGTGGGCATCTCCACCGCGTGGCCGCGGTCCAGCTCGGCGAGATGCTGATTGATCAGCGGAAGATCCATCGCTTCCGGAGTCTCGAAGTCATAGTCGCCGGACTCATCCTTGGGATGCAGCTCCAGATCGAAGAAATAGTTGTCGAGCGACATCGGGATCACGTGCATCCCTTCGCGCTCCAGCCGTTCGGTCAGTTTGAGAGTGGTCGTGGTCTTTCCCGACGACGACGGCCCCGCGACGATCGCGAAGCGCAGCTCGTCGCGCCGCTCCAAGATGGCGCGCGCGGTCTCGTCCAAGATCGCTTCGTAGCGCGCATCCGCTTCACGCACCAGCCATGGCAAGCGCCCCGAACGCAGGATCACGTTCAGCTTCTCGACACTCTCGCATTCATGGGCCACCGCCCAGTCGAGCATCTGCCACATCGGCTTGTAGGGAACGAGCTCCACCTTGCCGGCGTCTTGGCGGCGGCGCATGCGCGCGCGCTCGTGACGGTAGAGGATGTACGCCTTCGCCGTGTCCGCGTAGCCGTTCTTGATGAGCACGCGCTCGACCAAGTCTTGCACGTCTTCCACGGTCGGCGGCTCTTCGCGCGACCAAACTTTGGCGAGACCATCGATGACCTGGCGGGAGAGTCGCTCGGAAAGCGCGCGATCGTGGCCGCCGACGGACGCCGCCGCCTTGTAGATTGCGACCGTGATCTTCTCGGGATCGAAGGGGGCCAGCCGTCCGTCGCGCTTGACGATGTGCGTGATCGCCGGCGTCATCGCGGGGCCGGGATCAGCGCTCGTCGATGGAAACGTAGCGAACGTCGTGCTCGCCGAGGTAGTGCTGGTCGGGGCGGAAGATCTTGTTGTCTTCCATCTGCTCGACGTAGTGCGCCACGTAGCCGGCCACTCGGGCGATCGCGAAGATCGGCGTGAAGAGCACCGTCTCGATGCCCATCTTGAGATAGACGGTGCCGGAGAAGAAGTCGACGTTCGGATAGATGCCCTTGGGTCCCAGCTTTTCCGCCGCGAGGATCTCGATTTCTTTGGCGATGGAATAGAGCTTCGTCGATCCCAGCTCCGCGAAGAGCCGCTCGCCAAGCTTCTGCAGCGCGTAGGCGCGCGGATCCTTCACGTGATACACGCGATGCCCGAGCCCCATGATCTTCTTCTTCTTCGCGACCGCGTCCTCGAACCAGGCGCGCGCGCGCGAAGGATCCCCGATCTCTTCCAGCATCTTCAAAACTTCTTCGTTCGCACCGCCGTGGAGCGGCCCACCCAACGATCCGATCGCGGCAGAGACCGACGAGTACGGATCGGCGAGCGTGGAGGCGACGGCGCGGCACGTAAAAGTCGAGGCATTCAGGGTGTGCTCGGCGTGCAGGATGAGCGCGACGTCGAGCGCCTTCGCCATGATCGCCGGAGGATCTTCGCCGTTCAGCATCCACAGGAAGTTGGCAGCATGCCCGAGATCGTCGCGCGGCTCCACCGGGACTTGCCCCTTCATGTGGCGCGCGAATGCGGCGAGCATGGTGGGCAGTTGCGCGATGAGCCGGTGCGCGGAAACGAGACGCTCCTTCGGGTCGGTCGCACCGGTGCGCGGATAGTCGAGACCCATTTCCGCGACGCAGGTTTGCAGCGCGGCCATGGGATGACCGTCGCGCGGGAAGCGCGCGATCATGTCCAGCGCGCGCGGGTGCACGCGGCGATGCGACTTGAGAGAAGCTTCGAACGCGGCGAGCTCACCGCGCTTCGGGAGATGTCCGTACAGCAGGAGGTAGGCGGTTTCCTCGAACGTGCTCTTCTCCGCGAGCGCCTCGATGCGATAGCCGCGGTACTCGAGGATTCCCCGCTCGCCGTCGACGAAGCCCACGCGCGACTGAGCGGCGATGTAGCCGGCCAAGCCGGGGACGAATGCCGGGGATGTGGCCTGCTCGACCATGGGTTCCTCCACCCGAAGCATCGACGCGTGAGGGCTCGGACATGATTTCCGGGCCGTCGGAGAGGGGCGTGCGGTCTGGGTAATTTCCCTTGGACGCCCCCTCGGCGTCAAGGGGCGCCGAGCACCCGGCGCACTCGAAGCCACGCACGAGCGACGCGCGCGAACGGCGGCGGCGGCTCGGAAGCGCTCGCCGCAGCGAGAGAGCGCCGTTCCTCGATCCAGCCCGAACGAGCAGCCGGACTCCCCGAGCTTCCCCCGGCGACCCGGCGAACGAGAGCGAACGGAAGGAGGGCGATCCAAAGAAGAAGGACGAGCGCTTCTTCAATCGCGCGCATGGCGGCCCTCCACGATGTAGGGCCCCATGGCGATCGCATCGAGATCGAGGGACGCGAAGCACTCCACCGCGTCCAGCGGCGTGCAGGCGATCGGCTCTCCCGGGCGGGCCAGCGGGAGTGCGGCGAGCGCGGCATGCCCGGTGCGCGCGCCGACGGCACGCACCAGATCGTGCAGTGCGCGATGCTCGCTGCGCGTGAGATCGTCCAGCGCGACCAGGTGCGCGTCTCCCTGGGCGGGAGGAAGCGAGAGAATCGCCCGCGACGCCACCGGATCTCGGCCGAGATCGAGCCGCCCCTCGAACCAGCCCACGCGCTTTCCATCCACGAGAAGTGCGGCGATGCGATCGACGAGCACTTCCGGCTCGAGCTCGTCGGGAGCGATGTCGCGCGAGCGCAGCACGGTGCGAATCTGATGACTGTTGTAGCCGGGGCCGAACGCCCACGTGGTGCGTGCCGCGGACTCCGCATCCTTGGGGCGCGCGGGAGCGGCGCCGGCGCGCGCGGCGACGAGGAGCGCGGCGCCCGCGGCTTCCGCGCCCGCCGCCGACGCCGGATGCGCCCACACGCGCACGCCCACGAGCTCCGCGCGAAGCCGGGCGAGAAGCGGGGCCCGCGCTCCGAGTCGCCCGGCGAGGACGAGCACGTCCTCGCCGCCGCGCGACAGCGCGGCGCGCGCCAGACGAACGACGAGCGAATCGACGGCGAGCACACCGGCCGCCGCGAGGCGAGCATTGTCGGCGCCGCTCCCGCGCGCCCAGTCCCGAAGCTTGCGGGTGGGCGCAGCCCCCTGCGGCGAAGACTCGAAGAGCTCGGCCGGCACATCGAACGATCCGTCTTCGCGAACGCGCAGGATCTCCGTTTCGATGCGGCGCGCCAGGGCTGCGAGGGCCGGGTCGTCAGCGCCTCCCGCGGGCGCCCCGGCATCGGCAAGCGCTTCGAATGCGGCGAGCACCGCAAGAGGAGAGCGCGGCGCATCGAGCGAAGCGATCGTCTCCAATCCGGCGCCGCTTCCTCGCGCGAGAATCGTGGCCGGATCCTCGATTCCCGATCCGGCGGCCAGCACTGCGGCCGCATCGAACGGGCTCCCGAAGAATGCTCCGGCTGCCGCCGCTTCCGTCTCGGCGATTTCCACGAAAGGAAC
Source organism: uncultured Gemmatimonadales bacterium (assembly GCA_963725045.1). Taxonomy (GTDB): domain Bacteria; phylum ARS69; class ARS69; order ARS69; family ARS69; genus CAVRWY01. The sequence goes on from CAVRWY010000005.1 coordinate 99,010, forward strand.
TCCCGGATCGATCTCGCGGGCCGCGATCTCGCGCGCATCGGCGGAGCCCCGGCTTCCTTCGATCAACGAACGACGAAAGATGGAGTACCCTCCGGGAGCCTGTGCCAGGGAGGCGGCGAAGCTTCGTTCGAAGGCGAGCCGCGGCCTTCCGCTCCACGCCACGGACGAGAGCGCGGCGGGACCGATCTTCGCCGTTCGCAGGCAGAACGCGATCGCGTCGCGCGGAAAGGACGGATCGCCCGCGCGCCGGGTGAAGTGCTCTTCCCGCGCGGCGGCGAGCACCCGGCCGTCGCGAACGAGGCAGGCACATGCCGGTCCGTGGAACGCGCTGATCCCCAGGATGTCCAAGAAGGAGGCTCCCGCGAGGTGAACGGAGGACGAGGTCGCGAATGCTAACGAAGAGATGCCGAAGCGGCAACCCCGCTTCATTCACCGATCGGATGCCGCTTTCGAATCCGCGGGGATTCGATGTGTTTCTCGCTTCGCTCGCGCTCGGTCTGTTGGTCGCCTGTGGCGCATGCGGGCCCCCGGCGCCGCTGACGCGCGTTCGCACCACCGACGGCGCCACGATCGCGGTCGAGGTCGAAACGCCTCCCGGGGCGAAGAAGGCTCCCCTCGTCGTCCTCTGCCATCAGCAATTTCTCGATCGCACGTCGTGGGATCCGATCGTGCCGCGGCTTCTCGAGAAGCAGTACGCCGTGCTGCGCCTGGACTTTCGGAGCTTCGGCGAGAGCCGCACGGAGTACGCGTCGCCGGCCGACATTCCCTCGGATCAGAAGGATTCGTTTCACCAGGACATTCTGGCCGCGATCAACGGCGCGCAGGGTCGGCCCGGCGTGGATGCGTCACGCGTGGCCATTGTGGCTGCGGGATTCAGCGTTCCCTATGCGACGCGCTGCGCGAGTCTCGATCCGCGAATCAAAGCACTCGTCTTGATCTCCGGATATCTGCCGCCCGCGGAGGAAGACTTCCTCATCGCCCATCCCGAGTTCCCGGCGTTCCTCACCGTCGCGAGTCAGGACGTGCAGGGCACGAACGTGATGCGCCAGCATGCGCAGCGGCTCAAAGGCCCACAACAGGAGATGATCGAAGTGGCTCCGGTGGAAACCGATTCCGCGAAGTGGGTCGGCACCGAGGGACTGCGCGATGAAACCGGTCTCGCCGATCTCATCCTATGGAAATTGGAGTCGATGTTCCCGCCGTCTCCGTGACGAGACCTCAGGGAGAGAGCTCGGGAGCGTCCTCGTCTTCCGCGGGAATCATGTCCGCGGAGTCCGCGGCCCCACCTTCCATCGATTCGAGATTTTCGTCGGGCGGCGCCATTTCCATCTCTTCGCTTTCGTCGCCGTAGTCCTCGTACAAGAACGGCACCGGCGGCTCCAGCACTTGCAGCGTCGAAAATACTTTCGAGAAGAGCCGCTCCGGAGCCGCGCTCTTGTCTCCCGTCTCCACTTCCAGAAGGATTTGGACGTCGTCTCGCCAGAACGAATACTGATGATGGATCGTGGCCGTCGCGTCTTCGCTACGGTCGGGTCCCCCGGTCATTCGATAGCGCCGCATGTGCACGGGCTCGCCGTCCACCTGGCGTTCCTCGGTGGTTTCCAGCGTGAACATTCCCGTGGAGAGGTACTGCTCCTCGATCTCCGCGAGGACTTCTTCGATGGTGCGCTCCGGATCCGGAGAGAGCACCAAGAGCGAGGCGATGTCCTCGGAGTCGGATTCGAGCATGTACTCGCCGCCTTCTCCGTCGATCGTCCACGATTTGGGCAGCTCGACGCGAATCCATGAGTCTTCGAACTTCGATTCGGCGCGCAAGGCGGAAGCAGCGAGGATCGAAAACGTCGCCGCGAGGAAAAGCGAAGGTGCGAAATGAAAACGGCGTCGGGACACGATGCCCAGGCGAGGCCTCAGGGGTAAGCGGGACGACACGCGGAGGAGGATACCAGAGGAGCGGCGTCCGCGCGCGTGCGCGATCGAACGATCAAGGAGCGGAGGGTTCGGGCCGAAGAAAAGACGATGACCACGCCCGCATCCGAGCCGCAGCCACCGCAGCTTCCTGCGCACGGTCCCGAGCCGGCGAACGAGGCCGAACGTCGTCTGGGACGACGCCGCCGGAGACGCCGCCATCGGCGCCGGCAGCGAGAAAATGCTGCGCTCGCCGAAGGTCGCCCAACGAACGCAAGCGGGCCGCGAGAGCTGGCGCCGCACACGATCGAAGCGATCGCGGCGGATGCTCGCGTCGAAGAGGCCGTGCGCTCGGTTCTGCCCCCGGGACCGCATCGCCACGAGCTCACCCTGGACGGCCCCCCGGTCGCCCCGGGAGGAGTCGACGGGAGATTCCTGCGCGCCGTTCTCAAGGAAGACGGGTCGATCCACTACCGCATGAAGACGCGCCAACGCCTCGGCGCGAAGTACCTGATGAAGGAAGTGTACGACTAGGCCCGTTCGCTTCCGAACGCAGGCGCAAGAAGGAAGGCCGGCGCTCAGCGCAGAATCGTGAGCCGCTTCGTCATCTGCTCCGCATCGCCGACGGAAAGCTTCGCGAAGTACACGCCCGGTGCGACCAGCTGATTCGAGTCGTCGCGCGCGTCCCAGCCCACGATGTGCGTGCCGCGGGTCATGGTGCGATGCAGGAGAGTGCGCACGCGGCGCCCGCCCACGTCGTACACGTCGATGCGCACGTCCGAGGGACTCTTCTCCAGCGAGAACTTGAGCGACGTCTCCGCGCGGAACGGATTCGGGAACGCGGAATCGAACGTGCTGCGGGCAACAGTCGCGGGAGCGTCGGGCGCATCCGTCGGACCAGGCGGTTGCGTCTCCGGCCAGGTGATCTGCAGCAGGAATGCGACCAGCCAGTTCTTCTGCTGCGCAGTGAGACCGGATGTGACGCCGTGCTGGTCATTGGGATTGAACTCGTTGAATACCTTGAGAAGGCTTGCGGCGGGATCCGCGCCGAAGACCTGCCCGAAGTGATTGTGGAGATACGGACCGCTGTCCCAGATGTTCACGAGGGAGGGCGTATCCATACCGGGAGCTGCGTCCACATCCGTCGAGTCCGCAGTTCCCACGATGTGCTTCACGAACGGATTCTCGAGAAGGCTCGAGTCCGTATAGAGCGGCGGGACGTGGCAGGTCGCACAGCCCACCGTCGGGTTGTTGAAGATCACTTCTCCGCTGTCGGCCTCCGCAGTTTGTGTTCCGTCAGGATTGCGGTAAGGAGAACCGCGACGCGGCACAATCGACGTCATGTAGAACGCCATGTCGTCCATGTTCTGAGAGAGACCGGCGTTCGGGGGACCCAGCGGAGGATTCGGCGAAGGAATCAAGCCGGCTCCGCCGGCGAAATCGATGATCCCGGCGTTGTGATCCTGCATCTCGTCCTTGTCGGCGGTCCAATCGTGCGCGCCGGTGAATCCGATGCCGCGCATGTCGGGGGTCGCACGGAGATGCTTGCCGAACTGGGAAAGATCCCAAGGCCGCGAATCGTGGCGATCGAACACGTGGCATGAAGCGCACGCCACTCTGCCATCTTGGGAAAGCGCTCCCTTCGAAGAGTAGAAGAGCTGCTTTCCGTGAAGCACTTGGGCCGGAAGCGGCTCGCTGGTCACCGTGGAGAACGTCGTCACCACCGTGTTCGTCGCCGTGTTCAGCACAGTCACGCTGCGCGAGAGCCAGTTCGCCACGTAGGCGCGATCGATGGAGTGATGCGTCACGATTCCGATCGGTCCCTTGCCGACGTTGTTCAGATTCGTCTGAATCGGGTTCAGAATGTTGTTGATGAAAAGGACGGTGACGGTCTCGCTGTGCAAGCTCGCGACGTAGGCGCGGTTTCCCTTGAAGTCCACGGCGATCGGTCCGCCGACCGGTGTGCCGGAATTACTCATGAAATACGTCTGCGTGGACAAGTCCTGACTCGTCCTGGCGTTCACCGGGCGAATGACCGCGTGCATGATGTTCGTCGGAGTCAGAGGATTGCCGACCAGCGATCCGGCCGAGGAATTGACCATGTTGTTCGGAAGGTAGAGGATCGTGTCCGCGGGAGCCGGCGCTAACGTGATGTTCTGCATCGTGGACGGATAGCCGGCGTTGTTCGTGCCGAATACCTGATTCACGGTGATCTGGGACGTCGTCCATGTCGCGGGAAACACGGTGGTGAGCTTCCCGATGGTTTCGGGCATCAAAAGATGCGACACCCAGGCGCGCAGGCCGTCGCTTCTCCAGGCGATTCCGCGCGGGCGCCGGTACACCGACATCGTGTTGGTGATCGCGCGGGTGGCCACGTCGATCGCGTAGACCTTGTCCGCGCCGGTCGCCGTGACCAGTGCCGTCGTCCCCGTGGGATTGAAGGCGACGCCGAACGTCTCGAAGCCCACCGGGATCGATGTGATCACGCTGCGGGAGGCGGCGTCGACGATGTAGACCTTGTCCTCTTTGAGCGACGTGACCCACACCTCGCCGTTCGTGGGATGCATGTCCACGCACCACGGCTCGTCGCCCACCTGAACCTCGGCGAGCAGCGTATTGGCGTTGCCGCCCTGGGTGCCGAACACCGAGACGGTGCCGTGATCCGGATTCACCACCCAGCCTTCGAGGCCGTCGGGAGAGATGGTGATCGCGCTGGAGCGGTGAGAGGAGAACGCGAAGCTCGCCGCGATCGTGTGGTTCGCGGTCACGTTGGTGAACGTGTACGTGGGCACGGCCCCCACGGGAGCGCCGTCCACGAGAACTCCGGACACGAGATAGCCGGTGTTCGGGGTGATCGTGAAGAGCTGGTTCGCGCCGTGATTCACCAACACGGCCCCGTTCGGCGCGATGCTGCCGTTCGGTCCCGCCGACGCGGTGATCGTGTACGTGTTGATGGCGAACGTCGCGTCGATCGTGTGGTCGGCCTGGACGTTGGTGAACGTGTGGGAGAGGACGGCGCCGATGGATCCGCCGTCCACCACCACGTCCAGAACGTGGAAGCCGGCGTTCGGCGTGATCGTGAACGTCTGGTTCGCGCCGTGATTCACCACTACGGCGCCGTTCGGCGCGATGCTGCCGTTCGGTCCCGCCGACGCGGTGATCGTGTACGTGTTGATCGCGAACGTCGCATCGATCGTGTGGTCGGCCTTCACGTTCGTGAACGTGTGCGAGAGCACGGCTCCGATGGATCCGCCGTCCACCACCACGTCCAGAACGTGGTAGCCGGTATTCGGCGTGATCGTGAACTCCTGATCAGCGCCCTGATTCACGATGACCGCGCCGCTCGGCGCAATCGCGCCGTTCAATCCGGCCGATGCGGTGATCGTGAAGGTTTGAGCTTGGGAGATCGAAGGAACGAATGCGGACAGAATGAAAAGCAGCGCGAACAGGGCCGGCCGAACGGACATTGATTTTCCTCTCCAAAAACGAAAGCGCATGCGAACCGGTCACATGCGTTGGATCTTTGTAGGAGGATCGCAGGGAAAAGCCGCTGCTGACACTTCCCCGAGGGGGCGCTCCTCCGAGGCCGGATCCTGTACGGCGGTCCGGCGACGACTCCCGACGGCAGACATGAGGATATCAGAGGTGGGGGTGCTAATCCTACCCCCTGAGGTGCCGGATGGTGGGCTTCGCTCTCTTTACCGACCTGAGCTGACCGCTACGACCGGCCGCCACCGGTTCGGGCGCTCTCCCGAACAGGGGCGCCGGTCGTTGTCCGGCCCTGATCTCAGGCCGAAAATTGGGGAAATTGGTCAGACTCTCGCAGCCCCGCCCGCCCGGCGCAGGACGTTCAGGGCCGACCCGGCCTTGAACCACTCCACCTGCTCGGTATTGAAGGAGTGCCGGACCTGGGCGGCGTCTTCTGTCCCGTCCGCGTGATGAAAGGTCGCGGTGTGCACCGACCCGGGGGCGAATCGGGCGAGACCCGCGATCGACACCCGATCGTCCTCCCGGACTTTGTCGTAGTCCGCCCGGTCCACGAACGTGAGCGGCAGCATCCCCTGCTTCTTGAGATTCGTCTCGTGGATCCGCGCGAAACTCCGCGTGAGGATCGCGGCACCGCCCAGAAGACGCGGGGACATCGCGGCGTGCTCGCGGCTGGAGCCCTCGCCGTAGTTGTCGTCGCCGACGACGACCCAGCGCATTCCCTTCGCCTTGTAGGCCCGCGCGATCTTGGAGAGCTCCACGCCGCTCTCGCCGCTCAGCAAATTCTTCCCCGTTCCCGCGCCGCCGCCGAACGCATTGATCGCACCGTTGAACATGTTGTCGGAGATGCGATCCAGATGCCCGCGGAAGCGAAGCCACTTCCCCGCCGGCGAAATGTGATCGGTCGTGCACTTGCCCTTCGCCTTGAGCAAGAGCGGAAGCCGGTCGAAGTCCTTTCCATCCCATTCCTGGAACGGCGTCAGCAGTTGGAGCCGTTCGGAATTCGGCGCGATGCGAATCTCCGCGCCTGCGAACTCGAACGACGGAGGCACGAAGCCCTTCTCGTCGGGGATGAAGCCACGCGCGGGAAGCTCGTCGCCGTTCGGCGGCTCGAGCGTGAACTCCTTGCCGTCCGCGCCCTTCAGCCGGTCGCGCAGCGGATTGAATTTCATGGTGCCGGCGAGCGCCATCGCGGTCACGATCTCCGGGCTCCCGATGAACGCGAGCGTGTGCGCGTTGCCGTCGTTGCGTTTCGGAAAATTGCGGTTGTACGACGTCAGGATGGAGTTGCGCTCGCCTTCCTTGATGTCGGTGCGATTCCACTGCCCGATGCACGGCCCGCAGGCGTTCGCGAGCACGGTGCCGCCGATCTCCTCCAGCTCCTTGAGCTGGCCGTCGCGCTCGATGGTCGCGAAGATCTGATCGGAACCCGGCGTCACCATGAACGTGCTCTTCGCGCGCACGCCGTGCGCTTTCGCCTGGCGTGCGACGTGCGCGGAGCGGCTGATGTCTTCGTACGAAGAGTTCGTGCAGCTGCCGATCAGCGCGACGCGGATTTCCTCGGGATACTTCTCGCGGTCCACGTCGCCGGCCATCTGCGAGATGGGACGCGCCAGATCCGGCGTGTGCGGGCCCACGATGTGCGGCTCCAGCTTGGAGAGATCGATCTCCACGACGCGGTCGAAGTACTTCTCCGGCGAGATCTCCACCTCGGCGTCGGCACGCAAATGCTCGGCGATTCCGCGCGCGGCGTCCGCGACCGCGGCGCGGCGCGTCGCGCCCAGATACGCGGCCATGCGCTCGTCGTACGGGAAGATGGAGCAAGTGGCGCCGAGCTCCGCACCCATGTTCGTGATCGTGCCCTTGCCGGTCGCGCTGATCGCCTCCACTCCCGGACCGAAGTACTCGATGATGCGATTCGTGCCGCCGTCGACGGTGAGAATTCCCGCCAATTTCAGAATGACGTCTTTCGGCGCGGTCCAACCGTTCAGCTTGCCGGTCAAGCGCACGCCCACGAGCCACGGATTCAGCACTTCCCACGGGAAGCCGGCCATGACATCGACCGCATCCGCGCCGCCCACGCCCACCGCGATCATGCCGAGGCCGCCCGCGTTCGGCGTGTGCGAGTCGGTGCCGATCATCATGGCACCCGGCATCGCGTAGTTCTCCAGCACCACTTGATGAATGATGCCCGCACCCGGCTTCCAGAATCCGATGCCGTACTTCTTCGAGGTGCTCTCCAGGAAGCCGTAGACCTCGGAGTTCTCGCCGAGCGCATGCGCGGTGTCTTCGCGCGCGCCGGCCTGCGCCATGATCAGGTGGTCGCAGTGCACGGTGGTGGGGACGGCCGTGGTGGGCCGACCCGCGAGCATGAACTGGAGCAGCGCCATCTGCGCGGTCGCGTCCTGCATGGCGACACGGTCCGGATGAAGCAGGAGGAACGACTTCCCGCGCACCAGCTCCTGGCCCTTCGGGGTCGTGGAGGTGCGAGAACACCACCTTCTCGGCGAACGTGAGCGGGCGGCCGAGGCGCTGGCGCATCGCCGCGATGCGACCGGGAAGCTCGGCGTAGAGAGTGCGGGCCTGGGCGGCGAGCTCCTGGGCCGGATTGCCGTTCGAGGCGGCGGACATCGCAACTCCTTGGGCCGCTTCGTACCGCGGCGAAAAGTCTCGGGGGCCGGGGCATCGCGCGCCGCCGGCAAGGGACTCGACCGTTTGTCATCGGAATCTAGCGCGCCCCGTATTCGCGGAAAAGGCCGAACTCCCCCGCCGAATGCGGATGAACCCCCCTTCGGCCTCGGTGCTAGGCTGACCCCGTTCGGGCCGGGCTGAGCGGCACTTTGCCCTTCTTCCCGAGCGATCCTCCTTTTTTCTCTCGAAGGAGTTTGATTCATGAAATCCCTGTGGTCCGTATTCGCCGGAATCGCGCTCGCGGCGCTTTCGGTTTCCCCCGGGTTTGCGGCGAATCCCCAAAACTTCGACACCACAATCCTCGGTCCGCGCGGCGAGATCGTTCCGATGGAACGGTGCGCAACGCACGTGCCGAGCCTCGAAGAGCAGCAGCGAGTGTTCGAAGAAGTGCAGCAGTGGCTCGACCGCATCCGGGCGGCGCAACCCCCCGCGCCATCACCACGATTCCGGTCGCGATGCACGTCGTGCGCAGCAACACCGGCCAGTGGGACGTCACCGACACGCAGATCGCGAATCAGATCGCGGTCCTGAACGGCGCGTACGCCAGCACGAACTTCCGGTTCTCGCTCGCGAGCACCGACCGCACGAACAACACGGCGTGGTCGCAGCACACCATGGGCTCCGCGAACGAGACGGCGATGAAGACCGCGCTCGCGATCAGCCCGGCGACGACGCTGAACTTCTACTCGTGCAACATCGGCGGCGGGCTGCTCGGCTACGCGACGTTCCCGTGGTCGTACGCGGAGAACAGCGTGATGCACGGCGTCGTGTGCTTGTACTCGTCGTTCCCGGGCGGCACGGCCGTGCCGTACAACTTGGGCGATACCGGAACGCACGAGGTCGGTCACTTCGTCGGCCTGTATCACACGTTCCAGGGCGGCTGCAACGGCAACGGCGACTTCGTCGCCGACACGCCGGCCGAAGCGAGCCCCGCGTTCGGATGCCCCACGGGACGCAACACGTGCACGAGCCCGGGGAACGATCCGATCGAGAACTTCATGGACTACACGGACGACTCCTGCATGTTCTTGTTCACGGCCGGCCAGTCGACGCGCGATGGACCAGCAGATGGCGCACGTACCGGCCCACGATGATGTCCGGCGGCGGCTGCACGCCGGTCGCGATCGGCGAACTTCTCCGGCACGCCGCACGTCCGGGCGCGGCGCCGCTCGCGGTGAATTTCACCGAACACGTCGACGGGGAGCCCCACGAGCTGGAGCTGGAACTTCGGCGACGGCGGCACGTCGACCGCGCAGAACCCGAGCCACACGTACACGGCGGCGGGCACGTACAACGTGCAGCTCACCGCGACGAACGCGTGCGGCAGCGACGTCGGAGCTCAAGAACGCCTACGTGACCGTGACCGGCGGCGGCGGCGTCACCACCATCACGTTCGACAACTTCGAGAGCGGGATGGGCAATTACACCGACGGCGGCGCCGACATGTCGCGCTACACCGGCGGGACGTACGCCTGGCAGGGCGTGGCCGCGGCCGACATCCAGGACAACAGCGGCACGGCGTCGTCGTTCTATCACACGACCACGCGCAACGTGACCAGCTACGAGACCATGGAAGTGGAGTTCTACTTCAGGGCCGTGAGCATGGAGACGAGCGAGAACTTCTTCGTGCAGTACTTCAACGGCTCCGCGTGGCAGACGATCGCGAACTACGTCGGCGGGAACGAACTTCAACAACAACACGTTCTACATCGCGACGGTGCCGATCTCCCGCACCACGTACACCTTCCCGACGAACGCGCGGATTCGCTTCATGTGCGACGCCAGCGGCGACAACGACGACGTGTACATCGACGCGATCACCTGGCGCGGCTCGAGCTCCGCGATCGTCGCGGCGCCGGCACTCGCGGTCGTGGAGGAAGGCGAGGGCGAAGAGGGTGCGCGCGTGGAGGCCGAGGACGGCGAGTTCGCGCTCTCGCAGAATCGTCCGAATCCGTTCGACGGAACCACGACGATCACGTTCCAGCTGCCGGCGGAGTCGCACGTCACGCTCGAGGTCTTCGACGTGACCGGCCGCAAGGTGGCGTCGCTCCTCGACGAGACGCGGATGCCGGGCGAGCACGCGGTGCGGCTCGACGCGCAGTCGTGGACGCCGGGGATCTACTTCTATCGGCTCACGGCGGGCGGCGCCGTCGAGCAGAAGAAGATGCTGCTCCTCGAGTAGCAGAGAAGATGGGAAGGCGCGGTCGATCGCGATCGCGCCTTCATTGATGCTGAACGGGCCGCCCCTTCGCTCGCGCGAGGGGGCGGTTTCGTTTCAGCGTCAGTTGTCGAGGAGGCGGCGCACTTCCGACTCGGGAACGATGAGGACGTCCTCGAGCCAGTCCACGTCCTCCGCGCACGCACCGGATCGAACGGTGATGTAGTAATGCTGCGTTCCGGCTGTGAGTCGTCGCGATGCCGGCGATGCTGGGCGGATCAGAACTCGATCTCGAGGTCGGGGATCCGTCGGAGAAGCTCATCCATCGGGATCAGTGTCCTTCGTCTGATCCTTGGCGACGAGTACGACTCCGGTGGAATCCAGGCCGACGTCCGGCCAAGTTTCCGCGAACGCCATGCGGACCTCGTTCTCGCTGCAGGATCTCGACAATGTTCACGGAATCGCACGGTGCCTCCGTCGTCGACCAGACGTTGGTGTCCATGTCCATCGATTTCGGCGAATGTCGCGCAAGGTCCACGACTGAACGACCTCTTCATTGTCCTTCTTCATGCGCTCGAGTACGAGCCGTTCCGAATCGGAATAATAGTGTCCCGGGCTGCGAATACTCGGAGCGGAGAATGAACGCGTCCTGCTCGTTGTCTCCGAGCACGACTTCACGCCGCCAATGCCCAGGGTCGGGGTAGCGCCAGAGGCGGACGCGACGAGGAGGAGAGCTCGCTGAGGACGATCCATCGAAGCGGATTCATCGCCCCATGGTACTTCATCGAGCCCCGGGCGCCGTCGAACCCGGTCTTGCGCATGTGCAGTGCCCCTCCTACTCTGCGCGGATGCGCGCGCCGTTCATGCTCGTCGCCATTCTTGCCGCGCTCCTCGCAAACCTTTCGCCGACCTTTACGGCGCCGCATCCGCCGCCGAGTCCACCATCGAGCGGCCCGTTCCGTTCGCCGCCGACGTGAACGCGCTGACGCCGGAAATGGCGGCGCATTGGGGCCTGGCGGCGCCGGAGTGGCCGGTGTCCGGCACATGGAGTGACGCGCGCCTCTATCGCACGGATTCCGGTTCCGTGCTGGTCGTGACACGCAAGGACGGCGTGCTCGAGCGCTTTCCGCTCGATGACGGCGCGTTGACCGCGCTCCAGGCGGCGATCGATCGCGGGATCGTCGCGTCCGGTACGCCTCTTCCGCCGGCGACATCCGCCGAGGCGCAGGAGAACGCCAACGGCCGCTTCGTGCGCAATCAACTGCTGCTCGGCGCGCTCGTCTACGGCCCGTCCGCCACGCTTCTCGCCGGCGACGACAACGACGAGGCCGCGGTGGCGCTCTATCTCGCGACGACCGGCGCCACGATTCTCGGCGCCGCGATGATCGCCAACAAGCAGCCGATCACGAAGCCGCAGTCGCATTTGTCGACGGACGGCGGATGGAAGGGCGCGGCCGCCGGCGCGGGGATCGCGTACGCCGCGGGACTCGAGACCGGCGACGACGAAGTCGCCTACGGCGCGGCCATGCTGGCCGGCGGACTGGCCGGCAGCGCGCTCGGCTACACACTCGGCCGCCCGCTCACGATCGGGGAAGCGCACAGCGCGTCTTTCGGATCCACGTTCAGCGCCGCGCTCTCCGCCGGAATCGCCGGGATCGCGGGCGGATATCAGCACTCGCCGCACACCACGGAAGTCGCCGCGCATCGTCGCCGGCGGAGCACTCGGCTACCCCGCCGGTCTCTGGTACGCGCGCCATGCGTCGTACTCCATCACCGCCGGCGATACCGGCGCGCTGACCGCGGCGTCCGCCATCGGAGTGGTCGGCGCCACCGCATTCGTGGCGAACCTCGAGGATTCACCCAACGCGGAAAAAGCCGCCGCCGCGATTTTCACCACAGGACTTCTGGCCGGCACATTCCTCGGCGATCGATTCCTGGTGCGGCCCTACGACCACACCGAAACGGAAGGCTGGCTCGTGGGAATCGGCGCGGTGGCGGGCGGGCTCATCGGCGCGGCGATTCCGCTTCTCGCCGACTCCTACGAAGACGAGAACGGCGCCGCGATCGCGGGAGCCGGCGCAGGCGGCGCGGCGCTCGGCATGTTGCTCACGGAGTGGATGATCGGCCCGAAGCCGGGAGCGCGGCGCTCTTCGGGGCGATGAGCGGCAGCGCTCAGCGAACGACGACGACTCGCCCCGCCGCTCCATTCTCTGCGCGATAGAAGAAGACGCCCGCGGGAACACGCGCGCCGCGGTCGTCGAGACCATCCCACTGGAAGACGGCGCCGCCCGCGCCGACCTCGCCCGCGATCGTGCGCACGCGCGCGCCGGTCGCATCCACCAGCGTGAGCCGCGCCGGCGCGTTCACTCCGAGCACGCGAATCCACGCCGCGCCGCGCGTCGGATTCGGCGCCGCCCATGTGACGAGCGCCGGCGCGATCGGAAGCGGCGCCGCTCCCGTCCCTTCGTCGCGCGCGACGACCAAGTCCACCGGCGGAAGCCCGGTGGAGATCGGCTCGCTGGTGAGCTGGTCTCCGGTCGCCGCATCGAACACGCGAATGCCGTTCAATTCCGGGAGATTGTCGGGGAAGAACACGAGGCCGTTCGCGGCGTCGTGCACGGCAACTTCGGTCAATCCGAACGTGACGAAATGCTCGGCGAGAAACGTTCCCGTCGCGCGCGAGAACGAAACCAGATGCGAGGACTGCGTGAGATCGGTGTGATGGATCACGTAGGCGCGCTCCGGGGAAATGAGAAGGAATCCGCTCATCTGCCCGGTTCCCATGTCCTTCTCGTTGTACGCGAATCCGAGCGCTTCCAGCGTGTCGAGATCGACCGTTTCGATTCCGCCGGTCTGGTTGTGGAAGGGTCCGGGCTCACCCGACGTAGAGCAGCCGGCCCTCGATCTGCATCGAGAGGCGCGGATCCTCGCCGGTGAGCTCGATCGCTTGCGTGCCGGGCGTCGTCGGGTCCGCATCGATCAGCGTGTTCGTGTCGAGGTTCACCACGGCGAGCGCGCCGTTCATCTGCGGCTCGGGCATCTTTCGGAAATCGATGCGGCGAAGCTGCACGAACACACGATTCCCGTCGCGAATCATGCGCCCCATTTCGGGAACGCCGTCGAGATCGGCGAACGGAGAGAGATCGATGGATGCGAGCTTCGCGCCCGTCGCGAGATCGACGCGAAGAAGCGCGGCGTCGGCGAAGAAGCTCACGAACGCAGTGCCGTCGCCGACGACCAGCACATCTTGGGGATTGGTGCCGGCAGCGAACGAGATCGTGCGTAGGACTTCGAACGTGAACGGGGAGAGGATGCGGAGATCGTCGGAGGGCGTGCCGCCGACCACGTAGTGCAATCCGAACGCGTGGCGCACCACGGGCGTGCGGCCGACGGGCTCGAGGTTCGTCGACGCGGTCCATGGCGGGTCGAGCGAGAGAGACGCGCAGTTCGCCGCGCTCACGAAATCCGTGGTGACGACGAAGAGATGATCCGCGGCCGACGATCCGTGCGGAAACGCGAGCGTCATGGCGGCGAAGCAAAGCACTGCGCGAAAGGCGAGGCCGGCGCGAGATCCGACGGCGAGGAGAGCAGCGCGGTTCATGGCGAGTAACCTGCCGAATGGAACGAAATTCGGAGGGGCCGCGTCAAGGGGACGCCGGCCCACGCAGCTCTACGGGAAAACGGCCCCTGCGACTTCATCCTTCCCGACGCCGGGCCAATCGGGTGGAAGGAACTGACTCACTTCGACGCTGAGCGGAACTCCGGGGCGATAGCGCGCGCGCAGCTCGCCGGTCGTCGCGGGAAGATCGGTGCGCTCGATCGCTTCGCGGTCGAAACGCGGATCGATCGCGAGAGCGCCCAAGCCCAGTGCATCCATCGGATCGTTCTCCGCGTTCGCTTCCGTTCCGGCAACCCAGAACACGTTGTCGACGCAGAGCGCATCCGTGCGCAAGATTGCCTCGCCGAAGTCGCAGAAGACGTTGCGCGCGAGCACGGCTTCGGGAAGGCCCGGCGGCATCAGATTCTTCGAGTCGCGGCCGAGGACCGTGTTGCGATACACGCGCCAGCGCGCCCGATCGCACTCTCCGCCGCAATCGTGGCGACCGAACGGCACACCCGCGCTCCATACCGCATGGAAGATGGCAAAGTCGCCTTCGCGCTCGGCGCGCTGCTTCGCGGAGACGTCGATCACGTTGTGATGGAGGAACACGTCGCCGGCGCGAAGCGGCGCACCCGCGCGCTTTCCGCTCGAGTCGTCCGCCGGCTTGCCGGCGCCCCCCACCAAGCTCACCCCTTCGAAGCATTTCCAGATCACGTTGTGCGCGATCTCGATGCGGTCTACGAACGGCGAGAGATCGATGGCGTCGTCACGGCCGCGCGTGAATCGATTCCCGGTCATCAGAACTTGTGCGCTGCCGGCTTGCAAAAAGACGCCGTCGAAGACGCGATCGAACGTGTTGGCGGCGAGCATGGCCCGGCGCAGCACGCCGACGACTCCGAATCCGTTCCAGCCGGCGTCCGCGGCGGGCGAGAACGTGGATCCTTTCGCGCCGCCCTTCACGTCGCTCCAGTAGATCCACGGTGGGAAATCCATGTGGATCGAGCATTCTTGAATCGTCAGGTCGGTGACGCTCTCGTCGACGGCGATGCCGATCGTACGCGCCAGCACGTCGCACGCCTTCGAGCGTGACGTGGTGCGCGAAGTCGGTGATCGCGATCGTGCGCCGTCCGCCCGGCGCGAAGTCGAGATCGCGCAGCGTGACGTGCGCAGCGTCGCGAATCGTGAGCGTGGGCGCCTCTCCGGCCGCGATCCAGATGCGATGCTGATTCGGGTCCGACACGAAGGCGCCGTCCACGAGCGGGCGACCGTCGGCATCGTGAAGGTCTCCCGACGCAAGCTGCAAGCGCACGAGCACGGTGTCGCCGGCGAAGAACACTCCCGGTCCCAAGTAACCGCCGACGCCTGTCGACGACGACTCGAACATCGCGCGATCCGCATACGGGAAGAGCTGCGTGCCCGAGTCGAGAAGGAATGCGGCGTGCGCAGCGGCCGGTGCGGGATGGTCGAGGCGCCAGATGCCGCGGTCGGCGTCGACGCCGATCCACTCACTCGCCGCCATTGCGCCGTGCCCGATTCGCGCGCGCCCCCCCTTCACGGAGCGAATCGTGATCGGCTGCTCCGCCGTGCCCTTGGCGTCGAGCACGAGAGACTCGAAATATGCGCCGGGCGCCAATTCCAGGGTGTCGCCCGGAGCGAGCGCCGCGAACATGCTCACGAGGGAGCTTTCCCGCGTGGCGTAGAGGGTGCGGGCCTGTGCGCTCAGGGGTCCACTCATGAGAAGCGCGAGTGCAAGAAGCTCCCAGGAGTGTCCTCCCCAGGAGCCGCCGAGTGCCGCGATCCCTTCGTTCCGCTTCGCTCATGAATCCTGCATCGGGCGGCCTTCCGTTCGCCTGAATCGGTCGATGCGGCAATTTCCGCCATGGATCGCGGTTTTGCCACCCTTCAATCTCTATTTCGTTCCGCATACGCCGGGACCCTTCCTCCCCGCCCACCCCTGTCCTACGATGCCCCGATGGCCGAAGACCTGGGACTCCAGCTGCGGCTCCTCGCGGACGGCGACGCGGCGGCGCTCGATCGCGTGATCCGCATCCTCTACGACGAGCTGCGCACTCTGGCGCGGGCTCGGCTGCGCAGCGAGCGCCCCGAGCACACGCTGGGCGTCACCGCGCTGGTGAACGAAGCGTATCTGCGGCTCGCGCGCCAGAACCGCATCGCCGCGGAGAGCCGCACGCAGTTCTTCGCGGTCGCGTCCAAGACGATGCGCCGCGTCTTGGTCGACTACGCCCGCACGCGCAAGCGCGCCAAGCGGGGCGGCGACGCCGAACGCGTCCCCCTCGAAGACGTGGAGCAATTCCTGAGCGACGGCGAGGCCGACGAGCTGCTGGCGCTGGAGGATGCGTTGGTCCGGCTCGCGGAGGCGAACGCGCGCGCCGCCGAGGTCGTCGAGCACCGCTTCTTCTCCGGCCTCACCGTCGAGGAGATCGCCGAGATCCAGGGCGTGTCGTCGAAGACCGTGCAGCGTGACTGGATCGCCGCCCGGGCCTGGCTCCGCAAGGAAGTCGCGCGCGATTTGGGGCTCCCGGACTAGCCGCGGCGACCCGGCACCGGGCTCGGTCGAAGTCCGTTTTGCACCCGAAACGTCGCGATGAGTCGACGGGGGGTTCCGTGGACTCACCGACATGGCAGCGGATCGAGTCGATCTTCTGCGACGCGCTGGAGCGCCCGCCCCAGGAGCGCGCCTCGTTCGTTCGTGAAGCCTGCGCCGGCAACGAAATGCTTCGCGCGGAGATCGAGGCCATGCTCGCCGCCGAGAGCGGAGAGCAGGGCTTGGCGATCGAGCGCACGCTTCTGAACGAGCGCGGCGACGGCGGCCGTCCGCTGGACCCCGCCTCCGGCAGCCCCGGCGCACGCGTGGGACCGTGGCGGCTCGAGCGCATTCTCGGGCGCGGCGGCATGGGCGAAGTGTGGCTGGCCGAGCGCGCCGACGGCGCCTACGAGCAGCAAGCCGCCGTGAAACTGGTGCGTCCGGGCTGGCGCGCCGCGGAGCTGGCGTCGCGATTCCGCCGCGAGCGCCAGGTCCTGGCGCGGCTCACCCATCCCAACATCGCGCGCCTTCTGGACGGCGGGCTCACCGGCGCCGGGCATCCGTATCTCGCGATGGAGTACGTCGACGGCATTCCCGTCACCGCCTGGTGCGCGGAGCGCGCGCTCGCCGATGCGCGATCGCGTGCACCTCTTCCGCACGATCTGCGACGCCGTGGGATTCGCGCACGCGAACCTCGTCGTGCACCGCGATCTCAAGCCCGCAAATATTCTGGTGACCAAGGACGGCCGTCCGATCCTGCTCGATTTCGGCATCGCCAAGCTGCTCGATCCGCAAGACACCGACGAGCAGACGCGCCCCGACGATCGCCTGCTGACGCCGGAGTACGCCGCGCCCGAGCAGCTCCACGGCGATCCGACCACGACCGCGACCGACGTGTTCGCGCTGGGGCGCATCCTCTCCGAAATCCTCCACGAGCGCGACGCGGACCGTGATCTGCGATCGATCATCTCCATGGCGCTTCGCGACGAGCCGGAACGCCGCTACCAATCGGCGGGGCAGCTCGCCGAGGATGTGGACCGCTGGCTCGCGGGGCTTCCCGTGCGGGCGCAACCCGATACGGTCGGCTATCGCATGCGCAAGTTCGCGCGGCGCAATCGCGTCGCGGTGGCGGCGGCCGGGGCCGTCGCCGCGCTCTTGGTGGCGTTCGCAGCCATCTCGTTCGTGCAAGAGCGGCGCACGGCCCGCGAGCGCGACACCGCCGTCACTGCGAAGGAAGAATCCGACCAGGCGATCGCGATGCTCGTGAACCTGTTCAGCGTCGCGAATCCGCGCGTCACTCCGGGCGGCGACACGCTTCGCGTCGACGACATGCTGCGTCTCATGAGCGCGAAGATCGCGGAATCGAAGGAGAGCCCGCGCGTGCGTGCGAAACTCTGGTCCACGATCGCCGACATCCATAGCGCGCGCACGAGATTCGCGGAGGCGGAGTCCGCGACGATCCGAGGGATCGAGGCCGCGGAGGAAGGGAACCTCGTCCCCCTGGCGCTCACGCTCAACCATCAGCGTGCGCGCATCGTGCTCTATCGCGACGGGTCCGAGGCCGCCGAGCCGCTCTTCCGGGAGTCGGTGCGCGCGCACGAGGCGCACTACGGACCCGAACACGCAGAGCTCGCTCCCGCGCTTCAAGACTGGGCGTCGGTCATGACGGATCGCGAGCAGGCCGGCCGCGAGCTCGAGCGCGTGCTCCGCATCACCCTGCAGCACCCGGAGAATCCCACGGGCATCGCCGCCGCGTACAACGCGATCGGCTCGAACCACTGGGGGATGCAGCACTACGATGCGGCGCGCATCGCGTTCGAGAAGTCCTACGTCAAGCTCGCGGAAATGACGGGCTCCGACAATGTCGATCTGCTCTCGGTGCGCAACAACCTGGCGATCTGCGAGGGGGCATGCGGCCGATTCGCGGAGGCGGAGAAGACGCACCGCGCGGTGCTGGCCGGGCGCGAGAAGGTGTACGGCAAGGACTCGTTCTTCGTGGGCGTCAGCTGGATGAACATCGGCGTGTCGCTCGCCGAGCAGGGGAAGTTCGAGGAGTCGGTCGAGGCGCTGCGTACCGCGGTGAAGATCGCGACGGCCGTGGTGGGTCCGGATCATCAAGAAGTTCTCTTCATGCGCAAGGACTTGGGCGCGGCGCTCACGCGCGCCGGCCACTTGGAGGAAGGGCTCGCGATCTACGACGAGATCGAGCAGAAGTATCGTGAGAAGGAAGGGCCCGACTCGTACGAAGTGATCCTGGTGAAGACCGGCCGCGCGGAAGCCCGGATGTTCTTGGGGCAGAAGGTTTCGGTGGACTCGATGCGCGCTTGCGTCGCAGCGCTGCGCACGATGGACAAGCCGGGTGGTCTCGCGAACACGCTCTCGACTCTGGGGACCGCGGCGTTGATGTCACCGGAGGAGGCGAAGCCGGGCGAGGCGGAGGCTTCGTACCGGGAGGCGCTCGCGCACTACGAGAAGGGCTCAGCCGAGCCGAACCCCACCATCCACTTCCTGCGAGTCGCGCTCGAAGTCGCCCGCGGCCTCGGCGGCCAGCCCGTCGATCGCGACCGCCTCGCGGCCTCCTTAAAGGCTTGCGAGACTTACGGTCTCGCCACCCCGGGAATTCTTCGTCAGGGGCGCGAACTGCTCGCGCATGTCCGAACCGGGACCTGAACGTCGCCATCTCTTTCGAGGGTCGTTGGGAGCGATTCACGAGGGAGAACTCACATGCGAAATGGAATTGGCGCCGCAACGATCGTCGTTGCGGTGGGGATCCTCGGCGCGGCCGCGCAGGCCACGGCTGCGCCGGGGGATCACGTTTGGAGCAAGGGCTGGAGCGTGAACGGCGTGGGGTCCTCGGTGGACGGCGCCGGAGGAGTCGGCTGCGCGGGGACGTTCAGCGGCACCGTCGATTTCGGCGGTGGAACGTTGACGGCGACGGGCCTCGAGGTCTTCGTCGCGAAATTCAACGGCGGCGGAACCCACATCTGGAGCGACCACTACCCGCCGGAGTCGTTCGTGACCGTGACCGCGGTCGCCTGCGCGCCTGCGGGGGACATCTACGTCGCTGGCAATCTTCCGAAGGGCGGCACGATCGATTTCGGCGGCGGGCCGATCGGACTTCCTGACGGAAATCTGTGGGCCGTCCGATTCGATCCTCAAGGCAATCACGTGTGGAGCGACACGTTCGGTTTCGGCACCATCCTGGACATCGACGCGACCGACACCGCGGTCGCATTCGCGGCACGTAACTCGTCGATCGTGAACTTCGGCGGCGCGAATCTGGGCGCGTCGGGAAACATCCAGACCATCGTCGCGAAGCTGACGCCGTCGAAGACGCACGTCTGGAGCCAGGCGTACGGCGATGCGGCGTTCCAGACCGGACGCGAAGTGGGGCTGCTCCCGTCCGGAGAATTGGTCCTGATGTCGGCCGTGCAAGGCACCGTGGATTTCGGCCTCGGCGCGCTCGTGGCGGACACGAACGACGACATCACGCTGGCGCGCTTCAACGGGTCGGGAGGCTGCATTTGGAGCCAGATCCGCCACGGATCGTTCGGTACGTTCGGAGTCTTGAACAGCGGAATGGACGTGAGCCCGACCGGCGAGATCGCGATCGCCGGCGAGTTCATCGGCACCGCTGATCTCGGCGGCGGTACGCTCACCTCGACGCTGCTCGACATCTTCGTCGCGCGCTACAACTCCGGAGGCACGCACACATTCAGCACGAAATACGGCACGTCGACGGACGAAGCCGGGCAGAGCATCTGGTTCGATCCGTCGGGCAATGTCGTTCTCGCGGGAACGTACTCGTCCGCGATCAACTTCGGCGGCGGGAATCTCCCGTTCGTGGGGAGCAAAGACATCTTCCTCGCGTCGTTCGAGTCGGATGGAACGCATCTGTGGAGTCGCGGCTGGGGAACGAGCGGAAACGAGTCGCGCTGCGAAGCCGAAGTCGGGCCGAATGGCGAAGCGATCCTGAGCGCAACCGGGAGCTCGGGGATCAACTTCGGCGGCGGCGCGATCACTCCCGCATCGTTCTATCTCGCGGAGATCCAGGGCACGGCGGGCGGATCAGTGGATGCGGTGACGGCCGAAGCGCCGGTTGCGGCGATGCACGTGGCGCCGAACCCGTTCACGACAACGGCCGCCGTTCGATTCGCTGCGCCCGCGGAGGGCGCCGCTCGACTCGAGGTGATGGATGTGGCCGGACGGCGCGTTCGATCGCTCGATGCCGGCAGCGGGCCGGCCGGAAACGGGACGCGCACCGTGGTTTGGGACGGCCGCGACGAACGCGGCCAGGCGATCACGCCGGGCGTGTACTTCGTGCGGCTGGCGACGAATGCGGGAACGCAGGTGGAGCGAGTCGTCCATATTCGATAGAGACGATGGCAATGAAGCGGCGGCCCGGCGAAACGGGCGGCCGCAGCAAAGAGAAGCGGCGGGGGTGTCGAAACGCTCCCGCCGCACTCGTAGGGCTCTCACCCCATACTTCGATCGACTCGCGAGCTACATCGCGTAGAAGAACTCTTCCTGGACGACCTTGCCGTCCTTCACCGTATAGAGGCCGACTTCTTCCATCTGCATGCGCTTCCCGTCCTTCTTGGACGTGATGTCGTAGCGGCCGAAGACCGCGAAGCGATCCTCTCCATGCGGATACGGGCCCAAGACCTCGGCCGAGTGCACCGTGACTCCGTTGACCCATTCCTCGTTCTTCTTACGCACCGCATCCTTTCCCCGAATCTCCTTGGGCATTCCCGGCATCTCGGCGGCTTCCTTCGAGACGATGTTCGGGGAGTACAAACGATCGATCGCCTCGACGTTCTTGCCCTGGCGGCAAAGCTCGACGAGCTCCGTACCCAAAGTCTGGACCTGCGTGGCCATCGCGGATTCTCCTCTTTATGTGTGCGGCACCGTTGGCGTCGCAAAATATCCCGCTCGTTTCTCACCACCGCCCGACCTTCGAACCACTGCGGCAAGATGATGTTCCTCGGAAGATCGCGGTGCATGAGTTGGGCCAATCTCTAGCGCCGAGACCGCGCGAAAGCGGCGTCCGCGCAGGAAGGCCCCTTCGCGAGCGCCCTACCGGAGCGGAGCGACCGCGGCTTCGATCGCTCTCTGGAGCGGACCGGGCTGCACGCCCATCCAGAGCAGCGAGAGGGCGAGGACCGTGAGAATGAGCGCGGCCGTGAACGGAACCCACGGCGCCTTGGCGAGCGCGGCGGTGCCCTGCGCGAGGGTCGCGCCGCCGTAGGGAACGTCGTCGACGGCGCCGTGCGAGTAGGCCGGCTCGACGGTGTGCATCGGCGCGTCCGGCGCATCGACGTGCGCGTGGGCGTGCTCCGGAGTCCACAACATCGCCAGCACGATGCGCAGGTAGTAATAGATGCCGACCGCGCTGTTCAGCACGAGAAGGCCGATCAACGCGTAGAGCCCGACTTCCATGCCCGCGCTCAGCACGTAGAACTTCGCCAGGAAGCCCGCGGTGAGCGGAATTCCGGCGAGCGACATCAGGCTCACCGTCATCACGCCCGCGAGCCACGGCTTGCGCCAGAACAGCCCGCGGTAATCCTCCAGCGAGTCCGCATCGCGGTGACCTTCCGACATCACCGACACCACGCCGAAGCTCGCCAGCGACGTGATCATGTAGGCGACGAGATAGAACGTGACCGCGACGAGCGCCTTGGGGCTTTCCCCCGTTCCGACGGCCAGGAACGCGACCAGTAGATATCCGAGGTGCGCGATCGAGGAGTACGCGAGAATGCGCTTCACGTTCGACTGCAAGAGCGCCAGGAGATTCCCGACCAGCATCGACGCGGCGGCGATCGCGGAGAACACGAAGAACACCGCGGAGTCGCGCGGCATCCCGATCTCCAGGAACAAGCGCACCAGCACGGCGACCATGCCGCCTTTGGACACCGTCGCGACGAACGCGGTCACCGGGGCCGGCGCGCCTTCGTACACGTCGGGCGTCCAGAAGTGGAACGGCGCGACCGCGAGCTTGAAGCCGGCGCCCACCACCATGAGCGCGAGCCCCGCACCCACGAGCGCGCCGCCGCCCGCGTTCGACGCGAGCAGAGCGCCCAGATCCGCGAACGCCATCGTGCCGGTGTCCGCGTAGAGCAGCGCCATCCCGAACAGGAGGAACGCCGACGAAGCCCCGGCCAGCACGAGGTACTTGATCGCCGGCCTCGATGGAGAGCCGCGAGCTGCGCGCGTATCCGATCAAGCCGTAGAGCGCGACCGAGAGCGTCTCCAGTCCGAGGAAGAGCGACGCGAAGTGCGTCGACGCCGCCAGCAGTCCCGCGCCGAGCGTCGCGAGCAGGATCAGAATGTAGAACTCTTCGGGATTCTCCAGACGGCGCTCCAGATACGAGTGCGCCAGCATCACCACCGCGATGGACGACGCGAGGATCGCGACCAGCACGAAAAGCGCGAAGTCGTCGATGAGAAGGAGCGACGTGATTTGCCGCGGCGCTTCGGACGAGCAGGTCGCGGCGATCGACGCCAAGGTGGCGACGAGCCCCGCCGAAGTGAGAACCGCGGTCAGCCCGTGCGAGCGACGGAACGAAACCACGAGCAGGACCAGCACGATCACGCCCGAAAGCACCAGGAACGGCATCAGCGGGGTCAGGTCCATCCCGTTCACTTCGCGGCCTCGCTGAGCTGCACCGCGCTGGCCCTCTCTTGGAGGCGAGCGAGCGCCGGATCCGCGGTGTCGATCACGGCCTTCGGGTACAGCCCGAGCCACAACAGCACGATCACCAGCGATCCCACGATGGCAATCTCGCGCCCGCCGAGATCGGAGAACTTCCAGCCTCTCGTCTCCGGACCCTGGAACGGCTTCTGGAAGAGAATCAACGTGTACACGGTGGCGGTGATGAGCCCGAACGTCGCGACGATGGTCCATGTGGGGCTCACCTGGAACGAGCCGATCAGCGTGAGCATTTCGGCGACGAAGTTCGCCATGCCGGGGAAGCCCATGCCCGCCATCGCCAGCACGAGCGCGGCCGCGCCCATCTTCGGCGCCACGCTCCCGAATCCGCCCATCTTGCCGATGTCGCGCGTGTGGATCCGCTCCGCGAGGAGCCCCACCATGATGAAGAGCCCGGCCGCGGAGAGGCCGTGCGCGATCATCTGCAGCACCACGCCCTGCAGCGCCAGGCGATTGCCCGCGTAGATCCCGAGCAGCACGAATCCCAAGTGCGAGACGGACGTGTACGCGACGAGCCGCTTCAAGTCCGTCTGTCCGATCGCACAGATCGATCCGTACACGACGGACACGGCGCCGATCGCCATCGCGATGGGCGCGAAGTGCTGCGCCGCCTCGGGGAAGAGCGGCACCGCGAAGCGGAGCAGGCCGTACGCGCCGGTCTTGAGCAGGAGCCCGGCGAGAATGACCGAGCCGGCGGTGGGCGCTTCGGTGTGGGCGTCGGGAAGCCAGGTGTGGAACGGGAAGCGCGGGCAGCTTGACCGCGAACGCGATGAAGAAGCCGAGCATGAGCAGCATCGACGTCTGCAGCGGCAGATCGAGTCCCATGAGCCGCGTGGAGTCGAACGTGGTGACGCCGGTCGCCAGGTAGTTCTGGTACGACGAGCCCGATGATCGAAAGGAGCATGAGCAGGCCGCCGGCCTGCGTGAAGATGAAGAACTTTGAGCGCGGCGTACGTCTTGTTCTCGTGCCCCCAGATCGCGATCAGGAAGTACATGGGGATGACCATGAGCTCCCAGAAGAAATAGAAGAGGAAGAGATCGAGCGCGAGGAACACGCCGAGAATGCCGGCGAGCACCCACATGAGATTGAAGTGATAGAAGCCGACGCGCTCCTGGATCTCCTTCCAACCGCATCCGACCGCGAGAATCCCCAGGAACAGCGAGAGCACCACCATCAAGAGCGAGAGGCCGTCGACGCCCGAGATGCAGATCGATGCCGAACGCCGGAATCCACGGGACGATGAAGCGCGCCATCCAGCCGTCGGGGCCGGGGACGGCGGAGCCGGGGCCGGAGAGCCAGAAGTCGCACACCAGCGCGAGATCCACGCCGAGCGCCGCCATGCAGATCCACTTCGCGAGCTTGGCGAGAACGCTCGCCGACGAGCCCCGCGAGTGATTCCCGCAGCCGAGCAGGATCGCGATCCAGGCGACGAGCGATCATCGCAGCACCACGAGCGTGAGGATCGACGATCGCGCCGGCGGCGATGCCCGCCGCGTACCAGCGCAGGAGCCCGGTCTGCGTCTCCTTCATGCCGAAGTGGCCGGCACGCGCGGATCCAGGCGAGGAATCGGTAGACGGAATCGAACGCGTCGGCCTTGTTGACGCGGGCGAAGCCCATCAGCGGGCGCACGAAGAGCGCGTCGTAGAGCTTGTCGAAGCCCCAGCCCGAGAACCAGAAGCGTTGTAGCCCGCGGGAAGACCGGGGAGGCCGTGCTCCATCGCGGGAGTGCGGCGCCGATTGAAGATGCGCGCGGCGATGAAGATGCCGAAGAGCGCGACGGCGGCGGCGATCACCTGCAGCATGAGCTCGGTCTCGTGGTCGGCGTGCGCCCGGAGGCGTGTGCGTCCGGTGCGGCGCCGCATCCGTGCGTGCTCGTCGCCGGCGGCGGCGCCTGGTTCGCGCTCATGACCGCACGCCATGCGACTCGGCGGCGTCAATCCGAACGACGGCCCGAGGAAATTCGAGAACATCGGCTTTCCGCCGAGCGTCGCCGGGATCTCCACGAAGCCGCCCACGATCGGAGAGCACCGCGAGCACGCCGAGCGGCAGCAGCATGCGCAGGCCGGGCTTGTGGTGGACATGCGTGCGCGCTTCGCCGAAGAACACCAGGAACACGAGCCGGAACGTGTAGAGCGCGGTCATGAACGGCACCGAAGAGCGCTCGCCGCCCACAAGAGCTTCGATCCGTGCGGCGAGACGTACGCTTCCCACAGGATCAGGTCCTTGGAGTAGAAGCCGGCCGTCACCAGCGGGAACCCGGCGAGCGCTGCGCTCCCGATCACGAACACCAGAACACGAACGGCAGCTCCTTGCGAAGCCCGCCCATCTTGAAGATGTCCTGCTCGTGATGGAGCGCGTAGATCACCGCGCCGGCGCCGAGGAAGAGCAGCGCCTTGAAGAACGCGTGCGTCATGAGATGGAACACGGCGGCCGAATACGCGCCCACGCCGAGCGCGAGGAACATGTACCCGATCTGGCTGATCGTGGAGTACGCGAGCACGCGCTTGATGTCGCGCTGGGTCAGCGCGGTGAAACCGGAGAGCAGCAGCGTGATGAGCCCGATCGCCGCGACGATCGCCCATCACCACGCGGCGCCAGCTCGTAGAGCACGTGCATGCGGGCGATCAGGTACACGCCGGCGGTCACCATGGTGGCGGCGTGGATCAGCGCGGACACCGGCGTGGGGCCGGCCATCGCGTCGGGCAACCAGGTCTGCAGCGGGAGCTGCGCGGACTTGCCGACTGCGCCGCCCAGAAGCAGCGCGGCCGCCGCGACGGCCAACGCCGGAGCCGACCACCCAAGTGGCCTGCGCCCGGTGCAGGATCTCCGCGATGCGGATCGTCCCGAGATTCCTGGAAGAGAAGGAACAGCCCGACCGCCATGAACGCATCGCCCACCCGCGTGACGACGAACGCTTTGCGCGCCGCATCGGCGTTGGCTTGCTCCTGGAACCAGAACCCAATCAGCAGAAAGCTGCAGAGCCCCACGCCTTCCCAACCGAGATAGAGGAGCAGGAGGTTGTCGCCGAGCACCAAGCAGCAGCATCGAGCCGACGAAGAGATTCATGTACGCGAAGAAGCGCGCGTAGCGCGGGTCGTCCTTCATGTACTCGGTGGAGTACAGATGGATGAAGAAGCCGACGACGGTGACCACCAAGAGCATCACGACGCGAGAGCGGATCCAGATAGAGCGCAATGTCGGGACGGAACGCGCCGACCTCCACCCATCGCCACAGGACTTGCGTGTAGGAGTGATCCGGCGGCGGCGCGGTCATGAACTGCGCGGCCACGGAAATGGAGACGAGCGCGGCGAGTCCCACCGAGCCCGCGCCCAAGCGTCGCGACCATCGCCTTGGGAAGGCGCGATCCAAAGAACGCGAGAATCAGGAAGCTCGCGAACGGAAGCGCCGGCGCCAGCCAGAGTAGATCCATCAGCCCCTCATCTCGCTGGCCAGGTCGGAATCGAGCGACTTGTAGCGCTGGTGCAGGAGGATCACGAGCGCGAGACCCACGGACACCTCCGCCGCGGCCATCGCCAGAATGAAGAGGAACATGATCTGCCCGTCGGCTTGCGCCCAGCGCGATCCGGCGGCGATGAACGCGAGCCCGGCCGCGTTCAGCATCATCTCCACCGAGATCAGCATGAAGATCACGTTGCGGCGCACCAGAAGCCCGATCATGCCGATCGCGAACAGCACCGCCGCGATGAACAGCACGTTGATCAGGGGAATCGCGGTCATGCGCTCTCCCCGTCGCGCGGCTTCCAGGGGGGAGTTTCCTTCCGCCCCAGGTGATACGCGCCGACGAGACCGGCGAGCAGGAGCATCGACGCGATCTCGACGCCCAGGAGGTAGGGACCGAACAGCGCCATGCCCACCTTCTTGGGGCCGACGACTTCCGTGGCGACCGGAGCGAACGTGCCCTTGGAGAGCATCAGACCATCTCCCCGACCAGAACCGCGGCGAGGAGCACGGGGCCGATCCACGTCGACGGGCTGCAGGAGTCGCTTCTCGTCCTCGACGCCGCGGCGCCCCAGGTTCAAGAGCATCACCGCGAACAGGAACAGCACGATGATCGCGCCCGCGTAGACGATCACTTCCAGCGCGGCGACGAACGGCGCGCCGAGCAGGTAGAAGAGCAGCGCCGACGAAAACAGCGACACGATGAAGTAGAGCAGCGCGTGAACCGCGTTCGCGCTCGTGATGGTCATGAGCGAGGAGAAGATCGCGATCGCCGAAGCGACGAAGAACGAGCGTGCTCACGGCATCAGGCTCCGCACGTCCACGGGGGGCGCTTCGTTCTCGGCTTCGCCCTTCTTCTTGCCGCCGATCGCGACGCCGGCGACGCGGTAGAAGTTGTAGCCGGGATACTTTCCCTGCCCCGCGATCAGCAGATCTTCCTTCTCGTACACCAGGTTCGTGCGCTTGTACTCGCCCATCTCGAAATCCGGCGTGAGCTGGATCGCATACGTGGGGCAGGCCTCCTCGCAGAACCCGCAGAAGATGCAGCGCGAGAAATTGATGCGGAACGTCTCCGGATAGCGCCGCCCGTTCGCGTCTTCGGTGGCCTGGAGCGCGATGCAATCCACCGGGCACGCCACGGCACACAGATAGCACGCGACGCAGCGCTCTTCGCCGTCGGGATCGCGCGAGAGGATGATGCGCCCGCGCCAGCGCGCCGGGAGCTTCGGCATCACCTCGGGATACAGCACCGTGATCTTCTTCTTGAACATGAAGGCGAAGACCTTCCAGAGAGTCCGGAAGTGGGAGAAGAAGCCTTTCACGGCGTCGCTCCCTTCGCCCGCGCCACCACGACGGCGCCGGTCACCAGCAGGTTCAAGAGCGAGATGGGCAGCATCACCTTCCATCCGTAGGCCATGAACTGGTCGTAGCGCGGCCGCGGCAGCGCGGCGCGCAGCAGGATGAAAAAGCAGATGAACGTCATCATCTTGACCAGGAACCAGAACGCGGGATGGAGGAACGCGGGACCCAGCCAGCCGCCGAAGAACAGCACGGTGAGCAGCGACGCGATCACGATCATGCCCAGGTACTCGCCGACGAAGAACATGGCGAACTTCATGCCGGAGTATTCGGCGTGATAACCGGCGACCAGTTCGGACTCCGCTTCCGGAAGATCGAACGGGATGCGATGCGTCTCCGCCAGCCCGGCGATCATGAACACGAAGAATCCGAGGAACTGCGGCACCACGAACCAGAGATTCTTCTGCGCTTCCACGATCTCGGAGAGCTTGAACGTCCCGGTCATGAGCACCACGCCCACGACCGAGAGTCCCATGAACACTTCGTAGCTGATCATCTGCGCGGCGGAGCGCATCCCGCCCAAGAGCGAGTACTTGTTGTTCGAGGCCCAGCCCGCCGAGTACCACCGCGTACACGCCCAGCGACGACATCGCCAGGAAGAAGAGCAGCCCGATGTTGAGATCCGCGACGACGACGCCGGGCGCGGCGGGAATGATCGCGAGCGCCATCATGGTCGCGAACACCGCGATCGCCGGTGCCAGAACGAACACCGCCTTGTCCGCGAAGGGCGGCATCCAGTCTTCCTTGGAGAGCAGCTTGATCATGTCGGCGACCACCTGAAGCAGCCCGAACGGACCGACGCGATTCGGTCCGTAGCGCTCCTGCCAGATCGCGAGCAGGCGCCGCTCGATGTAGATGAGACCGGGCGCGATCGTCATGGCTCCGCCGATGATCAGGAGCACGTTGACGATGCCGCGGATCTGCTCGGGGGTCATCGGGTCACTTCCTCGCCGGAGCTTTCGCGATGGTCGACGTCCCCGGAATTCCCACGACCGTGAATCCCGCGAGCCCCACGGGAATCCCCGCGGTGCCGCGCAGGAGCTGCGCGGTGGTGCGAACCGGAAGCTCGTGCGTGCGTCCGTCGAGCACCACCGAGGCCAGCTCGCCCGGGCGCAATCCCAGCTCCGCGGCGTCCGCGACATTGAGCTCCACGTACGGCTTCGGCGCGAGGCTCGCGATGGGCGGCGAGAGCGCGCTGGTCTCGTCGGAGCCGAACGCATGCGCGAGCGGCAGGAGCGTCCACGTGCCCGGAGTGCGGCGCGAGCCCTGCGGAACGCGATCGAAATAGGCCGGTCGTGAGCCATTGCTGGACGGCTCGAGCAGTCGCGTGCCCGAATCTCCGCCGCGCAGCGGTCCGTCGATCTCTTCCTGGAATCGATTCAACGACTGGATCGAGTTCCATCCCGGCGCCCAGAAATTCGGATTGATCGCCGCGGGCGGCTGTCCTTCCCATCCTTCCATGGAGAACGACAGCGGCGAGTCGGGATCGTCGGGCGGCTTGGGCTCGTGCATGCTGGAATGCGCATTCATCGCCGTGCGACCGCTGTAGCGATGCGGCGCGCGCGGAATCTTCTCCCCGACGACGCGGAACGTCGCGGGAGGCGCCGCCTGCGACACCGCCGCGAACGCGGGCGACGATTTCGCGAGCGCCGCGGCGACGTCGTCGAGATTGCGCCAATCCGCATCTTTGCGGCCCGCCGCGATCATCACGTCGCGCAGCCAACGCCAGCTCTCCTGGATCGCGGGGTCGCCCACGAACACCTGGTAGAAGCGCTGCGCGCGTCCTTCCGAGTTCACCAGCGTGCCGTCCGATTCCGCGAACGTGCCGGCCGGGAGCACGACCTGGGCGCGGTCCACGGTCGCGGTGCGAACGTGGTCGACCACGACGATGTTCTTCACGCGCGCGCGGAGTCGGTCGGCCATTTCCACGGTCATGGCGCGACCGAGGTCGTTCTCGAGAATGACGGCCGTCTCGATCGATCCGCTCTCGATCGCCTTCAGTGCCGAGTCCAGCCCGCTGCCGCCGAGAAGCGCCGCGCCCATCGAGTTGCAGGCATCGAGCACATAGAAGAGCTCGGCCGCGCCCTGCGAGCGCGCCTTCGCGGAGGCCCACGCCACTTGTGCGGCGGCCTGCACGACCGCCTCGCTCTTCAAGCTGGTGCCGGCGATGACCACGGGACGGCGCGCGTCGCGCAGTGCGGCTGCGATCGTCGCGGCCACCTCCCGCGTCTCGGTCGAGCATTCGGGCACGTCCGGCGCCGAGGGATCCAGCGCCCTCGCCACCGCGAAGCCGAGCCGCGCGCAGTCCTCGGCGGTGCCGCGATACGACATCGCGGCGAGGTCGTCGAGCTTCGTCGCCGACGGCGTCGCGATCCACAACGGGCCGTGCGTGTCCTGCACGAGATCGCGCACCGCGACCGCGTGCCAGTTGGGAATCTTGAGCTTCTCCGCGGCCTGCAGCGGCGCGTTCTTGACGGCCTGCCGCACCGCGAGGTCCACCAGCGGCCCCGTGTTCGTCACGTCTTCGCCCAGGATCAGCACCGCGTCGCATTCCTCGATCTCGCGCAGCGAGCAGGAGCGCGCGGGACCGTCGCGCAGGATCTTCACGATCGATGCGCCGAGCTCTGCGTCGCGATCGGAAACGCCCTGATGGAAGCGCTCGGCGCCCACCAGCGTGCGCAGCGCGAAGTTCGCTTCCAGAGAGGCGCGCGGCGAGCCGATGCCGATCACCTTCTTCGGGTCGGCGATGAGCTCGGCGGCGCGCGCGACCGCTCCCTCCGCGGGGATCGGCGCGCGCACCCGGGCCTCGTGATTCACGAACTCGTAGCCGTAGCGCCCGCGATCGCACAGGAAGTATCCGTTCACCTTGTGGTGGTAGCGATTGCGGATGCGCCGAATCTCACCGTAGCGCTCTCCCGGAATCGTGTTGCACCCGAGGCTGCAGTGCACGCACACCGAAGGCGCGGTCTGCAGGTCCCATTTCCGTGTGTAGTGCTTCTTCAGGGTCTTGTCGGTGAACACGCCGGTGGGGCACACCTCGACCAGATTTCCCGCGAACTCCGATTCCAAGGTGCCGTCGCGATGCCGCCCGAAGTAGAGATGGTCGTGCGCCGCGAACGCCTGCAGATCCTTCCCGCCCGCGTGATCGCGATAGAAATGCACGCAGCGGTAGCACTGGATGCAGCGATTCATCTCGTGATTCACGAGCGGACCGAGATTTTGGTTCTCGTACGTCTTCTTGGAGAAGCGATACGACCGGTAGTTGTGACCGGTCATCACCGTCATATCTTGAAGATGGCACTCGCCGCCTTCGTCGCAGACTGGGCAGTCGTGCGGGTGATTCACCATGAGGAGCTCGGCGACGGACTTGCGGAAGAGGCGCGCATCGGGATCTTCGATCGCGATCCGCGTCCCTTCCATGGCTTGCGTCATGCACGCCATCACCAGCTTGCCGGTCTTGTCGTTCTCGTCGCGGAACTGCTTCACCGCGCACTGGCGGCACGCACCCACCGATCCCAGCGCCGGATGCCAGCAGAAATACGGGAGGTTCTTGCCCAGCGAGAGCGAGACGTCGAGGAGGTTCTTGGCGCCGTCGACCTCGTGCTCGCGGCCGTCGATCCAGACTTTCGCCATCATTGGACTCCTGCAGCGAGGCGCGCAGCGATCTCCGGCGGAACGATGCGCACGGCCGGAGCCTCTGCGGGCTTCGCGGCGCCGGTCGCGCCGGGAATCCCGGCCGCGAAATCGTCGCGGAAATACTTGATCGCGCTCATCAAGGGATCGGCCGCGCCCGGAGCCAGCGCGCAGAACGTGTTTCCCGGGCCCATCATCTTGCACTGCATCTGCAAGCGCTCGATGTCGCCGGGCTTGCCGCTGCCGTCCATCATCGACTTCAAGATCTTCGCGGTCCACGGCAGGCCGTCGCGGCACGGCGTGCACCAACCGCACGACTCCTGCGCGAAGAACGCCATCATGTTGTGCATCATCCCGATCGACGCTGGTCCGGTCGTCGAGGATGATCATGGTGCCGGTGCCCATGCGGCTGCCCGACTTTCCCGACGGAGTCGAAGTCCATCTTCACGTCGAGATGCTCGGGGAGAAGGAACGCGGTCGACGCGCCGCCCGGAAGCAGACCGCGCATCGTGAGTCCTTCGCGCATTCCACCGGCGTGCACTTCCAGGATCTCGCGCACCGTGGTGCCCATGGGCAGCTCCCACAATCCGGGACGCTTCACTTTGCCGGACACGCCGTAGAGCTTGGTGCCGCCGTCCGCGCCCTTGGAAATGCCTTTGTACCACTCGATCCCGTGGCGGACGATCGGCGGGACATTGCACAGCGTCTCCACGTTCTGCACGATCGTGGGCTTGCCGAAGAGTCCCGACACCTGGGGGAAGGGCGGTTTCGCGCGCGGATTCGCGCGCTTGCCTTCCAGCGCGTTGATCAGCCCCGTTTCCTCGCCGCACATGTAGCGTCCGGCGCTGACACGTGAGATATGCAGCTCGAAACCCCATCCCGAGCCGTTCACGTTCTTTCCGAGCATGCCGGCTTCGTACGCTTCCGCGATCGCCTTCTTCATGCGCGCTTCCGCGAGCGGGTAACCCCATCTCAGGAAGATGAATCCAATGTCGGCCTGGATCGCCCACGCCGACAGAATCATTCCTTCGATGAAGAGATGCGGATCTCCTTCCATGAGAAGACGATCCTTGAACGTGCCCGGCTCCATTTCGTCCGCGTTGGCGACGAGATACTTCGGCCGCGCCACGTCCTTGCCCATTGGGACGAAGCTCCACTTCACACCGGTGTTGAAGCCCGCGCCCCCGCGGCCGCGCAGATTCGCGTCCTTGACCATTTGCGTGAGCGCGGTCGGCTCCATCTTGCCCACGGCCTTCTTCACCGCTTCGTAGCCGCCGGCCCGCGCATACGCCTTAAAGTCCGGCGGCGCTTCGCCGTCGCGGATGTTCGCGGTCAGCGGATGCGTTTCGGCGGAAGCCGGGTCACGTGTACTTCTCCAGAATGGCGTCGATGCTCTGCGGGGTCGAGATCGCGGTGCAGATCCTCGCCGACGAACATCGCCGGCGCACGGTCGCACGTTCCCAGGCAGCAGATGGGCAGCAGCGTGAACGTTCCCGTCCTTCGTGGTCTCGCCGTAGTCGACGCCGAGCTTCTGCTTGAGCGCGTCGCGGATCGCGTCGTAGCCCATGATCCAGCACGAGACCGAGTCGCACACGTGAATCACGTGCCGCCCGACGGGCTTGCGGTAGATCATGTTGTAGAACGTGGCCACGGAATCCAGCTCGTCGGCGCTCATCTCCAGATACTGGGCGATGTCCTGGATCGCTTCGTCGGACACCCAGCCCCGGTGCTTCTGCACGATCTTGAGCGCCTCGATGCACGCCGCGCTCTTCTGCGGAAAGAGCGGCAGCTCGTGATCGATCTCGGTGATCTCTTCAGGCTTCAGCAACGCAGGAAATCTCCTACCGATCGATGTCTGCGAGAACGAAATCGATGCTCCCGATCACCACCAAGAGATCGGGAATCATGAGCCCCCGCGAGATCGCGGGAAGCTGCTGGATGTGCGCGAACGACGGCGTGCGGATTCGCGTACGGTACGAGTGAATTCCGCCGTCGGAGATAACGTAGTAGCTGTTCGCGCCCTTCGTCGCTTCGATCATCTGGAAGCCTTCGCCGGCCGGCATCACCGGTCCCCAGGACACGCCAAGGAAGTGATTGATGAGCGTCTCGATGTCTTGCATGGTGTGCTGCTTGAGCGGCGGCGTGGTCAGCGGATGGTCCGACTTGTACGGACCTTCGGGCATGTTGTCCATGCACTGGCGGATGATGCGCGCGGACTGGCGCATCTCTTCGATGCGGATGATCGCTCGCGCGTAGCGAATCGCCGCCGGTGGTCGTGGGAATGTCGAACTCGAACTGATCGTACCCGGCGTACGGGCGCATCTTGCGGAAGTCCCACTCGAATCCGTTGGCCCGCAGCCCGGCGCCGGTGATGCCCCACTCGATCGCTTCGTCCAGTGTGTAGGCGCCCACGCCTTTGGTCCGCGCGATGAAGATCTGATTCTTGATGATCGCTTCGTCGTAGGCGGCCAGGCGCTCGACCAGATACTTGGTGAACTCGTCGAACATCTTGTACCAGCCGTCGGGCAGATCCTGGGCGGTCCCGCCGATGCGGAACCAGTTCGGATGCATGCGCCCGCCGGTCACGGCGCTGACGATGTCGAACGCGCGCTCGCGGTCGTTGAACAGATAGAACACCGGCGACATCGCGCCGATGTCCTGCGCGAACGTCCCGTACCACACCAGATGGCTGCAGATGCGGAACAGCTCGCACATCATGATGCGGATCACTTTGGCGCGATCGGGAATCGTGATGCCGGCCAACCGCTCCAGCGCGAGCAGGTACGGCAGGTTGTTCATCACGCCGCCGAGATAGTCGATGCGATCCGTGTAGGGAATGTACGTGTGCCAGGACTGGCGCTCGGCCATCTTCTCGGCGCCGCGGTGGTGGTAGCCGATCTCCGCGACCGCGTCGACGATCTCTTCTCCGTCCAGCTGCAGCACGATGCGCAGCACGCCGTGCGTCCCGGGGTGCTGCGGCCCGATGTTCAAGAACATGAACTCAGTGTCGCCGGATTTGCGCGACATGCCCCAGTCTTCCGGCCGGAAGAGCAGCGCATCCATTTCCGCTTCCGCTTTCTCGTCCGACATCGTGAACGGGCCCATCTCCGTGGCGCGCGCAGGATGCTCCTTGCGCAGCGGATGGCCCTTCCAGCTATCGGGCATGAGCAGCCGGCGCAGATTGGGGTGCCCGTCGAACTTCACGCCGAACATGTCGAACGTCTCGCGCTCGTACCAATCCGCGTTCTTCCAGACGTCCGTGATGGTGGGCACGCTCGCGGATGCTTCCGGCAACCCCACCTTGATGCGGATGTCGGCGTTGCGATCGAACGAGAGCAAGTGGTAGACGATGGTGAAGTCCGAGGCCGGCTGACCTTCGCGATGGGTGCGCGCCCGCTCGTCGATCGCGGTGATGTCGTAGAGCAGCTTGTACGGGCGATCGATGCCAGACTTCAGAAAACGCAGCACCTCGCGCACCTTGTCGCGGGGCACCCAGAACGTGGGGACGTCGTCTTGCGTTTCTTGCGGCGTGATCGCGGCTTCGCCGAACTTCGCGCGCAGCTCTTCGATTGCGATCGCTTCGGGCGAGCGCGAGCCGGCGGGGACGACGGGGGCGGAGGCGATCATGCGGGGCGGCGTCCTCTAGATTTCGTTCGGGGGCTTTAGATTCGTCGCCTGCGAGCGCATCTCACGTTTCATGTCGCGATTCGATCCCAGATCCGGCTTCACCACACCCTGCGGCGTCACCCACCAGCCGAGCGGCCGCCGCTCTTTGCCGATGTGCTCGCGCAGCAGGAGCAATCCCTCCATCACCGAGTTCGGCGACGGCGGGCATCCGGGAATGTAGAGGTCGACGGGCATGATCTTGTCCACGCCCTGCACGACCGAGTAGATGTCGTACATGCCGCCGGAGTTCGCGCACGATCCCATGGAGATCACCCAGCGCGGCTCCATCATCTGCTCGTAGAGACGCCGGATGATCGGTGCCATCTTGATGAACGGAGTTCCGGCGATGACCATGAGGTCGGCCTCGCGGGGCGATCCGCGCATCACTTCCGCGCCGAATCGAGCCAGGTCATAGCGCGACGTGAGCGAAGTGGCCAGCTCGACGAAGCAGCAGGAGAGTCCGAAACCGAACGGCCAGACGGAGTTCTTGCGTCCCCAGGCGAGCAGGTCTTCCAGACGCGCGAGCGCGAAATTGCGCTGCTCCAGGATTTCATGTCCCGGGTCACGCGCACCGGAAGGCGTAGGGGCGCCGGGCTGCACCTTCGAGATCGTGTACTTCACGAGCGGATCCGAACGACGCGCCCCATCACGACAAGGCCTTCTCGCCGCGAAGCCGCCGCATGCGGGCCGAGGTTCCCCAATCGAGCGCGCCCTGCTTCCACAAGTACGCGAGCCCGACGAGGAGAATGGCGATGAAGATCACGACCTCGATGTAACCGGGCCAGCCGAGCTCCGGAGCGGCGATCGCCCAGGCGTACAGAAAAACCGCCTCGAGATCGAAGATCACGAAGAACATGGCGACGAGATAGAAGTGGACCGAGAGGCGAACTTGCGTGGTTCCGGTGCCGACGATCCCGGATTCGTAGGGCTCACCGGTCGATCTCTCGTTGTGACGTTCACCGAGAAAGTACGAGACGCCGAGCATCGCCCCGACGAGGCCGAGGACCACCGCGGTATGGATTCCGAGGCTCCAGAGGT
The DNA here is from genome assembly GCA_963725045.1 of uncultured Gemmatimonadales bacterium. Taxonomy (GTDB): domain Bacteria; phylum ARS69; class ARS69; order ARS69; family ARS69; genus CAVRWY01. Next base: position 135,263 of record CAVRWY010000005.1, read on the forward strand.
TCATGCGCGTGACGAAACCATGACCCCGCGCGGCCCGTCAACGACTCGCTCGCACATTTTTTCACAAGCGATTCCGGAGTGTATTTTGCGGCGCCGGTCGGGCTCCGGATGGAGCCGAAATCGAATGGATTTGTGGAAGTTGAAGCATGCGCCGGAGTCGCCGAGGGACGTTCCGATTCGTGGCGTCCGAGACTCGAGGATGCGTCTGCCAGTTGCGTTTCGGCTTCATTCTCGCCCAAAACAGAACGAACGATCGGGTCCCGCTCCGAATCGCCGTCGGGGAGCCGAGTTCGGGATTTCCGGGGCATCGCCGCCTGAGCTATCGAACGACGACGATCCTGGCGACCTCGCGGCGCCTCTTGCCCTCGAGCGCAAGGAAGTAGACGCCGTTCGCAACACACCGGCCGCTTGCATCCCGCCCGTCCCAAGTGGCGTGATGAGCTCCGGAAGAGCGGGGGTGCTCCGCCCACTCGCGGACTCGTCTTCCGGAAGCGTCGAGCACGACGAAACGAAGGCTCTCCATGCGCGTCAGCTCGTAGCGCAAGCTCACTCGACCCCGCGTGGGAATCGGCCAGGCCGAGAGTGCCGCCACGGGCTCGACCCGGCCGCCCGCGACCTCCGTTGCAGCCCCATCGTGCGGACCATCTTCGAAGACGATCGCCCGCAGCTTCTCGGCGACGTCGAACGTGAGCTTCGTGCGGAGCGCGTAGCCGTCACTAGTGGATTGCGCGAGGAGGGAAAAGCCCTGGCCACCTGTCGCCGACGAAGGGTGCGTCCCATCGGCACCGATCAATGTCCCCTGCCAGTTCAACGGTTGGAAGTGAAGGATGAGCCCGTGGTAGTCCACCCACGGAATCTGCATTTCCTCCGCCAATGCAACGACCGCCGCGTTCGCCGCGAGCACGCGCCCGTCGGCGAGGTGAGCCACCTCCGGGGGAATCGTGCTCAGTACGGGAATCACCCCGAGATCGATGGCGTCTTCGGCGAAGGAACGTACGATCGCGATCCACGTCGTCACGTTCCAGTTTCCCGAGTCGATATCGTTCGTTCCGAACATCACCAGCGCCCAGGAGAAGTCGCCGGGCGTCGTTTCGTCGCCCACTTCGACTCCCGTCTCGGGGTGGCCGGCCGAGATCGCATCGGTGATGCGCCAGCCGCCTTTGTTGCCGTACGGGATGCCTTTGCCATGGTCGCCGTAGAACGAGCTCGCGTCCGCCGGTTGCAATCCGGAATACGCGAGCCAGGATCGGATCGGCGCGTAGTCGTGTGCGGTCTCGTTCGCGAGGATGTCGTTCAGGATCGCATTGCGAAAGTACGCGGAGGACTCGGTGATCGAATCGCCGATCTGGCCCATTCTTCCGAGCACGCGTCCCTGGGTGGCCCCGTCCGCGGCGATCGATTGCAAATTCGATTTCGTGGCGGCGTCGATCGGTCCGAGGAAAGTCGTGTAGTTCGCCCACGGGACCCCGTCCCATTCCCACGCGAGGGAAGAGAGCGGCGCCCCGAGTACGAGCGCGGAGATTACCGAGAGATAGAAAAGCCGCCCGGCCGCCATACCTGGAGCATTTCAGGGCCAGGCTGCCGACGTCAAGACGCGCGACGAGCCGGGAGCATGTAAGCGGTTACACGGCCTTCGCCCTGTAACAATTGGGGATGCCGGCCTCGAGACTAAGCGCGAACTCCCTCATGCAAACGCACTTATCCCGCTCTATGCATTGGGGGGAGCACGCCGACGCGCTCTTGAAAGTCGGAGTTTTGCTTGGAGAATCCGAACGGGGCCGCCCTTTGACATCTGCCCTCACCGAGGCCTTGGTGAGAACCGAACGAGCGGCCCCTTGGGATCGCAGAGGGGTCTGCCTTACTATGCTGCTATACGTGAAATCGTGGCGAAACCCGCCACGCTATTTGAAAAAAAGGATTCAGATCTTGGATTTGTCCGAGGCAGAGCCACCGAACGGCTCCGACTCTTGGAAGGGGGGAGCGATTTCCCCCGGAATGTACGTGGAGATGCGCCGGATCGCGGAATGCATTCTGGAGCGCTATCCCGGTGCCAAGAGAGCTCATCCTTCTTCCCTGATCCATGAAGCGGTCTACAAGCTTCGCCGATACGGCCCGTCGCAATGGGCCAGTCCTCGTCACTTCCTGAACGTGGCGCGACTGGCGATGGTGCAGGTTCTCCTGGACCGCATTCGAGCTCCTGGGCCGGGGCTCTTGGTGAACCTCGAGAATGCCGGCGACGTGTGCGAGAAAGATCCTCTCCTCGACGAGATGTTGACGTTCGATCAAGCGATCGTCGAGTTGCAGCGGCTCGACCCACGCATGCGTGCCATCGTGGTTTCCAAGGCGGTGGAGCGACGCACCGATGCCGAAACGGCCCTCGAACTGGGAATGTCGGTGAGATCGGTCCAACGCAAGTGGCGATTCGCGAAAGCGTTCATCGGGACGAAGCTGTCCACCGAGCACGGTCTCAGGGCGACGAGCGCGGCGGATAAGGCTCGAGCTCGAACGAAGAGAAGCGCGCCGCGCACGAAGGGATGACGCTCGGCGGAGCATCCACCGCATCCGAGTCGTACATGTTTCCGTGGAATGCGAGCATTCCTGCGTACACCGGTGGAGGATCACCGGGACGGGTTTCCACGACGAGAATCGAATACCAATTGTACTTTTGAGGATTGCGGAACTCCGCCCGCCACGCACCACCGTCGTAAATGATCCGGAGCTTCAGATCGGCGAGCGGTTGCGAGACGTCCGTGGCCAGCGTGACTTGGGACTCGATCGGCTCCCCGTTGCGCTCGAACACCGCCTGCGCCTTTTGCGTGCCGCCTCCCACCGCAGCGGTCACTCGAAAGTAGTGATCGAACGTCGAGTCGCTGAAGACCACGATTCCCGCCTGCTGATAGTCGAGCGTGGGCCAGAACGAATCGATCGTGGCCGAAACCTGGAACGGCCGATGCGGAACGAGGCGAGAGACGACGTTGCGCGGGCTTCGGGAGAGCGGGGGTCGCGCCGTCCCGCGCGGAGCCGCCGCCTCCCAGGTGTCGGCATGGTGGGTCAGAAGCGAAAGGAATCCGGCGGGCTGCTCGCCGATCCACAGCGACGAATCCGGATTGATGATGCGGTAGTCGAGCGGGGCCGCCAGGCTCAACGGCGTCGAGAAGTCCTCGCGAAACTCGTCGGACCTAGCGTTCCCCCGGCCGCGATCGCCCATGGAGAGCCAACTCGGACGTGCGCAGCGGATCGATCCCGGCGATCGGAACGCCGAAGCGCACCACCGCGGCGACGAGCAGCGCCGCACCGGCGGCCCATCCCCACGCGGGAATTCGAGGACGGCGCGCGATTCTCCGCGCGGGCGCCCCGCCGCGAAGCTCCTCCAGCGCGGCGCGCGCCGAAGCGGGCCGCGACTCCACCGAGTGCTCCAACAACGACGACACGAGTCGATCGAGCGATCGCGGTGTTTCTCGTCGTTTGTTTCGAGGACGCGGAACCGATCGCGCTCCCAGGCAAATGTTGAATGGATGGCCGGACGAGGGATCGACCGGGCGCTCGCGCGTGAGCATTTCGTACAGCACGATTCCAGCACCGTAGAGATCCGTGGATGGCCCGCGCGCCGATCCCAGAAACTGCTCGGGACTCATGTACGCGGGCGTCCCAATGAATCGCGTGTGAGACCGCCCCGGGTCTGCCGGCGAGGACTCTTCCTCCAGGACGACGGCCAACCCGAAATCGAGAACCTTGAGCTTTCCGTATTCGGAGATTCCGAGATTCTCGGGTTTGAGATCTCCGTGAACGATGCCCTTCCCATGCGCAGCGTCGAGCGCCTCGAAAAGCTCCGCGCCGAGCGTTCGCACCTCCTCGATCGCCAAGGTGCCGCTGCGCAGTCGATCGCGAACGGTCCCGCCCGTCACCAGCTCCATGACGAGCACGTCGAGTCCCTCCTCCGACACCACGTCGAAGAGAGATGCAATGTGACCGTGGTCGAGCTGCGAAAGAGCGAGCGTTTCTCGCTCGAGCCGCCGCCTCTGCCGCGACCCGCTGAGCATTCCCGCTCGCAGCACCTTCAGGGCGACGTTTCGATTGAGGCGCTCGTCGATCGCTTCGTAGACGCGACCCGCGGATCCCGCCCCGATCGTTCGAGCGATGCGGAATCGCCCGGCGACCAAGCGGCCGTTCGCCCAGGGAGGATCTTCGTCCTCGCCATCGCCGTGAACGGTTCCGCCTCCGTGCAACGACGATCGCAATGCTTCGTCGTTGATCAGCAGTTGCTCCACGAAGCGGCGGAGCTCCGGATCGTCCGAGCAATTGGAGTCGAGAAATCTTCGGCGCTCTTCGCCGATCAAGGACATTGCGCCGGCGAATATGCCTTCCGCTCGACGAAGCGCTTCCCGATCCACGAGCCCTCTCCTCGGCACGAATACAATTCGCATCGAAAGGGTAACATGACGGTCAGCGGGGAACGGCGGAGATTTCCTTTCGGACTGCCCCTTCGATTTCCTTCCAGTCGAACTGGCCGCTCCACTGCGTGACGATCTGTCCCTCGCGGTCGACCAAGTACGTCGACGGGACGGTCACGACCAGAAACGCCTCCCACGCCGGCGTCTCTTCGTCGTCGAGCACGACGGAATAGGTGATGCCCTGTGCCTCCACCAGCTCGTGGACTGCGAGATCGCCGGCTTCGTCGATGGAAATTCCCACCGTACGAAATCCGCGGCGTCCGAGCTCCTTCTGAAGCTTCTGCATCTTCGGCATGGCCTTCACGCAGGGCTCGCACCATGTTGTCCAGAAATGGATCAGTGTGACGTCGCCGCGCAGAGTCTCCAGCTCGATCTTTTCACCGTCCAACGTTCGCACCACCGCAGACGGGGCCGGACGCGGGAATCGTGGCTCGACGTACGCGTTCGGATTCGCGTCGAACGTGGAAGCGCAATCTTCGGAGCAAAAGTAATACGTGACGCCTTCATGAGTGCGCCACGCGACCACGTCTTCCTTCCCGTGGTGGCTTCCTTTGGCGTCGCAGACGCGGCACACCGCTTTCGTGGGATGCGCGATGGGCGGCGGCGCGGAGTCGGGTGGCGCGGACGTCGGATCCGACGGAATCGAAGTGGCGGCGCTGTCTCCCGATGCCGGCGCCGGCGCCGACATCGCGTTCGAAGACGCGTCGCCGGCCAGCGCCGGAGTCGCCAGCGACATCATGAACACCCAGCGAATGAAGAACCGCACCATGTCACTGCCCCCCGTGTGGGCGTGTCTCAGATCCAGTCGGGGCTCGAGATCGTGCGCTCGTTCACCACGTTCCCCGTATTCCGGGTTCCGGCCGGCTCGAACAGCAGGATTTTTGTCTCCAGCGGTGCGATCGGACGGTGCTCCACTCCGCGCGGAACCACGATCATCTCGCCGGGGGAGAGCGCGATCTCGCGATCACGAAACTGCATGACGAGCTCCCCCTCCAGAACCAAGAAGAGCTCGTCTTCCTGCTCGTGGGAATGCCACACGAACTCTCCTTGAATCCTCGCGAGCTTGACGTGCTGCCCGTTGAGCTCGGCGACGATGCGCGGGCTCCACAGCTCTGGAATTCCGGAGAACTTCTCGGTCAGGACGATTCTTTCCACGGCGACCTCGAGAAGAAATGCTCGTCAGGAAAGGGGTTCGGAAGCGTAGCATGGAACATCCGCCCGACCAATCGGGTTGCCGTGGGAACCCTCTCTTGGCATGATGCGTTCCCTCTGACCCACCCCGAACTCTGGAGTTGGCCATGCGCGTCCCCTCATTTTCGATCCATTCCCTCCCGCTCCCGATCGCGGCCGCGGTGCTCCTCACCGCGCTCGCCGGCCCCGTGGCGGCCCAGGACAAGATCGCCTACGCGAGCCTCGACGTCATCGTTTCCCTCATGCCGGAGACGAAGGCGTTGGCGCAGGAAATCGACACACTGGGACGCAAGCTCGCCAAGGATCTGGATGCAAAGGAACAAATCGCCGAAGGCAAGGCGAAGGAAGCACGCGAAGCCGCCGCGGCCGGCGCTTCCGATCAAGACCTCGAAAAGCGGCGCGCCGAGCTCCGCGCGCTTCAGGACGAGCTTCGCAAGGGAGCCGAGGATGCCGACAACGAGCTCGCCAAGAAGCGCATGGACCTGCTGAAGCCGGTCTTCGAAAAGCTCGAGACGACGATCGGGGACGTTGCCAAGGCCGAGGGATACACCTACGTCCTGAACGCGACCGACGGCCAGGGCAACTCCGTCGTGCTCTACGGAGCGGAAGGGCGCGATCTCACCGAGAAGATTCTGACGAAGCTCGGAATTTCGGCGCCGAAGAAGGCCGATCCGACCGCGCCGAAGAAGACCAAGTGACCGCGTCGAGAAACGGGCGTGGCGCGGCGGGCTCCAGCGCCGCGCACGATCAATCGCGCTCAGGCAGCTCGAACTGCTCGCGCAGCACCCAGACCTTCGTGGCGAAGAAGAGGCGGATCATCGCGGCGTAGTCGGCGGCGGGGACCAGCGCGACGAGAGAGTCCCCGTCGGTCCCGCGCGTCGACTTCACCACTTCCTTGCGCCGCAAGGACGACGCCACGTCCTTGAACCAATGCGGAAGAAGCGCCCGCTCGTTGGCTCGCACCACCGCCTTCGAGCGTTCTCCGGAAGCGTCCGCGAGCGCCACTTGGCAATACCATTTCCCGCGCGCGGGCCCTTTCGTGGCGGGAACGAACGTCAGCGAGCGATCGGGCAGCTCCAGCCACGCGCGGACGTTCGGCGTTCGCCGCGGGCGCACTTCGACGCGCTCGCCGCGGGTCTCCGGCACACGCACGATGAACTCCCATTCGTTCGCGGTGCGGAGATTCCGATCGATGACGACGTAGGCATGCTCGACCCCGCGGACCGGATCCCCGGCGAACGTCCATGACGCTGGGCGCGCTTCCGTCGCGGCGACGTCCACACGATCCATGCGATAGCGGGTGCGAGTGCGCATCGGTAGCCTCCTCGATTCGAAGGTTCCTCGGCGGCGCCGGGCGTCCGCTTCGGCTCAGATCCGAGTCGACAGCTCCAATTGGAGCAGCCGCAGAAAATCTTGCGCGTTCGTCACCACGCCGAACGCTTGATGCGTTCCTCGATCCTTGAGCTTCGACACGAGGAACTCGGTTTGATCCACGCAGATCGTGGTGATCTCGGAGATCGACCCGTCCGGGCGCGTGCAATACGTCGGGAGCATGTTCCCGGCGGCGATGCTGTGCAGCGCAGTCGCGACCAGTACCACCATCGTCGCCTTCGACGTGTGCTCGCGCATCATGCCCTGAGCCTCCAGCGCATCGGTGACCGTCTCCGGAAGCGGGCCGTCGTCGCGGATCGATCCCGCGAGCACATAGGGAGTCTTCGTCACCGTGAGCGCGTGCATGATTCCGCTGGTGATCCGTCCGGCATCCACCAGCGCCCGGATCGATCCCGCTTTCTTGACCTCGTTGATCGCGCGCATGTGGAAGGAATGTCCGCCCGCCGCGCCGGTGCCGTCCGCGCGCATTCCCAGCGTGGAGCCGAACAGCGCGGCCTCGACGTCGTGGACTCCCACCGCGTTCCCGGTCAGCACGCTGTGCGCGAACCCGTGATGGATCATCCACTCCATCGCTTCGCGTCCGCGGGCGTGGACGAGCGCGGGGCCGATCACCCACAAGATGGAGCCCATCGCGCCGCGGTTCTGCATGAAGAGGCTCAGGATCGCGTCGTAGTTGACCGGCTTCTCGCGGCTGACTTCGCTGGTCATGAAGCCGAAAGCTTCGTCGGAGGTGACGTCGCGCTCGTCGTCGAAGCCGCGGTCCCACACGAACACGCCTTCGGATCCGTCTTCCGCGGTGGCGACGGCGACGAGATCCCCCTTCCTCACGAGTCGGAACTCTTTCACGGTGACGCGATCCCCTTCGGGTCCCACACCAGATGCGAGTCCATGCGCGGCATCTCGGGAAGGCGCCAGCGCCCGCGAATCTTGACGTACGTCGGGAAGTTGGTGGTCGAGAGGAATCCGTCGGGAAGCGTGAAGTCGGCAGGGGCAGGCTCGAATTTGCAATCGGGAGAAGCCCCGAGTCCGAGCGATGCGAAGTCCGGTGGGCGGTACGACATCCCTGCCTCGATTCTACGCGAGAGCGGCTCGCGAACACCCGGTGCCGCCCCCTGGGGAGGCACACCCGGGGATATTCGCCGATTTCCGCGCATGCGAGAATGCGAGAATGATTCGAACGATCGCGATCGGATGCGGGCGCGTCTTCGAGCGGCATCACTTCCCGGCGATTCGCGCCACCGGGGGCATGCAACTCGTGGCCGCGTGCGAAGCGGATCGAACCCGCCGAGCCTGGGCGGAAGCAGCCTTGGGAGTGCCCACCTTCGACGACGTCGAACGAGCGCTGGACGCGGTCGACGCGCAGGCCGCGATCATCGCGACTCCGCCGGGATCGCATGCGGCGATCGCGGCGGCGTGCCTTGATCGGGGGAGGTCGGTCTTCATCGAAAAGCCGATGGCGCTCGCGGTGAGCGACGTGCACGACCTGATCACGCGACAAGCGCGAACGAACGCCAAGGTTCAGGTCGGCTTCAATCGGCGCTTTCGTTCCGATTATGTGCGCGTGCGCGATCGGCTTCGCGGCGGAGCCGGGCTCGACTCCCTCCACTACACGTTCATCGCCGAAGCGCGGCGATGGAATCCCGGCCGATCCGACGGGGCGGACTCTCCGGCGGAAGTTCTTCACGATGCCGGCTCGCACGCCGTGGATCTGGTCGCGCATCTCGGCGGCCGGCGCATCGAGCGAGTGCGCGCGCACGCACAGCGCTCCGATCGCTCGATCGCCATCGAAGTGGACGTCGAGCTCGAAGGTGGGTTTCCGTCGCGCTTCACGGTCGGCCGCGGGCCGCTCTACGAAGAGCGGCTGCGCGTGACGACGAACCGCGGCACCCAAGTCGTCGATCTCTCCGGGGGAAGCGGCGCCTTACGTCTCCTGCGGCGTGCGGAACTCGCCTGGCGAAAGCTCGCCAAGCGTCCCACGCCGACCGACGAGAGCTTTCGCGCGCAGCTTGCCGCGTTCGTCGCCGCGTGCCACGATCGCCCCGATCCGCGCGCCGCCGATGCGAACGCCGGACTCGAGTCGGTCGCTGCGATTGCGGCGTGCATCGCCAGCCTGGAGGCGGGCGGCGAGTGGCGGCCGGTGCGCGCGACGCTTTCCGAAGGAAGATTGCCGTGAGCTCACCTACTCCCGTCGTCGCGCTGGGAATCGATGCGACGCAGATCTCGTTGATCGACCGGCTCGTGGAAGCCGGCCGAATGCCCACGCTCGCGGGATTGCGCGCCCGCGGAAAGTACGGCCGCCTGCAGTCGAGTCCTTCGCAATTCTTGAGCATGGTGTGGCCCACGTTCTTCTCCGGCCAGCGGCTCGGGCATCACGGCCAGTACTTCAACAAGATCTGGCGATGCGAGCACCAGCGCCTCGAGTACATCAGCCCGAGCTGGCTTCCGGCTCGCGTCTTCTGGGAGGGCCTGGAACCCACCAAGCGCCTCGCCGTCCTCGATGTCCCGTACTCCAATCGTCCTCGCGGCGACTTCAACGGTCTCTATCTCAACGGATGGCAGTGCCACGACGACTTCGGTCCCATGGAGCTTCCGGCGGGACTGCGCGCGGAGCTCACCGGCCGCCATGGCCCTTCTCTTCTGACCGCCGAAGTCTTCGGCCCGCAGAGCGCCCGCGACCTGCTCATGCTGCGTCAGGAAGTCCTGGCGACGAACGATCAGTTCTCGCGGATCTGTACGGATGTCTTGAAGCGCGAGCGCTGGGATCTCTTTTTCGCCGTGTTCGGCGGCGCACACCGGGGGACGCACTACCTCTGGGATCTCTCGCAGATCGACGAGAGCGGCGTCGACGCGCAAACGCTGGCCACGCTCCGCGGGGCGCGCGACGACATCTACACGTCGTGGGATGCGGCGCTCGGCAACATCTTGCCGGCGATCCCATCCGGCGCGCGCTTGCTGATTTTCTCCCTGCACGGAATGGAGTCGAACGACGGCTGGTACGAGACCCTCGCGCGAATCATCGAACAAGTTCATCGAGGGGGCGGGGAAGCGCCGCCGCCCAAGAAGGGCCTGGTCTACCGTCTCAAGAAGGCGCTGCCCTGGCGTCTCGTGCGGCAGGTGACGCGCCGCATCCCGCACTCATGGAACCACGCGCTCGTCCCCCTATGGTCGGGACGCATGTACGATTGGGCGGCCACGCGCTACTTCTCGGTCCCCATGGATTACAACGGTTACATTCGACTGAACGTGCGCGGCCGCGAACGCGACGGAATCGTCGAGCCGGGAGACGTCAAGGCGGTCAGTCGCGAGATCCGCGAAGCCCTCATGAGCTTCCGTGACATCGAGAGCGGCGCACCGGTCATCTCCGACGTCGTCGAGGTGGATGCGCTCGTGGGAGCGGACTCCCCGCGGCGCCGAGTGCTGCCGGATCTCGTCGTCCTGTGGGCGCATCCGCATCCGCTTCGAGAGTCGAGCGGAGTCGTCTCCGACAAGTACGGGACCGTGCGCTGGCCCAAGGGAGCGAAGCTCTCCTCCGGCCGGTCGGGAAACCACACTTCGGACGGATGGTTCGTCGCGACGGGACCGGGTCTGGAGCCCGGCCCCTCGCCGACGGTTCATGACAGCCTGGACTTGATGCCCACGATCTTCGAATGGATGGGCGCCAAGCCCGCCGACTTCTTCCAAGGGCGACCCATCGCGGAGCTCACGGGGCGATCGGCCGGGCGCTGACCGTCACCGTGCCGCGTGCGATTCGATCTGCGCGCGAATGACGCCTTCGATTCTCTCGGCGACCCTCGCCCAGGAGTGCTCCCGGCGCGCTTCCTCGCGTGCGCTCTCTCCCAGCCGGTGCGCGAGCGCGCGATCGTCGAGCAGACGCTCGATCGCTCCCGCCATTCCTTCGGTATCTCCGTCCACGACGCACAGGCCCGTTCGCTCGTGCTTCAGCGTCACCGCAGATCCCTGGAATGCGACGATCGGCACTCCCGCCGCCATGTAATTGAGCAGCTTCTGCGGAATCCCGTCGCATTGCGTGCGTGGGCTCAGCGCCACGTTCGCTCGCGAGAGAAGCGCCGGCTGCTCGGCAAAGGGTGCCGGCTGGACGCGGATCGCCTCGCGCACTCCCAACTTCTTCGCTTGGGCTTCGTAAGGATCGAACGGGGACTCGGTGACGATGGAGAGCTCCACGTTCGGACGGCGCGCGCGAAGCACCGCGAACGCCTGCAGCATCAGATCGATGCCTTGGTACGAGCCCAGATTTCCGGTGAAGATCACCGTTTCGATTTCCTGGGTTTCCCTCGAAGGGAGGGGAAAGCGCTCCCACTCCACTCCGTTCGGGATCACGCTGATTCGATCGGCGGGAACTGCTTTCATCGCCACGAGCTGATCCCGAATCGAGCGCGAGACCGCCACGGTGTGCGACGCGCGACCGGGAAGCCGGCGATCGATCCATCGCCCGATGGTGCAGGCCAGACCGGGCGGAATCATCTGATAAGAGGGAAGCTCGCCGCCGAGCATGGTGTGCGCGTCATAGATGATCGGGACGGGAATCCCGGCGAGAAGCGCGGCGAGCAATCCTTCGTAGTGATGGGCGTGAATCGCATGAAACGCGATCTTCCGGTGCAAGGCGCGCAGCCGTGCAATCAGCATGGGATCGAGCTGCACGAGCTTGCGAACCGAAGGTCCCGGCGACGTCTTCGTGTAACCGCGCACTTCGGGAATGCGATGGATCGAGAATCCGGGATCGACGGGGCGCTGGCCCAGATGGTAAGTGGCCACGTGGACGTCGTGGCCGCGGGCCGCCATCGCTTCGGCGATGCGATGGATGCGAATCGGTGTTCCGCGCGGCCAAGGGAAGGGGCAGGCCGCCACGACGGCGATTCGAAGAACGGAGCCGGGAGGCCCGCGCGAGACGATCCGCTCAGTCATCGAAGGCCTCGAGCGGGGTTTCGATTCCCGGAAGCCCCGCAACTCCGGTTCGCTCTCGAGCCGCCAGCGCACGAAACGCTTGGAATGCGAGCCCGATGCCGACGAACGTCTGCGTGATCACCATCACCCGCGCCGTTCCGATCGCGCCGAAGCGGGGAATCGCCCACAGCCCCAACACAACGTTTGCGACGACTCCGGCCGCCATCACCGCGAGAGCGTCCCGTTCGCGATGCATCGCCGTCGCCGCCAGACAACCCACCCCCGCCAGAAGCAATCCCGGAACCGCCAGCGCGAGGACCCGCAAGACCTGCACGGAGCCGTCGTACCGCGAAGTGTAGACGATGGGAATGATCGCTGCCGCGAGCAGAACGATGGCGGCGACGGCGACGACGCCAATGAGCGCCGTGACCGCGAACATTCGTCCGAACATCTTTCGGAGCTCCTCCCATCGGGCGCGGGAAGCCAGCTCCGCGCAGACCGGAAGGAAGATCAGGCTCATCGGGCGCACGATGGATTGCGTCGCCTCCAACAGCTTGGCCGCGACCTCGTATCGAGCGACTTCGGCATACGGGGCAAGGTAGCCCAGCAGAATCGTCCCGAGACCGAAGTGGGCTTGCATCGCGATCGTCAATGCGAAGAGAACCAGCGAACGTCCGAAGATCCGTGAAAGACGCCGCACGCGAATCCGAATCGGAATGGGCCCCACGCGGCGGCGGGCGAGCGCGCGCGAGACGAGCACGAGAACGGCGGCGCTCGCGAGGTAGCATCCCACCATCCACCGCAGCGACTGATTCAATGCGACCCCGATCGCGATGCCCCCGGTGAGAGTCACGAGCTTCGCGCCGAACGCGGCCACCGTGTCCCCGATGCGCCGCAGTCCCAGGGCGAGTGCACTGTACGAGTGATAGATCTCGCGCGCCGCGGCGTAGAGCGAGATCGCGGCCACGATCGGGAGCACGTCGCGTTTGGTGAGCGCAACCCAGGTGTTGACGAGCACCAAATAGAGGCCGATGAGCGCGATCCGTGCTCCGAGGACGACGCCGGCTCTGCGCCGTGCTCCGGTCGGACGGGCCGCGACGCGGCGAAGGAGCTCCTGACTCGACCCGAGATCGGTGATCGTCGCGGTCACCAGACACAGCGACAGCGAGAACATTAATTTTCCGTAGTCTTCGGTGGAGAGCTGGCGTGCGAGCATGGCCAGCACTGCGAAGCCGAGTGCCTTGTACGCGATCTGCGAAGCCGCCGCGATCCCGAGATCTCGCCGAGTCTTCATGCGCGCCGTCCCCGGCGCCCGGTGATTCGCCAGTTCACGTCGGCGAATGCATCGAATGCTCGCTGCGCAAACCGCTCGATGCCCGTCCGATGCAACTTCTCGTTCACCGGGAACGGTCCGTCGACGAGTACCTCGAGATCGCTGCGGATGCGGCGCGGCCGAAAATCGGCCCGCGCGCGAAGAAGCGCGGGAAGCAGGCCGCAAAACGAACCGGCGGCCCAGATCCAGTGACCGAGCCATCCTTTGAAAACGGCGCCGACCAGCTGCACGATCTCGAACGCCGCGAGCGCGGGCGCGAAACGCAGCAGGGTCCTCTTTTGGTACAGCTTCGCCAAGACCAACCAGCGATTCCGAATCGTGTGGCGAACGCGAATCGCGGTGAAGCGGCCGGTCTCTCGAATCGAGATGCCGACGGTTCCGCCCCCATGCAGGCATTGCGCAGCCGGAACGGCGAGGACGTCGAATCCCAGGAGGCTCGCACGAAGCCCGAGCTCATGATCTTCGAAATAGATGAAGCAGGACTCGTCGAACCACGGTGCGTCGCCGAAGCGCTCACGGTCGACCAGCAGACACGCGGAGACCAACGAACCCACCATGCGCGACATCGGATCGAGGGAGGCCAGCGGAATCTCCGCCTGGAGGAGCGCCGAAGAGCCCAGAAAATGTGCCTCGGCCCCGGCGTATTGAACCACCTCCGGCCGCTCCGCGTGGAGCACGGCCGGCATCGCGATCACCGCGCGCGGATGCGCGTCGAGCGCGGCAGCGAGCGCTTCGCAGCATCCCGGCAGGAGGGCGACGTCGTTGTCGATCAGCAGGAGTCGTTTGCGGCGCGAGGCGTGAATTGCTGCGTTGCGCGCGGCACCAGGCCCCAAGTTGCGAGGAAGCGGGAGAACATGCATATCGGGGCGGACCTGCCGCGCGAGCGCGACGCTCTCGTCCGTGGACGCATTGTCCACGAGCATCACGTTCGCGAACTGCGTCCCGCATCGCGCGAGTGCTTGCAGCGTGTCGACGATGTACCGCGCACCGTTGTAATTGACGATTCCGACGTCGACGGAATCTTCGGTCACGCGCGCGCCGTCAGACCTTGGGGCTCATCACGCAACGAAACCCCAGATGATTCGAAGAAGTCGATGATTCTCCGCGACCCCGCGTTCCGATCATGTAGCGCGTGCAGTACTCGTCCGTGCACAGAAATGATCCGCCGCGATGCACGCGCTTCTTCTCGGTGGGCTCGTTCGGATCGAAGGGAACGTCCGGGCCCTGCGGATTGCGCGCGACGGGGCCGGCGACCGCGAGCTGCACATAGGCATCCGGGCGATACCAGTCCTGGCACCACTCCCAGACGTTCCCGGCCACGTCGTAGAGTCCGTACCCGTTCGGCGGATACTGCGCCACGGGAGCGATGCCGGCGAAGCCGTCCTCCGCCGCGTCGCGCACGGGAAATTCGCCTTGATACGTGTTCGCCATCCACCGATCGCCGGGCAAGAGCGCGTCTCCCCACGCGTAGACTTTTCCGGACAATCCCCCGCGCGCGGCGAATTCCCACTCGGCTTCCGTGGGCAGGCGCTTTCCCGCCCACTGGGCATAGGCCACCGCGTCGTCGTAGGTGATGTGGATGACCGGAAACTGGTCGAGTCCTTCGAGATCCGAGCCCGTTCCGGACGGTTGGCGCCAGCTCGCTCCCGGAACGTAGCTCCACCATTGATAGTGATCGTCCAGCGGAACGGGTTCGGCGCTCGGAATGAACACGGTCGATCCGGCAACCAGGTTCTCCGGTGGCGCGCCGGGGAACTCCTCTTGGGTCGGCGTGCGTTCCGCGGTCGTCACGTAACGCGTGGCGCGCACGAACTCGCGGAACTGAGCGTTCGTCACTTCGGTCGCGTCCATCCAGAAGCCGTCGACGTAAGTACGATGGACGGGCCGTGCATCGTCCATCGGCTCGTGCCCTCCGAACTGCAGTCCGCGCGGATCTTCCGCACCCATGGAAAACTCGCCGCCGGGAATCCACACCATTCCCTTCGGCGCCGCCGTGGGGGCCGCAACCTCGTTCGCGGAAGTCGGGCGGAAGGAGCTCGCCAGAGCCTCGGGCACGGCGGAGGACCCTTCCTTCGAAGCGATCTCGTCGCCCCGTCCGCGGCGAGAGAGCATCCACCCCGCGATCGCGGCGACGGCGAGCACCGCCAAAGCTCCCGGAATCCATGCGCGCCCGCCCTGCCGCGGCCCTCGAGCGCTGCTCATCGCACGCGCTTCACGAGAAAGTATCCGCCGGTGAGCGAGAGGAAGAGCGCTCCCACGCCGATGAGCCAGGCTCCGTCATGATGGTCGACATCGATCTGAATGATGTGCCGGCCCATGGCGATGACCGCGACCGTGAGGATCGTTTCCAGACGAACGTGATGCTCGGAAGCATAGGTTCGCAGCGTTTCCAGGAGCTCGAGTCCGAGCACCACCAGAAGCACACCGGCGAACACTCGCTGCACCGCTTCTTGGAGTCCGAAGACCGAATCGACTTCGCTCAGGCTCGCGCGCAACCGGGTCAACAGCAGGACCCACAGCTCGATCGCCGCAACCGCGATCACGAACACGAGAATGAGCTGCACGCTGATCAAGATGACGCGCTCGAACCGCGACATCCAAAGGGACGGGACGCCCGTGCTCACGCCTTCGCCTCCGCTTTCGCCGGCCGGTTACGGCCCCGGCTTGGAAACCAACGCGCGTAAATCCGCGAGCGACATCTCGCGGAGGTTTCCCACCATCGGCCACGACTGGATGAGCCGCTGGGGCTCGAGCTTGTTCTCGTCGATCGCCTGGAGAAGCCCGGGAGAGCGACCCGATGGCCGCGGCACGCCCCCCGCAGTGAACCACCCGAGCTCGGACTGGAAGAGGAGCTTCTGGCGCGGGAAGTAGAAGATCAAGAACTCTTCGGTGTGGTTGGAGAGCTTGCCGATGTCGATCGCCACGATCTCGTTGCGCGAATCCGAGAGCACCGCGCGGCGCTCGAACAGCTCCGAGCGAAGATGCACTGGGTTCCGCTCGAGACGATCCGGCTCCAAGGAAAAGTGACGCAGCGAGATTTCTTCGACGTAGCTTCCGTTGCCTTGCGTCGTCATCACCACGGCTCCCTCGGCGATGAACGGCCGCATGCCTCCCGCATAGTGCGGGTGATGATGACTGAACAGGAACGTGCTGATGCGCTTGCCCGGCCACCGCTGGTGAATGAGATCGATCAGCGCTTCCCCCTGCGGGCTCCCCACCGCCGACTCGATCACCACCAGGCTGTCGGCCATCTCCACCACCAGCGTGCGCGAATCGAGGTCGTCGCGCTCCACCGCCCAGATGCCCTCGGCGATGGAATCCACGCGCGCCGGTCCCGGAGCGCGGGCCGGATTCAGTGGCTTGATGCTGGAGCTCGAAGGCATGGCGAGCTTCGCCTCCAGCGTCGCCGCATCGGGCACTGTCGCCGACACCAACGCCTGTTCCACCGTGAACTGGTCGTCGCGCTGCGCAAACGTCATCCGAATGAGCGAGCTCCGGGTATCGGCGGGCGGCGGCAGGTCCGAGGGCGGGCTGTACGCGACAGCGTCCCGCACGTCGCCGAGACGCACGTGCGCGAAATCCGATTGCGCTTGCAACGGCGCACCGGTCTTGGGGTCCGTCTCCAGCTTCCATGTGCGACCGTACGGAAAGAACGCGAACGCTTCGGGAATGGATGCGGTGGCTTGCAGGCGCGATTCGTCGGCCTTTTCCTTCTCCAGCTCGAACCAAGTGCCATCACTCCCTTGAGTCAGCACTCGATCGCCCAGAACCAGAGTCGACTCCCGATCTTGTAGCGAGTCGCCCTCCGCCCACGTGGCCCAGTCGAGTCGCAGCCGTGTGCCTCCGTCCCAGAGTACGCGCTGCTCCGAATGGAACGTACGCGATGCGTTCGGGCGTTCGTAGTGGCCTTCGACCGAGATGACTCCTTGGTAGACCACTTCGATCGGCGCCCCTGCGGTTGGTGCTGCGAACGAGACGACCGGAGAAGAGAAGGCGAAGAAGAGTGCCGCGCCGGCCGCGGTGCGAACCAAGGGCTTCATCGCTTCAAATAGAGGGAAGAGCTGCCGTAGTCGATGATCGCGGCGTGCGCTTCGAACACGTCCGCGCCGAGAATGACCTCGACCGAAGAAACGCCGGTGCGCGCCAGCGCTTCGTTCACGTGCGAGAGATCCATGCCCAGGATCATGCGGGTGTGCGGGACGACGTCGCCGACCGTGAGCTTCGCATCCGGCAAATTGTAAACGGTGAGCGCGGCGCTTCCCGCTCCGCCGCCCATGGCCGACAAGGCTTCCGTTTTCAACCCGAGCTCCTTCACGAGATCCAGGTGCACCACCGTGTTTTCTGCTCCGGTGTCGAGCAGGACGGAGACCTTGCGCCCGTTCAGGGCGCCTTCCGCGTGGAAATGTCCGACGCCGCTACGCGTGAGCGGAATGCGCGCGAAACCGGATTGCTGCAGAGTGTCGGCGAGACTCAATACGCTCTCTCCGGGAACGGCGCCAGGCGTAGGAACAGGAACACAGGCAATCGCAGTGGCTTCGAAAGAAGCCGCGGACAGCAGCCCGCCCGCGAGGATCGTGAATGCGCGCCAAGCGCGAACAGGTCGAAACACGCCGCGGATTCTAGCGGATGACGGCGATCTTGTGCGCGCTTCTTCGCCCGTTCACGTCGCGGAGCTCGAGGAACACGACGCCGGGTCGGAGATCGACCGACTCCAGCGACAGCGAGTGAATGCTTTCGGTCGCGGCGCGAGGTGTCCTCCCGAGGAGACGACCGGTCACATCGTACAAGCGGGCTTCGATGGGCACGAACACTCCGCCGGATCCGGGAGTTCCGGGGACGCTCGACGCGGCCCCCGCCGGCGCGCCGGGGACGCCGAAGCGGAGCGTGGGCGTCGTTCCGATCCGCAGCGGATTCGGCCAGACCCGAAGCGGAGCACCATCGCCGCGGCTCACGAGGTCGCTCTCCACACCGACCGGCGCCGCATCCGCGTCCCAGCCGAGGATCGAGGTCGTCGAGCCGATGACGAGAAAGCCATCGGCGATCGCGGCGACGTCCGAGATGAATCCCGGCATCGGCAGCGCGATCGGAGTCCACGTCGAACCGCCGTTGGTGGTGATGCGCGCCCCGTTCGGGAAGTCGTCGACGACTCCGTGGAGCGCATCCCGGAAGTCGATGGCTTCGTCGCCGGCGCCGTTGGCCACGGTCGTCCAGAGGCTGCCCCCGTTCGTGGTGCGCTGCACGCGCGAGCTGTTCACTGCGAATCCCGTGTTCTCGTCCATCCAATGCATGTCGCGAACCTCGTCACCCAGGAGTCCGGTCTCGCCGACGGCGCTCCATTGGCCGCCGCCGTCCGTCGTCCGGAAGATCGCAGGATTCGAGAATGCTCCGCCGAACACGAAGCCGCGCTGCGAGTCGAGGAAGAAGAGATCGAAGAAGCGGACGCTCGCGGACAGTCCGGTGTTGCGAAGGTGCCAGGTGGCGCCGTGATCCGTGGAGCGGTACATGAAATTGATTCCTGTCCCGCCGTGCGTCGCGCAATAGCAGGTGCCGTCATCGAATGCCGCCAATCCTTGCGGGTAGCCCACGTAGGACGCGGCGAGATCGTGCGTGGTCCAGGAGGCGCCGCCGTCGGTCGTGCGGCGAACGTCGCTGTGCCCGATCGTGCCCACACCGCCGGCGAGCGCGAACGATGGATCGCGCACGGCGAGCGCGAACGTGCTCACCAATCCGGGATCTCCCAAAGCATCGAACCAGGTGTGCCCCCCATCCGCCGTTTGCAGAAGACCGGGACCGTAGCCGCCGCTGAAACCGAGCCCGCTCTCGTGAAGGTCGAGCGCGATCATGTTCATACGCTCGTCCGGACCGGCGACGTCCGTGAAATTGATCCAAGTGACGCCGTTGTCCGTCGAACGGTAGAGATCGCCGGCCGTCGTCGACGCCAAGATCGTTCCGTTGGGCAAGCGATGCAGGTCGGTCACTCCGCGCGTCGTCTGGTGATTGAAGAGCTCGGTCCACGTCGTGCCGTCATTCGTGGTCTTCCAAATGCTCGCACCTTCCGCTTCCGTCGCGACGAAGCGGGTTTGGCCGTCGATGATCAGCGCTTCCTCTTGATAGATCGGCGACTGACCGAACGGCGTGGGTAGCTCGAACCACGTCGTGCCGCCGTTGGTGGTGCGGAACGTGTCGAAGTCGTTCAAGATCCATCCGTTCAGTGCGTCGAGGAACTGCACGTCGCCGGGAAAGAACGTGTTGGACTCGGGGACGCTCGGAATCGTGGACCAGGACGCGCCGCCGTTCGTCGTGCGGCGAATGCAGTTCTGTCCGATGACGTAGCCGGTTTGCGCGCTCGTCCACCATTGATCGAAAAGGTTCGTGACGGCGGGTGACGCGAGCGGCGTCCAGGTGGCGCCGGCGTCGTCGGAGCGAATGACGCGGCCGGCGTCGCCGACGGCGAAGAGCGTGGACGTATCCAGCGCGAAGAGATTGTGCAGATGTCCGCTCGCGGCATTCGCCACCGGTGTCCAGGACGCGCCCGCGTTCGTGCTGCGATGGATTCCCGGTGTCGCGCCCGCAGCGAGCAGCACGCCGGGCGAGAGCACGAGCACGTCGTCGAAGTCCGGGCCCACGAGAGAGAGATCGGTCAAGTCTTCCCAGGTGACGCCGCCGTCCGACGTGCGCAGCGCCGTGCCGAATCCACCGACCGCGTAGCCGATGCTCGCCGATTCGAACGCGATCCCGCCGATCTCGGATCCCGTGGGACGCGGGTTCGCCCAGAAGAAGGAGGGCGCGGCAGAGGACGGCACGGCGAGAAGGAAAGGAGAAACGATGACGGCCGCAGCGGCGGCGAAACGCAATGAACGCGTGGGGCGCATGACGATCCTCGCTTCGATGAGGCGGAGAGGTGAAACGATCATGGACCGGAGCGGCCGGGGAGATCAAGCCCGGCGCGGCCCTCTACCCCGCGAAGCGGATCGCGGAACGAATCGCCGCCAAGTGGTACGTGGTATGAACGAGCACTGCGAGCGTGCCGCTCACCGTTTCGTCGGTCCAGCGGGTGCGACCCTGCGTCGCGGCGAGCAAGGCCTTGTATGACTTACGCAGCTTCGCACGCAGCGCCTTCCATTGCTTCGCATCGAGCTTCTTGGTACGCCAGCTTCCCGGCCAATCCGCGGTGGGACGTGCTCCCGCCATGATCTGAAGGAGGATTTCGTTGTAATAGAGAAGATGCGCACAGTGCGCGGCGACGCTGGGCATGCCCCGTTTCGGAGGACGCGATGCCCCCGCAGCCGAAAGCTTCTCCAGAAGCTGGAAGAGCCCGCCCCCGGCGTCCAGATAGACGCTCCATGAATTCGGCGGCGGACCCTCGAACGTTTCGCGCAGCAGCGTCTCGAGCTGCTTGCGGAACGGGGCCGCGGGAATGGTGGCGCCCATCAGCGCGTGCGGATCAACTTGATCGGCGTGGGACGCAGCGTCGCCGGAGACGCAAGCGAGTGCGTTCCGTCGCCGGCCTGTCCGCCGTTCGACGGCGTGAGTCGCGCAACGTAGACCCCGGCGGCGGCCGTCGTCGCAGCGCCGCGCGTGCGTCCGTCCCAGGTGATGCGGGCTCGGCCGTCCGCTCCGGCAATCACGCGCTCGGACCATGCCACTCGCCCCAGCACGTCGACGATCTCGAGGGTCCACGAGCTTCCCGCCAGCGAGGCGGCGAGCTCGATGGTTTGGGCGCCCGACGCGGGATTTGGGAACGCGGCGAGTCGCAGTTCGGATTCCGGCCCGAGCCCCGGCGCGCCGATCGATCCCACGTCGAGCGCCGTCGCCGGACGAATCTGGATTCCGTTGAGACCGGATTGCTGTCCGCTCGAAGGAACGCCGGAATGCAAACCGATCTCGCCGTCCACCACTTCCACCAGAAAGCTCTGGTAGCTCAAACCTTCGATGTGCACGCCGCCCCACGCACCGCCCACGAGCGTGGCGGTCGGTGTCGCGTCGTCCACGCGCACGCTGGAGAGAAGCGCGGCGTTGTTCGGCGTGAGCGCGTACATCGTCACCACGTAGGGACCGTTCGCGAGATGGTCGATCCAGTAACACGCGTCGAGCGGCACGCACATGCTGGTCACCATGGAATCGAGCAGCGCTTCGTCGTCGCCGGACGTCGCCGGGTCGTTCGATTGCAGCACGGCCGTCGCGCCGACTTGGCGAATGTCCGCGGCGAGCGGTGCGCCGTCCAATCCCACGAGCGGAAAGCGCTGGCCGATCGGAGTGAGACCGATGTCGTTCCACACGCCCACTTGGCCGGCGGCACCGTACGAGGACGAAGGCGGAGTGCCCGGCGCGCCGAGCGCGATATTGATCGATTGCGCGAGCGCGGGCGATGCGGCCAGGAGGCCGAAGAACGCGGCCCCCCCAGGCGCTGAAACGAGCGCACGGAGGATCTGGCGAACGAGTGTGGGACGCATGACGGACCTCGTGAGGAATGAGGAGGCCAACGAGGCGATGATGACCCGACCGGGCCGGGTGAATCAAGCATTGCGGGCGCCCAGGACCGAGGCCCCTCGGGCAAGAGGGCTCCCCAGGAGGGGACGAATCTCATGCCCTCGGTCCCGGGCGTCGATGTCGTATGGAGCCCAGCTCTCCGGCGGCTTGCGTCCGGAGTCGGCACTGACGACACAGGGAGGTTCGCGATGTTGAAATCGCGCAATGCAATCGTGGCATCGATCGCGGCGATGGTGCTCCTCGCCGCGACCGGGTGTGCGACACACCACCACCACCACCACACGGTCGAACCGGCTTCCGTGGAAGCGGTCGTTTCGGAACCCGACGTTTCGGTCAACGTCAGCTATTTCTACGATGACTTGGCGCCGCACGGACGGTGGATCGAGTACAGCCCTCACGGATGGTGCTGGACTCCGTACGCCGCGCCGATGGGTTGGCGCCCTTACTCCGACGGTTACTGGGGCTACACGGAGGCCGGCTGGAGCTGGGTTTCCTACGAGCCGTGGGGCTGGGCGACGTATCACTACGGACGCTGGGCCATGGATCCGCACTACGGGTGGGTCTGGGTACCGGGCACGGTGTGGGCTCCCGCCTGGGTGGCCTGGCATCACGGCAACGGATGGGCGGGCTGGGCTCCCCTTCCTCCCGATGCTCACTGGAACGCGTCGGTCGGTCTGAAGTACCGGGGCGTCGATCGCATTCCGCCGGGACAGTGGTGCTTCGTGGAGCAGAAGCATCTGTCGCACTCGAAGCTCAAAGTGAAGATCGTGTCCGTCGCGCGCAACGAGACGATCTTCAAGCAAACGCGCGACGGCACCAAGTACAGCGTGCGCGGAGGCCGCCCGGTGAACGAAGGCCTCGAGATCGCCGCGGTGGAGAGAAACATGGAGCGGAAGGTGCCGCGCCTGAACGTCGTGGACGCCGACGCTCCGCCCAAGGGACGCGGCGAGAAGGTCGCAGCGGGGAAGGTGGAGTTCTACCGGCCCTCGGTTCGTGAGCAGGACCTTCGCGTGGCACCGCCCGCCGAAATTCGGAAGCCCGTCGTGGCGATGTCGGAGACGGAGCTCTATCGCCAAGCCGCGAAGGACCGGCAGCAGATGGAGGAATCCCTCGCGAAGGAGCGCGCCACTCTCGAACGCGAGCACGCCCGCGAGCTGCAGGAATCGCGCGCACCGCAGGCGAGTGTTTCGGAAGAAGAACTGCAGAAGCGCCAAGCCGCCGAGAAGCAGGCATTCGAAAAGCACGCGGCGGAGCAGCGCCAGGTGCTCGAACAGCGGCAAGAGAAGCGCATCGTGAAACAGAAGGCGCCCGCGACGAAGTCCGCGACGAAGAAGTCGGCGTCCCCGTCGAAGGGCAATGAAAAGTCGAAGGGGAAGTAGGCCGCACTTCGGTCGATGCGCGCGCCGCGGCGGAGCTCAAACGTCGCGGCGCGTGAACCTCTGCACCAGCATGATGTCGGGACGAGCGGACCACCCTTCCCGGTGCCAAAAGCCTTCTCCGTCCACGTTGTCCCGCCACAAGAAGATGTTGCACTTCTCGATGCCGGCGTCGCCGAGCCCCACGATGCACCAAGAGACGAGCGCGCGCGCGATCCCCTGGCGGCGCTGCGAGGACTCCACCGCGAGATGATGCAGGGTGCCGCGGCGACCGTCATGGCCGCAGAGCACGGCACCCAGGAGTGATGGCGGAACCGGCGCGCCACCGGTCGTCGGGGACACCGCGACCGCGCTCATACCGGGATTGCGCTCGAGGTACGCGGCGATCGCGGGACGGGTGTCGGACGCACCGAGTCCGACTCCCGCGCTCCGCGACCAAAGCTCGAAGACTGCGTCGTAGTCGTCGATCGTCATCGCGCGAACACGAAACGGCGCGCGCGCCGCACTGGATGCAGGCGGCGCCGGCGAGTCCGCGCGGCTCTCGACGCTCACCGTGGGCGGATCTCGACGACCTCCACCACCGGACCGACCATGTGAGTGCTCGCGCGATCGGGAATGAGCTTCACACGGTAGGTGACGGGAGTGCCGTCCTTCTTCACGCTCTCGGGAAGGCTGATGGGGTCGTACGTGATGTTGTTGTCCCCTTGGATCGCGAAGAATCCGCCCTCCACATCCATCCATTTGATGGTGCCGTTTCCGGAGACCACGCTGGCTTCCGTATTGACGGATCCTGACTTGGGCTTCGGGGAGCTGCACGAGACGATCATCGGAATGGCGCACAGCATGATGACGGAAGCGAAGGCCAGTGACGGCCGAATCGAAAAAGTCCTCATCGGAAGCTCCTCGTGGAAAGAGGGCGCATGCGCATGATGGCGAGACGAAGCGCGGAAAGCAAGAGGAGGTTACCTCTCCACCATCTCCACCCTGCGGTTCTCCGCTTTCCCTTCGCTCGCGCGATTCGATTTCGCCGGGCTCAGCGGTCCCACTCCGTACGCGGCCAGCATGTGCCCGGAAATTCCGTACTGGTTCGTGAGCGCATCGACGACGGCCTGCGCACGGTCGCGGGAGAGCGCCATGTTGTGCTCGAGCGTGCCGTCCATATCGGTGTGCCCCACGATGTAAACCTTGAGACCGTGATCCGCCTTCAAGAATTCGGCGATGACTTGCAGGGCCGGTCTGGAATCCTCGGTGAGCACCGCCTTGTCTTGATCGAAATAGAGTCCGGCCAACACCGCCTTGCCTTCGGCCACCATCTCCTTGCGCAGGGCCTCCGACGTGATGCCGACCTTGCCCTTCTCCATCTCCTTCGCCTCGAGCACGTCCACCTGGTGGCGATCCTTCACGACAGAGATCGCGACGTAGGTTTCCATGTCGCTAGTGAGCTTCTTCGCGGACAGGTACCACATCGGACTCGACACGATGCGCATCCCGTTCACTCGCGTCCAACGACTCGACGCGTAGCTCGGCCCGCAATCCTTGTCGCCGCACTCGAACAGGATCTGGAAGCCCGCGCCCTGCAGCGCTTCCTTGTAATTCGCGAATATTTCCAGGGGAGAACGTTGCTTGGGATTCTCATAGAAGAGCCGGGTGAGCTTCCCGGGCACGGGCAACGTCTTGATCACCTGCTCGTCGGTATTCCCTTTCAGATCGATGGCCGTGACGATCTTGTACTCGAGATGACCCGCTTCCTCACGTCGCGCCAGCACGGATCCTATGTACGGCTCGAGCAGCGGATGACTCTTGGCCTCGGGGGTCTGCGCGGCCGCCGGCGAGGGAACGACCGTCGTCGGGAAGAGGCCGGCGAGAAGAAAGATCGTCAGGAAGACCGTCGAGACATTCGTCGATCGCATTCCGCAGTGCTCCAAAGGGGATTGAGAATGGCGGGTGGCCTGGCGAGACCCCGATTGTGCGCGACGAAGGCGGGCGAGGCAAGAGGACTCATGGCACAATGCCGAGCCGCGAACCGCCGCCGGCTCAAGGTGTTCGAGAAACACCGATCCAAGGATGGAGGTCCGTCTCGATGAGATTTCGCCGATTCGTTTCGATGACGTCGACCGCTGTCCTCCTGCTTGGGGCCCTCGGCTGCGCGAGCACGTACGAACCCCCGGTGGACGAGCCCACTCCCATCACCGAGGAAGTGAACGTCTTCTACGGCGATCTCGCGCCGTACGGGCGCTGGATCGACTACGGCCCGTACGGATGGTGCTGGACTCCGTACGACGCGAGCGCGGATTGGCGACCGTACGCCGACGGATATTGGGCGTACACGGACTACGGCTGGAACTGGATCTCCTACGAGCCGTGGGGCTGGGCGACGTACCACTACGGGCGCTGGGCTTTCGATCCCTACTACGGGTGGGTTTGGGTTCCCGACACCATCTGGGCGCCGTCGTGGGTGGCGTGGCACTACGGAAACGGCTGGGCGGGTTGGGCACCGCTGACTCCCGATTCCTACTGGGACTCCGTGCACGGCCTGCACTATCACGACGACATCGAGTGGAGACATTGGTGCTTCGTCGAGCAGCGGCATCTCTCGCAGACGAAGCTCAAGTCGAACATCGTGTCCGTCGCGCGCAACGAAACGCTGTTCAAGCAAACGCGCGATCAAACTCACTACGTGGTGCGCGGTGGCAAGCCGGTGAATCAGGGCCTGGACGTCGTCGCCGTGGAAAAGAATCTGGATCGCAAAGTGCCGCGGCTCGAAGTGGTGGATGCCAAGGCGCCGGTGAAAGACCAGGGCGATCGGGTCGCTTCCGGCAAAGTCGAGCTCTACCGGCCGGCGATCAAGGAGAAGGCGCTTCGCGCGGAGCCGCCGTCCGAGATTCGCAAGCCCGTCGTCACCATTTCGGAGTCCGAGCTCATCGAGCAGGAGGAGAAGGATCGCCGGGAGATGGAAGAGACGCTCGCGAAGGAGAAGCAGGAGCTCGACCGCGAGCACGAGATCGAGATTCAGAAGGCGCGCGAGCCCAAGGCGAGCGCGGACGCGGAGGGACTGAAGAAGCAGCAGGCCGCGGAGAAGGAAGCGTTCGAGCGGCACGCCGCCGAACAGCGCAAAGTTCTCCAGGAGCGGCAAGAGAAGAAGATCGTGAAGCAGAAGGCGCCGCCGAAAAAGACCGCCCCGAAACCGGCGCCGAAGACGGCACCGACGGAGACCCAGTCGACGGACGCGAAGAAGCCGCCTCCGGCCCCGCCGAAGTCGAAGACGAAGGGGGCTTAGCGCCGTTCTGTCGATCAACGCTTCTTGATGAACGTTCCGTCCTGCAGCTCTTCGTACGCTTGGCGCAGCTCGGCCTGTGTGTTCATCACGATGGGACCGTACCACGCGACCGGCTCCTCGATCGGCTTCCCGGAGACCAGAAGAAAGCGGATTCCGGACTCTCCGGCGCGAACGGTGACTTCATCGCCGCGATCGAACAAGACGAGCGAGCGATTGCCGACTTCTCCGGCGGGAATGCCGACCGAGGGTTGCGTTCCGCCCTGCGAGACGGGCGCCGCGATCTTCGCCGGTGCCGCATCGTCCAAGCCCTCGTCTTCCACACTCTCCGTCTCGACTCCGCGCGGCGGCGACGCGTTCCGGAACGAGCCGCTCCCTTCGAACACATACGCGAACGCGTGCTGCGAAAGCTCGACCGGGAGTGTCTTGCTTCGTCCCGGCGGAACCCACACGTCGAGATAGCGCGGGTCGGCGGCGATGCCGTCGACGGGTCCGCGCTGCCCCCAGAAGTTGCCGCAAATGATGCGCACCTTGGTGCCGTCGTCGTCGGTGACTTCCGGAATGACTCCCGACGAAATGTCCTGGTAGCGCGGCGGCGTCATTTTCAGCGATGAAGGAAGATTCGCCCAAAGCTGGAAGCCGTGCATGCGGCCCTGCGTATCACCGCGCGGCATTTCCTGATGCAGGATGCCGCTGCCCGCGGTCATCCATTGCACGTCGCCCGAGCCCATGGTGCCGCGATTTCCGAGACTGTCACCGTGATCGACGTTGCCGGCGAGCACGTACGTGATCGTCTCGATGCCGCGATGCGGATGCCACGGGAAACCGGCGAGATAGTCCTCGGGCCGCTCGTTGCGAAAGTCGTCGAACAAGAGGAAAGGATCGAAGTCGCGCGTTTCACCGAAACCGAACGCGCGGCGCAGCTTCACGCCAGCGCCTTCCATGGTCGGCTTCGATTCGATGACTCGCTTGATCGGGCGAATGGACATGGGGGCCTCCTCGAGGTTGCGCCGGACAGGCGACGCATGGACGGCCACGTCCACGTGCGCCGCAGGGCGCTCTGGTTGAGCGAAGCTACACCGGGGTGCAGGGAGCGGCAAATTTGACCAAGGAGACCACGAGGAACTCTTCTCGGACACCAAGACGCCCCAGGGCGCCCCCCCAAATTGCCTCGAGGAAACCCCGAAACTCGCCCCCGGGGGGAGTGTTTCAGCTCTCGTCCAACGGCGCGGTCCACCTCCGGGGATGCGCGATCGAGGGCGCAGCGGTTCCTTTCCGGCACTGGAGACTCGAGGCAGTCGAGCTTCACCGATGGGAGGCATATCGTGAGCTCACTCAAAACGATCGTGGGATCCGTCGTGGCGTTCGCGCTCCTGGCCGGTGCTGGCTCGGCGAGCGCAACCACCTCGGGTTCCATCTACGCTTCGAACTCGGGAGTTTCGCTGAGCTTCAGCTACTTCGAAGACGATCTCGCCCCTTACGGAGAGTGGGTCGACTACGCTCCGTACGGAGAATGCTGGGTGCCGGCGCACACTCCGCACGGCTGGCGCCCGTACTACGACGGCTATTGGGCCTACACGGATGTCGGTTGGAGCTGGGTCTCCAACGAGCCGTGGGGCTGGGCCACGTACCACTACGGCCGGTGGGCCTACGATCCGCACTACGGATGGCTGTGGGTTCCGGGAACCGTTTGGGCCCCGTCGTGGGTCGCATGGCATACCGGAGGCGGTTACGTCGGCTGGGCCCCTCTGCCGCCCGCCGCGCATTGGAGCTTCTCGGTGGGTCTGAACTACGGGTGCGTCGAAACGATCCCGGTGCATGACTGGTGCTTTGTGGAGCAGCGGCATTTCACGCACTCCAAGATCAAGCACAAGGTGATCCACACGTCGCACAATGACGTGATCTACCATCGCACGAAGAACGTCACGCGCTACGACACTTGGGACGGCCATCCCCGCAACGTGGGCATCGACGTCGCGTCGGTGGATCACTGGGGCGGCGGCAAGGTCAAGCGCATGCACGTCGCCGAAGCGCGCGAGCCTCGCAAGGGCCGCGGCGAGCAGGTGCGCGGAAACTCGGTGGAGTACTACCGCCCGCAATTCACGAAGGAGAAGAGCGCGCGGAGCGAAGAGCTCGTGCGCAGCGAAAGCAAGAAAGGCGGCGCGGTCGTGCGCGGCGATCAGGGAAAGCGGCGAGACGCAGTCGTGCGCACCGACGGCGCAAAACGGCCCGTCGAAGTCGCCAGTCGTGAGATCGCCCAGGACCGCAAGGTCACGAAGAAATCGACGCGGACGGTCGATCGCGAAGTGGCCATGCTCGAGGACTCCGGACGCGAGCGCGTGCAGGGACGCAACGCACAGCGCGTGACCAAGCAGCGTTCGGTGCAGCGATCGGAGCGTTCGCAGACGACGGTGCAGAGAGCGCGCCGCGTCGCGTCGGAACGGAAGCGGGTCGAAGCGCGCACGCCGGTGCGCCGGCCGGCCGAGGTTTCGAAAGAGCGCAAGCAAGTACAGGCGAGCGCGAACGCGTCCACACGTCGAAGCGGACGACCACGCAGGTGGAGTCGCGGAGTTCGACGGGCTCGCAGCGCGAGTCGTCGCACGCGGTGGAAGAAAAGACGAGCCGCGGTTCCGGCGGCTACCAAGGAAGCGGCGAAGCACGCGGAAGGCCGGCGTGCGACGAAGAATGGTCAGGCCAAGTCAGCGAAGATGAGAGGAAACTAGCCTCCGCACGGAATGGGGCGAGTCCGGCTGGGCTCGCCCCTTCCACTTCCCGAATCGTCGGCCAATACGCCCGCTTCACGTCTCCTAAAGCGACTTCAAGAATTCCACGAGATCGGCGCGCTGCTCTTTCTGGAGATCGAGCTTCCGCTTCTCATTGTAGTGATCGACGACATCCGCCAGCGTCTTCGCGCTCCCGTCGTGGAAGTACGGCGGATGCTGCCAGAGCCCGCGAAGCGGCGTCGTTCGATACGCCTTGTTCGCGGTCCGCGCCGCGTAGGCGCCATCCTGCCCACGTCTCGCCGGCGCATGCAGCTTACCGGAGTTGTTGTCGGTGCCGGTCACGCCGACGTGGCAGCCACGCACGATTGATCGAACACGGCGCGCCCACGCTCGGCCGCCGCCGCATCGAAGCTCCCCGCCGGCGGCGCCGGTGTCTCCAGGCTGTGCTGGTACGCGCGCAAGCGCCGGCAGTTTCGACGTCACCATGTCCGGGCGTGCATCGACGTTGATGCCCAGACGCGGATCTGGAAGTCCCCGTGTCCGTGCATCTGCGTGACGGCGACGTACGCGTTCCAGTACGAGATCGGCCCTTCGGCCGTGTACGTCTCGTTCTTCACGCTGGCAAGTCCGTACGCCGGCGGCAGCGTGAGCGGAGTGTTCTTCCCATCGATGTTGTAGCGCGGGTCGTACATTGCCCGGGCCCCACGAATTGTAAACGGCCTTCTGCTCGGGTTTCAGTGCGGGTGAGAGCGCGACGATCGCGCCCACGTTCAGGTCGCGATTCGGCCAGCCGTCCATCCGCTGACCGATCCCCGGCATCACCGAGTTGTCCACGGTGGAATGGCAGAGCGCGCAGGTGATGCCGACCTTGGTGATGTGATCGTCGCGTCGACTTCCGCCTTCAGGCCGACCACCGCGTTCATCTTGAGAAGCGCGACGGTCGTCGCCGGGCTCTTCAGGTCCACCTGCTGCAGAATTCCCGGCGGAAGGACGTCGGCATCGACCTTGAGTCCGACCTTCAGTGCCGTCGTCGGATCGACGTTCTTCTCGATGACTTCGTGCATGCGCAGCGTGTCGGACCAGAAGACTTCGTTTCCGAACGTGTCGAAGCGGAAGATGTCTTTCCCTTGGGAGAGGAGCGCCGGCGACGACTCGTCGGTGGCTGCGGGCGGAGTCGCAGGCGGCGTCTCGGCTTTCGCTTGGTCGGCGGCCCTCCGGTTGCCGCAGCCTGACCCGGCTGCGAGCACCAATCCGAGGAATAAGGAGAGTGTGATCGTTCGAGTGAACATTTTGCCGATTCCTCCCCGATAGAATTCCCGTTCTTACAATCATTCATACGCCGCTCGATGTGCATCGAGGGCTGGGGTCACGAGCGGAGGGGGCTCGTCGGACTCAAGAAGCATAGAGCGTTCCGCGACTTGACGATACGTCCTTGTGATCCCGAGAAGGTGCTCCGAGGGAAGAGGCGCCCAAGAGATTTGCGATCGAGAGAGCCCTCGTTCAAGATTCCCGGAATCATGCCCTCGACGACTCCCCACGTGCTCGTGCGTCGTGCGGTCCCGGACGACGCGATCCGCTTTGCAACACTTTGCGTGAGCACGTTTCGCGAGACGTACCTCGGCGCCTGCGATCCCGCCGAGGTGGAGCGGCACATCGCCACGCACTTCACGGACGAGCGCATCGCCGCGGAGCTCGTCGATCAAGGCGCGTCGATTCTCGTCGCGGCCGAGGGCGACCAGCTGGTGGGGTACGCGGTGCTGCGTCCGGCGTCCACCACCGCCTGCGTGACGGGTCCGCATCCCGTGGAGCTGGCGCGGCTCTACGTGGAGCGCGATCGGTTCGGGACCGGCGTGGGTGCGTCTCTCATGCGCGCGTGCCACCAGGAAGCTGCGCGCCGCGGCGGCGAGACGATCTGGCTCAGCGTATGGGATCAGAACGCGCGGGCGCTCGCCTTCTATCGCAAGTGCGGGTTCCGGCTCGTCGGCACGATGCCGTTCGATTTCGGCGGGACGATCTACGAGGACCTCGTGATGGAACAGCCGGTGGCCTCCCCTTGACCCACCGCCCCTTCTCCCGCTATCTTTCCCCTGGCTTTCGATTCACGAACGCCAGCCTTTAATCCGGTCCCGTGAGGCCGGGAAGGGTTCGGCAAGGTGTGGCGCCCGACTTTCTCAGCGCCCACCGGCCCCGAGACCGCCCGGCTCCTGCTCAGCCGCGGCGGTTTTTTTCTGCCCGGACGGCGCTCCTCGAGGGCACCGCCGATCCGCCCGGCCAAGCGCGAGGACCCCGAAGGGAGCGTCTCTTGCCGCAGCCGACCTCCAAGGCCCCAGCCACCCCGGGGGTTCCGGGCGCCGCCGATCCGGCACCGGCGCCGCGCGCCATGCTCGAGAAGGCGCGCATCATGAACGAGGAAGAGATTCGCCGCGCGCTCACCCGCATCGCGCACGAGATCATCGAGCGCAACGCGGGCCCGCACGGCCTGGTGATCGCCGGCATCCGCACCCGCGGCGCGCACATGGCGGAGCGCATCGTGCAACGCATCGAAGAGATCGAAGGGGTGCGCGTGCCGCTCGGCATCCTGGACATCACGCTCTACCGCGACGATCTGCAGACGATCTCCAAGTCGCCGCTGGTGCGCGCCACCGACATCCCGGTCTCGATCGTCGACAAGAACGTGATCCTGGTCGACGACGTGCTCTACACCGGCCGCACCGTACGCGCCGCGATGGACGAGATCATCGACTTCGGCCGCCCGCGCACGATCCAGCTCGCCGTCCTCGTGGACCGCGGGCACCGCGAGTTCCCGATCCGCGCCGACTACGTCGGCAAGAACGTGCCCACGTCGAAACGCGAGGTGATCAAGGTGCAGCTCGTGGAATCGGACGGCGTCGACGGAGTGCTGCTGAACGAGCTGACCGAGGAGGCCGCGTCGTGACCACGCAAGCCCACACGTCCCTGATCGCACAGCGCAAGTCGCTGCTCGGCATCCGCGAGCTGGAGCCCGCCGAGATTCTCGAAATCCTGGACGCCGCGGAGTCCTTCAAGGAAGTGCAGTCGCGCACGATCAAGAAGGTGCCCGCGCTGCGCGGACAAACCGTCGCGAATCTCTTCTTCGAGAACTCCACGCGCACCCGCTCGTCGTTCGAGCTCGCCGAGAAGCGGCTCTCCGCCGACGTGCTGAACTTCTCGGTGTCGACCTCGTCGGTCGCGAAGGGCGAGTCGCTCCGCGACACCGCGCAGAACATCGAGGCGATGAACGTCGACATGATCGTGATGCGGCACGCATCCTCCGGCGCCTGCCACTTCCTGGATCGCCAGGTGCACGCGCGGGTGATCAACGCCGGCGACGGCTCGCACGAGCATCCCACGCAGGCGCTGCTCGACGCCTCCACGCTGCGCGAGCGCTTCGGCCGGCTCGAGGGGCTGCGCGTCGTGATCCTGGGCGACATCGCCCACAGCCGGGTGGCGCGCTCCAACATCTTCCTGCTCACGAAAGTGGGCGCCCGCGTCACCGTGTGCGGCCCGCCCACCATGCTGCCGCCCGAGATCGAATCTCTGGGCGTGCGCGTCACCACCGACGTGCGCGCCGCGCTGCGCGACGCCGACGCGGTCAACGTGCTGCGCATCCAGTTCGAGCGCCAATCGGAAGCGCTGATCCCATCGATCCGCGAGTACGCCAAGTACTTCGGCATCACGCTCGACAAGCTCGCCGACCTTCCCGCAGGAATGATGGTGCTGCACCCGGGTCCGATGAACCGCGGCACCGAGATCCAGCACGAAGTCGCCGAAGCGCACTCCGAAACGATCCTTCGCCAGGTGTCGAACGGAGTCGCGGTGCGCATGGCCGTTCTCTTCCTTCTCTCCGGAGCGGAGGTGCAGAATTGAAGATCCTCCTGCGCGGCGGCCGCGTGATCGATCCGGCCGCGAATCGCGACGAGATCTCGGACGTGCTCATCGATGGCGGGAAGATCGCGGCGATGGACCGCGGAGCGCGCGGTGAAGACGCTGCGGCCGGTGCCACGGTCATGGACTGCCGTGGGCTCGTGGTCGCTCCGGGGCTCGTGGACATGCACGTGCACTTCAGGGAGCCGGGCCAGGAATACAAAGAGGACATCGAGAGCGGATCGCGCGCGGCGGCCGCCGGCGGCGTCACCACGGTCGCTTGCATGCCGAACACCGATCCTCCGCTCGACAACGAAGCGCTGGTCGCGCTCGTCATCCAGCGCGCGAACGAGATCGGAATTTGCCGCGTGCTGCCCATCGCCGCGATCACCCGCGGACTCGAAGGGCGCGAGATCACCGAGATGATGCTGCTCAAGGAAGCCGGGGCGGTCGGCTTCTCCGACGACGGCCGCCCGGTCGAGAACGCCAGGGTCATGCGCCGCGCGCTGGAGTACGCCCGCCTCACCGGGGCCCCGATCATCGCCCACTGCGAGGAACCTGCCCTCTCCTTGGGGGGTCACATGCACGAGGGGGCGGCCTCCACGAGGCTCGGGATCAAGGGGATCCCCAGCGCGTCGGAGGACGTCGCCGTTGCGCGCGAGATCCGCCTGGCCGAGATTGCCGGAGGTCGCCTGCACGTGTGCCACGTCTCCAGCGCCCGCTCCGTCGAGCTGGTGCGCGACGCGAAACGGCGCGGCGTCCAAGTCACCGCCGAGGCCACGCCGCATCACTTCACGCTCACCGAAGACTCCTGCGAGGGGTTCGACGCGAACACGAAAATGAACCCGCCGCTGCGCTCCGTCGCCGATCGTCAGGCCGTGATCGAAGGACTCGCTCGACGGCACCATCGACGCGATCGCCACGGATCATGCGCCGCACGCTGAGCGCGAAAAGCTCGTCGAGTTCGATCGCGCACCGTTCGGGATCATCGGCCTGGAGACATCGCTCGGCCTCTCGATCCAGAGCCTGGTCGTCGCCGGGCACATGGAGCTCCCGACCGTGATTCGCCGCATGACCTGGGCGCCCGCGCAAATTCTCGGAATCGATGCGGGGACTCTCTCGCGCGGAGCACCTGGCGACGTCGTCGTGTTCGATCCCTCGATGGAATGGACGTTCACGCGCGCCGACGTGCGCTCCAAGTCGGCGAACACACCGTTCCTGGGAACCAAGCTCACCGGCCGCGCGCTCCTCACCCTCAAGGACGGCCGCGTCGTGCACGAACGCCCCGAGCTGCAGCCCCGATGGGGAACGCGTGTGAAAGTCGAAGCCGCCCCGGCACTCGAGGGGGCGCGTGGCTAGCCGAGGTCTCGCTCTCGTCGCGGCCGCGGCGCTCTCCGCCGCGGGCTGCGCGTATTACAACGTTCTGTACAACGCGAACCAGAAATACGACGAGGCTCAGCTCCTCAAGATCCAGGCCGAGCTCACCGATCCGGATCGCACCAAGATCGGATCCTCCGAGGAGCGGCTCTATACCGAGGCGTTCGAGAAGGCGGCGCGCGTTCCGCGCTTCTATCCGGACAGCAAGTGGGTGGACGACTCGCTGCTCTTGATGGGCCTCGTGTCGATCGAGAAGGGCGACTACTCGACGGCGATCCGCAAGTTCGACGAGATCCTCACGCTCTTCCCCGACTCGAATCTCACCGCCAAGGCACTCCTGGCGAAGGGACGCGCGTACATCGAGACGAAGCAATACGCCGAAGCGGTCGCCGATCTCGAGAAGGCGCGCACCATGGGCGACGACGATCTGGAAGACGACATCATTTACTTTCTCGGGCTGGTCGAGGAGCGGCAGGGCAACATCGAAGACGCCAAGAAGGCGTACGTCACGGTTCTCGAGAAGCACGGAGACAGCGAATGGCTCGCCGAGGCGGGGCTCGCGCTGGGTCGCATTCAGACCGAGGAAAAGCAATTGGGCGAGGCCGCGAAGTCGTTCGAACGCGTGCGCAAGAAGGGAAAGACCTCGGAGGAGCGGTTCGGCGGCGGTTTGGCCAAGGGCGAGGCGCTGCTCGCCAACGGCGAGTACGAGCGCGCGCAGACCACGTTCCACGATCTCTCCAAGCGCGCGACGAACGAGAAGCAGCGCGGCGAAGCCCTACTCCTCGAGGCCAAGGCGCTGGCGGCCGAGGGCAACACTGGCGGCGCGATGGATCTGTACCATTCGATCCTGGATAAGATGCCTCGCACCGAGGCCGCGGCAAAAGCGCAGTTCGCGATCGCGAAGACGTACGACGACGCCGGTGAGCTGGTGAGGGCGAAGGACGAGTATCAGCTGGTCAACGAGCAGGGGACCGGATTCGACGCGTGGCGGGACGCGTCGACGCGCATCACCGAGATTCAGACTGTGCTCGATCTTCGCCAGGGGATCGCGAACGAAGACGAAAAACCCGAGGAGCGTTACAAAAAGCGATTCCTGCTGGCGGAACAGCTTCTCGAGAAAATCGGCGACGTCCACGGTGCGCTCGCCGAGTACTCGTCGCTGTCCCAGGATGCCGCGGGGACGGACTTGGGCGCACGAGCGCTCTACGCGGAGGCCTGGGTTCTCGAGCATCGTCTCTCACAGCCGGACACCGCGGAAGTCCTGCTGATGGAGCTTTCGCGCGACTACCGCACCACCGAAGTCGGAGTCGCGGCGCGCAATCGGCTGGGCATGCCCGTCTGGGCGATGAAAGAAATCGAGACCCCGCCCGTTCGATACGTTCAATCCGACAGCACGAAGTCGAAGGGCGACGAGATCGTGCTGGAGCGGATCGAGCCGAGAGCGGCGACGCTTCCCGAAGGAGTGACCGAAGTCCAAGTGTGGGTCCGCGTCTCGATCGGGCTCGATGGGGAGGTCACGAAGGCAACGATCGCGAAATCGGGGGGAGAAGACGTCGATGCCGCGGCGCTGGAGGCGGCCAAGGCTTCGAAGTTCCGCTCGCCCGCGGATGGTGGCCCCGCGATCACGGTCGTGCAGTACGACTTCCCGCCGAAACCGAAGGCGGCCCCCGCGCCGGACGCCGCGGGGCAGGCGGGCGCGCTGCCGGAGCGACATCACCGCCCGGAGCAGAGGGGGCTGCGGGGCAAACGCCGAGACCGACGTCGACTCCCGATTCGACGATCGCGGGAGCGCAAGCCGACTCGCTCGCCGCCCCGCCCGATTCGGCCGCGGCGCCGCGACGCCGAGCTCCGCGGGAGCCGATTGCCGAGCGGAGCGGTGGTGCCCAAGCCCGAGGTCGGAGACAATCCGGAAGATGAGCCACCTCCCGAACCACCCCAAGGCGGAGAATTTGACCCAACCGAGGGTGACTGAGCCGAAAGCTGCGCCGGCCGAGCTGCACGCGTGCGCTGCCGGCGTGTCCCACGACGCGAGCGCGGCGCACTCGCTTCTCGAGATCGGGCGCGTCACGCGCAGCGTGGATGCGGCGCCAGGTGTGGGGCTTCTCGCGTTCGAGTCACCGATGATCGCGGCGCGCTACACGCCGGGATCGTTCGTGCATTTGAAGACCGGCGACACGTCGACGATCCTGCGACGTCCGTTCTCGATCGCGCGGGTTCGCGGCGACGAGATCGTGCTGCTCTATCGCATCATCGGCGTGGGGACGGAGTGGATGCGCGCTCGCCGGCCGGGAGATCCGATCGATTCGATGGGTCCGCTCGGACACGGCTTCGCGCTGCGCACGGAAGCGCACCGCACGATCCTGGTGGGAGGGGGGCTCGGCATCGCGCCGCTTCTCGGCCTCGCGGAAGCACTGCGCGACGCCGGTCAGCGCGGCCCGACCGAAGCGCTCCTCGGAGTCCGCAGCGAGAGCGACGTCTTCGGCCCCGCGCTCACCGAGGGAGTCGAGCATCTCGAGTGGCGACTCGCCACCGACGACGGAAGCGCGGGATTTGCGGGAAACTGCGTCGCACTGCTGAGCGCGCGACTTGCGGAGCTGGAGGCGGAGGGCGGTGCGGCTGCCCTTCGCCCCGGCGCGCTCGCGATCTACGCATCGGGCCCCGAGCCCATGCTGGAAGCCGCTGCGCACGTATGCGTTCCGCGCGGGCTCGACCTGCAGGTGTCGATGGAAGCGCACATGGGATGCGCCGTGGGAGCGTGCCGCGCGTGCGGCATCGTGACGTACGTGGACACGACGCGGATCAACGGACGCGTGTGCAAGGAGGGGCCGGTGTTCGACGCCAACGAGATTCTCTGGGAAGGCGTGGGCCGATGAGCACGATCGCGAAACCGACCGGCGCCGCACCGACTGCGCCTGCCGCCGTCTCCCTCGAGGTCGCGCTCGGTCCGATTCGTCTGCGCAACCCGGTGCTGGCCGCGTCGGGCACGTTCGGCTACGGGCGCGAGTACGTGGACTTCGTCGACAATGCGACCATCGGCGGCTTCGTCACCAAGAGCGTGACGCCGCATGCACGCCGCGGCAATCGCCATCCGCGCGTCGCGGAAACGCCGTCGGGAATGCTGAACTCGATCGGCCTGGAGAACGCGGGGATCGATCACTTCCTCGATCATGACTGGCCCGTCGTGCGCGAAGAGCCGTGTCTCGTGATTCTCTCCATCGCCGCATCGGCCGCGGAAGAATACGTGGAGATGTGCGCGAAGGCCGAGCGCGCGGGCGGCGTGCGCGCGATCGAGATCAATCTCTCGTGCCCCAATGTGAAAGAGGGCGGGCGCACATTCGGTGCCGATCCTCGCGCGGTGGAAGCGATCTTGAAGGGGTGCCGCCGCGAAACCAGCGCATTCCTCATCGCCAAGCTCACCCCGAATGCGGATCCGGTGGCGATCGCCGCGGGCGCGGAAGCGGGCGGGGCCGACGGCCTCTCGCTGATCAACACGCTGCTCGGCATGGGCATCGACGTGGAGCGGCGGCGCCCGCTTCTCGCGATGGGCATGGGCGGGCTTTCCGGGCCTGCGGTGAAACCGGTCGCGCTGGCGATGACGCATCGCGTGGCGCGGGCCACCAAGCTTCCGATCATCGGCATGGGGGGCATCGCCGGCTGGCGCGACGCGCTGGAGTTCATTCTGGCGGGCGCGACCGCGGTGCAAATCGGGACCGCGCTGTTCGGGAATCCGCGCGTATTGACCGAGACGATCGAAGGCCTCGAAGAGTACTGTCGCCGCCACGGCATCGCCCGCATCGCCGACTTGATCGGAACGGTGCGCGGAGGCGATGTCATCGGGGACGCGGCCAAAGGAGGAACGAGCGGATGAGTGGAACGGCGGACGCGTCCGGGATGAAGGCGGCGACAGTGCGCGCGCGATTGCAACCGAAGGAACGCGTCGCGGTCGCGTTCGACGTGGAGACGATGGACGCCGCGATGCGGCTTCGCGAAAGGCTCGGGGATTCGCTCGGGCTCGCGAAAGTCGGCAGCGCGCTTTACGTACGCGAAGGAATGTCGCTCGTCCGCGCCCTGAAGAAGAGCGGCGTGCGCGTGTTCCTCGATCTCAAGTTCCACGACATTCCCTCGGTCGTGGGAATGGCCGTGGAGAAGGCCGCCGCCGAAGGCGTGGATTACCTCACGGTGCACGCCGCGGGCGGCCGCGCGATGATCGGAGAAGCGGCGCGCGCGGCCCGCGATGCGGGCGGCAAGACGAAGACGCTCGCGGTCACCGTGCTCACCAGCCTGGATCTCGACGCATGGCGCGCCGCAGCGTCACCGGCGGAGGCATCGATCGAGTCGGCAGTGCGCCGTCTCGCGGCGCTCGCGATCGACGCGGGTGCGGACGGCCTCGTGGGCAGCGCAAGAGAGACCGCGATCCTGCGCGAAGCGGGTGGCCCCGACGCGGTTCTGGTCACTCCCGGGATCACCACCTCGGCCTCCTCGTCGCCCGATCAGGCGCGCACGCTCACCGTGCAGGAAGCAGTGCGCAGCGGGACCGATATTCTCGTGGTGGGGCGCGGCGTGTGGGCCGCGGCGGATCCGCGCGCCGCACTGGATGCGATCGTCGCGGAGATCAAGACCTCGGGGGCGGGCTGAGTCTCAGCCGCCGCATGAATTGCTTCAAGCGCTCGGCGTCGATCGGCTTTCGCATTCCATCGCTCGTTCCAGACTGACCAGCCGGCGGAGCAGAGCGTTGTAGCGCGAGTGCGCCCCGTCCGGATCGTCCCGTGCGAGCATGTCGTAGAGCTCGTGCTCCGGGGATGGCCTCGCGGGAACGTCGAATCCCAGGCGTCGCAGCCGGGGGCCCCCGATGGAAATGAGAAGCGCCTCGAGGGTCAGCTGGCCCCGCTGAAGATCGAGAAGACCACGCTCCAGCAGATCGCCACCGGGGAGGTGGCGAGCTCTCTCGGCGATGGGCGTTTCCATGAATCGAGTCTACCAGCCCGTGCGTTCTCGGGGTATCCTGCCCTCATGAGAGAAGAAGCACTCCTCAAGGCGTTCGAAGAAACCGGCGCGCTCCGCCGCGGACATTTCGAGCTCTCGTCGGGAATGCATTCCGACGTCTACTTCCAGGCCGCGCTCCTTCTGCAGTATCCCGACCGCGCCGAAGTGCTCGGGCGCGCGCTCGCGCGGCTCTTGAAGCCGCTGGAACCGGACACGGTCGTGGGCCCCGCGCTCGGCGGCATCATCATCGCGTGGGAAGTCGCACGTACGCTGGATGCGCGCAGCCTCTTCACCGAGCGCAAAGAAGGTGTGATGGAGCTGCGACGCAGTTTCGCATTGAAGCCGGGCGAGAAGGTCGTGGTGATCGAAGACGTGCTCACCACCGGCAAGTCGATTCGCGAGACGATGGCGGTGCTTCGCAACGCCGGCGCCGAAGTCGTCGGCGTGGGCGCGATCGTCGATCGATCGGGCGGCGTCGTGGACTTCGGCGTGCCGTTCCACTCGCTGCTCTCGCTGCCGGTTGCAGCATGGGAGCCGGCGAAGTGTCCGGAGTGCCGCTCCGGAGCGCCGGTCGAGAAGCCGGGCAGCCGCCCCGGGATGACTGCGGCGCCGCGCTAGCCCCTTCCGAACACTTTCGCATCCAGCGAAAGCGGACCGCCTCCGCGAAGCACGATCAGCACCAAGAGAAACAGCACCAGCGCCGAGAACTCGAAGCTCTGGCGCGGCAGCACACTCATCGACTGCGGAAGGTGCACGTAGAAGACGGCGCCGATGAGCGCGGGAATCTGCACGAGCGCCGCAATGCGGGTGAGCAGCCCGATCGCCATGAGCAGCCCGCCGACCAAATGTGCGATGACGACGTAGTGGGCGACGGCGGCGGGAATCGCCCAGCCTCCTCCGGTGGAGGCCAGCAGATCCGTGATCACTTCGGGGTGTCGCATGAACCAGATCGCTTTGACGACGAGACCGATGCCGAGATAGATGCGGATGAGATCGAAGAAGAATCCGCGATGATGGTCCGCCCACGCGTCCAACCGCTCTTGAATCCCCATGTCCGCTCTCCTTCTCTCGGTTTCGTGACCTTACTTCTGAACTTCCCTCCACCGCCGGCAATCCACCGTGTGATCGTTCACGAGTCCGCACGCCTGCATGTGCGCGTACATGATCGTGGACCCGACGAACTTGAATCCGCGCTTCTGAAGATCCTTGCTGAGCGCGTCCGATTCCTTCGTCTTCGGCGGAATCTGCTTCATCGCCTTCCACCGGTTCACGATCGGCTTCCCGCCGACAAAATCCCAAATGTACTCGTCGAAGCCGCCGCGCTCGTCCTGGAGCTTCAAGAAGGCGCGCGCGTTCGTGACCGCGCTTGCGACCTTGAGCCGATTTCGAATGATCGAAGGGTCGAGCAGGATCTTCTCGATGCGCGCTTTCGTGAAGCGCGCCACCTTCTCGGGGTCGAAGTCGGCGAAGGCGCTCCGGTAGCCCTCGCGCTTCCTGAGCACCGTGGACCACGAAAGTCCGGCCTGGGCGCCCTCCAGGACCAGGAACTCGAAGTGCCGGCGATCGTCGTGAACGGGCACACCCCACTCACGGTCGTGGTACTCCCACATCAAGGAGTCGGCGGCCCAAGTGCAGCGGGACTCGACCGCTGGTCCCACGCGAGTCTTCTTCGCCCGCGAACGTTTGGCGGCTGTCTTGGAGCTCTCGCCAGCGCCGGCGCGCTTCTTCCCGCTCACGACGACTCCTTTCGCAAGAACCCGAGAATCTCCCGCGCGATGAGCTCGTTGCCAGCCTCGGTCGGGTGGCAGTGATCGTAGAAGAGAGGCGTGCCGGCCGCAACTTCGCGGTGCGCTTCGCGCAGCACGGGGAGCAGATCGAAGAGCGGCACATGCAGCTCCGTCCGCGATGCGCGCGAGACGCTGCTGCGGCTCGTCGGCGACGAACTGCGGCCTCCACTTGGGCCCGCAGCGGAAAGCACACGATGCGAAGATCGAAGTGATGGATGCCGGCGAGTCGATCGAGCTCGCGGAACACCGGCGTCATGCGTTCCCACGCGCCGTCGGACCAGGAGCATCCCCAGTCGCGAAAGTTCTTCTCGATCGCGGCGTTGAATGCGGCGCGGTCGGTGAGCGGATCGCCGCCGCCCGGAGGAAAGTCGCGGCGCACTTGCTCGAGCCAACCGTCGAGATCAGCCATCTGCTCGGCGGACGCGTCCGTCTTCGCCCGACCGC
Source organism: uncultured Gemmatimonadales bacterium (assembly GCA_963725045.1). Classification (GTDB taxonomy): domain Bacteria; phylum ARS69; class ARS69; order ARS69; family ARS69; genus CAVRWY01. The sequence continues at coordinate 176,868 of CAVRWY010000005.1, forward strand.
GCAGCTGCTCCACCGCCATCAATGCGTACGCCGCGAGCCGGCTTCGCTCCAGCCACGTCGGCGGCGGCACGAGCCACACTCCCGGCGACGGCACCGGATCGTTGAGATAGAAGCACAGCACCACGACGTCGGGGTTCGTGCCGAGCCCCGTCTCATTCAGAATGGCGAGCTCGTCTTCGAGTCCCACGCCGCCGACTGCGGCGTTGATCGTTTCGTAGACCGGCCCACCGCCCTGCGCCGACAGCGTCTCCACCATGCGCACGAACGTCTCCGACTCGTCGATGTAGCCCGCGTTCGTGACCGAGTCGCCGAGGAAGAGGACGCGCGGCCGTCCTTCCTGCTTGGCGCCGATCTCCGGATTGCGATAGCCGAGCGAGTTCGTGCGGATCTCGACCGTCCGTCCGCTCACGTTGTGCTGCACCACTCGCGCGACCGTGTTCGCGCGCAGGCGCAGGCCGGTCGGCGTGTAGACGTAGAGTCCGGAGATCTCGCTGCCGGGAGCATCGAATGTGCGCCCTTCGGCGATCTCGGTGCTGCGTCGCGCCACGGCCTCAGGGTCTTCGCGAATCTCCACGTTGGGCAGCGGCGGAAACACGGCGCGCGCGACGAGCTCCGCGGCGCCGAGCGCGAGGAGGATGGAGCCGAGAACGAGTGCGGAATCGCGGAACTTCGTCGTCATCCGCGATGGATGGTACTCGAGAATGCGAATCCAGCAACGGTCGAGTCCAGCGACCGTTGTTCAGTGCGATGTCTCGCGCCGTCTCAGCGATACAGCGCCTTGATGTTCCCCCAGGTCGAGCCTTCGACTGCAGTCGGTGCCTCCACCTGGAAAACTGCCGACGAGCGTGGTGGGAACATCGTCCAGACAGGGGAGACCGAACGAAGAGTGCCCGGTCGTCGGGTCCCAGAAATGGCTTTCCGTGACGAGATGCTCGTACTCGAGCACCTCGAGATCACCCTGGAACCCTGCCTGGAAAGAACCGAGGCCGCCGTACGCTGCGGGGGCCGACGCGACCTGGAACGGAGTGAGCCACAGATACAGCAGCCCATCCGCGGGGAGCGGGCCCTGGTTCACATGCGGGTCCGTCGACGACGCACTGACCGAAAACCCCGGAACGAATTCACCATAGGCCGCCTGGCAAGGGTCGCCTTGGGACGAGAAACCTACCGTGTCCATCGGATAGCCGAGATCTCCCGGGAAGCACTCGAGAACGGAGCCGTATTCCACGCACAATTCCCCGGCCGCCGCAGGAATCGCCAGAAGAAGCAGGAAAATCAGGACGGTTTTCATGATGGCTACCTCGGAACGCAAGGGTTGCATCGCGCAATCCGGGGGGAATGTGACTCTTCGAGGATAACCCAATCGGGAGGGGCGATTCAACGCCGCGGGATCGAAGCGGAGGCCTGGACCTAGAGTCGCTGCGTCACCGCATCCGCGGATTGTATCCATCGATGGACGAGTACGGCGCGGGCCACGGAAGACGCACACCCATGTCGAATGCGGCGTGGCGCGTCCAGTACGGATCCCAGAGGTGTGCGCGGGCCAGCGCGCAAAGATCGGCGCGCCCGGCGGCGAGAATCGTGTTCACGTCCATGTACGAGGAGATCGCGCCGACCGCCATCGTGGCGATGCCGACTTCGTGGCGAATGCGATCGGCGAACGTCGTTTGGAAGAGCCGGCCGTAGCGCGGCTTCTGCTCGGGCACGGTTTGCCCGGCGGAAACGTCGGTGAGATCGCAGGCGTGCGCCTTCAAGAGGCGCGCCACCTCGACGGCATCCTCCGGTTCCATTCCGCCCGGCGTCCAGTCCACGGCGGAGATGCGCGCGGCGAGCGGCTTGTGCGCCGGCCACACCGCGCGCACCGCGTCGAACACTTCCAACGGATAGCGCATGCGATTCGCGAGCGATCCGCCGTACTCGTCGGTGCGCCGGTTCGTGAGCGGCGAGATGAAGCTCGCCAGGAGATAACCGTGCGCGCAATGCAGCTCGAGGAGATCGAGCCCCGCTTCCTCCGCCATTTCCGCGGCGCGCACGAAATCCGCTTTCACCGCGTCCATGTCGGCGCGGGTCATCTCCCGCGGCGTCTGGCTCTGCGGACCCCAGGGAAGCGGCGATGGCGCGAGCAGCGGCCAGGGTTTCTCTTCGCGCGCGAGCGGGCCTTCGCCGAGCCACGGCGACGCCGTCGCTCCCTTGCGTCCCGCGTGCCCCAATTGCATTCCGATCTTCGCGTCCGTGTGGCGATGCACGAAGTCCACGATGCGTTTCCACGCGGGGACGTGCGCGGGATCGTACATCCCCGTGCATCCGGGAGAGATTCGCGCCGCAGAAGAAACGTCGGTCATCTCCGTCATCACCAGCCCGGCGCCGCCGATGCGCCCGGCTTCCCAAATGCACGAGATGCCAATCGTCGGGCATTCCGTCATCCGAGGAGTACTGGCACATCGCGGAAACGACCACGCGGTTCGGAAGCACGAGATCGCGCAGTCGAAACGGCGTGAGCGCCGGCGGCGCCACCCGCTCGCCGAATTTCGGCGCCGGCACTCCCGCCTGCGCTTCCGCCTCTTTCGCGAACCACGAGTCGATCGCCTCGATCGACGCGGGATCGCGCACGCGCAGATCCTCGTGCGTGATGCGCAAGCTTCGCGTGAGGAGATTGAAGCCGAACTGGATCGGCTCCATGTTCATGTACCGCTCGGTGCTCTCGAACCACTCCAGGCTCGCCTGCGCGGCGCGCTGCAGACTCTGGACCGGTCCGCGTCGTTCCGCTTCGTACGCGGCGAGCGCATCCTCCAGCTTCGCGTGCCCGGGAATCGCCTGCGCCAGCGCAATCGCGTCTTCCATCGCGAGCTTCGTTCCCGAGCCCACCGAGAAGTGCGCCGTGTGCGCGGCGTCGCCCAGGAGCACGGTGCGGTCGTGCCACCAGCGCTCGTTGCGGATCGTCGGGAAGCGCCGCCAGATCGAGCGATTCTTGACCAGTCCATGGCCGTCGAGACGCGCCGCGAAGAGCTTCTTGCAATGCGCAATCGTCGCGTCCTCGTCGTCCTCGCGAAGCCCGGACGCGAGAAACGCCTTCTCCGTGCGCTTCCACGATGAACGTCGAACGAGAGTCTCCGGAGTGATGCGCCGCGACACCGCGTTCGTACTGACTGGCTCTGCGTTCGTATTGATAGGCGTGGAGCCGCCACGTCCCGTGTTCGTTGTTCACGAAATCGAACGTGAATGCGGGAAACGCCTGGGACGTCCCCAGCCAAACGAAACGATTCGGCCGCCAATCGATCGTCGTGCGGAAGGCCTCCGCGTGCCAGCTGCGCACGGTGGAGTTCGCGCCGTCCGCTGCGACGATGAGGTCGGCGTTCGAGGCGTCCGGCGGCTGCGCGACTTCGACGCCGGCGCAGATGCGGACGCCGAGCTTCTCGGCGCGGTGCATCAGAATCTCGAGAAGCTTCGCGCGAGAGATTCCGCTGAAGCCGTGTCCCGTGGAACGAAGGCTCTCGCCGCGATAGTGAATCTCGATGTCGTCCCAATGATGGAACGCAGCGCGAATCGCTTCGAACGATTCCGGATCCGCGGCTTCCAGATTCTCCATGGTCGCGTCGGAGAACACGACGCCGAACCCGAACGTATCGCCGGGACGATTGCGCTCGTAGATCGTGATCTCATGGGCCGGGTGGGATTTCTTGAGCAGGATCGCGAAGTAGAGCGCCGCAGGTCCGCCGCCGATCGAAAGAATCTTCATGCAGTCCGTTCCGGATCGACGCCGAGGTCTTTCTCGGATACTGGCGCCGGGACCGCCGGCTCCCCCGAACGCTGGACGCGTCCGCGAGCCGAGAACATCGCGCCGCGCGCCGGTTGGGCGGGAGCGAAGCGGAGGAAGCCCGTGTCCTGCACCATGTCGTCGTACACCGCTTCCATGCCTCCGCGCATGAAGTAGGCCTCATGCCAGAAGCCCGTGCCCCCGGTGTCGCGCACGAATTCCCGCCACCAGGTGCGATGCGGCTCGGAGCGCGCCCAAGTCTCGAGCGACTCGAAATCACGCCAGTACTGGCGCATCCCGGCATGCGGTGGAAACAACGAGAACAGAAAATTTTCGTGGAGCAGCAGCCCCGGTGGAGAAGCAGCGACCGACTTGGCGATCTTCGGTCCGAAACCGTACAGCGTCTTGATGCCGGCGAACGCGTTGACCCGCATTCCCAGATAGATCACGACCAGGTCGGGATACGCGGAGAGATCGACGGTGCGGCGTTGGACCTTGTTCATGCACGCTTCCTGTCCCCGATCATCTGTCCTGCGATCAACAAGTGCTGAATCTCCGTCGTGCCTTCGTAGATCCGGAGCGCGCGCACCGAGCGGTAGAGGCGATCCACGGGATGATCGGCCAGGACTCCGCGCCCGCCGATCACCTGCACGGCATCGTCGACGATGCGCTGCGCGGCTTCCGTCGCGAACGCTTTGGCCATGCCGGACTCCAGCGTGATGCGTTCCGCGCCCTGATCCTTCTCCCACGCCGCGCTGAAGACGAGGAAGCGCGCCGCCCGCAGCTCCGTCGCCATGCGCGCAATCTTCTCCTGCACCAGCTGGAACTCCGCGAGCGGCTTTCCGAATTGAGTGCGCGCGGTCGCGTGCGCCAGCGCTTCCTCCAGCGCGCGCCCCGCCATCCCGCACGCCGCCGCGCCCACCGTCGCCCGCAGTCGATCGAGCGCGCCGAGCGCGAGCTTCATTCCGCCGCCTTCGCCGCCGAGCAGCGCGTCAGCCGGGACTCGGCATCCTTCGAACGCGATCTCGCCCAGGGGATGCGGCGCGGACATCACCAGCGGGCGCACGAAGCGGAATCCCGGCGCGCTCGACGGAACCAGAAACGCGGACACGCCCTTCGAACCTTTCCCGGGATCGGTCGAGGCGAACACGATATAGAAGTCCGCGAGCCCGCCGTTGGAAATGAGCGTCTTGGCGCCGTCCAGGATCCATTCGCCGCCCTCGCGGCGCGCGGCGGTGCGCATCGCGCCGGCGTCCGATCCCGCGTCCGCTTCCGTCATCGCGAAGGCCGACATCGCCTTCCCGCGAAGGGCACCCTTGGCCCACCCGTGCTTCTGCTCGGTCGATCCCGCGAGCAGCACCGGGGTCGTCCCGAGCGCCTGCAGCGCGAACACCGCATCGGCGAGCGGCGACGCCGCCGCAAGAATCTCGCGCACCACGCAGCAGCCGCGCGCGTCCAACTCTTCGATGGGCGCGAGCAACTCCGCGTGCCCCAGAGTAAACAGGATCTCGCGCGCCTGGGTGCGCGCGGCATCGTCCGACACCGGCGCGGGCAGCGGGGCGATGGCGCGCGCGGCGACGTCGCGGGCGCGCTCCGCCAGCTCGTGATGGCGCGGCTCGAGGAAGGCGCGCAGCGGACGCAGGTCGAGCGAGCGCATCATGCGAACTTCGGATCGCGCTTCGCGCGGAACGCGGCGTGCGCCTCCGCGAAGTTCGGACTTTGCATGCACACGGCTTGGACTTCGGCTTCGTAGGCCAGCGCCGCGCGCAGATCCATTCCCGCTTCGCGATTCAACGATTGCTTGGTGATGCCCAGCGCGTGCGACGGCCCGCGCGCCAGTTTCTCGGCGAGCGCGCGCGCCTCCTTCACCACGTCTTCCTGAGGCACGACGCGATGATAGAGCCCGAGACGCACCGCCTCCTCGGCGTCCACGAACTCGCCGGTCATCAAGAGGCGCGTCGCGTGGCCGAGCCCCACCAGGCGCGGCAAGAGCCAGGACGCCCCCATGTCCGCGCCGGAGAGCCCGACACGCGTGAAGAGGAACGCGATCTTCGCCGACGGCGCGGCGATGCGAAAATCACACGCGGCCGCGATCACCGCACCGGCGCCGGCCACCGTGCCGTTGAGCGCGCCGACGATCGGACGGCGACACTCGCGCATCGCGAGAATGAGATCGCAGGTGAGCCGCGTGAACTCCACGAGCTCCGGAAGCGGCCGCCCCAGAAGTGCGCCGATGATCTCTTCCACGTCGCCGCCGGAGCAGAACGCGCGCCCCGCCCCGGTCAGCACCACGGCGCGCACTCCCCGCTCTTCGTCGAGCGCGCGAAACGCGTCGGTGAACTCGCGGTACACCTCGAACGTGAGCGCGTTCAGTTTGTCGGGGCGATCGAGCGTGATCGTGGCCACGGACGTCGCCGGATCCACCTCGTAGCGAAAGGATCGGGGCGCGATCGTCATGGGATCATCGCCGTGGCTTCGATCTCGACGAGCGCCGCCGGCTCCACCAGAGAGCGCACTTCGACGAGCGACATCGCCGGATAGTGCCGGCCCATGCTCTTGCGCCAGGTGTCGCCCAGGAGGCTTCGGCTCGCGCGATACTGCTCCATGTCGGTGACGAACACGGTCATGCGCGCCAAGTGCTCGGGCGTGCCGCCCGCTTCGCGCACCACCGCCACGACGTTTTCCAAAGCACGACCGAACTGCGCGATGAGCGCCGGCGCCTCGTGCGGAGCCGTCCCTTCGTCCACGCCGATCTGCCCGGCGACGTGCAGCGTGCGCGCGCCCGCCGCCCCGAGCACACCGTGATTGAATCCGCGCGGGACGCCGAGCTCGTCCGGATTCACGACGCGTCCTTCGTTCTCCTCATTCACGCGAGAAGCTCCCCGCCATCGATCACGATGGCCTGTCCGTTGATCGCGCCCGCCGAATCCGCGCAAAGCGCGCACACCACGCCCGCCACTTCTTCCGAGGTCACGAGGCGTCCCTGAGGCGAGTGCGCGAGCACGCTGGCCAGCGCTTCTTCCCGCGATCGTCCGGTTTTTTCCACGATGCGCCGCAGCGTCTCCTGGGTCATGTCCGTGTCCACGTAGCCGGGGCAGACCGCGTTCGCGGTGACGCCGTGCGCGGCTCCTTCCGCAGCGACGCAGCGCGTGAGCCCGAGCAGCGCGTGCTTCGACGCGGCGTACGCGGAAATGTAACGATCCCCCGATCGCGCGGCCACCGAGGCAATATTGACGATGCGTCCCCAGCGGCGCGCCATCATGTCGGGCAGCACTTCTTTCGTGCAGAGAAACGCGCCCGTGGCATTCACCGCGATCATTCGATTCCAATCCTCCAGCGACGTCTTGGCGAGCGGTGCGGAGAACGCCGTCCCCGCATTGTTCACGAGAATGTCGATGAGGCCGATCCGTCCCACCACCGCGCGCATCGCCTCACGCACCGAGCCCTCATCGGTGACGTCCATGACGAACGCCGCCGCAGCACCGCCTTCGCGCTCGATCTCCGCCGCGATGACCTCCACCTGCGCTCGCGTGCGCGCCGCGACCGCGACCTTCACGCCCTGCGCCGCCAGCTCGCGCGCGCAGGCCGCCCCGATTCCACGCCCTGCGCCCGTCACCAGCGCCGCTCTCTTCTCGAAGCTCATGGGGCGAATCTCACGGGATGCTTCGCGCGGGGTCAAGCTCCGCGAGCACCGCCTCCGCGAGAATCACGCCCAAGATCTCAATCGTCCGTTCTCCCTCCTCGGCGCTCGCCTCCGCCGGGAAGCCGAAGTAGGCCTGGGGTCCACCGGCCTCTTCGAACGTGTTCCGCCCCTGTCGAATCGCGTCCGAGAGCGAGCGGGGGTTCGCGGGAAGCGCGCGGCGCGCCTCTTCCCGCACCAGCTCGGGGCGAGCCGCCATCACGATCGACGTTTCGTAGCGTCCGGCGTGGCAGGCGCCGCTCATGAATTCCTCGCCGAGACGCTGCGCGAAGGAACGGCGGGTGAGGTCGGGATATGCGATCCGCAAACCCAACTCGTGGCGGGCGCGCTCCACCGCTTCGTGCAGCGCACGCACGTGGGCGGGATCGAAGTGGGAGTTCGCGATCGTGAGCATGCGCACACCCGCGCGGGACAAGCTCCCGGCAAGATCGAGCACGAACGCGATCGTGGTCGCGGGCGCGAACGAGATCGTTCCGGGGAATGCGGCGGCGAAGGGGGCGGCCGCCCAGGGGAACGACGGCAGCACAACCGCGGCGACGCCTTCGGCCCTCAGGCGCGCGGCTCCTGCTTCGGCCATCGCCCGGGCGATGATCACGTCGGTGTCGAGGGGGAGATGCGGGCCGTGCGCTTCGATTGCGCCGACCGGGAGAACCGCGATCGTCTTCGACGGGTCGAGACGACGCGCCTCCTCCCAGGTCATCGAGCCCCAGCGCTCACTCATGAACGGCTACGGCTTGACCGGAAGCACGTGAATCGCCTTCACGATGAGCTCGACTTGGTCTCCCACCTTCAGGTTCAAATCCGCGAGCGATTCGGTGGTGATCACCGACGCCATTTTCGCGGGAGTGGTCACGTCGAGCTTGATCAGCGACATGATATCCCCCTCTTGAATCGAGGTGACACGCCCGGTCATTTGGTTTCTCGCACCGTGCTTCATGGTCTCCCTCCTTGAGAAAAGATTGGCTGGGGCGGCCATTCTACCCTGCCCCTTGACGCATTCCCATATAGGCATATAATACCGCCATGCCACGAGCCGCCACCCGCTCCGACGTGTTCAACGCCATCGCCGAGCCGCAGCGACGCGCCATCTTGGAATTGCTCGCTCCCGAGGAGCGCCCCGTGGGCGAAGTCGCCATCGCGCTCGGATTGGCCCAGCCGTCGGTCTCGAAGCACCTTCGCGTGCTGAGCGACGTGGACCTCGTGCGAGCGCGCCGCGACGGACGACGCATTCTGTATCGCACGAACTCGAAGGCGATCAAGCCGCTTCACGATTGGGCGGCGACGTTCGAGCGTTTCTGGGCACGTCAGCTCCGCAGCATCAAGGAGCGAGCGGAGTCCGCGCATCGATCGAATCCCACGACGAACGGTCGCAAGAAAACCTAGGAGGAATTGCCATGCCCGCGACGACATCGACCGTCAACGACCTGACTCTGACCATTCACGAAGAAATCCACGTCGACGCGCCGCCCGACGTGACGTTCGCTGCAATCTTGGAGCAGCTCGGCCCGAAGAACACGGGAGAAGAGGATCGCCCGATGCCCATGAAGCTCGAAGCCTGGCCGGGTGGGCGTTGGTTCCGTGATCTGGGCGACAACAACGGACACCTCTGGGGGCACGTGCAGGCGATCAAGCGCCCCACGCTGCTGGAGATCACCGGGCCGCTCTTCATGTCGTTCGCGGCGGTCTCCAACGTGCAGTATCGTCTGAAGCCGGAAGCCGGCGGCACACTCATCACGCTGAATCACAGCCTCTTGGGGATCATCCCGGACGATCTCCGGGCAGCGTTCGCGGAGATGCCGATCTGGCAGTCGACGATGGAGAAGGTGAAACAATCCGCGGAACGGGCGGCCCGCGTCTGAGTTGAATGATTGGTCGTGTGATCGAATCGATCCAAAGGAGAAAGGCATGAGCGCGGTTCGGGTTTTGGTCGGCACGAAGAAGGGCGCGTTCGTCCTGACGGCGGACGGAAAGCGCGAGAAGTGGAACGTCGATGGGCCTCACTTCGCGGGCTGGGAGATCTACCACGTGAAAGGATCCCCGGCCGATCCGAATCGGCTGTATGCGTCGCAGACCAGCGGATGGTTCGGACAAGTCGTGCAACGCTCCAACGACGCCGGGAAGACTTGGGAAGCCGTCAGCAACGAGTTCAAGTACGACGGCGATCCCGGAACGCATCAGTGGTACGACGGCACGCAGCATCCGTGGGAGTTCAAACGGGTGTGGCACCTCGAGCCCTCGCTCACGGATCCGGACACGGTGTACGCGGGCATCGAAGATGCGGCTCTGTTCAAGACGGCCGACGGCGGCAAGTCGTGGAAGGAGCTGCCCGCGCTGCGCAACGCGAAAGGCAGCCTCTGGTCGCCCGGAGCGGGAGGAATGGGGCTGCACACGATCATCCTGGATCCGACGAATCCCCAGCGCATCTACATCGCGATCTCCGCGGCCGGCGCCTTCCGCACCGACGACGGCGGCGAATCGTGGCGCCCGATCAACCAGGGATTGAAATCACAGTACGAGCTCCCCGACCCGAAAGCCGAAGTGGGGCACTGCGTGCACCGCATCGCCATGCATCGCTCGCGTCCCAACGTGCTCTTCATGCAGAAGCACTGGGATGTGATGCGCACGGACGACGCCGGAGAGAATTGGCGCGAGATCAGCGGCAATCTCCCGACCGATTTCGGTTTTCCCATCGAAGTGCACGCGCACGAGCCGGAAACGATTTACGTCGTGCCGATCAAAAGCGACTCCGAGCACTATCCGCCCGAGGGGAAGCTCCGCGTGTACCGCAGCCGGAAAGGCGGCGACGAGTGGGAAGCGCTCACCAAAGGACTGCCGCAGAGTGATTGCTACGTGAACGTGCTGCGCGACGCGATGGCCGTCGACACGCTCGATTCCTGCGGCGTGTACTTCGGGACCACGGGCGGGCAGGTCTATGGATCCAAGGACTCGGGGGATTCCTGGGCGCCGATCGTTCGTGATCTTCCCAGCGTCCTTTCCGTCGAGGTGCAGACGCTGAAATGATCCGGGTCCTCCTCCCGTTCCATCTGCGAACGCTGGCGCGCGTCGACGGGGAGGTACAGCTTGACGTTCCTCCCCCGGTGACGCAGCGGGCGCTCTTGGACGCGCTCGAGGCCCGCTATCCCGTGCTCCGGGGGACGATCCGCGATCACGGCACCTTGAAGCGCCGATCGTTCCTCCGATTTTTCGCCTGCGAGGAAGATCTTTCGTTGGAATCCCCGGATGCGCCGTTGCCCGCGCCGGTCGTGGCGGGAAAAGAGCCATTCATGATCATCGGAGCGATGGCCGGGGGGTAGGCGCGACACCTGGGCACCGGCTCGACGACCTGGGGGCTCGCCTCTTGCTTCTCTATCCTCGAGGTTGAGCAGGTGGCTCGAGCCGACCGCCTTTGGAAAAGAATTTTCGGCCGGCGTGTCGATTTCGCCGCCCCCCGTTCGACGTGGAAGTAGAGCCAGGGTTCGAGAGACGCGGGGCCAGGCTCCAACCATCATTCGAAGGAGAGATCCAATGCGAGTCGTCGTTCTGGTCAAGGCCGACAAGGATTCCGAAGCGGGCGTGATGCCAAACACCGAGCTGCTCACGCAGATGGGCAATTTCAACGACGAGCTGGTGAAGGCCGGTGTGATGCTCGCGGGCGAGGGGCTGCACCCGAGCTCCAAAGGCGCACGCGTTCGTTTCGCCAGTGCCGGCGGAAAGCGGACGGTCATCGACGGGCCGTTCACCGAAACGAAGGAGCTGGTCGCCGGATTCTGGATCTGGCAGGTGAAGTCGATGCAGGAAGCGATCGACTGGCTGAAGCGTGCTCCGTTCGAGAACACGGAAGTGGAGATTCGTCCGGTTTTCGAAGCGGACGACTTCGGCGAGGAGTACACGCCCGAGCTGCGCGCGCAGGAAGAGCGCCAGCGCGCACAGATCGAGAAGATGACCGGCGCGAAGAAGTAGCCGTCGACGAGCCGAAACGCGCGGCGCGCCGCCGACGCAAAGGAGAATGATCGTGCGATTCATGATGCTGATGATCCCGAAGGGCTACGAGACGGCAGCGCCCGGCAACCGTGCCCGACGCGAAGGCGGTCGAGGCGATGATGAAGTACAACGAGTCTCTGCAGAAGGCGGGCGTGCTGCTCGCGCTCGACGGCCTCCATCCCCCTTCGATGGGCGCGCGCGTCACCTTCGCCGGCGGCAAGCCCAAGGTGACCGACGGTCCGTTCGCCGAGGCCAAGGAAGTGCTCGGCGGATACTGGATGATCCAGGTGAAGTCGAAGGAAGAAGCGATCGAGTGGGCCAAGCGCTTCCCGGCTCGGAGAACGAGATCGATCGAGAGTGCGCCAGGTCCAGGAGATGTCGGACTTCCCGGCCGACGTCCAGGAGGCGGCGGCGGGATTCGCGGAGATGCAGGGCCGCGCCGGACAGCGCCGCGGGGGCTGACCCTCGCCCGGCGTTGCGCCCACCGCGCGAAGGTGATCTGATCGGTCGCCGTGACGGCGACCGACACCCACCGCGCGATCGACGCCGTCTGGAGAATCGAGTCCGCGAGGCTCATCGCGGGGCTCGCGCGCATCGTGCGTGACGTCGGGCTCGCCGAAGAGCTCGCGCAGGACGCGCTCGTCGCCGCGCTGGAGCAGTGGCCGAGTGCGGGAGTCCCGCGACAACCCCGGCGCCTGGCTCATGGCCACCGCGAAGCATCGCGCCATCGACCAGCTTCGCCGGAGAGCACGCGTCGAGCGCAAGCACGAGGAGCTCGGGCGCGCGATCGACGCAGCTCGAGAAAGCGCGCGCCGCGGATCTCGATGCCGCGATCGACGACGACATCGGCGACGATCTGCTGCGACTCGTGTTCACCGCGTGCCACCCGGTGCTCCCCACGCGAGGCGCGCGTCGCGCTCACGCTGCGCCTGCTCGGCGGGCTCACCACCGAAGAGATCGCGCGGGCATTCCTCGTGCCGGAGCCGACGATCGCGCAGCGCATCGTTCGCGCCAAGCGAACCCTCGCGGAGAAGCGCGTCCCGTTCGAGGTTCCCCGCGGCGCCGAGCTCTCCGCCCGACTCGCCTCGGTGCTCGAGGTCATCTACCTCATCTTCAACGAAGGCTACGCGGCCACCGCGGGCGACGACTGGATGCGTCCGGCGCTCTGCGAGGACGCGCTGCGCCTCGGCCGCATTCTCGCCGAGCTCGCGCCGATCGAGCCCGAGGTCCACGGTCTCGTCGCGCTGATGGAGATCCAGGCATCGCGCGCTCGGCGCCCGGTCGGGCCCGACCGGGGAGCCGATCCTCCTCCTCGATCAGGATCGCGCGCGCTGGGATCATCTGCTCATCGGGCGCGGGCTCGCGGCGCTCCGGCGAGCGGAAGCCCTTCGCGACGTCCGCGGTCCCTACACGCTGCAGGCCGCGATCGCGGCGTGTCACGCCCGGGCCGCCGTCGCCGCGGAGACGGATTGGGCGCGCATCGCATCGCTGTACGATGAGCTGGCGGCGCGTATGCCGTCCCCCGTCGTGGAGCTGAATCGCGCCGTGGCGGTGGCGATGGCGTTCGGACCCGCCGCCGGACTCGAGCTCGCGGACGCGCTGCTGCGTGAGCCCGCCCTGGAGGAGTATCACCTGCTTCCGAGCGTGCGCGGCGATCTCTTGGAGAAGCTCGGCCGCTTGGAAGAAGCGCGCACCGAGTTCGAGCGCGCCGCCTTGCTCACGCGCAACGCGAGGGAGCGCGCGCTCTTGATCCAACGCGCGGCGGCCTGTGCGCGTCCAAACGTCGCGTGAATGCGGCGCCGACGCGGCCGGCAGCATCAGTCGGCGGATCTCGGTCGCTCCATCGCCAGCCGGTACACGTTCGTCTTACGCGTGGTGAAGCCGAGCTTTCGATAGAGCTGATTGGCGGCTTCCCGAGCCGGGCTGGAGGTGAGCTCGACGAACGTGGCCCCCTTCTCTTCCGCCAATTCCATGGCTCTTCGACAGAGCGCTTCGCCGATGCCTCGCCCGCGAAGTGCAGGCCTCACGACCAGGTCCTCGATCCGCGCCTGCACTCCCGTCGGCTGTCGAAACAGGACGAGTGTGAGAATGCCGGCGATCGTTTCCTCGGCGGATGTCCGAGCGACGAGAAGAGTCGTGCACGGGGTCTCGATCATTTCGACCAGATCTCGCTCCGTCGGCGCCACGGTCGGGCCTCCTCCCAACGTCGGTAGAATCTCGGCGAACGCGCGCACGAGATCGCCGCTCACCGCTTGCACGACATCGATGCGAACCTCGTTCATGAGCACTCTCGTCGACGTGATGAGCCTTGAACCGCAGCAAGCGTAGCGGCCGCCATCCGACCGCGCAACCGCGCCTTGCCCGGCGGTTTTCTTGACACTCCGAAAGGCCACTTCTACAATTTCCGCCGATCATCCCCGGCAATGTCCCCCTCACCTCTTCAGGCAACCTCGCGAGGCTTCCATGACCATCCAATATCGAGAGACGATCCGGGACTTGCTCACCCGCATCGACATTCATCAGAAATACGGGGGCAAGGACATCGACTCCTGGATGCTCGGCCTGCTGCGTCCCGAGAAGGGGATGCGCATCCTGGATGTCGGCTGCGGTGCGGGAAAACAATGCTTCCTGTATCACGAGTACTGCGGCGGTGAAGTCGAGATCATCGGGGGAGACGTCTCCGCCGAACTGCTCGCGAAAGCACGGACGGAGAACGAGGCCCGCGGAAACCCGGTTCGTCTCATGGACCTCGACTTCAACGGCCGGCTGCCGTTCGAAGACGGCCAGTTCGATCTCGTGTCCTGCTGCTTCGCCATTTACTACGCCGAAGACATGCCCTTCACGATTCGCGAGATGCACCGGGTGGTGAAACCGGGCGGACGCCTCTTCGTCACCGGGCCGATGCCGGCGAACAAGGCGCTGTTCTACGAGGTCATCCGCGAAGCCAGTGGAAAGCCGATTCCGATGATGCCGGGCTCTTCCAGGTTCAGCACGGGAATCGTGGGCGCGATGCGTGACATGTTCGATTCCGTGGACCTGGAGATCTTCGAGAACCCGCTCACGTTCGAAACCGTGGATCCTTTCGTCGAGTACACGCGAGCTTCTCTCGCGGAAGATCGAAAGATCTGGACCAGCCTCTTCAACGGTCCCGACGAGTTCGAAGCTCTCATGCGGAAGATCCGAGAAGTCGCCGCGAAGAAGCTGGAGCGAGATGGCACCCTGGTCATGACCAAGGTGGTGGGCGGCGCGATCGGTCACAAGTAGGACGGTGGGGTTCGAACGAGGCGCCCCTCGCACGAGGAGCGGCGCTTCGACATGGGGGTGCGTGTGAAGATCGCCGGACGCAGTGTCCTCTTCATCGGTGCACATCCGGACGACATCGAGCTCGGCGCAGGGGCGCTCGTTCACCAGATCGCGGCGCTTTGCGACGTGCATTGCGTGACTCTTTCCGAGAATCGGCGCAACGGCGAGCTCGACCGTCTCGTGGATGAGCACCGCCGGAGCATGGCCAAGCTGGGGATCTCGGCGGACCGCGTGCGGCTCGAGAAGTTCGAGACCCGGCGATTCGGCGAGCGCCGCCAAGATCTTCTCGATTATTTCGTCACCCTTCGGCGCGAATGGAAACCCGAGCTGGTCTTCGTCCATTCGCGTCTCGACGTGCATCAGGATCACAACGTCGTGACCGCGGAAGCGCTGCGCGCATTTCGGGGAACGACCCTCCTCGGCTTCGAAGTCCTTCGCTCGAGCCACGGGTTTTTTCCCAATCTGTTGCTCGAGGTGTCCGCATCCGACGTCGGCGCCAAGCTTGCAGCGCTCGCGGAGTACGCGACCTATCGAGACAAGAGCTATTTCAATCCGGAGCTGGTCCGCGCCGCCATGATGCGCAACGGCGAATTGGCCGAGCGTGAGTACGCGGAAGGCTTCGAGGTTCTGCGCGCGGTGGGCACGATGGCGGGAGGCGTCCCGGGCTCCTGAGGCCGTCGTCTCGCGGTGTCCGATGCCCTGGTCCTCGATTCGCGATCTCCCTACCTTTTGTCACGCCCCCATTCGATCTTCACATTTGCTCGATGAAGGGATCGTCATGAAGAAGAACTCCGTCGTTCATTTCGAGGTCTACGGCAACGATGCGGAGAAGCTCGCGCAATTCTATTCCGGGTTGTTCGATTGGAGCGTGACGCCGGTCCCCGGCATGGATTACCGCATGTTGGGAACGGTGGAAACGGATGGAAAGGGAATGCCGACGAAGGCGGGCGGAATCAACGGCGGGATGGCGACGCGGCCGGCCGGCTTCAATGCGAATAGCTGGGTTTCCTACGTGAGCGTCGACTCCATCGAAGACACGCTGGAGAAGGCGCAGAAGCTCGGCGCCAAAGTGACGAAAGGGAAATCGCCGGTTCCCGGAATGGGTTGGTTCGCGATGATGACCGATCCGCAGGGAAACCACTTCGCGATCTGGAAGGAAGATTCGGGAGCGAAGTAGCGCGCTCCGTTTCGCGGGCCGCAGTCGTCCGGCGCGGAAGGTCTGGCCTCCGCTTGACACATTCCCATATAGGCATATTATTAAGGATCGCGCTCCCGAAAGGAGAAGACCCATGGCTCTCGTCGAAGGAATTTTGCAGGAGCTGGAACAAGAGGCCGAAGCAACGCGTCGCCTCTTGGAACGTGTCCCCGAAAATCACTTGTCGTGGCGGCCGCATCCGAAGGCACGCACCTTGGGCGAGCTCGCGATGCACGTCGCCGTCGTGCCCGGAGGGGTCTCTCAGTTCGCCGCGATGCAGTCGCCGGCCCAGATCCCGAGCTTCCAGGATCCCCCGCTCGGAAATGCCGCGGAACTGGTTCCCGCACTCGACCAAGGCATCGCTCAAGCGAAGAAGACCCTCGGCGGGTTGAGCGACGCGGCGCTGACTTCGCCGTGGCGCGTGATGCACGGCGATCGCGAGCTGTTCACGATGCCGCGCACCGCGTTCCTACGCTCGATTCTCCTGAATCACTGGTACCACCACCGCGGGCAGCTGACGGTGTACCTGCGCCAGCTCGGTGTGCCTCTGCCTTCGATCTACGGTCCGACCGCCGACGAGAATCCGTTCGCATGACGGGCCGAAGCGCCGCGAAGGGGATGCCCGCGAAGTTCGATCGGGGCGCTTCGCTCACTTCCCCTTCACGAAATCAACGAAGCCGGCCATGAGCTCGGAGAGGAGCTTCTTGATCTTCTCGTCGACGAGGTTTCCTTCGGCGTCGAAGGCCTGGCCGGCGCTGGCGACGTAGAGGGACTTCCCGAACCAAGCTCGCGTGCCCAGCGTGCGAAGCACGGGAAGCCATGCCGTTTGTGCGAGACGCGTTCCACCCATGCCCGGCGTCGCGCCGATGATCGCGACGGGCTTGTTCGCAAAGACCTTGGCCGTGTCCTTCGGCGGCCGGCTCATCCAATCGATTGCGTTCTTGAGAACGCCGGGCATGGAGTTGTTGTACTCCGGCGACACGATGAGAAGCGCGTCCGCCGCGATGACCTTGCTCTTCAGAGATTCGACGGGCGCGGGGATCCCTTGGGCCGCCTCGAGGTCCCCGTCGTACAACGGAATTCCGGCAATCGAAGCGATCTCCACTTCAGTGCCCGCCGGCACCGCGGCCGCTGCAGCGCGCAGCAGCGCCGTGTTGTAAGAGCCTTTCCGCAAGCTACCCGAGATCCCGATGATCTTCATTCCATCGACCTACTTTCGTTCGAACATCACTCGCCGGCGCTCCGCAACGCAACGCAGCACAGGCCCTCGCGTGGCGCCAGCTCGGCGTTCACGCCCTCCAGCTCGAGACCCGCGAGCAAACCCTGGATCATTGCGAGATTCATTCCGCAGATGAGCTCCCGCCCTTCGGAGCGCAGCGAATCGAAGGGACAATTGCGCAGCACCACTTCGCCGTCCGGCGTTCGACGCGGCTCGAAACCGCAGACGCGAAGTGCGTGCGTCGCCCGTGTCAGCGCCGCTCCGCGCCCGGAACCGATCGAGGAATCTTCCGCGAGGCGCTTCCCCCACGATGCCGCCGCGGATCGCAGCGCGTCCGCACCGTCGGCGGAGCTCACCTGCGCGAGCGCCTGCGCGAGAATATGCGCGGCGAGCTCGTAGCGCCTCTCGGGGACGTGCACCGCGAACTGCGTCGAGGCGCGACGGTAGAGCTTCGAGGGACGCCCTGCTCCGGGACCGCGCCGTTCGCCGAGCCGGCGGAACGTCGTCTCCAGAAGTCCGGCTCTCACCAGCTTGTCCAAGTGGAACACAGCGAGCGTGCGTGACACGCCGGCCGCTTCGGCAGCCTGGTCCCGGCTCACCTCTCCGTCCTGTCCGGCGACATAGAAGTAGAGCTTCCGGCGGACCGGTTCGTCGATCGCCGCCAAGCTTTCCAGTTGTTTGGCGAAGTCCTTGAATTCCATGGGCCTGCGCTCATTCTCCCGGGAAACGGCGGCCGCGGGAAGCCCCCCCACCACGATGTTCGTTGACTCTAAATATAGCGTTTATTATCTTAAGAGAAGCCCTGGGCGAATTCCAGGGGGACCGAGGAAATCGTCTGAATTTTCCGGACCACCGAGCTTTCGATTGGAGGGAGAGAGTCATGGCTTCTACGAGTACTGCGGACATGGGTTTGGCCAGCGCGAGGCGGGCCCATGCGTCTTCGTTTCAAGCGTATCGAATCCTGCACTTCGGGTTCACGGTCGCACCGATTCTCATGGGCTTGGACAAGTTCTTCAATATCCTCACCGACTGGGAGAAGTATCTGCCCGGCACCGTCAGCAACATGGCCGGCGGAAATGGCCACGCACTCATGATGATCGTCGGCGTGATCGAGATCGTCGCCGGCATCGGCGTCGCGCTCCGTCCGCGCATTTTCAGCTATGTCGTCGCGGCGTGGCTCGGACTCATCATCATCAATCTGCTGATGATTCCTGGATACTTCGACGTCGCCTTGCGCGACTTCGGACTCCTGCTCGGCGCACTGGCGTTGGGAAAATTGAGCGCCGACTACGCCAACGACTAGGACGCGGCGTCTTCTGGCGCACCGCGGCGCTAGTGCTCCTGCCGCGTGGACTCGTAGAGCTGGCGCGCGATCATGAGGTGCTTCATCGCGTCCGAGCGGCGGCCCCGTCCTTCGAGGAGGAGCCCGAGGTTGTAGTGCGCGTCGGCCGCGTCGGGATCGCACGCGATCGCGCGCTGATACGCGAGCACGGCTTCGTCGGGGCGGCCGCGATCCTCGAGCAGCACGCCGAGATTGAAGTGGCACGTCGCATCGTTCGGGGCGCAGCGCACCGCGTCGCGGTAGTGCGCCTCCGCCTTCCCCAGCTCGCCGCTCTCGTGAAAGAGACGCCCGAGATTGAGATGCGCGTCCCCGAAGTCGGGGTCCGCGTCCAGCGCTTGTACGTACGCCTGCCGCGCTTCGAGCGGCGACGTCGGCCTCCAGCTCGCACGCGAGATGAAACCACTGCTCCGCGGTGAGCGCCGCGCTCGCGCTTCGGCCAGCGCTCCCGATGAACGGCGCGCATCGCTCAGGACGCGCGATCGCTCGCATGCGCGCGACGTCTTGGCGCGGACGCGCTCGTCGCACGCTCGCCGCCTTGACCGGCACTCCCGGTTCCCCTTCGAGGGGCTCGGCGCCGTCATTCTCGACTCCGCGATCGCCGACATCTTCGACGCCGCGCCTGGCGGCGATCTCGCCCGCATCGAAGTCGAGCAGGAACTGGCCGGAGTCGGGCTGCCACGACGTGTTGCCGTCCCAGGCGACCGCGCGATCTCCGTCGGCGAGGATGCGAATGCTGGTGAGCGGCAGGTCGTCCGCGAGCTGGCGGCGGAGCGACGACCAGATGCGCCGCACGCGCCGCGCCGGAATGCCGGCCTCGAGAAGCCTGCGGTGGTGCGCAAGAGAAGCAGCTCCTGAAAGCTGAACTCGAGCCGCCGTCCGGCGCCGCTCTGCGGGACGACGCCGCCGAGGCGCGCCAAGTGCCGGACCTGCGCTTCCGTGGTCTGGAGGATGCGCGCCGCGTTACGCGTGGAGAAGTGCTGCGTCGCCTCCATGCGCTCCCGCGACTCGCCGTCCGCCTCTCACCGAGCTCGTCGCGCCCTTCTTCTCCTTGGCTCGGCCGCTGCGCCGCGCTTCGCCTTCGCCGCGGGCTTCTTGCGCTCGCGCCGCCTCGGCCTTCGCTCGCGCGGCCTTCCGAGACTCTGCTTGAGCGCGTCCATGAGGTCGATGACCTGCGTGCTCTGCACCTGCGGCCCGATCGCCGTGATCTCCTTGCCCTCGACCTTCTACTCGACGACGGCGAGCACGCGATCGCGGTACTCGTCGTGGAACTGCTCCGGCTTGAACTCCTTCCGGAGAGCTCCTCGATCAGCCGCTCCGCCAGCTCCAGCTCGCCGCGGCTTGATCGTGGCGTCCGCGCCCTTGTCGATCTCGCCGAAGTCGCGCACCTCGTCGGCGAAGTACATGGTGTGGAGCATGAGCCCGTTCTGCGCCGGCCGGATCAGCACCAGGCTCTCCTTGCCGCGCATCACGAACTTGGCGAGCGCCACGCGCTCGGTCTTGATCATCGCGTCGCACAGCAGCCGATACGCCTTCTCGCCGCCCTTGTCGGGACCCAGGTAGTAGGTCTTCTCGAAGTAGATCGGATCGACCTGCTCGAGCGGCACGAACTCGACGATGTCGATCATCTTGGAGGCCTCGCCCTCGAGCTTCTTCAGCTCCTCCTCGGTGAAGCGGACGTACTGGTCCTTGGCGAACTCGTAGCCCTTGACGAGCGCGGTGCGCTCCACGACCTCGTTGCACACCGGGCACAGGATCTGCTGCTTGATCCGGCTGCCGCACTTCTCGTGGAGCTGGTTGAACGAGACCGGGCCGACGAGGCGGCGGTGAACATCTTGACCGGGATCGAGACCAGGCCGAACGAGAGGGTTCCCGATCCGATGGAATGTGGCGGCATGCAGCGACTCCCTCCAATCCAGTCTGGTACGAAGCTAGCACCGGGCTCTACTATACTCAACGCTCACGCGTCTGTATCGACCATGACGACCGCCGACCTTGCGGCGCACAGGCGCGCGCCAGCGGTCGCCGCAGCGATCCACGCCCAGCCCGTGACGCATGATGTTCCCGTGAGCCCGGACCCGCATCCGCAGCCTCGAGGCCTACCGCCAGAAACGCGATCCCGAGCGCACGCCCGAGCCGTTCGGCGAGGCGCGAGCGCGCGCCGCCTCGGCCCGCGTGTCGACGCGCCGCGCACCCGAGCCGCCGCGCTTCGTCGTGCAGAAGCACTGGGCGCGCAACATGCACTACGACCTGCGGCTCGAGCTGGACGGCACGCTCAAGAGCTGGGCGGTTCCCGAAGGGGCCGTCGACCGCGCGTCGAGGAGAAGCGGCTCGCGGTCCACGTCGAGGATCACCCGCTCGAGTACGCGAACTTCGAGGGCGTGATCCCGGCCGGCAACTACGGCGCGGGCTCGGTGATCGTGTGGGACCGCGGCTGGTACCGCTCGTTCAAGCCCGAGGACCTGCTCGAGCAGTACGAGCGCGGCAAGCTGGAGCTGGAGCTGTTCGGCTTCAAGCTGCGCGGCCGCTGGACGCTGGTGCGCATGGGCAAGAAGGAGAAGGAGTGGCTGCTGCTCAAGAAGGTGGACGGCGCGGCGACCGAGGTCGAGGCGATCGACCGCTATCCGGAGTCGGTGATCTCCGGGCTCACGGTCGAGGAGATGCGCGACGCCGCCGGGCACGCTCGCCGCCGTGCGCGAGCGCGTGGCGTCGCTCGAGCGCGCCGCAGCGCGCGCTCGATCCGCGAGAAGGTGCCGCTCATGCTCGCGACGCTCGCCGAGCGCGCCGCCGTCGGGAGCGCGACTGGTGCTTCGAGATCAAGTACGACGGCGTGCGCGTGCTGGCGTCGCGCGACGGCGACGACGTGCGAGCTCTTCGGCCGGAGCGGCGAGGACATCACCGCGCGCTATCCCGAGATCGCCGCCGCGCTGCGCGCGCTCGCCGACGCCGCGACTTCCTGGTCGACGGCGAGATCGTCGCCGAGGACGAGCGCGGCCGGCCGAGCTTCGAGCGGCTGCAGGCGCGCATGGCGCTCGACGCAAGCCGCGCGACATCGAGGCGGCGATGGCGCGCGTGCCGGTGCGCGCGATGTTCTTCGACTGCCTCGGCGCTCGAGGGCCACGACCTGCGCGGCCTGCCGCTCGCGCAGCGCAAGGAACTGCTCGCGCGCGTCCTGCCGCCGCTCGGCACCGTGCAGCGCTGCGACCACGTCGTCGAGCACGGCGAGGCGTTCTTCGAGGCCGCCTCCGAGATGGGGCTCGAGGGCATCGTCGCCAAGCGGCTCGGCGAGCCCGCTACACCGGCCGGCGCTCGCCCGACTGGGTCAAGATCAAGTGCCAGCGGCGCCAGGAGTTCGTGATCGGCGGCTACACCGAGCCGCAGGGCTCGCGCGCGCGCTTCGGCGCGCTCCACGTCGGCGTCTACGACGGCGGACAGCTCGTCTACGTGACGCAAGGTCGGCACCGGCTTCGACGAGCGCGCTGCTCGACGAGATCGCGCGAGCCGCTCGCGCCGCTCGAAGCGCGCGACGTCGCCGTTCGACGGCGACACTCCCGACGGGCAAGGGACACACTGGGTCGAGCCGCAAGCTCGTGTGCGAGGTGCGCTTCACCGAGTGGACGCGCGACGGCGGCTTGCGGCATCCGACGTTCCTCGGCCTGCGCCCCGACGAGAAGCCCGAGGAATGCCGGCGCGAGGAGCCGGTGCGCGATCGCAGCGAGGCGGCGCGCGGCGCGACGCCGAAGCGCGACGCGGAGCCGCGGCCGACGACCGCGTCCGAGTCGGCGACGCATCGGCGGCCGCGCCCGGCACCGGCGCCGCGCGCCGCGCGGTCCGCAGCCATCGTCCGGCGCACGATCGTGCAGCTCACGAATCTCAAGAAGGTCTTCTGGCCCGAGGGCTACACCAAGGGCGACCTGATCGCGTACTACGACACCGTCGCGCCGCTCCTGCTGCCCTACCTGCGCGACCGGCCCGTCGTGCTGACGCGCTATCCCGACGGCATCGACGGCAAGTCGTTCTTCCAGAAGGACGCGCCGGTCTACGTGCCCGACTGGATGCGCACCGGAGTCGATCTACTCCGACGACACCGAGCGCGACATCCGCTACTTCGTGATCGACGACGTCGAGTCGCTGCGCTACGTCGCCAACCTCGGCACGATCCCGATCCACGTGTGGAGCGCGCGGGTCGGCGTCGCTCGAGCAGCCCGACTGGCTGGTGCTCGACCTCGACCCCAAGGAGGCGCCGTTCGCGCACGTGGTGCAGGTGGCGCGCGCGCTCAAGACGATCCTCGACGAGCTGGAGCTGCCCGAGCTACGTCAAGACCTCGGGCGCGACCGGGCTGCACGTGCTGATCCCGATGGGCCGGCGCTACACGCACGAGGAGACGCGCACGTTCGCGCGCCTCCTCGCCATGCTCGACGGTCGAGGCGGTGCCCGAGATCTCGACCGTGACGCGCGCGATCAAGGCCCGCGGCGGCAAGGTCTACGTCGACTTCGGGCAGAACGGGCACGGCATCACGATCGTCGCGCCGTACTCCGTGCGGCCGCTGCCGGGCGCGCCGGCGTCGTGTCCGCTGCGGTGGGACGAGGTGAACGCGCGGCTCGATCCCGGCGCGCTTCACGATCCGGACGATGCCGAAGCGCTTCGAGACGATGGCCGATCCGATGAGCGCCGTGCTCGGCGAGGGCGTCGACATGGTCGGCGATCGCGACGATCGCGCGCCGGATGAAGCATGCCGAGACGAGCGGCGATCGAAAGCGCGGGCGAAAGCCATGACGGCGATCGAAGCCGCTTCCACGCCAGCCGCTCCGCGGGCGAGGTGTCGGCGCTCCTCGAGCGCCCGGAGCGACGCGCGCTGGCTCGATCGTGCTCGGCCACGGCGCCGGCGCCGGCATGCGCCATCCCTTCATGGAGGCGATCGCCGCGGCGCTCGCGGCGCGCGGCGATCGCGACGTTCCGCTACCAGTTCCCCTACATGGAGAAGGGCGGCGGCGGCCCGATCCGCAGCCGGTGCTGCTCGCGACCGTGCGCGCCGCGGTGGCGGCGGCGCACGCCGCGGCGCCGCGATCTGCCGCTGCTCGCGGGCGGCAAGTCGATGGGCGGGCGCATGACGTCGCTCGCGTCGCCGCAGGAGCGCTCGCCGGCGTGCGCGGGCTCGTCTTCTTCGGCTTCCCGCTCCATCCCGCCGGAGCAGCCGGGGATCGCGCGCGCCGAGCATCTCGAGCAGCGTGACGGCGCCGATGCTGTTCCTGCAGGGCACGCGCGACACGCTCGCCGACCTCGATCTGCTGCGCCCGGTCGTCGAGCGGCTCGGAGCCGCGCGCGACGCTCCACGTGGTCGACGACGCCGATCACTCGTTCGCGGTCTCAAGCGCTCGGGCCGCACCCCGGAGGACGTGCTGGAGGAGCTGGCGCGCACCGTCGGCGGCATGGGCGGAGCACTGGCATCGCGAGATGGATCGGACGGTTCCATGCCGATCGGCGGACTGCCGCCTCCGAGACGACGCCGACGGAGGACGAGCGTGCGAATTCGAGTCGGCACCAGCGGCTGGTCGTACAAGGAGTGGAAGGGACACTTCTATCCCGAGAAGCTCGCGGCCAAGGACATGCTGCGCTTCTACGCGCGAGCGCTTCCCCACGGTCGAGGTCAACAACACGTTCTATCGCATGCCGAACGTCGCGACGCTCGCAGGGCTGGGCGGCCGAGGTGCCGGACGACTTCGCGTTCGTGCTCAAGGCGTCCGAAGCGCATCACCCACGATCGACGCCTCAAGGACGTCGCCGACTCGGTGGAGTACCTGCTGCGCACCGCGGTCGCGCTCCGGCCGCAAGCTCGGGCCGTTCCTGTTCCAGCTTCCGCCGAACATGAAGAAGGACGTGCCGCGGCTGCGCGACTTCCTCGCCCTGCTCGCCCGCGCGGCGCGCGCCGCGTTCGAGTTCCGCCACGCGTCGTGGTTCGACGACGAGGTGTACGCGCGCGCTCCGCGAGCGCGGCGCCGCGTGGTGCGTCGCGGACACCGGCGAGGAAGGCGATCCGCCGTTCGTCGCGACCGCCGACTGGGGCTACCTGCGCCTGCGCAGGGTCGCGTACGACGACACCGAGCTGCACTCGTGGGCCGATCGGGTGCGCGCGCAGCCCTGGAGCGACGCGTTCGTGTTCTTCAAGCACGAGGACGAGGGCACCGGCCCGAAGCTCGCCGCGCGTTTCATGGAGATGTGTGGGGAAGCCGCGGCTCGTTGATCTTGTCGCGTTCGCCGATCAGTTCGACTCCGGTTCCAGCGACATCAACAAGGTCTGCAGCGAATTCACGTCTCCGGGCTTCACCAGATGGTGATCGAACCCCGCCTCACGAGAACGCGATCGGTCTTCTTCTTGTCCCCATCCGGTCAGCGCGATCAGAGTCACATGGCGCGATCCGCTCCCACTTCGAATGCGGCGAGCCACTTCGTATCCGTCGATCCCGGGCATTCCGATGTCGAGCAGCACGACGGACGGCTGGAACATCCTCATCGCTTTCAATGCTTCCTGCGCACTGTAGGCAACCTCGACCTCCGCTCCCATAAGCTCGAGCAGGATGCCGAGGCTTTCCGCGGCGTCCCGATTGTCGTCGACGACCAAAACGCGGTGCGGAGGCAAGGATCGCACGGCCACGGGGAGGCGCGAGCGATCGCCGAACGTCCGCGCGGCCGTCAGTGGAATCCGCACGATGAACTCGCTCCCTCGCCCCAGTCCTTCGCTCATCGCTTCGACGGTCCCGCCGTGCAGCTCCACGAGACTTTTCACTAGTGTTAGTCCGATTCCCAGCCCACCTTGCGACCGATCCGCGTGGCGATCGATCTGGGTGAACAGATCGAAGACCCGAGGAAGCATCTCCGGGGAGATGCCCGAGCCCGTGTCCCGCACGGAGATCTTCACGCTCGAATCCTCGCGCTGGACTGCGAGCCGAATTTGTCCTCCTGGATCGGTGTACTTGGCCGCATTGTTCAAAAGGTTGGCGATGACCTGAGCCAGACGCACGGGGTCCACGTTCACGGTGAGCGGTTCCGGCGGAATCGACAAAGTGAGTCGATGGGCGCCGGCATCGATGAGCGGGCGGCTCGTCTCCACCGCATTGCGCACGATCGCGGCGACTTCCACCAGCTCCTTGCGCAGCTCGATCTTTCCGCGGGTGATGCGGGATACCTCGAGGAGGTCATCCACCAGGCGGACCATGTGGTTCACCTGCCGCTCCATCATCTCGACGACGCGCCCTGTGGTTTCATCATGGTGCTGGGTCAATCGCAGGATGTGGAGCGAGTTGTGGATGGGGGCCAAGGGATTGCGCAGCTCGTGCGCGAGAATCGCCAGAAATTCGTCTTTGCGGCGATCACTCTCCCGGAGCGCCTCTTCGGCACGTTTGCGCTCGGTCACGTCGTTGTTGATGGCCAGGATGTTCGTGGGCTTTCCCGTCTCATCCCGATCCAGAGCCCATCGCGATTCAACGACGAGCTGCTCACCGTTGCGTCGCGTGTGCACGAGCTCTCCCGCCCAACGGCCTTCCTTCCGCACGGTCGCGAGAATCGACTCGACCGGCTCGGGGAACACGGTGCGGAGAAGATCGTGGCTGACTCGCCCAACGGCTTCCTCCGCACTCCAGCCGTACATTTGCTCGGCGCCGCGGTTCCAGTAGACGATCCGATCCCCGAGGTCGCGGACGATGATCGCATCGTGCGTGAGATCGAGCAGGCGGGCCTTGGCGCCGATCTCCCGTTCGGCGGCGCGGCGATCGGTCACATCCTGGAAGACGACCACCAGTCCGGCGATGGTGCCCTCGGGATCTCGGAGAGGCGAGGACGAATAGGAGACGTCGAAGAAGGTCCCGTCCTTGCGAATGAACGTGTCCTGGAAGTCCTTGAGAACTCTCCCGTCGCGGAGCACCCGAAATCCTGAGCACTCGTCGACGGGGAAGGGTGTCCCGTCGGGATGCGAATGATGCGTGATGTCGTGCATCCGCTGACCGAGCAGCTCGGTTTCCGTCCACCCGAACATGCGCTCCGCTTCGGCGTTCATGGACGTGACTCGGCCCTGCGCATCGACGGTGTACACCCCCTCGCCCATGCTCGCCATCGTCGTCTCGTTGAGCTGCAGCAAGCGCCGCAGACGAGACTCACTTTCGAGAAGCGCGCTCGCACTACGCACGCTCTCCAGGAGATGTTCCCGAGTCTGATACTGACGACGCCGGGCGCGGAGCGCCGCTCGCACGGTGCTCACCAAGGCGGCCACGCGAGTGGGACGCTCGAGCACGGTCACGTTCCCAAGCAGCTCCATGGTCTGTGCAACCGTCGACGAGTCTGCTCCCGTACGAGCCAGGATCACGATGGGCAAGTCGGACCAGGCCGGCTGATGCTTCAGCCAGCGCGCCAGCCGCTCCTTGGAGGCCCCCACAATCGACTCCTCGGCCATGAGGAGAGCCCCGACTTCATCGTCCAGGAGATCGCAAAGTTGGCTCAGGTCGTCGCAGCTCTCGCACTCGATGCCCGCGCGCTCGAGCACTCCCTGGGAGAGAGCCGCATCCTTCCCCGTGGGGGCGAGGATGAGCAAACGCTGCCCATCGATGCGGTCGGCTCCACTCACGATGGAGGATCCGCTTCCATAGTCCCCTTGAAGATGGGGGTCCCGGTGAGCACACCGTGGAACCCGCGCAAAGCGCGCCCGACCTGAATGCCCCCGCTCCCTAAGCGGAACTCGCGAATGGTTCGCTCGTGTTCGCCGCCGCGCTTCTTGACCACGGAAATTGCTTGGCGCACCTCGCCGTTCGACTCGAAATAGCGCATGAGAATGACCGCATCCGCGAGGTAGCTGGCGTCGACCGGTGTGACCATGTGGCTTCCGATCATTCCCTGATGAGCCCCGATGACGATCGTGGCGACGCCCGACTGCCCCAGAAACGACAAAAGCTCGTGCAGCTGAATGATGAGGAAGCGCTCCTGTGGCATGGCATTGAGGTAACCGTTCAAGCTGTCGATGACCACGACCTTGGCGTTCTCTTCCTGGACCGCACGGCGGATTCCATGAGCGAACTCTCCGGGAGAAAGCTCTGCGGGATCGACCTGCTTGATCGTGACCAGGCCCTCGTCGAGATACTTCTTGAGAGGGATCCCGAGCCCCGCCGTGCGAGACATGAGGGTGTGGAGGCTTTCGTCGAAGATGAACAGCGCGGCGGATAGACCACGGGCTGCGGCGGCCGTGACGAATTGCGCCGCCAACGTCGACTTTCCCGTCCCCGCCGCTCCGACGATCAGGGTGCTAGTTCCTCGCTCGATTCCACCTCCGAGAAGGGTGTCGAGCTCGGCAACGCCGCTGGGAAGTTTTTCCATGTTCGGCATGGGTGTGTGCTCGCCGGCGACGAGGCGCGGAAAGACGTCGATCCCGCCGCGCTTGATGATGAAATCGTGATAGCCCCCTCGAAATCGGACGCCGCGATGCTTCATCACCATCATTCGCCGACGCTCGGCGCCGTACTCCGGATACATCTGCTCAAGACGCATCGCTCCATGCGCGATGCTTTGGACCTGGAGATCCTGTTGTGCGCTGGTCATGTCGTCCAGAAGCAGCACGGTGCAATTGCGCCCGCTGAAGAATTGCTTGAGCGCGAGAATCTGACGGCGGTAGCGGAACGGGTTCCCCGCGAGGAGCCGGAATTCCGAGAGCGAATCGAAGACGACGCGAGACGGCTTGATCCGATCCACGTCGGCGAGAATGACTTTCGTGGTCTCGCTCAGCTCCACTTCGGAAGGGTGGAACATCGTGTACTGTTCGTCCGTGCTCAGGCTCTCCTCGGAAGCGGCGAGCTCACGAATGGTAATGCCGTCGAGCGACCAACCGTGGGACTCGGCGACGGAGCGAAGCTCTTCCTCGGTTTCGGAGAGGGTCACATAGAGGACCAGCTCTCCGCGACGCGCTCCCTCCATCAAGAATTGCAGGGCGAGAGTGGTCTTGCCGGAACCCGGCACGCCTTCCACCAGATACAACCGGTGTGACGTCAAACCGCCGCGGAGAATGTGGTCGAGTCCCTCGATGCCGGTCGCAGCTCTGGACTTGGGATCGGCACGCGAAATGACCGTCATCAGACCACCCTCCTGGGTCGTCCTCCGTGGCGGGGCGCGCCGGACGCCCATCATAGGACATTGCCTGGTCGATTGCCATGAGCGCCCTCGGCGCTGCCCGTTGACGCTCGCGGGCGCGACCCGCCGTCGTTGACGCTGGCACGCATCGCTTCCTATGCTGCGGCCATGTTCGTCGCCCCCGAATCGCTGAACATCGCCGATTGGTTCCTGGACGCGAGAATCCGCGAGGGTCGCGGAGAGAAGACTGCGCTCGTCACCGACATCGCGCGCTTCACCTATAGCGAAGTGCAAGCGCTGGCGAACCGATTCGCCCACGTCCTTCGCGCTGCGGGCGTGGAGCCCGAGCAACGCGTTCTGATCGCGCTTCCGGATGGGCCCGAGTTCGTGGGCGCGTTCTTTGGGACATTGAAGCTTGGCGCGGTCGTGGTGATGGTCAACCCGGAGCTCAAGACCGACGCCATCGCGTACTTCCTGGAATACACGCGCGCGAAGGTCGCGGTCGTGCATCGCAGCGGCGCGGAGGCGTTCGCCGAAGCGGGGCGCGAAGCCGGGGCGCGCGGCGCCGCGCACTTAAAGACGACGCTCTACGTCGGCGACCCCGCATTGGATGTGCGCCTGGCCGCAGCACTCTCGACCTTCGTCAATGTTTCCACGCATCGCGACGACGCCGCGATCTGGCTTTTCTCCGGGGGGACCACCGGGCGCCCGAAAGCAGTCGTGCAGACGCATCGGTCGTTCGCGAACACGACCGAGCTCTACGCGAAGGGTGTGCTTCGCTACTCGGAGCGCGACGTCACCCTCTCGGTCCCGAAGCTCTTCTTCGGTTACGCAACCGGATCGAATTTGCTCTTTCCGTTCTCGGTCGGCGCCACGTCCGTGCTTTTTTCCGAGAAATGCACCGCCGACGTGCTCTTCGAGAAGATCGCGGCGCATCGGCCTACGATTCTCGTGAACGTGCCCACCATGGTGAATCACATGGTCGGCCATCCGCGCGCCCACGAGCAGGATCTTTCCTGCCTGCGATTCGCGACGTCCGCCGGCGAGGCGCTCCCCGCGGAGCTGTACGAGCGCTGGCGCGCGACGTTCGGTGTCGATCTCTTGGATGGGCTCGGCACCGCCGAGATGTGGCACGTGTTCCTCACGAATGAGCCGGGAAACGCGCGGGCGGGAAGTCTCGGGCGCGTCGTGCCGGGATTCGAGGTGCGGGTGTGCGACGACGAGGGGCGTGAATTGGCGCCGGGCGAAGTCGGCTGGCTGTGGGTGCGCGGGGATTCGCGGGCGATCGCCTACTGGCTGGAGATGGAGAAGACGGCGGCGGCATTCCGCGGCGAATGGTACGTGTCGGGAGACATGATCCGCCGCGACGACGACGGCTTCTTCTGGTACTGCGGGCGCGGCGACGACATGTTGAAGGTGTCGGGAAAGTGGCTGGCGCCCGCCGAAGTGGAGAATTGTCTGCTGCAGCATCCGGCCGTGGCGGAAGTGGCCGTGGTCGGCGTCGTCGACGCCAACGGCCTCACCAAGCCGCATGCGTTCGTCGTGACCAAGGAGAGCGGGGCGCCGGCACCGGAGGAATTGCGCGCGTTCGCGCTCGAGCGCCTCGAAGCGTACAAAGCGCCGCGCCGCGTCGTCGTGATGGACGCGCTCCCACGTACCCATCTGGGAAAAGTCGACCGGGGGAAGCTGCGCGCCGAAGGTTAGGGGACTCGGGCGCCGGTTCTCTGTGCGAGAAGTGTCACCACGGCATCGGGACTCACGGAATAGCGATACGAGCGAAGGACTCCGGGGCTCTCTTGCCCGTCGAGCTGGGTGTACGTGACGACGAAATTGTCGCCTCTTTCCGTCACATCCCACTCCTCGAAGTTCCCTCCGAAGACGCAACCCATCTCGCCGAAATCGTGAAGTGCGAACTTCGGCAGATGTTCGATGACCAGCTCCGCGGCGTGATCCTTGTCCACAACGGGACTCTTGGGGAACGCAATGGTCTCGAGAATCGTGAAGGCCTTCCGAAGATCGGCCTCATCGTACGGTTTACGGCAGTGCACCCTCGTCTGCCACCAGCTCGCCCATCGGATCGAATTGATCGAGTAGCTCGTGAGGAGATCGGAGTCGTAGACGGGAATGGGGCTCGAGACGAACTCCCGCAGTCGCGCTTCCGGATACACGAGTGGGCTCCTGGCATATTCGGCGATGCACGGGGACATACCCCCGCGTTCCACTCCCAGGGTGATGCACACGGAGCCAGGATCTAGCATTCGCTCTGCCGACTGATAGGGGTTCTCGAGGCCCATCCCGGCCGACCGAACCTTGCCCGTGCTCGGATCGATCCACTCCGTCCGAAAGTACTCTTCGAATACCAGTGGTCCGCCGTCAGTCCGGTTGTTCACCCACAGAAAGACGATCGAGTGCCGGTTTCTTCGATCCCCGCTCGTGGCGCTCCAGCCCGGAGGGATCTCGACGCAAATGTGCAGCTCGGGATGCTCGTGAATGCATGGGGCATCGCTTCCGTCGTTTCCGGAGGTGACCAAAAGCGGAAATGGCAGCATCGACAGGAGGGCTCGCAATCGCATCTTGCAACCTCGAGCCGACTCTTCGTAAGAAGGTCGAGATCGTCAAGAGTTCGCCGCAGAGCCTTGGGTCGGATTCATGATCTCGTAGGCATTTCGCAGGATTTCCGCGACCGGAATCTCCGCGATCCTTCCCGTCTCCGGCGCGCGCAGGATCCGCCCACGGCGGCCGGCGAAGAACCAGTTGCGATGGTTCACGCGGGCATCGAAGAGACTCACGCGCGGAATATCGCCGACGTGTGCAAAATGCGCAGGGCCGCAGTCATTCGCGATGACGAGCGACGCGCGGCGTGCGAGCCGCGCCACCTCGGGAATCGGCCGCCCGATTTCGATGCCGAACGACGTCGACGCCGCTTCGATCTCACGCCGCTCCGCGTCACTGCCCGGGGCCAGCAGGAAGCGCACCGGCAGTCGCGCGCCAAGCTCGCGCGCAACGTCCAGGTACTGCCGAATCGGGTAGCGCTTGATCTCGGTGCGCCCGCCCGGGACGAAGAGCGCGTACTTCTCGCTCGGCTCTTCCGTCGCGTCCGCATACTCCTGCACGGTGCGGCCGAGAATTCCCGCGTAGCTCTCCGCGATGTACCGGCTCGTGTCGAACGGGAACGAGGACGCTTGAAGAATCGAATTGATGCCGTGATCGAAGCCGAGCATCGGCGCCGAAGTCGCGGTCCGGGCGATCAGCGCGGCGCGAAGGGACTTGCGCCGGTTTTGATAAACGATCGTGGCGCGAAAGCGCCGGAGCTCCCGGACGATGCCGGCGATCGCAGCGGCGCCGCCGCGAGTCGGATACGTATGTACGGCGTCCAGGCATCCAAGTGCGTCGAGAATCGCGGCGGATCGCTCTGGCGCGATGGCCACGATGGCGGAGCCTGGGTGCGCGCTACGCAAGAAATGAAAGAACGGCGTCTGCACGATCTGCTCGCCCACGGAGTCGGGGCAATACGGCAGGCAGACGAAGACGGCCGGCGGCTTCTGCACACGCGCACGATA
>CAVRWY010000006.1:0-63747 GCA_963725045.1 uncultured Gemmatimonadales bacterium
TCGTGGGCGGAGCAATGGGTTCCCTCGGGGGAGTCACGGCGCTTCTCATCGCCAGCATTCCCCTGTGGATGGCGATTCTCGAATGGGCCACGGCACGGGCGCGCGGAGCTCCGCACCGGCTTCCGCCCTGGACGATCGTCGGGCTCCTGATGGGCTTCGCCGGGGTCGCCACCCTCGTGGGCGGTGCGTCCGCGGGGACGCGCGCACGTTCTCGGGGTGGCCATGCTGCTTCTCGCCGCCTTCTTGTGGGCGGTCGGCTCCCTGGTCGCGCGGCACGCGGAGCTTCCTCGCTCTCCGCTCCTCGCCACCGGTCTCGAAATGCTCTTCGGCGGAGTTGCGCTCCTTCTTCTCGGAACCGCGACGAACGAGTGGTCGCGCCTCGATCTCGCGCACGTGTCGATGCGCTCGGCGCTCGCCCTGTTCTACCTCATGATCTTCGGATCGATCCTGGGGTTCACCGCGTACGTCTGGCTGATTCGCGCGTCGACGCCCGCGAAAGTTTCCACGTACGCTTACGCGAATCCCGTCGTCGCGGTACTCCTCGGGGTGGCTCCTCGGCGGCGAGCCGATCACCGCGCGCTTGCTGGTCGGCGCTGCGATCGTGGTGAGCGCGGTCGTGATGATCACGTCGACGCGGAGCTGAGCTTCTCCCATTCGCGGGCGCGCAGGTCTGGCGGGGGTTCCCACGCAAACCTCTGGAAGACCCGCCCCGGTGCTGACTTCGAACACGGTGACGGCCGAACGTCCAGCGCCGTCGTAGCCGTCATAGTCCCCTGAAACCGCTTACAGGTCTGATTTAGCAAGCGCCGGTCTCCGTGGCGAATTGACTTCGCTGCTCTGGAGGGTCGACAATGCGCATCGGCTCCGCGCCTCGGAGAGAAGTTCATGGCTCCGGGCGATCGGTGTCGCCGTCCACCTCTGTTTTTTCTCTTTCGCGAAAGGGAACAGGCGTCACCTCTATGACACGAAACTTGCAATCCTTTCGTCTTGCAGTCCGATGTATCGTCGCGGCGGTGCTCGCCGCATTCACGCTCACGACCCCGCCGGCGTTCGCAGCCCGAGGCGCAGAGATTGGGGCGTCCCCTCTCTACGTCTACATCGCGAACCTCTCGGCGAGTGGCATGGAACAGCGCGTCTGGACCGTCGGAGACGACGCCGTAGCGCAGCCTCCCCAAGACAACGTCGTCGCTTCGAACGAGCTCACCGTCGGTCCGGGCTGTACCCAGAATGCTGGGTGCACGCTTGGTTCGTGCACGGCGACGTCGTGTACGTCCGTTCCGGAATGCACCGCGCAGCCGGGATGCACCGATGCCCCGAGCTGCACGCAGGGTACTGCGTGTACGCAGGGCAATGGTTGCACGCAGGGCGGGGCTTGCACCCAGGGCCCCGGATGCACGATCGGCCAGTGGTGCACGCTCGGCGCGAACTGCACGTCTGGACCGTTTGCTTGCACGGCCGGACAGAATTGCACGCAGGGCGTCTGCACGAATTGCACGAACTGCACGAGCGGGGCCGAACTGCACGTTCGGAAGCAACGGCTGCACGCGGGGCAACTCGTGCACGCTGGGACAGTTCTGCACGTATGGTCCGGAGTCCTGCACGTTGGGCAACCAGTGCACAACCGGCCCGGCGGCGTGCACGTTCGGCCCGGTTTGCACCGTCGGCACGCAGTGCACCGCCGATCTGGGTGGCTGCACGATGGGCCCGAACTGCACGAACGGTGATCAAGCCTGCACGGCGGGCGACGGATGCACGGACGGCCTCGGTTGCACTGCTGGCGCCGCGTCTTGTACGAACGGGCCACTCTGCACGGCGGGAAACTTCGCCTGCACGTTCGGAATTCGCTGCACCGCGGGTCCGAGCTGTACGGTGAACGGCAACTTCTGCACCGGCGGCCCGGGGCTCTGTACGGGCGGCAACGCCTGCACGTTGGGACTGGCCTGCACGGGCGGTCCTGGTTGCACGTTCGGTCCGGGCTGCACCGCGGCTCCAGGCTGCACGGCCGGAGTCGGGGCGTGCACGGCTGGCGCGGGCTGCACGGCGGGCGTCGGAGTTTGCACGGGCGGTCCCGCTTGCACCGGTGGACCCGGCTGCACCGCGGGCGGCGGCAATCCTGCTTGCACGGGCGGTCCTGCTTGCACCGTTGGACCCGGCTGCACCGCCGGCGCCACCTGCACGCTCGGCCCCGTCTGCATTATTTCTCCCACAGACGTCGACTCCGGTGTTCAGCTGGAGTCCTGGGGGAGAATCAAAGAGCTCTATCGCGATTGATCGAGGCTTCTTCGATTCTCGTGACGAGCTGTCGTTCGAATGAATGCCGGGGGCTTCGGTCCCCGGCATTCTCGTTCCGTTCACGGTCGTTCTTCGCCGCTGCGCTCCTCGTCTCGATGACTCTCGCGGTCGCAACCCCCGCCTTGGGCGCGCGAATCTTTGTGCGCGCTGACGCCGACTCGACTGGAACCGACTCGATGCCGGCCGCACTCCGCACCGCGTCCCCCGGCGACTCGCTGCTTCTCGCTCCCGGCGTTTACCGCGGCTCGTTCGAGCTTCGCCGCGGGGTTTCACTGCTCAGCCTGGCCGGCCCCGATTCCACCATCCTCGACGGTGACGGTTCGCGCTACGTGCTGCTCGGACGGTGGATCGACTCGACGACGGTGATCGCCGGGCTCACGATCCGGAACGGGCGGCGAGATCATCCGAACTCCGGCGGCGGCGGAATCTATCTATATCAATCGTCGCCGCGCGTGATCGGGAACATCTTTCGTGATCACCTCGGCTACTTCGGAGCCGGTGTCTATATGACGTACGGATGCCGCGCGATCGTGGCGTTCAATCGTTTCGAAGCGAACGAAGCGCATCTCGGCGGTGCGGTCGCGGCGTACTTGCAGTGCGCGCCCCTCGTCTACGCGAACGTGTTCGAGGGCAATCGTGCGGGAAGTGGCGGCGCGGCCCTGTTCATGAATTCTTCGGGTGTCCTGCGCGAGAATATCGCCCGCGGGAATGCGAGTCCGCAGGGAACCGCGGTGTACTTCGATTCATCGCCTGTTCTACTCGTGGGGAACCAGTTCGACGGCGGCGAGGCGGCGTTCTTCGCGCTCGACGACGACGCGCCATACGTGTTGCTTCCGAACGGCGCACCGCCAAAGGAGCCGCGCCAGGGTGGAGTCGACGCCATGCCGTCAGTCCCGGATTCCGTCGTCGCCGAGTGGCGCGATTGGATCCGAGATCATCCCCCTCCGCCTTAGGGGCGCGTTCGGGCGATGCGTCCCGAGGGGGCGGATGGCGAGGATGCGCTCTCTGCGGGCCGCGTATCCGTGATCTCCGCCTCCTGCCGTAATCCCAAGATGTCTTCGAAAATGTGGAACTCGAGCCGGTAGATCGCGAGTCGGTTTGCATCCGGGACTTCGGACGTGGTGCCGAGCGATTCGTCATTGAAGTTCGGCGACCCTGCAAACGCGGCGACTCGCCCGGCGCCGTGCTCGACCGATGAGAGGGCCGAGGTGCTGTCCGGCAGCACGACGTGGGGTTTGCCGCCCACGACCGAACCGAGATGCCGCAGCCAGAACGATGAGTCCGAGACGGCGGGAACGCGCACCAACGCGCTCTCCGTCTCCGCATTCTCGAAGCGAAGTCCGAACGGAGCGAGGATCTGGTTTGCGACGTCGGCCGGATCGTGCGGCGACTCGAGTACGAGAAGCCGGCCGCCGTCGCGAACGTAGCTTTCGAAGCGGCGCATTTCGTCGGGAGAGGGCAATTCGCGCGGGTGAATCAACACGATCGCCCGCGAGTCGTCGAAGCAGCGGCCGAGGAGGCGCGTGGCCGGCACGAGACCGGTGCGCTGCGTCCACACGGTGAAGGTGTGGAAACCGCGCGACGAATAGTCGGCGATCTCGGCGATGTCGGGAACGTCGTAGTCGGTGATGCCGCGATCGAAGGCGACGATCGGCAAGGGCTCGCGCGGCGCGGGAAGCTGCGACCAACCCGCGACCCACGAGTCGAGGCCGCGCGCGACTATGGCGAACGTGGGCGCCGCCCCCGCGGCGAGCATGAGCGCGACGGCCGGCGCGGGGAGTCGGCGTGCTCGCAGGAGGAAGACCACGCCGATGAGCGCAGCCGCTCCCGCGAGGAGCGGCCGTACCCACGCCGCGCGGTTCTCGCGCGCGACCCACGCGACGCTGCCCAGCGCGAGCTCGGGCTTGCCGCGCACGAACATGAAGAAATTCGAGAAGATCGTGCTGTCGCTGAAGCCGAGGACTCGTCCTCGCCCCCGGTGCACGGCGATCGATTGCAACATCGAGCCGAAGGACTCACTCGGATCGGGACGAAAATCACCGAAGAATGAGTTCACCGAGAAGTCCTGATGATCGGCGAGGAGGGATCGCCCCCGGATCACCGCGTCGGTGCTGGCGCCTCCTTCCATGCCGCACGACGTCGCGAAGAGAAGCGGCGGCAGATGGCGGATCGACGGGTGGGTGAAGAGCCGCGGCCGGCGGAAGAGCTGGCGCCCGTGTGTGCGCAGGTCGATCAACGCGTCGTAGCGGAAGCGAAAACCGAAGCGGGACGCGACCTGATTGAGGTGCGTCCCCATTCCGAAAATGTTTGTGTGGTCGCCGACGAGCCACAACCCTCCGCCGTCCTCGACGAAGCGCACGAGTGCGTCGACCTCCTCGGCGGCGTACGGACGCGTCGGCGTCTTGAGAACGACGACGTCGGCGGAGTCGAGGAGCGCCGTCGTCAGCGGAGCGAAATTCGGGCGGACTTCGTAGAACGAGCGCAGGTAGCGCACGAGCTCAGAATAGTTGTAGACGGTCTGGACGCCGTACGACTCTTTCGTCAGCTGGATGGTGCTCCACTCCCAGTTGGAGTGGTGCTCGTCGACGAGGACGCGCGTCGGCGTCGTCGGCCGGGGGCGGCCCGGATCGTGGAAGCCAAGGGCGGCGGCGATCGACGCCCCGAGCGCCGCAGCGAGAGCGAGGTCGCGCGTGCGAAGCTCCGAGGAGGGGGCCCGGCGTGTGCCGGCGCCAGCATCCGGGGCGCGGGGGACGGCGATCCAGGAGAGGATGAGGACGAGCGGCACGAGCGATCCGAAGACCCATGCGCGTTCGAAGAAGAACTCCGGGTGGGGCGCAGCGTCCATCGCCGCGACGAGCACCGAGAATCGCACGAGAGCGAACACGACCGCAGCGACAGCGAGCGTGGCGATCGTGCGCCAGCGGCGGGCGAATCGTCCCGAGAGCAGAACGAATGCGGCGCCCGCGAGTACGAAGATGCTCCACGCGTGGCCGAAGAGCTTTTCCGTCGTGCAATCCACCGTGAAGACGTTCCCCGTGCCGGCGACGTGGAGGAACGGCGGATCCGCGGCGGCGAGCACTCCGCACGCCCGCAGGATCGCCGCCACGAGCGGCGCGAAGAAATCGAGATCGTGCACGTTCGATTGGAACGCCGCGACGAGGGGATCCGCGATTGCAACGGCGCCAAGCACGACGCCTGCGTCCCAAGGAATCGAAGCGATGTTTCCCGCGAGGCCGCGTCGCAGCGGGGTCGCGATCGCGAGCGCGGCTCCGATCGCGAGGAGCGCGGGCGCGACGCGCACGGGCGAAGGAAGGAGAAGGGCCGCGATCGCGGCGCCTGCCGCGCACGCAAGGAGCCAGCGCACGTTCGAGAAGGCCGGGAAGCTCGCGCGGCGCCGCACGAGGAGGAGCGCCGAAGCTCCGCCGGCGATCACGGCGAGCCGCGAAGACGGTGCCGCGAGATGCGGGTTCGCCGCGTCCCACGCGAGGACGAGAAGCGCGATGGCGCCCCAGATCCCGGTCACGTGCCCTCTTCCACAACCGCGCGCCGGGCCGAATCGATCGCCGCGCGCAGGAATCGGATGTTCGGCTCGATGAACGTCTCGGCACTCTCGAGCTTCGAGCTGGTGAGGAAGCGCGAATCGCCGATCGCGAGGACGCCGCCCGTTCCGTATCGCGCGAATACGACGAGCGGCGCACCCCAGCACTCCGCCCACGTTTCCGCGCCCCGTCCATCGGTGAGAACCGGCCATGATTCGTGGAACGAGAGACGCTCCTCTTGGAAAGCATTGCGTGATTCGTGCGCCGAGCCGATCGGCGTCGATCCGATCGAGAGGCCGAAGTCGGCGAGGAGCGCTTCGATCCCCTGCCTCTCTTCGAAGCCCGCAGCCGCCACGAGGAGTCCCCCGCCTTCCACGTACGCCCGCAGCGCAGCGCGTTCGCCTTTCGCGAACGGGAGCGCTGGAGCGATCGTCGCGTAAAGTTCTCCCTTCGCCAGAGTCGCCTCGTCGACCGATGGGCAACCCAGCGGCAGCAATCCATGACGCTCGAGATGGTCGGTGAACCCCCCGAGGCCGTCGTCGCGCCCCGCGTGGAGATCGACGCGATTCCCATGGTCGAGATCGATCCACGCGACGACGCCGTCCTGCACGATCGAAGGCGACTCGATCCGCGAGGACTTCTCCTGGAACGCGATCCACGCTCCGGCAGCGAGGGCCGCGCCGGCCGCGAACGGAGCGCCGCCGGGTGTGAGCGTGAGCACGGTCGCACCCGCGGCGAGGAGAACGGCTCCCACACGGCGATGGGCGAGCGGCGCGGTGATGCGTGCATTCGGTCCGAGTGCAAGGATCGAGCGCAATGCGAGCGCGCGAGTCGTGACGAGTGCGCTGCGTTGGAACGTCGACGTGTCTCCGAGGACGAGAACGCGCCCGCGGCCGACGTCCTGGACCGCGGCGATTGGGAGATCACCAAGCGGGTCACCGCGATCGAACTGCATGTTCCCGAGATATGCGCCGCGCGCGTTCGCGGAATCGCCCGGGTCGGAGAACGCGGCGCTGCCCATGAGGAGCGGGAGTGCGGGATCAGCGACCGCGAGGCTCGCGCCGATGCTGACGCGTAGGCGTGACTCGTCTCGTAGACCGCGTGCGATTGGGCCAGGCAGCGCCCGCACGCAGCCGTACCAGGTCCAGCGATCTGCGAACGGGATCGCGCTGTCGAACTCGACTCGGATCCCGGTCGGCGAAAGCAGCGCGTTCAGGGGCCCGAGCGTTTCTCGAATGTTGGTGTGGTCGGCGAGGACGAGAAGGCCACCTCCACTTCGCACGAAGCTCCAGACGGCATCGTGCTCGGGGCTTTCGAAGATATGCAGCGGATTCATCACGACGAGAACGTCGTGCTCGCGAAGCGTCTCCGGTGTCAGCGTGGAATCGCTGCGTGCGAAGGGAACGCCCGACGTTTCGAGAACCGCGGGAAGATTTGCGAGAGAAGCATCCTGCGGCGCGTCGGGTCCATAGCGGCCCCATTGCGGCGAGCTCATCTCGAATGCGCCGCGCCCGTCGAGGAGCACGCGCGGCGCGCGTTCAGGGGTGTGCGAGGGGGGTGTCGCCGCGACAATTCCGGCGATTACGAGCGCAGCGCCGGAGGTCGCGAGGATGCGTCGCGTGCGTGGGGCGCCGACCGCTGGGGAGGCGGCTTCAACTCGTGTGGCGAGCAAGGTGAGCGGAGCGAGCGCGATCGAAGCGAACCCGAACGAGATCCAACGCCAGAGCGCGTCCGGCTCTGGATGCAACGCGCGCGTGCGGAATGAGGCGAGATCCGGGAGACGCCACGATGTGAGGAGTGCGAGCGCCAGGAGTACGAGCACGGACGCGAGAACGAGGGTGCGCCCGCGTCGCGGGGCGCCCCGTCCATATGCGAACGCCGCGATCGCGAACGTCGCGAACATCCAGAGACCGGAATACGAAGGTCCCCACGAGGCGGCGACGTCACTGCCGGCGGTGACGGTCGCGGTCCACTCGCGCGAGAGACGAAGTGCCCCGTTCCAGAGCGGTAACGAGTCGCGAATCCAGAAGAGCACGCCCGCCCCACCGGCCGCCCATCCGAGCGCGCGCGCGGAACGAAAACCGGGGCTCGCGAGGAAAACGAACGCCGCGGAGATCGGCAGGAGCATCGGAGCGCGGACGGCGACGATGGCGGCAGCGCAGACAAGACCAAAGTGCAGAGCGCGGGTGAAGGTCGGTGTGCCGGCGCGCGGTCCCGGCGCGAGCGCGAACGAGAGGACGAGTGCAAGCCCGGCGGCGATCGAGCGCACCTCGCTGCGTCGCACGAGGATCGATCCGTCGGCGAGGGATATCGCAAGCAGGAGAGCGACGAGACCCGCGAGTCCCCCCAGGCTCGAAGTCGCACTTCCGCCTGAGCGCTCCGCGAGAGCGGATCGGGGGTCGGGACTCATCCGGGGCGATCCAATACATCCTGCACGGCAAGGAGGATGCCGCGCCGGGGGATCTTAGATCGTTTCTCACCCTGAATAAAGTCAATGCTGGTCGTTCGAGCGGTCGACCCGCTCAGGCGGAGAGCCTCTCCCATTCGCGATAGCGGCGTTCGATGCGGGCGCGCACTTCCTGCTCTTCGTTGGCGAGCTTGTGCAGTTTCTCCCAATCGCCGGCGGGGTCCTTGGCGAGCAGTTCTTGAAGAGTCTTCGAGCGCGCTTCCAGCTCGGCGATCTCTCCTTCGAGCACTTTGAGCCGGGCGCCGGCCTTCTTGTTTTCACGCTCGCGACGCTTCTTCTCCTCGCGCTCGAGCTCTTCCGGGCCGGAGGTCTTCTCCTTCGGCGGCTCGGGAATACGCGCCGCTTCCTCGGAGCGCTCGCCGGCGAGCTTGCGGCGCGCCTCCGAGTAATTCCCTTCGAACACGCGCACGCGCGCGTCGTCGAACCAGAGAATCTTCGTCGCCACCGCGTCCAGGAACGCGCGGTCGTGCGAGATCACGAGAAGCGTGCCCTCGTATGCGGCGAGCGCGCGCTCCAGCACTTCGCGCGCCGGAATGTCGAGATGGTTGGTGGGCTCGTCGAGCACCAGCAGGTTGTGCGGCTCGAGCGAGATCTTGAGCAGCGCCAGACGACAGCGCTCGCCGCCGGACAGCGCGGCCACCATCTTGAACGAGTCTTCCCCGAAGAAACGAAAGCGCCCGAGCGCCCCTCTCGCTTCCTCGATCGGTGAGATCGGGACGCACGCGGCGCACTTCGTCCACGAGCGAGGCGCCGGCGTCGAGGCCTTCCAGCTTCTGATCGAGGTATCCGAGCGAAACGTTGAAGCCGAGCTCGATCGAGCCCGATCGCGCGGCGCAGCTTGCCGAGCAGCGCGCGGACGAACGTCGTCTTGCCCGCGCCGTTCGGCCCCACGATGCCGATGCGTTCGCCACGATAGATCGTGGCGTCGAATCTCTCGAAGAGCGCCGGCTTGTCGTCGTAGCCCACGGTGAGCGCTCGTGCGCGGATCATCTCTTTGCCGCCGGGGTGGTCGCCCGCATCGAACGTGATGCCCAGATGGCGCGCGGCTTCCCACACGTCGTCGGGGCGCTCCACGCGCTCCAGCTTCTCCAGCATCTTGCGCCGCGCCTGCGCCTGCTTGGTGTTCTGCCCGGCGATGTTGCGGCGAATGAAGTCTTCCGTCTTCTCGATCTTCTCGTTCTGGCGGACGTACTCTTCGAGCGCACGCTTCAATCGCGCTTCGCGTTGCGCGCGATACGCGTCGTAGTTGCCGGGGTAGCGCACGGCCTTCTTGCGTTCCACTTCCACGATCGTGGTGCACGTGGCCCGCAGGAACGCGCGGTCGTGGGAGATCAGGAGAAATGCTTTCGGATACTCGGCGAGGCGGCGCTCCAGCTTCTCGGTCTGCACCAGGTCGAGGTGGTTCGTCGGCTCGTCCAGGAGCAAGCAGGTCGGGCTCGCGCAAGAGGACGCGGGCGATTTCGAAGCGGGAGCGCTCGCCGCCGGAGAGCGAGCCCGCCATGCGCTGCAAGTCGTCGTGCGCGAATCCCACTTCGGAAGCGAGCGCTTCGGCGCGCGCTTCGAGCGAGTACCCGCCGAGCTCCTCGAAGCGATGTTGCAGCCGCCCGTACTCGAGGATCGTGGACTCGGAAGAATCTCCTTGTTCCATGCGGTCGTGAA
The DNA here is from genome assembly GCA_963725045.1 of uncultured Gemmatimonadales bacterium. GTDB lineage: Bacteria > ARS69 > ARS69 > ARS69 > ARS69 > CAVRWY01. The sequence continues at coordinate 9,958 of CAVRWY010000006.1, forward strand.
TGGCGGCCAGCTCGCGCTCGAGCCGCAGGATCTCGGGAAACGTGGCCAAGAGGAGATCGTGGACGGTGACGTCGCTCGGGAACTCCTGCGACTGGCGCAGATAGCCCACGTCGATGCCGCGCCGAATGCTGCGCTCGCCCTTCTCGATGGCCAGCGTCCCGGCGATCAGGCGGAGAAGCGTCGACTTTCCGTGCCCGTTCGGCCCCACGACACCGATGCGCTCTCCGGGATCCACCTGGAGGGAAAGGTCGTCGATGAGCATCTCGGCGGCATAGCCGAAGGACACGCCCGAAAGGGAGACCAGCAAGACGAAGCCTCGAGGGGAAGAGACACCACGCGCGAATGAAGCCGTCGAAGCTAGCGGGGTGGTGTCTTTGGGTCAACCGCGGGCCGGGGCACGCGCGCAGCACTCTCGCCTAGCGCTTCGGAAGATTCTCGAGGTTCGCGAGGACGGAGCGCCCGGCTTCGTCGAGGATTTCGCGGTCGGCGATCCGGAGCGCGCCGAAGTCGCGGGCACGGGAGAGCTCGATGGGCTGCGGTCTTCCGACGACGCCGAGCTCGGCGGTCAGCATCTTTCCGCACACGAGAAGATGCGCGAGCGGCCGTCCTTTGCGCTCCGCGTAGGGGACATCTTGAAGCCGGATTGCGTCGGGGATTTCCTTGGGAACGCACCAGCTCTCGAGCACTTGGATGCGTGAGATCGGTCGACAGGAGATTCATGAGCCCGAGCACGCGCTCGTCCGACTGCGAAGGAATTCCGGGGGAGCGGCGCTCGAGCCTTCCGATCGCAGTCACGATCGCAGGGCTCGCCACCGCGTGGAAGAGCCCGGTGAGGAACGCGGATTCGCGCAGCTCGCGCGGCGCATGATCCGCGAGGGCTTCGCAAGCGAACGCCGTCCCCAGGGACTGTTTCCAGAGTCGGTCCAGGAACGCGGCGCGCTTGCGTCCGTGAAACACCTTCATCTCCGAGGAGAGCTCCAGCGCGATCTCGCTGACCTTGCGCAGCCCGAGCCGCAAGATCGCCATGGAGAGGCTCGCGATCCGGCGCGAGCCGGCGAACACCGCGGAGTTCGCCACCTCGAGGACCTTGCCGGCCAGCGCTGGGTCCATGCGAATCGTGCGCACGATCTCCGGAGTCGCCACGCGCGGATTGTTCACGAACTCGAGGATCGGGGCGGCGACGTACGGCAGGCGCGGGATGTCGAGGGCGGACGAGCGAATGTCGTCTTCGATGAGCGCGACGACGCGGCGCGCGACGGGATCATCGTGCGAGATCGTCTCGGCGACGATCTCAGCGAGAGCGTCGGCGGTCGTCTCGTCCGTTGCCGACAAGGGATCCGGAGTTTCCGTGTCGGAGCCGAACGGGGTGGGCGCCGCCGGGTCGTGATTCGTCATTGTTCCTCGACGTCGTGAGGGACATCGGAGGAATCGGCAAAGAATTGCGAGGATTGAAGGAGAATCAGAGAGCGGCGGACTTGGCGCGTGCGAGCGGCGGGCGCGATCCCGCCGGCAGGAGAACTAGAGCCCGTCGGCCGAGGCCAGGCTCTCCCCGAGGATGTAGCGGATCGGATTGACCGCCTCTCCATTCGCACGGATCTCGTAGTGGCAGTGTGGAGATGTGGAGCGTCCTGTGGAGCCGACTTCGGCGATGATGTCGCCGCGGCGCACCCGCTGTCCCGGCTTCACCAAAAGCCGCGAGTTGTGGCCGTAGCGGGTCACGATCCCGTTGTCGTGGTCGATCTCGACGAGCATGCCCAGCGTCCCGCCGCCACTCGCTTCGATGACGAAGCCCGCCGCAGTCGCGCGCACCGGCGTGCCTTCCGCTGCGGAGAAGTCGATGCCGGAGTGCATGCACGGATCCCCGGTGAAGGGATCCTGGCGAATGCCGTAGCGGCTGGAGACGAACCCTCCCGCAACGGGAACCGCGGAGGGAATGCGCGCCAGCTCGCTGCGCGACTCCTGGAGGGTGTGCACCATCTCGCGGAAGTTGGCGTTCTGGAAGACTGCCTGCCGGTTCAGCTGAGCGATGTCGCTGAGCGTCTCCCGGGCCTCGCGTACGGTCGGAAAGATCGACGCCTGATCCTCGAGCTCGGAGAGAGGAGGAGGGCCGCCGACGCCGAGCTGGCGGACGTCGCTGGAGATGGCGTCCAGATTCGCGATGTTGCGGAATTCCCGCTCGATCTCCGCGGTCTCTTGGACGCGGGCCTGAAACATGTCCACCGACTCCCGGATCTCCCGGAGCTGGGCGACCAGGCGGTCGTTCTCCCGGCGGAGATAGAAGGCGTGGAGCCCCTGGACCCGGGCCGTGGTCCAGGTGACGACGGCAGCACCGCCCCCGGCGAATCCCAGGGCCACCAGCAGGATGGCCGCCGGAACCGCGAGCGCCGGGAAGGAGAAGCGGCGTACCCCCTGCTCCGGGCCGGTCATGACCAGAATGGAGATACGACGGCGCGCGAGTTCGCGAACCCTTTGGCGCAAGCTCACACGCGGTGTCGCCAAGAGGCGTCTCCTTCGATGCTGGATTGGAGCGGAATCGATAGACGGTACCTGCGTCCCGCGACTCCTGTCAATCTTCTTGCTTTTTGTGGATCGGCACTCGGTTGGGTCCCCTGAACCCTCCGCGAAAGCGAGGGTTCCCCGGCGACCCGCCCACTCGCTGAATCATACCGACGTATACGTACGAAGACGCCTTCCTTCCGAAGAACCGCGAATTTTGGTGATTGCCCGCTCCTTGAGCTGGCGCACCCTTTCTCGAGTGAGGCCGAGGTCTCGTCCGATTGCCTCCAGCGTGGTCGGCTCTCCGGAGGCGATCCCAAAATACCGGTCGAGAATGCGACGCTCGCGGCCATCCAAAACGTTCATCGCCCGGCGAACGTCGCGCACGAGTCCCTTGCGGATGACCTGATCGTCGGGTGCGGGGGTCTCGCAGTCGGGGAGGAGCTCACCGAGGGGGGCCTCCATCTCCTCCGAGGCGGGGGCATCCAGAGATACCGCGCGCTGCGCCCAGCGGCGGTGATCGTCGACTTCGGCGACGGTGAGGTGCATCGCGCGCGCGACCTCGTCGTCGGTAGGCTCCCGGCCGAGGCGCTGCGCCAGAGTCTGCGCGGTGCGCTCGATCCGATTCGCTTTGCCGGAGCGATTGAGCGGGAGACGCACCACCCGGGGCTGCTCCGCGAGCGCCTGCAGGATCGATTGCCGGATCCACCAGATGGCGTAGGAAATGAAGCGACATCCGCGCGTCTCGTCGAAGCGCTCCGCGGCCTTCACCAGCCCCACGTTTCCTTCGTTCACGAGATCGGCGAACGGAAGTCCGCGGCCGGCGTAGTTTCGCGCGACCGACACCACGAAACGCAGGTTCGCCGAGCACCAGCTTGTCCAGAGCTGCGCGCTCACCGCCGCGGATCCTGCGCGCCAGCTCGGCTTCTTCGGCCGGATCGAGCAGGTCCGTACGGCGGATTTCTCGCAGATAGATCGCGAACGAGTGATCTTCTTTTTCCGGGATCCGGAGGGCGATTTGCGCCACCGCGATCGTCCTTTTCGGGGGACGTGATCCTCGTGCGCCGGGCTAGGGCTTCAACCCGACGTACAGCGTCTGATTCCCTCTCTTGAGAAGAAGCGCGACGGCCTTCTTCTCGCGATACTTCTTCACCGCGGAGTCGTAGTCGTCGACGTTCTCGACCGACAAGTTGCCGATCTCCTTCACGATGTCTCCGGGCTGAACGCCCGGCGTCGTCCGCCGGGCTCCCCGGTTCCACGTCCACCACGATGACGCCCGTCTCTTGCGGGTCTTCCACGAAGCGACGCGCGCGTTCGTCGCGCAGATCTCCGACGCGAAGGCCGGCCCACGGGGTCGACACGCCTTCCTCGGTCGCGGCGAGCTGCTCCTGCGAAGGCCTCTCTTCGAGAACGACTTCCACGTTCTGCTTCTTGCCTTCGCGCAGAATCTCGAGCTTGATCGGGTCGCCGACGGGAAAGTCCGCGACGCGCATTCTGAACTCGTTCACGTCCGTCACCGAGTTTCCGTTCAGCTTCGTGACGACGTCGCCGCGCTTGAGGCCGCTCTTCTCGGCCGGAGTCCCTTCCACGACGCGACCGATCAGAATGCCCTTCGCGTTCGGGATCTCGAGACCTTCGGCGAGCTCTGGGGTGAGCGCCTGCGGTTGAATGCCCAAGTAGCCGCGAACGACGCGTCCCTTGTCGATCAATTCTTCGGCAACTTTGCGCACCATGTTGATCGGAATCGCGAAACCGATGCCTTGCCCGGCGGGGTTGATCGCGGTGTTCATCCCGATGACTTCCCCGCGAATGTTGACCAAAGGCCCACCGGAATTCCCGAAGTTGATCGAGGCGTCGGTCTGAATGAAGCTCTGGTAGACCGGCGTGCCGCCCATGATGTTGAGATCGCTGCGCCCCTTCGCGCTGATCACGCCCACGGTGAGACTGCCGGCGAGCTGTCCGAAAGGATTGCCGCAGGCGATGGCCCAGTCTCCCGGGCGGATCGAGTCGGAGTCCCCGAAGTCGAGAAACGGGAGCTTCCCGTCGTGGGTCGCAGGATCCACTTTCACGACGGCGACGTCGGTGTCGGGATCTTGTCCGATGACTTTCGCGTCGAGCTCGGTGCCGTCCGAGAGCGTGACCTTCACTTCGTCCGCTTCGCGAACCACGTGATTGTTGGTGAGGATGTATCCGCGCTCGTCCATGACGAAGCCGGAACCGGAGCCGCCGGGCTGGCGACGCTGGTTCGGCCCTTCCTGCTGCTGGCGGCGCGGGTCGTTCGGGAATAGCTCTTCGAAGCCGAACGGGTCTCCCCAAGGATGAAACTGGCGCCCGTCCGCGGGCGTGGCGGCCGCGGTGGTGCTGATCGCGACGACCGCGGGAACGACATGCTCGGCGATTCCCACGAAGGGGCTCTCGGCGGCGGTCAGCGCGGAGGTCTTGGAATTCTCCGGCGGACCGGCGTGCACCGGATTCCGGAACATGGGGGAATCGATGTCGAGCTGCGCCGAAAGCACGAGACCGCCGACGACGCCGGCGGCGAGAAAAACGCCGCCTGTGAGAACACGACCGACAGGGGTTTTCATTGGATCTTCCTCCTCAGGCCCGGAGCGCCTCGGATCGGCCTTCCGGGACCTCGCTTCGCTTCATCGGAATCGACTGCCGGAGGATACCCCAGGGGGGCGCGAAAGTTGCGCTCGCTTGCCGCCTTCGACGAGCCGTTGCTAGTCTCCCGCGTTTCCGCGTCACGCGGCCGAGGACTTCATGGAGCGACCGGTCTACTTCATTTCCGACGCTCACCTCGGCTCCTCCGCGGATCCCCGAGACGACGAGCCTCGCCTCGCTCGCCTCATCCCCTTCCTGCGCCATGTCGCCGCAAGCCGGGCCGGCCATCTCTACATTCTCGGGGACCTCTTCGATTTCTGGTTCGAATACGCCCAAGTCATGCCCTGGAGACACGTCGGCGTGCTGCGCGAGATCCGCGCGGTCGTCGATTCCGGGGTGCCGGTCTCCTTCCTGGGAGGCAACCACGACTGGTGGTCGGGGCGCGTCTTCGAAGAGGTCGCGGGAATGGCGGTGTATCGCGAAGCCTTCACCGTCGTCCATCACGGGAAGCGCATCTTTCTCGCTCACGGAGACGGGCTCGCTTCTTCGTCCGACAGCGGATACCTCCTGCTGAAGAAGCTCCTTCGCAATCCTTGGACGATTCGACTCCTGCGTTTCGTTCATCCCGATCTCGCCTACGCGTTCGGCCATCGCTTCTCGCGATTCAGCCGCGATCACCTCACCGACCGCGAGTTCCGCATCGAGCCGCCTCTGGCCGAAGCCGTCGATCGCGTTCTGGCGCAGGGCCATGAAGCGTTCCTCATGGGACACCTGCATGCGCGCCACCGCGAGACGCGGCCCTCCGGAGGAACGCTGTTCATCCTCGGAGAGTGGATGACGATCTTCTCCGCGCTTCGTCTCGAGGAGGGAAATTTCGTGTGGGAAGACTGGTCCGAAGGAGTGCTTCGCGCCGTGGTCGATCCGGATCGCACGAAGATCGGCGGTCACTTGGAAATGCGCCCCTGAAGCGGGCGGCGCCGCCTGCGGATCAGGAGCCGGAAGGCGGCAACTGCGAAGTGTCGGAATCGGAGCCCGCGGGCGCGGGGCCTGGACGATATCCGATCGAAAAACGATGTCCGTCGCCGAGCTGGCTCTCGTCCGAGAACGGCGAGTACGCGTAGTCGAACTCGTACTCGTGGTAGCGGATGCCGACGCCGGCGGTGCCGAGCTCTTCGTCGTAATTCGTTTTGAAACCGCCGCGCAGCGCGATCATCGGGTGGACTTGCAGCTCCACTCCGAGATGCCCTTTCACGTCGCTGTCGTTCGGAAAGCGCAGATCACCCGCAAGAATGAGACCCTCCAGAAGACTGCGGGTGCGCCAAGCCACGCCCACCCGCGTGTTGAAGGGGAGCAGGAACTCGTCCGTTTCGAACTTCATCGCCGGCCCCATGTTCGACAAGGCCGCCGCCACCACGAGTCCCTTCAGCGGCGTGCGATACCGCGCCCCAAGATCAAGGGCGAACCCCGTGGTGGAGAAATCCTGGATCTTCTCGTAGAGAATCTTCGCGGTGGCGCCGGCTTCGAGCGAGCGCGTGAAGCGGCGTCCGTAGCTCCCGCCGAACATGAAGTCGTACGAGCTGAAGCTCTCGGTGAATGCGCCGTTCTCGTCGCGGCCTTCCAGCTCTCCCATGTGGAGAAGGGCCGCCTGCGCGCCGAACGCGTGTCCCTCCATGCCATGGACCGCGGCGAGATATTCGTAGCGCACGTCGGAGATCCACTCGTTGTGCCCGGCGTGCAGCTCGAAATCGCGCGCGATGGCGATCCCCGCCGGATTCCAATACATCGCGGTCGGATCCTGCGCGACGGCGACGTATGCTTCGCCCATTCCCGCGGCGCGTGCGCCGACCCCGATCTTGAGGAACGCGAGGCCGGTCTCTCCCGGATCCGCAGCGTTCGCCGGGCCCCCCCAATGAGCGCCGCGAAAAGCGCCCCGCCGAGCGCAAGGGACGGAGAAGTGCGTGCCGTGAGCCCGCGGGTCGTACGGCGGATCATGGAACTTCCTTGGCGTAGGGGTCGCAGAGGGCGGGTTTGGTCATTCCGATTTCGGACGATTCGCTCGGCGAGTATAGAAGCGCCTCAAACGGACTGTCAAACCACCTCAAGACGCATCCGGACACTGCGTTGCCGCGCTGCGGGCGGCTCCAGGGAAGCCGGCGATGAAGGGAAAAAGGAAGGGGAGAGAGGTTTCCCTCTCTCCCCGGTGAGGGAGCTGGCGCCGCTTCTTCTCCCCGGAGCCCCTGTTCCCCAGGTCGATTCAACGGCGCCGATCCGTTGGGCTGGACCCAACTTCCTGACGATCGACTCCCTCGAGCAGAGTGGTGCCAGCACGCCCCAACGATGCCGATCGCCACTCCCTCAACTCCTCGATCGCCCCTCGAGTTCCCCAGAAACTCTCAGGCTTTTCGAGGATCTCCAGCCGGTCGAGGGCACCCTTCGGTTCCCTCTCCCGACATACGCAGCTCTGGCCCATGCCAGATCGACGTTTCGCGCAAGGCCCTGGTCCGGCCTTCCCCCGGCGTCCCCGAGACCGAAGATCGCCAGAGCCCGGAGAACGATCTCGCGAAGCGGGCTCACGAGGCGTCCTGCCCCGGATCCACGCCGTTGCGATGATCCTTCCTTTGGTTGCGGAGCTCGGGATTGCTCTGGTCGATCTGATAGGCCCAGTCGATCCGCACGCCCGTGGGCGTTCCCGGCACCGATTCGAAAATCTCCACGACGCGGAACTTCGCAAAGTACGAATCCCACGTCCAAACCACGTAGGTGTGACCGGCGATGAGCTCCACGCCGTCCTGCGCCACCGACCATCCCTGCGACGGGGCCCAGGAGACCTCGTCGAGCGACGTCGTGTAGCCCAGGTCCTGGATGTCGTTCAGGTAGCCGCCGATCGGAGTGCCCTTCGCGTACAGGACTCCGTTCAAGCGCTGAAAATAGACGTCCGTGTCCGCGGCGTTCCACGAAGCCACGAACGCGCCCGTGTTGTAGTCCGAGAAATCGAGCCCCGAAAGCACTGGGTTGTCCTGCCGCGAAGAGAGAATCACGTTTTCTCCCGCGGGACGCGGCGTATCGAAGGCGTCCTCATAGGAAAGCTCCGACTCGATTCCTTCGTCGTCGAACGCGTCGACGGCGTAGAAGATGGTCACGCCGTTGGCGAGCCCGTTGTCGCGATGAAATCCCGATTCGCGCCCATTCACGGTCGCGATGCGTTGATACGGTCCCTGCAGGGTGCTGCTGCGGTAGACGCCATAACCCACGACGTCCAGCTCGCGCACCGGATTCCAAAGAATTTCCACCCAACCGTCGCCGGTGATGGTGGTCACGCCGGTCGGCGCCGCCGGAGGATCGTCGAGGTTGTAGACGATCGTGTCGTCGTCGCATCCGATCGCGAAGGTGGCGAGGAGCGCGTGCGCGGCGATCGTGGATGCCCGCATTGCGCTCGCTCGCTTCGTCTTCGAGAAGGCTTTCGAGATGGCTGTTGTCATCGCGATCACCGCCTGGTTGCGCATCGTGAGGGGGTCGCTCCCGAGCGCAACGAATCCAGAATGCAGTTCGTGTGCCATTTGTGGCCGGCGCCGGGAAGGTTCTAGGAACACACTTTGCAGTAACGAGTTACGCACGCCGAAGTTCCCTGGATCGACCGCAGTGCGGATCGATTTCGAGTCCGAGCGACCTCGCGAAGGGATGGCTCCGGTGTCCGAGCGTCCACGGAAGTGGACAGCACCTCCTGCCTGGGATTCGAGTAGACGCGCGCAATCGAGTCGGAGAGATTGAGAACCTGGGATCGAAATCAGTGCCGGAACGCATCCACCGATTCACGCTGATTCTCGCGTCTTTGGCCGTTCCGCTCGCGGCCGGAGCCGGCGCCGGCCTTGTCGACGCGATGTTTGCCGCCGTTTCCCCCGCGGTCCGCGCGACGTTCCCTCTCTTCTTGGTTTCCGCGAGCCTCGGCGCACTCGTCGCCGCGGCGGCGACGTTCGCCGTCGTCGTCTTCGCCGCCGCGTTCCTCCGGCGCCCGTCCGCGCCGATCGCCGCGTCGATCGCCGCGACGGTGCTCCTTCCCGCGGCGTTCGCTTTCGCACGCTTCGTCTACAAGCGCATTCCGTGGGACGCGGCCGATCTCGCGCTCGCCGGCGGCGGCGCGTTCGCGCTTGCCGCGCTCTTCTTCGGGGCGACCCGCGTCGGATCCGCCGCTCTCGGGGACGGTGTGCGCGCCGCGCGAGTGCTCTCCCGCGCTGCGCCCGTGCTCTTGCTCTTGGCACTCCCGGCGCTCGCCCGCGTGGTCCCGGCAGTCTGGGGCGAGCTGCGCGCGCCGGATGCGCTCGGGCGCAGCGCGGCCGGCGAGCGCACGTCGGCCGCGCCCGATCGCCGCTCCAACCTGCTTCTCGTCTCCATCGACACGATGCGCTTCGACCGATTCGGAATCACCGGCGATCCTCGGGTCCGCACTCCCCATCTCGATCGTCTCGCCCGCGGCGCCGGGCAGTTTCCGGTTTGCCTCACGCCGTCGCCTTGGACCCTTCCGTCCCTGGCTTCGCTGCTGACCGGAGTCCATCCGGGCGAGCATCGCATGCTGCAAGAGATGACCGCGCTCGCCGACTCGGCGCCGAGCCTTCCCGCCATTTGTCGCGACGCGGGATGGAGCACGGCGGCCTTCGTCTCCAATCCGTGGCTCGCCACCGGGAGCTTGTCGCGCGGGTTCGAGACGTTCGACGTCGCCGAGCGCTTGGAGTGCATCGCCGAGACCAGCCCCACGCGTCTCTCGCGCGCGCTGACCAAGGCGCTCTTGCGCGGGCGGCGGCTCGACTCCGGCACATCCATCTCGCGCCGCGGGCTTTCCTGGATCGCGGATCGGGCGCGAGACCCGAGTCCATGGTTTCTCTGGCTTCACTACTTTGATCCGCATCTTCCGAACTGGCCTGCTCCGCCGTTCGATCGCTTGGATGGCCCGCCTCCGCAACGGGTGAGCGCGTCGCTCACCGTGGAGGAGATTCGCGAGGACGACTTCGGACGTGACCCTGAGGCTCGCGCCGAAGTCGCTCGTCTCTACGACGCGGAAGTCCTCGCGACCGATCGCGCGATCGGGGCCGTCGCGCGCGCTCTCGAAGATGCAGACCTGCTCGAGCGCACGGTCGTGGTGGTGACCGCCGATCACGGAGAAGAGTTTTGGGATCACCTGGGCTACGGGCACGGACACTCGATGTTCGAGGAAGTCGTGCGCGTCCCGCTGTTCGTGCGGAGCGGGCGGGGCGCGTCGATCGATCCCGCAATGGCGCGCCTCATCGACGTTGCGCCGACGGCAGTCGCTGCCCTGGGACTGAACGCGCCGCCCGCGTCGCGTCCATTCGCGGGTCGCGATCTGCTTGCGGCGGGGCGGTCTCGCTCGGACGCAGCGGCCGACGCCGACACCGTCTACGGCGAAGCGACGTTGTACGGGCCGGAGAAGAAGTACCTGCGCACCGGGCGCTGGAAGATCATCGTGGACGTTCCCGATTCTTCCACGAGCCCCGGCGATCTCTTGCGTGCTCGGCGAAGCCTCTACGATCTCACCGCCGATCCCGGCGAGCGGCGAGACGTGGCCGCATCCGACTCGATCGTCGCGGCCGCGTTGATCGAACGGCTGGCCGACTGGCATCGGCGCGTCGGTTCTTCGCGCACGGCCACCTCGGACTCCTTGCCCGAAGGGCTGGATCCCTCCGTCGTCGAGCAATTGAGAGCGCTCGGCTACACGCGCTGAACTTGAGCGTCCGAACAGCACTCAAGCGCCCCCCAACGCCTTCCGAACACGGAGCCAAGCGGACGAAGAATCGCAGAGAGTGGAAGACTTGCCGATGTCGATCAGCTTTCGCGAACGAATGGGAACTTTGCGGGTCCGCCTGCTGGTGGCCTCCGCGCTGGCGCTCCTCGGTCTCACCGCGGTCGTGGGGGCGACCCTGCACCAGGTGTTCGCACAGCAGTCCCGGGACGATCTTCGGCGGCGCACCGAGCTTCTCGCCCGCGCCGCCACCGCGTTCGCCTCGCGGTCCGTCCCCGCCTCGGCCGCCGAGGTCGGGTGGCTCCAGTCCGATGCCGACTTCGAGTCGCTCCGGCTCTTCGATGCGGACGGGCGCAAAGTGGGGGTTTTCCCCCCTTCCACAGTCGTCGCGAGGGAAACGCCGCGGCCGACATCGCCCGCCGTCTCGCCGGCCAACGACGTTACGATCGTGGAAGGGAAGAACGAGCTGGTCGCGTTCGCGGAAGTTTTCGGCGGCGCGGGAGCGCAGCGCCTCGAGCTGCGGATGTCCACGGCGCGTTTGCAGAACGAGCTGCAGAACATCCGCTGGCTGTTCGGCTCGATCTTTCTCTTCGCGGGGGCCGTGTTCGCGGCGCTGGCTCTCTATCTGACCCGCGGCGTCGTGCTGCCGCTCGAGGAAGTCCGGCGCGCCGCATCGCGAATCGTGAACGGAGAGCTCAACGTTCGTCTTCCCGTGTCCGGCGACCTCGAGATCGACGAGATCGCCCGGTTCTTCCACTCGCTCGCCGAGCGGACGAACGGGGCGCCCAGCGCGCCGCGAAATCAGGCCGGGCCGCTGCGCAGCGAGACGACGCACCGAGCGAGCTGATTTCCCAACGCTTGCTCATCCTGCGAACGAACGATACCCTACGCGCTCCCCGTGTCCCGGCGAAGCGAGGAGTTTTGCGTTGGAGCTGCAAGGATGGATCACGATCGCGGTCCTCCTCTTGCTCATCGTGGGACTCATTCGCTACGCCCATCTCGCCGACGTGATCTTTCTCGGTGCGCTGGGACTCCTCGTCCTCGTCGGGGCGGTGACGCCGAAGGAAGCGATCTCCGGTTTCTCGAACGACGGCGTTCTCACCATCGCCGCACTGTTCGTCGTTGCGGCGGGACTCCAGCACACCGGCCTGTTGGCACGAGTGACGGCGCGCTTCCTCGGCACCGTGCGCGGCCCGCGCTCCGCGCTGCGCCGCATCCTTCCGCCGATCGTGGTCGGCTCCGCGTTCCTCAACAACACCACCGTGGTCGCGATGGCCATGCCCGTGCTCTTGGAGTGGTCGCACAAGCGGCGCGTCGCGCCGTCGCGGGTGCTGCTCCCGGTGAGCTACGCGGCGATCCTGGGGGGAGTGTGCACGCTCATCGGCACGTCCACGAATCTCGTCGTGCACGGGCTCATGCGCGACACGAACATCGAGACGCTTCGTTCCGGATTCGGCATGTGGGAGCTCGGCATCGTCGGCGTTCCCATCGCCGTCCTGGGAACTCTGTATCTCATGTTCATCGCGCCGCTTCTTCTTCCCGACCGGCGCGAGTTCCTCGAGCAAGTCGGAGAAGTGCGCCGCGAGTATCTGGCCGAGCTCATCATGGAGAAGGATTGTCCGCTCGCCGGGCGCACGATCCAGGAAGCGAATCTCCCCGGCTTGTATCTGGTGGAGATCGGACGTGAGGGAGAGCTCATCTCGCCGGTGGGCCCCGAAGATCGCCTGCTCCCGGGGGACCGATTGGTCTTCACCGGGATCGTGTCCACGCTGATCGATCTGCAGAAGGTTCCGGGGCTCACCCCCGCCGCGGACACGTACGAGTTCAGCACCCAACAATCGAAGAGCGCCCGGCGGCTCTGCGAAGCGGTGGTGAGCCACTCGTCGCCGTTGGTGGGGAAGACCGTCCGCGAGGCGAACTTCCGCAGTATCTACAACGCCGCAGTGGTGGCGATGCATCGCAACGGACGGCCGATCAAGACCAAGATCGGGGACGTGCGTCTTCGCTCCGGCGACACGCTCCTCTTGGAGACGGGCGCCGGATTCATCGCCTCGCATCGCAACAATCCCGATTTCTATCTCGTCAGCGAGATCGCCGACGCAACTCCGCTGCGCACGGAGAAGGCCTGGATCGCGGGAACGATCGCGTTCGGTCTCATCGTTCTGCTGACGATGCCGGAGCTTCTCGAGCTCATGTCGGGCTCTACCGCGGCGGCCGAATGGTTCTCGAACCAGCGGGTGACGTTCGCGCTGCTCGCGGCCGTGTCCATGATCGCCATGCGTTGCGTGCGCACCTCGGAGGCGCGGCGCAGCGTGGAGTGGAGCGTGCTGGTGACGATCGCCGCATCGTTCGGCGTGGGAATCGCGCTGTCCAAGTCGGGGGCGGCTGCCGCGATCGCACATGCGGCGATCGAGCCGGCGGGCGCGTTCGGGCCGAGCGCTCTCCTGGCCGCTGTGTTCGTGGTGACGTGGATCCTGACCGAGCTCATGAGCAACAATGCCGCCGCGGCGCTCATGTTCCCTGTAGCGCTGGCGACCGCGAGCCATTCGGGTCTCGATCCGCGCCCGTTCGCCGTGGCGATCGCGATCGGCGCCTCATGTGGTTTCCTCTTTCCCGCGGGGTACCAGACGCACCTCATGGTGTACGGTCCGGGCGGTTACCGGGTACGCGACTTCGTGAGAGTCGGCACCCCGATGGCGCTGCTTTGGCTGGCGATGGCCTTGTTTCTCATTCCCAAGTATTGGCCCCTTCGATGAAACGCGTTTTTTCGTTCCTTCGCGCCAAGTTCCTGGCCGGCATTCTGGTGACGGTTCCGGCGATCGTCACCGTGCTGGCGCTGCGGTTCCTCTTCAACACGATCGACGACATTCTGGGGCCGCTCATCGGCAGGGCCGTTGGACGCGACATTCCCGGGCTCGGTCTCGTGGCCACCGCACTTCTCATTCTCGTCATGGGATTCGTGGCCACCAATCTCGTGGGGCGCCGTCTCGTCTCCGCATGGGAAGCGATTCTCATGAACCTCCCGCTGGTCCGGCGCATCTACAACTCGGCGAAGGAGTTCCTGGAGGCGGTCACCTCGCCGAATCGTCAGATGTTCCAGCAAGTGGTGCTGGTCGAGTATCCGCGGATCGGGATCTACTCGTACGCGTTCGTCACCAGCTACGTGACGCTGCACGGACCGAACGGCCCGGAGCGGATCGCCCATGTATTTGTTTCGAATCCGCCGATGCCGACGACGGGCACGTTCATCGCTGTGCGCGTACCCGATCTCACCTACTTGGACATGTCGGTGGAGACCGCGCTCAAGCTCATCGTGTCGGGCGGGATCGTGTCTCCCGACGGACATCCGGCCGCAGCCGAAGACGGGAAGAGAAGGCGAAGCGCTCAGCGCATGACCACGAGCTTCTGGGTGAAGCGCTGGCCGTCCACGTCGAGAACCACGAAGTAGATTCCCGCCGCTACGCGCCGCCCGCTGGCGTCACGTCCGTCCCACGTGGCGCGATGTTCGCCGAGCTCTGCCGGGCCCTTCGCGAGAGTGGCCACGCGCCGGCCGGTCACGTCGTGGACGTCCAGGCGCACCGGAGCGCCGTCGCGCGCGACTCCGTAGCTGATCGTTCCCTTCTCTTGAAGCGGGTTCGGCCCGATCCGGCGCAATCCATTCGCGATCGTGGGAAGCGGGTCGCCTTGACCGGTCGTGCCGGCGACGAGCACCACGATCTCGTCGGCTGCGGTCAGCTCGCCATCGTTTGCTTGGAACGCGAGCACGTACTCTCCGGGCGCCGGGAACGTCGCGTGCGTGAAGCGCAGCTCCGGCTCGAAGATGGACGCGGCCGCGGGTCCGCTGACCTGCACCCACGTCGTCGTGACCTGGCCGGGGGGCGCGGGAAGCGCGTCGTCGGTCACGCGTCCCCAGAGGACGATCGGGGGACCGGTCGAAGCGGAAGCGTCGCCCCCCGCGTTCGGCACCGGTGCTGCGTTCTGCGCCGGCGGCGCCGCGAGGAACTCGATCTCCGGCGGCGAGAGCGCACGTCCGAAGATGCGCACTTCGTCGATCGTCCCGTCGAAATGGTCCTTGGTCGGATCGAAGATCCCGCCCCCCACCTTCACCAAGCTCGTCGAGGATCCGTAGTCGCTGGTGGAAAAGCTCGCCGAGCTGGCGATCGCCCCATCGAAGTACACGCGTAGGCTCGCCCCGGAGCCGGTCGACGCCACGTGGTGCCAGTCGTTCGGAGCGAAAGGATACGGCGCGAGCACCTCACCGCCGGCGGGGCTGCGCACGTCGAAGGTCTCCGGCGCATCGAAGCCCATCTCGATCACGCCGTTCTGACCGACGACGCCGGCGAACACTTCCTCGGAGCGAGGGCGAGCCCACGCCGCGAGTGTGAATGCGGAGCGGTCGGAGAGGAACGATTCGTCGGACGCCATCGCCGCATCCGAACCGGAGAAGTCGACCGCATTTCCCAGAATCCCGGGGACCCACGCGAATCCGTTTCCCTCGAGGGTTCCGTCGCGGTCGTTCGCGGTTGCGTCTTCGACGAGGTTTCCCGCGCCTTCGTCGAAGCTCCAGCTCGCGAGCAGTCCCGACGGCTCCACCCGTACCGCGCAGGTCGTGCTGTCCACGCCAAGGAAAGGATCGGACGCGATCAAAGTGACCGTGAACAATCCCCAGTCCTCGAAGACGTGCGTCGTGGCCGGGCCCGCGGCGGTGGACCCGTCGCCGAACCTCCACGTGAAGTCGATGAGATCTCCGTCCGGATCCACGGAGTCCGTCGCATCGAACGAAACGCTGAGCGGAGCCTCGCCTTGATGCGTCGACGCCGAGAACTGAGGGACGGGGGCAACGTTCGAGGTGAGCGACGGCGGCACGATGACGACGGAATCCGACGCGGCGGCACCGAACGGATCCACGACGGTGACGGAGATGCGATAGGAGTAGCGATCTCCCGGACCGCCGTGATCGGTGGGCGTGAAGAGAGGGGAGATCTCGTCCGACGAAAACCAACCCGGATGCAGATGCTCGTTGTGGATCAGGGTGACACCCCACGACCAGTCGAGATTGCCGCCGCTCTTCGGGTCGCTCGCGGCCGCCGAGAGCACGATCGGGACGCCGGGCTCGAAGAGCAGCCCGTTGGGCGGATTCTCGATCGTCACCACGGGCGGCTCGTTCGACGTGACGATGGTCACGGATGCGGTGTCCGCGAGGCTCGCCGTGTCGCGCACGATCAGCCGCGCCACGAACGTTCCCACCGTGGTGTACGTGTGCTGCGGATTCGCTTGGCTCGTCTCGGGAGTCCCGTCGCCGAAGTTCCAGTTGAACGTCAGCGCCCCGCCGTTCGGGTCGTTCGTCCCGTTCGAGGAAAACGTCACCGCGAGCGGCGGTGCGCCGGTCGTCGGGTTCGCGCTCGCGCTCGCATTCGGGGCCACGTTCCCATTCACGTAGCGGATGCGCCGCACCCGACCTTCGTAGACGGTGACGAACACGAGATCGCCGTTCTCGGGATGCGCTTGCAGATCGACCGGCTGCGTGAGCGTCGTTCCGAACGGAAGGATCGAGATCAGCTGATCGTTCTCGTCGACGACCGCGACCTTGATCCAGCTCTGGCCGAGATCGGCGAAGAAACATTGACCTTGATACTCGGCGGGATACGACGTGCCCGTGTAGAACGCGACGCCGGTCGCGGCGTTGCCGACGAAGCCGATCGGATTCGGGTTCGTGTGATTCCAGCTCACGACCGGCGCGGTCACCGATTCGGGAGGAATCGCCTGGCAGGTGGGGCCGGTGAATGGGACCGTTCATGTAACTCGGCTGCACGCCGGCGCCTTCCCAGCAGGGCCAGCCGAAGTTCTCGCCGCCGTAGGCGACGTTCACCTCTTCCCATTGCATCCAGCCCACGTCGCACACGTAGATCGTTCCCGGCGCCGGAGTGTTCGGCCGGAGATTGAAGCGATAGGGGTTGCGCAGCCCCTTGACCCAGATGCGAGACGCGAACGACGTCGGATCTCCGTCCCAGAACGGGTTCGACGGCAAGCCGAGACCGGTCGCCGGATCGATGCGCAGGATCTTTCCGCCGAGCGAGAGGAAGACTCTGCGACCGGAGGGCACCGATGTTCTGGTCCGGCCCGAACGTGCTGTCGCAAAGGGAGTCGTTCGGCGTCACGTTCTGACCACCGTCGACGAAATCCGGATGCGCCCCGTCGCCGCCCCCGACGAACAGCGTTCCGTCGTTTCCGAATTTCACGGTGCCGATGGAGTGAGTGACCGAGCAGCTCGGGAATCCTCCCATGGCGAGCTCCCCGAGAAGCACGAGGCGGCTTTCGAGGTCGGCGACGTTCCCGTTCGCGGTGTAGCGCGTGAGCCGGCCGAAGGCGATGGCGTCCTCCGGCTCGTCCGGCTGTCCGAACACCGGATCGACCGTGTACAGCAGGTACACGTACTGGTTCGTGGAGAAATCGGGATCGAGCGCGAGGCCCAGGAGACCCTTGTCCCCCGCATTGTGCACTTCGTCGGTGAGATCGATGAACGGCGTCGGGAGCGCCGTGCCGTCGACGTGAATCAAGACCTTGCCGCGTTTCTCCGCGACGAACATCCGGCCCGTCGGCGGATCGAACACGACGCCGACCGGATTCGTGAATCCCAGCGCGATGCTCTGGTTCACGAAGTTCGGAGGGAGCGCGCCTCGTGCATCCGGCGCGACGCCGAGCGCGGCAATGGCCGCACACCGCCGCCACGATACGGCGCGCGCCGAGTGCTCGGAGCTCGATGCCGCGCAACCGAAGCAACGAACGCCAGGTCATATGAATGGATATGCGCGAGTGGTGCACGCCCGAGTCGCCCCGAGGTTTTTCAGGGGGAAGGCCGGGCATCCTAGCAGATCAGCGCAGCAGAGTCACCTTGTCGAACGATCTTCGTCCGTCGATTTCCAACACGACGAAGTAAATCCCTGCAGCGACCGGACGCCCGCCGTCGTCGGCTCCGCTCCAGAGCACGCGATGCTCTCCCGCGGGGAGCGGGCCGTCCTGGATTTCGGCCACGAGACGGCCGGTCACGTCGTGGACGGTGAGCCGCGCGCGCGAGTCCCGCACGAGCCCGAACGAGACGAACGCCTGCGCTCTCACCGGGTTGGGTGAAATGCGCCGCAGTCCTTCCTCGACGAGAAGCGATTCCACCCCGGTCGGCGCGACCACGTGAACGACGACGTCGTCCGCCGCGGTCAAAGCCGCGTCGTCGGCGGTGATCCGGAAGACGTAGTCCCCGACCACGGGGCAGGTGACCACGGTGAACACGTTGTCGGGATCGGCGATCGACGCCGCGGACGGTCCGGACACCTGCGTCCAGAGAACGGAGACCTGCCCGGGCGGGGCCGGCAGGCCGTCGTCGGAGATCTGCGCGAGGAGCGGAGCCTGCGTCCCCACCGCCGCGGTGAAGTCGGGGCCGGCGTCGGCCACGGGAGGGGTGTTCGCCGGGGGCGCAGCGGCCAGGAGGCGCGATCGACGCGGCGGACAGCGCGCTGTCGTAGATGCGAACGTCGTCCATCGATCCGTCGAAGAAGTTCCCCGACCCGTCGAAGATTCCGCCGCCGCCGAAGCGCACGGGAAACGCCGAGCTTCCGTAGTTCGACGTGCGCGGCGGCGCCCGACGCGGCTTGGACGCCGTCGAAGTACACGCGCAGCGCGCTTCCGTCGCCGGATGTGGCGATGTGGTGCCACGTTCCGAGAGGGAACGGATAGGCCGTCGTCACTTGCCCGCCTCCCGGGGTCCAGACTTGCACCGTCCCCGGTGAGATCAATCCGAACTCGATCGCATCGTTCTGCCCGACAAGCCCGATGCGATCTCCATACGTTTGCGGGCGAATCCAGGCGGCGAGTGTGAATGCGCCGCGATCGGAGAGAAAACTCGACCCGGTGGAGGCGGCGTCGTTCGCGCCGTCGAAGTCGAGCGCGCCATCCTTCACTCCGGCGATCCATGCGGGTCCCCCGGTGAGCGCGGCGTTGCGGCCGTTTCCGCTCGAGTCGAACGCCGTGGGGCCGGCTCCCTCGTCGAGAGCCCAGTGGGCGATCGCGCCGGACGGCTCCGCGAGCACGGCGGCGGTGGCCGTGTCGATGGCCAGCACCGGATCGGTCACGGTGAGCGTGATCACGTAGGCGCCGGGGTTTCCGTAGATGTGCGTGGTGTTCGCGCCCGATCCGGTGGTCCCGTCGCCGAAATTCCACGCGTAGAACAAGTAGTCCCCGTCGGGATCGACGGAATCGCTCGCGGAGAGCGAAACGACGAGCGGAGCTTCGCCTTCGTGCGGCGCGGCGTCGATCGCCGCGATCGGCGGCTGATTCGCACCCAGGTTCGAGGGAATGATCACCGACGTGTCCGCGGCCGCGGCGCCGCCGGTGTCCGTGACCGTGAGGATGATCATGTACGAGAAGCGGTCGTTGCCGCCGCCGTGCCCGACGGCCTGGAACAGCGGGCTCTCTTGCGACGATGTGAACCAGCCGGGATGCAAGTGCTCGTTGTGGATGAGCTGCACGTTCCAGGCGAACGACACGTTCGGTCCGTCTTCGGGATCGAATGCGTCGGCGGAGAGCACCAGCCACTCGCCGGGCGTGAACGTGGACGCGTGCTCGGGATTCACGATGCTGACCGTCGGGGGGAGATTCAGCGTCTCGATCGTGATCGAGGCGGAGTCGGCGTGCGCTCCGGAATCCGTGGCGACGAGCGTGGCGACGAACGATCCGACCGTCGTGTACGTGTGCAGCGGATTCGCCTGGGACGACGGCGGGGAGCCGTCGCCGAAGTGCCACTCGAGCGTGAGGGGGTCGCCGTTCGGATCGTACGTGCCGTCGGACGAGAACTGCACGGCGAGCGGTATGCCGCCCGTCGTGGGATTCGCCGAGACCTGGACGATGGGGGGCACGTCGCCCGCGTTCCAGCGAATGCGCCGCACGTTTCCTTCGGCGATCGCCACGTAGACCAAGTCCCCGGTGAGGGGATCGACTTTCATGTCGACCGGCGCGCCCAAGTTCTCCGCGAACGGCGCGATGGAAACGAGCTGGTCGTTCTCGTCCACGTCGGCGACGCGGATCCAGTTCTGTCCGTAGTCCGCGAAGAAGCAGCGGTCGCGATACTGCACCGGGAATTGTGTTCCAGTGTAGAAGCACGCGCCGCTCGACGTGTTGCCGACGAATCCGAGCGATCCGGGGTCGCTGTGATGCCAGGCCACGAGCGGCATGGTGACTTCGGGCGCGTCGAGTCCCTGGCAATACGCCCCGGTGATGAAGTGCGTTTGATAGCTGCCCTCCTCGAACGGTCCTTCCCAGCACGGCCAGCCGAAGTTCTCGCCGCCGTAGGCGACGTTCAGCTCCTCGTACGTTCCCCAGCCGACGTCGCCGATGTAGAGCGTGCCCGGGGAGGGAGAGTCGGGACGCACGGTGAAGCGATAGGGATTGCGCAGCCCGATCGCCCAGACCCGCGACGAGAACGACGCGGGATTGCCGTCCCAGAACGGGTTCGCGGGGAGACCGAGCCCCGTCACCGGATCGATGCGGAGGATCTTTCCCCGAGAGCGCGTCGAAATCCTGCGAGCGGAGCGCGCCGACGTCTTGCGCAATGCCGAACACGTCGCGGCAAAATGGATCGTTCTGGGTGACGTCCTCGCCGCCGTCGGTGAAGTCGAAGTGCGCACCGTCGCCCGATCCCACGAACAGCGAGCCGTCGGTGCCGAACGCGACGGTCCCGATCGCGTGCGAGCTGTGACAATTCGCGATGCCGTCGGCCGCGCTGCTTCCCAGGAGCACGACGCGGCTTCCGAGAACCGCGACGTTGCCACTCGCGTTCGCGGTGTAGCGAACCAGCCGGCCGAACGTGATCGCTTCGCCGGGCTCGTCGGGCTGACCGGGCACGGGATCGACGTTGAAGAGCAGGTAGGCGTGACGATTCGAGGCGAAGGCGGGATCGAGCACGAAGCCGAGAAGGCCCTTGTCGTGCGCGTCGTGCACTTCCGCGGTGAGATCGATGAAGGGAGTCCCGAGAAGGACTCCGTTCTGGATCACGCGGACCACGCCGCGCTTCTCGACCACGAAGATGCGGCCGGCCCCGTCGTGGGCGGTCGCGACCGGGACCGTGAAGCCGCCCTGCAAGACCTCGTCGACGAATCCGGGAGGGACCTCGGCACGCAGCCGGCGAAGCGAGGGCAGCCAGGAAAAGCGCAGAAACGACGAAAACGGCAAGAAGTTGCGCAAAGGGTCGAAAGGTCACGCGGGGCTCCGGGGACTTCGGGACTGAAAGACGCAACATTGTAACATGCCCGCGTGCGCTCAACGCAACAGCGTCACCTTGTCCGAGGATCGGTGCCCGTCGACGTCGAGCACGACGAAGTAGACGCCGGACGCGACGAAACGGCCGTTCTCGTCGCAGCCGTCCCACGTCGCGTGATGCTCTCCCGCGGCGAGCTCGTCGTTCACCAGGGTGGCGATGCGCCGGCCGCTCACGTCGTGCATGGTGAGACGAACGGGGGAACCGTCGCGCGCGATGCCGAACGAGAAGGCAGCGTTCGCTCGCGCGGGATTCGGCCAAACGGGACGCAGGCCCTCGATCACTGCGGAAGCTCCCGCGTCGAGTCCGCCCGTGCCGAGGACCATGACCTCGTCCGTGGCCACGAGATCGCCGTCATTCACCGTGATGTGGAAGACGTACGTTCCGACCGCGGGAAGCATCAGCAAATGTGAAGGCGCGATCGGGATCGTTGAGCACCGCTGGCGCCGGTCCCGAAACCTGCGACCAGAGCACTTCGAGCTGGCCCGGCGGAATGGGGAGGCCGTCGTCCCCGGCTTCGGCGAGCAAAGACGAGCTGCTGCCGACCGTCACGGCGAAGTCCTCTCCGGCGTCCACCGTGGGGGGGCCGTTCGGCGGCGGCGCGTTCGCGATCGCCGCGATCGCCGAGGGAGACAGCGCGGTGGAGTAGGCGCGCACGTCGTCGATGGATCCGTCGAACGTGTTCCAATTCCCAACCGACGAGCCGCCGAATGCGAACGGTGACGACGATGCGCCGTAGTTCGTCGTCGGTCCGTCCGTGAATCCCCAGAGCACTCCATCGTAATAGATGTAGATCGAAGTGCCGTCGCCGATCGCAGCGACGTGATGCCACGACCCCAGGGGGAATGGATACAGCACGGTGTGCTGGCCTCCTTGCGCCGTCGAAATGCGAACGCTCCAGGGCGAGACGAAGCCGAGCTCGATCGCGCCGTCTTGACCCGCGATCCGCTGCGGGGGATTCGAGGCGCCCGGGCGAATCCACGCAGCGAGGGTGAACGCGCTGCGATTGGAGAGCAGCCCGGTTCCGGCGATCGCCGCGTCGTCATGGCCATCGAAATCGAGCGCCCCTCCCATGATTCCCGGGAGCCGGAGGGTTCCTCCCGACAACGTCGCGTGATGCCCGTGGCCGCTCGTGTCGAACGCGGTGTTGCCCGATTCTTCGTCGAGCTTCCAGCGCGCGATCGCTCCGGGCGCGTCGACGGCCACCCCGGCGCCCGCGGTATCCGTCGCCAGCACCGGATCGGTGACGGTCAGCGAAATCGAGTAAGAGCCCGGCACGCCGTACACGTGGGTGGTGTTCGCGCCGCCGCCGGTCGTTCCGTCGCCGAAGTCCCACGCGTAGAAGAGATAGTCGCCGTCGGGATCGACGGAGTCGCTCGCGGACAGCAAGACGGTGAGCGGCGCCGCGCCCTCGTGCACGCTGGCATCGATCACCGCGAGCGGCGACTGATTGGCTCCGACATCATTGGGAACGATCACGGAGGTGTCCGCCGCCGCGAGCCCCCCCGAATCGGTGACCGTCAAAACGATCATGTAGGAGTAGCGGTCGTTGCCTCCGCCGTGATCGTAGGCGATGAACAAGGGACTCTCTGTGTTTGCCGTGAACCATCCCGGATGCAAATGCTCGTTGTGGATGAGATGGACGTTCCAAGCGAACGTCAGATTCCCGCCGTCTTCATAGTCGAACGCGTCCGCCGAGAAAATGATTCCTCCGCCGGGCACGAACGTCGATCCGTGCTGGGGATTCACGATCGAGACCTCCGGCGGTTGGTTCGCGGTCTCGATCACCACCGATGCCGAGTCGGCGAGCCCGGTGAAGTCCAGAGCATGGAGCGTGGCGACGAACGTCCCCAGCGCGGTGTACGTGTGCGTGGGATTCGGATCGTCGGAAGGGGGAGAGCCGTCGCCGAAACTCCATTCGAGCGAGAACGGATCCCCGTTCGGATCGTAGGTTCCGCTGGAGCTGAATTGCACGAGCAACGGAGCTCCGCCCGCGGTGGGATTCGCGGAGGCCTGGACGATGGGAGGGACGCCCCCGAGCGCCCACCGAATGCGGCGCACCTGTCCCAGCCCGATCGAGACGTAGACGAGATCATGCGTGAGCGGATCGACTTTCAGATCGACCGGCGAGGCCAGCCCGTCCGCGAACGGCAGGATCGCCTCGAGCTCGTTCTGATCGTTCACCTGCGCGACGCGAATCCAGTTGGATCCGTAGTCGCAGAAGAACAGCGCGTCCTGATACTGCAGCGGGAACTGCGTGCCCGTGTAGAAGCACGCTCCGCTCGCCGTGTTGCCCGTGAAGCCCAGCGGCCCTGGATTGAAGTGATGCCACGCGAAGAGCGGCGGGTCGACCGACGGCGCGTCCAGCGCGTCGCAGAACCACTGGGTCGTGTAATGATCCGTTTGGTAGCCGCCCTGCTCGACCAGGGCCTTCGAAGCAGGGCCAGCCGAAGTTCTCGCCGCCGTGCGCCACGTTCATTTCCTCGTACTCGGTCCAGCCCACGTCTCCCACGTAGAGCGTGCCGGGGCCCGGGGAACTCGGGCCGAACCGTGAAACGAAACGGATTGCGCAATCCGAGCACCCAGATGCGCGATGCGGGCGACGCGGGGTCGCCGTCGAAGAACGGATTGTTGGGGTAGCCGAGCCCGGTCGCAGGATCGATGCGTAGAATCTTTCCTGCCAGCGAATGGTAATCCTGTGCGCGCAGCGCGCCCACGTCTTGGTCTCCGAACATCTGCTCGCACAGCGGATCGAACTGCGTGAGGTCCTGGCCTCCGTCGACGTGCTCGAAGTGCGCGCCCTCGCCGGCGCCCACGAAGAGCGATCCGTCGTCTCCGAACGCCGCCGTGCCGACCGCGTGCGACGCGTGGCAATTCGCGATTCCGTCCTCCTCGTCGTGACCGATCAGCACGAGCCGGCTCGCGAGGTTCGCCACGTTGCCCGACGGGTCCGCGGTGTAGCGCACGAGCCGTCCGATCGTGGGGAGATTCGCCTCTTCGTCGGGTTGCCCGTACACCGGGTCCACGTTGTAGAGGAGATAAAGGCGGCGATTCGTCGAAAAGCTGCGGATCCAGCACGATTCCCAGAAGTCCCTTGTCTCCGGCGTCGTGCACCTCGTCGGTGAGGTCGATGAACGGCGTCGGAAGGAGCACACCGTTTTGGATCACACGGACGATGCCGCGCTTCTCGATCACGAAGATGCGCCCTTGGCCGTCGAATGCGGTCGCGACCGGAAGGAAGAAGCCGTCGGCGACGACTTCGTCGACGAATCCGAAGGGAACGTCCGCACGCGCCGGCGGAGCGAAGGCGAAGCTCGCCGCCGCCGCGAAGAAGACAGCGGAACGAAGGAGGAGCCGATTCATCGTGACGCGCATGCTTTCGATCGAGAAACCATGGTTGCGATCCTGCGCCGTCGAATCCTAGCACATTGAAACAGGCGGGCTCCCACCCGCGGGACACTTCCACGTTTGCGAGTGCCGGCGCACTCAGGTTTCGCGGGGGTCCGGTGCGGGCGTTTCGGCGGGCGATGGACGGAAGCGCTCCATCCATCGATCGGGGGCGGAAATCGGCACGAACCCGCCGTAGCGGCGGTACAGCTCGTGGGCGTCCGCGGTCGCGAGAAGGAGCCGACGAAGGCCCTGCAACCCAGGGTCGGCGACGATCTGCTGGATGAGCTGCTTGCCGATGGATCGTCCGCGGTGCGCGTCGTCGACGATGACGTCGCAGATCCAGGCGAACGTCGCGAAGTCGGTGACCACGCGCGCGAATCCCACCTGCGTTCCGTCGGGCGCATAGGCCCCGAAGCAATGGGAGCCTTCGATCGAGCGAACGACGGTCTCCACGGACCGGCCCCGCGCCCAGTACGAGGCGTCGAGCCATGCGTGGATTCTGCGCCACGTCGAGACGCGACTTGTCGGTGGAGATGACATAGCCGCCGGCGCTTCGATTCACGACGCGTCTCCTTTCTCGGGCGGGATCTTGAAAGAACCGACGATCGACGGCAACGCTTCGATCTCCAGATCAGCGGCGCATTCCAGGAGCCCGACCGCGGCCGCCGCCAGACCTCGGACTCGCGCGGCCGAAACTCCGGCGGCGCGAAGATCGCGAACTCCGGTGTCTCGATTCGATTTCGATAGTTTCGCGCCGTCCGGCTTCACGATGAGGGCGTGGTGCAGGAACTGCGGGGGCTCGGTTCTGCCGAGCAGCGCGGCGAGCTGAATCTGCCGCCCGGTCGACGCGAGGAGATCGTCCCCGCGAATCACGAGATCGATGCCATGCTCCAAATCGTCGACGACGGCGGCGAACTGGTACGTCCAGCATCCGGAGCGGTCGCGTGCGAGAAGATCGCCGCACTGCAGATGCGGAGACTGCGACTGCGGTCCCCGGCGCAAGTCATCGAACGTGATCTCCCGGGGCTCGAGCCGTACCCGGCGCATCGCCGAAGACTCCGCGGGACGCGCCGCCGTGCGACACGTGCCCGGATAGCGCGCTTCTTCGCCGGGCGCGGTGGGGACCTGTTCGTGAATCGCGGCACGCGTGCAGTCGCACACGTACACCATGCCGCGGGAGGCGAGACGCGCGAGCGCAGCCTCGTAATGGGAGCCGCGTTCGCTCTGGCGGACGAGTGGCGCATCGGGAACGAAGCCGAGCCAAGTCAAATCTTCGAGCAGCGCGTGCTCGAACTCCGGGCGGGAGCGTATGCGATCGTGGTCTTCGATGCGCAAGAGGACGCGTCCCCGATGGCGGAGCGCGAGTCCCCACACGTAGAGCGCGTTCACGACGTGCCCCAAATGCAAGAACCCGGTCGGCGCGGGCGCGAAGCGAGTCGTGAATCTGGGCGCGATCTCCACCATGTCGCGAACCTCGGCCTCAGGAGCCCGGCGACGGAGAGCCGGCGCGGTCTCCGGGCGAGGGTGGAGTCCGCTTCCAAGACACCCAGCCGGCGAGGAAGAGGATCGCGACTCCGAGCACGCTCGATTCGAACCCGAACTCCCCTCCGGTCGAGAGCGGTCCGCCCTGAAGACGCGAGTCGAGCAGTCGAGTGGCCAGGGTGATCCCGCTGACGGGCACGGACACGATCATTCCGAGCGCGACGTTCCATCCGGCGTGGAGTCCCGCCGCCAGCGACAAATTTCCTTCCGCACGAACCACTCCGGCGAGCGCCATTCCTGCGAGAAAGACACCGAGGAGTCCCGACGGCTGCGCGTTCGGATTCGCGAGATGCAGAAGCGTGAACGACGCGGAAAAGAACACCGCGGCGAACGGGAAACCGATCACACGTGAGAGATCGCGCTGCGACGGGCCGCGGAACGCGAGCTCCTCGCGAAGCGACTCGGCGAGAAGCGTGAGGAGGACGGCGATCGCGAGCAGGGGACGCCCGACGATCGTCGAGGAGAGTCCGTCGACGCGAAGCACTCCCATCCCCGCGAGAATCACGTGCCCGAGCACGATGATCGCGGCGCCGATGCCGAATCCGAGCGCCCATCGCCGGACGGCGGGCCCGTCGAAAGAGAGAAGTGGACGCGGTTCGTTCGCGCCTCGGCCCTTTTTCGCATAGAGAAGGACGAAGGCGACCGAGATCGCCAGGCTGCCCAGCACGAACGCCAAGGGAATCCAGGGCGAGTCGGTCGATCCCGGTGAGGAGCTCGATCAGCGCCCCCCCCGTGTCCCGGGAAGGTGCATCTCGCAGGATCACGGGAATGAAGTACACGAGGAACACGAAGCCGAGCGCTCGTGCGACCAGCATCGAGCTCTCGCTGATTGCGCGCCAGTCGATGCGTCGCTCCACGCGCTCGATCTCCGATTCGTCCGTTGTTCATTCGTTGGGCCGGCATGCGTGCCGGATGCACACGCGCAGCGAGCCCGGCGCCTTCGCACGTCTCCGGCGCTTGCCGCATTTCGCACTCCTTCGCAAGAATGCACAGCTTTTCGGCGCCCTGGAAGGCCGAAACTCGCCGGCTCCATGGCCCGGTTTCTGCATTTTCCTGAAGTCGAGTTCTCTTGATCCGGGGCGGAGGGCGCGGGAGCGGTTCCCTCCACGGACTGCGGGTGTTTTGGGGGCGCCTGTGGTCTCCACTCCATGCGCGCCTCCGCCCATTGTTCCCCGAACTCCGAGCGCCCGTTTCGATCGCAACGATCGCTCACGCGGCCCGCACGTTTCGAACGACGTCCTCGCACCGCACTCCGCGCAGCGCCGTCGTTTCTGCACCGCACACACGCTCGATCTCGTTTTCGTCTCGCATTCCCCCCCATCGCCGGGGTATGGTCTGCGCTTTCGGACGCGATTTTTCTCTCGAATCGATGACTCTCGATCGCGAAAGGCGGTGGGCTGTGCCTCGCAAGCGGACAACTCGAACGAAAATCAGTACTTCTCGGCGCGTCGCCCTCGTTCGCGAGATCGCGAGCTTGAATCGCGAGATCGATCTCGTTGCGGGAAGTTTGGGTGTGCGGTCGTCGGCCTCCCGCCGCGTGGCGCGCGCGTCGGCCACCACTGTTCGGCGCCCCAATGCTCGGCGTCAGAACACGGTCACGGTGAAGGAAGCGATCGTCGGACTGCTGAAGGCCAAGAGGAAGCCGATGCACTATCGGGACATCGCCGCCACGCTCCTTAAAGAAAAGCGCTACAGGACGTCGAGCAAGAGCTTTCCCACGACGGTCGCGATCACGATTCTCCGTGATCGTCGCGTGAAGAGGGTCGAGCCCGGGGTGTACGCGCTGCGACGCGGCTAGCGCTCCCGATCGGGAACCGGTGTGGGATCGGGGACGCGGCCGGGAAGCCGTCTTCCCTCTTCTGCACCGCGGATCAAGTCCTCCACGACCCTTCGCTCGGAGATCAGCGCCGGAGGAATGAGCTGGAGCGCTTCTCGAAGCGGTCCCTTGGCCTTCTCCGGCTCTCCCATGCGCATGTACGCGGTGCCCAAGAGCTGGAGCGCTGCCCAGGCCCCCTCGCGATCGCGCCGGACGCGCGGCTCGATCGTTTCCACCGCCGCTTCGAAGTTCTGTCGTTCGAGAGCGATCCGTCCCAGTCCGAAGATCGCGGGATTGGGATTCGCGTCGGGGAGTGAGAGCGCGAAGAGGAACTCGCGCTCCGCATCTCGCCGGAGGCGAAGGTTCAGGTTGAGCGCGGCGGACTGCAGCAGCGCGCGCCGGTAGTACTCGTTTCCGCCGAGTCCGTCGCGGAGCTGCGCAGGGGGCGTTCCGGGTCGCAGATCGTACTTGTCCCACAGGACCGCGGCGGCCTTGGACTCTTCCTCGGAAGGACTTTCTCCGAGAGGTGCCACGCGAAACGCGAGACCGAACGGGAACGCTTGCCATTCGCCGCCGATGAGCTCGGCGCGCCGCGCGGGATCGAAGAAGATCGTCGGGTCGATGAAGATCGGCCGGTGCGGGAGGTTCATGGCCACGACCTCGCGCAGGAACGCCGCGTCGCGCGGCGCATCCCCCTTTGATTCGGGAGCGAACAAGCCGAGCGGGCTACGTCTCATTCGTACGGTCTCGGGACGATCCACGAGGATCACGTCCAGATCGGGACGCTCCCCGTCCGCGACGAGTGCCCAGTGCACGGGATTCGCCGTCAGCAGCACGCCATTCGGTGCGAGCGAATCGAACGCGTCGCGCGCCCAGGCGATTCCGCGCTCCGCGCGGCGATCGACCGAGGCCCGGTTCATCGCGAAGAGCACGCCGGATGCGATCACCGCGAGTGCGGCGAGCGCGATCGAAGTGCGCCGCGCGCCCGCGCTCGATTCGCTCCACCGTGCGGCGAGGTCGCAGAATCCCGGAACCATGAAGAAAAGGAACGGCCAGGCCACGAGCGCACGAAGTGTCTCCGGATCGCGAGGCACGAGGAAGATCATGGCGAGCGCGGGCACGAGGTGGATCAACAGGAACGGGCGTGCATGGCGCGCTTCGCCGCGGAAGAACGCGCGCACGCCCCACAACGCCAGCGCCAAGCCGATCGGCCCGGCCGCGCGCCAGAGCGTCTTCACCAGCTCCACGAATGATGGAATCCATGCCGACGGTCCCGCGAAGCGCAGGAACGGTGCGCCGGGGGTCGTTCCGCCTGCGAGAAGGATCGCGGCGAGCCCGAGGCCGAAGCCGATCGCGGCGCGGCGCAGAATGCGTGCGTCGTCCGGCAGCTCCGCACGAATCGCTGCACCGAGCGCGACGAAGAGGAATCCCGGAAGCACCAGCAGGACGAGTGGGTGCTCGGCGGTCGCGAGTCCGACCAGA
This sequence comes from uncultured Gemmatimonadales bacterium, assembly GCA_963725045.1. GTDB lineage: Bacteria > ARS69 > ARS69 > ARS69 > ARS69 > CAVRWY01. Next base: position 39,340 of record CAVRWY010000006.1, read on the forward strand.
AAGCCACCCGCGAGTGCGCGCGGTCTCGGCGCAATCCAGAGAAACGCCGCCCCGGAGAGGAGCGCGAGGATCGTGGGAACTCCCCCGGCGGCGCGTCCCGCAGCGCCCAGGTCCGCGCCGAAGAGGCACGCGGCTCCGACGGCGATTCCCGCAGCACTTCGTGCGGCGTCATGTCCTCGCGCGGTGCGGAACGCGATCGCTCCGGAGAGCGCTGCGACGAGGGCCATGAGAAACGCCGGGAGCAAGTGCACGAGCGGAAAGAGCGCGCTCTGCGGCTCCACGGAACGCCCGGCATCCACGACGACGGCGGTCGCGCGTGTGGTGAGCCGCAGCGGGGCGTCGAGCGCTGGTGCACCGCGAGACGCCGCGGCGACCAGCGCGTCTTGCGCGGTCACGGCGCCGGTCGAAAAGAACGCGGCCGCGGCGGCGAGACCGAGCGCGAAGAGCGCTGCGAACAAGAATGGCGAACGGGGCATCTTGGAGCGCCGCGAGGGAATGCGGGGAACGAATCCGGAAACCGCGGAATACTGAGAGAGCGCACCGGACGTGTCAAGGCGCGTGGCGCGTCGCCGCGCGATTCGTTAGGCTCAGGGTCATGCGGAGCGAAACCCTGATCACCAAGCCTCTCTTTACGGCGCGCGCGATCCTCGTCGGCGAACGCATCGATCTGCGGGCGCTGGAAGGGACCGAACGCTTGGCGGCTTCCCCGGCCACGGTGTCGGTGAAGGGTGGGGGGATCGCGGTGCTGTTCCGCTTCGGCGCGGTCGTGCTGTTCGACGTGGCGCCGCTCGAAGAGGTGGCGTTCCTCGAGCACCTTCGCCCGCTCATCGCCAACACCGAAACGAAGCTCGAGACCGAGTCGGTGGTGGTGCGGGTGGAGCCCGGCGTCCCCGAAGGGATGACGGATGCGAACACGATCGCCCTCGAAGCCGCCGGGCTGGAACGGCTCCAGATCGTGGCCGACGCGCTGGCCAAGAGCATCGTGCTGGCACTCTACGAAGCGCGGGTTGCGCGGAGCTTCGACACCGTGGAGCCGCTCGCGCTCGACTTGCAGGATCGCGGCACGACCCGCGGACTCCGGCGCCGGCTGCTGCGCAACGTGGGGGACGCACTCCTTTCGCAGCATCGCATGGTGGGACGTGCGCAGGTCAGCGAGAAGCCCGATCTCCTGTGGGAGCACCCCGAGCTGGAGCGGCTCTACCTCCGGCTGGAGGACGACTTCGAGATTCGCGAGCGCCACATCGCCCTGGAGCGGAAGATCGATCTCGTCTCGCGCACCGCGGAGACGATCCTGGAAGTATTGCAGAGCCGCAGCAGCCTGCGCGTGGAATGGTACATCGTGATTCTCATCGTCGTGGAGATCCTGCTCACGCTGTACGATCTCTTCGTGCGCCGCTAGCCGGGGCTCGGCGGCGCCGCTTTCGATCCGGAGGAAACCTCGTGCTCGAGCTTCTCGATCTCGACGTGAAGATGGATCGCGACGAAGCGCGCGCACGCATCGCCGATCTCGGCGACGCGCTCGCCGACCTGCAGCGTGCGATTCGCTCGGCGGAGATCCCCGTCGTCGTGCTGCTTCGAAGGACTGGAAGCCGCCGGCAAGGGCGACTCCATCGCGTCCTTGGTTTACCCTCTCGATCCTCGTGGATTCAAGGTTCGCTCCACGCAGAATCCTACCGACGACGATCTCGAGCACCCCTTCCTGTGGCGTTTCTGGAAGGATCTGCCCGCGCGCGGAGACTTCGTCGTCTTCGATCGCTCCTGGTATCGCGCGCTGCTCGAAGATCGCGTCGACGAAGATCTCGACGCGAGCGAGGTGCGCGCGCGCGCCAGCGAGATTCGCGACCACGAACGCCAGCTCACCGACGACGGGACGGTGATCGTGAAGATCTGGCTGCACGTCTCCCGCGAGAGAGCAGAAGAAGCGGCTCGATCGCCGCGCGCGTGACCTGTTCGAGCGCTGGCGGGTGGAGCAGGACGACCGCCGCCGGCCCCGCGCGCGCAAGAAATCGCTGCGCGCCGCGGAAGAGATGTTCGAGCTCACCAGCACGGCCGAAGCGCCGTGGCATCTCGTCGAAGCGGACGATCCCGCCGTGGCGGCGTGTTCGCGTGATGACGATCGTGTGCGATGCGCTGCGTGCGGCGCTGGCTCACCGTGCGAGCGGAAACGGGACGCCGGCGACGCCAGGCCCCGGAGATGCGGCGATGGATCCGGAGCTTCGCGAGCAGGCCCGCCACGTCGCGATTCTCGGGTCGCGCACGATTCTCGACGGCGTGAATCTCGGAAAGAAGCTCGACCGCGAGGAGTACGAGCGCCGCCTCGATCCGCTGCAGAAGCGCCTGCGCGAGCTGGGCTTCGTCTGCCACTGCCGGGGAGTTTCCGCGGTGGTGGTCTACGAAGGTTGGGACGCGGCCGGCAAGGGCGGGAACATCAAGCGTCTCACGCAGGAGCTGGATCCGCGAGGATACGAAGTCGTCCCCATCGCCGCGCCGAGCGCGATCGAGAAGTCGAGGCACTACCTCTGGCGATTCTGGCGAGCGCTTCCCCGCCGCGGCCATCTCACGATCTTCGATCGCAGCTGGTACGGGCGCGTGCTGGTCGAGCGCGTCGAAGGATTCGCGGCCGAATCGGAGTGGCGGCGCGCCTACGGTGAGATCAACGCATTCGAGAGCCAGCTCGCCGCCTTCGACACCGTGATCGTCAAGTTCTGGCTGCATCTCTCTCCCGAGGAGCAGCTCCGCCGCTTCCAAGAGCGCGAAGAGACGCGCCACAAGATGCACAAGATCACTCCGGACGACTGGCGCAACCGCCTCAAGTGGAACGCCTACCGCGAAGCCGTCGCGGAAATGCTGGAGCGCACCACCACGACCTACGCTCCGTGGACGATCGTGGAAGCGGAGGACAAGCTCTGGGCGCGAATCAAGGCGCTCGAAACGGTGGTCGCCGCGCTCGAGAAGAGGCTGGGTGCGTGAAGCACGTCGAGGCGCTGGGCTGGGCGGCGGTGTGCGCGCTCACGATCGCGGCGTCGCTCGCCAACGACGCGGTGCGCATCCAGGATCCCTACGCGGGCGGCACCGGGAAATGGTGGCGCGGCCAGGTGCACGCTCACTCCACGACGCACCGCTACTTCGTGCATCCCGACAGCTTGCGGGACAAGGTCGAGCGCTACCGCGATGCGGGGTACGACTTCGTCTGCATGACCGATCACAATCAAGTGACCACGGTCCCCGAAGCGCCGGTCTTTCCGCTGCCGACGCGTGATCCCAAAGTTCCGGGCATTCACTTCATCTCGGGCGCGGAGATCGGTTTCATTCTGCCGAATGAAAATCTAGGCCCGGTGCGCAAGCATCACTTCGGGGCCGTGGGCATGGATTGGACGGTCTCCCGGGGCGAGTCGCTGTTCGCGCTCTCCGAGACGGAGGTCTCCACGGCGCAGGCCGCGATCGATTCGATCGTCACTCGGCGCTACGCCGAGGGAAAGGCGACGCTCGCGATCCTGAACCATCCCGAGATGGAAGCGATGTCCGACGTGCGCATCTATCCGGAGGACCTGCGGCGCGTTCGCGGCCAAGCCGGAATCGAGGTCTTCAATACGAAGTGGGGGCGCTCGAAGGCCCGATCGAGAACCTGGCAGAGCCATGGCGCTTCGCATTGGGATTTCCTGCTCGTCCACGGAAGCGGAACGCGCTGGGGATTCGCGACCGACGACGCCCACGAGTACGTGGTCGGCGAGGATTTCCTGGGCGGGTGGATCGAGGTGCAGGCGGAGTCGCTGGGGACCGAAGCGCTGCTCGACGCCGTGCGCGCCGGCCGTTTCGTGGCCTGCGTCGACTCTTGCAAGGGTGCGGTGCGCGACACCGCGTCGGCGCGATTCACCGAGATCGGCGTCCGCGGGGAGCGCATCGTGGCGGCCTCCGATCGCCCGAGCGAGTTCACCTGGTGGACGGACTTCGGGCACATGGTGCGCGCGCGCGAAGGCGCGGCGGCGGACACGTTCGACGTCGAAGGATGGGAGAGCGTCGTGCGCGTCCGCGTGCGCAACGATCAGGGTGCCGTCTACTCGCAGCCGTTCTTCGTGGAGAACCCGGACCGCGACGTCGATCGCTGGCGATTGCGCAAGGAAAGCAGCACGGAGCTGCTCGTGCATTTCGACGAAGGATGGGGCGACGTCGCGCGCGACGAGAGCGGCAAAGGCCTGGACGTGCGCATCCGGCGCGGGATCACGCCGCCGGTCGCGCAGTGGAAGTCGCTCGCCGATACGGCCGCCTGGCGCGACTCACTTTGGGGCGGATGGATGCTGAACGGCGTGGGAACGACCCCGGACGAGACCGACGTGGATCGCGACCGCTCGGGCTACGCGCTGCGCGCGCACGGCCACGATTTCTACGGAGAGATCGAGGGTGGGGATGCGCCATTCGCCCGCGACGGAGCATTCACGATCGAGCTCATCGGCGTGATTCGCGAACGGTCGGCGGAGGCCCAGCCTATTCTCATGTACGAATCGCGGGCGGCGGATGGCCGCCGGAGCGGATGGCGCCTGGAGGCCGGCAAGGAAGGCGCCGCCGGCGACTATGCGTTCACCGCGGCGACCAAGGAGGGTCTGCGATCTCTGGTATTCGGCCGGGATCTCGACGGAGATGCGCAGCTCGTCGCCATCGTGATGGAGCCGGAGCGCGATGCGTGCCGCGTGCGTGCGTTCGTCGGTGGGGTGCTCGCCGCCGAAGCGGAGTGGCCGCCGATCGAAGGGCCGCCCCCCGCGGGCGGAGACGCGGCGATCGTGCTGCTACGCGATCCATTTGCCGATCCTGCAGCGCCGCCGCCGGTCTTCTATGCGATTCGCGAGCTGCGCGTGACTTCTGCCGCTCGCTCCGCGGACGCGATCCGGGAAGACGCCGAGCGTCTCCTGCTCACGAACGAGGCGACGAAGACTGGGGGGCGCTGACTCCTTCGAAGCGCTCCAGCACCTTTTCCCATCGAAATTTTTCGCGAACCAAACGCCGTCCTTCGCGGGCCAGCTCCCGCGCCAGCGTCGGGTCGCGGACGATGCGCACCCCGGCCTCGGCGGTCTCGATCGGATCGCTCGCCAGAAGGAGATGGACCCCGGATTTCGCGCCGAGCCCGCGATTCACCAACGGCGTCGTCACCACCGGGATTCCCGTTGCGAGAGCCTCCAAGACTTTGGTCTGCAGTCCGGCCACGAAACGCATCGGAGCGACGAAGACGTCGCAGGTGCGGAGGAACTCGAAGAGATCGGGAACGTATCCGTGGACGATGATATGCGAGGTCGCGAGCGCGAGCACCCGCGGCGAGGGATCCGCGCCGGCGAAGTGTAGCGTCGCTTCGGGAAACTGCTCCTGGATCCGCGGAAATACTCGGGTGGCGAGGATGCGCGCGGCGTCCACGTTGTGGGGGACGCGCAGATTTCCGGTGAACACGAACCGCGGAGTTTCCGTGCGCCGCGGAGTGGGAACCTCCTGCTCGGGAATGTGCACTCCCAAGGGAACGACGACGGCGTTCGCGGGCGCGCGGGAGCCGAAGATTTTCTCGATCTCCGCGCGGGTCACCAGCCAGACCTCGTCGGCGCGCGCGGCGACCTCTCGCTCGGCGGCGGCCAAGCGCCGCGCTTCCTCGCGATAGAAGAGCTTCTCGGCTCCCCGGCGATGCGCGAGAGAGGCGCGGTACTCGCTGGAGATGCAATCGCAGAGGTCGACGATCTTGCGTGCGCTTCGAGGCGCCTCCTCGAGATAGGGCGCCATGCGGATCATGTGCGCGACCACGGCGTCGGCTTCGGCGGCTTCGATTCGCGCCGCGCTGCGCATCGCCTGGGACTGATAGTAGGCGATCTGGAACGGACGTCCTCGTGCGGCGCCGAGCGCCGTGCTCAGCAGAGAACGCTCGCGCGGCAGCAGAATCGTCCGGACCCGCACTCCGAGCGATTCGATCGCCGGACGATGGCGCTCTTCCTCGGGACGTGCGATGAACGAGAGCAGAGTGACTTCGTGGTGCGCGGCCAGCACACGCAAGAAGTGATAGACGCGGGATCGATCGCCGCGATCGATCGGAAACGGGAAGCGCGAAGTGAGGAACAGGATCTTCACGGGGCGCGTCGTCCTTCCGTGATCGCGCCGGCCAGGAACGACTCCAACCGGTCGATGATCCTGGGCCAGGCGTAATGTTCCTCCACGAAGCGTCTTCCGGCGCGCGCGATTCGCTGCGCTTCGCGTTCGTCGGCGAGCAACCGAGCCACTGCTGCGCCGAACTCCTCCTCGGTGTCGGCGAAGAGCGCGTGCTCGCCGGGAGTGAGCCCCAAACCTTCGGCCCCGATCGTGGTGGTCACCACCGGACGCTCGTTGGCGAGCGCTTCGATGATCTTGAGGCGAATCCCGCCGCCCACGCGCAGCGGTACGGCGCAGACCGTCGCCGCGCGCGTGGTGGCGACCGCGTCGTCCACGAAACCGCGCGCGTCGATGTGCCGCGCGGGATCGGCGAGCCGCGCGATGCTCCGCTTCGGATCGAGCCCGGCCAGCACGAGCCGCGCGTCCGGAGCGCGCTCGAGCACGCGAGGCCAGATGTGCCCCGCCATCCATTCGGCGGCGTCGACGTTCGGCGGCCAGTGGTACGAACCGAAGAACAAGACGGTGCTGCGATCGGGCGGCGGCGGGATCTCGTCGCCGGCGTACGTCGGCGTGCCGGGACCGAGCACGAACGTGCGAGCCTCCGGCGCGCCCGCGCGGATGGTGCGCGCATCTTCTTCCGACAGCGTGATCACGCGCTCGAGCTCGCGGTGCGCGGCGCGTTCGGCGCGGGCGATGCGCGGAGCCTCCCAGCGCGAGAGAAGCGCGAGCGCGGGGCCGCCCCGCTGCGCCGCCCAGCGATCGAACACTTGGCTCTCCACGTTCAGCTCCAAAAGCACGACCGGAGCGCGCGGGGCTTCCGCGCGGACGATCGGAAGGAGATAGGAGGTGAACACGGAATCGAGATACACGACATCGAAGGGGCCGTCTTCCCGAATCGCGCGGGCGAGCTCGCGCTCGACGGCGGAGAAACGATGGCGCGTGATCCGAATGCTGGCTCCGTGCCGGAGCGCGTCCCGAGCGATGCCGAGCATCGAGCGGTGGATCGTGGGCACCGCGCGAATCGAGCCGAACGCGCGCAAGGGGTCCAGGCTCTCGGGGTCGCCGGGGCGGCGAAGCGGCAAGCACCATCACGATTCGATGTCCGCGCTCCGCGAGACCCTTCAAATGTCGATAAGGGATGATCGTGCCGCCGTAGGTCGGCGGATAGGGCACGAACGGGGTTGCGTACAGAATGTTCACCCCGTGCTCCTTCGCGCGATGCGCAGCGCGGACTGCAACACTTCTTCGATCTCGATGGGATCGAAGCAGCGCGCGCGTCCCCAGATGCAATGACGCTGCGGGCACGGCGAGCAGTCGCGCTTTCGGTAGATCCAAATGCTGTTCTCCCCGATGGGTCCGAACGAATGCGGGTCGGTCGGGCCGTACACGCCCACGACCGGCGCACCCATCGATGCGGCGAGATGCATGGGCCCGCCATCGTTGGCCACCACGACCGCCGCGCGCGCGAAGACTGCGGCGGTCCCGGCGAGATCGAGCTCTCCCGCGAGAACGCGCGTCTCGCGCAGCCCCGCGCCCTGGGCGACTTCCATCGAGACCGCGCGATCGTCCGGTCCGCCCACGAGAAAGACCGCGAAGCCCGCGCGCTCCAGCCCCTTGGCGAGCTCGGCGAATCGGCCCGCGGGCCAGCGGCGATGCTCCCACATCGCGCCGGCGTGCAGCACCGCGAGCGGGCGCTCTCCCGGCCATCCGCGGCCGATCATCGCGGTCCCGCGCGCCACGTCCTCGTCGCGAAGCGAGAGCGGCACCGGCACGATCGGATCGGGGATGGGAAGACCGAGCACGCGATACGCGATGCGCGCGACGTGGCCTTGGGCGGGTGCGTCGCGATGCCCGACCGCCCGGCGCAGCTTTGCCGCGAGACGCACGCTTCCCGCGTCGCGGCGGTGGCGCGACGGGCGGCCGATTGCCGCGATCGCGGCGGCGGGATCGTTGGTGAGATCGATCACCAGGTCCCATTCCTGCGAGAGAATTTTATCGAGCGTGCTCTCGGGGGAAGGCTTTCCTCGCCGGGCGAAGCGCCGACTGTCGAAGACGTGGACTTCCGAGATCCAGGGAATGCGCTCGGCGATCGCCCGGTTCCACGACCCCACCACCACGCCGACTCGCGCGCCCGGTTCGCTCGCGGCGAAATCCCGCACCGCCGGAAGACAGAGAAGAAAATCACCGATGTGATCCGTCTTGATCACGAGGATGCGGCGCAGAGTCCCGGGAACCCAGCGCGGACGATGAAGCGTCGTCGCCAATGCAGAGATCGCGTACCACGCGTAACCCGTCGTCCGTTCCCAGAGGAGAAGCGCTCGCAGGGAGAGCGGGGCGGGTTGCGGCGCCCGAGTCCTCAGGTGCCGAGACCCTTCCGGAAGTCGCGAGCGAGGTCGTGGAGTCCCGCGTAGCGCGAGGGATCGCGCCGCACGCGTCCGATGACTTCGAGCGCATACGCGGCCGCGACGGAGAGCACGAGGGCGGCGGCGATGGCGGTGGCGACGAAAAGGGTTCGCCGCGGGCGCCAGCGACGCTCGGGCGGAACGGCGCGGTCGAGCACGCGCACCGTGGGGAGCGAGCGCTTCTCTTCGATGCGCGCCCAATGGACCTGTTCGGTGAGCAACGCGACCACGGCTTCCTCGGTCTTCACCTCGCGCAGCAATCGCGCGTATTGGAATCCCAGTTCCGGCACCTGCGACAGCGGGGGAAAGACGTCGCGCGACGGTTCGGACGCTTTCGCTTCCCCGCGGACGAGTCCGGGCGCTCGACCGAGGGTGAGCCCGACGGCGCCCGACCCTCGATTTCACTGAGGCGGGCCCGCAGCTCGTGGATGAGCGCCCTCTGCTCGATGACTTCGGGATGCGAGTCGTCGCGAGTGCGGCGAAGCACGCCGAGCTGAACTTCCTCGTTCAGGATTTTCGCGCGAATCTGTGACGCCGCCATGATCACCGCGCGCGCCTGCTCGCCCATTTCGACTGCGCCGTGCGTCTCCTGGAACATGCGCAGGGTGTCTTCACAGGCGATGAGGCGCGCTCGCGCTGCGGTCAGCTCCTTCTCCACGAATGCGCGGATCGCGGACGCTTCCTGCGAAGCGATGGTCCGGTTCACGTGGTCCAGCTCTTCGATGTATCCGTTCGCGATCGACGCGGCTTTGTCCGCGGAGCTGGCGACGGCGGCGATCGCGATCATCCCGTCCTGCGTGGTGTGGATCGCGGTGTTCTTGGCCAGCCGCTTGCCGGCGCGCTCCAGGCTCTTCGTCCGATACTCGCCTTTCAAGTCGAAGCGCTCCACGAGCGCCTCGCGAACGCTGCGGCTCTCCAGAATCGCGACGAACACGTCGGTGGGGGTGGCCACGTGGCGCAGCGTGATGCCGCGCAAGCTCGCCCCCAATCCTTCCATCGCCCCTGGCGCGAACAACGGATTGTCCATGCGCCGCTCCGGGGGAAGGAGCGTCGCGGTCGCACGATAGCTCTTCGGCCAGAGGAGCGCGGCGACGACCGAAGCGATCGCCGCGGCGGCCACGGCGAGGAGAATGCCGCGCCGGCGCGACCACAAAGGGAGCACGAAGTCGGCGAGACGAACGGTGGAAGTCGCGGTCGGCTCGACACGAAGGTCGGTCACTCGATCGTCTCCTGCGAGCGAAACCCATCGTTCCGCTCGAAGCCGGGGCATCTTAGCATGGGCTGGCTCACGCGGTCGCCGCGCGTGCGTCACCTGGCGAAGAAGGCGAAGCCCGCGGTCACCAGCGCGGAATAGACCGCGAAGATCACGATTGCGTACCCCATCAAGTCGCGAAACTCGAGCCGCGTGATCGCCAGCAGCGGGAGCGCCCAGAACGGTTGAATGATGTCGGTCATCATGTCTCCCCAGGCGTAGGCCAGGATCGTGGGCTCGACGGGCACGCCAAGCGAGCGCGCCGCTTCGATGACGTAGGGCGCTTCGATCGCCCATTTCGATCCGCCGGACGGAATGATGTAGTTCAGAATTCCCGAGTACCACAACACGAACGTCGGATAGCTCTGCGGGTGCAGAAACGAAGCGAACCAGCCGGAAATGACGCTCTGTAATTGCGAGTACTTGATGATTCCGAAGATCCCCGCATAGAGCGGAAACTGGATGATCACGCCCCACACGTGTCGCCCGCCCTCTTCGGCGGCGTGAAGGAACGCGGACGGGCGTCCGTGCAGCGCCGCGCCGAGCGTGAGGAAGCCCAAGTTCAGTGTATTGAGATTGAGCCCCGCGGCGCCCTTCTCCCGAAACCAGAGCACGAGCCAGGTCACGCCGAGCGCGACGAAGACGAGTGTGAGGAGCGGCGAGCGCTCCGCCCAACGTGCGAACGATGCGCGCTCGTTCGGCGCGGGCGGCGGCTCGGGGTCGGGCGGAATCATCTCCGGCGGCACGACGTACGCGTCCTCGCGGCGCGGGTGCATCGCCACCGCGAGCAAGACCATGGCGACGAACACGACCGCCGCGAGCCCCAAGTTGAACGGCGAGAAGAGCGTCGTGGTCACCGGCACCACGCCGATCTCCTTCTCCAGAAAGTGCCCGGGAGTTGCGACGAGAAGGAAGACCGAGCCCGAAAGTCCTGCGTGCCAGATGCATCCCATTCCCAGATACGCCGACGCAACCAGCAGCCGGTAGTCGACGCCGCGCCCTCGGCGCGCCACGGCGCGCGCCAGCATCGCGGAGCCGACGATGGAGAGACCCCAGTTCACCCAGGCGAGCAGCATGGAGACGGCGGCGACGAGCGCGATCGAGCCGCGCGGCGTGCGAGGAATCCCCGCAAGCGCGCCGAGCGCGCGCCGCACTGGCGGCGACACCGCCACGATGAATCCCGAGATGATGACGAGGCACATTTGCATCGCGAAGGAGAGCAGCTCCCAGAATCCGTCGCCCCAATAGCGGGCGAGCTGGAACGGCGACGACGCCGTGGTGGCCAGCGCCAGCACGAAGACGAAAACCGTGAGGAGAATCGCGATGACGAAGGAATCGGGGACCCAGCGAAGGGCCCATCGCGTCAGGAAGCCAGCAAGCCGACCGAGCATGCGCGCAGCCTACGACGGAGGAAGCGGCGATGCCGCGCTCGGCTAGGCCACTTCCGCGGGATAGGTCGCCGCGACCGACTTCAAGAAGAGATCGACGCCGCGCGCGAGTGGTTGGATCTCGATCGTGTTGATCGCGCCGTTGCGCAGGAGCTTCCAGGCTTCCACCGCACGATTCGCGAAGCGGATCTTGATCCAGAGCCCACCGTCGAACGTGCGCCGCGCCGCGATCACACGGCCCTGGGGGTCACCCCCGCGATAGAACCGCACCACGGAACCGGTCTCGAGCTCGAAGGCGATGCGGTCGAGCTCCGCCTCGTCGTAGTCGGAGACGAGTCCCCGAGCTTGGAACGACTTGCCCTGAAGATCCAGGCTTTCGGGCTCGACACGCAGACGAATGAGCATCCTCGGGTCTCCCGCGTTGGGGGCGGCTCGACTCACCAATCCCTATCGGCGGGCGGGATCGCCGTCTTTCGCGGGAGGAAGCGGGGGCCATCGTCTTTCCCAGGATCTGCAAGAATCGGTCAAAGATTTCGCAGCCGTCTGTCGAAACGCTGCCCGCGGCGCTCATGGATTGAGCACGGGGCGACGCGCCGACGCGGTGTTTCCCGATCGTCGATGGCGCCGTTGTGCGCCAACGCGTCAGTCTTTTTCCCAGGGAGCCTTCTTCGGGCCCTTCTTCTTCTGGAAGCTGCGGAGCTCGTCTTCCAGCTTCGAGTACTTTTCTTTCTTCTCGCGGTCCGGGTTCAATTCCTCGAACATTTTCACGAATTCCTCGGACTTCTTCTCCTGCCGCTTCTGAAATTCTTGCACGGCGTCGGCCAGCCCTGCGGTGGAAGACTCCACCGGAAGCTTCTCCAGCGCCAAGTGGTCGCGCACGGAGAAGTGAACGTTGAATGGATTCTCCACGCGCGTCACGATCCCGAGCTCCTCCAGTTGGCGGAGCCGGTGGTTGGTGAGCTCCGGCTTCGATCCGAGCACCTCGGCGATCTCCTCGACCGTGGGCGGGCGGCTCAGCCGATGGATGAGGACGCGGATCGCCGCGACGTGCGCGTGTCCCAGGTCGTAGGTGATCGTGGGCTGCATGGAGGCAGGATACCAGGTTCAAGCTCGGCGTCGCCCTCGCCGACTTTGACTTGGGCGCTGGAGGCCCGTAAACTGCTTCGTCTTTTCGCGTTCCAGATCGGCCGGGCGCCTGGGCTCATTCGGTCCGCGGCCGCCGTCCCCGGGGGAGCTTCATGATCAATATCACGGTCGTCGGGACCGGCTACGTGGGCCTGGTCACGGGCGCATGCCTCGCGGACTTCGGGAACCGCGTGGTCTGCGTCGACAACGATCGCAACAAGCTGGCCACGCTCGAACGCGGCGAGATCCCGTTCTACGAGCCGGGGCTCAAAGAGCTCGTGGCCATGAACCGCGAGCGCGGCCGGCTCTCCTTCACCGGCGACCTGGCGAAATCGGTGCGGGATTGCGACGTCGTATTCATCGCGGTGGGCACGCCTCCGGACGAGCAAGGCCATGCCGATCTCAAGTACGTGCGCGAAGTCGCCGCCGCGATCGCGGAGCACATGGACGGCTACACCGTGGTGGTGACCAAGTCCACGGTGCCGACCGGCACCGGCAGCCTGGTCGCGTCGATCATGCGCGAGCGCCGGCCGGACGCGGAGTTCGACGTCGTCTCCAATCCGGAGTTCCTGCGCGAGGGAAGCGCGATCGGCGATTTCATGCGCCCCGATCGCGTGGTGATCGGCGCCTCCACGGAGCGTGCCATGGATCTCATGGAGAAGATCTACCGCCCGCTCTACCTCTTGAAGACGCCGATCGTGCGCACCACGGTCACGAACGCAGAAATGATCAAGTACGCATCGAACGCGTTTCTGGCGATGAAGATCTCGTACATCAATGAGATCGCGAACCTGTGCGACGTGGTGGGCGCGGACGTCACCGTGATCGCGCGCGCCATGGGGCTCGACGGGCGCATCTCGCCGAAGTTCCTGCATGCGGGACCCGGCTACGGAGGCTCCTGCTTCCCCAAGGACACGCTCGCGCTCATTCGCATCGGGGAGAAGGCGGGCTACGAGCTGAAAATCTTGAAGGCGGTCGTCGCGGTGAACCAGGCGCAGCAGCGCCGGATGGTCGAGAAGATCAAGGGGCTCGTCGGCGATCTCCAAGGCAAGGTGATCGCGATCCTTGGCGTCACGTTCAAGCCGAACACCGACGACGTTCGCGACGCGCCGTCGCTGGTCATCATTCCGGATCTGCAAAAGGCGGGCGCGAAGATTCGCGCGCACGACCCCATCGTGCGCGAGCTGCCGGGAATCACCGGCGTCGCCTGGTGCGACGACGCCTATCACGCGGCCGAAGGCGCGGACTGCGTCGTGCTGCTGACCGAGTGGAACGAGTACCGCAATCTCGAATTTGGAAAGCTCCGCGAGAAGATGCGCCGCGCCGCGCTGGTGGATTGCCGCAACGTCTACGATCCGCGCGAAGTGCGCGCCAGCGGGTTCGCGCACGTGGGCGTGGGGCTGAGCTTCGAATCGACCGCACCCTGGGCCATGGAAGACGTCGTCGTGCTCGACGAAGAACGGGCGGACACGCGATGAAGCTCCTGGTCACCGGCGGCGCCGGTTTCATCGGCTCCAACTTCGTGCGTCACGTGATGGCCAAGGATTCCTCCGTCGAAGTGTGCGTTCTGGACAAGCTCACCTATGCCGGCAATCTCGAAAATCTCGCGGAAGTCGCCGGGAGCGCGAAGTACTCCTTCGTGAAGGGCGACATCTGTGACCGTGCCGCGGTGCACGCCGCCATGAAGGGCTGCGACGTGGTGCTGAATTTCGCGGCAGAGACGCACGTGGATCGCTCGATCGGCGATCCCGGACAGTTCGTCACCACCGACGTCTACGGAGCCCACGTGCTGCTGGAAGCGGCCAAGGAGCTCGGCGTCGCGCGCTTCGTGCAGATCTCCACCGACGAAGTCTACGGGGAGCGCATGGACTCTCCCGCGGACGAGAACGCGCCACTCATGCCGCGCAATCCGTACGCAGCCTCGAAGTCGGGCGGAGATCGCCTGGCGTTCTCGTATTGGGCGACGTACGGACTGCCGGTGGTGATCACGCGCTGCAGCAACAACTACGGCCCGAACCAGTATCCCGAGAAGCTGATTCCGCTGTTCACCACGAACGCGATCGACGACCAGCCGATGCCGGTGTACGGAAGCGGCAAGAACGTGCGCGACTGGATTCACGTGCGCGACCACGCCGAAGCGCTGGTCGCGATCGTGCGCGCGGATGCGAAGGCCGTGGACGGCGAAGTGTTCAACGTCGCCGCGGAGAACGCGCTGGATGTACTCGAGATCACCGATCGCATCTTGTCGCTGCTCGGAAAGCCGAAGACGCTGATCCGCCACGTCACCGATCGCCAAGGACACGACCGGCGCTACTGGCTCACCGCGAAGAAATTACAAGAGCGGCTGGGCTGGAAGCTCAAGTACACGACGTTCGCGACCGGCATCGAAGACACGGTCGCCTGGTACCGCCAGAACGAGAAGTGGTGGCGGCCCATCAAGTCCGGCGAGTTCATGGAGTACTACAAGAAGCAGTACGCGGAGATTGCGCGATGACGGACGAGGAGATCGCGGACGCCGTACCGGCCGAAGCCGGGAAGCGCTCGCTCCGCGGAAAGCAACGAAAGTATTTGCGCGGGCTCGGAATGTCGCTGGAGCCGGCCGTGTTCCTCGGCAAGTCGTCGCTGACCGACGCCGTGGTGGCGGAAGTTCGCACTGCGCTCCATGGCCGTGAGCTCGTCAAAGTGAAACTTTTGGAATCGGTGACCGGCGATCGCCACGACGTCTCTGCAGCATTGGCCAAGGCCGCCGATGCCGAGCTCGTGCAGGTGATCGGACGAAATGCGCTTCTCTATCGGCGCAACGAGGAATCTCCGCGAATCACGCTTCCGGAATGAATCGCCCGCCTCCTCCGGCGTGGCTACGCGGCCCGATCGAAGGCGTCTCGTCTCATCTCCAGCCGGTGGCGCACTCTCTCGTCGAGGCGCGTGAGGACGCGCGCCGTCTCGCGGCGGCCCTTTCACTCGCCGCCTTGTGGGCGCGGCCCGGCGGCGCCGCATCGGCGGGGTTCCATCTTCTGCACGCCGCGGGAGCGCTCGATCGCTTGTTCACGTATGCGCGCACAAAGTGCAGATTGTCTCTGAGAGAAACGTTATTCAGCACTCCGTTGACCGCCCATTCAGCTGCCGGAATGCCCGGCCGAAAATCGCTGGTCCAGTTCACCACGGACCTCCTTGCCCGCCGCCTACGCTCTTGAGTTCGGGGAGAAGAAGTGTTAGCAACAGTATCGGCGGTCGGCCCGGACGACGCTCCGAGTGTCGCCGGGCCCTGAAGCGGCTTGACCGGCCATTGTCACCCTCAGTCGGGACATGGAGGTTCGAGCCATGAAACTCTTGCTAGCTCTTTCCTTCGCAACTGCGGTCTTCGCCGCTCTCGCGCTTGCCCAAGTGTGGAACGAGGATGTGGACGCGGGCGATCTGCTTATCGACGCCGATGTCACCGTGGGGACGGGGCCTCCAGTCGATTCACGGCGCGACGTGGAAGGTATTGCGGACGTCGACATGTACTGCATCCGGATCGACGACCCGGACAACTTCAGCGCATCGCTCTTCGGCGCCACGTCCGAGAACACCCAACTCTTCCTCTTCAATTCCGTCGGGATCGGCATCGTCTGCAACGACGACAATTGCGGCGCACAGTCGCTGATCGACAACACGCTGGTCGCTTCTCAGGACCCGGGCAACATTTACTACATCGCGGTCAGCGCTTACAATAAGGACCCCGAGAGCATGTTAACGGGGCTGCATCTTCCCCGACACCGTCACCGGGCAGATTGATAACACTGGTCCTGGCGGAAACAGTCCGGTCGCGCAATGGTCGGGTTCCCACTTCGCCACAGGAGGTTATATTCTCTCGCTGACAGGCACCTCGTACTGCGAAGGGGCGACCGCGGTCGAGCCCACCACGTGGGGCAGCATCAAGAACCTCTACAAGTGAGACCTAAGGCGCAAGACCTACCGAGAGGCAGTCGGGGCCCGGAGATCCCGTGGGATCTCCGGGCCTTCTCGAAACGCCACGCGAAAGAACTCTTCGAGCTCTGTCTTGTGGAACCGCTGCGCAGATCCCATTCGTCTGCGGACTCTTCGCTTTGGTCCTCGTGTGATCGATGTCGCTGAGTCCTAGGAAGAGCTGATACTCGTGTCGCTCAACATTCCCGCAATATTCTGTGGCCGCGATCCGTCAGAATGCCCAGCAGAGGAATCTCTTCGGCCTCATAGAAGCGGAGAACTCGAACGTTCAACAGATCGGCCGCGGTCAGCGCCGTCGCACCGTGTAGGCTTGCAGATGGCGTGACGTCTAAACTTCCACGGCGCGGAGCACACCACGCGCCACGTCGGCCAGCTCGCGACCACGGTTCGCATCGTGACGCACGGAGCCGGCGCCTCTTTCTGATGTGCGCGTAGACGATCCGCCGTCGTCCGTCTACTCTCCGTCGCCGTGGAACCCAGCGCGTCCCGCATCCCCGCATCGCTCGCCGCGCTCCGCCATCGCAATTTTCGGCTGCTCTGGTTCGGGCTTCTCGTCTCCAACACCGGCTCGTTCATGCAGAGCGCGGCGCTCTTGTGGCACGTCTCGCTGCTGGTGCCGCCGGAGAAGAAAGCGCTCGCGCTGGGCTTCGTGGGGCTCGTGCGCGTCGTCCCGATCGTCGTGTTCTCGCTTCTGAGCGGAGTCGTGGCCGACGCCTGGAATCGGCGGAGCCTCATGCTGCTCACGCAGACCGTCGCCGCGCTGGTCGCGGTCACGCTCGCGATTCTGGCGTTCCACGGCATCGACGCGGTGTGGCCGATCTATGTGCTGGCGGCGTTCGGCGGCGCGACGGCGGCGTTCGATCTTCCGGCGCGTCAGGCGCTGCTGCCCATGCTGGTGGCGCGCGAAGATCTGCCCAACGCGATTGGGCTCAACACGATCATGTTCCAGGCCGCATCCGTGCTCGGGCCGGCCGCAGGCGGAATACTGATCGCTGCCGCCCACGTGGGGTGGACCTACGCGCTCAACGCAATTTCCTTCCTCTGCGTGATCGTCGCGCTCCTGCGCATGCGCGGCGTGGACGGACGGCCGCCGCTGGAGCCCGGCGTGAAGAATGACGTTTCGCTCGCCGCCGCGCTCGAGGGGCTGCGCTTCGTCTTTCGCTCCCCGATGATCCGCTCGACCATGCTGCTCGATTTCTTCGCGACGTTCTTTTCTTCGGCGACGGCGCTCCTTCCCATCTTCGCGCAGGATGTGCTGCACGTGGGAGCGAAGGGCTACGGCTGGTTGTACGCCGCGCCGGCTGCCGGGGCGCTGGTGACGAGCGCGATCATGGTTCCCGCGATCGAGCGCATCGAGAAGCGCGGCGCGCACGCTGCTGTTGGCGGTCGTGGCCTACGGCGCGGCCACCGTCGTCTTCGGCGCGTCGCGCTCGTTCTGGGTGGCGCTCGTCGCGCTGGCCGCGACCGGCGCGGCCGACACGGTGAGCATGGTCATTCGAAACGTCATTCGACAATTGGAGACGCCGGACCGATTGCGCGGGCGCATGACCGGAGTGAACATGGTGTTCTTCATGGGCGGCCCGCAGCTGGGAGAGCTGGAGGCGGGGCTCGTCGCCCAGTGGAAGGGCGCGCCGTTCTCCGTCGTGACCGGTGGGATTGCGTGCATTCTCGCAACGGCCTGGGTTGCCGGGGCGACGCCGTCGCTGCGAAAGTACGGAAAGACCGAGGGAATGGCCGCGGCGTCGGCCGCGCGAAAGGAATGAGCTCGTGGCTGCGTATCTCGTCGTGAACATCGAAGTCACCGATCCCGAGCACTACGCGGAGTATGCGCGCTTGGTGCCGGCGACGCTGGCCGCGTTCGGCGGTCGCTACTTGGCACGCGGCGGGCGCGCCGAGACTCTGGAAGGCGTGGTCGCCGCCAAGCGCGTCGTGGTGGTCGAATTCCCGACGTACGACAAGGCCAAGGAATGGTGGGACTCGGAACTCTACCGGGGACCGAAGGAGCTTCGCCGGAGGACGGCGAACGCGAGCATCCTTCTCGTCGAAGGCGCGGCACCGAGCGCGACGTGACCACGGAGGCCTCGTCCACGGGCGCGCACGCGCCGCGCGGCGATCTTCGCCGCTTCGCGCTGCTTTCTCTTCTCGCCGCGATCATCACTGTGGGCCTCAAGAGCGTCGCGTACACGCTCACCGGGTCGGTCGGGCTCCTTTCCGACGCGCTCGAGTCGCTGGTGAACTTCGCCGCCGCGATCATGGCGCTCGCCATGATCACGGTCGCGGCACGTCCGCCCGACGACGAACACGCGTACGGTCACGGCAAGGCCGAGTACTTCGCGAGCGGAGTGGAAGGCGCGCTCATCCTGCTCGCGGCGGGCAGCATCATCTTCTCGGCGATTCGAAGATTCTGGAGCCGCGCCCCATCGAGGATGCGACGACCGGCATCGCCGTGTCGCTGGCCGCGTCGGGCGTGAACTTCGTCGTGGCGCGCATTCTCTTGCGCGCCGGACGGCGCTTCGACTCGATCGCGCTCGAGGCGGACGCGAAGCATTTGCTGACCGACGTGTGGACGTCGTGCGGAGTGGCGGCCGGAGTCTTGGGAGTCGCGCTCACCGGATGGAATGTGCTTGATCCGGTGATCGCGCTGGCCGTCGGGGCGGCCATCATTTACACCGGCGTGCATCTCGTGCGGCGCTCGGTGCTCGGGCTCATGGACACCGCGCTTCCCGAAGAGGAACAGCTCGCGATCCGCAAAGCGCTCGACGCTTACGAAACACAGGGGATCCGCTTCCACGCGCTGCGCACCCGGCAGGCGGGAATGCGCCGATTCGTTTCCGTGCACGTGCTCGTCCCCGGGGCGTGGAGCGTGCGCCACGGGCACGAAGTCGTGGAGCAGATCGAGGCGGACGTTCGCAAGGCGGCGCCCCGCGTCCATGTGTTCACGCACCTGGAGCCCGTCGAAGATCCCGCGTCGTGGAAGGACCAGCACCTCAGCGGGTAGCGGCGCCGGCGCTTCGGACTCCCAGTATCTCTCGTCTCAGATACGTTCCTCGGCGCGCCGGCGGCTCGCCTTATGCCCAGATTCCCGGAGCCTTTCGGCCCGCGCTTTTCGCTTCGTGATGAACAAGGTCTGCGCTGGTGATACGCAGGCTCGCCGAAAGATTCCGGGACTCTGGGCGGCGACCGCCGGTGCGCCTCCGGTACGCCACTTCACCTCGAGACACCGGGAATCCGAGGCGCCGGCGTCGTGTCGCCGCGGCCATCGAATGCGTCCTCCACGGCGCGTGTGTCGCCGTCGCCGCGAAGCTCCAGCGATGCACCTCGGAAGCGTGGCGCCGAATTCCTCCAGGAGCGGGAGCGCTCGCGTGCGCGCGTCCTCGTCGAGCGCGTAGAACGTCACCAGGGATCGTGCCGCCGAAACGATTTTGCGGCGGAAGCGCAAATCGGCGATCGGCGTCCAATTTTCCGGAAGAGTCTTGAACCACGGTCCGTAGATCATCGCCAAGTGCACGTCGTGCTCGCGCGCGAGATCGTTCATCCATTGGGAACCATCGCGCCTGCGCCGATGCGCGAGTGCCCGGCGCGATCCCAGCCCCCAGAGATCGAGCACATACTGATCATTGCGATACGACACGTATCCCAGATCGTTGACGGCCACGGGAGCACGCCAGACGTCCGCTGCGAATCGATGCATCTGGAAATGCTGCTCGTACACATTGGCGGACGCGTCCGGAATGGTGCGCAGCCCGTTCCAGTAGGGGTACGCGAGGATCGCGAGCGCGGCGCACGCTGCGGCGCAGGTGCCGAGCGCGGTGCGCGGCGCACGGGTGGCGTGCAGCGCCAACGTATCGCCGTACAGGAGAAGCACGGCGGCGAGCGCCGCGGCGAACGCGTAGATCTCGTAGCGGTGGTACCAGCCGAAGCGGCCGAGCAGAATGTGGAGCGCAACTCCCGCGAGCGCCCATGCCGCGAAGGCGCGAATCGAGCGCGCGCGTCGGGAATCGAACGCGGCCATCGCGATCGCCAGCGCGAGGATCGCGAGCATCGCGCCCTGCCGGGTCGCGAGGTTTACGTGTGCGTTGTAGAGGAACGACGTCGCGGACGCCGCCGAAACCGGCTGGCTCTTCACCAGCACCGACGTCGGCACCCAACCCAGCCCTTGCGAATGGAGAAAGAACGAGAACGCGGCGAGCGCGAGCACCACGCCGGCGGCGCTGGCCAGCGCGACACGACGCCGGCCGCGCAGCGCGAGGAGCACGATCGCGGGGAGGGAGAACGCCAGCGCTTCGTAGCGAAGCAGCGGCCCCGCGACGATCGCGAGAGGAAGCCAACGGGGGAGCGGCGCGCCGTTCGCTTCGTTCCAGAGTCCGAGCACGACGAGAAGCGTCAGCAGGACGTGGGCGGAATGCTCCATTCCGGTGAAGGCGAGCCCCACGACGTTGGTGGAGAGCACCAGGGCGACGGCGAGCGCTCCGCGAAACCACCCGAGTCGCGCGCCGGGAATGTCCGGGAGCGCGGCGCGCGCGATCCTTCCGAGCACCAACGCGATCGCGACGGACAGAAGGACGTTCAGCGCGAACGGCGCCCACCCGGCGGCGCCGAAGGGGACGAGGAGAAATGGCCACGCCGGGCTGGAGGACGGCGCGGAGGCTTCTCCGCGATTCACTCCGTACGTGCCGTGGGGAATTTCTTCGGAGAGGGCGAGATGGATGTAGGGGTCGTCGAGCGTATAGACGAAGCGGCCGCCGTTCGCTCGCAGTACGAGCGCCGACTCCACGATCAAGAGAAGAAGAACGAATAGGACCGGCGTCCGCACGCTCCGAGTATCGCACTCGCTCCCCCTTGCGCAACTGGAGAATGGGGGAAGAGTGGGCACGAGCGAGGTCCCGTCGCCCCCCGGGAGATTGGAATGCGATCATGGGAGCGCGCTCGCTTGCCCGCGGCATCGTCGCCGTGCTCGTCGCCGGCGCACCGGCATGGACTGCGGATTCGCCCGAGATGGGGAGCTCACCGTGCTGCGCCACCATTGCGCCGGGCTGGATGCTTTTCGCCGACGAGAGCCATACCGTTCCCGACTGCTGGCGGCTCGACCGCATCGAGGTTCAGGAAGTCTCGATCTGCGAGCATTGCATTCAATTCTCCTTCATCGCGGATGAGCGCGGGTCGCCGCATCTCACGGCCCTGGTGTTTCCACGACCGTCCGCAAGTCTCGTCGAAACCCGGCTGGGCATTCCGCGTCACGCCTCCCGATTCCTTCCGATGCTCGCGAACATCGAGCAGAGGTACGCGGAGCTCCTGACGAGCCTCGCGGCCGCTTCGGGCGGTCGCCTGGTGCCCGGCACGCGAATCCGCTTCGACTCGGAAGAGTCCGAGCGTCCGCTGATCCATGACCCGTCGCGCCGGCTCGGCTTCGCCTGGAATGGTCACGAGTTTCTCCTGCGGGGTATCTCGACGTCTATCTGACGCTTCTTTCCTGACGTGATACGTTTCGCGCATGCACGACAGCGCAGCATTCCTGAGCGCGCTCGCGATCGTGCTCGTGCGTCGCCGCGGTCACGACGGTGCTGTTCCAGCGGCTGCGGCAGCCGGTCGTGCTCGGCTACATCCTCGCCGGCCTCATCATCGGGCCGCACGTCCCGATTCCGCTCGTCGCCGACCCGACGTCGTCCACACGCTGTCCGAGCTCGGCGTCATCCTGCTGATGTTCTCGCTCGGGCTCGAGTTCAGCCTGCGCGCGGCTGGTCGCGGGTCGCGCCGACCGCCGGCGTCACGGCGCTCGTGCAGATGCAGCCTGATGATCTGGCTGGGCTACCTCGTCGGGCGCGCGCTCGGGTGGACCTCGATGGAGAGCCTCTTCGCCGGCGCGCTCGATCGCGATCTCCAGCACCACGATCATCGCGAAGGCGTTCGACGAGCAGAGAGTCCGACGGCCGGCTGCGCGAGCTCGTGGTCGGCGTCCTGGTCGTCGAGGACCTGGTCGCGATCCTGCTCATGGCGCGCTCACTGACCGCCGTCGCCACGGGAACGCGGACTGTCGGCGGCGCGAGCTCGCGCTGACGGTGCGTCGAGCTCGTCGCGTTCCTGGTCGTGTTGCCGGCGGTCGGGCTGCTGGTCGTGCCGCGCGCGATGCGGCTTCATCGTCCGGCTCGATCGGCCCGAGACGACGCTCGTCGCCAGCGTCGGCGTCTGCTTCGCGCTCGCGCTGCTCGCCGACGCAGTCGGCTACTCGGTCGCGCTCGGCGCGTTCCTCGCCGGCACGCTGGTCGCCGAGTCGGGCGAGGAGCACGGCGATCGAGCAGCTCGTCCAGCCGGTGCGCGACATGTTCGCGGCGGTGTTCTTCGTGTCGGTCGGCATGCTGATCGATCCGATGCGTGATCGTCGCAGCACTGGGGCGCGATCGTCGTGCTCACCGCTGGTCGTCGATCGTCGGGCAAGCTGCATCGGCGTCACGTTCGGCGCGTTCCTCGCCGGCAACGGCACGCGCACGTCGATCGCGCGGCATGAGCCTCGCGCAGATCGGCGAGTTCTCGTTCATCATCGCCGGCCTCGGCCTGTCGCTCGGCGTGCGTCGGCGACTTCCTCTACCCGGTGGCGGTCGCGGTCTCGGCGATCACCGACGCTGACCACGCCGTGGCTGATCCGGGCGTCGACGCGTACCAGCGAGCTGGTCGATCGCAAGCTGCCCAAGCCGCTGCAGACGTTCGTCGCGTTCTACGGGGCTGGATCGAGCGGCTGGCGCAGTCGCGCCAAGCGCGCAAGCCGATCTCCGGCATGCGGCGGATCGTCACGCTTCTCGTCGTGGATGCCGCGCTTCTCGCTGCGGTGTCCGTCCTGACTCCGCTCGAAGATCGGACACTTCTCCCGCTTCGCGAACGATCGATTCGGGATCACGCCGAATCTCGCCGCGTTCGGTTTTGCCATGGCCGCGATCCTGGTGGGGGCGCCGTTACTCTTCGGCGTCGTTCGTCTCGCCGGTCGTCTCGGGCAGGCGCTGGCCGATGCCGCGCTCCCGGCCGCGCCCCGCGAGCGCGTGGATCTCGCCGACGCGCCGCGACGAATGTTCGTGGTGACGCTGCAGCTCGGAGTCTGCGGGCTGGTCGCCGCGCCCATTCTGGCGATCACCCAGCCCTTCATCGAAGGAGCGCCGGGCGCGATTCTCTTTCTGGTCGTGGGTATCGGGCTCGGGGTCGTGTTCTGGAAGAGTGCGACGAATCTCGAGGGACACGTGCGCGCCGGCTCGCAGCTGATTGTGCAGGCGCTCGGATCGGTCTCCCCGGCGCGCGGGGACAAGGCGTGGGAAGAGACCGTCGATCGCGTGGAGCCCTATCTCCCCGGGCTCGGGGATCTGGAGGCGATTCCATCGCGCCCGACAGCGTCGCCGCGAACCGGACGCTCGCGGAGCTGAATCTGCGCGGGGTCACGGGCGCAACCGTGCTCGCGGTGCGGCGCGCGGACGGAACCACCACGGCGCCCGATGCCGATGCGACGCTCCGTCCCGGAGAAGTGCTCGTGCTCACCGGTACGCACGAAGCGGTCGAGGCGGCACGAGCGATCCTTCTTTCCGGGGCGCCGTCCGCGGGGTCGTCGAGCGCAGACCCCTCGGCGCGGTTGGGATAGACTGCGCGCATGGTTACCGTGTACTCGAGCTCCGGCGTCGCCACCGTCGCTCCCGAAGTGGAAGATTGCTCGCGCGAGCTTCGCGAATCGGTGTGGATCGATCTCCTCGATCCCGACGCCTGGCGAGACGAAAGCGGTCGAAGAGATCCTCGGCGCAGAGCTGCCCACGCGGCGCGAAGCGCAGGAGATCGAGATCTCCAGCCGGCTCTACGTCGAGGGGCGCACCATCTTTACTACGCTCACCGTGATCATCGGCGCCGACACGCCGCATCCCGGTACGAGTCCGGTCACGTTCGTGATTCAATCGTCCCGGCTGGTGACGCTGCGCTTTGCGCAGCCGCGGCCGTTCGACACGTTCCCGCAGAAGTACAAGAAATCCCCTGCGTCCTATCCCACTGCGCAGAAGATCATGCTGGGGATCGTCGACGAGATCGTGGACCGCATCGCCGACATTCTGGAGACAGTGGGCGGAAGCCTGAACGCGATCTCCGCGATCGTGTTTCCCGAACAGACTCCCGGACAGACGCGCCGCGACGGCACCGACTA
>CAVRWY010000007.1:0-7636 GCA_963725045.1 uncultured Gemmatimonadales bacterium
CGCGTCCGAAGCACCATTCCCGAAAGTTCATCCGTGCGCTCTCCGCCTTTTGTTCTCGTCCCGCGAGGCTCCGACGGATGGGATTCTCGAAGGACCAGTCTCACGTTTTTTAGCCGTGCCGCCAGAGACCTACGTCACAGCGATCCCGCGAATACGTCAGTGACATCCCCCCTCACGGGCCCGGAAGGAGTCACTGCTCACCATTTAAGCGGCGAGAGCCAGACTTTCGTTGGCAGTTGAACAGTTGCCCATTTTTAACGAGGCCAGGCGCCTCGGCACGCAACCTTCGGGTCCGTGTACCCCGTCGAAACCTTTCGCCCCCATCTTTCGAGCGGAACGTTGGGCGGACACCGGTCACGGCCGGCTCCGCGCTTTTCGCACAGTCACCAATCAACAGGATCTTCGTCCGGGAATCAAGCCTGCTTGAAGGCGCCGGCGGCGCCTCGGGGAGCCGAGCGGGCGCCCCGCTTCGGTGCCGGCAGCAGAAAGAGTGGTGCGCCGTCAGGGAATCGAACCCCGAACCCACTGGTTAAGAGCCAGTTGCTCTGCCAATTGAGCTAACGGCGCACGCAGGCCGGAGAATCTAACACTCGCGGCAGCGAGGGACAACGCTGGAATGCCCGCCCGCGCGCGCGGGTCGCTTCGACTCCCGCCGAAAGAATGGGGTGGATGACGGGGATCGAACCCGCAACACCCTGAGCCACAGTCAGGTGCTCTACCATTGAGCTACATCCACCACGCATCGCGAAGCCGCGCGGCATCATCTGCCGCGCGAGGGTCCGTGGCGCGCCCGGCAGGACTCGAACCTGCGACCCACGGCTTAGAAGGCCGTTGCTCTATCCACCTGAGCTACGGGCGCACGGCTCGGTGAAGACGATTGCCAATCGAGCCCCGCCGGCGCGAGCCTCGAACGTGGTCGGGGCGAGAGGATTCGAACCTCCGACCCCCTGCTCCCAAAGCAGGTGCGCTACCAGACTGCGCCACGCCCCGGAATTTACGACACGACGATCGCAAAGCGTACGGAGCGCTCCCAGGGGTGTCAAGCCGAGCGCGCTTCGACGCCTCACGAGATGTTCATGGCCGGCTCGCGCCGAACGGCGGTAGGATCCCGTCACCCGATTTCGACGAGGCAACGCCCGTGAATCGCTCCCCTGACTTTTCGTTGGTGCTCGGCGGGCCGCTCTATCAGATCTGGCGGCGGACCCGTTTGGCCGACAGTGACATGGACTTGATGCGCCGTCGCATCCTGGTGATGACGGCAGTGGCCTGGGTCCCCCTTCTCGTCTTGTCGATCGTGGAAGGACGCGCCTGGGGCGAAAGCGTCGCGCTCCCGTTCATCAAGGACATCGAGCAACATCTGCGACTTCTCGTGGCGCTGCCGCTGCTCATCGCCGGCGAGCGGGTCATCCACCGGCGCATGCAGCCGGAGGTTCACCAGTTCGTCGAGCGTGGCCTGATTTCCGAGGCGTCCCTGCCGGCCTACGACGCCGCCGTCAACTCGTCGATGCGCCTGCGCAATTCGATCGTGGCCGAGGTACTCCTCATCGCCGTCGTCTACGTTCTCGGGCTCGGACTCGTCTGGAAAACTCAGACGGTCATGGACGTGGACAGCTGGAACGGCTCCACGGTCGGTGAACTGTGGCGGCCGACGATGGCCGGTACGTGGCTCGCCTTCGTGAGCATGCCGTTGTTCCAGTTCCTCATGCTGCGCTGGTACTACCGGTTGTTCATCTGGGGGCGGTTCCTGTACAAGGTGTCGCGGCTGAAATTGGATCTCGTGCCCTCGCACCCGGACCGCTCGGGCGGGCTGGGATTTCTGGAGACCGTCACCCACGGGTTCGCCCCGGTGCTGCTGGCCCAGGGGACCCTGCTCGCCGGGATGATGGCCAATCGCATCTTCTACTCCGGAGCGCATCTGCCCGAATTCCAAGTGGAGCTGATCGGGCTCGTGGCCGTCATGGCATTCGCCCTCCTCGGACCGCTGCTCGCATTTCTTCCGAAGCTCGAGGAAGCGAAGCGCAACGGCCTGCGCGAGTACGGCAAGCTGGCGCAACGTTACGTGCACGACTACGACCGGAAGTGGATTCGCGGTGGTGCACCCACAGACGAGCCCTTCATCGGGAGCGCCGACATTCAGTCCCTGGCGGACCTCGGGAACAGCTTCGAGGTGGTGAAGACCATGAAGTGGGTGCCGTTCGGCCTGCCCACCGTGCTGGTCTTGGCCGTGTGCACCCTGCTTCCCGTGGCGCCTCTGCTCCTCACGATGTTTCCCCTGGAGGAGCTCCTCGGGCGTCTCGTCTCGGTCGTGTTGTGAGGGGTAGTCGAGAGCTCCTTCACCCTGATTTCGGCGAGCGCATCCTTGGCACGACGCGCCGCGTCGCCGCGGTGCGATCGCTCATCTTTCTCCGCATCGGAGAGCTCGGCGAACGTTCGCGTCTCCCCCGCTGGAAGAAAGAGCGCGTCGTAGCCGAAGCCTCCGCGCCCCTTCTCCTCGTGCAGGATGCTGCCTTCGCACACGCCATCCGCGAAGAGAATGCGCCCGTTCGGGGCGGCGATCGCGATCACGCAGCGAAAGCGCGCAGTCCGCTCCTTCTCGTCGACCTCGGCGAGCGACTTCAGAAGCTTCGCGCGATTCGCCGCGTCGCTCGCGCCTTCCCCGGCGTAGCGCGCCGAGCGAACCCCGGGCGCCCCGTCCAGCGCATCCACCTCCAGCCCCGAGTCGTCGGCCACGGCGACGAGCCCGGTGGCGGCGGCGATTGCACGCGCTTTCTTGGCCGCGTTGTCGCGAAACGTCGCGCCGCTCTCCACGACGATCGGCGCTTCGGGGTGTGTGCTCGCGTCCTCGAAGCGCACGCCCTCCATCGCCATCAGGCGCACCAGCTCTTCGACCTTGTGGCGGTTTCGCGTCGCGAGCACGACGCGCACGTCAGGCAACGCGCGACGCCTCGAGCCCGAGCGCCTCGCGTTGTTTGGCCACGAGCTGCGCGATGCCGCCGCGCCCCAGATCCAAGAGCCGCGCGAGCTGCACGTCGTCGAAGGGATGCGACTCCGCGGTTCCCTGCACTTCCACGAATTTCCCGGACGCCGTCATCACGATGTTCATGTCCACATCCGCCGTGGAGTCCTCGGAGTACGGAAGGTCGAGCACCGGCGTCCCCCGCACGATCCCGACGGAGATGGCCGCGACCATCTCCTTGAGCGGCCAGCCGGAGAGCAGGTCGCTGCGCCGCAGCCGTTCGCACGCTTCGAACAGCGCCACGCACGCGCCCGTGATCGAGGCGGTGCGCGTTCCGCCGTCGGCCTGCAGCACGTCGCAATCCAGCGTGATCGTGCGATCGCCGAGCTGCTTCATGTCGGTCACCGCGCGCAGCGAGCGGCCGATCAATCGCTGGATCTCCAGCGTCCGCCCGCCGCCCAGCGCACGGCGGGTGCGCGTCGTCGTGGAGCGCGGAAGCATTCCGTACTCGGCGGTGACCCAGCCTTGCCCCTGCCCCTTCAGAAATTGGGGCACACCGTCTTCCACGGACGCGGTGCAAAGGACCCACGTCTCTCCCATCTTCACGAGGCAGGAGCCCTCGGCGTGTTTCGCGAATCCGAGCTCGAGCGTCATGGGGCGAAGCTCGTCGTCGGCTCGTCCGTCCGGTCGTGCCATGTTCTCTTCCTTTCGATTGTTCAGCGCGGGACGAACGCGTCCAGCGCACGCGAGATGTCGACGTGGCCCGCGATGGACGACACGGTTTCCCCTTCGACGAGAATGCGCACGCGCAGCACATCGGGAAAGTTCGTCTTGATCGTTCCCAAGAGCGACTGCACGGTGGCGGTTTCCGCCCGCGATCCACCCGGGTGGTCCGAGCGCAAATGCTCGGAGAAGCTCAGCGTGAGCTCTCCTTCCCCATCCCAGAACACGTCCTCGAGGCGCGTTTGCGCGGGGAACACGCCGGTCGCTTCTCCGCGCGGGCCGGCGATCAAATCCGCGACGAGGCGGCGAATCTCTTCCTCGCGCACCTTCGAGGCCAGAATCTCACGGCGCTCGTGCACCCACTCTCCGGAATCGTCGGGGAAGAGCAGCTCGACGCTCCGTCCGCCGAGGTCGGCGCGCTCCGCGGGAATCACTCCGGGAATCTCTTCGCGGCGCAGCGCCACCAGCAGGCCGAAGCCGATCGCGGTGAGCGCGCCGAGCACCAAGAGCAGAGAGAGTGGGCGCCACCCGCCGAGGAATCCCCGAGAATTGCGAAGCCCGCCGGTTCGCTTCATCGCGTGCCGTCCTCTTCGCGCTCGTCTTCGCCCTGTCCTTCGTCGTCGCGCCTTCCTCGTCGTCGAGGATCGGCTCGTCTTCCGGAGCGCCGAGCGACTCCCGGTACTCGAGAACGCCCTCGGCGATCGCTTCGGCGAGCTTCTCTTGAAAGTTGTCGCTGGTGAGGAGCTTGCGATCCTCTGCGTTCGTGAGAGTGCCGCACTCGATCAAGAGTCCCGGCATGGCCAGCTCCTCGAGCACCTGCAGCTCCGCGACGGCCACGCCGCGATTCGGCATGCTGAGCGCCCGGTCCATGGAGCGCGCCACAGTATCCGCGAGGCGCTCGGTCTCCCGCGGCCCTCCTTCGACGCGAACCGCGCTCGCGGGAAGGCTCCACCCTTCGTCGGTCGAGCGCCGGCCGTAGGTCATGACGGAAAAGCCGCGGCGCTTCTCGTCGAACCATCCGTCGCAATGGATCGAAAGGAACAGATTGGCGCTTTCTTCGTTGGCGAAGCCGCGGCGCTCGTCGTTGGTGAGGAATCGATCGTCCTCGCGCGTGAGACGCACCTCCAGTCCCGGCGCGCGATCGCGAATCGCACCCTGCACCCGGCGCGCGATCGCCAGCGCCACATCCTTCTCGCGATCTCCACGCGCCGAGGATCCGCCGACGTCGGAGCCGCCGTGGCCCGGGTCGATCACGATGCGCTGAATCCCGAACTTCCGATCCCAGAGCGCGAACATCGCGTCGGCGTCGTCTTCGAACGCGCCCAAAGTGTCGGCCGGCGGCGTTTCCCCCGCGTCCTCGCCGCGCGAGAAGCGAAGCACGATCTTCGTGGGAGCGGTGTGATGCGCGGACGCGAGCCGGCGCGCGCCGGAAGCCAAACGAAACGAAAGCGCCGCGGACCCCGGCGCCTGCGCAGTCGTAAGGCTCTCCACGAGCCCCGACCCTCCGAGCCCGCCCAGGAGCTTCTCGGGCAGCACGCCGCCCGGAATTCGCAGCAGCGCTTCCCGTCCCTTCTTCGTCTCCGACCAGCTCACGATGCCGGGAAGCTCGCGCGTGGTGCGGATCTCCACCGCGGTCGCGTCTCCCTCGCGCATGTAGGTGATCGCGGCGATGTTCGGATCGCTCTTGTCCAGTCGCAGGAAGCGGTCCTTCTCCGACCACGACACGCGCTCGCGAACGAGCGGGTCGAGCACGTGAGTGAGAAAGCGGACCGGCACGACGAGCCGCCCGTCGATCCAGGTCACGGCCGCCTGCAGATTCGCGGTGGATCCCTCCATTTCCACGAACGGGCTCCCCGCCACGAGCGCGATCGTCTTGTCCGCCACGGTGAGCTCCATGCGGCCGAGATCGGCGCGAAACACGCGCGAGGCACGGAAGAGGAATGTGACCTCTTCGACATCGAGATGGTCGACTCCGTCGATGCGGTAGACGGCGAGCGCGTGCGGTTCGGGCTGATCGGGCGTCGCCACCTCCCCTTCGAGGCGCTCGACGTCGGCAGCATGCGCGGCGCCGGTCAAGAGCGTGAACGCGAACGCGGAGACCCATATTCCGCGCCCGAAGGCCACGAATGCGCCGCGCATCACTGGGACTCCCGCATGCGCTTGGCGATGCGGTCGATCTCGCGATCCGATTCGCGCTTCGCGGCATCGTCCCGCTTGTCGTGCTGCTTCTTTCCGCGGGCGAGCGCGATCTCGATCTTGGCGCGGCCGTTCTTCCAGTACATGCGCAAGGCGACGATGGTGAGCCCCTTCTTTTCCAATCCCTCTTGGAGCCGGTCGATCTCTCGGCGATGCAGGAGGAGCTTGCGCGGCCGAGTGGGCTCGTGATTCTGCCGATTGCCGTGCGAGTACTCGGGAATGTGCGCTCCCACCAGAACCGCTTCGCCGTTCTCCACGCGCGCGTACGCCTCCACGAGGCTCGCGCGTCCGGCGCGAAGCGATTTGACTTCCGTTCCGGTCAGCGCGAGCCCCGCTTCCATCGCCTCCAGGATGAAATACTCGTGGCGCGCTCGCCGGTTCGACGCGATCAACTTTTCTCCTTCGGCCATTCTCGGGCTCCTTTACGCTTTGCGCGCCGATTCGATGCCGAGCACCGAACCGGTCAGGAGCAGGAAGAGCCCCAGGATCTCGGAATCGCCGAAATTCCATTCGAAGAGGCCGTTGACGAGAAGCGCCGCGAGGATGGCCGGATATGCCGCGACCAGCCCTTCCTCCCACAGGTTGTGGATCTCCGCGGCGCTGGCCCGTCGTGCGAGCCGCGCGAACGCGACCACGAGCCACCCGAACGCGAGCAGCCCGGGAATTCCCATGGTGACCGCGATCTGCAGCGGAGTGTCGTGCATGTGGCTGTGCACTTTGATCGTGCCGAGCTCCGTTGCGGCGCTCTGTCCCAAGAGCTCGGACGGAATCCAGAGCCCGGTTCCGGTCCACGGTCTTTCCGCGACGAGATGAAGCCCGTGCTTCCAGATGAGCAGGCGCTCCGCGTTGCGCGGATGACCCGGCTCGGCGATCGACACCAGACGATCCCGCAAGTCCGGCGGCCCCAACGCGATCAGGAGCGCGCCGCCCAAAAGAAGCGCGAGGAGCGCGATGCGATGCCGGCGCAGAAGCAGAACCGCGCCCACGGCGAATCCGATCCAGCTCCCGCGAGTGTACGTGGCGAACAGCGACACGAGAATGAGCACCAGCGAGACGGCGAGGAGCGCGATGCGCCGCGGACGAGGATCCTTGAGCGCGGCTTGCAGCTCTCCCAAGGTGAGAAGACCCACGATCATGGCGATGCCCGCGACCGTCATGTAGAAGCCGCCCGCCCCGCGATTGCGGGCGTCGAGTCCGCCGCCCTGCATCACGTGGATCGTGATGCCGATCACCGCCACCGCCGCGGTGGTCAGCACGAGCACGCCCGAGGATCGAGCGCAGCCGCGTGCGCACCACCGGAAGCGCCGCGAGCGGAACGAGGGCGAAGAGCGCGAGCTTCTTGAGCTTCTCCGCGGAGCGCGCCGGATCCAGAGCGAACACGACCGAGATCACGCTCGCGAGAAACCACGCCAGAATCGGGAGCGAGAGCGGGTGCGTTCGCAGGAAGCGCCACGCCTCCATGCGGCTCGTGCGATCCGCAAGGAGAAGCAGGGTCGCAGCCGTGAGGCACGCGTGCGCCCCGGCAATGCTGAACGGAGTGAAGGCCGCGAAGCCGCCGAGAAACCACGGGATCGCGCTTTGCAGCGATCGAGCTCCTGACACTGCGTACCCTCGGGGGCGCCGAACTCAAACAAAAAGGAGGGCGAGGCACGCCCTCCTAGGACAGCGGAGTGCCGAAGGTGGGACTCGAACCCACACGGGGTTTCCCCCACACGGCCCTGAACCGTGCGCGTCTACCAATTTCACCACTTCGGCTCGTAG
>CAVRWY010000008.1:0-697917 GCA_963725045.1 uncultured Gemmatimonadales bacterium
GTCGCATGGGCCAGCGTTCCGGAATGTCACCCGAGCATTCGGAAAATAGCGGGCGATAGGGAGCAGCGTGAAGCCGGCGGCTTCGTATGCCGGCCCGCGCAGGTCCATGGCCGGGAGCGCCGCCGGTCTCGACGACCACGATGTCCATGCGACACCGTTGCATGTGCTCGGTGGCGTGCTCAGTGAGCCTGGAACTGATGCCGCGCCGCTGGCGGTGGGGGTCGACGCCGATGATCTCGATCACGCCCATGCCTTCGTGGAACGCCTTCAGCGCGACTGCAACGAACCCGCGCGATTGCCCGTCCGTGAGCTCGAGGTCGCCGCGGCTCGGGTGTCGAGTCTATTCCGCTGCCGTTGCAGCTGTCCGTGTGGCGTTGGCGCGCTCCGCCGAGGTGCGCCTCGAGGCGCCAGAGGTTGTCGAGATGCTGGCTCGTCCAGAGCAGGACGAGCGCGGCCGCGACCGTCGCCTTGTCGTCGGCCGCGCGCGGCGTCGCGCACGCAGGCGAGGAGGCGGCTGCGGCCGTCGGCGTCGCGGATGTGCGGCGGCGGCACCGGACGTCGGTTGACGAGCGCGTACCCGAGCGAGACGTACCAGGACTGCAGCGCGTGGAGCTCGCGGTCGAGGTTCGCGGCGCAGCGCTCGAGCGCGCTGTTGGCGTCCGTCATCCGCCCGAGCGCGTCGAGCGACTGCGCCGCACGGCGGACGCGCGACGCGCCGCCGACGAGCGCTGCGACATCCTCGACGTTCGTATGCGGTGGCGGAGCGCTCGGCGAGGTACTGGCGGAAGGCGTCGTCGAGACGGTGGAGGGCAGCGTCCGCCGCGCGCGCCGCGCGGGCCGCATCGTCGCGAGCCTCCCTCGATCAGCTCGCCGGGCAGTCGCGACGACGTAGTCGACGCCACGCGCGTACGCGGCCGCGAGGTCGTTGCGCAGGAGCGCAGCCGCACCGCGGGGCCAGAACAGGAGCCCGACGACGAGGCTGATCGCGAAGCCGATCGCGACGTCCTCGACGCGTACGAGGCCGACGCTCCAGCCGACCGGCTGGATGATGTTGAAGAGCACGAAGAGGACGACCGTGAAGCCGGCCTGACCGGCGGCGAACGAGATCGCCCGCGGCGCGTAGGCGGCGAGGAGCACCGCGACCGGCAGCACGCCCCAGAGCACCGCCTCGTGCGTGCCGATGCCGATCACGAGCAGCGCGCCCGACGACGATCCCGACGGCGGTCCCGGCGAGCGCGCTGACAATCGACCAGCCGGTGCCGAGCGCGTTCGAGCGCAGCACGGAGAGCGTGCCGAGCACGACCCAGAAGCCGTGCTGCAGGCCCGTCCGCTGGGCGATGTAGACGGCGATCGCGAGCCCGACGGCGCCGCGGACGCTGTTCCGGAACCAGACCGAGCCGACGCTCGCGTGCTCGACCGCCAGTTGCTCGGTCGCCTCGAGCGCGGCGACGGCGGCCGGAGGCTGGGCGACATCGACGTCGGTCGAGCTCGGGCGCTCGGCTCCGCTCGCGAGCAGTCGCGTAGCCCGCGACCTGGCGCGCGGCGTAGGTCAGCCGCCCGGATTCGGAACGGCGCGCTCGAGCGCCCCCGGGACCGTCGTCGCCGGATCGGCCGGCAGCTCGGGCAGCCGTCGGATCGAGCGCGCGTGCCACGGCGTCGCGCGCCGTGTCGAGCCGCTGCGAAGTCGGGCTGCTCGTCGCGGCCCTCGAGTCGTCGCGGCGCTCGCGCGGAGCACGGCCGCGGTCGCCGCCAGCGCTTCGGCGTCCTCGGCGCAGGCGAGCTCGAGCTGCGACGTTCCGGAGCGGAGTGAGGAAGGAGAGCAGCCAGTCGAGCTCGTCGGGGAGCGAGGCGAGGGCGGCCGTCGGCCCGGTCGGGCCGGTCGGGCGGTGCTGCGTCCCGAGGAGTCGCCGTCCCAGCGCGTCGACGCGACTCGCGCGCAACGCGTGCACGTTCTGCCCAGCTCTCGCGGTCGGCGTCGAGGAGGTCGGCGACGGCACGCAGCGCGCCGGCGGCCTCGCGCTGGAGGTCGGCCCGCCGACGCGGCGGCCACAGCAGCATCAGGGCGGAAATCCCGGCGCCGGCCGCCAGGCCCCAGCCTTCGAGGCGGTCCGGGATGGCCGAGTTCGGCGCCGGGATCGTCACCGGCAGGACGAAGGTCAGGAGCGCCCCGGTCGCGGCCGCCGCGAAGTAGCCGTTGATGACGCCCGAGAAGAGCGTCGACGAAGCCGACGACCGCCATCGCGCCGGCGGCGAGCCAGGCGTGTCGCGAGCAGAGCGTCCCGAGCGTGATGAAGGCGGCACCGACGCACGCGAGCGCGAGGTACGCGACGAGGCGCGTCTGCGGCGGGCCTGCGAACTCGACGAGCACGAGCATCGCGAACGAGCCGAAGGCCGCGAAGAGCGACGTCTGCGGCTGCTCGATCACCTTGTCCGCGAACGCGAAGACCGCCGGCATGACGATCGCCGCGCGCGCGGCGCTCTTGAGCGCTGCGCTGTCCACCGACGGCGCTGGACTGTCGGAGCAGGAACTTGATGCGCTCGGCCGGCAACGCGCCACGCAGATGAGCAACCAAGATGGCGCAATGCTCTCACCGACACCATGCTTATGCGGCGTCCGAGCTCGTGCCGCCACAGGCGAAACGTCGTCTGGGCCAGTGTTCGGGAATGACCCCCGAGCACTGCGCGCTCTCGCCGACCGCCGCGGAACGGTCCGCGCGAGCGTCGCGCATCCGCAGGCGCGATTATTTCCGTCGCGCAGCTGCCGTGCCGCCGATCGACAGCAGCGCGACGATGAGCACGATCACGGCCCACCACGCGATTGCGAGCGTGCCGTCGTGCCAGGTAAGGACGTCCCACATGCCGACAGCGTACGCCTAGCGCTCGACGTCGTACGACTACCGCGGAACACGGAGCCGTTCTTCTGATCGTCCCAGTAGGCACCGGCAGCAGTCGCCTACGCGAGCGTTCCGGAATGACGCCAGAAGGGGGATAGGCTGCGTCCGTGGGATCGGAGCAAGTGGTAGTCGAGCGTTCAGAGACACCCGTCATGTTCAAGCGTGTCGCAGACGAGGTAACCGCGATCGGTCGCGGCATGCAGGAGGTCGAAGAGGCGGTCGGGCTACGCGGCCGGAAGTACTACGGCGCCTTCGACAACGACGGCGAGTACCGCATCTGCGTCCAGCTTCGCGACGGCGACGACCCGCATGCGCTCGGGCTCGAGGTCGGCAGCCTCCCCGGCGGGCGCTATGTGCGGGAACGTCTCACAGGAGAACCACCCAAGATCTATGAGCTGATCGGCCCGAGGTTCGAACGGCTCTCTAGCCGCCGTGATCGTGATCCGTCACGTCCGGGCATCGAGTTCTACCGACGCAGGGACGTCATCGACCTGCTGCTGCCCGTCGTCTGAGTCTCACGTACTTCCGCCGACAGGCTACGCAGTCGGCTGCCCCAGCGTTCAGGATGTTCGCCGGAGATCGCGCTCTAAGATAGAGGGCGTGTCGCTGCTGTGACGCTTCCCCTCATCGACCACTTGGCCCTACGAGTACGTGACCTGAGACGCAGCCGCACCTTCTACGAGGCGGCCCTCGAGCCGTTCGGAGTGAAGCTAGTCGAGAGCTCGCAGGGGCCTGGGTTCGCCATCGAGGGCGGTGGAGATTTCTGGATCGGCGAAGGGGAACCTCCGGCCGCTCCCGTTCATGTGGCCTTCTCCGCAGCCGACCGAGCCACCGTTGACAAGTTCCACCGCGCCGCTGTCGAAGCCGGTGGCCGCGACAACGGCGCGCCGGGTCTTCGCCCGCATTACCACGCCGGGTATTACGCAGCGTTCGTCATTGACCCCGACGGAAACAACGTCGAAGCGGTCTTCCACGGGGACCGCCAGCTGCCAGCCACCTGACGCTCGCTTGGGCCAGTGTGCGGGAGGGAATGTCACCCGAACTCAGCGTCGGCCGAAGCCGAGGCCTGCCGCGGCCAGGATGCGTCCAACGAAGTCTCGCTTGGCGGCGGTGTAGCCCTCGATATCGTTTTGATGCTCCTGCGAGAGCCGCAGCTTCAGTTCCTCGTACTTCCGCGCGAGATCCGGGTCGCTCCGGAGGGCGTCACGGAAGGCGAGGCGCTCGCGCCACAGATCACTTCCCGGCTGCGTAGATGCAGGCCGTGCGTGACTTCATCAAGCCGAGCGGAGGACTTCGAGAAATGATGCGCGATGCTAGGTCGATGAGGTGTGTAGACGTAGGACAGCGCTCTGAGTGCCTGGAAGGCTTTGCCCGCTTCGTCTAGGTCCCGCACAGCGGCCATGATGTCGATGATTGGCTTCGCGGCCAGGCCTCGAACTGCGGTTGAGCCGATGTGGTGGATGCCGCCTTCCAGCCAGGGTGCAGCGCCTGCTCCAGCAGCGTGCGCTCCAACTCGAAGCGCCGGGGCCAAGCAGAATCGTAAGGAACCACGGCGACGACGTCTGTGGCCACGGTCTCGACGTTATCGGCCCCCGGTGTCGACGAGACTCCGGTGGGCCAGCGTTCGGGAACGTCCCTTGACCCTTCGCCGATGGCGCCAGACTCGCGGCGTGACCGAACTAAAGGACGCTTGTACTAGTCGGTGCTCTTCCTCGATCCCGTGCGGAAGGGACAGCCACGGATACCGTCGCGACTCGTAGACGGAGACGGTCGGCTGCGGGAACGAGGGATCGCCGAAGGCGCCGATCGCGACCGCGATCGAGTCCGGCCAGCCCTCGGTCGTCCAGAAGACCGTCGCGCCGCAGTCCGGGCAGAAGCGAAACGTCCGCTCCTCGCCCGCGTCCGAGATGCGGACGTACTCCGTGTATCGTCCGGTGACGCCGACCCGATCCTTCGGCCACCGCGCCTGCACCCCGAACGCGCTGCCGGTCCGACGCTGGCAGGCGAGGCAGTGACACATCGAGATCCGCACAGGATCGCCGTCCGTCGTCACCCGGAGCTGGCCGCAGCTGCATACGGCCTCGCGTCGCTGCACGCACCGATCTTACGAGACGGGCTGCGCTGCCGGGACCGGGAGTAGACGACGCTTGGCTGGGCCAGCGTTCGGGAATGTCACGAGAGCCGTCAAATAGCCTGCTCGGCATGCGCAGGGTCCTGGTCACGGGGATGTCGGGCACTGGCAAATCAACTGCGTTGGCCGAACTTGCGAAGCGCGGCTTTCACGTCGTCGAGACCGACGATGCACCGTGGAGCCAGTGGTCGGAGGCGGACGGCGGATACATCTGGCGGGAGGATCTCGTTGCAGAACTTCTCTCTCGCGAGGACGGACCGACGCTCTACGTGTCCGGAACCGTCTCGAATCAGGGTCGCTTCTACCCGCGCTTCCACGCGGTGGTCCTCTTGAGCGCGCCGGTGGACGAGCTGCTTCGCCGTCTCAAAACCCGGACGACGAACGATTACGGCAAGGCGGCTGACGAGCGTGCCCTCATCCTCGGCGACCTTGCAGAGGTTGAGCCGTTGCTTCGTATTCGTGCACCCATGAGATTGACGCGACGAAGCCGATCTCCGAAGTCGTTGCGCAGCTCGTTGAAATCGGCCGCGGCCACTAAGCGTGTCGTGCCTGATGAGGGCCCGCCTGGGCCAGTGCTCGGGAATGTCACCCGACCGAGCCGACTGCGCCGACCGATCGACTAGCAGCTGGACTTGAGTGTGGATAACCGGACGCCGGTGTTCAGTAGACCTTGACGATCTTGACCCTGCTGCAGACGAAGCCTGAGCCCTTGGGCTGACAGCTGGGGACCATCTCGAGTTTGTGGTTGGCCGAGCCGGAAATGCGATAGCTCGCATCACAGCTGCCTTTGCAGGCGGAGTCGATCTCGGCCTTTACACGGTAGAGGCCGCTATTGTCGAGGAGAACAGTAAGGGGCTTGCTCGGCGTGGCCACGGCTCCGGCAGGAGCACCGCCGTTCTGGCTGATTAGAACCAAGATCGCAAGCTTCTTCTCGGCCGCCAGGGCTACGTTCTTCTTGACTGCCACGATCAGCTTGTGGGTGAGAACCGCCTTGTTCGTCTTGGCCACCGCCGGAACTGCAGTCGCGCTCGAGGCGAGCGCGAGAACGACGACCGCTGCAACGAGAAAGCGACGGAACATGCGCCAAGGGTACGGCGCTTGTCTAGTGGCTCGCTAACGGAGTTCGCGCGCCAGGTCGATGTTCCAGGCGGTCGGGATTGTTGGCCTGGCCCAGTGTTCGGAATGTCAGCCCGAACCGGGATTCCGTGAGTTCATCGCGCGGCTCGTGATAACCAAGGCGGGTGGCCGATGATTGACTCTGGAACAGTCGAGCCGGCCGAGGGTCGAGGTCATGGACCCTTGGCCCGGGGCCGGACCATCTTTGCCGGGAGCGGTAACACCAAATTGCAAGGTCGAGGCCTCAGCTCTTTGCTGCACGCCGAGCCTTGGTGCAGGCTTGCGGTTGTGGAAGTTCCGGACGTCCATTACGTACGCAACGGGGATGTGGCACTCGCGTACCAGGTGTTTGGAGATGGGCCCGTCGAGCTCGTGTACGCGCCGCAATGGATCAACAATCTCGAGGTCGCCTGGGGCAATCCGCTCTTCGCCCGGTTTCTGAACCGGCTCGCGTCGTTTGCGCGGGTGGTGTTCGTCGACCGTCGCGGAATCGGGCTCTCGATCGACTTTCGGCGACAGACGCGCCGCCGCTGGAGACATTGATGGAGGATCTTCGAGTCGTCATCGACTCGGCGGAGTTCAAGCGGCCCGTGCTCTTCGGTGGCTCGGACGCGGGCTGCATCTGCGCGCTCCTTGCGGCAACCCATCCTGATCTGACGTCCGCACTGATCGTGTACGGCCCGGAAGCTCGGGGGACTGCCAGCAGCGACTACCCGTGGGCGTGGACAGCGGAAGAGTGGGAGGTCTACCTCGCCCGGATGGACGCCGGCTGGGGAACAGACGAGTACGCGGGAAGAATGTTTGAGTGGATCATGCCCTCGGCCAAGGCCGATCCGGAGCAGCGGCGTTGGTGGAGGACGATGCACCGGCTGTCGGCAACGCCGAACTCGATGATCGCGATCGAGCGGATCTGGGCGGAACTCGACATCCGCCCGGTACTGCCGACGATTCAGGCGCCGACACTTGTCTTGCATCGCCGCGGCGATCCGATCGAGCGCGTCGAGGCCGGCCGCGACTTCGCCCAGCGGATTCCCGGAGCGCGATTCGTGGAGCTCGCCGGCGACGACTGGCCTGTATGGGCGGGCGACCAGAGGGAGCTCTTCGATTCGATCGAGTCGTTCCTGCGTGGCATCCGCGAGGAGGAGGCCGAACTCGATCGCGTTCTGGCGACCGTCCTCTTTACCGACATTGTTGGCTCGACTGAGAAGGCGACGTCCGTCGGCGACCGCGCTTGGAGGGAGCTGGTCGAACGCCATCACACGGTCGTGCGCGCCATGCTGGGGCGTTATCGGGGTATCGAGCAAGACGTCGCCGGCGACGGCTTCTTCGCCACGTTCGACGGGCCCGCACGCGGCGTGAAGTGTGCGCAGGCGATCGTCGATGCGGTCAGGCCGCTCGAGCTCGAAGTTCGCGCCGGCCTCCACACAGGCGAAGTCGGCACTACGCGGGAGAAAACGTCCGGGATCGCCGTGAACGTTGCAGCTGGCATCGCCGCCCTCGCTGAGCCCTCGGAGATCCTCGTCTCGCAGACGGTCAAGGACTTGGTCGCCGGATCCGGACTGCGATTCCACGAGCGCGGTAGCCGCCAGCTCAAGGGCGTCGAAGGAGCCTGGCATCTGCTAGCCGTTGCGGAATCCGGGCGCCGCGAGCCTGAGCCCTTCTAGATCGCGACTATTTCGCTTTGAAGACAGGCGTGCGTGTGGATTCGTCCACTTCACGATGGGGCTCAATCGCCAAAGAGACTAAGGCACTAGCGGTCGCCTGGGCCAGCGTCCTGTCGCCTGAACTCGATCAGACGGTGGCTTCGGCGCGCGAGACGAAGCGGAGCTCCGGCACCTCGTCGAGCTCGCCGACGTCGCGGGCCAGCTCGAGGAACGTCAGCAGCCCGGCGCGCTCGCGCGGGCCGAAGCGGTAGCGCAGCTTCTCGAAGTAGCGGGCCAGGAAGCCGGCCGGATAGCCGTAGCGCTCGCTCGACTCGTAGGCGAGCTGCTCGGGCTCGGCGCGGGCGGTCAGGACCGAGTCGACCAGCGCCTGCTCGAGCTCGGCCATGCCCGACGGGACCGGCTCGGGGCAGGCCCAGACGGCGAAGACCATCGGCAGGCCCGTGCGCTCCAGCCAGAGGCGGCCGAGGTCGTGGTGCGGGGTCGGGTCCTCGAACGCGCTCTTCAGCGCGGCGTCGCCGATCAGCAGCGTCGCGTCGGCCTCCTCGCCGAGCGGGACGTGCTCGGCCTCGGGCAGCAGCACCTTCGTCAGCACGACCGAGGTCGCGCTCTCGGGCGTGACCGCGACCGTGCGCACCTGCTCGAGCGGCTTGCGCGCGACGAGCTGGATCGAGTCGACCGCGCCCTCGGAGGAGACGCAGAGCCGCGGCAGCAGGCGCAGCCGGTCGGCGTTGCGCGCGTACTCGATCGAGGAGATCGGCGCCAGGTCGAGCTCGCCGGCGAGCAGGCGCGCGTTCAGCTCGGTCGGCACGCCCTGCACCTCGTCGACCTCGGCCTCGAGCCGGTGGAAGACCGGCGCCATGTTCACGTAGGAGATGCGGCCGAGCCGGATCATCACGACTCCCGGTCCACCACGGCGTCGGTCAGGGCCTCGAGCTCGTCGCGGCACAGGTG
Organism: uncultured Gemmatimonadales bacterium; assembly: GCA_963725045.1. Taxonomy (GTDB): domain Bacteria; phylum ARS69; class ARS69; order ARS69; family ARS69; genus CAVRWY01. The sequence continues at coordinate 8,757 of CAVRWY010000008.1, forward strand.
CCCGTCGAGGCAGGCGCGGGCGCGGCGGGCGTAGTCGAGCGCGAGCTCGCGCGACGACTCGAGCGCGCCGGTCTCGGCGACGCGGACGAGCGCGCCGTCGAGCGGCCCGCCGGCGAGCGCGCGGCGGACGGTCTCGTCCTCGCGCGCCGCCAGGATCAGCGGCAGCGTCGGCGTGCCCTCGCGCAGGTCGGTGCCGGCGATCTTGCCGGTCTCGATCGTCTCGCCCGAGCAGTCGAGGATGTCGTCGGCGATCTGGAAGGCGATCCCGAGCGCGAGCCCGAACTCGCCGAGGCCCTCGGTCGCCGCCGCTGCCGAGCAGGCAGGCGGCCTCGAACAGCTTCCCGGTCTTGAGCGCGCAGCGCTCGAGGTAGTCCTCGACGCTCGTGTCCGGGTCGTGCGTCTGCGCGCGCTGCAGCGCCTCGCCGCGGGCGAGGGCGAGCGTCGCGTCCGCGAGGCACTGCACGGCCGCGCGGTCGCCGGTCGCCGCGAGCTCGGCGAAGGCCCGCGCGAACAGGTAGTCGCCGGCCGCGCGCGCGGCGTCGGGGCCGTGGCTCGCCCAGGCCGCCTCGCGGCCGCGCCGGTAGCGAGCCTGGTCGATCAGGTCGTCGTGGACGAGCGTCGCCATGTGCACGAGCTCGACCGCCGCGCCCGGCCGCGAGCGGCGCGTCGCCCGGACGCGCGGCGAGGAAGACGAGCAGCGGCCGCAGGCGCTTGCCGCCGGCCGCGAGCGCCTCGCCGCCGACCACGGCGACGAGCCCCGGATACGCGTGCGACCGCCGCGGTCAGCCGCACCTCGAGGTCGTCGAGGTAGGCGTCGAGCCCGGGCGTCTCGCGGATCGTCGCGAGGCTCACTGTCGCCACCCCGTGTGCAGCGCAACGATCCCGCCCGCGAACAGCCGCCAGCGAACGTCCTCGAAGCCCGGCTCCGCGCAGGAGGCCGGCGAGCTCGTCCGGGCCGGGGAAGCGGCGCACGCTCGCGGGAAGGTACGTGTACGCGGCGCCTCCGGGAAGGACCTTGCCCGAGCAGCGGCACGAAGCCGGTCGAACCAGAGCCGGTAGAACGGCGCGAGCAGTCCGCGCGGCTGCGTGATCTCGAGGATCGCCACGCCGCCCGCCGGGCCGCAGGACGCGCCGCAGCTCGGCGAGGCCGCGCTCGAGGTCGGCGAGGTTGCGGACGCCGAAGCCGACCGTGGCCGCGTCGAAGCTCGCGTCGTCGAACGGGCAGCGCGAGCACGTCGCCCTGCACCCACTCGATCTCGCGCGACTTGCGCGCGCGCGCGCTCGAGCATCCGCTCGCGAGAAGTCGAGGCCGGTCACGGTCGCCGCCCGCCTGCGAGCGCGGCGATCGCGAGGTCGCCGGTGCCGCAGCACGCGTCGAGCACGCGGTCGCCCGGCCGCACGACCGCAGCCGACGGTCGCGCGCCGCCAGCGCTGGTCGAGCCCGAGCGTCATCGTCCGGTTCATCGCGTCGTAGACCGGCGAGATGCGGTCGAACATCGAGCGCACCGCGTCGGGCGCGAGCCTGCCGGTCTCGACGGTCACTCACTCGCCCCACCGCGGCGCACGAGCTCGTGCTCGAGCCCGAGCTGGTCGAGGCAGCGCGCGACGATGAAGTCGACGAGGTCGTCCACCGACGCTGGCCCCGTGGTAGAAGCCGGGCGCGAGGAAGAGCACGGTCGCGCCCGCCTGCCGCACGCGCAGCATGTTCTCGAGGTGGATCGCGAGAGCGGCGTCTCGCGCGGGCAGAGCACGAGCTTGCGCTGCCTTCCTTGAGCGCGACGCTCGCCGCGCGCTGGATCAGGTTCGACATCGCGCCCGAGGCGATCGTGCCGAGCGTGCCCATCGAGCACGGGCAGATCACGTAGCCGTCGACCTTGGCCGAGCCGCTCGCGTACGGCGCGTGCCAGTCGCGCTCGTCGTGGAGCGTGACCGCGTCGCGCACGGGCTCGGTCAGCCGCGCGAGCGTCTCGTCGGCCGAGAGCCGCGCGTCGCCGTAGAGCTCGGTCGCGAGCACCTCGATCCCGGCGCGCGAGGCGCAGAGGCCGATCTCGCAGCCGGCGCCGGCGAGCGCCTCGAGCAGCCGTGCCGCGTACGGCGCTCCCGAGGCGCCGGTGATGCCGAGGAAGACGCGCATGGCGCCAAGCCTACTGCGGGCCCTTGGAGGCCTCGAGGAAGACGGCGAGCTTGTGCAGGTTGTCCTCGCCGAGCGCGGCGAACGGCGGCATCGGCGAGCCGGGGTTGACGCAGCTCGGGCACTTGAGGTGGTCGATCTGGAACTGGACGCCCTTGCCCTTCGCGCCCTCGGCGCGAGAGGTCCGGCGCGCCGAGGTTCGAGCCGCCGGAGCCGAGGTAGGTGTGGCAGTTCGTGCAGCCCGACTCGGCGAACAGGTTCGCGCCCGCGAGCGCCTCCTCGTTGTCCTGCGAAGCCCTGCTTCTGCGCCCAGGCCGGGATCGCCGCCTCGACCTCGCTCGCGATCGGCTCCTTCGCGACCGCGCCCTTGTAGGTGAGGACGCCCATCGAGAGGATCGTCAGCGCCGCGGCGACGATCGCGACCGGGCGGCGCGAGAGCCGCCGCTCCGTGCGCAGGTCGATGAACGGCAGCGCGAGCAGCAGGACAAGGCAGGATCGTCGGGATCCCGACGTGGCGAGGATCACCGTGTCCGGCCACTTGAAGATCCGGAGCAGGTAGAAGAGGAAGTAGAAGTACCAGTCGGGCCGCGGCACGAACGAGATCGTGCCCGGGTCGGCCTTCGGGCCGATCAGCGGCCCGAGGATGTCGGAGTATCTTCCAGACGATCGCGAGCCCGGTGATCACGGACACGACGACGAGGCTCATCACCGTGTCGTGGAACATCGCGAACGGGTAGAACGGCTTGCCCCGCTTCTTGACGTCCTCCTTGTAGCGCTTGAACCCCGCGCGGCGCTCGTCGAGTGGAGCTCATTCCGTCGGCCTCCTGCGGACGCCCGCGGCCCGCGGGCCGGGCTGGACGAGGCCGGAGCGCGGCGGCTGGGGCTCGGGCTCGTCGTCGGGCTCGACGCTCGGCGGCTTCCTTCGACCACGGCGGCGAGCTGACGCCGAGGCGGACGACGAGGTACAGGTGCAGCCCGATCAGCCCGATCAGCGCGCCGGGCACGAGCAGCATGTGGATCGAGTAGAAGCGGGCCAGCGTGTCCGGGCCGATCTCGGCACCACCGCGTAAGACGCGTCGCCAGGTACGGGCCCGACGAACGGGCGCGGTGCCGTTGATGTTGACCGCGACCACGGTCGCCCAGTACGCGGTCTGGTCGAAGGGCAGCAGGTAGCCGGTCAGGCCCTCGAACAGGCCGGTCGCGAGCATCAGCACGCCGACGATCCAGTTCAGCTCGCGCGGGTACTTGTAGGCGCCGAACAGGAACACGCGGCCCATGTGCATGAACATCAGGATGATGAAGACGCTCGCGCCCCAGCGGTGCATGCCGCGCACGAGCCAGCCGCCCCAGAGGTCGTTCGTGATGTGCTCGACCGAGGAGTGCGCCTCTGCCGGCGACGGGCTTGTAGTACATCGCGAGGATCACGCCGGTCACGAGCTGGACGAGGAAGGCGGTCAGCGTCGCCGAGCCGAGCGTGTGCCACCAGCTCGAGTCGCCCGGGACCTTGCGGAAGAGGAAGTACTTGACGCCCGCCGACGAGGCCCGAGCGCTCCTCGAGCCAGTCGAGCGGGTACATCGACCGCCTGCCTGGCGCTTGCTGCTGCTCTGACTGCGTGGCCGCCATCAGTGCGGCGGCTGCAGCGGGTAGAGCCAGGACTCGGGGCCGTCGACGTGCTGGCCCGGGCCGTGCGAGCTCGACCTTCTCGATCTTGGCGGTCTTCCCCGCGCCCTCGACCTTGGCGACGCTGTAGAGGTCGCCGAGCACCAGGCGGCCGTTGACGATGTCGAACTCGTAGCGGTCGAGCCCGCGGACCGGCGGGCCGGCGATGCGGTTGCCCTCCTGGTCGTACGAGCCGCCGTGGCACGGGCAGATGAAGCCGGCCGCGGGCAGGACGGGCGTGATGCAGCACGTCGCCGTTGTGCGGTCTTGATCGTCTTCTCCTCCTTCGTCGAAGACCGGGCCGCCGGGCTGCACCGGGCAGCCGACGTGCGCGCAGCGGTTCGAGATGATCGTGAAGCTCGGGACTGGCCGTTCAGCAGGCCGTTGTTGCGGATGAACGCCGTGCGGCGCGAGATCTCGCCCTGGGCGGGATCGCGGATGAAGGTGACGACCTTCCACTGGTTCTCCTCGAAGTCGGTGAGCGGGCCGAGGTCGACCTTGTGCGCCTTCTGCTTGAGGAACCCGGGCAGGAGCGCGAAGCCCGAGCGCGGGCAGCGTCACGATCGCGCCGATCAGCGCGCCGAGGCCGAGCGTCGCGCCCTCGAGGAACTGTTGCGCGGGAAGCGCTCGCCGGGCGCGGGCTCGGCATCCGGCCTCGCCCTCGTGCGCGGCACGGCCCCGTCCGGCGCCGGCGCCGGGCGCGGCCTGACCGCCGGTCGTGACGTCGCGCGCCCAGAGGAAGCCGAAGACGAGCGCGAGCGCGGCGCCGACGGCGGCCACCCACCAGCTGACCACCAGGCCGACGAGCAGGCAGACGATGCCGACGGCGAAGCCGACCGGCCACAGGCTCGGCGGTGGAAGCTGCGGCTGCTGGTCGTCCCCCGGGCGGTCTTCCACGCGGTGCGCCTCCCTGTCGTTGAGCCGGACGGGATTCAATCGTCGCAGGTCTGGCCGCGTCAACGACGTAACAGTTGGCGCAACGACCTGCCGCGTCGCGTCGGCCGTCCGCTCCCGGGCCCCGCCGAGGCCGTACTCGTCCCAGCGCTCGTCCACGAGCGCGGCGATCTCGTCGCTCATCTCGATCTCCGCCGGCCACGGCCGCGCGCCCTCCTCGGGGCCCTTGTGCGTCGCGTCGATGCCGAGCTTGCCGCCGTAGAACTGGAGCGTCGGCGCGTGGTCGAGGTGGTCGAGCGGCCCCTCGCAGATCAGCACGTCGCGCTTCGGGTCGACGTTGGCGCCGACGCGGAAGAAGACCTCCTCGTAGTCGTGCACGTCGACCCACTCGTCGACGACGACGACCGCCTTGGTCAGGCTCAGCAGCCCGAGCCCCCAGATCGCGTGCATCACCTTCTGCGCGTGGCCGGGGATAGCTCTTGCGGATCGAGACGATGCAGCAGTTGTGGAATGCGCCGGCGACCGGGAGGTCGTAGTCGACGATCTCGGGCACGCTCATCCGGATCGCCGGCAGGAAGATCCGCTCGGTCGCCTTGCCGAGCCAGGCGTCCTCCTGCGGCGGCTTGCCGACGACGATCGACGGGTAGATCGCGTCGCGCCGCATCGTGATCGCGGTGACGTGGAAGACCGGGAACGGCTCGGGCGGCGTGTAGTAGCCGGTGTGGTCGCCGAACGGGCCCTCGCTCGGTGAGGTCGTCCTTGGCGATGTAGCCCTCGAGCACGATCTCCGCGTTGGCGGGCACCTCGAGGTCGACGGTCTTCGCCGGGCACGAGCTCGACCGGCTCGCCGCGGAGGAAGCCGGCGAGCATGAACTCGTCGACGTGCTTCGGCAGCGGCGCGCTCGCGGCGTAGGCCGTGACCGGATCGAGGCCGAGCGCGACGGCGACCTCGAGCTTGCCGTCGGCGAGCAGGTAGTCGGCGCGGCCGTCCTTGTGGATCTGCCAGTGCATCGCGGTCGTGCGGCTCGTCGAGCACCTGCATGCGGTACATGCCGACGTTGCGGCCGCCGGTGCGCGGGTCCTTCGTGATCACGGCCGGGCAGCGTGATGAACGGCGCGGCGTCGCCCGGCCAGCAGGTCTGGACCGGCAGCGCGGCCGAGATCGACCTCGTCGCCGGTCAGCACGACCTCCTGCACGGGGCCGCTGCGGACGGTCTTCGGCTGCGAGTCGGCGATCGACTTCAGCTTCTTCAGGCCGCGCACCTTCTCGGCGAGGCCCTGCGGCGGCTGCATCTCGAGCACGTCGCCGAGCCGGCGGCCGACCTCGTCGAGCGAGTCGGCGCCGAAGGCGAGGCACATCCGCCGCTCGGTGCCGAACTGGTTGATCAGCAGCGGGTGCTCGACGCCCTTCGGGTTCTCGAACAGCAGCGCGGGCCCGCCGGCCTTGACGACGCGGTCGACGATCTCGGTGACCTCGAGGTGCGGGTCGACCTCGGCGGAGACGCGCACGAGCTCGCCCTCGCGCTCGAGGAGCGCGATCCAGTCGCGGAGGTCGCTCGGGGGCGCCATCGCGGTCAGTCTAGGCACGCGAGCGGCGAGGGACAGGGCTTCTTCCTCGGACAGAGCTCGTTCCCGCGACGCAGGCTGTTTCGAAGGCTGCGTCACCGAGCTCGGCTCGCAGTGTTGCGGCGGTCTGCTCGTGGTCGGCCGGGTCCCAGCGCGGCACGCCGAGCTCCAGCAGCAGACGCTCCGAGGCGCCGAGGAGGCGGACGGCGTCGGCAGCACGGCCGGCGCTCGCGCCGGCGATCTCCTGCAGCAGCTCCGGAAATACCGCGCGCTGGCCAAGCTCCTTGGACAAACGAGGGCGCGTGAGAGGTGAACACTTGCTCGGGAGAGGTCTCCGTTCCGCCGCGCCGCTTCTCCTGCCGCGAGCGCCGCGCCCGCAAGCATCGTCGGGACGTACGGCTCCTCGAACAGGGTCAAGGCCTCCTCACTGAGCGGCCAGAGCGCCCGCGAAGTTCGCGGCCCGAAACTCGATCGTCGCCGAGATTCGAAAGAGCGTGGCCAATCCCCGTCGGCACGCCCGAGTCTCCGTCGCCACGCGACAGCCTCCGCGTCCCAGGCGCCGCGCCTCATCGAACTCGCCAGTCTCGGCGAGCATGACGGCCGTGTCGGAAAGGGTCGCTGGAAAGTTCGCTGTCCGGACTGAGTTTTCGCAGTTGAGGAAGCAGCTCCGCGCTTGATGCGCAGCGCTTCGTCGGTCTCGCCGAAGAACCGGAAGAGCTCGCTCGCGTCGAGCAGTCCCAACGCTCGTTCGCTCGGCGGCGCCTTGCGGCGCTTCTGCCGCCGCCCAGCGCGCCCAGCGCAGTCCTTCGGCTACCGCGCCCCTCGTGATCCAGAAGTACCAGAGCCCGTCGATGCATCCGTATTGCCGAGCGACCTCCCCACGACCGAGCGAGCCACTCGAGGCCGCGGCCGCATGTTGTCGAGCTCAGCTCGGTCGAGCCGCGCCGTCGGCATCCGGATCGCCGAGACGCAAGGGCTGCTCAAGCCGCTCGGCAAAATTCGCGATACCAGACGGCATGTCGTCGGGTGAGCTGACTCGTCCTCGTCTCACGTCGCTCGGAGACGCTCGGCGGCGAACTCGCGGATCGTCTCGAGCATCCAGAAGCGACTCGCCCAAGTCGTAGCCGGCGCGAACGAGGCTCTTGTCGAGCGAGCGACTGCAGAGTCTCGATGCGTCCGCGTCGCAGATCTCCTCCGCGGCCTCGTAGAGTACAGCCGCCGCAAAGACGGAGAGCCGGGCGAACAGCTGCTGCTCTTCCGGCTGTCGAGCAGGTCGTACGACCACTCGATCGTCGCCCGTAGCGTCCGCTGTCGCGGCCTCGGCGTCGCGGCCGCCGCGAAGGAGGTCGAGCCGCTGGCCGAGCCGCTCGAGGAGCTGCGCGCGGCGAGAACAGCTTGGCGCGCGCTGCGGCGAGCTCGATCGCCAGCGGCAGGTTGTCGAGGCGGCGGCAGAGCTCCTCGATCGTCGTCGTCGGGCACGAGAGTCCGTGCGCGAACAGAACGAGCTCGACCGCGTCCGGGTCGCGCGAGCGGCATCGCACCGGCGTACTCGACCTCGCCCCGAACGCGCAAGCAGCTCGCGGCTGGTCATCGAGCAGCCTCAGGTTCGGGCACAGCTCTCGAGCAAGCCGCGTCAGCTCCGGCGCGCGCGTCGACCACCTGCTCGAAGTTGTCGAGCAGCAGGAGCAGCTCGCGTTCGCCGATGTGCTCGCGCAAGCCCGTGCCTTCGCTCCGAGCGTCTGCCGCGATCGTCTGCACGACGAGCGTCGGGATCACGCAGCGGCGCCAGGCCGACCCAGAAGACACCGCCTTCGGTATGCTCGGGACGAGCTCGGCCGCCGCTTCGATCGCGAGCCTGCGTCTTGCCCGGAGCCGCCCGGCCCGGTCAGCGTGACCAGTCGGCGCGTTCGCGCAGCAGCGACGACGACCTCGGCCCGCTCGCGCTCGCGGCCGACGAACGGCGCTCGCGGGCCGCGGCAGGTTCGTGTTCGAGATCGTCTTCAGCGGCGGGAACGGCGCCGAACCGAGCTGGAAGATCCCGATCGGCCCGGTCGAAGTCCTTCAGCCGGTGCTCGCCGAGGTCGGGCACGTCCGCGTCGACGAGCGCGCGCGTCGCTCGCGGAGAGCAGCACCTGCCCGCCGTGGCCCGCGGCCGCGACCCGGGCGCCGAGGTGGACGTCCGGCGCCGACGTAGCCCTCGTCGTCAGCGTGCGGGCGACCCGGTGTGGAGGCCCATCCGAACGAGGACGAGACCGCCTTCGAGCGCGGCCTGCGCCTCGCGCGGCCGCGGCGACAGCGTCCGCCGCGTCCGGGAACGCGACGAAGAACGCGTCGCCCTGCGTGTCCACCTCGACGCCGCCGTGGCGCTCGAAGGCCTCGCGCAGGACGCGCCGGTGCTCGGCCAGCACGTCCGCGTAGCCGGTCCGCCCGAGCTCGTGCAGCAGCCGCGTCGAGCCCTCGATGTCCGTGAAGAGGAAGGTGACCGTTCCGCGCGGCAGCTCGCGCACGGCGGAATGATCCGCCAGAATGGCGCGTGCGCCTAGTGCCGGCGGTGACGCAGCCAGTGGCGTCAGCTCGCCGAGCACGATCACGCCCAGGAAGATCAGGCCGACGACCAGCATCGCCGTGATCACGTCGACTTGCCTTCCTCGGCGGCGGTCTTCGCGGCGAGCGGCAGGAGGAATCCGAGCGGCGCCATCGGCGCGACTTTACCCGACCCGGCGCCGGTGGCTCTCGAGCGCCTGCTCGACGCCTCGCCGTCTCCCGGCTCCCAGGCCCGGCGCGCCGACTCGCCGCGGCCGAGCGTCGCCGCGGTCGCCGCCCATGCCTCGCCGTCGCCGGGCAGGCCGTCGGCGCGCAGCTGGGCGCAGCAGCGAGATCAGCGCGGCGAGATCGGCGACCGCCTCGACCGGTGCCTGCTTCGGCGATGCGGACGAGGCCGTGCGCGTAGAGGTAGTCGCCGAGCAGCAGCGCCGTGTCGTCGTCGACGGGCGCGAACAGCCGCGGGCGGCCGTAGTGGAGCAGGTAGCCCTCGTAGATCGTCTCGAGCCCGAGCGCGTAGCGCGTCCTCGCCGAGCGGCGAGAAGACCGGGTCGCTCGCGCTCCGGCCTCGGGCCGCAGCGCCTCGCTCCCAGAGCCGGCTCTCGTCGCGCGGCCTCGTGGGCGATCGTCTCCCAGAGATCGCCGCTACAGCCAGCCCGCCAGCTCCTTCGTCCAGTAGGAGACGACCAGGTCGGCACCGGCGCGCTTGATCGCGGTCAGCGACTCGAGCGCAGCCTGCCGCTCGTCGAGCCAGCCGCGCGCGCCGGCGGCCTTCAGCATCGCGTACTCGCCGGAGACGTTGTACGCGCCGACCGGGAGGTCGAAGCGCTCGCGCACCGCGCGGATCACGTCCAGGTTCGGCAAGCGCCGGCTTGACGAGCAGCACGTCGGCGCCCTCGGCGACGTCGAGCTCGCACTCGCGCAGCGCCTCGCGCACGTTGGCGGGGTCGAGCTGGTAGCCGCGGCGGTCGCCGAAGGCCGGCGTCGAGTCGGCCGCCTCGCGGAACGGGCCGTAGAAGGCCGAGGCGTACTTGGCCGCGTAGGAGACGATCGGCGTCTCGCCGTGGCCGTCCTCGTCGAGCGCGCGCGCGGATCGCCGCGACGCGGCCGTCCATCATGTCGCTCGGGCAGACGGCGTCGGCGCCGGCGGCGGCGTGGCAGACGGCCGTCCGCGCGAGCAGCTCGAGCGTCGCGTCGTTGTCGACCTCCTCGCCGTCGAGCACGCCGCAGTGGCCGTGCGAGGTGTACTCGCAGAGGCAGACGTCGGTCAGCAGGACGAGCCCGGGGCTCGTCTCGCGCAGCGCCCGCAGCGCGCGCTGGACGATGCCGTCGTCGTCCCAGGCGCCCGAGCCCTCGCGCGTCCTTCTCGTCCGGGATCCCGAACAGGATCACCGCCGTCACGCCGAGCCGGCCGCCTCCTCGGCCTCGGCGACGAGGTCGTCGACGCGAGAAGCGGCCGAGCGCGGGCAGCTCCGGGTTCGGCTCGGTGGCCGGGCCGACGAAGAGCGGGAAGACGAAGTCGTCGAGGTCGAGCCGCGTCTCGCGCACGAGCGAGCGCAGGCGGTCGCTGCGGCGGAGCCGGCGCAGCCGCGTGACCGGGAAACGAGCTCACACCAACAATCTACGCGCTCCCATCCGGGCGAGCCCGCCGAAGACCACGCCGAGCGCGACCAGCCAGAGCCCCTCGCGCAGCACGCTCGCCCCAGGGGCTCAGGTCGTAGAGCGCCGGCGGAAGAAGCGGACGGAGTGGGCGAACGGGAGCACGTCGCTCACCCAGCCGGCCGGCGGCACGACCTCGCCGGGATCAGGCCGAGGAAGACGATCGGCATCACGACGAGCAGCGCGACGAGCGAGGCGGAGCGGGCCTCGCGCGCGAGCGCTCCGAGCAGCGCGCCGAGCGCGCCGAGGCAGCCGCCCGCGAGCACGAGCCCGACCACGAGCAGCGGCAGCCGCCGCCAGGGCTCGCCGCCGGTGACGCCGCCGATCTCGATGACCACCCCGAACGCGAGCGCGATCGCGAGGCCGAGCGCGAGCGCGACCGCCGCGGCGAGCGCGACCTTCGACCAGACGAGCTGGCCGAGCCCGACGAGGCCGCGGGCCAGCCGGCCGATCGACGTTCTCGTCGCGCTCGGCGGCGAGCGACCCGGCCGCGAGCAGCGAGCGCGAGGAACGTGATCGTCAGGCCGAGCGCGTAGGCCTGCACCTCGGCCGAGAGCACCCAGGTGCGTCCGCGCGCCGGCGCGCGCACGAGCTCGATCGGGTGCGCCGTCGAGCGGAGCGCGTCGTCCGTGTTGGCGAGCGCGAGCCGCGCGTCGTGGAGGAAGTCGCGCAGCCGCGCTGTTCCTCGGCGTCTGCGGGCATCGCGTCGCAGCAGCCGCTCGGCACTTCTCGATGCCGAGCACGTCGATCGGCGCGCCGAGGAAGCTGCCGTCGCCGCCGTGCAGGATCAGCGTCACGTAGCGGAGGTTGCTCGCGATGTACGCGCGCTGGAGCTGGCGGTTGAGCGAGTAGACGAGCGCCTGCACCTGCTGCTCGACCCGCGAGGAGATCGTGCCGCGTCGAGAGCTGGAGCTCGAGCTGCGGGCTCCGCACCATCCCGCTGCAGCGTCGCGACGAAGCCGGGCGGCACGGTCACGACGGCGACGACCTGCCGGTGCGCAGCTGCCGGTCGGCCTCCTCCGGCGAGAGCCGCACGAGCTTCACGTTCTGGCTCGCCTGGTCGATCGTGCGGTCGACGTCGAAGCGCTTCCCGCCGAGCGACGACGGTCGCCGGCAGGTTGTCCTCGTCCACGAACGCGACGCGCGGCTTCGAGCTGCGCGTAGCTCGCGACGAGGCCGACCAGCAGCGCGATCGCGAGCGGGTAGGCGATCAGGATCCCGAGCAGCAGCGGCGAGCGCCGCAGCACGAGCACGTCCTTGCGCAGGAGCAGGGCGACCCTGTTCACGCGAAGAGACTGTCGGTGTGCGAGCGGTCGTACTCGTCGCTCGGGCCGGCGAAGACGAGGCGGCCGTCGCGCAGCGCGGCGACGCGGTCGGCGACGCGCTCGACCTCCTCGAGGTTCTGGGTCGCGAAGACGAGCGCGCCGCCGCGCCTCGCGCAGGGCGGCGACGCGGTCCCACAGGCGCCTCCGCTGCTCGGGGTCGAGCGCGGCGGTCGGCTCGTCGAGCAGCAGCACCTCGGGATCGCCGAGCAGCGCGATCGCGAGGTTCAGGCGCTGGCGGTTCCCGACCGAGAGGTTCGCGCTCGGCGCCGCCTTGCCGGGAAGCTCGAACTCGGCGAGCAGCCTCGTCGTCGCGTCCGCCGGATCGTGCTCGCCCTCGAGCCGGGCGAACAGCTCGAGGTTCTCGCGGGCGGAGAGGCGGCCGTACTGCGCCGGCCGCTGCGGCGCCCAGCCGACGCGGACGCCCTTGCGGCGCTCGATCGTGCCGCTGCTCGGCTCGAGCGCGCCCGCCAGGAGCGAGAGCAGCGTCGACTTGCCTGCGCCGTTCGGGCCGACGAGCGCGACCGCCTCGCCGTCCCAGACCTCGAACTCCACGGGCTGCAGCGCGGGCGTGCGGCCGAAGCTGCGAGCGACGCCGCGGGCGGCGAGGAGCGCTGTGCCCTGGCTCAACGGCTGGCTGCTGCGGGCGGGTCGGACGGCGGCACGGGTGCCATCGACCGCGTCTCCTCGATCTCGACCTCGACCGGTATCGCGCGAACCTTCCTGCCACGACTCGAGCGCCACGCGCTCCGCGAAGAACTCCCAGGTCGCCCGACCCGCGGCCAGCAGCGGCAGCGCGACCAGCGCGCCCGGGAGCCCGTAGATCTCACCGCCGGCCAGCAGCCCGAAGATGACGAGCAGCGGGTGCAGTCGCAGCGCGCTGCCCATCACGTTGGGGACGACGATGTGGCCCTCGATCTGGTGGATCGCCGAGGAAGAGCAGCGCCGACCCAGAGCGCCGAGACCGGGTGCACGACCAGCGCGTAGATGAACGGCGGGATCGCGCCCGAGCCAGGGCCCGAGGTACGGGATCAGCTCCGTGACCGCGACCCAGGCGCCGAAGAGCACCGCGTACTTGTCCGCGCCCGGCACCCAGCCGAGCGTGCCGAGCAGCCAGAGGCCGAGGCCGGCGCTCGTGCCGATGATCAGCGAGAGCAGGAACTGGCCGCGCACGTAGCTCGCGAGCGAGCGCTCGATCCGGGTGAGCAGCGGCAGGGATCCGGGATGCGGCGGGAACCGCCGGTCGACGACTCGAGCCAGCCGCGGCATGTCGAGCAGCATGTAGATCGACACCACGATCACGAGCACGAGGCTGAAGAGGAACTTGATCGTGCTGATCGCCGCGCCCTCGACGAAGTCGATCACCTCGCCGCGTGTAGTTCGAGACGTCCTTGTCGGGATCTGCTGGACGAGGTCGTGGCCCTGCTTCTGGATCTTGATCCCGCCGAGCCGATGCGTGTTGAGCCAGATGCTGGAAGCGGTCGACGTCGCGGTCGGCGTGCGTCTCCCGGCCAGGGCCTCGTCCGTGCTCGACCGTAAAGTAGTCGTTCACACGGTTCGCGCTCGACTTGGTCTGGTCGACGACGACGGTGCCGATCGCGATTGCGGCGGCTAGCAACGATGGCGACGAACGTCAGGTACACCAGCGCGACGCCGAATCCGCGGGGAATCCAGACGCGGGTCAGGGTTCGCACGATCGGGTTGAGCAGGAACGCGATCAGCGCCGCCACGAGAAAGAGGAAGACGACGTGACGGGCGGCGCCCGCAACCACCCACAGCAACAGCAGAAGGATCGGGAGGCCGACGAGCTGAATCCAGCGCGGGATCTGAATCTTCGCGGCCCCGGCGAAGACCCGGCCATGCGACGCATCGTACCTCCCGGGTCGTACCCTACGACCGCCTCCCTGGGACTGGGATTTCGAGGTCGAAGGATCCCTCGCGGTCGAGCCGCGACGGGTCCCGTTGCAGGAGGAGGCGGCCTTCGTTACGGTGCCGCGGATGCCACGCGCCTCCGGGCACGCGCTTGCGATGCGGCGGCGGGCGGAAGTAGCCGCCGCGCGCCGAAAGAGGCGATTGGCGGGACTCATGCTGCTCGCGTCGGTCGCGCTGGTCACGTTGCTCCTGACCGCATTCGGGTCGGGTGGCATCGACCGCGGTCCTGACCGCCGCGCCGGCTCCCGCGACACGCCTGCTGCCCTGCCGGGCCTCCGCGCCCGCAGGTGGTCGCGCTCCAGTGCGACGCTCCGGCTCCAGCTGCCCGTCGCCCAGAGCCGCGTGACGGCGATCGGCTACCACGCCTCAGCCGACGGCGCGCTCGCGCTGCGACCCGGTCGGCCGGCAGGCGAACCAGGGGCTCGTCAGCCGGGTCGCGCGGAGCCTCTTCGGCGGCGGCACGCAGCGGCCTGCGCTACTACGCGCTCGGCGGCGACGGAGGGCCGGCGACGGCCTCGCTCGACGTCGGCGCCGCCGCCGGGGACCGACGTCTACTCGCCGGTGGACGGGACGATCGTCGGGATCACGCCGTACGTCCTGTCGGGCAAGCACTACGGCGCTCGGATCGACATCCAGCCGAGCGGCAACCCGTCGATCGTCGTCTCGCTCACGCACCTGCGGCCCGACCCGAGCCTGACCGTCGGCTCGCCGGTCGCGCGCGACCACCTCGAAGCTCGGGACGATCATCGACTTCGCCAAGGTCGAACGCCAGGCGCTCGCGCACGTGACACACGGACGCGGGGAACCACGTGTCGATCGAGGTGCACCCCGCCGCCACGCTCTCGATTCCCTGAAGATCCTCTTCGTCGCGGACGTCTTCGGGACGCCGGGCCGGGCGGCCGTCGAGGAGCGCCTGCCCGGCCTCAAGGAGGAGCTCGGAGATCGGCTTCTGCGTCGTCAACGGCGAGAACGCGGCCGACGGCGCCGGGCTGACGCCTCGCCTGGCGGACCGCCTGCTGGCCGCCGGGCGCCGACGTCGTCACGCTCGGCAACCACGTCTGGCGGCGGACGGAGATCGGCGCCCTACCTCGAGAGCTCCGACCGGGTGATCCGGCCGGCGAATCTCTCCGTCCAGCTCCCCCGGCCGTGGGCTCGCCGTCGTGCCCGCGGAGGACGGCACACCGGTGGCCGTGCTCAACCTCCAGGGGCTTCTGTTCATGACCACCCCGGTGAGCCCGTTCGAGGTGCGTCGACGCGCTGGTCGAGGAGGCGCGCGCAGCAGGCGCAGATCGTGGTCGTCGACTTCCACGCCGAGGCGACGAGCGAGAAGGTGGCGCTCGCCCGGGTGCTCGACGGGAGGGTCACCGCGGTCTTCGGGACGCACACGCACGTGCAGACGAGCGACGCGCGCGTGCAGCCGGGAGGAACCGCCGCGATCACCGACGCCGGCATGACCGGCCCGCACGACTCGGTGATCGGCGTCAAGGCCGAGCTCGCGATCCAGCGGATGCGGACGGGCATGGGCGTGCGCTTCGAGCCGGCGACCGGCGGCGTGCGGATCGAGGGCGCGCTCGTCGAGTGCGACGATCAGGGGCGCGCGCTCAGCTGCGAGGCGCTGCGGGTTCCCGTCGCGTAGGCGCCAGCAGAGCACGCCAGCAGCGCGAGCAGCACGAGGTCGCGAGCGAGCACGTGCCCACGAGGGGAACGCCGTCGAAGTGGAGCGCGAGATCCAAGTAGCGGATCGGGAACCAGAGCTGTGTCAGCAGCAGCGCGAGCCCGAGGAGCGCCGAGGCGACGAGCCCGCGGCGGCCGCGAACGAGCGGCACGATCGGGATCAGCCAGATCAGGAACTGCGGCGAGAGCACCTTGCTCGAGCGCGACGAAGGCGACGAGCGAGGCGGCGGAGTAGCGCACGAGGCGCTCCGGGGTCGCCGGCCCGCGCGCAGCCGCGAGCCAGATGGCGAGCAGGGCCACGACGAGCAGAACGGTCGAGACCGTGCCCAGCGCGTCGCGGCAGCGAGCCGGCCAGGTTCTGCGAGCCGTGGCTCGACTCCATGCGTGATCGAGAGCCCGCCGACCTGGTGCGCGGCGAGCAGCACCCCCGACGCCGAGGCTCTCGATCTGCAGCGGCCGGGTCGTCTGGCGGACGACGCTGTCCCACAGCCCTCGCGGGGCGAGCGCGAGGAACGGCACGAGCACCAGCGCGACGACGGCGGCGGCGAGGCCGAGGCAGATCAGCGCGTCGCGCCTGCCCCGGGTCCGCCACACGTAGACGAGCGCGGGAGGGAGCACCACGGCCGGGAAGACCTTGGCCGCGATGCCGAGCCCGAGCGAGGCGAACCCGAGGCGCTCTCGGCCGGCGAGGATGGCGGCGAGGCCGGCGACGGTCAGGGCGGCGGGCCAGAGGTCGTAGCGGTAGAGGATCACCGACCCGAGGACGAGCGGCGCGAGCGCGACGAAGGCGAGCGCAGCAGCCGTGCGCTCGCACCGACGCGCCGAGCGAGCGCAGGGCCACGGTCATCGCGAGCAGGGCGCCGACGCCGCAGAGCGCCATCAGGATCTGGAAGGCGCGGTTGTAGAAGCCGAAGCCCGCGTACGCGAGCGCGGGAACGACGAAGGCCGGCAGCGCTCCTGGCGGGTACTCGACGGCGAAGTCCCGGTAGGGCACGTGGCCGTGCACGATCGGCGTTCCCGTAGCGGTGGTACTCGACGGTGTCGAGGATCAGGTTGTGCTGGTAGAAGCCCCAGTGGAGGACGGTGAGCGAGACGAGGAAGACGGCGACGGCGGCATAGGTGAGCCGCCGCGGCTCACTCGACGCCGACCAGCTCTTGGCGAGGACGTTCAACGGGCTCTCGCACCCGGGCCCTCACCGGCTCGGCGGCCGGCGCCAGCACGGCGAAGGCTGCGAACGGGAAGAACCACGGCAGGTAGAGGTAGAACCAGTGGGTCAGGACGAGCTCGAACCCGAGCAGCAGCGCCGCCGTGAGGGCCGCGAGCTGCAGCGGCGACTTTCGGCGCGGCACGAAGTACGCCGCGATCGCGCCGGCCACGAGCAGGCCCTCGAGCACCCACTGGAGCACGTGGAGGTCGGGCAGCCCGGCGTGGTACTGGCGCCAGTCCCAGATCGAGAACGGCGAGTCCCGCCCGAGCTGCCAGCCGAGCGTCCGGTCCCAGAACACGCGGGCGGCGTGGACCGGGCTGGGCTCGAGCAGCAGGATCGAGAACGCCGCCGCCGTGGCGGCGAGGAAACCGGCGGCGAAGACCCACGTCGGCCGCCAGCGGCGCTCGGGGTAGGAGGCCCAGAGGGGCGCGAGCAGCAGCGGCGCGAACTTCGTCCAGCCGGCGAGCGCCACGGCCGCTCCGCGGGCCAACGGAGAGGTGACGAGCCAGAAGCCCCAGATCAGGAAGAGCGGCGGCAGGGCGTCGTTGGTGTTGGCGCTCGAGACGTACAGCGTGAAGGGGTACGCCACCCACGCGAACGCGAGCGTGACGGCCAGGCGCATGCCGCCGAAGCGCAGGCCGACGAGCGCCACGCCCAAGAGGCAGAGCAGGTCGAACAGGATCGAGCTCAGGTGCGCCGCCGGGAGGTCGTCCCACTTCCCGGTCCAGCCGAGGATCATGTAGCCCGGCACGTAGGCCTCGTAGGCCACCGGCCCGTACGTGTCGCCCTGGGGGTTGGCGGACTCGCAGCGGCCGTTGGTCTGGACGCGCTCGCGGATCTCCCCGTCGGCATCGGCCTTCCCACAGGCCGGGAGCTGGTCCTCGACCGGGAAGTGCCCGTAGGGCGACTGGCCGTTCACGATCCGGTTGGCGCCGACCACGCCCGAGTAGCCGACGTCGATCACGTTCGAGGTGCGCACGTTCAGGCCGATGCGGAAGCCGGCGGTGAACACCGTCGCCGCCGCGAGCACCCAGATCGGCCAGACGGGCACCGAGCCGGTCGCGAGTCGCCCGCGCCACGCGCTCCAGACCATGCGCCCGAGCAGGTAGACGAGCGGCGGGTAGGCGAGAGGGACGCTGGTGAAGATGTCACCGCGGTTGAAGAACCAGAGCGAGGCGGTGAACGAGAGCAGCACGAGCAGGTCGAGGTTGCGCATGCTCAACGGGCGGCGAAGGTCGGCCAGGCCGATCAGGAAGAGCAGGCAGAAACCGAGCCAGACCGGAGCGCTGTTGATCTTCGTGCCGCCGAAGGCTCCGTCGTAGCCCCTCGCCATCTTCCAGGCGACCTGCGGCCCGGTCCAGGCCTCGACGACCGCGCCGCTTCGGTCGTCGACCTTGCCGGTCGCCACCTCGCCCGCGGCGCCTGCCCAGACCTTGATCGTCCAGAAATGCTTCGCGTAGACCGCGGTCGTCTCGCGAATCCGCGGGGGATAGTGACGGACCCAGTCGGCGACCTTGTGGTCGTCGAGGAAGATGCGCGTCACCTTCGCCTCGGCCAGGCGCGGCTCCGGCGGACCGGAGAGCGGGCCGCGCAGCTCTGGGGGGACACCGGCGGTCGTCGTGCCCGCGAGCGCCGGCCCCGCAAGCGCGAATGCGACGAGGACGGCCGAGACGAAGGCGCGGCCCATCAGGCGCTCAGCCTAGCCGCGCGCGAGGGCTACCTCGCGTTCCTGACGTGTCGCCGGGCGCGCGGAGGCCGCGGGGACAGTGCTCGACGCACGGCCCCGCGGCCGGAGCACTCCCGGCGGCGCGAGGCGGCGCGGAGGCCGGCTCCGCCGGCCGTGAGCGCCGCCGATCAGGGGCGCGAGCGGAACGACCAGAGCTTGTTGCCGATGAAGTTCAGGGGCGTGACCAGGACGACCGCGATCGCCTGGGCCAGCACCTTGTCCAGCCCGAGCGCGATGAAGCCGGACAGCAGGGCGAGGTTCGCCGCGTATGCGACCAGAGCCACGACCAGGAAGCGGAGGCCTTGCCAGCCGACGTGCCCGCGCTGGTCATGGAACGTCCAGAGCCGGTTCCAGGTGTAGTTGTTGGTGACCGCGACGAGGAACGAGCAGGTGGCTGCGGCTGTGTAGTGGAAGTCCGCACCGCGCAGGAGGGCCGTGTAGACGATCAGGTTGATCGCGTAGCCGCTCGCCCCGACGGCAGCGAACTTGGCGAGCTGCACCCAGTTGTGCGGCCGCGACAACGCGCGGCCCGCGCGGGTGCGGGAGAAGCTTGCTGCAAGGGAGAAGGCCATCGGCGCGCGAGCGTACCAACCTGCCCCTGGCCTCAGCCACCGCGTGCGCGCGAACGGACGGGCAGGACGATCCCGTCGAGCGGCACCCGTCGGCGGCGACCGGCTCGCTCGAGCACGAGCTCCTCGATCGCCCACCCCGGCCCGAGCACCACGTCCTCCAGGGTCGACCCGTCGGCGCCGACGCTTCGCCCCCGCAGCTCGGCGAGGGAGCGCGCCTCGAGCCGGTAGAACGAATCGGGTCCCAGGTCGAGCAGGACGAAGGGCGACCCCGCCTCGAACGCCCCCTCGGCCAGCGAGGCTGCGGGAAACGGCAGGAAGCGGTGCAGCTCGTCCCCGCAGAGCACGTCGAGCCCGAGCGCCCGAGGCTCGCTCGGATGCAGGAAGACGTCGACGGCCCGGCCCAGGCGGATGCCGTGCGCCCGGACCGGAAGACGAAGCAGCTCGTCGCCCGTGTGACCCCTCATCGACGTGTCCTTCTGCCCCGCTACCGGACTCGGAAACCGATCTCGCCGGCCGGCTCCTCGTCGGCGGTCTCGACGTCGTCGACCTGCGCCCCGGCGGGGCCGCGGCGGCACCAGGCGAGCAGCGACTCGACGTGCTCGTCCGGCCCTTCGAAGACGGCCTCGACGCTGCCGTCGCCTGTGTTGCGAACCCAGCCCGCGACGCCGAGCGACTCGGCCCGGGCCCGGGTCTCGGCGCGGAAGAAGACGCCCTGGACGCGCCCGCGCACCCGGACGCGGACCCGCCTCACCCGCGGAACCCCTCCTCCCCGAGGAGCGGGACGAAGCGGCACGGGACCGAGTGCACCACCGCCGGGCCTTCCGGGCTGCGCACGATCACCTCGAGCCGTTGCGTCACGGGCCCGCCCACGGGCACCACGAGCCGCCCGCGGGGGCGGAGCTGCTCGTAGAGCGTCTCCGGCATCTCCGGCGCAGCCGCCGCGACCGCGATCGCGTCGAACGGCGCGCGGTCGGGCATGCCGAGCGTGCCGTCGCCGACGACGACCTCGACGCCGTCGTAGCCCGCTGCGGCGAGGCTGGCGCGCGCCTGGTCCGCGAGCTCGGGAATCCGCTCGATCGTGACCACGTCCGTTCCCAGCGCTGCCAGCACCGCGGCCTGGTAGCCCGAGCCCGTGCCGACGTCGAGCACCCGCTCGCCGGGGCGGATGGCCAGGGCCTCCACGATGCGCGCGACCATGTACGGCTGCGAGATCGTCTGGCCGTGAGCCAGCGGAAGCGCCGCGTCGTCGTAGGCGCGGCGCTGCTGCTTCCCCGGCACGAACAGCTCGCGCGGAACGCGCTCCATCGCCCGCAGCACCGCCTCGTCCACGATGTCGCGGCCGCGCAGCTGGAGCTCCACCATGCGGTGGCGGGCTTCGGCGCTCTCCTCAGGCCGCATCGGGGAGCCGGCGCACGTAGGCCGGCGGCTCGATCCCGAAGTGCGAGAGCGCGAGCGGGGCCAGGTCGACGATCCTCCGCGGCTCTGCCTCGAGCCCGACCGTGAGGATCGGCACCTCGGAGTCGCCTGCCTCGAGCGAGCCGTGGCTGCCGCCGCCGAGGTGGCTGCGGCCCGCGAGGTCGGTGAGCTCGACTCCTGGCGGCGGCGAGACCAGCACCTCGCCCGCGTTCGGGTTTGCGAGCGCGGCCCACGCGCGCTCGAGCGCGTCCGGCTGGTCGAGCAGGGCGACGTCGCCGCTCGTTCGCCAGCCATCGTCGGCGAGCGTGAAACGGAGCTCCTCGCCGTCCCGCCGGCGACGGCCTCGTCGCCCTCCCGGTAGAGCACGACCTCGGCGGCGGCCGAGCCGTCGAGCCGCCGCGCGAGACCGGCCGCATCCTCGCGGCATTCGGGGAGGCGGTAGACCATCCCGGCCCGATTCGAGGCGGTCACGACGATGCCGTCGACGCCGGCGAAGGACGCCTCGAGCGAAACCGCGCGGTCGACGCGAGTCTGGCCGTGATCGGCGCAGACGACGACCGCGTAGCGATCCAGGAACTCGTCGGGCCCGCCGGCCGCCTCGACGAGGGCGCCGATCGCCGCGTCGCTGCGCGCGAGCGCCTCCTGCGTCTCCTGCGGGCCCGAGCGCGTGGGAGGCGAAGTCGTAGTCGGGCAGGTAGTAGACGAGGAAGTCGAAGCCGTCGCGCGTGACGAGCCAGCGGCCGACGAATCCCGCGTACGCGTCGAGCGAGCCGGTCGAGCGGCCGAAGACGGACACCGGCGCGCCCGTCACGTCGGACTCGAAGAGGTTGTAGAAGAAGAACCGCTTCGGCCCGTAGGCGGGCCGCACGAACCCAGGGATCAGCGGCAGATGGCGCGTCCGGCCCCGGTAGCAGGTGACGTTGACCGCGGCGGCCGTGAGCCCTGCGTCCTCGAGCCCCTCGTACACCGTCACGGCCTCCTCGCCGAGGTGCTGCTCGTTCATGTTGAAGACCGCGTCGAGGATCGCCCGGCGCGTGCCGGCGGCCCGGATCGCCGCGAACGACGAGCCGTACTCGACCAGCCGCCGCTCGCCGCGGTGGTACCAGACGAGATGCGGGATGTGGTGCACGTCGGGGTGCGCCCCGGTGGCGATCGACGAGAGGCAGACCGGCGTCAGCGACGGGAAGGTCGAGACCCCGCGGCGGTAGCGTGCCGTTCGCGGCCAGGAACGAGAGCGCCGGGGCGCTGCCCGTCTCGACCGCGTCCTCGAAGACCGCGGGCGTGAGCCCGTCGACGACGACGAGGATCAGCTTCTTGCGCTCGGCCAACTCAGTCGCGGGCCAGGCTGCGCAGGCCGGCGTAGCGCTCGCCCTCGCGACGGCGGGCCCGAGCGCCGAACGCGGGCAGCCCGACCGCCTCGAGGAAGCCGACGACGGGAATCAGCGCGAGCGCAGCGAGCACGAGCGAGGCGAGGCCCACGAGGACGGCGGTGCCGCCACGCGTTCCTCCGCGCCGGAGAGCGCCGACGACCAACGGCGCGACGGCCGCGGCACCGAGGGCTCCGCCGATCCCGCCGGCGACTGCCTCGTGCCAGCCGCCGATCGCGTAGCCGATCGCCGCGCCGATCGCAGCCGCGACCACGGCGACCACGGCCACGAGCGCCCGGCGAGGCGCGGCGAGGGCGGAGCAGAGGCCGCCGATGCCGATTCCAAGGCCGAGCGAGAGGCCGATCCGGTACCACTCCCACATCGTGTCCGGAGTGTAGACCCCGTCCTGAGGCTCACGGTTTAGGAGCCTCTTTGCAGGGGAAAGACAACGGTGATGAAGCGCGACTCCCTGCCTCTGCTCATCTTCTTCGGCGCGACCCACTCCGGCCCCGCACGGCGGATGGAGAGCCTCGTCGCGCACGTCGCGCGCACGGAGCGCGAGCGCCTTCAGGTGCGGCAGGTCGACGTCGACGAAGAGCCCGAGCTGGCGGAGCACTTCCGCGTACAGACCGTGCCGACCCTCGCCCTCGTGAAGGGCAAGCGCGTCGTCGAGCGCCTCGAGGGTCGGGTCAGCGCGCCGCGGATCGAGCGCATGCTCGAGCCCCACCTCGGCGCCGCCTAAAACCGCCTCGCGGCCCTCCGGCGTATTACTCGGTCAAGACCGAGAGGAGAGGCATGCGCAAGGCACTCATCGTGGTCGGAGTCGTAGCGGCATCGCTCGCAACCGTGCTCGGCGCGGGGGCGGCGACCGACGCGGGGACCACCAAGCTCGTGGCCAACCTGCGCGGCAACAACGAAGGAGCTCCGGCATCGAACCGCGGCAAGACGGAGATCCGATTGACGCCGTCCAGCGGCAAGGTCTGCTGGGAGACGAAGATCACCAAGATCGACGGCAAGCCGAACGCGTCTCACATCCACAAGGGCGGCAAGGGCGTCTCGGGCAACGTGCTCGTTCCGCTCGGCGCCGGCTTCAAGCGCGAGGGCTGCACGACCGCGCCGAAGGCCACCGTCAAGGCGATCCTCAAGAACCCCGGTCGCTACTACGTGAACGTGCACAACGCGAAGCATCCGGCCGGCGCGATGCGCGGCCAGCTGGCTCGGGGGACCTAGGTCCTCCAGGAGACGGGGCCCGGCGGACCCTCGCCGCCGGGCTCCCTCCCCGTCAACCGTGCTCGAGTCGGCGGATCACGGCGAGCCCGAACTCGGCGGCCCGCGCGCCGTCGACGACACGGTGGTCGAACGTGATCGAGACGTACCCGGTCGGGCGGGCGACGATCTCGCCGTCGCGCACGACCGGGCGCTCGGCGACGCGGCCGATGCTGAGAATCGCGACCTCGGGGTGGTTGACGATCGGCGTCGTCAGCAGGCCGCCGAGCTTGCCCGGCGCTCGTGACCGTGAAGGTCGAGCCGCGCAGCTCCTCCGGCTTGAGCGAGCCGGCTCGGGCGGCCTCGGCGAGCCGCTCGACCTCGGCCCGCGAGCTCGTCGAGCGCGGCCTCGGTCGCAGCCGCGGACGACCGGCACGACGAGGCCCTGCTCGGTCTGCACGGCGACGCCGAGGTCGTAGCGGTCGAGATAGACGATCTGGTCGCCCTCGAGCCGCGCGTTCAGCTCGGGGAACTCCTGGAGCGTCTCGGCGACCGCCTTCAGCACCGCCGGCACGAGCTGCTTCAGGTCGACGGCCCCGAAGTCGCACTCCTCGACCCAGGTGACGGGCGGCACCTCGCGGTGCGCTCGGGCCATGTGCTCCGCGACCAGGCGGCGGACGCCTCGCAAGCGGCTCGCGGCGTCCTTCGGAGCCGTGTCCCGGGGTCTGACCCCCGGACGCGACCGCAGCGCGCACGTCTTCCTCGGTCACCCGTCCCTGCGGCCCTGTCCCCGTAAGCCCATCGAGCTCTACTCCGAGCTCCTGAGCCATCCTGCGGACGAGCGGCGTCGCCCGGACACGTCCGTCCGGGACCGGTCCGGGGGTCTGACCCCGGGTCGTGTCCGTTACGGACGGAGCGGGCTCGATGGGGTGCAGCGCCGTCCTCGCCGATCACGACGAGCACCGTCCCGACGGGCACGACCTCGCCCTCGGCGACCATGATTCGCGCCACCTTGCCGGCCGCGGGCGAGGGAATCTCGACGGTGGTCTTGTCGGTCTGGATCTCGACCAGCGGCTCGTCCTCCGCGATCTCCTGGCCCTCCTGCGACGAGCCAGCGGGCGATCTCGCCCTCGGTGAGACCCTCACCGAGATCCGGGAGCTTGAACTCGTAGGCCACGGCGGCGGAATCTACCGGGGCCGGCCGACCCAGGCGTCGGGCGGGACGATCAGCACCCGCAGGCCGCCCTCGACCCGCCAGAGCGAGACGGCCTGCTCGTCGCCCCCGAGCTCGGCGGCGGTCTCGCGCGGGACGTAGCCGAGCTGCAGCGTTTGCTCCTCGTTCCAGATCGCGACCGCGTTCGGATCGTGCTCGTTGTCCGGCTCCGGGACGAGCGCCAGGCGGCGGCCGGGGTCGAACGACTGGTCGGCGAGCGCCTCGGGCCGGTACGAGACTCCGGCGGCTGGAACGACCCGGATCCTCGGGTCCTCCCAGCGCACGGGCTCGCCGGTCGCCGCGTCGCGAAGGCGGTAGCCCGAGTGCGCCCGCTCGAGGATCAGCCGGAGGCGCTCGCTCACCGGAACGCGTCGTCGCGCAGGACGGCATGGATTCCCAGCACCTCGTTCACGACCTGGGTCACGTGGAGGTCGACGCCGACACTGGCGAGGACGAGCGCGTCGCCACCGGTGACGCCGAGCTCGCGACCCATCAGCGCGACCATCCCGTCAACGGCGATCCTGGCCGCACGCCCGAGATGAGGATCGAAGCCGAACGCGAGCCAGGCGCCGTCGATCCGGGCAATTGGCCACTCGAGCGGAAGGTCGTCGCGCACGTCGAACGTCAGCAGCGCGTCCACGGGTGTCTCGATCGCCGTGCCCGAGACCTCGCCGTCCCCCTGAGCCGCGTGGCCGTCACCGGCGGAGAAGAGGGCGCCGTCGACGGGAATCGGCAGGTAGAGCGTCGTGCCGGCGACGAGCTCTTTGCAGTCGATGTTCCCGCCGAAGCGCCGCGGCGGGATCGTCGAGTGAACCCCCGCCTCCGGCGGCGGCATCCCCATCACGCCGAGGAACGGCGCGAGATCGACCTCTCGGCCCAGCGCTCGTCCGACCCCGTTCGCGAGCTCCCAGAGGACGGCGTGACCCTCGCCGCCGTGCGTGATCCCCCACGACCCGGGCCGGACCTCGTCGACCCGCACAGCGAGCGCCTGCCCGGCGCGCGCGCCGCGCACCGCGATCGGCCCGGCGAGCGGGTGGCCCGTGTCGATCTCGGGGCTTCGGGACTCGACTTGGACGTCCCGCTCGACATACCAGGCGTGGTTCGGAACGGCGATACGCACCGAGTCGCCCGGCTCGATCTCGAGGACCGGCTCCAGGTCGGCCGAGAAGTGGCCGTGCAGTACCTGCGGGTCGAGCGGCAGCTCGTGGAGGGCCACTAGAACTCGAGCAGCTTGCGCACCGCGTCCACGACGCGCTCGACGGACGGCATGTACGCGTCCTCGATCTGCCAGTACGGGTACGGCACGTCGTAGCCGGTCACGCGCACGACCGGTCCCTGCAGGTCGAGCATCGCCTTCTCCGCGAGGATCGCCGCCAGCTCGGCGCCGTAGCCCGCCGTACGCGGCGCCTCCTGCACGATCACGACGCGCCCGGTCTTCGCCGCCGAGGCGAGCAGCGCGTCCTCGTCGAGCGGCTTCAGCGTGCGGATGTCGAGCACCTCGACGCTCGCCTCGCCCTCGAGCTCGTCGGCCGCCTGCTCGGCCAGCGGCACCATCGCGCCGTAGGCGACGAGCGTCACGTCGGTCGCCCTCGCGCGCGACCCGGGCCTGCCCGAGCGGGACGACGTGCTCACCCTCCGGGCACCTCGCCGCGCATCGTCCGGTAGTGGAGCTTCGGCTCGAGGACGACGACCGGATCCGGGTCGCGGATCGCCGCGGCGAGCAGCCCCTTGGCGTCGGCCGGCGTCGAGGGGATCGCCACCTTCACGCCCGGCGTGTGCACGTAGTACGCCTCGGGCGAGTCGTCGTGCAGCTCGGGCGCGCGCACGCCGCCGCCGTACGGCATGCGCACCACGAGCGGGAACTCCATCGCGCCGCCGGTCCGCCAGCGGTAGCGCCCGACGTGCGTGATCAGCTGGTCGAGGCACGGGTACGAGAAGGCGTCGTACTGCATCTCGCAGACCGGCCGCCAGCCCGCCATGCAGAGCCCGACCGCGCT
This sequence comes from uncultured Gemmatimonadales bacterium, assembly GCA_963725045.1. Classification (GTDB taxonomy): domain Bacteria; phylum ARS69; class ARS69; order ARS69; family ARS69; genus CAVRWY01. The sequence continues at coordinate 34,841 of CAVRWY010000008.1, forward strand.
GCCGAGGATCCCCGCCTCGGCGAGCGGCGTGTCGACGCAGCGCTCGGGCCCGAAGCGGTCGCGCAGCCCGGCGGTCGCGCGGAAGACGCCGCCGGCGCGGCCGACGTCCTCGCCCATGACCATCACGTTCGCGTCGCGCCCGAGCTCGACGTGGAACGCGTCGTTGATCGCCTCGACGAGCGTCAGCTCAGCCACCGAGGATCCTCCGCAGCTCGGCGAGGTCGGCGTCGAGCGAGGCGCGGCGGGTCGACGTAGCGCGTGCGTCGAAGACGAGCGACGGGTCGGCGGCGGCTCGGCCTCGGCCGCGGCGATCCCGTCGCGCATCAGCTCCGCGGCCTCGGCCCGAACCGCCTCGGCGGCCTCGTCCGAGAGCAGCCCGAGCCGGCGCAGGTAGGCCTCGTAGCGGCCGACGCACTCGCGCTGCTTCTCCTCCTCGACGCGCTCGAGGTCGATGTACGCGCTCGGGTCGTCGGCCGTCGCGTGCGGCGCCGCGCGGTAGGTGACGCGCCTCGATCATCGTCGGCCCCTCGCCGGCGCGCGCCCGCGTCGACGGCCTCGCGCGTCGCCTCGTAGACCGCGAGCACGTCGCCGCCGTCGACGCGCACGCCCGGGGATCCCGTAGCCGACCGCCTTGTCGGCGAGCGTCTCGGCGGCCGTCTGCGCCGAGAGCGGCGTCGAGATCGCCCACTGGTTGTTGTTGCAGAAGAGGACGAGCGGCGCGCGCATCACGGCGGCGAAGTTCGCGCCCTCGTGGAAGGCGCCCTCGGAGGTGGCGCCGTCGCCGAAGTACGCGATCGCGCAGGTCGCGCTCGCCGCGCAGCTTCTTGCCCCAGGCGAGCCCGGCCGCGTGCGGCACGTGCGTCGCGATCGGGACGCAGATCGAGGCGACGTTCCAGTCGGCCGGGTTCCACCAGCCGGCCGGATGGCCGCGCCACCAGGAGAGGATCGTCGACGGCCGGCATCCCGCGCAGCAGGCCGATCGCCGACTCGCGGTAGCTCGGGAAGATCCAGTCGTCGCGCTCGAGCGCGTACACCGAGCCCGACCTGCATCGCCTCGTGGTTCCAGAAGATCGCGTAGGTGCCGATCCGGCCCTGGCGGTGGTAGACGACCGAGCGCTCGTCGTAGGTGCGCAGCAGGACGAGCCAGCGGTGGAGCTCGAGCAGGTCCTGCTCGGAGAGCCCCTCGACCTCGCCGTCCGGGACGCCGTCGCCGTCGCCGATCACGCGCCGGAGGTCGCGCTCGGCCGGAAGCACCTGGGCCATGCGCCGGCGAATCTACCCGACGCGCGACCGCGCGACGGCCGCCACGACGGCCAGCGCGGCGGTCGCGGCGAGCACGCCGGCGAGCTCGAGCCCGACGCCGCCGTGGATCGGCGCGCCCGCGACGCGAGCACGACGACGGCCGAGCAGCGACTCCCGGCCGCGCAGACGAGCCAGGACCGTCGCCAGGCGCCGCAGCGCCGCGTCGCGCTCGGTCCAGGCGGCCACGCGGGGCTCGAGCGACCACCACGCGAGCTCCGCGAGCAAGCAGGAACGCGCCGGCGTAGAGCGGCGTCCAGCGGTCGAGCGCGTCGGGCCCGTCGCGCGAGCCGCACCGCCTGCTCGGCGCCCAGCACCGCCGATGGCGAACGCGACCGCCGCGCTCCAGCGAACCGCGAGCCCGAGACAGAGCGCGAGCAGGCCGCCGGCGCCGAGCGCGAGCAAGCAGGGCCCGGTCGTCGGAGCCCCGAACGAGCGGCGAGAGCGCGAGCGCCGACGCCGACGAGGACGGCGCCGGCTCCCGTGGCTAGACGCGCGCGACCCGGGCGTGGCGCCTGAATGTCCTCACCTCCTCCAGCACGGCCTGCGAGCGGCATCGCCGTCGCGCCACTCGACGACCGGCACGCCGAGCCGCAGGTAGCGCGGCTGCGCAAGGCGTCGCGGCGCAAGCAGCCAGAGCCGGTAGCGCGAGCTCGTCGAGCTCGCCGGCTCGCCTGCGGCGGCGAACGGCACCGGCGAGATCTCGACGACCGCCAGGTCGAAGCCGCGCGCGCGCAGGTCGAGCAGCGCCCGCACCGAGCGCTCGTCGAGCAGCGGCGTGAGCGCGAGCACGAGCGCGTGCGGCGGCAGCGTGCGCACCGGCAGCAGGTCGATGTCCTTCCACGCGTAGCTGAGGAAGATCTCGGCGTCGAGCAGCGAGTCGAGCGACGCGGTAGAGCTGGACGAGCCCGCTCGAGGCGGTCAGCCAGTTGAGCACGCCGCCGAAGGCGACGAGGCCGACGCGGTCCTTCTCGCGCATGTAGTGCACCGCGAGCGAGCCGCCGCGTCGCACGGCGAGGTCGAGCGTGCCGCTCGCCGCCGCCGCGGGCCTCGGCGAAGGTGTCGAGGAAGATGACGACGTCGGTGTTCCGCTCCGGATGGGTCTCGTTCACCCACGGCTCGCCGCGCCGCGCGGTGGCCCGCCAGTTGACGCGGCGGACGCGGTCGCCGGGCACGAACGGCCGCAGGTCGGCGAACTCGATCCCCTCGCCGCGCGTGCGCGGGAGCTGGTTGCCGGCGAAGGGCTGCGTCTCGAGCGGCCGCAGCAGCTCTCGCAGCTCCTCGCCGCGCGGGTAGACCTTCAGCGGGCGCCGCCGCTCGAGCGTCTGCTCGAAGACGAGCAGCCCGAAGCGGTCGTGCGCGCGGAGGACGAGGTCGCCGACGAGGTAGGCGCCCCAGCGCTCGCAGCGGAGCGCGTAGCTCGAGCTCGCGCCGCTCGCCCGGCGTGCAAGCCGCAGCAGCTGCGGGTTCGGCGCCTCCGCGACCGAGCCCGTCCGGGAGGTCGAAGCAGCAGCTCGAGCCGCGGGACGGGCGTCTCGGCCCGCAGCTCGAGCGTCGCCTCGACCGGCTCGCCCTCGACCTGCGCGCTCGGCGTCGAGCTCGAAGACGCGCCGAGACCCGCGGCGGCTCCGCGAGCGAGAGCCCGACGACGAGCAGGAGCGCGAACGGCGCCGCGAGGGCGGCCAGCTCCGGGCCGGCCGAGCACGAGCGCGGCGAGCAGGCCGAGCGCCGGCGAGCGCGGCGTACGCGCCGAGCTTCGCCGTCGCCGCGCGGGTCACTCGGCGCCGGCTCGGGCGTCGGCTCGGCCGCTGCCGGCGTCGGCACCCGGTCGAGCAGCTCGAGCACGATGTCGTCCGGCCGCAGCCGCTGCACCCAGAGCTCGGGCCGCAGCGAGAGCCGGTGCGCGAGCGCGGGCACGGCGACCGCCTTCACGTCGTCCGGCGTGACGAAGTCGCGGCCCGTCGAGCGCGGCCCGGCCGCGCGAGAGCTTCAGCAGCGCGAGCGAGCCGCGCGGGCTCGCGCCGACCTGGACGCCGCGGAGCCGTCGCGCGTCGCCGCGACGAGGTCGACCATGTAGAGGCCGACGCTGCGCGTCGACGTGCACCTGCTCGATCGCCCGCTGCATCTCGAGCAGCTCGTCGCGGCCGACGACCGGCTCCAGCTCGACCTCGTCGGCGCCGCGCTCGAGCCGGCGCTGCGAGCACGTCCCACTCGTCCTCGCGCTCGGGGTAGCCGACGCCGATCCGCAGCAGGAAGCGGTCGAGCTGCGCCTCGGGCAGCGGGTAGGTGCCCTCGTACTCGATCGGGTTCTGCGTCGCGAGCACGAGGAACGGCGGCGCGAGCGGGTGCGTCGTCGCCCTCGATCGTGACCTGCCGCTCCTGCATCGCCTCGAGCAGCGCGGCCTGCGTCTTCGGTGGGGCGCGGTTGATCTCGTCGGCGAGGAGGAGGTTGGTGAAGATCGGGCCCGGGCCGGAACTCGAAGTCGGCCTCGCGCTGGTTGTAGATCGAGGAGCCGGTCACGTCGGAGGGCATCAGGTCGGGCGTGAACTGGACGCGCGTGAAGCCGATGCTCGTCACCTGCGCGAAGGCGCGGGCGATCAGCGTCTTGGCGAGGCCGGGGAAGTCCTCGATCAGGACGTGGCCGTCGGCGAGGATCCCGAGCAGGACGAGCTCGAGCGCCTCGCGCTTGCCGACGACCGCGCGCTCGACCTCGTCGAGGATCGTCGTTCGCGCGGCTGCGCGAGCTGCGTCGACCGTCACAGCGCCTCCAGCCGCTCGACGACGCGCGCAGCTGCCGGCGGCGAGATTCCCGGCGCGAAGCCGCTCGGACGGGCGGCTCGCGGTCCGGGCGGACGAGCTCCCAGAGCTCCTCGCCGAGCACCTCCTCGACCGCGGCGCCGCCGCCGTCGAGCCGCAGCCCGCGGGCGGCGAGCCGCTGCGTCGGCGATCTCGCGCAGCGATCGGCCGCAGCCGGAGTGCAGGTCGAACGCGGTCGAGCGATCGCCGAGCGTCAGCTCGCGCTCGAGCCGCTCGAGCTCGGGCGGGCGCAGCGGCCTCGGGCGGCTCGCGGTCGAGCGCCTCGGCGAGCGCCGAGCGCCCCGCGCGCGGAAACGCCTCGCCGCGTCGCGATCACGACGTTCGAGCAGCGCCAGTCGCGCCGACGCACGAGGATGTAGACGTCGAGTTCGAGCTCAAAGCGGCCCGGCTGCGCGCAATCGCGCGCACGAGGAGCGCGATCGTCGCGAGGACGGTGAGGAAGATCCAGGCTCTGGATCATCGGCTTCATGCCGCCTGCATCCGCTCCGCCTCGAGCTCGGCACGCAGGCCGGCGAGCGCCTCGATCGCGTCGTCCTTCATCGGCGGCGTCGATCTCGTGCGGGCTGAACTTCGCGCGCTCGTAACAGCTGCGACAGCCGCCGCACCGGCGCATGCTCACGCGCAGCGCTGTCGAGCACGCGCCCGACGTACTCGACGCGGGGTCTCGGGCTCCTCGCGCGGAACGCCGTAGGCGGCGAAGGTCTTCTCCATCCGCGCGTACGCGCGGATCACGGCCCGGCGCGGGTCGCTGCTCGGCGCGCAGGTCGTCGAGCGTGTCGGCGAGCACCTCGTCGAGCGCCCGCCGAGCGCGGCCTCTTCGTCGAGGGCCTCACGGTCGCGGCGCGCCTGCGCGCCGTGACCACGCCCGCGGCGACGAAGATCGCCGACCAGGAGCGAGCCGAGCACGAGCACCGGCAGCCAGCGCCACTGTGGCGTGTGCGGCTTGGCCGTCTCGGGCTGGCGCCTCTGGGCGGCCTGCGGACCCGATGCGCCGCCGAGGATCCCGATGGGCGGAAGCGCGCCGGGCCGTCCGGCGGCGTCCCGCTGGCGCCTGTGGCGGATGAGGACCGCGACCGAGAGCGAGCAGCGCGATGATGAGGACCGCCGACGAGCGTGCGCCGCCAGCTCGTCCGCCCTGCGAGCGCCTGCTGGCGCCGGCGGTCGGCGCAGGCCCCAGATCACGAGGATCGCCCCGAACGGCATCAGCACGAGCAGCGACGCTCGCGACGTAGTCCAAGACCAGCGTCGGCGCCTGTGCGCGTGCCACCGCCGCTGCCGCCGCCAGGCCGGTGCGCGTGGCTCGCAATCGCGACGAACACGAGCAGCGCGGTCACCGCGACGCCGCTCAGCAGGAGCTTTCGAGCGCCACTCACGACCGAACCCTAGACGAGCACGGCGATCGCGTCCCGCTCGGCCTCGAAGACGGCTTCCTCGACGTCGCCGAGGTCCTCGCCGTCGGCCTGCAGCGGCAGCGGCCGGTCGCAGGCGATCTCGATCCGGTCGAGATCGTGGCCGTAGAGGACGTCGCTCGCGGTCTCCAGCCCGCTTGCCGCGCAGCGACGTAGCGCAGCGAGCCGCGGCAGCGTCGACGGCCCGGACCCGCTCCGGCGCGACGAGGTCGAGGCCGAGCTCGAAGCGCGCCTCGGGCGCCACGTGCACGGACACGCGGCCTGCGTAGGTGTACGGGTCGGTGTTCGCGACGAGCGCGAAGGCCGCCCGCCCGAGGCCCCGCACCTCGAGCGCGGGCTCGAAGCGTCCGCGCCTGCTCGGCCAGCGAGCCGCGGCGCGCAAGCAGGAAGGCGAGGTCGCCCGGTCGCTTGCCGTCGTCCCGGCGCCCGAGCGCGTCGACGCGGCGGACGAGCTCGGCGTCGAGGCCGATCCCCGCGGAGAAGCCGAAGCGGCGTCCGTTCACGCGCCCGAGCGAGATCCGTCCGCGTCCGCGCCCGGTCTCGAGCGCCTCGGCGACCTGCCGCGCGGCGGCGACCGGGTCGCGCGGCGAGCCCGAGCGCCCGCGAGAGCACGCTCGTCCCGCCGCCCGGACAGGAACCCGACCGGGACGCCGTCCGAGACGCCGTTCAGCACCTCGTTGAAGCCGCCGTCGCCGGAGAAGACGACGAGCGCCTGCTCGGGGAGCACCTCGGCGGCGAGCTCGGCACCGTGCCCCGGCCGCTCGGTGACGCGCCTGCGGACGTCGGCGACGCGCTGCAGCTCTCGCTCGACGGCCTCGACACGCGCTTCCGAGACCCCGCTTGCGAACGGGTTCACGATCAGGACGACTTCCATAAGCTGCCGCGAGCATGGCAGCTCGCGGCGATCGACCGTACGCGAGCGGCGACGACCCGCGGCGGCGGTGACTCAAGCCGTAGGCGTCGCGTAGCCGCGCATCCCGTCGACGAGCAACGCGTAGAAGCGGTCGGCGAGCTCGTCGGTGTCGCGCCCGGGCTGCAGCCACGTGTAGGCCCAGTTCGCCGCCGAGAGCGCGAGCAGCGCCGCGGTCGCGTCGTCGAGGTCGCTGCGCAGCTCGCCGAGGTCGCGGCCCTCGCGGAAGAGCGCGCGGATGCGCTCCTCGTAGCGCCGCCGCTCGGCGATGATCTCGTCGCGCCGCTCGCCCTCGAGGTAGCGCCACTCCTGCACGAACACGGTCGCGACGTCGAGCTGGTCGGCGACGACGCGCAGGTGCGAGCGCAGCGCGAGCCGGATCTTCTCGGACGGCCGCAGCTCGTCGCCGATCGCGTCGAGGCCCGCGTGGAACGCGCGCGCGCCTTCGAGCATCGTCTCGTAGAGCAGGTCCTGCTTCGACTCGATGTGGGCGTAGAGCGAGCCCTTCTGCACGCCGAGCGCCTCGGCGATCTCGCCGATCGAGGTGCCGTGGTAGCCCTTCTGCGCGAACAGCCGCGCGGCCTGGCGGGTCAGCTCTTCGCGACGGGTGCTCATCGGTCGCGGTAGACCTCTGCAGCCGCTCGATGGAAGCCGTCCGGCAGACCCGCGGCCTCGAAGGTCGCGGCGATCTCCTCCATCTCCCCGACCCAGCGCCAGCCCTTCGCGTCGGCCGAGCGGGCGGCGCGCCGGTAGCGGTCGCGCAGCTCCGGCAGCGACAGGTCCCACTCCTCGAGCAACGCCTCCTCGACTCCTTCCGTGCGGGCGAGCTCCCTGATCGCGAGCAGCAGCGCGGCCGTCCCCTTCGTCCAGCCCGCGTAGGCCATCTTGACTGCCGAGGCGGCACCGACCTCGTCCGAGACCACGCGTGCGTCGAGCGACCGAGCCCGCGAACAGCTCGCGTATCGAGCCCGCCTGCGCGCCGGAGAGATACAGCCGCGTCGTGCCGGCCTCGCGCGGGGGCGAGCCGACGATGCCGCCGTCGACGAGCTCGCCGCCTGCGGCACGGACGATCTCCGCGACCTTGCGGGCGGTGGCCGGCGCAACGGCGTTCGCGTCCACGTAGAGACCCTCGAACCGCCCGACCGAACGCGCGACGTCGAGAGCCGCGTGCGGCGGGCAAACGGACAGCAGCGACGTCGCTCCCGGCCAGCTCCGCCGCGGAGCCGACATCCTCGAGCCCGGCGGCCTCGGCGCGCTCCCGGGTCTCGGCGCTTCGCCCCTCCGAGGCCCAGAGGACTCGCAGGCCCCGACCGCGCAGGACCGCCCCGACCGCGGCCCCCATCTCGCCGGGATGAAGCAGGCCAACCGTCCTCGCAGCCACTACACTTCCACCCTAACGATCGTTCGGTTGGGAGGCGTCCGGATGACAGAGCAAGAGCAGGAATTCCTCGAATACGTGCAGTCCGGCGGCCAGGTCGAGACCGACGACTGGATGCCCGACGAGTACCGGGCCCGCCTGCGCAAGTTCATCGAGATGCACGGCAACTCGGAGCTGATGGGCGTGCTGCCCGAGCGCGAGTGGATCCTGCGCGCGCCGACGCTGCAGCGCAAGCTCGCGCTCACGGCGAAGGTGCAGGACGAGGTCGGCCACGCGCAGCTGATCTACCGCGTCGTCGAGGATCTCGGGAAGCCGCGCGAGCAGTGCCTCGACGACCTGATCTCGGGCAAGGCGAAGTTCCACAACGTCTTCCACTACCCGACCAAGACCTGGGGCGACGTCGGCGTCATCGCCTGGCTCGTGGACGCGGCCGCGATCATCAGCCAGAAGGCGCTGCTCAAGTGCTCGTACGCGCCGTACGCGCGGATCATGAAGAAGATCTGCTGGGAGGAGTCGTTCCACATCCTCCACGGCCGCGACGTGATCCTGACGCTGATGAACGGCACCGACGACCAGCGCGAGCTGGTGCAGGAGGCGCGTCGACCCGCTGGTGGGGCCCGCTGATGCAGTTCCACGGCAACCCGATCCCGGCCGACGAGGACCCGATGGTGATCTGGCGGATCAAGAGCCAGGGGAACGACGAGGCGCGCCAGCAGTTCCTCGACGGCTACGTGCCGCAGATCTGGGAGCTCGGCCTGACCGTGCCCGACCCGGCGCTGCGCAAGGACGAGGAGACCGGGCGCTGGCACTACACCGAGCCCGACTGGGACGAGCTCATGCACGTCGTGACCGGCCACGGCCCGAAGACCGAGGAGCGGCTCGACCTCAGGCGCAAGGCGCGCGAGAACTCGGCGTGGGTCCGAGCGGTCCTCCTCTCCGACGCCGCCTGAACCGTGCTTGTGCTCCAGTGAACAAGATGGGAACTCGTGCACTGGAGCACAAAGGGACGGGGCGCCGGCGTGATCTACGAGGTGTTCCGGCAGGAGCGGAAGGGCCAGGCCTTCCAGCACGCCGGCTCGATCGAGGCTCCCGACGAGCGCTTCGCCGAGTGGTACGCGCGCGAGCAGTACGGCCGCCGCGGCGAGTCGGCCGCGCTCTGGGTCGTCCCCCGGAACGCCGTCCGCGAGATCGACGACTTCGTCGACGAGCTGAACCGGAACTACCACCGCGTGGACGGCTATCCGCTGAAGGAGAAGCTCAAGGAGGCACGTGAGCGAGCGGGCACAGCTGCTCCTCGAGATCGCTGACGACGAGCTGATCCTCGGCTGGCGCGACTCGGAGTGGACCGGGATCGCGCCCTTCCTCGAGGAGGACGTCGCCTTCTCCTCGATCGCGCAGAACGAGATCGGGCACGCGCGGGCGCTGTACGAGCTGGCGGCGCGCGACCTCGGCACGACCGCGGACGAGCTCGCCTTCGACCGCGACCCCGACGAGTACCGCTGCGCCCGGCTCGTCGAGCTGCGGCTGCCGAGCTGGGAGCACACGATCGCGCGGCACCATCTCTACGAGGAGGCCGATGCGATCCGGCTCGAGCGCCTGAAGGCCTCCGACGACTCGGAGGTGGCGGGGCTCGCCGCCAAGATCGACCGCGAGGAGGTCTACCACCGGCTGCACGCCCAGATGTGGTTCGACCGCCTCGCCCGGGAACCGCGCTTCACCGCGGCCCTCGACGAGCTCCGGCCGCTCGCGGCTGCGATCCTCGACCGGGAGGAGCGGGACGGGCACTCGCCGGAGCTCGGGGAGCTCTGGGAGGAGATGACGATGGTGCGGCGCTCGCAGCCGGCCGGAACGTCGTGGTGACCGCCGAGCAGGTCTGGGCCGCGCTCGCGGAGATCCCGGACCCGGAGATCCCGGTGATCTCGCTGGTGGAGCTCGGGGTCGTCCGGGACGTCCACGTCGAGGAGGGCCGCGTCCAGGTCGACTTCACGCCGACGTTCCTCGGCTGCCCGGCGCTCGAGGTGATGCGCGACGCGATGGCCGAGCGCATCCGGTCGCTCGGGGCGGAGCCGGAGGTTCGAGGCGTGCTCACGACGACTCGTGGTCGACCGACCGGATCACGCCGGAAGGCCGGGAGAAGCTGCGCGCGTCCGGCTTCGCGCCGCCGGCGCCCCGCGGCACGGCGCCGCCGACGCTCGTGCAGCTCGAGTCGAACGGCTTCCGCTGCCCGTACTGCGGCTCGCGCGACACCGCGCTCGAGAACATCTTCGGCCCGACGCCGTGCCGCTCGCTGCGCTACTGCCGCAGCTGCAAGCAGCCCTTCGAGCAGTTCAAGACGATCTGATGCCCCTCCGCCTCCTGCTGCTCGCCGTCGCCGTCCCCGCGTTCGTCGCGGCCGGGTGCGGAGGCGGGAGCGACCGCCTGACGAAGTCCGAGTTCGTCACTCGCGCCGATGCGATCTGCGCCAAGTACGAGCGGCGCGTCCAAGCCGCGATGCGCGGCGTCCCGGCCGGGGACTCGGCCCAGCTGGCCAGTGCGATCGAGCGGGTGCTGCCGGTGATTCGCAAGGGCAACGACGAGCTCCGCGCGCTCAGCCCGCCCGAGAACCTCCAGGGCCGTTACGACCGCTGGATGCAGATCGCCGACGCCGAGGTGGACGCCGCGAAGAAGCTGCACGACGCGCTCCGCGACAACGACCAGCCGGGAGTGCAGACCGCCTTCAGGCAGCTGCAGCAACGGGACGCCGACCAGGATCGGCTGGCCCGCGAGCAGCTCGGGCTGACCGGCTGCGCCTCCGGGTCGACCGGCTAGCCGCGGCTAGGACTCGATCCCGACGTTGAAGCTCGGGTAGCGCTGCGTCAGCAGCATCACGTAGGCGTAGGTCTGCGTCTCGATTCGAAGCGCGAGCGCGGCGAAGTTCCGCAATCCCTCGGGCACGCGCCCCATCACCAGTGCGACGAACCAGCTGAAGATGGCCAGCAGCTGGGACAGGTTCGAGAGGATGTTCGCCACGAACAGGGCCGGGATCGCGAGGATGATCCGGAAGAGAACCGTCAGCCGGCTCTGCGGCTCGGGCGGGTCGACCTCGAGGTCGATCGGGTAGGTCCCCTGGCGGCCGGTGAAGCCGGGAAACGGGTCGGCGATCAGCAGGATGTACGCGCGCAGGTGCGTGACGAAGCGCAGGTAGGTCGCGAGGAAGTTGTGCAGGCCCTCCGGCGAACGCCCCGTGATCAGGGTCGCGAACCAGTCCACGATCAGTGCCAGGACGGCGATCACGCCCCAGAGCGAGGCCCAGAGCAGGCCGGGGATGGCGAGGATCAGCCGGAAGAAGACCGTGAGGCGGTTCCGTTGCAGGTCGTCGTTGACGAGCGAGGCGAATCGGGTGCAGCGCCGGGGTGGTGGAAGCGGTGGTTTCCATGCGCCCGATCGTAACGGGCGCGTCAGCGGCCCTCGAAGCGCGGTTCCCGTTTCTCCAGGAACGCCGCCACTCCCTCGCGGAAGTCGGCGGTCCCCGTGGCGACGGACTGGAGCTGCGCCTCGAACTCCAGCTGCTCCTCGAGGGTCGCGTTCTCGGCGTGGTCGAAGAGCCGCTTGGTCAGGCCCACGCCCCGGGTCGGCATCGCGGCGAGCTCGGCCGCCCGCTCGGCCGCGCGCTCGGCGTAGGCGCTCGTCGGGCACCACCTCGGAGACGAGGCCCCACTCGAGCGCCTCGGCCGCGCCGAGGCGCCGCCCGGAGGTCATCCACTCGAAGGCCCTCGCCGTGCCGAGCAGCCGCCGTACGAAGTAGGTGCTGCCGGAGTCCGGCACGAGGCCGATGTTGATGAACGCGGGGACGAAGGTGGCGCTCTCGCCGGCGAGGCGCAGGTCGCAGGCGCAGGCAAGCGAGAGCCCGGCCCCGGCGGCGGGGCCGTTCACCGCCGCGAGCACCGGCTTCTCGAGCGCACGCAGCGCCCGGATGTTCGGGTGGTAGCCGCGCCGCAGGCGGTCGCCGATGTCTCCCGGCGCCTCGCGGAACTCGGTCAGGTCCTGCCCGACGCAGAACCCGCGTCCCGCTCCGGTGAGCACGACGGCGCGCACCTCGTCGCTTCGCGCCTCCTTCAGCGCGGCGACCAGCGCGCGGTGCAGGTCGGCGTTGAACGCGTTGAGCACGTCCGGCCGGTTGAGCGTGATCGTCAGGACCGCGCCGTCTCTGCTCGTCTCGGCCTCGGCCATCGGCGCAGCCTATAACCGGGTTGCTAGCTTCGAGGCGTGGCCGGACTGACGTTCATCTCCGATCCGCCGAGCGAGGCCGAAGCCCTCGACGCGTACTCCCGCGCGGTGATCTCCGTGGCGGAGCGCCTCGCGCCCTCGGTCGCGAACCTGCGCGTGTCGCACCGCGGCCGCGGAGGCCGCACGCTGAACGGCGGCGGGAGCGCGGTCGTGATCACGCCCGACGGATTCATGCTCACCTCGGCGCACGTGGTCGCGGGCAGCCGGGGCACGGGCCGGGCGTCCTTCGTCGACGGCCGCGAGCTCGGGTTCGAGGTCATCGGCTCCGACGTCCACTCGGATCTCGCGGTGCTTCGTGCCGACGCCCACGACCTCGTGGCGGCGCAGCTCGGCGACGCCGAGCGCCTCCGCGTCGGTCAGCTCGTCGTCGCGATCGGCAACCCGAACGGCTTCGCCGGGTCGGTCACGGCGGGCGTCGTCTCGGCGCTCGGCCGGTCGCTGCCGACCCAGAGCGGACGGGTGGTCGACAACGTCATCCAGACCGACGCCGCGCTCAACCCCGGGAACTCCGGCGGCGCGCTCGCGGACGGCGCCGGGCACGTCGTCGGCGTGAACACGGCAGTCGCGGGCGTCGGCCTGGGCCTCGCTGTTCCGGTCAACGCTGCCACCCGCCAGATCGTCGGCGCGCTGATGACCGAAGGCCGGTTCCGCCGCGCCTACCTCGGGATCGCCGGCGGCGCGCGGCCGCTGCCGCCGCGCCTGGCGAGGCAGCTCGGACGCGAGGCCGGGGTCGAGGTCGTCCAGGTGGTCGAGGGCACGCCGGCGGCCGCGGCGGGCTTGCGACCCGAGGACCTGATCGTCGAGCTCGACGGCGCTCCGGTCTCCGACGTCGACGACATCCAGCGCCTGATGGTGGTCGAGCGGATCGGCGCGAACGTGCCGGTGCGCGTCCTCCGCGAGGGCCGGGAGCTCGAGCTGGAGCTCGTGCCCGCCGAGCTCGACGGCTAGACGGGCTGCAGACTTCCTCGCTCCTCCCGCGTGCGGAGTCGCGGCGGCTCGAGGAGACGCGCGAACCGGCTCAGCGTCCCTTGAACTCCGGCTTCCGCTTCTCCGTGAACGCCGTCAGGCCCTCCTTCGCGTCCTCGCTCGCGAAGGCGAGGTAGAGCGCCCGCCGCTCGGCCTCGAGGCCGGTGGCGAGCGTCGACTCGAAGGCGCGGTCGACCGACTCCTTGGCCAGGCGCGTGGCCACCGGGCCCTTCTCGGCGATCTCGCGCGCGACGCGTTTCGCCTCGTCGAGCCATGCCTCCTTGGCGACGACCCGCGCGACGAGGCCGGCGGCGAGCGCCTCGCGCGGCCGAGAGCCGCCGGCCGCTCAGGATCACGTCCATCGCCAGCGCCTTGCCGACGGCGCGGGTCAGCCGCTGCGTGCCGCCGGCGCCGGGAATGATCCCGAGCCCGGTCTCGGGCTGGCCGAACTCCGCCGACTCGGAGGCGACGATCAGGTCGCACGCCATCGCGAGCTCGCAGCCGCCGCCGAGGCAGTAGCCCGAGACGGCCGCGACGAGCGGCGTCCAGAGCCCGCGGATCGCGTCCCAGCGCTCGATTCGCCGCTGGTAGTAGAGCTCGATCGCGGAGACCTGCGCCAGCTCGCCGATGTCGGCGCCGGCGGCGAAGGCACGCTCGGAGCCGCCGAGCACGATCGCGCGCACCGCCCCGTCTCGGTCGAGCTCCTCGAGCGCCGACACGAGCTCGTCCATCAGCTCGTCCGAGAGCGCGTTCAGCGCGTCGGGCCGGTTGAGCAGGACGACGGCGATCGCGCCGTCGCGCTCGACCTGGACGAGGCTCACTTGCGCTCCAGGAAGCGCTCGATCGCCTTCCGCGGCTCCTCGGTCGCCATCGAGAGCGCGAGCCAGTCGCGCGCGTGGTTGATCGTCTCGTGCCACGCGAAGTCCTTCCAGAAGTTCAGGTGCTGCTTCGCGTAGCGCGTCGTCTGCGGCAGCTTCCGCGCGAGGTTCTCGACGACCGCGTCCACCTTCGCGTCGAGCTCGGCAGCGGGCACGGCCCAGTTGACGAGGCCCCACTCCTCGGCCTTGCGCGCCGGTAGCTCCTCGCACATCAGCACGATCTCGCGGGCCCGCCGGTCGCCGACCATGATCGTCAGCCACTGCGTCGCGCCGCCCGGCGGGCACCGAGCCGTGCTCGGGCCCGACGTGCCGGATGAACGCGTCGTCGACCATCACCGCGAGGTCGCACGCCATCTGCAGCTCGTTCCCGCCTCCGACCGCGATCCCGTTGATCCGCGCGAGCGTCGGCTTGCCGATCTCGCGCAGGCGGTCGTGGGCAGTCCTTGAACGCCCCGAACCACTTCCAGTACTCGGTCGGCTTGCCCAGGTAGTCGTCGGCCCACGACTTGAGGTCGGCGCCGACGCAGAAGGCGCGCCCGGCTCCCGTCAGGACGACGACGCGGATCTCGTCGTCCCAGGAAGCGTCCTCGCAGGCGCGCGCGAGCTCGCGCAGCATCTGGAAGTCGAAGGCGTTCAGGACCTCGGGCCGGTTGAGCGTGATCGTCGCGCGCGGCGGCGCCTTCTCGTAGACGATCCGCTCGAAGCCGAGCTCGTCCGGCGGAAGCGGCCGCGGAGCGTCGGGCTGGTGCTCGCTCACGAGACGTCCGCGAAGAGCACGTGGAAGCGCCCGCCCATCTCCATCGCGTCCTTGCCGGTCGCCATGAACTCCTCGCTGCGCGCAGCCTCCTTGAAGGCGTCGCGGTCGGGGAACTCCCACTCGGCGTAGTAGGCGTACGGCGGCTCGCCCATCGGCGCTCCGAAGACCTTCCCGTGCCGGAAGGTCGCTCCGGGCACCTGCCGGCAGAGCTCGGCGTGCCGCTCGTACCGCTCCGGATCCGGCTCGCTTTCGTAGAGCACGAAGGCCCTGACCATGCAGCACTCCCCTTTCGTCGGACGGAGCGGAGCCTAGCTCCCAGGACCGGCGCGGGCGTGCGGCCACCTTTGGTACAACCAGCCCGCAGCCGTCGACCTATGCGGCGGCCGTGTGGCTGCGAACGGCAGAGCAACCACGAAGGGGGGAGTATGAGACGCCTCAGCGTCCTGCCCTGGCGAGCACGAGCATGCAGCTACTGCTGCTCGCCGGCCTGTCAGTCCTCGCATTGACGCTCACTTCGAGCAGCCTCGGCAGTCGTCCATCTCGAGGGCCAATCGCGGGTCAGCTGTCCGACTTCGACGCGCGCGGCAAGGTCGCGCCGACGAAGGCGCAGCTCAAGGCTGCGAAATCCATCCACGGCCGGGTCTCGTGGAGCTCACGTGGAACGCCTGCGTCGATCATCCACTACGGCGGCTACCTCGCCACCGGGCTCAAGGCGCCGTCGGCCGGCGGCGGCCGCCCGCAGCTGGCTCGCCGCGCACAAGCAGCTCTTCCGGCTCAGGTCGGTCTGGCACCTGCGCCTCGCTGACCGCCGCGCCCTTGCGAGGCAGCCAGCGTCCATGCCGTCACCTTCCGCCAGGCGTTCGGCGGCGTCGCTGTCGGCCGACGGCGTCGTGACCGTCGACCGTCGTCCAGGCGAAGCACGGCTGGAAGGTCGTCTACGCGTCGTCGTCGCTGTCGCCGGACACCGCCGTCACCGGCAAGCGCGCGCTCTCGCCGGT
Source organism: uncultured Gemmatimonadales bacterium (assembly GCA_963725045.1). Lineage (GTDB taxonomy): Bacteria > ARS69 > ARS69 > ARS69 > ARS69 > CAVRWY01. The sequence goes on from CAVRWY010000008.1 coordinate 50,520, forward strand.
CTCCGCGTGGAGGCACGGCCGCCAACGCCGCCGGCAGCCCGCGTCGGGTGAGCGTGGCTGCACTCGGCAAGACCGCCAACGGGTCGCTGCGGTCTCGGCCGCCGCGGCTTCAGCGGCGTGCAGACGGTGCATCCGACCGTGTTCGGCACTCCGACGCAAGGGCGCGATCCGCGCCTACGACACGACCGTGACCAGGACGATCCGACGGCGCGCAGGACTCCTACCGCGTGATCGTCGACGCGGCGACCGGCAAGCTGCTCTACCGGCAGAACCTGGTCGACTACCTCGCGGACAACCCGACCTGGTTGGCGCCCGCGGCACTCGATGCCGTTCAACGACCTGAACGCGTTCCCGTGGAACTACCCGACCACGGACACCGCGCAGCTCTACTGCTGGACGGCGACCGCCGGCTGCACGACGTCGTCGCGAGCGACAACCCGGCGACGACGGTCTACCCGATGGGCGTCGCCTCGAAGTTCCCGTGGGACGTCCAGCTCGACCGTCGCCGGGCACCGACCTCGGCACGACGCAGACGACGGCGGCAACAACGTCGACGACGCCCGGGTGTGGAGCGGCGAACCACGGCGTCTACGGCAACCCGGCTCTCGTCCGCGCGACGAGCGCGACCCGCGACTACCAGCCGGCGTTCACGAACGCCTGGTACACGTCGGGCTGCAACCCGAACAACGTCAACGCCGCGATCAACCCGACCGGCAACGACATCGAGGCCTCGACGGTCACCCTCTTCGTCGGCCACAACGTCATGCACGACTGCGCGTACTACCTCGGCTTCGACGAGGGCCACTGGAACGCCCAGCAGTACAACAACGGCGTCACGACGGTCGACCCGTCGCCGCCGCCGGGCGGCCCGGTGGCTGCTGCCGCTCGGCAACGACGGCCTGATCGGCAACGCCCAGTCCGGCGCCGCGACCGGCAGCCGCGACAACGCGAACATGGGCACCGGCGCCGACGGCCAGCACCCGACGACGAACCAGTTCGTCTGGCAGCCGCTCGCCGGCTCGTTCTACGCGCCGTGCGTCGACGGCGCCTACGACTTCACCGTCTTCGGCCACGAGTTCGGCCACCTGATCGAGAACCGCATGATCGGCAAGGGCGTCGGCGCCCGCCAGGGCAACGCCGCCGGCGCGATGGGCGAGGCGTTCGGCGACTTCGACGCGCTCGCGGCCTTGAACGAGCTGCACCTGCCGGTCCCGGCGGGCGCGGACCGCTACACCGAGGGCGCGTACGCCACCGGCAACCGTACAACGGCATCCGCGACTTCCTCGCGGGCCGGCCGATGGGCGGCGAGTTCCCGGAGCCCGGCCAGAATCCCGACACCGACCCGCTCAACTACGGCGACTTCGGCTTCGACATCGTCGGCCCCGAGGTGCACGCCGACGGCGAGATCTGGGTCGCGGTCGCAGATCGACCTCCGCGACCTGTTCCTCGCGCGCTACCCGTCGCCCGGAGCGGCCACGGACATCGCCTGTGCCCGCGGCCAGATCGCCCCGACCACGTGCCCGGGCGACCGGCGCTGGATCCAGGACTACTACGACGCGATGGTGATGATGCCGCGCAACCCGACGATGATCCAGGCGCGCGACGCGATGCTCGCCGCCGACCTGGCCCGCTTCGGCGGCGCGAACCAGGATCTGCTCTGGCAGGGCTTCGCGATGCGCGGCTTCGGCCAGCACCAGAACACGGTCAGCAACGCGGACACCGATCCGGTGCCCGACTTCTCGTCGCCGCTGGCGAACAACGCGACGCTGAACTTCTTCGCCGACACGAAGGACGAAGGACGCGCGGTCCCGGTGAAGGCGAAGATCTACGTCGGCGACTACCAGGCCCGCGTCGACGCAGATCGCGGACACCAACCCGGCGACGATCACCGACCGGCACGAACGCGACGGGCAACCTCGACAACACGGCGCAGTTCGTGCCGAACGCGGGCCGAACTCGCTGGCGGCTGGGAAGCGGTGGACGTACAACTTCATCGCGGTCGCACCCGGCTACGGGCTCGTCCGCTTCAACGTGAAGAACCTGCAAGCCGGGCGAGACCCGGAACATCACGATCCACTTCGCGCCGAACTTCGCGTCGTCGTCGCAGGGCGCGACGATCACCGGCGACGCGCTCGGGACGAACACGAACCTCGGCGAACCTGATCGACGACAACGAGGCCGACGAACGACGGCACAGACCGGCGCGCCGGTCGCACGGCCGCTGGGTCGTGATCAAGCTCGGCGACGTCGACGCCGGCGGCAACGATCAAGCGGCTCGGCGTCTCGGCGCTGCTCGTGCCGGGCAACAACCGCTTCACGGCGCTGCGCTCGTTCGACGCGTACGCGTGCACGCGCGGGCAAGAACGCGGCGAACCCGACCTGCGACGGCTCGATCGACGCCGGCTGGACGAAGATCGTCACGTCGCCGGCCGACGCGTTCCCGTCGGTCAACCCGCGGCCCGGGCACGCCGGACATGACGCTGCGCTACTTCGACGCCTCGGCGGACCGCCGGCGACGCACGTCAAGTTCGTGGTGACGAACAACCAGTGCACCGGTCAGCCCTCGTACCAGGGCGACCAGGACAACGACCCGAACAACAACGCCGACTGCCACGCCAGCATCCGGGCGAACGAGGTGCACGTCGCCGAGGTGCAGGTGTTCGGCGCAGACCGCCGACCGTGGACGGCACCAGGTCACGACCGGGTAGCCGAGTCGTACCACACGATCGAAGAGGGCCGGCCCAGCCGGCCCTCTTTCGTGTCCGAGGGCCCTGCGATGCTCGCCCGGCCGTGAACGTCCTCGTCGTCCTGTTCGCGATCGTGGCGGGTGTCGCCGGCTCCGTGCAGGTCGCGGTGATGGCGAAGCTCGGCGACCGCGTCGGCGTCTTCGGCGCGCTCGCGTGGGCGACGACGCTGGCGGCGCTGCTCGCGGTCGCGCTCATGCTCGTCGCGCGTCAGAGCTTCGGCGAGTTCTCCGCCGCAGCGCGGCAGCCGGTCTGGCTCTGGAGCGGTGCGATCATGAGCGTGATCATCGTGCTCGCGATCACCGTCGCCGGCTCGCGCATCGGCGTGATCGCCACCATCTCGATCCTGCTCGCAGGGCAGTTCGCGGCGGGAGCCGTGATCGACCGCTACGGCCTGCTCGGCGCGGAACGCGTCAGCGTGGGGTGGTTGCGGGTGCTCGGGATCGTCCTGCTCGGCATCGGCGCAGGTCTGACGCTGAAGAAGTAACCCGGAACGAGAAGCGGGGCCTCCGTCGTTGTGACGGGGGTGAGCACCGGCGCCAAGATCTGGATCGCGCTCTGGGTGGTCTACATCGTCTGGGGCTCGACCTACCTCGGGATCGAGCTCGCCGGGGAGACGATGCCCGGCGTCTTCGCGGCCGGAGTGCGGTTCACGACCGCGGGCCTGCTCATGCTCGGGTTCGTCGCCTGGCGACACGGGCTCCCGAGGCTGAGGCTGAGAAGGGCCGAGCTGGCGTCGGCCGCGGTGGTCGGTCTGCTGCTCCCCGGCGCGAACTCGGTCCTGTTCATCACCGAGCAGAAGGTGCCGATCGGGCTGACCTCGCTGATCATCGCCTCGATCCCCCTCTGGGTGCTGCTGCTCCAACTCGCCGCGCGGGAGAAGCCGGACCTCGTCTCGACGATCGGGCTGGTGGTGGGCTTCGTCGGGATCGTCCTGCTCGTCCACCCCGGCAGCGACACCGGACCGCTGGGCTACCTCCTGCTGACCGTTCTCGCCGCGTTCATGTGGGCGCTCGGCTCGTTCCTCTCGCCGCGGATGCGGGTGCCGCGGGACGCCCTCGTCGCCACCGGCTACGAGATGCTCGCGGGAGGGGTCGCGCTCACGGTGATCGGCTCGATCGCGTACAGCCCGAGCGAGCTCGATCCGAGCAGCTGGTCGGGGCGCTCGGTCTTCGGGCTCGTCTACCTGATCGTCTTCGGCTCGTTGCTCGGCTACAGCGCCTACGTGTGGCTGCTCGCGAATGCACCGATCGGCAAGGTGTCGACGTACGCCTACGTCAACCCGGTCGTCGCGATCGCCCTCGGCGTGATCGTCCTCGACGAGTCCGTGACCGTCCGCATCGTCGCCGGCGCGCTGCTGATCCTGATCTCGGTCGCGATCGTCCTGCGCCGGGAGGCGACCGCCGCTCCGCCCCTAGAGCCCGGCGAGGTCGTCCGGCCTGACCGGGACCCGGCTGAGCTCGCGCCCGCTCGCCGCACGTAGCGCCGAGACGACGGCTGCGGTCGAGACCACCGTCGGCGGCTCGCCGACCCCTTTTGCGCCGTAGGGCGCGTCCGGCTCCGGATCCTCGATCAGCTCGGACTCGACCGGCGGCATGTCCAGCGTCGTCGGGATCAGGTAGTCGGTGAAGCTCGCGTTCGTGATCAGCCCGTCGCGGGTCTGGATCTCCTCCATCAACGCGAGCCCGAGCCCCTGCGCGGTGCCGCCTTCGATCTGGCCGTGGACGGCCTGCGGGTTGAGCGCCTTGCCCACGTCCTGGGCGGCGCCGATCCAGACGACGCGCGTGAGGCCGAGCTCGACGTCCACCTCGGCGACGACGCGCATGGCGGCACAGATGTAGGCGACATGGACGCGGTCGCCGGTCACCTGGCCGGTCTCCGGATCGAGCGGGAACGTGCGCGAGTGGTGGTAGGTGCGCTCGAGGTCGACCTCGCCGCCCGTGCGTCGGAACTCCTCCAGCGCCTCCTGGCAGGCCAGCCGCACCGCGCCGGCCGCCATCCAGGTGAGACGAGAGGCCGAGGCCGACCCGGCCGAGTCGACGCCGTCGGTCGAGCCGGGGGCGAGGACGACGTTCTCCGTGCCGAGCTCGGTGCGCGCCACCTGCAGGATCACGTTCGTCACGCCCTGCCCGACCTCGGCCGCGGCGCAGTGCACCTCGGCGGCGAGCTCCTCGTCCGGGCCGGGCCAGAGACGCACGCGCGCCGAGCACGCGTCGTCGAAGCCCTCGGAGTAGCAGACGTTCTTGAAGCCGACGGCAAAGCCGACGCCGCGCTTCACGCCCTGTCCCCGCGTCGTGTTCCCGGCTCCGCCGGGCAGGCGGATCGGGTCGCGCGGGAGCTCCTCGGCCTCGGGCACCGGCAGCGCCGCCGCGCGCCGGATCACCTCCGCGACAGGAAGCGAGCCGGTCACGACCTGGCCCATGGGCATCGTGTCGCCCGGCCCGAGGGCGTTCAGGAGCCGCAGCTCGATCGGGTCGATCTCGAGGGCGGCGGCGAGCTTGTCCATCTGCGCCTCGTGCGCAAAGCAGCCCTGGACGGCGCCGAAGCCGCGCATCGCACCGCAGGGCGGGTTGTTCGAGTAGACGCAGGTGGACTCGATCAGCGCGTTCTCGACCTTGTACGGGCCGCAGGCGAACGACGGCCGCGTTCGAGGTGACGGCCGCGGAGCTGGAGGCGTACGCCCCGCCGTCCAGCAGGATCCGCGCGCGGACGCAGACGAGCTTGCCCGCGCGGGTGGCACGGTGCTCCATCCAGATCTTCGCCGGGTGCCGGTGCACGTGGCCGACGAACGACTCCTCGCGGCTGTAGACCATCTTCACCGGCCGGTCGGTGTGGAGCGCGAGCATCGCGCCGTGCACCTGCATCGACAGGTCCTCGCGACCGCCGAAGGCGCCGCCGACGCCCGCAAGGTGGATCCGCACCTGCTCCTTCTCGAGCCCGAGGCAGGGCGCGACCTGGTCGCGGTCGACGTGCAGCCACTGCGTGGCGACGTAGACGTCGACACCACCCTCGCCGTCGGGCACGGCAAGGCCGGATTCGGGCCCGAGGAACGCCTGATCCTGGATCCCGAGCTCGTAGACGCCGCTGACCGAGACGTCGCCCTCCGCGTCGGGGTCCCCGTGCCGGACGAGGATCGAGCGCAGGACGTTCGGCCGCGGATCCTCGCGGAAGCCGTGGCCGGCGGTCGGGTTCCCGTCGTGGATCGGCGCCTGCTCGGTCGCGCGCTCGGGGTCGACGACCGCCTCCAGCGGCTCGTACTCGACCACGACCTTCTCGGCGGCGCGGCGCGCCTGCTCCGGGTGCTCGGCCGCGACGACGGCGACGGGCTCGCCGAAGTAGCGCACGCGGTCGATCGCGAGCACCGGCTGGTCGGCGAACTCGAGCCCGTAGGTCTTGGCGCCCGGGACGTCGGCATGCGTGAGCACGGCGTGGACGCCGGCCATCGCCAGCGCCTGCGAGATGTCGATCTCGACGATGCGGGCGTGCGCGTGAGGGCTGCGCACGGTGTGACCCCAGAGCATCCCGGCTGCGACGAGGTCGCTTGCGTAGGCGAACTCTCCGGTCACCTTCGGGATCGCGTCGACGCGCTTGACGCTCTGGCCGATCCGGCCGAGCTCGAGCTTCTGAGCCGGCGCGCTCACCGGCTCGCTGCCAGCCTGACCGCGTCGAAGATCTTCGCGTAGCCGGTGCAGCGGCAGAGGTTGCCCGAGAGCGCCTCGCGCATCTCGTCCTCGCTCGGGCTCGGCATTCGCTCCAGCAGGTCGGCGGTGGCGACGATCAGGCCCGGGGTGCAGAAGCCGCACTGGACGGCACCGGTCTCGGCGAAGGCCTCCTGCACGCGGTGCAGCTGCCCGTCCTGCGCCAGCCCCTCGACGGTGACGACGTGGTGGCCGTCCGCCTGGGCGGCGAGGACGAGGCACGCGCAGACGAGCGTGCCGTCCAGGAGCACCGAGCAGGAGCCGCACTCGCCCTGCTCGCAGGCGTTCTTCGAGCCCGGCAGGCCGAGCCGCTCCCGCAGCGCGAAGAGCAGGCTCTCGCCCTCCCAGACCTCGGTCTCCTTGCGCTCGCCGTTGACCGTCAGCTGGATCCTCATGCGAGGCAGCGCTCAAGGGCTCGGGCGGTGAGGACGCGAAGTGCGTGGCGCCGGTACTCGGCGGTCCCTCGCACGTCGTCGATCGGGCTCGCGGCCGTCGCGCGACGCGCTCGGGCAGCTCGTCGCGCTCCTCGAGCGGAGCCGTCACGAGCCCGGGCACGGGCCCTGCCGAGCCGAAGGAGGCGCGAACCTCGCCGCGTTCCTCGTCGACCGCGAGCGCGAGGGAGACGACCGCGATCACCATCGCGTTGCGCGGGCCGACCTTCATGAACGTCTGACGTGGGCCGGTCGGCCGCATGTGCACGGCGGTGATCAGCTCGTCGGGCTCGAGCGCGTTCCGCTTCGGGCCGAGCAGAAAGTCGCTCAACGGGAGGGTCCTCTGACCCCTTGTGCTCTGGAGCACAAGCTCGGCTTCGGCGACCAGGAGGGGAGGGAGCGCGTCCCCGGCCGGGGAGGCCGTGCCGAGGTTGCCGCCGATCGTGCCGCGGTTGCGGATCTGCGGGCCGCCGACGGTGCGCGAGGCCTCTGCGAGCGCGGGCGCGGCCTCTGCAAGCGGCACTTCCATCGCCTCGGTGTAGGTAAGACCCGAGGCGAGCCGGAGCCTTCCGTTCTCCCGCGACCAGCCGCGCAGCTCCGGGACCTCGTTCAGGTTCAGGAGCGCGGAGGGCCGACCACGGTCGAAGTTGAGCTCCACCATCACGTCGGTGCCGCCCTGGATCGGCACCGCGTCGGGGCGCTCGGCCTTCAGCCGCAGCGCCTCGTCCAGAGACCGGGGGGTGAGGACTTCCACGCTCGGGCAAGGGTATCGTCGCCCCATGCCCGACCTTGCCAGACGGCTGGCGGTGGCGCGGGGAGACGAGCCGGCCGACCTCGTCGTGCGCGGGGGGCGCGTCTTCTCGGTGTTCACGCGGGAGTGGCTCGAGGGCGACATCGCGGTCGTGGACGGCTACGTGGCCGGCCTTGGCGATTACGAGGGGGCTGAGACGCTGGACGCTTCCGACCGTTTCGTCGTGCCCGGGTTCGTCGACGCGCACATGCACCTCGAGTCGTCGAAGCTGCTCGTGGACGAGTTCGCGCGGCTGGTGCTCCCGCTCGGCACGACCACCGTCGTCGTCGATCCGCACGAGATCGCGAACGTGCTCGGCACCGATGGGGTTCACTGGCTCCTCGACGTCTGCGGGGAGCTGCCGCTCGACGTCTACTTCATGGCCTCGTCGTCGGTGCCCGCGTCGAGATTCGAGTCGCCGCGCCGCCCGCTGTCGCCCGGCGACCTCGAAGGGCTCTTGCGCCGGCGACGCGTGATCGGCCTCGCCGAGATGATGAATTTCCCCGGCGTCGTCGAAGGCGACCCGCACGAGCTCGCCAAGCTGGCCCTTCCCGGTGCCCAGCACGTGGACGGGCACGCACCCGGCGTGATGGGCAAGGCGCTGAACGCCTACGCCTCCGCTGGCATCCGCTCCGACCACGAGGCGTTCACGATCGAGGAGGGACGCGAGCGGCTGCGGGCGGGCATGTGGCTCCTGATCCGCGAGGCATCCGCGGCGAGGAACCTGCACGCGCTGCTCCCGCTGGCCAAGGAGTACGGGCCGGGGCGCATCGCCTTCTGCACCGACGACCGCGAGCCCGAGCACATCGCCGAGGACGGCCACGTCAATTCGATGGTGCGAGACGCGGTCGCCGCCGGGATCCCGGCCGAGGACGCGCTCGTGATGTCGACCCTCAATCCGGCAACCTGGCACGGATTGGCGCATCTGGGCGCGATCGCGCCCGGCTACCAGGCCGACCTGCTCCTGCTGACCGAGCTCGAGAGCTTCGTGCCGGAGACCGTCCTCAAGCGGGGCCGGCCGGTCGACGCGATCGAGCGCGTCGAGGTGCCGGAGTGGGTCAAGCACACGGTGCGCGTGCGACACGTCGCCGCGCGTGACTTCTCGATCCCCTGGGAGGGCGGGCAGGCGCGCGTGATCGGCGTGATCCCCGACCAGATCCTGACCGAGTCGCTCGTCGACGAGCCCACGTTCGAGGACGGGCACGCGGTCGCCGACCCCGAGCGCGACCTGGCCAAGATCGCGGTGATCGAGCGCCACCTCGGCACGGGCCGGATGGGCCTCGGGCTCGTGCGAGGGTTCGGCCTTCGCTCCGGCGCTCTCGCCTCGACGTTCTCGCACGATGCGCACAACATCGTCGTCGTCGGCGTGGACGACCAGGACATGGCGCGGGCGATCGCCCGGTTGTCGGAGATCGGCGGGGGCGTGGTCGTGGTCGAGGACCGTGGCGTGCGCGCCGAGCTGCCGCTCCCGATCGCAGGAATCATCTCCGACGCGCCGCTGGCAGAGGTCGTCGAGGCCAGCCGTGGCTGCATCGACGCGGCAGCCAAGCTCGGGTGCACGCTCGCCTCGCCGTTCCAGACGATGGCGTTCCTGGCGCTCTCGGTGATCCCGAGCCTGAAGATCACCGACCAGGGCCTCGTCGACGTCGACCGCTTCGAACTGGTGTCGCTCGAAGCGTGAGGCGGCTTTTCGCCAACGCCTACGTCGTCGTCATGGACGAGGCCGGCACCGAGCACGAGTCGGGGTGGGTGCTGGTCGAAGACGGCGTCGTCGCGGCCGTCGGGAGCGGGCCCGGGCCGGAGGCCGAGTCGCGGGAAGACCTGGGCGGCGCGCTCGTCACTCCGGGGCTCGTCAACACCCATCACCACCTGTACCAGACCCTTACGCGCGCCAGGGCGCAGGAGGCCGATCTCTTCACCTGGCTGCGGACGCTCTACCCGCTCTGGGCCCGGATCGACGCCGAGGCCGAGTATGCGGCCGCGAGGACCGGGCTGGCCGAGCTCGCGCTCTCCGGCTGCACGACCGTGTTCGACCACCACTACGTCTTCCCGCGCGGAGGCGGCGACCTCGTGGAGGCAGAGATGGCCGCGGCGGGGGAGCTCGGCGTTCGGTTGATCCCGTCGCGCGGCTCGATGGACCTCGGCGAGTCGAAGGGCGGGCTTCCGCCCGACGCCCTCGTCGAGGACCCGGACGAGGTCCTCGCCGAGACCGAGCGGCTGGCGGCGCGCTACCCGGAGCTCGTGGTCGCGCCTTGCTCGCCGTTCTCGGTCTCGGGCCGGCTGATGCGGGAATCGGCGGAGCTCGCCCGGCGGTTGGGGCTGCAGCTGCACACGCACCTCGCCGAGACGGTCGAGGAGGATGAGTACTGCCGCGAGCTGTACGGCTGCCGGCCGGTCGAGTACCTCGAGCAGCTCGGCTGGCTCGACGGCGACGTCTGGTGCGCGCACTGCGTCCACCTCGACGACGGCGACATCGCGCGCTTCGCGGAGACCGGCACGGGCGTCGCGCATTGCCCGACCTCGAACCTGCGCCTCGGGGCGGGCGTGGCGCCGGTCCGGGGGATGCTGGACGCCGGCGTCCGCGTGGGCCTAGGCGTCGACGGCTCGGCGTCGAACGAGCGCGGCGACCTCGGCCTCGAGGTCAAGCAGGCGCTGCTCGTCGCGCGCGGCCGAGGCGGTCCCGAGGCGCTGACCGCCCGGGACGCGCTCCGGCTCGGAACCCGCGGCAGCGCCGCCGTCCTCGGCCGCGACGACCTCGGCTCGCTCGAGCCGGGCCGCAGTGCCGACCTCGCGGTCTGGCGGACCGACGGGCTCGAGCTCGGAGGCGCGGAGGATCCGGTCGCGGGGCTGGTCCTGAGCGGCCCGCACCGCGTCGACCGGCTCGTCGTGTCCGGCGAGGACGTGGTGCGCGAAGGCCGGCTCGTGCGAGCCGACGAGGAGGCGATCTCGCAGGAGCATCGTCGGCAAGCGGAGAAGTTCACGGAATGAGCGTCTCGCTCTCCACGCACGTGCTCGACACCGAGCGTGGCCGGCCCGGTAGCGGCGTGCGCGTGGAGCTCTATCGCGCCGACGAGCAAATCGCTGCCGGCGAGACCGGCGCCGACGGCCGCATCGCAGCGCTCGCCGATGAGCTCGAGCCCGGCTCGTACCGGCTCGTCTTCCACCCCGCTTCGCCGTATTTCCGCCGGGTGGAGCTCGAGCTCGAGCTCGGCGACGGTCACCATCACGTCCCCCTGCTCGTCTCCTCCTACTCGTGCACGACCTACCGCGGCAGCTGAGCGTCGAGGAGCTCGCGGAGCTCTTCGAAGGCCGGACGCGCTTCGTCGAGCTGCTGGCCGAGCGCGAGGACCCGCTCGAGGCCGCGCCGGAGGTGATCGGAGAGCTGAGCGAGGCCGAGAAGCTGGAGGCTCTGAACGCGCATCCGGCGATCGGATCGCGCGACCTCTCCCAGCGCTCGGCCGAGGAGCAGGGCCCCGACGCCGACCCGGTCGTGCAGACCGACCTCGTCTACCTCAACCAGGTCTACGAGGAGAAGTTCGGCTTCCGCTTCGTCGTCTTCGTCGATCGCCGGCCGAAGGACGAGATCCTCGAGGTGCTGCGCCGGCGGCTGGAGCGGACGCGCGAGGAGGAGCTCGAGACGGCGCTCACGGAGCTGGTCGCGATCGCGCGTGACCGCTGGAGCCGCGGCTGATGGACCCGTACGCGAACGAATGGCTGGACTTCCTCGCGCGCTGGCTGCACGTGATCGCGGGGATCGCGTGGATCGGTGCCTCGTTCTACTTCATCGCGCTCGACAACCACCTCCGGCCTCCGGCCGACCCGAAGGACGCCGAGCGAGGCGTCGGCGGCGAGGCCTGGGAGATCCACGGCGGCGGCTTCTACCAGGTGCTGAAGTACCGCCTGACGCCGCCGACCATTCCCCAGCCGCTCTACTGGTTCAAGTGGGAGGCCTACACGACCTGGCTCTCGGGGTTCGCGTTGATGGTCTTCCTCTACTACTTCAACGCGGACACCTACCTGATCGACCCGAGCGTGGCGGATCTGAGCACGACTGCGGCGATCGCGATCAGCATCGGCGGTCTCGTGCTCGCCTGGGTGGTCTACGACGGGCTCTGCCGGGTAGTGCGGAGCGAGCTCGTGCTCGCGGCCCTGATCCTCGGGCTGACGACGCTCGCGGCCTGGGGAGCGAGCGAGCTCTTCAGCGGCCGGGCCGAGTACGTGCAGGTCGGAGCCATGCTCGGCACGATCATGGCGGCCAACGTCTTCTTCGTGATCATCCCGGCGCACTGGGACCTGATCCGGGCGAAGGAGGCCGGGCGCGAGCCCGATCCGGCGCCCGCGCTGCGCGCCAAGCAACGCTCGGTGCACAACAACTACCTGACGCTGCCGGTGGTCTTCGCAATGCTGAGCAACCACTTCCCCGCGACGTACGGGCACAGCTGGTCGTGGCTGATCCTGATCGCGCTGATGACGATCGGCGCCTGGATCCGGCACTTCTTCAACCTGCGCCACGCCGGGCGGACGGTGTGGTGGATCCCGGTCACCGCGGCGCTCGGCATCGCAGTGGTCGCGGTCGCGATCCGGCCGGACGACGGCTCCGGTTCGAGCGGTACCGCGGCGACGGCGGTCTCGATTGCACGGGCGCGCGCGATCGTGCAGGCCCGCTGCGTCCCGTGCCACTCTGCCCATCCCACGAGGATGGACTCGGCCCCTCTCGGGATCGTGTTCGACACGCCGGAGCAGATGCACGCGCAGGCGTCCCTGATCGAGCAGGTGGCCGTGAGCTCGAAGACGATGCCGCTCGGCAACGCGACGGGGATGACCCAGGCGGAGCGGGACGAGCTGGGCGCCTGGATCCGCCAGGGCGCGAAGATCAAGTAGGTTCCGGCGGTGCTCGAGATCACCGTCGGCGAGTACCGCTTCGCGGCACAGCTGGAGGAGGAGGCCGCGCCGGAGACTGTGGCCGCATTCCGGAAGCTGCTGCCGCTGGAGAGCCGAATAATCCACGCCCGCTGGAGCGGCGAGGCGTGCTGGATCCCATTCGGCGAGCTCGACGTCGGCGTTGGGCCGGAGAACGCGACCTGCTATCCGGCGCCGGGTCAGATCCTCTTCTACCCGGGCGGCGTCAGCGAGACGGAGATCCTGTTCCCGTACGGCTCGACCTCGTTCGCAAGCAAGGCGGGCGCGCTCGCCGGCAACCACTTCGCGACGGTCTTCGAAGGCGTGGAGCAACTCCCGGAGCTCGGCCGCAAGGCGCTCTGGGAAGGCGCCCAGCCGATCCGCTTCGAGGAGCGCTAATCCACTACCCCACCCTCGGGTGGGGATGAGAGGTTCCACCCGCCACCCGCGGCTGAGCCTACTCCGGGAAGGCGCACGTGTCTGTGACGCGGCTGGGCCCGGACGGTGACTATTCGTCCACAGCCTGAATCAGCCGCTCCAGCGCGGCCGTGAGCGCATCGACCGCGAGCCCCACGTCCTCGCCCGCGGTGAGCTCCTCCGGCGAATGGCTGATCCCGCCGTTCAGGCTCCGCACGAACAGCATCGCAGTCGGGACGCCGGCGGCGGCAAGCACCATCGCGTCGTGACCAGCGCCGGACACGAGCTCCGGAGCTCCCGGGAGCACCGCCCGTAACGCATCGAGCGGCGCCCCGGACATCGCGATCGGCTCCTGCCGCCACGCGGGCTCGAAGCCGATCGCCTCGATCAGCGCGTCCAGCTGCTCGGCCGTCGGCGCACGCACGTCGACCGAGGCCGTCGCTCGCGCCGGGACCACGTTCGCCGCCCCGGGCTCGACCTCGAGTGCTCCGACGGTCGCACGTGCCCCGTCCCGCGCGGAGCTCCGAACCCGGAGGACGAACTCGGCCGCCTCGACGAGCGCATCCGCCCGCTCGTCCATCGGCGTCGTACCCGCGTGAGCGGCACGGCCCTCGAAGGAAACGCTCCCTCGAGCCTGCCCGGCGATTCCCGTGACGACGGCGAGTGGCTCTCCGAGCCGCTCGAGGGTCGGCCCCTGCTCGATGTGCAGCTCGAGGAACGCCTCCGGATGCTCCGTGAGCCGGCGGCTGCCCATCGGCCCCGACTCCTCGGCCCGAAACGCCACCACCGCGAGCGGGACAGCGGCGAGCCGTTCCGCCGCCTCGATCGCAGCGACGACGCCCAATGCACCATCGAACTTGCCCCCGTCGGGAACGGTGTCGAGATGCGACCCAGACCAGACGCGGGCCTCGCCACGGCGTCCGAACAGGTTGCCGACCTCGTCGCTCGAAACCTCCAGCCCCGCCTCGCGCATCCACCCCGCCGCGAGCTCGTGAGCCGCATCCTCCTCGGGCGTGTACGCGAGGCGCGAGCCACCGCCGATGGCGTAGAGCTCGTCGAGGCGGTCGAGGACGCGCACCGTCACAACTCTACGATCGCAGCGGGCGAAGAAGCTGCACGCCGAGCAGCGGGAAGAGTGCCGCGAGCCCGAACCCAAGGCGCCACGACGAGACGGCCACGACGGCCGCGAACGCGGGTGGGACGATCGCGCCGGCCGCCGAGAGCGCCGACTGCTGCATGCCGAGCGCGGCGCCGCTCCTGCGCATCCCCGCGAGCTCGGCCGCGGCCGTGAACGAGAGCCCGTTCCACGCCATGGCGAATCCGCCGGCAACGACGAACGCGAACACCACGACCGCCGCCGAGGCGTCGAGCAGTGCCACGGTCAGCGCCAGCGAGATGCCGGATGCGAGCCCGACCAGCCGGAGCGGCAGGATCCGCGAGCCGATCACGTCGGACCAGCGCCCGCCGCCGATCCGTAACGCGGCCGCGAGCACGTTCACGCCGGCGAGCACGGCCGCCGCCTCCCCGGGCGAGAACCCGCGCTGGTCGTGCAGGAACAGGACGACGAACCCCGTGATCGCGATCTGCGCCACGAGGTAGAGGCTGCTGGCCAGACAGAGCAGCAGGAGCCGACGGTCGCGCAGGGTCTCGCCGAGGCCATGCGCCTCGAGCACGTCGGCCCCTGCCTCCCGCTCGCGGATCACGACGCTGCCGACGATTGCCCCGGCAAAGCAGAGCCCTGCGAGGAAGAAGAAGGCGGCGCGTAAGCCGAGCATCGGCAGGACGACCGCCGCGATCAGACCGCCGAGCGGGATAGCGGTCTGGCGCACCCCGAGCGCGAGCCCGCGCTCGGCGGCAGGGAACCACTGCATCACCGCCCGGCCGCTCGCCGAGTTGACGCTCGCCCCGGCGGCACCAGCGAGGCCGAGCAGGATCACCAGCCCCTCGAACGAACCCGCATAGCCCGCCGCAATCAGCGCCGCACCGCAACCGGCCAGCCCCATGCCGATCACGATTCTCTCCCCGACCCGGTCGGCAAGGAGGCCCCACGGCAGCAGCGTGAGCAGGGCCCCGACCCAGAGGCCGTCGAGGACGACGCCGACCCGGAAGAGGCTCAGGTCGAACTCATCGCGCAGCACCGGTGCCAGCACCGGCAGGCCAACCAGTACCGCCGAGAACGACGTCTGGGCCGCCGTTCCGGCGGTGAGGACGAGCCAGCGGTAGCGACTCTGAGCGCCCGAGGCTAGAGGCCGAACGGGTTGAACGGCTTCGGGCTCGTCGAGACGATCACGCTCTTGGTCTCCAGGTAGGCGTCGAGCGTCTCCAGCCCGAGCTCGCGGCCGAAACCCGACTGCTTGTACCCGCCGAACGGGATGCCCGGGAACGCGGTGTAGGGCATGTTGATTCCGACCGTGCCCGCCTTGATTCGCCTAGCCAGCCGGTGCCCGCGGGCAGGGTCACCGGTCCAGACGGTCGCCATCAGCCCGTAGCGCACGTCGTTCGCGATCCGCGCCGCGTCCTTCTCGTCCTCGAACGGGATGACGGTCACGACCGGGCCGAAGATCTCTTCCTGTGCGACCTTCATCGAGTTGTCGACCTGGGCCAGCACCGTCGGCGGGTAGAACGCGCCCTTCCCAACGGTCGCCTCTCCCCCGGTGACCACCTCCGCGCCCTCGTCGCGGCCGGCTTCGACGTACCCGTGCACGCGGTCGCGATGCTCGGTCGAGATCAGTGAGCCGACCTGCGTCTCGGGATCCAGCGGATCGCCGACCTTGAGCGTCGCCGCGGCCTCGCTGAAGCGCGAGACGAAGTCGTCGTAGGCCGGCTTCTCGACGAGCACCCGGGAACGGGCCTCGCAGCTCTGCCCGGCCGAGTAGTAGATCGACCAGACCGAGCTGGGGATCGCATCCTCGAGGTTCGCGTCCGCGAAGACGAGGTTCGGGCTCTTGCCGCCGAGCTCGAGGATCAGGCGCTTGATGCCGTCGGAAGCGAGGCGCATGATCTCCGACCCCGTCGCGGTCGAGCCGGTGAAGGCGATCTTCTCGACCCCGGGGTGCCGCACTAGGTGCGCGCCGACGATGGGGCCCGGGCCGGGGACGACGTTGATCGTCCCGGGCGGAAAGCCGACCTCGCTTGCAAGCTCCGCCATTCGCAGCGCCGACAGCGGCGTCGCCGAGTCGGGCTTGAGCACGACGGTGCAGCCCGCGGCGAGCGCAGGGGCGAGCTTCCACGTCGTCATCATCAGCGGGTAGTTCCACGGCACGATCTGGCCGCAGACGCCGACCGGCTCCTTCAGCGAGTAGAAGAGCAGCGAGCCGCCGATCGGGTTCGAGCGGCCGGCGATCGACGCGATCGCCGAGGCGTAGAAGCGGAAGTTCTCGACCGCCTGGGCCAGCTCGGCCTTGACCGACGAGATCGCCTTGCCGACGTTGCGCGCCTCGAGCTCGGCGAGCTCCTTGCGGTTCGCGACGAGCGCGTCGGCGAGCCCGTGCAGGAGGCGGGAGCGCTCGGTCGGCGGCGTCTTGGCCCAGTCGCCGGCGAGCGCCGCGCGCGCGGCGTCCACCGCGCGGTCGACATCCGCCTCGTTCGCCACCGCCACCTTGGCGAGCGGCTCCCCGGTCGCGGGCTCGACGAGGTCGCGAAGCTCGCCGGAAGCCGGCTCCGCGGGCTCGCCGTTGATGAAAAGCCCGTACTCCCGCCCGGTTGCGACCGCCATCGGGCTCGGACGATAGCAACGCCCTGCGGGCTAACCCGCGCTGCGAAGGCGAGAACTGGCCGCACGGTGAGTTTTGGACTCGAGGGCACCGAGGGATAATCGAGCCATGAGCGAGAACGTTCAGGTCGAAGCCGCGCGGATCCCCGATCGCGATCGGCTCTTGCAGGAGTTGCGCGAGGCCGGCCTGGACGCGCGCCCCGTCGACGAGGTGGGCATCGAGGTGCCGGTCGAGGGCCAACCCGACGACATGGTCGAGGAGCTCTTCGCCCACGCCGAGTCGGTGATCATGAGCATCGGCGCGCCGTTCGTGCCGATCACGCACGAGGGCACGATCTACATCCGGCCTCCGGTCGGCTAGCGCTCGAACAGGGCCGCCTGGCCCTGCCCGACGCCGACGCACAGCGTCGCCAGGCCGTAGCGGCCGCCGCGGCGCCGGAGCTCGTGCAGCAGCGTCACGACGAGGCGTGCGCCGCTCATTCCGAGCGGGTGGCCGAGCGCGATCGCACCGCCGCTCACGTTCACGCGCTGCGGGTCGAGGCCGAGCTCCCGGATCACCACGAGGCTCTGCGAGGCGAAGGCCTCGTTCAGCTCGACCAGGTCGAGCTCCTCCACGCCGACACCGCTCCGCTCCAGCAGCTTCCTGACCGCGGGAACCGGCCCGATGCCCATCACGCGCGGGTCGACACCGGCGACCGCGGAGCCGACGAACGCGGCGAGCGGCTCGGCCCCGAGCTCGCGGGCGCGCTCCTCGCTGGCGATCACGAGCGCCGCGGCGCCGTCGTTCAGCCCACTCGAGTTGCCGGCCGTGACCGAGCCGCCCTCGCGAAACGCCGGCTTCAGCGCGGCCAGCTTCTCGCCGCTCGTGTCAGGCCGCGGGTGCTCGTCCCGAACGGCCTCGCCGACCGGCACCAGCTCGTCGTCGAATCTCCCTTCCGAGTCCGCCTCCGCCCAGCGCTGCTGCGACTGCAGCGCGAACGCGTCCTGCTCCTCGCGCGAGACGCCGTAGCGCTCGGCCACGTTCTCGCCCGTCTCGCCCATCGACTCGAGCGGGAACATCGCCTCCAGGCGCGGATTGGGGAAGCGCCAGCCGAGCGTCGTGTCCCAGACCGTCTGGTTTCCGCGCGGGAACGCGTGCTCGGGCTTCGCCATCACGAGCGGAGCGCGCGACATCGATTCGACGCCGCCCGCGACGAACAGGTCGCCGTCTCCGGCCACGACCGCATGACAGGCCGACACGACCGCGGAGAGGCCCGACGCGCAGAGCCGGTTCAGCGTCACCCCGGCGACCGACTCCGGCAGCCCTGCGAGCAGAGCGCCCATGCGCGCGACGTTTCGGTTGTCCTCGCCCGCCTGGTTGGCGGCACCGAAGTAGACGTCCTCGATCGCCTCGCCCGGAACGCCCGCGCGCTCGACCGCCGCTGCGATCACCGCCGCCGCGAGGTCGTCCGGCCGCTCGCCCGAGAGCACGCCGCCGTACCGCCCGACGGGCGTCCGCACCGCCGAAAGGACGACCGGGCGAGCCATGTCGCCAGCCTATTCGACGCGCTTCGGCTCAGGCCGGAAGCCGCAGCAGGAGCCCGGCCACCGAGTCGAGCAGCCACAGCGCGCCGTCGACGGCGGCGACGCCGTTCGCGAACAGCCGCCTCGTCGGAGCGACCGACGAGCGCACCGAGCCATCCGCGGCGATGCGCAGCACCGCGCCCGCGACCGGATCGCCCCTCGGCTCGGCGGCGGCCTCGTAGGAGACCACCCAGAGGTTCACTCCGTCGGAGCGCACGTCCACTCCGGCAGGCCCGATCTCCGTCGTCCCGAGCACCGCGCCGGTCGCAGGTGAGACGCGCAGGAGGTCGAGGCCACGCCCGGTCACCCAGAGCGAGCCGCCGAAGGAGGCAATCCGCTCGGCAGCCGAGTTGTCCGCCGGCCCGAGCCCGCTCGCCATGCGTACGACCGCGTTCGTCCCGGGGTCGATCCGGTCGAGCGAGTTCTCGCGGTGATTCAGCACCCAGATGTAGCCGCCGTCGACCACGAAGCCTGCCGGGCCGTCGCCGACGGGAACACGCGCGCCTGGCCGGTTCGTCCCGGGATCGACGCGGACGAGCGCCCGGCCCGGGTCGTCGGCGACCCAGAGCGCTCCGGCTCCGGCCCAGAGGTACGGCACCTCAGTGCCCAGTCCGATCTGGGCGGCGACCCGGTTCGACGCCGGGGCGATCCGAAAGACGACCGAGCCGTGCAGAGCGACCGCCCAGACGGCGCCTTCGCCGGCCGCGATCGACCAGACCGGAACCGGCACGCGGATCCGGGCGGTCACCTGCCCGGTCGCGAGCGAGATCCGCTGTACCTCGCTCTGCCTGACGCAGGCCACCCAGGCCGAGCCGAAACCGACCGCGAGCGCATACTGCGGGTAGGGGATCGCCGCGCCGCCGCAGACCCTGAACGCCGTGGCGCCCGGAAGCGGGGACACGGGCGGCGGAAGCGGCCGCACGACCACCGAGCGCAAGGCGAACGAGCGCTTGCCGACGCGAGCCGAGAGCCGCCACTTGCCGGCGCGCGGCAGCACGAGCCGGACTCGGTAACGACCTCGGCCCGTCTTCGTCGCCCTGAACGCCGCCTGCCTGCCGACGGTCGGCCGCGCCAGAACGGTCGGGGCGAGGCGGGGCGCGGGGCGCACGACGAGCGTCGCCCGCCACGCCTGACCGGCAACCAGCGAGCGCGGAGGCGCGCTCAGCGAGGCGTGGGGACCGAGGAGAGCGACGACGAGGGCGGCCGCGAGCACCACGGCAAACTAGCACGAAACCCGTACTAGTTGGCTTGAGGCCTCCCCGTCGTGGCGGCGCGCAGCGAGCGGTGGAGCTCCTCCATTGCGGCCTCGACCTCTTCGGGCGGGACGCCGAGATGAGCCCGAAGCTCCTCGAGCGCGCTCCGCACTGCAGGCGCGGCAGCCTCGACGCGCTCCCGGCCGGCCGGCGAGAGTGTGAGCAGATGCGAGCGCCCGTCGGCCGGGTTCGGCAGGCGCTCGATCTCGCCGCGCTCGTCGAGCCTGCGGACGGCATCGGCGAGCGTCGTCGGCGGCACGCCCATCTCGGCCGCCAGGACGGTCGGCGTCACCGGGCCGTCGAGCGCGATCCGGCTCAGGAGCGCGAACTGCTCGTCGCTGACGCCGGCGCGCTCCATGTGCTCGGCGACGAGCCGCTCGGCCATGTGCGCGGCGGTCCAGAGCTGGAGCAGCACCGTCGAACGGCCGGAGCCGGCCAACGGGCCGATCCCTGCCTAGCCGACGAACTCGACGCGAACCGGCTGGTCGTACGTCCCCAGCGCCTCGGCCCGCTCGAGCAGCTCGCGCACGGCCTGGCGACCTTCGTCGCCGTAGTCGCAGGTGAGCTCGTTCACGTACATCCCGACGAAGCGGTCGGCCAGCTCGGTGTCGAGGCCGCGGCCGTACTGGAGCGCGTGCTCCATCGCCTCCTCGCGGTTGTCGAGCCCGGCCTGGATCGAGTCGCGGAGCACGTCCGAGAGCTCGAACAGGTTCCCGGCGCCGAGATCACGCCTCGCGACGTTGGCACCGAGCGGCAGTGGGAGCCCGGTCTCGAGCAGCCACCATTCGCCCAGGTCGACGACCTTCTTCAGCCCCTCCGCCTCGTAGGTCAGCTGGCCTTCGTGGATCAGCAGGCCCGCGTCGGAGCGGCCGGACTGCACCTCCTCGATGATCCGGTCGAACGGCACCTCTCGGTAGCGGAAGCCGCCCAGGCACATCCGCAGGACGAGGAACGCCGTCGTCAGCTCGCCGGGAATCGCGATCTCGAGGCCGCGCAGGTCGGCGGTGGAGAGTTCGTCCCGCGCGACCACGATCGGCCCGTAGCCCGAGCCCATCGAGGCGCCGTGCGGCAGCAGCACGTAGCGCTCCTGCACGAGCGGATACGCCGCGAGCGAGATCGCCGTCACCTCGAGCTTCCCCTCCAGCGCCCACTCGTTGAGCGTCTGGATGTCGCGGAGAACGTGCTCGAACTCGAAGCGCCTCGGGTCGACCTCGCCGGAGGCGAGGCCCCAGAACATGAAGGCGTCGTCGGGGTCGGGACTGTGACCGAGTCGGATCTGCATGGAAGCGCCGGAGGCTACCAGGGGCGCAGAGGCCTGACCGTATCAACCGCGCCGTACACTGAGCCCGTGTCGAAGCCGGTACTCAGCGACGCGATCCAGGACTACCTGAAGGAGCTCTACCACCTCCAGACCGACGGCGGCCGCGTCTCCGTGACCGCGCTCGCGCGAGAGCAGAAAGTCTCGCCCGCCTCGGCCAGCGAAATGGTCAAGAAGCTGGCTGCGCTGAAGCTCGTCGAGCACGCGCCCTATCGCGGCGTCCGCCTGACCCCGGCCGGCGAGAAGGTGGCCGTCGAGGTGATCCGGCACCACCGGCTGCTCGAGCTCTACCTCGCCAAGACGCTCGGGCTACACGTCGACTCCGTCCACGACGAGGCCGACCGGCTCGAGCACGTCCTCTCCGAGGAGCTCGAGGCCCGGATCGACAGCGCGCTCGGCTTTCCTACGCACGACCCGCACGGAGACCCCATTCCGAACGCCGACCTGGAATGGCCGAAACAGGGGAGCTAGCGCCTACGCGCGCCCGAAGAACCAGCGCTCGAGCGGCTTCAGCAGCTCGTTCCGCTCGAACGGCTTCGCCTCGGCCTGGCGCCCGTCCTGGGCCGAGACCCTGGAGTCGTCGCTGAGCGTGCCGTTCGCGGCCTCGAGCGCGTCCGTCAGCTCGTAGCCCTGGAAGACGTAGTCCTCGCGCCGCGGCTCCTCGCTCGGCCGGTGCTGCGGGTTCACCGCCCGTCCCACTGCCCAGAGCGCTCCGGGGAGGCGCTCGATCCAGATCACGATCCGCTCGGGCTCGCCCCGGTCGTCGACACCGTGCACCTCACGCTCCGCGAACCGGGCGGACGACCGCTTTCTCACATGCGGACCATACTCCGGCACTCGCTAGGATCGAATCGTGGCCAGGCTGTCGGAATTCCTGCGCAACCCGTTCTCGTTCCTGTCCACGCGTTCCTCGAAGGAGGAGCGGCTTTCCGCCTACGTGATCCGGGAGCACGAGCGCGGCCGCCCGCTCACCGAGATCCTCGAGGACCCGTACGTTCGCAACCGGGCGACTCCACAGGAGCTCGCGCGCCTGCTCGACCGCCCCGAGGTGATCCGCGCGCTCGGGGAGACGAACGTCCAGGCCGAGCGGCAGAGACTGCCCTAGAGCTTTGTTCCCACGCCGCGCTCGCGTGCGCGCTCGAGCGCAAGCGAACCGGCGGCGACATCCCATGCGGCGAGGCCGTTCGACTTGAACACGGCGATGTCGTCGGGGTCCTGCCGGCCGGGCAGCTCCCCCGCCACCACCTCCTGGAGCTCGTGCACCTCGAGCCAGTCGAGAACGCCCGCCTCGACCGGCTCGATCAGGTCGCCCGACTCGCGCTTCGCCTGCTCCAGCGAGTCGCAGCAGACGAACGCGGCCCGCTCGAGGACGGCGTTGTCGAGCTCGCGGCGGCGAGGGTCGTTCGCGCCGACGGCGCAGACGAGTGCGCCGGGCCTCAGCCACTCGCCGCGCAGCACGGGGTCGCGCGAGGTCGTAACGGTCACCACCACGTCCTGCTCGGCTGGGTCGCGATGGCTCTCGCCGGCCTCGGCCCCGACCTCCTTGCAGAACTCCTCCAGCCGATCCTCGCTGCGACAGAAGGCGACGACGCGTTCGATCGACGGCACCGCCTCCCGGATGCAAGCCACCTGGGAGCGCGCCTGCCAGCCGCACCCGATGACCCCGAGCGAGGTCGCTCCCTCCCGCGCGAGGTACTTCGCGGCCACGCCGCTCGCCGCGCCGGTGCGCAGCTGGCCCATCTTGTCGGCCTCGATCACCCCCGCCAGGGTCTGCGTCTCCGTCTCGAAGAGCACGACCACGAACGACGTGCGCTCGTGCCCCGCGGCGTAGGACTTCAGCCCGGCCAGCCCGAGCTCGTTGTCGACCGCCCACATCACGGCCAGGGATCCGTCCTCGAACCGGGTCCGCCGGCGCGGTGCGTTCTCGATCTCGCCGGCCGCCAGCCGGCGGAAGCAGGCTTCGACCGCGTCGAGGACATCTGCCGGCGCCAGCAGCTCGCCGACCTCGATCTCGGTCAGGTAGAGCGGCACGGGGCCGCAGGCTACTGCTTCGGAATGAAGCTGATCTGGCCGCTCGTCTCGAGCGCTCAGCTGTGAGCCCAGAGAACCACGGCGGCGCCGATGGCCACCACGGAGCCCACGAGCGCGAGCGCGAGCACGAGCGCATCCCCGTCCCCGGAGCTTGACTCCACTGGCGGCGAACCCTTCGGCGTCGGTGCGGCGGCCGACTCGTAGACGTAGACCGTCTGCGCCGCGCCCTGCGGGTCAGGGTTGGCGAGGAAGGCCTGGTACTGGTCGGAGCGGACGAGCTGCATCCGCGTGTCGATCAGCGTGCGCAAGCAGCACGCGGCTGGGAATCGGCCGCCGGCGCAGCGCGGCCGCCCAGCTCGCGCCCGCCGGCGGGGCCAGGGCCCGGACGAGCTTCGTCGGCTCAGCGACGAGCCGCAGGTGCGGCGTCCCGCCGCCGCGGACGTCCACTCGCAGTGAGAGAGGACTCGCGTCGCCGAGGACCGCAGAGAACGAGACCGACCTCCCGCGAAGCGTGGCTCCGCGCACCGAGGCGGGCACGGTCGGGAAGCGGAGCACGCCCTCGACGGCAACCGGCGCGGCGATGCGGGCCGGCCGCTGGCGCACGCGGCCCTCGACGGACGCGTAGGCGCTTTCGAGCCGCTCCCCGGCCAGCGACTGCGCTCTCGTCCGGTCGAGCAGCCTCGCGAGCTGCCGCGGAACCGCGTTTGCCTGGTACGCGGTCTCGGAGAGGGTGGTCGCGTTCGTGACCGTCAGCGAGTACCGATCGCCGGTTCGAGTGACATGGAGCCGGAGCGGCAGGAACCGTGCAGCAGCGCCTGCGCTCAGCTCGGCGTCGGCCACCAGCAGCTTCTTCCCGGGCGAGAAGCCGGACCAGAGGATCTGGCCGATCCGTAGCCCCGGCTCGGACTGCGAGCCCGGGCCCGCGTGGACGTCCTCGACCGGCGCCCCGATGACGATCAGGTAGTCGCCCTTGCCCGTGAGGGCCAGCCGGTGCAGCGCGCGCAGGGAGACGATCTCGCCGTCCGGGCCGACACCGGCGTGGACGCGCTCGGCGACGCGCGCGTGGATCGTGAACGGCAGAGGCCTCGTCGGCACGACACCCGTTGCGGCGAGCGGAGGGCTCGGGGTGGGGTAGGGCGTCGGGCCGGGCAACAGCACCTGCTCCACCGCGGCTCCCGCCGAAACAGCCGGGAACGCGGTGACAGTGACTGTCACCGCCAGACCGCCCAGACACGCGCCGCGGCGCAGGCTCACCCGGCCGAGGTCTGCGGGATCGCCGGGAGCGTCGCCGAGAGCGGGTCGTCGTGCACCGGGCTGTAGACCATGTCCTTGAAGCGAGCGAAGTAGACGTCGTCGTCGACGACGCCCTCGTGGCTGTGCTCGTTGAAGCCCCGCTCGTCGCCGTTGGCACCCTGCGTCGTGACCTCGTTCAGCGCCCTCAGGATCTTCTCGGGCTCGACCGAGCCCGCCTTCGTGATCGCGGCGACGAGGACGTGGACGAAGTCGCTCGAGTACATGGCGAACTCGGGCGGCTGGAAGACCGGTTGACCGGCCGCGTTCTTGACTCCGACGCGGTCGACGCCGTACGTCGACTCGTACTGGGACTGGAAGTTCAGGAACGGCGCGGGGCCGACCTCGGCGGTCATGCGACCCGAGGCGAACGTGAGCCCGTCGACCCAGGCCGGGTGGTCTGCGAGCTGCTGGCGGACGAAGGGGTCAGCGCCTGTGGGAGGGGTGAAGACGGGCACGTTCCAGCCGATGGTGCGGGCGGCCGAGAGCACGGCCGCGATCGCCGGCGGCTGGCCCCAGACGAGCAGGGCCGTTGCGCCCGACCGGCGCAGGCGCAGGATCTGCGGCGAGAGATCCGTCTCCCCCGCGGGCACGGTCAGCTTGGTCGCAACCGACTCCGGGTTCCCCGAGAACGCGTGCGCGACGTCTGCCGCGCCCTGCCTTCCGTAGGCGCTGTCGTCGCTGACCAGGGCGACCTTCAGCTTCTTGGGGATCAGATACTCGGCGAGGCGGAACGCGATCCCACGGTTCGTCGGCGCGATCCGGAAGACGTTGGGCCGCGTTTCCGCATCCACCAGCCCGGTGCCGCCGTCGTAGGCGATGTCGATCGGGACGTGGTCCCGGTTGGCGATCTGCCAGGTGGCGTCGACCCCGGTGCCGTCGGTCACGACGGCGACGGCTCCGGCGTCTAGTGCCCGGCGCATGTTCTCGACGGCTTGCCGGGCCGAAAGGTGGTTGTCGTAGAGCTTCACCGCCAGCCGGTAGTTGCGTGAGCCGACGCGGATGCCGCCGCTCCCGTTGACGTTGTCCGTGGCGAGCCGAACGCCGTTGCGGACGGTCTGGGCCACGTACGGGCTGCCGGTCACGGGCACGTCGACGGCGACGACGAGCCGGCCCGTGGAGTCCCCGCCAGAGCTCTTGCCACACCCGGCAGCGATCAGCGCGAGACCGGCGAGGAGGAAAGCGAGCCGGCGCACGGAGCCGAGCTTATAGACGCTGGGTGCCGAGATAAGCCCGCTGGACGACGCCGCTGGCGGCCACTTCGGCCACCGAGCCCTCGGCGACCGTCGCGCCGGCGGCCAGCACGACGACGCGATCGGCGACCCGCCGGACGAGCCGGAGATTGTGCTCGACGACGAGCAGCGCGACGCCGCGCTCCCGGATCCGGTCGACGACCGCGGCGAGACCGTCGAGCTCGTCGGCACCGGCGCCGGCGGCCAGCTCGTCCACGAGCAGGACGTCGGGCTCGGTGGCGAGCGCGGCGGCGAGTGCCACCAGCCGCCGCTGCGAGCTCGTCAGCTCCGGCACCGGCGTGTCCGCGGCGCGCTCGAGCCCGACGACCGCGAGCGCCTGAAGCGCGGCGGTCTCCGCGGCCTCCGCCTCGCGGCGGGCGCGCGGAGTGGCGAGCGCGGTCCGCACGAGGCCGGCGAAGGGGCGACGGACGCCGCGGCCGACGAGCACGTTCTCGAGGGCCGTGAGCTCCGTGAACGCGGAGGTGGTCTGCAGGGTGCGCGCGATGCCGAGCCGAACGCGCTCCGCGGTGCTCCTCTCGGTGACGTCGCTCCCGCCGAGCTCGACCAGGCCGGAATCGAGCCGCGACGCGCCGGAGATCAGCCTCAGCGCGGTCGTCTTGCCGGAGCCGTTCGGGCCGATCAGCGCGGTGGTCTCGCCCCGGGCCAGCTCGAGAGCCAGCCCGTCGACCGCCACGACGCCGCCGAACGCCTTCCTCAGGCCGGCGGCTCGCAGGACCGGCTCGCGCGGAGGCGGCGCGGCCGGCACGGCCGGCGCGGCCGGTGATCGCTTCGGGCGCTCTTTGCGCCGGAGCCGGGCGAGCACCCAGGGGACGATCCCCTCGCCGCCGAGCGCCAACACGAACACGAGCAGGATCGCGGCCACGGCGGTGTCGAACCGCTCGAGCGGCAGGTGGAGAAGCCGGGCGAACGGCCCCGACACGAGGCTGATCAGCCCGAGGACTGCGATCCCGGCAGCGGGCCCGAGCGTCGCGGCCGCTCCGCCGAGCAGGACAGCCACGAGAAGCTTGAAGGAGAGAAACGGGTCGTAGGCGTTCGGGTCGGCGACCGCCTGAAGCTGAACCGCGAGCGCCCCGGCGAGCCCGGCGAGCGTCGCGGTCGCGGCGAAGGCGGCAAGGCGGCGCGAGGCGAGACCCACGCCGAGCGAGGTGGCGAGCGCCGGAGCCTGCCTGAGCGCGGACAGCTCGAGCCCGGGTGCGCCGCGACGCGCGGCCGCAATCGCAAGTGCGGTGAGCACCACCAGGGCGAGCGCCACCTCGAAGTGGACGGTCGGGGTGGCGTCGAGCCCGAGCAGCGTCTTCTGGGGAAGGATCAGTCCCTGCGAGCCGCCCGAGACCGACGGGAAGGCGAGCAGGAACAGCCAGACGAGCCAGGCGAGCAGCCAGGTGCTCACGGCCACGAAGGCCCGGCGCAAGCGCACGACGCCGCCCGAGAGGAGGCCTGCGACGAGCGCCGCCGCCGCGCCTGCGAGCGCGGCAGGCTCGACGGGCCAGCCCGATCGGGCGACCAGCAGAGCCGAGGTGAAGGCACCGATCGCCATGAAGGCGCCGGTGCCGAGCGAGGGGAGACCCGCCGAGCCGACCGTGAGCCCGAGCGCCGTCGCAGCCAGCGCCAGGTAGAGCGTGTTCGCGAGCGCGTCCAGGCGCACGCCGGGGAGCGAGAGGAGGGGAACGAGCGCGACGACCACGACCGCCGCGAGCGCGAGCCATCCCTGCCGGCTCCAGCCGGCGCGGGCCTCGGCGACGGCCCGCCGCAGCTCCACCGCGGTCTGCGGAAGCGCGCTCACTCGTGTTCCTCTAGTGCCTCGGGCGAGGGCCACAGCGAGATGAAGAGCAGGACGAACGCGATCGGCAGCACCTCGCGATACGAGGGTCCGAGCTGCCAGCTCCCGATGTGGACGTTGGCGATGGCCGCTTCGACCACGCCGAGCACGAGACCGGCCACGAAGGCCCACAACGGCGGCCCGAACCGGACGGCGAGCGCCGCGACGAGCCCCTTCAGCCCGAGCAGGGTGCCGGTGTTCGCGTTGACCGCCTCGCCCGGAGCAGCGGCGATCGCGGCGATCATCGCGAGCGCGCCGACGAGGCCGAACGCGAGCGCGACCAGCAGCTCGACGGGCACGCCCACGAAGCGGGCGCCCTCGGCGTCGTCGGCCACCGCGCGCAAGCGCCCGGCCATACCGCGTGTGCTCCAGGAACCACGCCGAACCGAGCGCGAGAGCGACCGCCAGGCCGATCACGAAGAAGGCGCGCGCCTGCACCTGGGCGCCGGCGATCCGGACGAATCCCGAGCGGCCGATGTCGTGGAATGGGAGCGGGTCGGGGAAGACGTAGCTCGAGCGCTGAAAGGTCGCTCCGATCACCGCGCGGATCGCGAATGCCACGGCCGCCGTGCCGGCGACCCAGCCGATCGTCGAGCCGCGCGACAGGTACGGCTGCACGATCCCGACGTAGGTGGCGGTTCCAGCGGCCACGCAGAGCACGAGTCCGACGATCAGCGCGAGCACGAACCGCGGCTCGGTCGCACCCGCCTGCGAGACGGGGGTCGTCCCCGCCAGCACGAGCAACGTGGCGAAGACCCCGAGCCCGACGAGGTCGCCGAACGCGAAGTGGACGATCCCGGTGAGCCGGTAGATGAGCGAGTACCCGGCCGCGAAGAGCCCGTAGACCGCACCGGCGGCGAGCCCTGACACGAGCACCTGAAGCGCGATGGTCATCGGCGGGGAGCCTCACATATCGCCGCCGCCGACTCCGCGCGTGTGGTTAGCTCGCCGACTCGCCTTTGTCAGCCTTGACACGAGACCGGTGCGCTCGGGATATTCGTCCCGATCGACAGGAGGAGGACGCAATGACAGGTGATGACGCCGACCAGACCGAGGAGCTCTCGGAATACAAGAAGAGGTACTTCACCAGTCGAGGCCTGAATCCCAAGAACCTCGACCTTCTTCCGAAGACGAAGGATGTGTTCGACGGGCTCTCGGACGACGTGGTGAAGAAGCTCGACGAGCTGGGAACGGCACTCGAGGACGACCTCAAGCACGGTGGCGGGGTGCCTCCCGATGGCGAGGGCGAGATGACCGCGTACGCGGAGGAGGCCGAGGCAGGCGCAGGCTATGCGGAGACCGAGGTGGCCGCGGAATACGTGCAGGGCGACGCCGACACAGACGCAGACCCGGCCAGCAAGCTGAAGTCGTACGTCTTCATGATCCACTGACCTGCCGAGGGCTCCGGTCCTCTGCGGCGATGCGCCCGGCAAGATTCGAACTTGCGACCTCTGCCTCCGCAGGGCAGCGCTCTATCCCCTGAGCTACGGGCGCGGGGGCGTCAAGTGTAGCCGCGCCTCGGCGCCGCCGATTCGCAGCTCGGCGTCATCCGGAACCTCCCGCCTGACGAAGCCGAGGGCACGGCCGGGGACGGCGCTCGTCACGCGTCCGACCGTCCTCTCGCCGTAGAGGATCTCGTCGCCCGGGCTCGCTGCCTCGACCTCGAGCACTCGGAGCCGCCGGTTCGGATGCCCGCGGTAGTGGAGGCGCGCGATCGGCTCCTGGCCCGGGTAACAGCCCTTCGTGAACGAGATGTGGGTCTGGTCGAGCCCGGCCTCGGCGGGAAGCACGCTCCCGTCGAGCTCCTTGCCCCAGACAGGCGTTGCCGCCTCGATCCGCAGCGGCTCGAGCTCGTCGGCCGGAGCGGCCTCGCGTTCCTGCTCGCCCCAGCTCTCGTAGGCCTCGACTCCGTAGTCGTCGTTCGGGACTCCCTCGGCCTCGCCCAGGTGGAGGTACCCGTGGAACGGCCTGACCGCGATCTCGCACTTTGCCGCGAACCGGGCCCTCGTCAGCGTGGCGGCGACGGCCTCGGCGAGCTCGGCTTCGGTGATCAGCAGGAAGGCGTCCGGTCCCTCGCGCACGACGCGTAGCGGCGCGACGATGCGGCTCTTGGGAGTCAGGAGCAGCGCCGGCCGCGCCTCGCCCGGCTCCAGCGACACGACCTCGTTCGAGACCATCCGCTCGAGGAAGTCGCCCGCCTCGGGGCCGCTCACGGCCACGTAGCCGCGAGCCAGCCGGACGACCGTCGGAGTCACCGTTGCCATGACCCGAAGTGTAGGCAGCGAGGTTCACTCGAAAGGGGGAGCGAGGCGGCCTCCGGAGCGCCGATACACATCGCGACCCACCTCCCCATCCCCCTCGTACGAAACGGCCCTTGGGCCGTTTCGTCGTTTTGGGAGAGGTTTTCCTAAGATCCGCGGCCGATGGAGCCCGAGCCCCTCGCGCGTGACCGCCGATGGACGCTCGTCGCCGTCTGCACGACGACGTTCATGCTCCTGCTCGACATCACGGTCGTGAACGTGGCGCTGCCGAACATCCAGGAGCAGCTCCACGCGGGCCTGACCGGGCTGCAGTGGGTCGTCGACGCCTACGCGCTCACGCTCGCGGCGCTGATCCTCACTGCGGGGGCGCTCGCGGATCGCTACGGGCGCCGCCTCGTCTTCATGGTCGGCGTCCTCGTCTTCAGCACGGCGTCCCTGCTTTGCGGCCTCGCCTGGAACATCGCCGTGCTGGACATCGCCCGCGCGCTCCAGGGCATCGGCGGCGCGGCCCTCTTCGCGACGGCGCTCGCGTTGATCGGGGCCGAGTACCGCGGGCCGGAGATCGGCGGGGCGATCGCGATCTGGGGGGCGACGGTGGGTGCGGCGGTGGCGTCCGGGCCGCTCGTCGGGGGCATCCTCACCGACGCGCTCGACTGGCGCTGGGTGTTCTTCGTCAACGTGCCCGTCGGCGCTTTTGCGCTGTGGGTGGCGGTGACGAGGATGCGCGAGTCGCGAGATCCGCAGGCGACGCACACCGATGTCTGGGGGCTGCTCACGTTCTCGACGTCGCTCTTCCTGATCGTCTTCGGCGTGCTGCGCGGCAATGCCAGCGGCTGGAGCAGCGCCCTGATTCTCGGCTCGCTGGTCGGCGGGGCCGTCCTGCTCGCGGTCTTCGTGGCCGTCGAGCACAGGCAGACGCGGCCGATGCTCGACCTGAGCCTCTTCCGCCACCCGGGGTTCGTCGGCGTCTCGGTGGCGACGTTCTGCATCGGCGCCGGGATGTTCGCCCTTTTTCCGTACCTCTCGATCTACCTGCAGAGCGTGCTCGGCTACACGCCGCTCGGCGCCGGCCTGCGCTTCCTGCCGCTGACGGTCTTCGTCTTCGTCGTGCCGCTGTCGATGCGCAAGCTTGCGCCGGACGCGTCGCTCCGTCTCGTGCTGGCCGGCGGCCTGGCGCTCGTCGCCGCGGCTCTATTGCTGATGTACGGGCTCACACCGAGCTCGCACTGGACCGCGCTGCTGCCCGGCCTGATCGTCTCGGGGATCGGAATCGGCCTGGCCAACCCCGCCATCGCTGCTGCGGCGCTTCGCGCCGTCGACCCGTCGCGGACGGGAATGGCGTCTGGCATCAACAACGCCTGCCGCCTGACCGGCGTCGCCGTCGGAGTCGCCGCGCTGGGAGCGATCCTGGAGCGCCGGGTCTCGACCTCGCTGGCAGACACGCTGGGCCCGCACAGCCGTGCCCTCGCCGCGGCGGTCAGCGCGACCGGGACCCGCGTCGCCGCCGATCGCCCGAGCCTCGCCCATCCGGCCACCGTCGCCTTCGTCAGCGGGCTGAACACGACCCTCCTGGTCGGCTCTGTCGTGGTCGCCATCGGCGCGCTCGCCGCAGGCCTCTTGATGCGGAAGTCCTAGCTCAGGGTGATCTCGCGTAGGCCCGACTTTCCTATCCGATTGCGAATGCGCGCTCACGGGTAGACGGTCGTGAAGGCGAAGCGGGCGCGACCGCCGAGGATGCTGATCGCCGAGCGACTGATCAATGTGAATGGAGTCGAGCTCTGCACCGAGTCGTTCGGTGACCCTGCAGATCCGCCGATCGTCCTCGTGATGGGTATCGGAGCCTCGATGCTGTGGTGGCAGGACGGGTTCTGCCGGTTGCTCGCCGGGCACGGCCGATTCGTGATCCGCTACGACCAACGCGACACTGGCCAATCGACGACCTATGAGCCCGGACGTCCGGGCTACACGGGAGGCGATCTGCTCGCAGACGCGGTCGCCGTGCTCGACGGCTACGGCCTTGCTCCCGCACACCTGGTAGGCGTGTCAGCGGGTGGTGCGCTCGTGCAACTCCTCGCGCTCGACTTCCCTGGCCGCGTCCGCTCGCTCGTCCTGATCAGCACCTCACCCGCCACCCCCGGTGATCGGAGCCTGCCACCGCCGACCGCCGCCTTCGGCCAATTCGTGCGCTCGGCAACGGTGGACTGGTCGGACGCCGACTCGGTGATCGACTACCTCACTGCTTACGCGCGCGTGCTTGCGGGAGACGAGCGCCGGTTCGAGGAGGCTGAAGTGCGCGACCTTGTCAGACGTGACGCCGAGCGCGCACGCGACCTCGCAGCACTTCAGAACCACGAACTGCTTGAGCACGACGACAAGCCGCGCAAGCCCCTGTCGTCGATACACGCGCCGACGCTGGTCATCCACGGCACCGCCGATCCCGTGTTCCCACTCCCTCACGGCCAGGCGCTCGCCAGCGAGATCCCGAGCGCGCGGCTGCTTCGGCTCGAAGGGGCTGGCCATGGCGTTCAGCGCGCCGACTGGGACGTCATCACGGAGGCAATCGCAACGCACACCGCCGCGAGCTCGAAGCGAGACGGAGGTCCTGCCGTGCGGGAATGCCGCCATCCGATCGCCTTGGGCGAGTGTGTCGCGGCGCTCTGACGACGGTTGTTGCGTATCCAAACCGGCAGGCGTAGTCTCGCGACCGAGTCCCCTACCGACGGAGGTCCTCATGACCACCACCAGCGTGCTCCCTGACGTCGGGATCGAGCTACGGGAGGGTTACGCCGACGTCGGCGATCAGAGGTTGCATTACGTCGAGGCCGGTGACGGCCCGCTGATCGTTCTGCTGCACGGCTTCCCGGAGTTCTGGTTCGGCTGGCGGCTGCAGATCGCGCCGCTCGCGGCGGCGGGCTTTCGGGTCGTCGCCCCCGACACACGCGGCATCAACTTGTCATCGAAGCCAGAGGGCTTCAAGGAGTATGGGGTCGATCTGCTCGCCGACGACATCCGCGGCCTCATCGAAGGGCTCGGTGCCGAGTCTGCGTTGTTGGTCGGCCACGACTGGGGCGGCAGCATTGCCTGGACCGTCGCGATGAACCACCCCGAGGTTGTCGACCGACTCGCCATCCTGAACGCCGCCCATCCGCGGAGGCTCTCGGAAGGACTGAAGCACCCGAACCAGCTGCGAAAGTCGTGGTACTTCTTCTTCTTTGCGACGCCGGGACTGCCCGAAGAAGTTGTCCACCTACGAGACTGGCACTTCTTCCGCCACTTCCTCCAGGACGCGAATCCGCCCTACACGCCAGAGGAGATCGAACGTTACGAAGAGGCGTGGTCGCAGGAGGGCGCAGCAGCCGGGATGATCAACTACTACCGCGCCTCGGTACGACAGTCCCAGAAGGAAGCCGTAGCGAAGCTTCGCCCGATTTCGGCGCCGACACTGGTCATCTGGGGGGAGCGCGATTCCTACCTCGGCTCCGAACTCGCCGAGCCCGAGCGGGACGACGTACCCAACCTCGACCGCGTCGAGCGCCTGTCCGACGCGTCGCACTGGGTCCATCACGACGAGGCTGAACGCGTCAACCAACTGCTTGTCGACTTCTTCGCCCCTGCGCCATAGGCACTAACGGCTGCCAGTGCGACGCACGGGGATTGGGATGGTCGCCGCCGTCTCGGTCCTCGCTCTCACTGGCTGCAATTCCGGGCACCACGTGAAAAGTCGGAGCAGGCAAGCAAGCGAGCCCGTCGTCTACGCCACGGCGGTTACCTCTCCAGACGGCAAGCGGATCGCGGTCGTGACACACAACCGCAGTGCCATCGAGGTCGGTCCCGCCAGCGGGGGGCACAGGCGAACGATCTACCGCTCGGCTCCCCTAGGCATCACCGCCGACTTCTACTGGGCCTCGCCCCACCTGATCGTCTTCGACATCGACTTCTCGGTCAGCACGATCGACGTGAGGACGCGCCGCGTCCGCCAGATCGCCAGCGGCGCCGACGGCTTCGGCATGTCCCCCGACGGGCGGTGGGTCGCCTGGCAGAGCGGCGGCTTCGACGGTCCGAGCACCGTCGGCATCGTTTCGGTCAACGGGGACAAGAACTGCAGGTTTGTGCCGAGGCCCCCGAACTGGCAGGACGCATATCCGTTCTTCAAGCGCGGCGTGAATCGTCTCTTCTTCACGCGCGAGCCGTACAGCAGCGCAACGGACGAGCCCAAGGGTCCCAGCCGGGTCATGAGCGTGCCCATCTCGAGCCTGTGCCACTAGCGTTAGATCCTTCACCCTGGGCCAGTGTTCGGGAATGTCACCCGAGCCGCTGCGAGTCATGGCCTATTGGCCGCGCTAGTCCTGGTTGGAGACGCGAGTGAAGCCCCCGAGGTGCTCGGTGTGAAGGGCGATCTCGACGCCCTCGCCTGCCTGCTGCTTCAGAGCCGCGAGCATCTCCTCGCTCGGTTGCCCGAAGACTTGGATCCTGACCGTCGCGTCGAGCGTCTCGGCATACGCCGCTCGTGCTCTCTCGGCAACAATCGCAATGTGCGCCTCCATCGAGGCAGCGTCCGGGTGAACCTGGACAACCGAAACCTCATCTCCGGCTTCGTTCACGTACTCGTTGAAGGCGATCAAGCGCGGCTCGTTGGCCTCGACGAATTCGACGAGACCCGGCACGCGCGCTCGCTCGCTGTCAAGTAGCCCAGGCTTGAGGCGATTCGTTGCGATGAAGATCAACGGTCCCTGCATTCCGACTCCTTGCCCGTGACTTCGCCCGCAACCATACGCGTCAGCTAAGACCCGAAGCCGGCGGCGTCAGGACACAAGGCTGCGCCAGTGTGCGGGAATGACGCCAGAACGTCCGGCTTGATCGCCTCGAGTCTCGCGGTATTGCTGTGGTGACTAGCTAGCTGACGTCGGCCGCCAAGGCTTGATAAGCCGGGAAGAGCTCGTCAAACCGCGCCCCCCAGTCGCCGTGCTCACGCCCCGCAAGGTGCGCGGCGAGATCTTCCACGTGGATCTGTACCCCGGCACCGTAGGCGGCGACCAACTCCAGCGGCATGCCCCGTTCCTCCACAACGAGGATCGTCTGACCGCCATCGGTGGTCAGCGTCGCCTCGATTACCGTCTCCTCCGATTGCCCAGGCTGTGGGTCGGCATCGCGCATCGTCAGCAGCAGCCGCAGCGGTGGCTCGCACGCTTCGATGCGCCCCGTGCCTTCCCACCTGCTGGAAAACCAGCGTGCGCTGAACTCACCACCGACGCGCAGGTCGCCCTCGACCTCACCGTGCCAGCGTGCGAGACGCCCGGGATCCGTGAGTGCTCTCCACAGGTCGTCGACATCGGTGTCGAAGCGTTCTTCCATATGCACCACGCCCTTGCCATCGGCTGAGCGCAGGCTGCCCAGGATGCGATCGCCTCCACCTTCATTGCTCGTCATCTGCTGCTCCTTCGTCGCGCTTTGAGCTGTCTCGTGTACGCAGGGCATCCCACCTGCTGCTGCTCTTGCCCGTCAACAATCGACAACTTGGCGCGCTCAGCGAAGAGCCTCCTCGAACCGCGGGTCGTCGCGTACGGCGGCGAAGTCGTCGTCTCTGCGCGCGTCCTCGCGGAACGGCGGGAGCAGCTCGACGGACCGTCGGAGGTGGGCGAACGTCTCGTCGCCGGTCTCGCCCGCGAGCGTTGCGAAGCACGCGTAGTTGTAATTGAGGCCCGCGTGGTCGGGCATGTGCTCGAGGGCGGCGCGGACCGCTTCGAGCGCGTCGGCGTAGCGCTGCTCGCCGTAGGCGGTCATCGACTCTCTGTGGAACGGCCACGCCTCACCCCAGTCGACCCCCTGGTACGCCTCGCCAGGTGTGGCGCCGAGGGCGAGCACGGTTCCGTCCCCGCTCGCCTTCCGCCGCGACTCCGGCCGGACGGACACGAACGTCCCCGCCGGCGCGTCGAACGTCTCGCCGTCGACCTCGAAGGTCGCCTTCCCGTCGAGCACGATGTACAGCTCCTCCTGGCCCGACCCGGCCTCGTCGTGCTCGTTGATCAGCGTGCCGTCCTCGCCGGGCGTGTAGGCGTTGATTCCGAATGCATGGATCCCGAGGTGCTCGCGTACCGGAATATCTCTGCCGCGCCGCTCGATGTCGTCGAGGCGCGCGACCTGCCACTTCGGGTTGTCGTTCATCCGATCACCTCCGTCTAGCGCGGGTCGTTGCGAATCATCGATCGTAGCCACGGTCTAGAGCCTCGCCTGATCTGGGCGACAGGGTGCGGCCTGGGAAGATGACCTCGGCTGAGGTCACGGCACTGATGCGCCGATTTCGTCACGTCGAGGGTGGCAAGCGTGGGTTGGGCCAGCGTGCGGGAATGTCACCCGGGGCAGCTGGCTGCGTCGAACGGGAAGGGCTTTACTGCCAGTGGCCGAACATCCCCGACCACCCCGCAAAACCCTTCGCTACGGCTCGAATCCCTTTCTTTGCGTCTTGGTCCTGAAGGGCTTGCTGCCGTGCGCGCTCCGTCAAGTACCGCTCGTGAGCTTTCTTCTGCCTACGTGTGACGATTCCCGTCCAGAACTTCATGGCCTCACAACAATGGTACGTGGGGTGTGCGCAGAAACGGCTGGGTTGGGCGAGCGTCATTCTCACCTTGAAAGCAGAAGGGCCGGCTAGCCGGCCCTTCTGCTTGGACCCCGACGAGGGGGCCCGCGGGGGAAACCGGGTTTCCCCCGCGTTCCCTACATCATCCCGCCCATATCCGGCATGCCGCCTCCGGCCATGGCCGGCTGCTTCTCCGGCGGCTCGGCGACGATCGCCTCGGTGGTGAGGATGTTCTTGCCGATGGAGGCCGCGTTCTGCAGCGCAGAGCGCGTCACCATCGTCGGGTCGATGATCCCCGCCTTGACGAGGTCCTCGTACTCGCCGGTCTCGACGTTCAGACCCTGGCCCTTGGGGGCCTGGCGGACCTTGTCGATCACGACGGAGCCCTCGAGGCCCGCGTTGTTGGCCAGCTGACGGAGCGGCTCCTCGAGCGCACGCGCCACGATCGCGGCACCGGTGCGCTCGTCGCCCTCGCCGTCGAGCTTGATCGAGTCGACCGCGTTGACGAGCGCGACGCCGCCGCCCGGAACGATGCCCTCCTCGAGGGCCGCCCGGGTGGCCTGCAGCGCGTCCTCGACGCGGTGCTTCTTCTCCTTCATCTCCGTCTCGGTTGCGGCGCCGACCTTGACGACGGCCACGCCGCCCGCGAGCTTCGCCAGGCGCTCCTGGAGCTTCTCGCGGTCGAAGTCGGAATCGGTGTTCTCGATCTCGGCCTTCAGCTGCTTGATCCGAGCCTTGATCCCGCTGGAGTCGCCGGCTCCGTCGATGATCGTGGTCGAGTCCTTGTCGATCACGACCTTGCGAGCCTTCCCGAGCTGGCTGAGCTTCGTGTTCTCCAGCTTGAGGCCCATCTCCTCGGTGATCACCTCGGCGCCGGTGAGGATCGCGATGTCCTCGAGCATGCGCTTGCGGCGGTCACCGAAGCCCGGCGCCTTGACCGCGACTGCGGTGAAGGTGCCGCGGAGCTTGTTGACGACGATCGTCGCGAGCGCCTCGCCCTCGACGTCCTCCGCCACGATCAGCAGCGGGCGACCGGCCTGGATGACCTGCTCGAGCACGGGCAGGAGGTCCTTGACCGCCCCGATCTTCTGGTTCGCGACCAGGATGTACGGCTCCTCGAGCACGGCCTCCATCCGCTCGGCGTCGGTGATCATGTACGGCGACAGGTAGCCCTTGTCGAACTGCATGCCCTCGGTGAACTCGAGGTCGAGGCCGAAGGTCTGGCCCTCCTCGACGTTCACGACGCCGTCCTTGCCGACCTTGTCGATCGCTTCCGCGATCACGTCGCCGATCTCGCGGTCACGGGAGGACACGGTCGCCACGCGGGCGATGTCCTCTTTGCCGGAGATCTCCTTGGACTGCGACTTGAGGCTGTCGACGACCTGGTCGACCGCGGCCTCGATGCCGCGCTTGAGGCCAAGCGGGTTGGCGCCTGCGGCGACGTTCTTCAGG
Source organism: uncultured Gemmatimonadales bacterium (assembly GCA_963725045.1). Lineage (GTDB taxonomy): Bacteria > ARS69 > ARS69 > ARS69 > ARS69 > CAVRWY01. The sequence goes on from CAVRWY010000008.1 coordinate 88,025, forward strand.
CCCTCGCGGACGATCGCCTGTGCCAGCACGGTCGCCGTCGTGGTGCCGTCGCCGGCCACGTCGTTGGTCGCGGTCGCGACCTCGCGGACGAGCTGGGCGCCCTGGTTCTCGAAGACGTCTTCGACCTCGATCTCACGGGCGATGGTGACGCCGTCGTTGGTGATCGTCGGCGCGCCGAACTTCTTGTCCAGCACGACGTAGCGGCCCTTGGGGCCGAGCGTCACCTTGACCGCGTCGGCGAGGACGTTCACGCCTCGCTCGAGCGAGCGGCGCGCATCCTCGTTGAACTTCAACTCCTTGTGTGCCATTCAGTCTCCTCCGTTCAGACCGGGCGTCAGGCAGACGCGCCGGCCATCTCCTTCTTCTTGGAACGCTTCGTGCCGGCGCCGGCAACCTTCGCCAGGACGTCCGACTCGCGTAGGACCAGCACCTCGTCGGCGCCGAGCTTGATCTCCGTCCCGCCGTACTTCGAGAAGATGATCTCGTCGCCCACGGCGACGTCCATCGGGACGACATCGCCCTTGTCGTTGCGGGCGCCCGGGCCGACCGCAAGCACGCGGCCGCGCTGGGGCTTCTCTTTGGCGGTGTCGGGCAGGACGATGCCGCTCGCCGTCGTCTCCTCGTCCTCGAGGGCCTCGACGATGAGGCGGTCGCCCAGTGGCTGTAGATCCATCCAGCCCTCCTTCGGTTCTTGGGACTTTGTGACAGTACCTGGCACTCTCGCGTTCGGAGTGCCAGGGTAGTTTACCGCCTCGAAGCAGGGACGCGCAAAGGACCAGCGCCATTCGGACGCGGTCTGTTACAAACATGGGATGAAACGGGAGTTCTCCGCGGGTGGCGTGCTGGTGCGACGGCTTCGAGGCCGCTGGGTCTTCGCGGCCATCAGGCCGGCGGGCAAGAAGCCGGGCGTCTGGGCGCTGCCGAAAGGGCTGATCGGCCGCGGCGAGAAGCCGGAGGAGACGGCGCTGCGCGAGGTCGCCGAGGAGACGGGGGCCCAGGGACGGCTGGTGGAGAAGCTCGGCGACGTGCGCTACGTCTACACGTGGAGCGGGGAACGGATCTTCAAGGTCGTGAGCTTCTACCTCTTGCGCTACTCCCGGGGCCGTCTCGGCGAGCTGCCGCCGGAGACCGCGCACGAGGTGGCCGAGGTGCGCTGGCTGCCCGTGGAAGAGGGCCCGAAGCTCCTCGCGTACGGCGGCGAACGCGACATGGCAGCGCGGGCGCTCGCTTCTTTGCACGATGGCGCACTATGATTCCGCCCGCCCCGTGGCAGGAGACGACGACGCCGTGTATGCCTTGAACTTCTACTCACCCATGGTCGCGGACCAGCTCCGCAGCGGGCGCAAGACCGCAACCATCCGGCTCGGGGACAAATCCCGGAAGTACCGCAAGGGGATGATCGTCCAGGTGCTCGCGGGAACGCGCTTCAGCCCGCGGCAGCGGATCTTCGACGCGGTGATCGACAAGGTCGAGGTCAAGATCCTCTCCGAGCTCTCGCCGCGTGAGATCGAGCACGACAACCCCGAGATCCGCCGGGTCGAGGAGATGGCCGGCTTCCTCGGGCAGCTCTACAACCGCGAAGTGGCCGACGACGCCGTAGTGACCGTGATCCGCTTCTCAGAAATACGGCCTACGGCCTAACCCGCGCACAGCTAGCGCTCCTAGGATCACACGCTCCGCTGCACGCTGGGAATGGACCCCGCCGTCTGCAGCGTTCGGTGCAAAGATCACTGCGATGCTTGTCTTGAGCCAGGAGGAGGTCGAACGGCTCCTCGACGTCGACCAGCTGCTCGATGCGCTCGAGCGTGCGTTCGTCGAGCTGAGCGCGGGCCGCGCCTCGGTGCCACCACGGATCGCCGCCTTCTCGGAGCACGGGCTCCTCGGAGCCATGCCGGGCTACGTGGACGGCGTGCTCGCCGCGAAGCTGGTCACGCTCTTTCCGGATCACGAGCCGTCGCACCAGGCCCTGATCGCCGTCTTCGACGCCGAGACCGGGACGCCGACCGCCGTGATGGACGGCACGCACATCACCGCGGTGCGCACCGGGGGCGGCTCGGCGGTGGCCACGCGCGCGCTCGCGCGCGACGACGCGCGGGTGCTCACGATTCTCGGCGCCGGCGTCCAGGGCCGCTCGCACCTCGACGCGGTCGGCCGCGTGCGCGACTTCCAGGAGGTGCGAATAGCGAGCCGGAACCCCGAGCACGCCCACGCGTTTGCCGAGGAGACCGGCGCGACCGCGGTCGACACCTTCGAGGAGGCCGTGGCCGGTGCCGACGTCGTCTGCGCCTGCACGAGCGCGGCCGAGCCCGTCCTGCGGCGCGACTGGCTCGATCCGGGCACGCACGTCACGTCGGTCGGCAGCTCGATGGACGGGCCGGAGCTCGATCGCGAGACGATCACGGCGGGGTTGCTCGTGATCGAGTCGCGCGTGGCCTTCCAGCCTCCGCCTGCGGGCTCGCACGAGCTCCAGGGCCTCGATCCGAGCGTCGCGGTCGAGCTGGGCGAGGTGCTCTCGGGCTCGCACCCAGGACGTACGTCGGCCGAGGAGATCACGGTCTACAAGTCGATGGGGCACGCGGTCGAGGACGCCGCGGCCGCCGCGCTCGTGCTGAAGCTCAGCTCTTCCGGATCTTGACACCGAACTGCTCAGCGGGGCGAAGCTCCGCGCCGCAGGCCTCGCACTCCACGGCAAAGGCGGAGCTGAAGCGCGCCCCGCAGCTCGGGCACTGCGAACGGAGCTCGCCTCCGCATTGCGGGCAGTCCGCAGGCAACTCGTCGACGAACTCCTCGAAGTAGCGCTGCACGAACCCGCAGGCGAGGCAGAAGGCGACCCAGTCGCCCAGCGTCCTGCGCCGCTCCTCACGGAGCCAGTCAGCCGCCTTGCCCACGCGGGGGACTGTAGCCAGACCGATCGCTAGAGTTCCGCGCGATGGCAATCGCCCGGGAAGCCGAGCCGGTCGGCTCGCTGCAGGAGGTCAAGGAGGCGGGGCTCGACCGAGAGGACCTGCTCGCGATCTACCGCACCATGCTGATCACGCGCGGGATCGAGGAACGCGGCCACATCCTCTACAAGCAGGGCAAGATCCCCGGCTCCTTCTACACGGGCCGCGGCAACGAGGCTGCGGCCGTGGGCGTCGCGACCGCGATGGGCTCCGAGGACGTAGGCACCCCGCTGCACCGCGACATGGGCGTCCACGTCACGCGCGGCGTCGAGCCCTGGCGGATCTTCGCGCAGTACATGGGCCGCGCCGACGGCCCGACCCAGGGCAGAGACGGGAACGTGCACATGGCCGACTCGCGGCTCGGACTGCTCGCGATGGTCAGCCACCTGCCGGCGATGCTCCCGGTCGCCGTCGGCTGCGCGCTCGCCTTCCGCATCCGGGAGGAGAAGCGGGTCGCGGTCGGGTGGTTCGGCGAAGGCGCCTCCGCGCGCGGCGACACCCACGAGGCGATGAACCTCGCGGGGGTGCGCAAGCTGCCGGTCGTCTTCATCTGCGACAACAACCAGTGGGCCTACTCGACGCCGACCTATCTCGAGTACCCGACCGAGCACGTGGCCGACCGCGCCGACGCCTACGGCTTCGAAGGCGTCGTCGTCGACGGCAGCGACGTGCTCGCCGTCTACCGCGAGGCCAAGCGGGCCGTCGAGAAGGCACGCGAGGGCGGTGGCCCGACCCTGGTCGAGTGCCTGACCCTGCGCATGGAGGGCCACGCCGTCCACGACGACGCGTTCTACGTCCCGAAGGACATGTTCGAGCGCTGGGCGTCGAACGACCCGATCGAGCGCTTCCGCAGCTGGCTGCGCGACAACGCCGAGCTCACCGACGAGCAGGAGGACGAGATCTCGTCGGGCGTGAAGAGGCTCCTGAACGAGGCGCTCCAGCGGGCGGAGGAATCGCCGCTGCCGGATCCGTCGACGCTCACCGACGGGGTGTTCGCGACACCCGAGGACCTCGACACCCCCCACCACAAGTAATGCCCGAGAAGACGTACCTGCAGGCGATCAGCGACGGCCTCCGCCAGGAGATGCGCCGGGACAAGCGCGTCTTCGTGATCGGCGAGGACGTCGGCGTGTACGGCGGCGCCTTCAAGGTGACGCTGGGCTTTCAGGAGGAGTTCGGCCCCTGGCGCGTCCTGGACGCACCGCTCTCGGAAACGGCGATCGTGGGCGGCTGCACGGGTGCCGCGATCATGGGCATGCGGCCCGTGGCCGAGATGCAGTTCGCAGATTTCATCTCGTGCGCCTGGGACCACCTCGTCACGGTGGCCGCCAAGCAGCGCTACCGCGCGGGCACGCCGGTGCCGATCGTCGTCCGTCTCCCGTCCGGCGGCGGCTTCTCCGGCGGGCCGTTCCATTCGCAGAATCCCGAGAGCTCCTTTGCGCACATCCCGGGCCTGAAGATCGTCTGCCCGGCGACGCCGGAAGACGCGAAAGGCCTGCTCGTGACCGCGATCGAGGACCCCAACCCGGTGCTCTACTTCGAGCACAAGCACCTCTACCGGCGGCTCAAGGCCGAGGTGCCGGACGAGCGCTACACGACGCCGTTCGGCAAGGCCCGCGTCCACCGCGAGGGCGACGATGTCTCGGTGATCACCTGGGGCGCGATGGTGCATACGGCCGCCGAGGCGGCGCAGCAACTCGAGTCCGACGGCGTCTCGGTCGAGATCATCGACCTGCGCACGCTGATCCCCTGGGACAAGCAGGCCGTGCTCGAAAGCGTCGCCAAGACCTCGAAGGTGATCGTGCTTCACGAGGACACGCACACCGGAGGCTTCGGCGGCGAGATCGCTGCGACGATCGCCGAGGAGGCGTTCGAGGACCTGGACGCCCCGCTGAGCCGGATCACCGCGCCGGACACGCCGGTTCCGTTCTCGCCGCCGCTCGAGAAGGCGTTCATCCCGCAGGTCGAAGACGTCGTGGCGGGGATTCGGGAGCTCGCGGAGTACTAGAAGCCATGGCCACCACGTCCGCCATCGACGTCGTCATGCCCCAGATGGGCGTCTCCGTGTCGGAGGGGACGATCACCAAGTGGCTCAAGCAGGAGGGCGAGCCGGTCGCCGCGGACGAGTCGCTGCTCGAGATCTCGACCGACAAGGTCGACACGGAGGTTCCGAGCCCCGGCGAAGGCGTCCTGCAGCAGATCCTCGTCCAGGAGGGCGAGACGGTCGAGGTCGGGACGAAGCTCGCGGTGATCGCGCCCGAAGGCGCGGAGGTAGAGGCGCCGCCGGCAGAGGCTCCACCCGCCGAGGAGGCCCCGGCCGAGGAGCCGCCTGCGCAAGAAGCGCCTCCCGAGCCCGCCACGGCGCAGGCCGCGGCCGAGGCCGAGGCGCCGTCGAGCTCCGAGGGGGAGACCCCGAGCGCCGAGACGGTCGCAGAGCTCGAGCCTGCAGCTCCGGCGCCCGCTCAGGAGCCCGCCCGCGCGCCGGTCGAGACGGACGGCGCGGGCGAGAAGACCTTCGTCTCCCCCGTCGTGGCACGAATCGCATCCGAGCACGGCGTCGACGTGAACCAGGTGCAGGGGACCGGCCGCGGCGGCCGCGTGACCAAGAAGGACATCCTGGCCTTCGTCGAGGGCGGCGGCCAGGCCGTCGCACCGGCGGCACCCGCTGCAGCCGAGGCTCCGGCTCCTGCCGAGACGCCGGCTCCTGCGGCCGAACCTGCACCGGAGCCCCCGGCTCCTCCGGCCCCGCCCGCTCCTCCTCCGGCGCCTGCCGCAGCGCCCCCGCCGCCTCCTGCCCGGGCGCCGCAACCCGCTCCGGTCGCAGAGGCCGGCCAACCGCAGGTCGGAGAGAGCTTCGAGCCGATGACCGCGATGCGTCGAGGGATCGCGGAGCACATGCGCCGCTCGCTCGACACGTCCGCGCATGTCACGAGCGCGATCGAGGTGGACATGTCGAACGTGGTCGCGATCCGGAAGAAGCTGAAGAGCGAGTACCAGCAGAGCTACGGCGTCAACCCGACCTACCTGGCCTTCGTGGCCCGCGCGGTCGTGGAGACGCTCCGCGAGTACCCGTGGATCAACGGCGAGCTGCGCGGCGACCAGATCGTCACGCGCACCTACGTCAACCTGGGCTTCGCTGTCGAGCTGGCCGACGGCAAGGGCCTGATCGTCCCGGTCCTCCGCAACGCGGAAGGCCTCAACCTGCTCGGCATGGCCCGCGGCATCTCGGAGATCGCCGCCCGCGCGCGCGACAAGAAGCTGCTTCCCGACGACGTCCAGGGAGGCACGTTCACCATCACCAACCCCGGCGGCTACGGCACCTTCCACGGCACGCCGGTGATCAGCCAGCCGCAGGCGGCCATCCTCGGCACCTACGCCGTCGTCAAGCGCCCCTGGGTCGTCGAGGACGGGCACGGCGAGGACGCGATCGCGATCCGGCCGATCATGAACCTCACGCTCACGTACGACCACCGGCTCGTGGACGGCGCGCTCGCCGGCCGCTTCCTGCGCGACCTGCGCGAGCGGCTCGAGAGCTGGGACGAGTCGAACTACTGAGCGCGCGCGCCTACCTCCTCCAGCCGGGCCTCGTCCCGTACGGGGAGGCGTGGGAGCTGCAGCGGTCGCTCGCGGCGGCGGTCTCGCAAGGAGCGATCCCGGACACCGTGGTCCTGCTCGAGCACCCCCCGGTGATCACGCTGGGCCGGCGCACCGACGAGGGCGAGCTCCACGTTCCGGACGGCGCCGAGGTGGAGATCGTCGAGACCGACCGCGGCGGCAAGTCCACCTACCACGGGCCCGGCCAGCTCGTCTGCTACCCGATTCTCGACCTCCGGCGGCACGGGCAGGACGTGAAGCGCTACTGCCGCGACCTCGAGGAGGCGCTGATCCGCACGCTGGCACCGCTCGGGGTGGAGGCGACGCGGATCGACGGCCTGACCGGGATCTGGGTCGAAGGCCCCCCGCGCAAGATCGCCTCGATCGGCATCCACATCTCCAAGTGGGTGACGACGCACGGGTACGCGCTCAACGTCGACCTCGACCCTGCGCCGTTCACCGACTGGATCACCGCCTGCGGGCTCGAGGACGCGTCGTTCACGACGATCGCCCGTGAGCTCGGGCGGCCGGTGACCGTCGACGAGGTTCAACCTCACGCGATCGAGGCGCTCGGGCAGGTCTTCGGGCTCGCGTTCGAGGAGCTCCCGGCCGAGCACCGGAACGCTCAACTCGCCGCTCGTTGAACACCTCCCGGATCGAGACCTTCGCCGACGGCGTCTTCGCAATCGCGGCGACCCTGTTGATCCTCAACGTCGACTCTCAGATCTCCGAGGACGTCCACGACCTCGGCACGGAGCTCCTGCACATCTGGCCTTCGTACCTGGCCTACGCGGTCAGCTTCGTCACGATCGGGATCATGTGGATCAACCACCACACGGTCATGTCGCAGATCGACCGGACCGACCGGCGCTTCCTGGTCGCGACCGTCGGCCTGCTCCTGTGCATCGCGTTCGTGCCCTTCCCGACCAGGCTCGTCGCCGAGCACATCCGGGGCGAAGGCGCGCAAGACGCAGCACTCGCCTACGGCTTCACGATGGTTGCGACCGCGATCATGTTCAGCATCACCTGGTTCTACGCCTCTCGTGGGAAGAGGCTCCTTCGCCCCGACGCCGATCCCGCGATCGTGACCGGGATCAGCCGTAGCTATCTGCCCGGGCCGTTCATCTACCTCGCGGCGACGCTGATCGCGTTCGCGAGCCCGACGACGAGCGTGGTGCTGTTCATGGCGATCGCGCTCTTCTACGTGATCGAGAGCGCGATCTTCGGCAGCGTCAAGAGCGCGGCCTAGAGGCGACTGTCTCGATCAGCGCGTCGACGACGAGCGGGTCGAACTGCGTTCCGCGCCCGCGACGGACCTCCTCGACCGCCTCGGCCTCGGATAGAGCCGCACGGTACGAGCGGTCGCTCGTCATCGCGTTGAACGCGTCGCAGCAGGCGACGATCCGTGCGAGGAGCGGGATCTGCTCGCCTGCGAGCCCGTCGGGGTAGCCCTTCCCGTCGTAGCGCTCGTGGCACGAGCGGACGATGTGCCCGATCTCGCCGAGGAGGCCCCCGACGCGGAGCAGCAGCCGCTCGCCCTCGATCGTGTGGCGCTCGATGATCGTCCGTTCCTCGGGTGTCAGCGGCCCGGGCTTGGTGATGATCGTGTTGGGAATCCGAACCTTCCCGACGTCGTGGAGCAGCGCCGCGAACTCGGCGTCGCGCCGCTCACGCGAGCCGAGCCCGAGCTCGTCGGCCACGCCGAGGGTCAGGTCGACGACGGCGCGGCTGTGAATGCCCGTGTACGCGTCGTCGGCCTCGACGACGTCTCCGAGCAGGAAGGCGGTGCCGCGATAGGCGTCTCGGAGCTCGAGCTCGTGGTCGATCCGCACGCGCCGCTCGCGCGCAAACACGGAGAGCAGCCCGACGAGCGGGAGCGCCAGCACGACGCCGTAGGGCGAGGACTGGCTCGCGAAGGCAACCGCGAGCCCGATCGGCGCGAGCCCGGCGTCGATCGCGTAGACCCAGCCCATCGCGCGGAGCTGGACGCTGGGACGGACACCGAGCGCGAGCCACTCCCTGCCCATGGAGCACGCGGCGTCGAGGACGAACTGGGCGAGCAGCGCCGCGACGTACAACGGCCAGTCGGACAGGCTCGGGGACCGCTCGCCCGCTAGCCCGAGCACGAGCGCCGGCCCCACCGCATGCCAGGCGGTGACGACCCGCAGGGCGACGCGCCCGAGCCGGAGCGAGCCCCGCGCGTACTCGTCGAGGCTGCCGACCACGATCCCGGCCGCGACGGCGAGCGGAACGAGCCCCACCGGGAGCACGAACAGCATCGGCACGAGAATCAGTTGCGTCGGCACCGCGGAGCCGGTCCCGACCTCGAAGTCGAGCCGGAACGCGGCTGCGTACGCACCGACCAGGACGAGCACCGCGAAGACGCCGGGGCTCCGCTGGGACGGGATGAGCACCGCCATCAGCAGGGCGACCGCGACGAAGCCTCCGGCGAAGACGACGAAGGACAGGAGCTCCCTCCGCGCGAGGCGTTGAAGGCGCCTGGCGCGGCGCTCCTCGATGACGCGCTGCTCGTCTGGGTCGAAGAGGGCGGAGCGGGGAGTGTCGGCCGCAGTGGACACCGTGGGGAAGACATCGTCCTCGAGAGGCGCTCTCTTGACGCGCCGGGACGCCGATTCACTCGGACGAGGGATGGAGAGCGACCGTCAGCCACCCGGAAGGGTGATGCGGCGCCCCCGTAGGCGTGGAAGCTGAGAGCAGGAATCGGCTAGGGAGGAATGGCGTGGCGGCATCTGCGGGCAAGGCGGCACTGCGAGTGGCACTTGGAGCGATCGTCGTGATGGCACTGGCGACGACCTCGACGGCGAAGGCGGGGCTCATCTCGACCGGCTCGGCGTCGTACTGCGATCCGAGCTCGACGCAGGCCTTCGGGCAATGGGGCGACTCGGCGCGTTACACGCTCCTGCCGAACGGCTCGTTCGAGAACGGCTCGGCGTCCTGGGCACTGTCCGGGGGCGCACGGGTCGTCGACGGCAACGAGCCCTTCTTCCTCCGCCAGTGGACCGATCGCCACTCGCTCTACCTGCCTCAGGGAAGCTCCGCCTCCAGCGCGACGATGTGCTTCGCCTTGGGTGACTGGCATCTCCGCTTCGTGATGCGCAACGCCGGCTCGGCGACGGGCTCGCTGCGTGTCTCGGTGATCGTCCCGAGCCTCGTCGGCGGCCTTCTGACCGTGCTCGACGGCGGAACCGTCAAGGCCGGCTCCTCCTGGGCGCCCTCGCCCCGGCTCGCGCTCCTGCTCGGCAACGTCACGAGCCTGGTCGGCACCAGGGCCGTCGCCTTCCGCTTCACACCGGTCGGGAGCGGCGCCGCCTTCCAGATCGACGATGTCTATCTGGATCCCTGGAAGTGCACCTGAGCGCTCCCGGGCGCTGTCGGCGTAGCACGGCCAGTCTCTAGACTCCAGGGAATGGAGCGCTCTCTGCCCGTCGCAGAGCGGCCACGCCGGCCCGAGTGGATGAAGGTGCGCGCGCCGAGCGCGGACTCGCGCCTACTTCGACGTCCGCAAGCTGATCCACGGCGCGAGCCTGAACACGATCTGCGAAGAGGCGCGCTGCCCGAACATCTCCGAGTGCTGGGGCCGCGGCACGGCGACCTTCCAGATCCTCGGTGACACCTGCACGCGCGCCTGTCGCTACTGCTACGTGCACTCCGGCCGGCCGGAGCACCCGCCGGACCCGCTCGAGCCGCTTCGGCTCGCGGCGACCGCTGCGAAGATGAACCTCAAGCACGTGGTCGTCACATCGGTCGACCGCGACGACGTGCGACGACCGCGGTGCGGGTCACTACGCCGCGACGATTCGTGCACTGAAGCACAAGGTGCCCGAGGCGACGATCGAGATCCTGACGCCGGACTTTCTCGGCGTCGAGGAGCAGGCGCTGCACACGGTGCTCGCCGAGCGGCCCGACGTGTTCAACCACAACATCGAGACGGTGCGCCGGTTGCATGCGCGCATGCGCGGCGCCAAGGCGTCCTACGACAGGGCGCTCTGGCTGCTCGAGCGGGCGAAGGAGCTCGCCGACTACCCGGTGCTGACCAAGTCCGGAATCATCGTCGGGCTCGGCGAGACGAACGACGAGGTGGTCGAGACGATGGCCGACCTGCGCGCCCACGGCGTGGACGTGGTCACCATCGGCCAGTACCTGCAGCCGAGCGCGAAGCACGCGAAGATCGACCGCTGGGTGCATCCGGACGAGTTCCGGTGGTTCCGCGAGCAGGGCGAGGCGCTCGGCTTCGGCTCGGTCTTCTCCGGGCCACTCGTCCGTTCGAGTTACCGCGCCGACGAGCAGCGGCACGCAGCCGAGACCGGTCGTGGAGCGGTGGCGTACTAGGGCGCTCCTCGGCGTGGTGGCGCTGCTCGCAGCCGCCGCCGTGATCGCGACCGTGGTCAGCCAGACCTCGGGCTCACCGTCACGCGAGCCCTCGGCCGCGCAGTCTCAGCAGGCGAGCGACACCCGGCGAGCCGACCTCGAGGTCAGGGGCCAGAACCCGCTGGCCGTGAGAGGGACGCACTTCCGGGCACACGAGCGCGTGGGGCTCACGGTCAAGGGCCGGGGAAGCCGCCTCAGCGTCACGGCCGGCGCGCGCGGGACCTTCCTGGCCGTGTTCAAGAACATCGTAGGCTGCGACAGCATCACCGTGGTCGCGCGAGGCTCGAAGGGGAGCCGCGCCTCGGTGAACCTCTCGCAGATCGTCTGCCTCGAATACATGCCGTAGCGAGAGGGGCCGGCTCTCGCCGACCGTACACGCGGACCACGAAGAGGGCCGCCCGAAGGCGGCCCTCTTGCGGGTCGGGGGCTAGGTCGTGCTAGTTGCTCTGCTGACCGCGACCGTTGTTGGTGTTGCCGGGACCTCGCAGGTCGAACTTCCAGATGCCCTGCGAGTGCGTCGCCGCGTAGAGCAGCGCGCTTGCAGCTGCTCGACGCCGACGCAGGTCGGAACGCGCGACGAGGGCTGGATCTCGAGGTGCATGACCTCGTAGCGCGGCATGCCCGTCGGTGACGTGCCAGCCGCCGTGTCCGTCGTTCGTCGCCGACGAGCACGCCGAAGTCGGTCGACGACGTAGAGCGTGCCTGGTTGGTCGTCGCGGACGACGTCGCTGACCGGCAGGTCGCCGTCCGAGAACGGCGTCGGGAAGGCTCGACGTGCCCGCTCTCGACGTTCAGGTTGGTGAAGGTGCCCGAGCCCGGCGCGGAGCCGTTCTCCTGGACCTCGAACACGTGGCCCGGAGTGGACGGCGTGACCGCGTTGTAGCCCGGAGTAGGTGACCCAGGCGTGGCCGGTGTCGACCGGATCGACGTAGATGCCGCTCGGGAACCGCGTCGGCGAGTTGCCGCGTGAGCTGTCGATCCGGTGCCAGGTCGACCGTCGCCGGGTCGGACGCATCCGCGTTGTGCGTGACGAAGATGCGGCCGGCCGAGGTCGCGACCCAGAGCGTCCCGTGGTCCGCGCCGTCGCGCGCCATGCCACGAGATCGAGCCGCCGGTGCGGTCGGCACCGTAGACCGTGCCCGTCAGGTCGCCCGGCTGGTTGATGCACGCGGGATCGTCGTCGTCGAGGCCGTCGCAGTACGGCCCGCCGAGCGGCCGGTAGTCGCCGCAGCCGGCCTGGTCGCCGCCGGTCACGAACTCCGGACAGTTCGCCTCGTAGACGGCGATGTTCGGGGTCGTGTCCTGCGGGACCTGGCCGGCGGTGCCCGGCACCGAAGGCCCAGGTCCGCCAGACGTGCTTCGCCGCCCGAGTAGATCGGGTGCGTGCCCGGGCGCCGGGTTCGGGTCGCCGATCTGCGGCCAGTAGAACGCGGACGGCCTCGCCGCTGTTGACGATCGGGGCGCGAGGTGATGACCCACTTCTCCGGATCGCCGTTCCGGAAGTTCGAGTCGCTGAACCCGCCGGTGAACTCGTTGAAGCGCCACGTCGGGTTCGTGCGCGTCGTAGCCGGCGTTGCCGCCGTCGCCGTAGATGACCTGGTTGAACGTGTCGCGTGTCGCAGCCGTCTGTTGTTCGACCACGTGCCGTTGTCCTGCGTGCCGCCCATGACCTCGCAGGAGTTGGACGGGTTGATCGCGACGTTGATGAACTGCAGCGTGCTGCTCAGCTTCTTGTCGATGTGGTCGAGCGCCGTCGGCACCCGCGACAGCAGCCGCTTGCAGGCCGCGTAGCTGCCCGAGGTCGTCGGCAGCGGGCCGCCGCCGTTGCGGAACGGGCTCGTCGCACTGCGACGAGATGTCGGCGAACGCGCCGCTCGTCCGGATCATGCCCACCGTCCGAGCCCTCGAAGATCTGGGTCGGGTTGCCCGGGTTGACGACGATCTCGTGCTGGTCGGGATGGATCCCGTTCGGCGCGTTGACGCAGCCCGTTGGCGAAGTACGGCGCGAACGCGCACCACGACGGGTGGTTGTCCGGCGCGTCGTACGACAGGTCGGTGAACGTGCGCATGGTCGCGTCCGTCGCGCGCCGTCGGGTCGCCGGCCGTGTTCGAGTAGAGCACCTCGCGGCCGTTCGAGCGGCCGTTGCCGCAGCCGACGCCCTTGGTGTTGCACGGCTGCTCGCCGTACTGGTTCGAGCCGATCACGTAGACCGTGTCCGGCATGCCCGGCCGGCGTGTAGACGTCCTCGTCGTACCAGCACTGGCCGGTGCAGAAGTCGTCCGTGGCGAAGTACGGGTCGCCGTCGTCTTCGACGTCAGGTTCTGCCAGCCGGTGTAGGTGGCCGGGAACGTGTGCGTCGCCGCGACGGGCGGCGTCGCGCCCGCGCGCCTGCGAGGCGAGCAGCGTCGCCGCCGGCTGGTTGGCGTTGTCCGTGCGCCAGAAGTTCGACGCCAGCGGCGCCGGCGATGCCGCCGCCGTTCGCCGTGCCGTCGGTCAGGTACGATGCGCGTGTGGCCGTTCTTGACGGTCAGCGCGAACATCGTCCGGTCGATCCCGCCGCCCTGGTGAACTGCGGGGCGAAGACCTGGCTGGAACGCCGTCGGGGCCGCTCCCGCGTCGCGCCGCCACAGCACCCGCGTCGAACGCGGACGCGTAGACGACGTCCGGGTTCGAGCGGGTCGAGGCCGACGTCGGTGACGCCGAAGGACGCGGCCCGGGTCTGGCTTGCGCCGTTCCAGACCTCGGTGAACGTCTTGCCGCCGTCGATCGACTCGTAGAGGCCGGGCTCGTTGGCGCCCGGCTCGAGGCGGGTCGTCCCGCCGTTGCCGATCACGTGCGACAGGCCGCGGACGGCCTGGGCCGAGCCGACGAAGATGTGCTTCGCGTCGCGCGGGTCGATCACGATCGCGTTGATCCCGCGGCCGAGGAACGCGTCCTTGCCGGGGTTGACGCACGCGTACGTCGCGTTGCTGACGCACGTGTCGTCGAGCTTCTTCCAGTGCTTGCCGCCGTTGGTCGACTTGTAGATGCCGACGCCGGCCTCGCAGCCGGACGAGCAGCGGTTGCCCTCACCGGTGCCGAGGTAGATCGTGTCGTGCTTCTTGTCGGTCGGGATCGAGCACGAGCGCGCCGACCGAGTTCTGGTCGAGCTCGCTCCGGGCTCGAGCTGCTTCCAGGTCGGGTTCGACGCGAGCGCGTTGTCCGTCCGCCAGACGCCGCCGCCCGAGGCGCCGGCCCAGACGCGGCACTTGCTCGCCGTGCAGTCCGGGTCGGCCACGATCGCGACGGTGCGGCTCGCGGTGACGTTCGTCGCTCCCGAGAACGAGATCACGCCGGGCTCGAGGCCGAACCTGCGCGGGCCGTACTGCTCCCACTTCCCGCCGTTGTTGTCCAGGAAGTGGCGACCCCGTGCCGTCTTGGCAAACCGGGCGTCGCGCTTGGCGAGCCGGCTGAAGGTCGCCTGAGCGCGCTTGACGATCGCCGGCGAGATCACGTTCGCCGGATAGGTCCGCGAGGCCGAGACGTAGCGCCTCGTAGCCGCCAACCGGCCCTTCTCCGGCGGAGGTTTCCTTGCTCGCCGCGCCGGCGACGCCGGCGCCGAGCCTGAGCTTGACCTGGTTCCCGCCGGACGAGCGTCCGGTCAGGAGAACCAGCGTCAACGCAAGTGCCCCGGCGAGCAGAAAGAACGTCGCTCCCAGGACGCTCGTGCGTGTTCGTGTCATCGATTCTCCCCTTGGTTGTGTGCCGACTCCGGTGCGGAACGACGGCCGCTTGCTGGCCGCTGCACACGTCGACTCTGGCCTTGTGCGTGTCCCCCTCGGAACCTCCCCCACCGGGCGAAGCGCTCCCCGTGACCGCCTCGCGCTTATGCAGGGTGCCTTATATGCGGCCCTAGATCCGGCGTCAAGCGACTACCGCCGCCCAGATGGGCAGTTATCGGCCGACGGCGGCCGAGGCGTCGACCAGGCCGGCGCCGTAGGCGTCGGCGAACGCGATGGGGTGTGACTGGCTGACGTGGCAGTAGCCGGTGTCGCACGGCGAGCCGTCGAGCGCGGGAGCGGTGTTGCCCGGGTCGTTCGGCCCCATGTAGTTCGTCATGTCGTCGCCGGCGCTCCGCTCCAGGCGCCGGACGAGCGCCTCGGGGCGCTTACCCAGCTCGGGGCGGGCGGAGAGGACGAGCGCCGCCACACCGGCCGCGTTGGGCGCTGCCATCGAGGTGCCCTGCAGCCAGCCGAACGACTGGCCGTTGGCCGAGAAGCAGGCCGCGTTGAAGAGCGACGAGCTGAAGGGGTCGGTGCAGATGAGCCCCTTGTCGGAGAGGGCGCCGAACGAGCCCCAGCCGCCGTAGAGGATGTCGCCGTCGCCGCCGTCGTAGCCGGGGATCTGGTAGCGCCGCGCGCCGCCGGGAGCGGCCAGGTCGATGCGGGAGCCGTAGTTCGAGTAGTAGGCGAGCTGGTCACGGGCGCCGAGGTGGGAACGCCAACGCAGGGGCACGTTCGCCGGTGCGGCGCCGATCGCGTTGGCCGTCGCGGAGACCATCGTCACGCCCGGGACGCCGCCCGGAACGGGCAGCCAGCCACGGAGGTCGTAGTCGTCGACGGAGTCGCTTCCCGGGGAGGCTGTTCCGATCCCGCCGGCGCCGAGCGAGACCTGGCCGGCGCCCTCGAGCGTCCGGCCGCCGAGCTCGAGGTCGACGCGGTCGACCCGTACGTGCTCGTTGCCGGCGGCGGCGAAGACCGGGATCCCGCGCGCGAGGCAGTAGTCGACAGCGTCCGTGAAGAGGAGGTAGTCGTCGGCGTCGAACGGGTCGTCCGGGTTCATGTAGCCCTCGATCGACATGTTCACGACGTCGATTCGCGAGTCGGAGCAGGCCGCGACGAGGCCCGAGAGGATCCAGGTCGAGAGCCCGCCGAGCCCGGCGGCGAGAACCTTGTAGGAGCCGATGCGCACGCCGGGGGCGACGCCGTTGGAGGCGAAGCCGTTCGAGGCGCCGGCGATCCGGCTCGCAACCCAGGTGCCGTGGCCCTCGAAGTCGCCGTCGCGGCAGTCCCGCAGCCCGGCGCGGTCGATGACGCCGAGGCCGAAGAGGGCCTTCAGGTCGTCGCAGGGGATGAAGTTGCCGCCGAGCGACGGGTCGAGCACGCCGCGCAGCTCGCGGTGGTTGGCCTGGACGCCCGTGTCGAGGACCGCGACCGCGATCGAGCGGTCGCCGGTGGTGCGGCGCCAGGCAGACGGCACGTTCATCCGCCCGTCGTCCCACTGGAGGATCCCTTCGGGGTTGGTGACACCGAGGAACGAGCCCAAGTCGTGCCAGGGGTCGGCGACGAAGCCGTGGCGTCCGTCGCCGGGGCCGCCGTCAGGGCCGCGCCCAGAGCGGCGGAGCTCGTCGGAGCCGCGCTCGGTGGTGAGGACGGAATCCTGGAAGAGGTCGGTGACCGCCTTGCTCGTGGCGAGCCGAGGAGCGAACGACTTCGAGCGCGGGACGACGCCGAGTGCGTCGATCTCGCTCAGATCGGCGACCACCACCCCGCCGGCCGAGGTGACGGCCGCGCGCATCTGGGCCGGCGTGGTGCCCGGCGCGAAGCGGACGACGGTGACGCCGAACGGGTTCCCGGCAGCAAGCGCGGAGCCCGCGAACGCGAGCGCGCAGAGAAGGGTCGCAGGGAGAAGAGTGAGCCGCATCACCAGGTCAGAGTTCGGCAGCGGGCGGCAATTCCTCCATCACCCTTTTCGGGAAAGCGAAGGGCCGCCCGGAGGCGGCCCTTCGTCACACGATGGTTCCTCGAGCTACGGGAGCGTCAACGACCAGGCGCTCCGACCGTGCGTGGCGGCGTACAGCTTGCGCGCGCCGGGCACGATCGTCAGACCTGCGACCTCGACGTTGGGGAGGCCGGCACCGGCTGCAACCCAGCCGTTCGCCGGGTTGCCTCCGGCCAGCATCATCACGCCGAAGTCGGTGGACGCGTACAGATCGCCGGTCACGTCGTCGCGGACGAGATCCGTCGTCGGCAGGTCGCCCATCGGGCCGGTATTGCCGTCGAGGTTCGTCCACGTCGCCGTTCCGGCGCCCGGGTTGTACGTCACTTCGAAGACGTGGCCCGGCGTCCCCGGCGTGTTGGCGTTGTACCCGGAGTACGAGATCCAGGCGTGGTTCGCGTTCGCCGGGTCGACGTAGATCGACGAGACGAACCGCGCCGGATCCGTCGTTGCGCCGGGCAGGTTGTCGATTCGCTGCCAGACCACCGATCCCGCCGGAGCGTTGCCGTTCTTCGAGACGAAGACGCGGCCGGCCCCGGTCGCTGCCCACAGCGTGTTCGTGTCCGAGCCACGCTCGATTGCCGCCACGAATGTCCCGCTGCGATCAGTGCCCCGGTAGTCGGCGGCACTTGCCGTGAGGCTCGTCGCGCCGGCAGGGCCGATCCGTTCGAAGTCGCCACAGTTCGCGTTGTCGGAAGGCGTGGTGAACTCCGAGCAGTTCGCCTCGAGGAACGTCTGGTCGCCGCCCCAGTCCTGGGTGCGCCAGACGCTGTTCGAACCCTGGTAGATCGTGCCCGCGTTCGCGGGATTCGGGTCCGCGATCACCGGCGTGTAGAAGTACGAGCCCTCCGGGCTGCTGACGATGTCTCCCGTGATCACGACCCACTTCGAGGGGTCGCCGCCGCGGAAGTTCGCATCGTTCGCCTGGCCGGTGAACGTGTTGAACCGGTAGTCCGGGTTGGCGGCGTTGAAGCCGGACTGCCCGCCGTCGCCCCAGATGATCATGTTCCAGTTGACGCCCGAGTGCCCGTTGGGCTCCCAGGTGCCGTTGTCCTGCGTGCCGCCCATCAAGTCCTTCGAGTCGAAGGGGTTGACGGACAGGCTCTGGAACTGGAGCGTCGAGAGGCCCTTGTTCAGGCCCGTCAGCTCGGTGGGCACCCGTGACAGCAGCTGCTGGCAGATCGCCAGGTTCGCGGCGCTCAGGTTGCGCGAGGCGCACTGAGACGAGATGTCCGCGAACGCTCCGCTCGACCGGATCATGCCGCCGTCGGAGCCGAAGAACGTGATGTTCGTTCCCGGCACCGTCGCGATCGCGTGCTGGTCGGGGTGCATGCCGTTCGGCCGCGTGTCCGAGGTCGCGTCACGGGTGATATCCGTGAAGTTCGCCCCGCCGTCGGTCGAGTACAGGAACGCACGTCCGTTCGTCCGGCCGGCCAGATTGCCGTTGATGGCAAACGTGCCGGCGTTGTCGTAGTCGTAGCTGCCGCCCAGGTAGACGGTGTCCGGCTCTCCCGGCGGCGAGTAGACGACGTTGTCGTACCAGCACTGCGCCGTGCAGTAGCCGGCACTCTGAACGGTCGTCATGTTCACCCACGTCGCCGGCGTCACGGCCTGGGCGTCGTCGGTGCGGAAGAGCTGCGCGGCGAAGGTGCCGTTGTCGCCGACGCCGAGGTAGATCCGCGTCTTGCCGTTCGGCAGCGTCGTCGGCGCGAGTGAATAGCGCTCGATCGCGTTCGCGGCATTCGCCGGGTTCACGATCGTGAAGATCTGGGTCCAGCTCGAGCCGCCGTTCGTCGAGCGGTAGACGCCCTGGCCGAACTGGGCCGCGTAGATGGTGTTGTGGTCGGACGGGTCGAGCTTGACGTCGGTCACGCCGCGCAGCACGAACGGGAGAGATCCGCCGTTCAGCAGCGTGAACGTCGCCCCGCCGTCCGTGCTCTTGTAGACGCCTCGGGCCGGAAGCGGCACCACCGGTGCCGCGTCGCAACCGTTCAGGACGGAGCAGACGCCGCGAATGGCGCTCGCCGAGCCCACGTAGAGCACGTTCGAGTTCGTCGGATCGACGACGATCGAGTTGATCGCGCGGTCCTTGAAGGCATCGCCGGTGTAGACACCGGAGATGGTCGTGCTCGTGACCGCGGCCAGGTGCGTCCAGGTGTCACCGCCGTCCGTCGACTTGAAGAGACCGGAGCCGGTCTCGCTGTCGGCGGAGGCGTTCGGCTCGCCGGTGCCGGCGTAGAGCGTTCCGGTCGCCGCGTCGTACGTCAGCGTCCCGATGGCGTTTGTCGGCAGGCTGCCCGAAACGAAGGTCCAGGAGGGCGTTCCGGCCAGCGCGTTCGTGGTTCGCCAGACGCCGCCACCCGCTGCGCCGATCCACAGCCGGCACTTCGACTGCGAGCAGCTCGGGTCGAGAGCCATCGCCGTGACGCGCCCGGACGTCGTGTAGTCGGCACCCGAGAAGACGAGGAGCCCGGGCATGTTCGAGTGGCTCGGGCCGATCATCGTCCAGTCGCCGGGCTTGTTCTTGCCCTTGCCGTTGCCGCGATTCTTCACGGCACTCCACGCCCGCTGTGCGATCTGCGCCGCGTCGGGCGGAAGGTCCTGAGCCGGATACGCGCGCTGCGCGACCTCCTCCTGCGCGGCGGTGACCGACGCCGGCCCCTTCTCGACCGAGGCGGTTTCCTTCATCGATCCTGCATCCGGGTCGCCGCTGAACTTGAGCGACACGCCGGACCTGGCGGTCGACGATCCGCCCGCGGTCACCGCCAGGAACACGGCGAGACCCGCGAGCGCGAGCATCGAGAACAGGCCAAGCGCAAGGCGCGACCTCTTCATATACGTCATCTCCTCTCCCCACCACGGCCCTTACGGGCCCCAACTGTTACGACGGCGCGAGAGTACGACGTTTGGATATTCAACGCAAGAGATCAGAGGCGAGCGCGGCTTACCGCGGGTCGTGCGGCTTTGCCATCGCGCGGTAGTCGAGAGCCTCGTCCAGCGTCTTCTCGTCGACTCCGGCCTCGCGGGCGACCTCGCGGAGCGAGCGGCCCGAGCTCGCAGCCTCGTTGACGATCTCGGTCGCCTTGTCGTAGCCGATGTACGGGTTGAGCGCGGTCGCGGCCGAGAGCGTGAGCTCGGCGTACCGCTCGCACGTCTCGCGGTTGGCCTCGATGCCTTCGACGCACTTGTCCGCGAACAGACGGGACGCGCTCGTGAGCAGCTTGATCGAGTCGAGCAGGTTGCGCGCGAGCAGCGGGACGAACACGTTCAGCTCGAAATGCCCCTGGAGGCCGCCGACGGTGATCGCCTGGTCGTTGCCGATCACCTGCGCGCCCGACCTGCGTCACGACCTCGGGAATCACCGGGTTGACCTTGCCCGGCATGATCGAGCTTCCCTTCTGGAGCTCGGGCAGGATCAGCTCGCCGAGACCTGCGCGCGGGCCGGATCCCATGAAGCGGATGTCGTTCGCGATCTTCGTCAGCGAGACGGCCACGACCTTGAGCGCACCCGAGGTCTCGACGATCGCGTCGCGTGCGGCCTGGGACTCGAACGCATCGGCGGGCGCCGAGATCTCGAGCCCCGTCTCCTCGTGCAGTCGCGCGCGCACGCGCGAGGCGAACTCGGGATGGGTGTTGAGCCCGGTTCCGGTGGCGGTGCCGCCGAGCGGCACCTTGCCCAGCCGCGGCAGGGTGTCGCGCACGCGCGCAGTCCCCTCGCGCACCTGCGCTGCGTAGCCGCCGAACTCTTGCCCGAGCGTGACCGGGACCGCGTCCATCCAGTGGGTTCGGCCGGACTTGACCACGTCGTCGAACTCCTGCGCCTTCGCCGCAAGCGCCTCGGCCAGACGCTCGAGCGCCGGCAGCAGGTCGCGCACGATCTCGTCGAGAGCGGCGAGGTGCACGGCCGTCGGGAAGACGTCGTTCGACGACTGGCCCATGTTGACGTCGTCATTCGCGTGGACGTCATCGCCGGCGAGCGCCGCGATCACCTCGTTCGCGTTCATGTTCGACGATGTGCCCGAGCCGGTCTGGAAGACGTCGATCGGGAACTGGTCGTCGAGCTCGCCCGCTCCGACCCGGTCTGCCGCCGAGGCGATCCGCTCAGCCTTGTCGCCGTCGAGCAGCCCGAGGTCGGCGTTCACCCGTGCCGCCGCGGCCTTGATGCGGCCGAGCCAGCGCGCAACGGGCGGCGGGATCGGCTCGCCCGAGACGGGAAAGTTCTCGACCGCCTTGCGGGTCTCCACGCCCCAGAGCTCCTTCCGTTCCTCCGTCCGGGCCACGCTTCGAGTCTAGTCAGTTGAGTACTTCGGCTGGACCTTCTCGCCGCGGATGCGCGCGACCGCGTTGTTGGCGGCGATCGCCGCCTCGCCCATGCCGATCGTGATCAGCGTGATCTTGCCCGGATAGCCGGCGACGTCGCCCGCGGCGTACACGCCGGGCAGCGTCGTCTCGCAGGTCGTCGGCTCGATCTTGATCTGACGCTTTCCCTCCAGCTCGAGGCCCCAGTCGGCGATCGCCCCCAGGTGCGAGTGGAACCCGAGCAGCGTGATCAGCGCCTGGCACTCGACCTGCTCGACCTCGCCCGTCTTGGTGTTCTCGATCGAGACCGCCTGGATGCTGCCGTCGCCGTGGATCTCGCGCACCTCGCACGGCGTGAAGATCCGGACGCGGCCCTCGCCCTCGAGCGAGCGCGCCTCGTTGACCGAGGACTCGAGCGCGCGGAAATTGTCGCGCCTGTGCACGAGCGCGATCGGGGTGCGGGCCGTGTCCTGCAGGCCGAGAGTCCAGTCGAGCGCGGAGTCGCCACCGCCGACGATCACGCAGGTGCGGTCCCGGAAGACGTCCTTCTCGCGCACGAAGTAGTGGACGCCCTTGTCCTCCCACTCCTCGATCCCCTCGATCCCGAGCTTGCGCGGCTCGAAGGCGCCGTGCCCGGCCGTGATGATCAGCGCGCGGCAGAGGTACGGGCCGCCCTTGTCGGTGCCGATCGCGAACAGCTCCTCGCCGTTCTGGTTGAACCGCTCCAGGGTCTGCACCTCCTCGCCGAGGCGCACCTCGGGGCCGTACTGCAGGCCCTGGTCGGCACAGAGCTCGATCAGCTTCGTGCCGAGGACCTTGGGATGCCCTGCGACGTCGTAGACGTGCTTCTCCGGGTAGACGGCCGCCACCTGGCCGCCGAGCTGCTCGAGGCTCTCGATGATCCTCACCGAGGCGTCGCGGTGGCCCGCGTAGTAGGCGGCAGCGAGCCCGGTTGGGCCTGCGCCAAGGATGGTGATGTCGGCAATGCCGTTCTCGCTCACGGCGCCGAAATGCTACTCGCGCCTAGGCAGAAGGCGTCGCCAGGCCCCGAGCCGTCTAGTGCGAGCAGCCGGAGCCGCAGCCCGCGGCGCCTTCGGGCGCTTCGTCGCCCTCCTCCACCTGGAAGGAGTGGCCGCACCCGCACGCGGCGGAGACGTTCGGGTTGTTGATCGCGAAGCCCGCCTGGAGACCCTCGACCCAGTCGATCTCGGTGCCGGACAGGTAGGGAGCGCTGAACGGGTCGACGACGACGGGAACGCCGTGGCTCTCGAGCTCGTTGTCGCCCTCCTGGGCGCCCCGATCGAACCCGAGCGCGTACTGGAATCCCGAGCAGCCTCCGCCCTGCACGGCGATGCGCAGGACCGCGGCCTCGCCCTCGGGCTCCTCGGCCATCAGGTCGCGAATCTTCGCCGCCGCGCTCTCGGTGAGCGAAACGAGTGCCAGCTCGTGCTCGGTGGTCGCCATCGCGCCCATCGTAGCAGCGTGTATCGGCTGTCCGAATCCCCCTCCCGGGCCCTCTCGAAAGGCAGAGTTTGTAACAACCGCCTCACGCTTGGTTGAGCCGTTTTCCTCCCCGCTCGTAGCCTCTCCCGCTCTGCTAACTTCCGGCTCGCCCTACCCCGGGAGGAACGCGTGCTCGACAGCTGGTTGCCCTTCCTGATCTATGGGTTCTTCGCGCTCGCGATTCCAGCGTCGATGGTGGCGATGTCGTTTGCGTTCGCCACTCGCCCCAGCCGCCGCAACCGCACGCGGTCACTGGCGTTCGAGTCCGGCGTCTCGCAGGGACCGCCCGAGCACAGCCGCTTCACGATCAGCTTCTACCTCACGGCGATGCTCTTCATCGTCTTCGACATCGAGATCGTGTTCCTGTATCCGCTCGCGGTGATCCTCCACCAGCTCGCGTGGTTCGGGTTCGCGGAGTTCGCGTTCTTCCTCCTGATCCTCGGTGTCGCCTACGTCTACATCTGGCGCAAAGGAGCCCTCGATTGGCGGTGAGACGACGCTTGCGGCGTCTCCTTCAGGCCGTGCGGGCTCTGTCCGCGCGGCCGTCTGCACTGACCGGTCGACACGCCCTTCATTCGAGAGTGAGCGCATGAAGAAGGAGCGGCTCGCCGATCGCGGCCTCCACACCGAGCGGGTGATGTGGCAGGGGAAGGGCCCGGGGGCCTTCGAGCAGGAGCTCGGCGACCTCGAGCAGAAGCTGATGCTGACGACCGTGAACAAGGCGGTCGCGTGGGCGCAGTCGAGCTCGATCTGGCCCGACACGTTCGGCCTCGCTTGCTGCGCGATCGAGATGATGTCGATCGTCTCCGCGCGCTACGACGTGGCGCGCTTCGGCGCCGAGGTGTTCCGCTCCTCGCCGCGGCAGGCCGACCTGCTGATCGTCTCCGGCCGCGTCGCGCACAAGATGGCAGCGCCGCTGCGGCAGATCTACGACCAGATGCTGGAGCCGAAGTGGGTGATCGCGATGGGAGCCTGCGCGAGCTCCGGCGGCATGTTCAACAACTACGCCGTCCTGCAGGGCGTGGACAAGATCGTCGCCGTGGACATCCACGTCCCCGGCTGCCCCCCGCGCCCCGAGGCGCTGCTCGAGGGGATCGTCCGCTTGCAGGAGAAGATCAAGGCGGGGGTGCCGCCCGCCTACGAGATCCGCGGAGTGGCGTCCTGACCTTCGAGGGCGTCCCCGGCCTCGTCGAGACGCGGGAGTCGTTCGGCGAGACGACGCTCGTCGTCGATCCGGCTCGGCTCCAGGAGGCCTGCGTCCACCTGCGCGAGCAGGGCTTCAACATGCTCGCCGACGTCACGCCGACCGACTACCTGGGCTGGGGCACGCGCGGGGTCGCCGGCTACATCGGAACGGCCGCGGGGCGCGACCTGAACGCGCCCGGATCGCAGGGATACGACCGGCAGCCCGGGCCGAAGCCGAAGCGCTTTGCGATGAACTACCACCTGCTCTCGATCCCGGAGGGCACCCGGGTGCGCGTACAGGTCTGGCTCGACGAGGACGAGGCGGTGCCGAGCGTCGTGCCGGTGTGGCCGACGGCCGACTGGCACGAGCGGGAGGCCTGGGACATGATGGGAATCCGGATCGAGGGCCACCCGAACCTCTCCAGGATCCTGATGGAGGACGACTGGGAAGGGCACCCCCTCCGCAAGGACTATCCGATCGGCGGCGAGCCGGTCCGCTTCTCGGGCGAGGAGTAGGCAATGGCCGTCGCCCCCGAGCGCCCCAAGATCTACGAGGGCTCCCGCGTTCCTTCGCCGGTCCCGACGATCCTCGAGATCCCGCCCGGGCTCCGCGACTCCGAGGACATTCTCGAGATCAACTTCGGCCCGAACCACCCCTCCACACACGGAGTGCTGCGCCTCGTGATCGAGCTGCACGGCGAGCGGGTCGTCGGCCTGCGAGCAGTCGTCGGCTACCTGCACACCGGGTTCGAGAAGAACATGGAGCAGAAGAGCTGGTGGAAGGCGATCACCTACGCGCCTCGGATCGACTACCTCTCCTTCCAGAACAACGAGCTCGTGTTCGTCTTGGCCGTCGAGAAGCTGCTCGGCCTCGAGGTGCCGCCGAAGGCGACCTGGATGCGGATGTGCCTCGCCGAGCTGAACCGGATCCACTCGCACCTCGTCTGGCTCGCGACCGCGGCGCTCGAGCTCGGCGCGATCTCGATGTTCTGGTACTGCTTTCGCGAGCGCGACCAGGTCCTCGACCTGTTCGAGATGGTCACCGGGGAGCGCATGCACACGCGCTACTACCAGGTGGGCGGCCTGGCCGAGGACATCCCCCCGGGCTTCTTCCCGGAGGCGCGCAAGTTCGTCGGCTGGATGCCGAAGGCCGTGGACCAGTACGAGGCGCTCGTCGACCGCAACGCGATCTGGCTCGAGCGGACGAAGGGTCTGGGGCTGCTCTCGGCGGACGATGCGATCGCGCTCGGTCAGACCGGGCCGGTGCTGCGCGGCTCGGGAGTCGACTGGGACCTCCGCAAGACGCAGCCGTATCTCGCCTACGACGAGGTCGAGTTCGACGTGCCCGTCTACGAGAACGGCGACGTCTGGGACCGGTACAAGGTGCACATGGACGAGATGCGGGAGTCGACCCGCATCGTCGCCCAATGCCTGGACCGGCTCGAGGAGATGGAAGGCGAGCCCTGGATCGCGGACGACCGCAAGGTCGTGCTGCCGCCTCGCGAGGAGCTCCACACCTCGATGGAGTCGCTGATCCACCACTTCAAGATCGTCACCGAGGGCTTCCGCGTCCCCGAAGGCGAGGTCTACGTGCCCGTCGAGTCGCCGAGAGGCGAGCTCGGGTGCTACGCGGTCTCGGACGGCGGCCCGAAGCCATGGCGCGTCAAGTTCCGGGCGCCGAGCTTCGTCGCGCTCGAGGCGACGGCGACCTGCATGAGGGACGCGCTCGTGGCCGATCTGATCGCGATCGTGGGCTCGCTCGACACGGTCATGGGCGAGGTCGACCGATGAGACGTCGCTTGCGATGTCGAGCTCAGGCCGGTCGACACTTTTCAGGTGAGGAGTCGGCTCTATGACGTTGATTCAGGAGATCCGCGCGATCGCGGACCAGTACCCGGAGACGCGCTCCGCGATCCTGCCGGCGCTGCACCTGGCGCAGGAGCGAAACGACGGCTGGCTTCCGCCGCAGGCGCTCGAGGAGGTGGGCACGGCGCTCGGGGTCACGCCGGCGTACGTCCAGTCGGTTGCCTCCTTCTACGACATGCTCCACCTGGAGCCGGTGGGGCGGCATCTGGTCGAGGTCTGCACCAACATCTCGTGTGCGCTCGTCGGGGCCCAGCAGGTGGTCGAAGCCTTCGAGCGAGAGCTAGGGGTGCGCCCCGGCGAGACGACTGCCGACGGCCAGGTGACGCTGAAGACGATGGAGTGCGCGGGCGGCTGCGGCTGGGCACCGGTGGTCGTGGTCGATCACCGCTACCGCGAGCCGACGACACCCGAGGACGTGCCCGCGGTCCTCCAGGAGCTGCGCAGTGAGTAGCCGCGAGCGCGTGCAGCTCGTGCTCGCCGGGGCAGACGAGCACGATCTCACGAAGCTGGCGGAGTTCCGCAAGGCAGGCGGCTACAAGATGCTCGCGAAGGCCCGCAAGCTCGAGCCGCAGGCGATCGTCGACGAGCTGCTCGCGTCCGGCCTGCGCGGTCGGGGCGGGGCCGGGTTCCCGATGGGCAGGAAGGCGAGCTTCCTCGCCAAGGACACGGGCAAGCCGGTCTACCTGGTCGTCAACGCCGACGAATCGGAGCCCGGCGACTTCAAGGACCGCGAGATCATGTTCCGGGTGCCGCACAGGCTGCTCGAGGGCTGCCTGATCACCGCGCACGCGATCGATTCCAAGCACGTCTTCATCTACCTCCGCGGCGAGTATTCGCACGAGTTCGAGGTGCTGCGCTCGGCCCTCGACGAGGTGCGCGAGGCAGGACTGCTCGGCGGCGTCACGGTCGTCATCCACCGCGGCGCCGGGGCGTACATCTGCGGCGAGGAGACGGCGCTCCTGGAGTCGCTCGAGGGCAAGCGCGGCCAGCCCCGCTCGAAGCCGCCGTTCCCGGCCGTCCAGGGCCTGTACGCATCGCCCACCCTGATCAACAACGTCGAGACGATCGCGACCGTGCCGGCGATCGTCGAGCACGGCGGCGCCTGGTACGCGTCGCTCGGGGTCGAGAACTCGGCCGGGACGCGCGTGTTCTCGCTCTCCGGCAACGTGGTCAACGGCGGTAACTACGAGCTCGAGCTCGGCACCTCGCTCTACGAGCTGATCTACCGGATCGGCGGCGGGATCCCCGACGGGAGGAAGCTGAAGGCGGTCATTCCCGGCGGCTCGTCGGTCCCCGTGCTGACCGCCGGCGAGATCCAGTACCCGCTCGACTTCGACTCGATGGCCGAGGCCGGCACGATGCTCGGCTCGGGCGCGGTGATCGTGATCGACGACCGCTGCTGCATGGTGCAGCTCGGCCTACGGGTGGCGCAGTTCTACGAGCACGAGTCCTGCGGCAAGTGCACGCCCTGCCGGGAGGGGACGCGTTGGATGGTGCAGATCCTGCGTGCGATCGACGAGGGCCGCGCGGCCCACCGCGACCTCGACCTCCTGCTCGACGTCTGCGACCGGATCCTCGGCAAGTGCCTCTGCCCGCTCGGCGATGCGGCGGCGATGCCGGTCGCGAGCTACGTGACGAAATTCGCCGACGAGTACCGTCAGCACGTCGACGAGGGCGGCTGCCCCTTCGGCGGCGAGTCGTCCCTCGAGGGCGTGTTGGCGCCGATCGACCAGCACACGCACGCCCCGGTCGCCGAGGTGCCCGCGTGAGCGCCGAGCTCGTCACCGTCGTGATCGACGACCGCGAGGTGCAGGTCGCGAAGGGAACGGGGATCGTCGAGACCGCGCTCTCCGCAGGAATCGAGATCCCGGTCTTCTGCTACGAGCCGCGGCTCGGGCCCGCCGTCGGCGCCTGCCGGATGTGCCTCTGCGAGGTCGAGGGGATGCCCAAGCTCCAGGCCGTCTGCACGATGACGGCCCAGGACGGGATGGTCGTCCGCACCGCGCAGACCTCGGCCAAGGCGGCCGAGGGGCAGGACGCGACGCTCGAGTTCATCCTCGTCAACCACCCGCTCGACTGCCCGGTCTGCGACAAGGGCGGTGAGTGCCCGCTGCAAGACCTCACCTTCCGCTGGGGCCCGGGCAACACCCGCATGGAGTTCGAGAAGCTCACCGTCGAGAAGCCGATCCCGGTCTCGCCGGCGATCGCGCTCGACCGCGAGCGCTGCATCCTCTGCTACCGCTGCACACGCTTCTCCGAGGACGTGGCCGAGGACGGCCAGCTCGTCGCCGTGAACCGAGGCGCGAGCTCGGTGATCGCCACCTTCGAGGACCGGCCCTACCGGGCGCCGTTCTCGGGCAACGTGATCGAGCTCTGCCCGGTCGGCGCGCTCACCTCGACGCAGTACCGCTTCCTGGGCCGGCCCTGGGAGATCCAGAACGTGCCGACGGTCTGCGGTCTTTGCCCGGTCGGCTGCAACGTCCACGCCACGATGCGCGAGGGGAAGGTCCGCCGGATGCTCTCCCGCAACCATCCGGAGGTGGACGAGGGCTGGCTCTGCGACAAGGGCCGCTTCGCGTTCACGCACCTCTACGCCCGCGACCGGATCACCGACCCGCTCCGGCGCGTGCGGCAGCGCGGCTTCGAGGAGCTCTCCTGGGACGACGCGCTCGACGAGGCCGAACGCCTGCTGCGGGAGGCGCAAGGAAGGATCGTGACCGCGCTCTCGGGCTCGGAGACAGTCGAGCAGGCCTACGCGCTGGGCAAGCTCCTGCGCCGGGGCCTCGGCGCGCACACCGCCGTCCTTCCGGAAGCGACGAGCAGCGCGCTCGACGCCTACCGCCTGCCGCTCTCGGCGATCCGCGACGCCGAGCTCGTGGTCGTGCTCGGCGACGAGCCCGTCTCGGAGCGCGCGCCGATCGTCGACCTCTGGCTGCGGGCCGCCCGCCGCGCCGGCGCCCGCATCGAGTACACCGGTGACGCGGTCGAGAGCTGCCGGCGTCTCGCCGGCGCGCGCGACGCGCTCGGCAAGCAGCTACGCGCGAGCGAGCGGGCGATCCTGATCTGGTCGGCCGAGGAGGGCAGCGGCGGCTCGCATCTCGCCGCGCTCGCCGGCAAGCTCGGCTTCGGCGACAAGCCCGGCTCGGGCGCCTTCCACCTGCCGACCACGCCGAACGGCCGCGGCATCGCCGACGCCTGGGCAGCCTGCTGCGACGAGGAGGCCGAATCGCCGGAGAAGATCGGGCTCCTGGTCGTCTCGGGCGACGAGGCCGCCGCCGACCCGAACGTGCGCGTGCTGGCCGAGCGTGCCGAGCGCGTGCTCGTCACGTCCATGTTCCAGGGCCTCGCGGTGGGCTGGGCCGACCTCGTCCTTCCCGGCACGAGCTACCTGGAGCGCGACGGCACCTACGTCAACCTCGAGGGCCGACTGCAGCGCCTGCGGAGAGCCGCCATCCCGCCCGCGCCGGACGAGCTCGCCTGGATCTCGAAGCTGGCCGAGCGCTTCGACGTCGACGTGCCGCCCTACGCCTCCGCGGTCTTCGCCGAGCTCTCGGCGCTGATCTACGACGGCCTGCCCTTCGGCGAGGTGGGCGAGCGCGCCGAGCTGCGCACCCGCAGCGTGGCACCGCCCGCGGAGCTGCCGGACGAGCCGCCGGCCCCTGCGGGCGGGACGGGGTTGAAGCTGGTCCGGTACCGCGCCCTCTTCTCCGGCCCGGCGGTCGAGCGCGTTCCGGAGCTCCAGTTCCAGCGGCCTCCGCCCGAGGTCGAGGTCTCGCCCGAGGACGCCGAGGCTCGCGGGATCATGAACGGCGAGCCCGTGAGCGTCAGCCACGTGGGCGCAGTTCGACAACTCCGCGCGCGGGTCAATCCGTCGCTGCGGCCCGGGATCGCGCGGATCGCGAGCGAGCACGCGGGCGAGCTGGGCGGCCTCGTGGAGGTGACGAAGCCGTGACCGAGCCCTGGTGGATCGCCGCGATCAAGGCGTTCCTGATCATCAACCTGCTGCTCCTGACCTTCGCGTACATGACCTGGGTCGAGCGCAAGCTGCTCGGCCGCATGCAGCTCCGCTACGGCCCGAACCGCGCCGGGCCGTTCGGCCTGCTGCAGCCGATCGCCGACCTCGTCAAGCTGATCCGCAAGGAGAGCTTCTTCCCGGCCACGGCCGTGGACGTCCTCTACATCAGCGCGCCGGTGCTCTCGGCGTTCACGGCGCTCGCCGCCTTCAGCGTGATCCCGTTCGGCCCGGGGTGGCACATCTGGAAATGGGACGTGAACGGCGCGGTCGTCGACGTCCCGATCTCGCTGATCCTGATCTTCGCGCTCAGCTCGCTCGGGATCTACGGCTTCATCGTCGGCGGCTGGGCCTCGCACTCGAAGTACGCGCTGCTCGGCTCGATGCGCACCTGCGCGCAGATGGTCTCGTACGAGGTCTCGCTCACGTTCGCCGTGCTCGGTGTCGTGCTGATGAGCCACTCGCTCTCGCTCGTCGACATCGTCAACAAGCAGCACGCCACGATCTGGTTCATCGCGCCGCAGTTCGTCGGCTTCCTCGTCTTCTTCATCGGCGGGATCGCGGAGACGAACCGGCCGCCGTTCGACCTTCCCGGAGGCCGACACCGAGCTCGTCGCCGGCTACCACACCGAGTACAGCGGCATGCGCTTCGGGCTCTTCCAGATGGCGGAGTACGTGAACATGATCACGCTCTCGGCGCTCTCGGTGACCCTGTTCTTCGCCGGCTGGTACGGCCCCTGGGCACCGCTCGGCCCGCTCTGGTTCCTGCTCAAGCTGCTGATCGTCATCTTCGTCTTCATGTGGATCCGCGCCACGCTGCCGCGCCTGCGCTACGACCAGCTGATGCGCTTCGGCTGGAAGATCCTGCTCCCGCTGGCGACGATCAACGCACTCGTCACAGCAGCCTGCGTGGTGGCGTTCTAAATGCCGCAGCCGATCGAGAGCATCAAAGGCTTCGGCGTCACGTTCAGGCAGATCTTCCGCAAGCCGATCACGCAGCAGTACCCGGAGTACAAGCGGCCGGTCTACCCGCGCTTCCGCGGGCGCCACCGGCTCCACCGCCACCAGAACGGGCTCGAGAAATGCGTCGGCTGCTCGCTCTGCGCGGCCGCGTGCCCGGCGGACTGCATCCGGGTGGTCGCGGCCGAGAACACGGCCGACAACCGCGTCTCGCCGGGCGAGCGCTACGCGCGCATCTACGAGATCAACATGAGCCGCTGCATCTTCTGCGGCTACTGCGAGCTCGCCTGCCCGTTCGACGCGATCACCCTCGGCAACGAGTTCGAGCTCTCCGAGTACTCGCGCGACGACCTCATCTACACCAAGGACATGCTGCTCGCCGAGCCGATCAAGAAGGTGCCGGTCGCCGACCGCGAGCTCTACGACACGCCGATCCCGTACTACAAGGAGCACTCGTGATCGTCGCGTCGGTCGCGAACGTCCTGGTCTGGGCGGTCTGGGTCGGAGCGGCCTTCGCCTGCATCGGCTCCGGGATCGCGGTCGTCTCGTTCTCGAACCCGTTCTACTCGGCGCTCGCCCTGATCGGGAACCTCGCCTCGCTGGCCGTGCTCTACCTGCTGCTCTCGGCCGAGTTCGTCGCCGCCGCGCAGGTGCTCGTCTACGCCGGTGCCGTGATGGTGATGTTCCTGTTCGTCATCGGCTACCTCGGCGACCGCGCCGATGCGCCCTGGGCCGGCGGGCCGAGCTGGCAAGCGGTCGGTGCCGTGGCCGCCTCCGCGGCGCTCTTCGTCGAGGTGATCGTCGTGATCGGGCTGAAGACGAGCGGGCGCCTCTCGCATTCGCCCACTCCCGGCGCCACCTTCGGGAGCCCCTACGACATCGGCCGCCTCTTCCTCACCAACCAGCTGCTGGCGTTCGAGATCACCTCGATCGTCCTGCTCGTCGCCGCGGTCGGCGGCGTCATCCTCGGCAGCCACTCACGGGAGACCGAGCAGTGAAAGGCCCCGACGTCGTCTGGTATCTGGCGGTGGCCGCCTTCCTGTTCTGCACGGGCGCGCTCGGCGTGCTGATGCGGCGCAGCCCGCTGATCGTGCTGCTCTCGCTCGAGATCATGCTCAACGGGGCGAACCTGGCCCTGATCGCCTTCTCGCGCCACTACGCGCAGGGCGACGGCCAGATCTTCGCGTTGACGGTGATGGCCGTCGCGGCCTCGGAGGTCGTGGTCGGGCTCGGGCTGATCGTGGCGATCGCGCGCAAGCACCTCGACCTCGACGTGGACAAGCTTTCCACGCTCCGCGGCTAGCGTGATCGCCGCCGCCTGGACCTGCCTGCTCGTGCCCCTCGGCGCGGCGCTCGCGATCACGCTCGCGGGCAACCGGATCACGCGGCGCGGCGCGGGCTACCTCGCGACCGGCTCCGTCGCGGTCTCCTTCGTCGCCGCCGTCGTCACCTTCGCTCTCCTGCTCGGCGACTCGCCGGACGACCGCTCGCACCCGTCGACGCTCTGGAGCTGGCTCACGGCCGGGCAGCTCGACTTCGGCCTGCGCATCCTGGTCGACCCGCTCTCGGTCTTCATGATGCTCGTCGTCTCGGGGGTCGGCATGCTGATCGTCGCCTACTCGATCGGGTACATGGAGGGTGACGACGAGGAGCGCCGCTACTTCGCCTACATGGCGCTCTTCGTCTTCTCGATGCTGCTGCTCGTCCAGGGCGGCAACCTGCTCATGCTGCTCGTCGGCTGGGGCCTGGTCGGCCTCTCCTCCTACCTGCTGATCGGCTTCTGGCACGACCGGCCGAGCGCGGTCGCCGCGGCCAAGAAGGCCTTCGTGATGAACGCGATCGGCGACGCCACGATGGCGCTCGCCCTCTTCCTCCTGATCCAGCGGACGGGCTCGCTCAACTTCGAGATCGTGTTCGCCAACGCCGACTCGCTCGGCGTCTGGGCCGCGAACCTCGTCGCGCTCGGCCTGCTCGGCGGCGCGATCGCCAAGTCCGCCCAGCTGCCGCTCCAGACGTGGCTTCCGGACGCGATGGAGGGCCCGACGCCGGTCAGCGCCCTCATCCATGCCGCGACGATGGTGACCGCGGGCGTCTACCTGATCGTGCGCACGAGCCCGCTCTTCGAGGCGGCTCCCAAGGTGCTCGAGCTGGCGGGAGGCCTCGGCGCGATCACGCTCGTCATGGCCGGTCTGATCGCGCTCGTGCAGACCGACATCAAGCGCGTCATCGCCTACTCGACGATGTCCCAGATCGGCTACATGTTCCTGGCGGTCGGCCTCGGGGCCTACGCCGACGGGATGTTCCACCTGATGACGCACGCCTTCTTCAAGGCGCTGCTCTTCATGGCCGCCGGCCTCGTCATCCACGCGCTCGCGGGCGAGCAGGACATCCGCAAGATGGGCGGGCTGCGGCGGCTGATGCCCTTCACGTTCGTGGCCTTCATCGTCGGAACCCTCTCGCTGACCGGGATCCCGCCCTTCTCGGGCTTCTTCTCGAAGGACTCGATCCTCGCGGCTGCGCTCTCCCAGGGGTGGTACGGCCAGCTGCTCTGGGCGGCCGGGATGACGGGGGCGTTCCTGACCGGGCTCTACTCCGCGCGGCTGTTCTTCATCGTCTTCTGGGGCGAGCCCTCGGCCTTCGTCCGCGAGCACCTGATGATCGGCTCACACGCACATGCGCGCGAGGGACACACCTCGCACGACGGTCACACGGCGCACATGCACTCGGGCGAGGGCCCGTCCTCGATGACGTGGACCGTGGGCATCCTGACCGTCCTCGCCACGATCGGGGGCTGGATCCAGTTCGCCGACCTCTGGACGCCGATCTCGAACTGGCTCGACCCGGTGGCCCAGCCGCTCGTCGAGGCGACGGGGACGCAGGAGCTCGTCTCGTCGTTGCTCGCGGTCGGGCTTGGGCTCGTCGGGATCTGGATCGCGTGGCTGATCTACGCCGAGCACAGCGTCCGCGCGCCGCGCTTTGCCCAGGTGCAGACGCTGCTCGAGCACAAGTTCTACTTCGACGAGCTCTACGACCTGCTCTTCTACCGACCCGCGGTGCTGCTCGCCACCGGCCTCTTCCGCGTGATCGAGCAGCCGCTCGTGCTCGGCTCGATCCGGGAGCTCGTGCGGGCGTTCAGGGAAGCCGGGCAAGGGACGGGCCGCCTCCAGACGGGCCTCGTCCGCACCTATGCGCTCTCGATCGCCGCGAGCCTGGCAATCGTGACCGTCGTCTTCGTGGCCGTGCGATGAGCAGCGGCTGGCTCACAACCGCGCTGATCCTGTTCCCGGTCGCGGGCGGGCTCCTTCTCTGGGTGCTGCCCTTGCGGCCCTTCGCCGTCGGATCGACCGCGCTCTTGTTCGCGCTCGTGGAGGTCGGGCTCTGGATCGACTCGGTCGCGCAGTTCGACTTCTCGAAGCCCGGCCTCCAGCTCGACCAGCAGACGAGCTGGTTCAGCGACCTGCACGTCTCGTACCACGTCGGCTTCTACGGCTTCTCGATCTGGCTCGTAGGACTGACCACGGTCGTGCTGGCGGCCGCCATCGGCTACGCGTTCTGGGCCGGACGCGAGCGGCCGCGGGCCTACTACGGGCTGATGCTCCTCCTGACGGGCGCGATCGTCGGCGTCTTCGTCGCGCAGGACCTGCTCCTGTTCTACGTCTTCTGGGAGGCGATGCTCGTCCCGCTCTACGTCCTGGTCGGCGTGTGGGGCGGCGCAGGCCGGCTGCGCGCGACGCTCGTGTTCGTCATCTACACGATGGCGGGGTCGCTGCTGATGCTGGCTTCGATCATCGTGCTCGGCCTCTCGCAGGGCACCTTCGACCTCGTCAACTCGGGGACGAACGGCAGCGACTGGATCTTCCTCGGCTTCGTCGCCGCGTTCGCGGTCAAGGCGCCGCTCTTCCCCTTGCACGCCTGGCTTCCCGCGGCCTACCGCGAGTCGTCGCCCGAGGTTGCGGCGGTGCTTTCCGGGGTGGTCTCGAAGGTAGCCGCGTACGGGTTCCTGCGGATCGCGATCGCGAAGTTCCCCGGGCCGGTGTCCGACTTCCGCACGCCGATCCTCGTGCTCGCCGCCTGCGGGCTCGTGTACGGCTCGCTGCTCGCCTTCCGCGCGCCCGACGTTCGCGGGGTGATCGCGTACTCGAGCCTCGCGCAGATGGGCCTGATCACGCTCGGCCTGTTCGCGGTCAACGACCTCGGCCTGAACGGCGCCGTCCTGCAGATGGTCAACCACGGCCTGATCTCGGCGACGCTCTTCCTGCTCGCCGGTGGGATCGAGCGCAGGACCGCGACCGGTGAGCTCGCCTTGCTCGGCGGGATGGCGAGGGGGAGACCGGCGCTCGCGACGGTGCTGCTGACCGCGGGGGTGATCGCGCTGGCGGTGCCGGGGTCCGCGGCGTTCGCGGGCGAGTTCGCGATCCTGGCCGGGGTCTTCCAGACCGGCTGGGGCTACGCCGTCGTCGGGGCGGTCGCGATCGTGCTCGCGGCGATGTACATCCTGCGGCTGATCTCGGCGGTGCTGCACGACCGGGTCGGCTCGGCCGTCCCGGAGGCGGCCCTCGACCTGCGGCCTGCCGAGCTCGGCGTCGTCGTGCCGCTCGTCGCGATCCTGCTCGCGCTCTCGGCTTGGCCGGCGGCGATCACGGAGCGTTCCTTCGTCGGCAGCGCCGTGAATGTCGTGGGTCGGGTCGCCAAATGATCCTCGCGCTCGACCACCCGCCGATCGACTGGTTCGCGCTCGCGCCGACGCTCGCGCTCCTGACCGCCGGTGCGCTCAACCTGATCCTCGCGGTCCTCTGGCCGAGAAGCTGGAAGCGGCCGACCACGGCGGTCGTCTGCGCGCTCGGGTTCGCCGGCGCGATCGTCGCCGCAGCGCTCCTGTTCTCGCACAGCGCCGACGGGCACGGCGTGATCGCGGACGTGATCCAGCGGGACCGCCTGGGCGCGCTGACGGCGATCATCATCGCCGGCGCGGGCGTCCTCGCCATCGGCACCTCGTACTCCGAGCCGATGGCCGACGACCACATCGCCGAGTACTACGCGCTCCTCGCCTGGGCCGGCGCCGGGATGGTCTTCCTCGCGAGCGCGAGCACGCTCCTGACGCTCTTCCTCGGGCTGGAGTGGTTCTCGATCAGCCTCTACATCCTCTGCGCGATCGACCGCGACCTCGCCGGGTCGCTCGAGGCGGGGCTGAAGTACCTGATCATCGGCGGCTTCGGCTCCGCGATGCTGCTCTTCGGCTCCGCGCTCGTCTACGGCGCGACCGGCCAACTCGAGTTCGGCGAGATCGCCCGCGTCGTGCAGGCGCAGGACCTCTCCGGCGACGCCCTGCTCGTCGCCGGGCTCGCGCTCCTGATCGGCGGGCTCGGCTTCAAGGCCTCGGCGGCCCCGTTCCACATGTGGACGCCGGACGTCTACGAAGGCGCGCCCACGCCGGTGACGGCGTTCATGTCGGCGGCGACGAAGACCGTTGCGCTCGTCGTCACCCTGCGCATCCTCGTGACCGCGTTCCCGCAGGAGGCGCGCCTCTGGACGGTGACGATCGCGGTGATCGCCTGCGCCTCGCTCGCGGTCGGCAACCTGGCCGCGCTCGTGCAGACGGGCCTGAAGCGGATGCTCGCGTACTCCTCGATCTCGCACGCGGGCTTCATGCTGATCGCCGTCGCCTCCGACAACGCCCTCGGCGGCCGGGCGCTGCTCTACTACCTGATTCCCTACTCGGCGATGTCGGTCGGCGCCTTCGCGGTCGTCGCCGCGCGAGAGCGGGAGCTGAACCGGCCGGTCACGCTCGACAACCTCGCGGGCTTCGGCTGGGAGCGGCCGCTGCTCGGGATCTCGATGATGACCTTCATGCTCGGCTTCGCCGGCTTCCCGCTCACCGGCGGGTTCGTGGGCAAGTTCTACGTCTTCGCCGCCGCGTACGAGCACGGCTGGATCTGGCTGGTGATCGTCGGCCTCGCCGCGACCGCGGTCAGCCTCTACTACTACCTCGGCGTGATCAGGGCGATGTACATGCGCCCCGCGGAGGAGCTGCAGCTCGCCCCCGTCGGCGGCTCACCGCCACGCGAGCTTGTGCTCCAGAGCACAGTCACCGCCGCTCTCGTCGTCACCGTCGGCTCGTTCTTCGCCGTGCAGCCGCTGATCCACGTCGCCAAAGAGGCGGCGGCCTCGCTCCCCTTCTAGCGTCGAAGCTCGGAGGCGAGCGAGACCACGGCCTGGATGCAGAAGATCGCCAGGCAGGCGAGGAGCGCAGAACGAGCAGGGCCGGGCACCGCGCCCTCGGTGATCGCGGGAGCCCGCACCGCGGCGCCGGCGACGATGAGCGCGAGCACGACGACCCAGAGCAGCGCGTGCAGATGGTCACGAGCGCCGTCCAGCAAGGCGCCGAAGCATTCGAGCGCGACGACCGCCGCGGCGGGAACCGCAAGGAGGAGCGCGTAGAACGCGAGCTCGTGCGCCCCGGCCCCGTCCGCCGCCGCAGCCGCGACCACGAGACCGATCGGAATCGCCCGGCGCAACATGCCGGTGGGTTCGGCGTCCGGTCGTCGGCTCCTTCGTTACGCTCAGCGAACCCGTGAGAAAGGAGCCCGAATGGCCGATGTGCCGCTGACCTGGCTGGGACACGCGAGCTTCCGCCTCGACTCGCCGGAGGGCAAGCGAATCTACATCGACCCCTGGCTCGGAAACCCGAAATGCCCGGAGTCGGAGAAGGAGCCCGAGCGGATCGACGTGATCGCGCTCACGCACGGCCACGGCGACCACGTCGGCGAGACGGTGGAGCTGGCGAAGCAGTTCGAGCCCGAGGTCGTGGCGAATGTCGAGCTGAAAGGCTGGCTCGCCGCCCAGGGCGCCCCGCTCGAAAACCAGGCGCCCGGCTCGAACAAGGGCGGCACGGTCGAGGCGGCCGGGGTGAAGTTCACGCTGACGAACGCCTTCCATTCGAGCTCCTCGGACGACGGCGCCTACCTGGGCGAGGCCGCCGGGATCGTCGTCGGACTCCAGAACGGCACGACGATCTACTTCGCCGGAGACACGTGCGTCTTCGGCGACATGGAGCTGATCGGCCGGATCTACTCGCCGGAGGTGGCCGT
The DNA here is from genome assembly GCA_963725045.1 of uncultured Gemmatimonadales bacterium. GTDB lineage: Bacteria > ARS69 > ARS69 > ARS69 > ARS69 > CAVRWY01. The sequence goes on from CAVRWY010000008.1 coordinate 125,621, forward strand.
GCTCCCGATCGGCGGGCACTTCACGATGGACCCGCGCGAGGCGGGCGTCGCGCTCGAGCTGCTCGGGACGAAACGCTGCATTCCATGCCACTTCGGCACGTTCCCGTTGCTGGCCGGAACCCCCGAGGAGCTGCGCCGGCACGCGCCCGGCGGAGTCGAGATCGTCGCGCTCGAGCCCGGGGAGACGACGACGGTTTGAGGGAGCGCTGGTTCGGTGCGACCGGCCGACGGGTGCCGGAGATCGCGGTCGAGGGCGAGCTCGAGCTCGACGACGCGCTCGTGCTGGACGACGTCTCGGACGACGCCGCTCTGAGGCAGGCGCACGTGGAGGGAAGGCCGGTGGTCGTGCGCGCGGCGAGCGCACAGGCGGTCAAGGAGGCGCTCGGGCGGCCGGAGGTCGCGTGCGTCGTCGTGCCGGAGGCCGAGCGCGGTCTGGTCGACCTCGACCTGACCGAGCTCACGTATGGGTAGAGCACCCCTCGTCGCGACCTACTCGATCGCTGCCTGCGACCTCGACGCGGGCCAGTGGGGCGTGGCCACGCAGTCGAAGTTCCTCGGGGTCGGGTCGGTCGTGCCGTGGGCGGTTCCGGGCGTGGGGGCGATTGCGACGCAGGCTTACGCCAACCCGCGCTACGGCCCGGACGGGCTGGCGCTCCTACGTGAGGGATTGAGTGCCCAGGAGGTCGTGGAGCGCCTGACCGGAGACGACGACGGGCGCGAACACCGCCAGCTCGGCGTCGTCGACGGGAACGGGGTCGGAGCGAGCTTCACCGGCGGCGAGTGCATGGACTGGGCCGGCGGCAGGACCGGCGACGGCTACGCAGCTCAGGGCAACATCCTCGTCTCGGCCGCGACCGTGGACGCGATCGCCGAGACCTTCGAGAGCGCGACGGGCTCGCTCGCCGAGCGCCTGCTCGACTGCCTCGACGCCGCGCAGGCTGCCGGCGGCGACCGGCGCGGCCAGCAGTCGGCCGCCCTGCTCGTCGTCGAGCGCGACGGCGGCTACGCCGGCCTCTCCGACAGCCTCGTCGACCTGCGCGTCGACGAGCACGAGCGCCCGCTCGAGGAGCTGCGGCGGATCTACGCCCTGCACCAGGCGATCTTCGGCAAGACGCCTCCCGAGGACTGGCTCGAGGTCGACTCCGCGCTCGCCGAGGAGCTGCGCGAGCGGCTTGCCCGCCTCGGCTTCGATGGCGAGCTCGACGAGACGCTGTCCGAGTGGGCGGGGAAGGAGAACCTGGAAGAGCGCGTCGACGGGAGTCGAGCGAGTCGATCCCGTCGTGCTCGAGGAGCTGAGGAGGCAGACATGAGCGACGAGGCAGTACGGCGTGGTGCAGATCGACGAGCTCGAGCCGTTTCCGATCGAGAGCCTGCCCGCCGATTCGCATGGCCGGAACGGGACGTGGCGGCCGGTCCGGCGGCGGCTCAGCGTCAGCTCCTTCGGCGTGAACGCGTATACCGCCGAGGAGGCGGGGCAGTGCGTGGTCCCGGAGCACCGCGACGACCAGGAGGAGCTGTACGTCGTCGTCTCCGGGCGCGCGAGCTTCGCGCTCGAAGGCAAGGAGCACGACGCTCCGGCCGGCACGCTCGTGCACTGCCCGCCCGAGACGCTGCGCAGCGCCTTCGCGGCCGAGCCCGGCACGACGGTGCTGGCGGTCGGCGCGACGCCGGGCGAGGCCTACCGACCGTCGGGCTGGGAGTGGGCGTTCACGGGCTTCGCAAAGCTCGCTCAGGGCGACGAGGAGGGAGCGAGGGCCGAGCTCGAGGCCGGGATTGCGGCGTACCCGCAGGCGTGGCAGGGCCCGTACAACTACGCGTGCCTCGAGGCCTGCCTCGGCAACGACCAGGCGGCGCTCGATCGGCTCGAGGGCGCGGCGCGGCTCGACCCGGAGAACGTTGCCAAGCGGGCTCCGGAGGACACGGACTTCGCGGCGCTGAAGGACGACCCGCGCTTTCAGGCGGTCATCGGGCAGGTGGAGGCCGCGGGGAGGCAGATGTGAACGAGAAGCGATACGGCGTGGCGCGAATCGAGGAGCTCGACTCCTATCCGATCTCGAACCAGCAGGGCCTCACGTGGCGGCCGGTCCGGCGGCACTTCGGCATCAGCTCGTTCGGGGTGAACGCGTATACCGCCGAGGAGGCAGGGCAGCGCGTGGTCGAGGAGCACCGCGAGCAGGACGGGCACGACGAGCTGTACGTCGTCCTCAGCGGCCGCGCCACCTTCACGCTCGAGGGGGTGGAGCACGACGCGCCGGCCGGCACGCTCGTCCACTGCCCACCGGGGACGCTGCGCAGCGCCTTCGCCGCCGAGCCCGGAACGACCGTGCTCGGGATCGGGGCCAAGCCGGGCGAGGTGTTCAAGCCGTCCGGCTGGGAGTGGGTCTTCGCGGGGGTCTCACGGCTCGACCAGGGCGACGAGGCCGGCGCCCGGGCGGAGCTGCAGGCCGGGATCGAAGCGAACCCGGACGCGTGGCAGGGGTACTTCAACTACGCCTGCATCGAGGCCCGGCTCGGGAACGAGGAGGAGGCGCTCGCACAGCTCGAGCGTTCGGCCGAGCTCGATTCCGAGGGCACGGCGCGGTGGGCGCGCGAGGACGAGGACCTCGTCTCGCTGCGCGAGAACCCGCGCTTCCTAGCGATCGCCGGGCAGGCGGATGCCGGCAGCACGAGCTCGTAGCGCCGGCAGCGGGTCCGCCTCCGGTCTCGCCACCAGCAGGACCGCGCCGTGGCCGGGCTCGGCGACCAGCGAGTCCACCAGCAGCTGCAGCCCGAGCGCCAGCGCGAAGGCCTTGTGTGCATGCTCGCCGCCGAAGGGCGCCAGCTCGTCCTCGCTCGCCTCGCCCGCGAGCACCTCGCCGTAGGTGACCCTGCCCATCGAGACGTCGCTGACGAGGGGTGGCCCACCCGCGCTCGGGATCGCGATCGCGAGCGGGTTCGTCCCCGTCAGCTTCGGGCCGCCGTCGGGATGCCCGAGGCGCGCCGGTGAGGTGGCGGTCAGCGCGGCGACGAGCCCGCCGCCCGCCAGCTTGCGGGCCCAGTAGCCCAGAGCCCCGGTCGGAAAGCAGCGCTGGGCGACGACCAGCCTCGCGTGGACGGGCGGTGCGGCGAGCTGGGACTCGACGATCGCCGCCAGCGTGAGGTAGCCGAGCGCGCCGTTTCCGTCCCAGCGCTCGAATCCCGGATCCTGCGACGAGCCGTTTCGGCCGTGCAGAGGGGTCGAGCTCGACCGGGCGGGTCGCCAGCCACTCGACCCGCGAGAAGCCGTGGCCCCGCTTTCCACGGGCCTCGCAGTCGATGAAATGGTCGGCGAGCGTACGCGTGTCGGCCTCGTCGAAACCCAGCGCCGACAACGTCGGTATCACTTCCTCGACCCGCATTCACGAAATCCTTACGGACGCGAACAGCCGCCGCGCCGCCTGCCGACGTCTTAGCTCCTAGTTTCAGCGGGGCTCCAAGCGGAAGCCCCGGGGTCCGCTGGAACCGGCGGAGGGCGCCCCTCGGGGCGCCCTTCGGATTCAGGGGTTCGATTCAGGGATTCAGGACAGAACCGGCAGCGCCTTGACGATGCCGACGCCCTGCTCGCGCCTCGACGCGGCAATCGCGTCGGCCACCTCGATGATCGCGCGTGCCGGCTCGGAGTCGGGATCGCTCTCCACCAGCGGCACTCCGGCGTCTCCGGCCTCGCGCACGCGCGCGTCCAGCGGCACGCGGCCGAGCAGCGGCACGTCGAGCTCCTCGGCGAGCCGGTCGCCGCCGCCGGTGCCGAAGGTCTCGCCGCTCATGTTCTCGACCACGCCGAGGAGTCGCATGTTCGTCTTCTTCGCCATCAGCGCAGCGCGCGCCGCCACTTCCTGCGCCAGCGGCTGCGGAGTCGTCACGATCACGGCCTCGGCGCGCGGCAAGAGCTGGCCCAGCGAGATCGAGACGTCGCCGGTGCCGGGAGGCATGTCCACGACGAGCGTGTCGAGCTCGCCCCAGTGGACGTCGGTGAGGAACTGCTCCAGCGCGCGGTGCAGCATCGGCCCCCGCCACATGACCGGCTCGTTCTCGTCGAGGAAGAACCCGATCGACATCAGCTTGAGCTCGCCGCGGACCGGCGGCACGATCATGCGGTCGACCACGACGGGCTTCTGGCGGATCCCGAGCAGATGCGGGATCGAGTGCCCGTACACGTCGGCGTCGAGGATGCCCGTCCGCTGGCCGAGCTGCTCGAATGCCGCGGCGAGATTGGCGGCGAGCGAGGACTTGCCGACCCCGCCCTTGCCGCTGGCAACGGCGATCACGCGGGTCGCGCGGTCGAGCCGGATCCCCTTCGTGCGCTCCGTGACGGTGCCGCGAAGCCGGGCCGTCAGGGCCGAGCGCTCGTCCGGTGTCATCACGCCGAACTCGAGCGCGACACGCTCGACGCCGGCGATCGGCCCGAGTGCGGTCGCGGCCTGCTGCTCGAAACTCGCCCGGAGGGGGCAACCCGCCACGGTGAGCGCGATTCCGATCGTCACGGCGCCCCCTTCGATGCGGACGTCGCGCACCATGTCGAGCTCGACCACGTTGCGCTTGAGCTCAGGGTCGATCACCTGCTCGAGCGCCTTCAGGATTGCTTCGCGCGAGGGCTCCATCTCGCTTCGGAGGGTACCTAGACGCCTAGGCGCCGGCGGAGCCAGAGGCCGTTGCGCACGGCGTACCCGTTCCGGTCGTTGTTGAAGTACGCGTTGACCTCCACGCGGGACGCCCACTCCTCGATCCGCAGCGCCCACTCCTCGAGCTCGCGCTCCGAGTAGTTCGAGTTTCGGCCCCTGCGGCCGTGGTGGAAGCGGATGAACGTCCAGTCGGCGGTCAGCTCATGCGTCTGGAAGGGCCACCTGGGCGCGTCGCCGATCACGAGCGCGACGCGGTGGCGGCGCAGGAGCTCGTAGACCTCGGCCGTGAACCACGTCTCGTCGCGGAACTCGAAGCAGTGACGTCCCGGTGGCAGCGCCTCGAGCGCCCGCGCGAGCCGCTCGTCGTCGCGCCGGAAACCAGGCGGCAGCTGCCACAGCACGGGCCCGAGCTTCGCCGACTCGACCAGTGGGCGGATGTGCGAGTAGAAGAGCTCGATGCTGGGCGACAGGTCGCGCAGCCGCTTGATGTGCGTCACGTAGCGGCTCATCTTCACGGCGAACAGGAAGTCGGGAGGCGTCTCGCTCACCCAGTTCGCCACGGCGTTCTCGCGAGGCAAACGGTAGAAGGTCGAGTTGACCTCGACGGTGTCGAAGTGGCGCGCGTAGTACTCGAGCCAGCGGCGAGGCGGCAGGCGCGGTGGGTAGAAGACGCCGTTGCGCCAGTGCTGGTAGTTCCAGCCCGAGCAGCCGATGCGAATCGGCTTCACCGCGAGAGCGCGGCATAGAGCTCGGCGCAGATCTCTGGCGTCGCGGCAGCGACACAGCGGCTGCGGCCCTCGATGTCGAGGGGCGCGGCGCCGAACGGCGGTGCTTCGGGAAGGTCGATCGCGAGGCCGCGCTCGCGGACGAGCAGCTGCGCGGCGGCGATGTCGACAGCCCTCGCGCCCTTGAGCGAGCAGACCGCGTCGACGCGGCCCGCCGCCAGGTGGCAGAGCGAGAGCGCGAGGGAGCCCATGATGCGAAGCCGGTAAGCCAGGCCCACGACGGCCGCGGCCTTCTCGGCCACGCTCGAGGTCAGCGTCGCCTCGAAGGAGAGGATCTCGATCCGCTCCTTCGGCCGTACGCCGCCCAGGTCGGCGCCGTTCAGGAGCGCCCCGTTGCCGCGTTCGGCCGTCCATTCCTCGCCGGTGCCGAAGTCGTAGACGTAGCCGAAGACGACGTCGTCCATCGTGTCGCCGTCCGCGACGGCGATGGAGACGGAGAAGAACGGGATCCCTCGCTTGGCGTTGAGCGAGCCGTCAATCGGGTCGACGACGATTCGCCACGGCCCGTCGCCGCGGAGGATGCCCACCTCCTCGGAGACGATGGTCGCGCCCTCGACCTCGCGCAGGCGCTCGAGGATCACCCGCTCGGCGGCCGCGTCGATCGCGGTGGTCTCGTCTCCGCCCTGGCCGTCGCCCACGACCGGCTCACGCTCGACACGCGTCGGCAAGTCGACGAGGACTTGGCGCACGTCCTCGACCGCTCCCCTGCAGAGCGCCAGCCAGTTGGTCAAAGGGGTAGGAATAGAAGACCGGAGACGAGCTTCGGATAGAAGTACGTGCTCTTCTGGGGCATCGTCTCGCCGCGCTGGGCGACGGCGAACACGTCCTCGATCCGGGTCGGCCGCATCAGCACCGCGACCTCGGCCTCGCCCGAGTCCACCGCGCGCACGGCCTCGTCGCGGTCCGGCGTGTAGCTGATCCCCTCGTGTCCGAGCCGATCGACGAGCGCGACGTCGAGCTCTCCCTCACCGTCGATCGCGAGCCCGGCCTGCCCGTCTCGGTAGACGACGGCGGCGGCGCGATCCGGCGAAACGCCTTCGAGCGCCGTGAGCGCCGCCTCCACGTCCTGCGGGTCTTCCTGTGCGGGTAGCCGCTCGGACGGCTCCTGGGCGAAGACGCGATGCGTCGGAAAGATCATCAGCCCCGGATCCTCGAGGCTGACCAGCACGGCGAGCACGTAGGCGCTCTCGGGTGTTCCGGCCTCCTCGTGGTAGGCGAGCGCGGTCTCGTACCGGTGGTGGCCGTCGGCGATCAGCAGCTGCCGGTCGGCGAAGCTCTCCTGGATCCCGTCGGGCCGCAACCGCCAGAGGCGCGCTCCCTCGACCTCCAGGTCGGGCTCCCGCTCGGGGCGCCGCGCCGGCGGCCGGCCCTCGTAGAGGAAGAACAGCGGCTCGAGCTGGGCCCGAACCTCGCGCAGCAGACGAAGCCTGCCCTCCTTCGGCCCGCGGTGCGTGCGCTCGTGCGGCAGGACGACGCGGCTCTCGTACGGCTCGGCTCGCAGCGCGGCGACCAGGCCCTCGCGAACGCGGGAGACGCCGTCCGGGCCGACGTAGTCCTGCGACAGCCACCAGTAGCCCGGCTCGGCCTCGTCCACGAGCTCGCCGTGCTCGCGCCATTCACGCCACACGCGCCCGGCCGTGGACTCGTCCTCCGGGAGCGTCAGGTGGACGACGTTGTACGGGTTTCGCTCCGCGAGCTGCTCGCGCTCGGCCGGCGAGATGACGTCGTAGGGAGGCGCGACGAGCGATTCCAGCGGGCCTGCGCGCTCGCCGTAGCGGACGGCGCGAAACGGCTTGACCTCGGCCACGGGGCCGGAGCGTACCATCCGTGTTCGAGCCTAGACTCGGCCGGTGAGCGCGATTGCTTCCCTCGCCGAAGACCGGGTCGTTGAGGGCATCTACGCGGTCGCGCGCAAGGAGCGAAGGCGCACGAAGGCGGGCTCGCCGTACCTCGCGCTCGAGCTCGTCGATCAGAGTGGCCGGATCGAGGCGCGCGTGTGGTCCGACGTCGAGCTGCTGGACGGCAGGTTCGGCGAGGGCGACGCGGTTCGCGTCCTCGGCCGGGTCGAGCGTTTCCGCGACCGGCTTCAGCTCGAGGTTCGTTCTCTCGAGACGACGGCTGAAGCGGACCCGGCCGACTTGGCTCCGGCGCTCCGGCGTGACGCCGCCGAGCTGGACGGCTTTCTGGAGTTCCTGGCCGACGAGGTGGCCCACCCAGGCCTGCGGGCGACCGTGCGTCGCTTCGTCGAGGACGAAGCCCTGCGAAAGGCGCTGCGGACGCTGCCGGCGGCCGAGACACACCATGCCTACGCGGGCGGGTTGCTCGAGCACACGGTCGGCGTCGCGACGCTCTGCCGCGAGGCCGCGCAGCTGCACCCGCGCCTGCGGGCGGACCTCGTGCTGGCGGCCGCGCTCCTCCACGACGTCGGACGGACGCTCGAGCTCGAGCGCGGGCCTACGTTCCGCGCGACCGAGGAAGGCCGGCTGCTTGGGCACGTCCATCTCGGGCTGCGGCTGATCGAGGACCGCGCCGCGGCGCTGGAGATCGAGGTCAGAGCCGAGCTGCTCCACGCCGTGGCGGTCCACCACGAAGCCCGCGCCGCCAGGACCGCCGAGGCCGCGGTGCTCTACCACGCGAACCAGCTCGACGCGATCGCAGCGACCCGCCCGGTCGAATAAGGCACTGGGAGAGGCAGAACGCTTCCGGCACACCCCGGTCACACACTCGTGCGGTTTTCACCGCTACCCTCAGAAACGGGGGCAAAGGGCCGAAGGCCCCCGGGGGAACGGGTTCTCGCGCGGGCGTGAACTAGGTTCCGAGCTCACCGATCAGGCGCTCGATCTCGTCCCGGATCTCTCTCACCTGCTCGAGCGGCCGGCCCACCGGGTCGGTGATGTTCCAGTCGACGTACCGCTTGCCCGGGAGCACCGGGCACGCATCTCCACAGCCCATCGTCACGACGATCTCGGCCCACTCGACGTCCTCGCGCTCGATTCCGCGAGGCCGGCGACCGGTCAGGTCGAGCCCGATCTCGCTCATCGCCTCGACGACCTCGGGATGAAGCGCGTGCTCCGGGCGCGAGCCGGCCGAGCGCGCCTCGCCGCCGCGGCGCTCGTAGAACGCCTGCGCCATCTGGGAGCGGCCCGCATTGCCGATGCAGACGAAGAAAGCCCGCGGAAGCCGGTCGCTCATTGCCTAGACATTGAAGCGGACGGTCAACACGTCGCCGTCGCGCACCTCGTACGTCTTTCCCTCGAGCCGCTGAAGCCCGCGTCGCGCAACCTCCGCATAGCTTCCCGCGTCGACCAGGTCGTCCCAGCGCACGACCTCGCAGCGGATGAACCCTCGCGCGATGTCGGTGTGGATCGTCTCCGCCGCCTCGAGAGCCGTCTGGCCCCGATGAAGCGTCCACCCCCGTCGCCTCCTTCTCGCCGGCGGTGAAGAACGTCACGAGGCCCAGGACCTCGAACAGCCGTCGGACGATCTCGTCGAGCGCCGACTCGCCGTCCCGATAGGCGGCGGCCTCCTCCTCCGGCAACTCGCTCAGCTCGGCCTCGAGCTTCAGGTCGATGCCGCCGGGGCCGTTGACGACGGCGACCACCGGCTTGGTCGTCAGCGGCTCGAGCTCCGGGGGCAACTCGCCCTCCCACTCCCGAACCGAATGGCCGCCCTCCACGTGAGCCAGCAGCTGCTCGAGCTGCGCCACCTCGTCACGAAGCTTCGGATCGCCGGATTTCGCCTGTTTCGAGACCCGCTCGAGCCGTCGCTCGACGTGGTCGCGGTCCGCCACGAGCAGCTCGAGCTCCAATCGCTCGAGATCGCCTGACGAGTCGGCGCCGGCCGAAAAGCCGTCGACGACCGCGAGCAATGCGTCCACCCGGCGCAGGTTGCCCAGGAGCTGCGGGCCGGTGCCCGGCACGTCGACCACCCTGACGGCGGCGGGGGTCACCTTGTCCGCGCTCACAACGTCCGCGATCCGACCGAGCCGCTCGTCGTCGATCGGCGCCATGCCGACGTGTTCCTTGCCGAAGTCCGGGCCGACGCCCGCACGCGTCAGCGCGTTGAAGAGCGTGGTCTTCCCGGCCGCGGGGAGCCCCACGATTCCGACCTCTAGCACGTGCTCAGTCTCGCGCGACCTGCTTCTGCAATGAGGTGAGAGCGCGATGCTGCAGCGACTTGACCGCGCCTTCGGTCTTGCCCAGGATCGTCGCCGCCTCGCCGTTCGAGAAGTTGAAGACGAACTTCAGCGTGAGCACCTGCTGCTGATCGTGAGACAGGTTCTCGATCAGCTCGAGCATGCTTCGCCGGCCGATCGACTGCAGCGCGTCGTCCTCGGCCGACGACGCCTCCGCACCCTCGGGCTCCGGCACCTCCTCTTCCGGCTGCCACCGCTTCGTGGCGCGGAAGTGGTCCATCGCCAGGTTGTGGGCGATCCGGAAGAGCCACGCGGAGAACGGCGCCGAGCGCCAGCGAAAGCGCCCGATCGCCTCGAGCATCTTGAGAAACGTCTGCGTCGTCAGGTCCTCGGCGTCGTGCCGGTTGCCGACGCTCATGTGCAGGTAGCTGTAGATGCGGTCGAAGTGGAGGAGGTAGAGCGCCTCCAGCGCCTCTCGATCGCCCTGCTGAGCGAACTCGACCAGGCGGCGTAGGTCGGCCGTCTGTGCTGTTGCGTTCGAGCTCACTCAGAGGGGATGCCCCGGAGGGCCCGGCTGCTAACCGGGGGTGAAGCCAACGCGGGCTTCACGCGTAAACCGCTTGACGTAGACGATCCGCTTCAGGGAGATCGAGTACCGGCCGTCCTCGGACTCGATCGCGAAGGCGCCGTCGCCGCCCTTGCCGAGCGCCCGCTCGAGCTCGTCGACCGCGTCGATCTCGACGAAGGCGCCCATCACCTGGCCGCCGTCGAAGCCGATCTCGATCCGGACGCGCTCGTCAGCCAACGCTGACGACCTCCGCGAGGACGCCGTGAACGGCGTCGGGATGGACGAACGCGACCTCGAGGCCGAACAATCCGCGCCGGGGCCGATCGTCGATCAACTCGGCACCCTTGGCGGCGAGCTCGTCGATCGCGGCACCGACATCGTCGACCTCGTAGGCGACATGGTGCATCCCCGGCCCACGATCGGCGAGGAACCTGCCGACCGGCGTCTCGTCGCCGAGCGAGGCAAGGAGCTCGACCCGGCCTCCTCCGATTCGGAGCGACGCGGCCTCGACGCCCTGGTCGGGAACCCTCTCGCGATGCTCGAGGCGCGCCCCGAAGAGCCGCTCGTAGGTGGCCAGCGCCTGATCGAGATCGTCGACGGCCACACCGAGGTGATGGATCCCACGCGGCTCCACGCCGCCGATGCTACCCGCTCAGTCCGCGGCGACGATTCGCACGGTGCCGACGGTCTCGGAGTTTTGGGACTCCGCCTCGACGCCTACGAGCAGCGCAGCGAGCTCGGCCTTGTCGAGCGTCTCCTTCTCGAGCAGCTCCTTGGCGATCCGGTCGAGCGAGGCGCGGTGCTTCTGGAGCAGGCGAAGCGCTTCCTCGAAGGCCTCGTCCGTGAGCCGGGCCTGCTCGTGGTCGCGCAGCCGCTTGGTCTCTTCCGAGAGCGCGTAGTTGTCGGCCCGCATCGTGCGTGACGACACGTCGGACATGCCGTATTCGAACACCATCGCGCGCGCAAGCTCCGTCGCCCGCTCGAGGTCGTTCGCGGCGCCGTTCGTGACGCGCCCGAAGACGATCTGCTCTGCGGCGCGACCGGCGAGGTAGACCTTCAGCAGATCCTCGAACTCCTCGGTGGTGTGCAGGTAGCGCTCCTCGGTGGGCAGGTTGAGCGTGTACCCGAGCGCCTGGCCGCGCGAGACGATCGTCACCTTGTGGACCGGGAGCAGGTCGCCCGTCAGGTGCGACATGACCGCGTGGCCCGCCTCGTGGTAGGCGAGGATCCGCCGCTCCTTCTCGGTCACGACCTTGCGCTGCTGCAGGCCCGCGACCACCCGCTCCATCGCGTCCTCGAAGTCGGACTGCCGGATCGACCGCTGGCTCGAGCGACCGGCGAAGATCGCGGCCTCGTTGGCGATGTTCTCGAGCTCCGCGCCGGTCAGCCCGGCGGTCTGCCTGGCGACCGAGCGGAGGTCGACGTCGTCGCTGAGCGGCTTCCCTCTCGTGTGGACGAGCAGAATCTCCTCGCGCCCGGCCAGATCGGGCGCCGCGACCAGCACCTGGCGGTCGAAGCGGCCCGGGCGCAGGAGCGCGACATCGAGGTCCTGGAGCCGGTTCGAAGCTCCCATCACGACGATCTGCTCGCGGGACTCGAACCCGTCCAGCTCGACCAGCAGCTGGTTCAGCGTCTGATCCTGCTCGCGGCTGAACCCGTGGCCCGTCCGCTGGGCGCCGACGGCGTCGAGCTCGTCGATGAAGATGATCGCGGGTGCGTTCTTGCGCGCCTCCTCGAAGAGCTTGCGGATCCGGGCGGCGCCGAGACCGGCGAACATCTCGACGAACGCGGAGGCGCTCTGCGCGTAGAAGCGCGCGCCGGCCTCGCTGGCGATCGCCTTCGCGAGCAGCGTCTTCCCGGTTCCCGGCGGGCCGTAGAGGAGGATCCCCTTGGGGATGCGCGCGCCGAGCCGGCCGAACCGCTCGGGCTCGCGCAGGAAGTCGACGACCTCGGCGAGCTCCTCCTTCGCCTCGTCCAGGCCGGCGACGTCGTCCCAGGAGACGGTCGAGGTGGCGACGATCGTCTTGGCGGCGCTCACCCTCGGCATCACCTGGAGCGTGCGCCAGAGGATGTAGACCATCAGGACGAGCAGAACCGCGAAGAACAGCGGCAACCAGGCCGCGATCCCGTCGCGAAAGAAGACCAACCAGTCCATGCCCTAGTCGTGTTATCGACGGCTTTGGCCGCCGCGTCAACTGCCGGCTAGACGTGGACGGCCAGGATTACGGCGGTCTCGGGCGTCGTCAGGAGCTCGATCGCAGCCAGCCGGGGGTGCTGGAGCCAGAAATCGCGCACGGGATCCGGGCCGGATCGGCCCGGGGTGAGGTCGTCCAGCACGACGGTGCCACGGGGTGCAAGCAGCCCCACCACCTGCTCGCCGTCGAGGTCCGGACGCTGCTTGCCGCCGCCGTCGTAGAAGAGCAGGTCGAACGGCGCTTCCGGCGGCAGCAGCTCGTGCCAGTCGCCGCGGAGCACGGTCACGTTCTCGTCCTCCGCGAACAGGCCGGCGGCCGCGGTCGCGAGGTCGGCGTCCAGCTCGACGGAGACGAACGGCACCTCGGGCGGGAGCGCAGAGACGATCCAGGCCGCCCCGACGCCGGCGCCGGTTCCGATCTCGCCCACACGCGCGCGCCCGCGCTGGCCGGCGAGCACATGCAGCAGCCGCCCCACCTCGGGGATCGACGAGCCCCCGAAGCCCAGCTCTCGCTCGAGCTCGAGCGCGCGCGCCACGACCGGCGGCAGCCGGCTGCGGGAGGCCGAATCCACGCCTCTAGACTAGGCCGCGTGCTGCCGATCCCGCCCCATTTCGACCCCGAGAGCATCGACCTCGTCTGGCGTGTCCCGTACGAGGAGCGGGCGGCGACGGCCGAAGCCTGGGCGCGCGAGCACGAGCTGCAACGGGCGGCGGACGACCGGCTGCGCGTCTGCCTCGTGGCCGTGGACGTTCAGAACACCTTCTGCGTACCCGGATTCGAACTGTTCGTCGCGGGGCGCTCGGGAACGGGCGCGGTCGACGACAACCGCCGCCTCTGCGAGTTCATCTACGGGAACCTGGATGCGATCACGCAGGTGGTTCCGACCCTGGACACGCACCAGGCGATGCAGATCTTCCACGCAGTCTGGCTCGTGGACGAAGACGGCCGAAACCCGGAGCCGTACACGCTGGTCGACACCGCCGACATCGAGGCCGGTCGCTGGCGGGCCAACCCGGCCGTCGCCGAGACGCTCGGGCTCGAGCCCGAGTACGCCCAGCGGCACCTGCTCCACTACGTGCGCGCGCTCGACGCGAGCGGCAAGTACCGCTTGACGATCTGGCCGTACCACGCCCTCCTCGGCGGCATCGGCCACGCGCTGGTCTCGGCGGTGGAGGAGACAGTCTTCTTCCACGGGATCGCGCGGCGGTCGCAGCCCAACTTCCAGGTGAAAGGGAACTCGCCGCTGACCGAGCACTACTCGGTGTTGGGCCCCGAGGTCACCGACGGGCCCGACGGCGAGCCCATCGCCCGCCCGAACGCGGCCTTGATCGACGAGTTGCTCGCCTTCGACGCGGTCGTGATCGCGGGCCAGGCGAAGAGCCACTGCGTCGCCTGGACGATCGCCGACCTCCTCGACTCGGCGCTGCTCCGGGAAGACGGCCTGACGGAGAAGGTGTACCTGCTCGAGGACTGCACCTCGGCGGTGGTGGTGCCCGGGGAGGTCGACTACACCGAGGAGGCAGATGCCGCCTTCGCCCGTTTCGCCGAGGCCGGCATGCACGTCGTACGCTCGGACACTCCGATCGAGGAGTGGCCCGGGATCGCCGCTTCGGTTCGGGCCTAGTCGACCAGCTCGAGCCGGGGATTCTCATGGTAGCGGCGCCCGACCTTTGCGGAAGGACGGCCGTCGGTCATGACGATGTCGGCCGTGAAGTCGTTCTCGCCGCGGATGAGCGCCGAGCCCACGCCATACGAGTCGACGGGCACGCCGCGGCTCTCGAAGACCTCGATCCGCTCCGCGTCGAAGCCGCCCGAGACGACGATCTTCACCCGCTCGAAACCGTCCCGGTCGAGCGCCTCCCGGACTTTCCAGACGAGCCTCTCGTTGACGCCGCGCGGGTCGAAGTCGCCCATCTCGTTCCAGAGCGCCTTGTCGACGAGCTGGCCCGAAGTGTCGAGCCGGACGCCCCAGAGCCGCGCCCCCAGAGCGCGCGCGACCTCGAGCGCCGTCCGCACCGAGTCGTTCTCGAAGTCCACGAGGACGGTCACGTGGATGTCGGGATCGATGTGCTCGACGAACCTCGTCGCAGCGAGCACCGTGTTCCCGCCGTAGGAGGCAATCAAGGCGTGCGGCACGGTGCCGATGCCCCGTCCGCCCCACCACGACGCCTGCGCATCGGAGGTGACGCCGATCTCGGCGCCGACGACCTGGCCCGCGACGTAGGCCGCATAGCCGTCGCCGGTCTGAACCCGGTGGTGGTCGTGGCGGGCAGGCATGAAGATGATCGGCTTGCGGTTCGCGGCCTCGAGCACCCGGACGACGTTCGTCGTGATCAGCGTCCGCCGCGCGAGCACGCCGAGGTAGACGGTCTCGAGGTGCGCGAACGAGGTGTAGTCGCCCTCGATCGTGAGCACGGTCTCGTACGGCTCGATCCGGTCGCCGTCGTAGAGCGCCTGCACGGTCAGCTCCTCCCAGTCGTCGGCGCACAGCTTCAGGACCGCGATCGCCTCGTCGACCCCGCCGACGTACGAGTGCCTTCCTCTGGAAGACCTGCATCACGACGCGCGGGTGCCGCCCGTCCGCGCTGAGCACGGCACGCGTGTGGTTGAAGTACGCGTCGGTGTAGTAGCCCTCCCGCATCTTCTCGACGGGAAGCTCGAAGATGTCGGGCGGAAGCCGCCGCTTAGTTGCGGTCTGCTCCATCGGCGGTCCGCTCCAGCTCGAGGCAGGCCGCGAGCGCTGCCTCGGCGACCTCGAGCTGCTCGGGAGTCGGCTCGGCCGTCGCCAGTCGGTGCTGGAGCTCGTGCCCCGGCTTGGCCAGTGCCCTCGAGAGCGGGTGCTCGGGATTGCGCGCCATCCAGGCGAAGATCTCGGTCGACGCCGCGACGGCGCCGAGTTGCGCGGTCACGCGCGCCGGGGTGCGAAGGCGCGCGGGAGCGCGCGAGGCGAGCGCGCCGCCGACGGCCGAGCTCGCGACGAGCGGGCCGAGCATGTGGGAGCCGCAGCGCTCGTGCTCGCGCGCCCGAGGCTCACCGTGCTCGTAGGTCCCGATCGAGATGTGCTCGGCGCCGTGGTAGGCGGCGAGCTCGGAGCCGCGCATGGCGAGCGCAGCCGGCGCTAGCGAGAGGAGACTGCCGACGAGCTCCCGCGCGAGCGGGCTCAGCCTCCGGGACTCCTTCACCGACCGGACGGCCAGCGCCGTGCCCAGCATTGCCGCCAGCACCTGCGGGCGCTGGAAGGGCAGTCGCGCCTCCGGCAGCCGGCGGCGCACCTGGGGCAGGAGCGCGAAGACCTCGGCCATGCGCGCCGGCCCTCGCAGCAGCGGGTTGCGCACCGTCGCGGCGCGGAATCGCTTGTAGTCCGACTCGACCTTCAGCTCGCCGCCGGGCGTCCGGATCGCGCAGGCCCACGAGCTGGGGCCGTGCACGAGCACGCCGTTGATCAGCGCCATCCCGCCGAGGCGGATCTTCTCGTCCATCGCGAAAGAGCCTAGCTGGCGCCGGTCACCTCGACGGCCACGTGACGGAAGCACTGCACCGCCAGCTCCAGGTCGTCGACGGCGATCCGCTCGTCGGCTGAGTGGATCAGCCGGGCGGCGAGCTGCGGGTCCATCGCCCGCATCGGGCAGAACCCGTAGGCGACGGTCCCGAAGGCCTCACGCAGCCAGTGGCTGTCGGTGAAACCCGCCACGGAGACCGGGAGCACCGCCGCCTCCGGCTCGATCTCGGCGACGAAGCTCTCGACCGCGTCCCAGAGCGGCGTGTCCAGTGGGGACCGGGTTCCGCCGCGGGCCTCGATCCACTCGAGCTCGTAGTCGCCGTCGCCGAGCACCGCGCGCAGCAGCGGCTCGACCTCGTCCTGGGTCTGGCCCGGCAAGAGGCGACAGTCGACCACGACCTCGCAGAGATGCGGGATCACGTTCCGGCGCTGCGAGGCGGAGATCATCGTCGGAGAGAGCGTCAGCGACAGCAGCGGCTCGAGCAGCTCCGCGGCCAACGGGTCGACCTCGCGCGCCAGCTCGAGCGCTTCGGCGGGCTCGAGCGCACGCCCGGCAACCGCCTCGATGACCGCGCTCGTCTCGGGCCCGAGGTGCAGCTCGGGCTCGTAGGCGGCGAGCCGCTCGAGCAACGGCGCGGCCTTGACCAGGGCGTTGTCCGCGATCCCGGGCATCGAGGCGTGACCCGCACGCCCGTTGACGCGCAGCCGGAACGGCGAGCTCATCTTCTCCGCGCTCGAGCAGATGTAGTACGGCCGGCCCAGCAGCTCGATGCGCTCGCCCGCGCCCTCGTTCAGGGCGTAGTCGACGCGGACGGCCTCCGGGTGGTTCTCGCAAAGCCACGGCAGGCCGAATCCCTCGCCCACCTCCTCGTCGGCGGCCGCCACGAAGACGAGGTCGCCCGCGGGGCGGAATCCCTCGCGCGCCGAGCGTCGCCATCGCCACCGCGCTCGCAGCGACCTGGCCCTTCATGTCCAGAGCCCCCCGGCCCCAGATCTCGCCGTCGCGCAGCTCGCCGGACCACGGGTCGGCCTGCCACTCCGAGGCGTCGGCCACCACCGTGTCGGTGTGCGAGAGGAGCATCAGGCTCGGCCCGCCTCCGCTGCCCGCAAGCCGCGCCACGAGGTTCGACCGCTCGGGCGTCCGCCCGTACAGCTCGCTCTCGACACCGCTCTCGGCCAGGTAGTCGCGCAGGAGCTCGGCGGCCTGGGTCTCGTTCCCCGGCGGGTTGACCGTGTCGAGCCGGATCAGCTCCTGGAGGAGGCTCGTGGCCTCGTCCCGCAAGGAGAGTGTCGCCATCAGCCCTCTTCGATCGAGAGCTGGGTCAGACGGTTCCGCGCCGCCCACAGCTCGGGGAAGAACCGGTACTTGATCAGGCCTCCGAGCAGCTCGACCGGCGTGCCCTGGGTGCCGACCACCTGGTCGCCGATCACGCGCGCGACCACGAGGTAGTGCCGCATCCGCCAGAGCGCGATCCGCTCGTCCCAGGCGATCAGCTGCTCGGCGAGCTGGTAGAGATCCTCGCGCTCGCGGCCCTGCCGGTAGAGCTCGACGACGGTCAGCCCCTCGTCGCGGAGCAGCTGGGAAAACGTCTGGCCCAGCTGCGGGGTTATCCGACGAATCTCACGGAACCCCGGCGAGTCGAAGCCGCTCCCATGCCCGAGGACCTTGCGGATCTCCTGGTATTCCCACGGCGACATGTTCTCGAGCATGTCGAGCTGCCCGATCACGTACTCGACGCATTCGATCGCCCGCCGGAGCAGTCGCTCGGCCGGTGCCAGCTCCTTGCGCTCGAGAAGAGCGGTCGCCTCCTCGACCTCGTTCCAGGCGAGCTGCAGCCACAGCTCCGAGGCCTGATGGACGGTCTGGAAGAGGAGCTCGTCGCGGTGAACCCGCTCGTCGGGCCGCTTCTGGAGCGCGAGGAGATCGTCGGTGCGGAGGTAACGCTCGTAGTCGCTCGCGCCCTCACCCGGGAGGACGGGCTGCGTGTAGTCCTCCGCTCCGCCGGTCGCCACGGCGGGAGCATACTTCTCGGCGTGAGCGACCTTTTCTCCGACGCCGCCCGCGAACGCCTCGACGAGGTGGCGCCGCTCGCCCTGCGGTTACGTCCGAGGACGCTCGACGAGTTCGTGGGACAGGAGCAGGTGCTCGGCGAGGGCTCGGCGCTGCGGCTCGCGATCGCCGAGGACCGGGTCGGCTCGATGATCCTCTACGGGCCGCCCGGCACCGGCAAGACAACCCTGGCCCGCATCGTCGCCGTTACCACCGGCGCGGCCTTCGAGGAGCTCTCCGCGGTCTCGGCGTCGGTCGCCGACGTACGCGCAGCCCTCGCCCGCGCACGCGACCGGCTCGGCGGCTCCGGGCAGCGCACGATCCTCTTCCTGGACGAGATCCACCGCTTCAACAAGGCACAGCAGGACGCGCTGCTGCCGGCCGTCGAGGAGGGGTTGCTGACGCTGATCGGGGCGACCACCGAGAACCCCTACTTCGAGGTCAACTCCGCCTTGCTGTCGCGGTGCCAGATCTACGAGCTCGAGCCGCTCGGCGAGGACGAGCTCGCGCTGATCGTCCGGCGCGGGGCCGAGGCGCTGGAGACCGAGGTCGCGCCGGACGTGGTCGAGCTGATCGCCCGACGATCCGGTGGAGACGCCCGCAACGCCCTCAACATCCTCGAGCTCGCTGCGCAAACCGCTGGAGCCGAGGGGAACACGGTTGCGGTCGCGCATGTCGAGGACGCCTCGCGCAAGCGGCCTCTCGTCTACGACAAGGGCGGCGACGCCCACTACGACTTCACCTCGGCCTTCATCAAGTCGATGCGCGGCTCGGATCCCGACGCCTCGGTCTACTACCTCGCGGCGATGCTCGAAGGCGGCGAGGACGCTCGCTTCATCGCCCGGCGCATGGTCGTCCTGGCCTCCGAGGACATCGGCAACGCCGACCCGCGGGCGTTGCTCGTCGCAGTCGCAGCGGCCCAGGCGGTCGAGCACGTCGGCCTGCCCGAGGCTCGTCTCAACCTGGCGCAGGCAGCGATCTACCTGGCCCGGGCGCCGAAGTCGAACGCCTCCTACGTCGCGCTGACGGAGGCCGCAGCAGACGTGCGCGAGCACGGCCAGGTCCGTCCGCCGGACTCGCTCCGCGACGCCCACTATCCGGGGGCGAAGAAGCTGGGTCGCGGTGCCGGCTACGTCTACCCGCACAACGATCCGCGCGGGTTTGAGGTCGACTACCTCCCGGAAGAGTTGAGAGGCAGGACGTACTATCGCCCGTCCGGATCGGGCGAAGAGGAGGCAGACGATGGCGATTGAGCGACGGGCCCACGCAACGTGGGACGGAGATCTGCGTAGCGGCTCCGGCCGGTTCGACGTCGGCAGCGGGGCGATCGGCGGCCAGGAGGTCACGTTCGCGTCGCGATTCGAAGACTCCGGCGGCAAGACCAGCCCCGAGGAGTTGATCGCAGCGGCCCATGCAACCTGCCTCTCGATGGCGCTCGCGAATGGCCTCGCACAGGCCGGCCACCCGCCGACGCGGCTCGAGACCGATGCGGTCGCGATCCTCGACCAGCGTGAGAGCGGATTCCGCATCACCTCGATGCGACTCACCGTGCGCGGGCAGGTTGACGGGATCGACGAGGACGCGTTCCGGGCAGCTGCGGAAGAGGCGAAGGTAGGTTGCCCGGTCTCGAACGCACTGGTCGGAAACGTCGAGATCACGCTCGACGCGGCGCTCGCCTAGTCCGAACCGCGCTCGATCCGGTTGGCGGCGAATTCGCCGAAGTCACCGCGCATCTGGCGGTATGCGGCCGCGGCACGCTCGACGTCGTACTCGGTGCGCCGAAAGGCGAACTCGCCGTCGTCGTCTCGGATGGCCCAGGCGGCGCGCCGGTCGCCGTCGAGCGGCATGCCGACACTGCCCGGGTTGAGCAGATCCGTTCCGTGGGGCCCCGGCCGCCGGAACTGCTGGTGGCTGTGCCCGAACACGATCGTCCGGTCACCCACATCGCCCAGCATCTTCTCCTCGCCGTCCTGCGGCTCGGGCGCGAAGCTCTCCACGTCGGAGACCGGGGAGCCGTGGACGTAGAGGACACCGTCGAGCTCGGCCTGCGGCGGCAGCCCGTAGAGCCACTCGATCACGTCTTCGGGAAGCCCACCCGTGAAGAGCTCGTACACCTCCATCACTTCGGGCCGGTCCTCAGGCGGCTCCCGCAGCCAACGCTCGCCGTTGCCCCGGATCCAGGTCGCGTTCTCGAGCTGTCTCAGGCGCGAGAGCGTCTCCAGCGGCCACGGGCTCGGCGTGCCGTAGTCGCCGCCGAGCAGCCAGCGATCGACCCCGGCGGCGTCCGCCTCGGAGAGCACCTCCTCGAGGGCGGGGAGGTTGCCGTGAATGTCGTACAGCAGGCCGAGCACCGCGGGTAGTGTCGCGCGAATGCGCCTGCACGTCCACGAGTGGGGCGACCCGCATGCTCCACCGGTCGTCTGCCTCCACGGCGTCTCGGCGCACGGGCGCAGGTTTCGCAAGCTCGCCGAAGAGCGCCTGGCCCGGCACTTTCGCGTCCTCGCACCCGACCTGCGCGGGCATGGACGGTCCGGCAATGACCCTCCCTGGGACATCGCGACACACCTCGGCGACGTCCTGGAGAGCGTCGACGGCGCCGGCGTCGACCGGGCCATCTGGATCGGCCACAGCTTCGGCGGCCGTCTGGTGCTCCACCTCGCAGCGCAAGCGCCGGAGCGCCTGACGGCCGCGGTTCTCCTCGACCCCGCGATTCAGATCCTGCCCCACGTCGGGCACGACTTCGCCCAGGAAGCCGCCCTCGACCATTCCTTCGCGTCGGTCGATGAGGCGATCGCATCGCGCCTCGCCAGTGGAGCGCCCACGCCGAGAGCCTTCCTCGAGGAGGAGGCGGAAGAGCACCTCGAGTCTTCGCCGGACGGCCGGTTGCGCTGGCGGTTCTGCCGCTCGGCGGTCGTCACGGCCTACGGCGAGCTCTGCACCGAGCCGCCTCCGCCGTCCGTCATGTGCGTCCCGACCCTGCTCGTGCACGCGTCGCACTTCGGACTCGTGCGTGAGGAGCAGCTCGACGAGTACGCCAGCACGCTGAACGAGCTCGAGGTGACCGGCGTGCCCGGAGGCCACATCGTCTACTGGGATGCCTTCGAGCAAACCGCCGACGCGGTCGAGAAGTTCCTCTTGCGTCACAGCGACGTTTCCCACGCGTGACGCCGCGCCGGCTACGGTGATCCCAGGGGGAACACACGGGGGACCCCCGGGGGCTCAGGCTCAGGTGTTACAGAATGCGCGCGCCGAGGGCGCTTGCGACCAGCTCGACCGCGAGCTTTGCCGTCTGGTTCTCCCGATCGAGGATCGGGTTGACCTCGACGACGTCGAACGAGCGCACCAGTCCCGACTCCGCGACCAGCTCCAGCGCGAGGTGCGCCTCCCGGTAGGAGAGCCCGCCGCGGACCGGGGTGCCGACGCCCGGCGCCACCTCGGGGTCGAGCACGTCCAGGTCGAGGCTCACGTGTACGAACCCGGGACCGGCCACGTGCTCCAGCGCTTCTCGCATCGCCGGCTCGACGCCGACCCGGTCGAGGTCGCTCATCGTGAACACGAGGGCATCGAGCTCCGCCAGCAGCCCGCGCTCGGCCGGGTCGAGCGAGCGGACGCCGAACAGGGCGACGCGACTCCGCTCGAGTGCCGGGAGCGGATAGGCCTCGCTCTCGAACTCGGCCCCGCCCAGGCCGAGCGCCGCGGCCAGCGGCATCCCGTGGACGTTCCCGGTCGGCGAGGTGCCGGGCCGGTTCAGGTCGCCGTGGGCGTCCAGCCAGAGCACGCCGCCCTTCCCCGATGCACGCGCGAGCCCGCCGAGCGTCCCCAGCGCGACCGAGTGGTCGCCGCCCAGGACGAGCGGCACGAGACCTTCATCGACCGCCTTCGCCACCAGCTCCGCGATCCGCTCGCAGGTTTCCTTGATCTGCGGGAGGAACCGGACGCGCTCGTCGCCGACGGCGCTCGCCTCGGCAACCGCCGTCACGACGTCACCCCAGTCGACGCAGCGCCGCCCGAGCTCCTCGATCCGCGGCTCGAGGCCCGCATAGCGGATCGCGGAGGGGCCCATGTCGACGCCACGGCGGCCCGCGCCGAGGTCGAGTGGGGCACCGATCACCGCGACCGGATCCATGGGGCCTTGAGCAACCATCGCGGCAAGGCTAGCGTTGCCTAATAGATGGATCACCCGCGCCCGGATGAGCCGCCCATCCGCGTCCTGATCGCAGACGACGACGGCGCCTTCCTCGAGTCTCTGCAGGCGCTGATCGACGGGCAGCCCGAGTTGGCCGTGGTCGGGAGCGCGCTCGACGGCCTCCAGGCGATCGAGCTCGCCGACGATCTCGACCCCGACGCGGTCGTGCTCGACCTGCACATGCCGATGCTCGACGGCGTCAGCGCCGCCACTCGGCTGCGTCGCGACCATCCGAACGTGTGCCTGATCGCGCTGACCGGCGACGAGGCGCCGGCGCTGCACCGGGCCGTGCGCGACGCCGGCGCGGACGAGGTGCTCCTCAAGAGCGAGCTCGTCGAGGCTCTGGTGGACCGACTGTCGGCGGCTCGGGCGAAGAGCTAGGCGAAAGTGGCGAGGGCCGGAATCGAACCGGCGACACCACGGTTTTCAGCCGTGTGCTCTACCAACTGAGCTACCTCGCCGCGGTGGCCTAGTGTAGCCGCGCCGCGCGCAAAGGAAGGACGTCCGGGCCGGTGTGACCGCGCCGCGAACGTCCTTTGGATACAGCCTAAACCGGCTCTCGCTTGCGGGCAAGCAACGCCGTCCCAGCCCCGGCCCGGAAATCCGCAAACTCCGAGAAACCGCGGCGCTCGAGCTCCGCTCGAAGCCGTTCCGGCGGGACCCAGATCGGCGTCTCAGGACCCGCCGAGAACGAGAAGAGGGTCCAGCCGCGAGGTGCGGTCACTCTCGCCAGCTCGTCGAAGAACGGGATCATGTTCGCCAGCGTCACGAGCTCGAACGCCCCGGCCGGGTACGGGAGCCGAGCCCCGTCGGCCTGCTCGAAGCGGACCCGGCCCGCGAGCTCCGGCGGCGTCTTGCGACGAGCCTCGGCGAGCATCTCTTCCGAGATGTCGACGCCGACGACCTCGGCCTCCGGAAAGCGCCGCGCCGCCGCGAGGGCGGCCGTACCCGTCCCGGTGCCAAGGTCGAGGATGTGGCCGGGCGAGCCCTCGACGGCCTCGAGCGCGCGTTCGTGCGAGGCGAGATGAGCTTGGTCGCGCATGGTGTCCCACCGAGGCGCAAGGGTGTCGAACTGGCGGCGCATCGGTCCCCGAAAGAGCCGCCAGAGGCCGGGCCGCCTGACGACGACGTCGGTGGCCAGACGCGCGAAGCGTCGGCCGAGAGTCTGGGCCAGCGGGCTCAGGGTGTCCTCAGGTGGATCCGGACGTCCTGGCCCGCCCCTACGCCGCCGAACATCTCCGCAGCGCTCCCACCGCTGATCGCGATCGCGACGTTCCCGTAGGCGTCCTCGTAGAGGATGATGTCGCCCGCTCCCGCGTCCGCAAAGGTGCGTGCCGCAACCGCGTAGTAGCGGTCGAGCGCGATCTCGAGCTCGACGGTGACGCCGGGAAGCACGGCGGCCCGCTCGAGGTGCTCGCGCTTCAGGTTGAGCTGCACGTTCCCGAAGTGGTCGACGTAGAGGACGACGGCGCGGATTCGGTTCTGCCCGACCTCGGGCTCGGGCAGGTCGATGCGCACGAGGGCCTGTGGGTCGATCGGGGGACCCAGCTCGCTCAAGCCGACGCCCAGGGCGAGATGCGCGGCGGCAGGCGAGAAGAGATCGCGGCCGTGGAACGTCGCGAGAGACGGTGTCGAGCGCGTACTCGGGGTTCGCCAGCTCATGCGCCTCGTTGACGCCTCCGAGGCGCTCGGCGGCCGGAATGAGCAGCCCGTTGTCGGGCCCGACGAGCATCCTGCCGTCCTCGGTGCGCAGGGCGAGCGGCCTGCGATGGCCCCCCACACCGGGATCGACCACCGCGAGGTGTACGCCTTCGGGCATGTAGGGAAGGGTGTTGCTGAGCACGAGAGCGCCCTGGAGCACGTGCTGCGGCGGGATCCCGTGGGTGATGTCGATGATCTCGACCTGCGGCGCGAGCCGCTTCATCACGCCGTGGCAGGTTCCGACGAAGTCGTCCTGAAGCCCGAAGTCCGAGAGGAACGTGATGACCACGGCGGGGAGCCTAAACGGCGGCTCGAGCGACGGCCGCGAGGAGGCCGTCGAGGTCGTGCGTCTCCGCCTCCTGGACGACACGGAGACCCGCGGCACGGGCGGCGCGCGTGGTCTCGGGCCCGATCGACACCACGGGAACGTCGAGACCGAGTTCGGCGGCCGCCTCCGCAGCCGAGGCCGAGGCGAGGACGACCAGATCGCCGTCCGGGGGAACCTCCGGCCGCAAGCTCTGGGTTCGGTAGAGCGCCACGAAGTCCGCATCGAGCGCGTCGACGAGGTGACGGCGAGCGCGTTCCGCCCCGGCGAAGAGGACGCCTCCGGCCGGGCTCGGAAGCTCCGCGACGAGACCCTCCTGCGTCGAGACGCGCGGCACGAAGGCCGGCTCGACGCCGCCGTCACGAAGAGCGGCGGCGGTGCCCGGCCCGATCGCCGCCACCGGCGGCAACCGTCCGCGCGCGCGCCGCAGTAGCTCCCGGGCGCCAAACGGGCTGGTCACGACCGCCCAGTCGTACCCGTCGACCTCGATCTCGTCAGGGCCGATCGCCTCGAGCTCGATCAGCGGGCACCGCACGACGTCGTGACCGAGTTCCTCCACGCGCCGCGCAAGCGGCTCGATCTGCTCGCGCGCGCGTGTGACGATCACCCTCCGCGGCTGCCCATCGCCGTGGCTGTGGCCCTGGGCCATCCCTAACCCCCACCCACCCAGGGGAGCTTCACGCTAGCGCTCCGCGCTGCACGGATGTGTGCCCGGACCGTGCCGATTCCGTCACGCCGGGGAAAAGGCCGCCAGCTCCGTTGCGAGGGCGGACGGGTCGTCGCCGCTGCGCCGCTCGACCCAGCTGCCGTCCTCGGCGGCCACGAGCGCGGTCAGGGTCGCGCCGTCGTGGAACGCGGCCACCGGCGCGAGACAGCCGCCCCCGATCGCGAAGACGCAGGCGCGCTCGGCCTCGACCCGTCGCCGCGTCTCGGGATGGCCGGCCTCCGCGACGAGCTCCTCCTCGCCCGCCCGCACCTGCAGCGCGAGCGCTCCCTGCCCGGCCTCGGGCAAGACCTGCCCCGGCTCGAGCCGCAGCCCGATCTCGCCCGAGAGCCCGAGCCGATCGAGACCGCAGGCCGCGAGCACCACCGCGTCGAGGCCCCGCTCGCCCCGCTTGCGCAGGCGCGTGTCGATGTTGCCGCGCAACGGCTCGATCGAGAGCTCCGGCTCGAGTGCCAGGAGCTGCGCGCGGCGCCGAACCGACGCCGTGCCGACTCGCATGCCCGGTCGCAGCTCGTCGGCCCCGCAGAGCGCGTCGCGCGGGTCCTCACGCTCGAGATAGGCGCCGACGATCAGGCCGGCGGGGTCCGAGGAGGTCATGTCCTTCGCCGAATGCACCGCAACGTCGATGCGCCCGTCCAGCAACGCCTCCTCGATCTCCTTGACGAAGACGCCCCGGGAGCCGATCTCGCCGAACGGCTTCGTCCGGTCGCGGTCGCCGGCGGTGGTGATCGGCATCAGCGCGATCTCGATCCCGGGGCGACGCAGCCGCGACGCCGCGAGCTCCGCCTGCGTCAGCGCGAGCCGCGAGCCCCGCGAGCCGACCCGCAGTAACACCTAGCCGACCTCGACGCGGCCCTGCTCCGGCTCCGCCTCGCGCTCGAGCCGGCGACGGGCCAGCTCGGTCAGCTCGTCCACATCACGCGAGAGCCGCGCCAGCTTCGACGCGATGATCGCGACCCAGGCCAGCACCGCCACGAACACGACCAGGTACGCGGCCGCGACGTACTTCTCGCCGGCGCTCATGCGGTCAAGAGTTCCCGCAGCTCACGCATCCGCTCGTCGAGCCGTTTTCCGGCGAGCTCGACCCGGTACATCGTGCCCGCCAGGGTGAGGAGCGCGAGCCAGGAGACGCAGAACGCGAGGAACATCGAGCCGGACATCTGGGGTCCGTTGGTCGTGAAGACGGTTGGGTGGATGAAGTCGTTCGCGAGCCGGATCGAGAGCCAGCTGACCGGGATCAGCACCACCCCGAAGAGCGCGTAGACCGCGCACATGTTCGCGCGCGCCGGACCCGGTTCGACCGAGTAGCGAAGCATGAAGTACGCCGAGTAGAAGAGGAAGAGGATCAAGAAGGTGACGAGCTGGTTCGAGCTCCAGGTCCACCAGACACCCCACGAGATGCGCGCCCAGATCGAGCCGGTCACCAGCGTCAAGGCGCCGAAGATGACGCCCTGGTGAATCGCGGCGTAGCTCTCCAGGTCTGCGCCCGGGCTCCGCTTCCAGAGGTGCACGAACGCCTTCCACGCTCCCCAGCCGAAGCACGCGTACGAGGTCAGCGCGATCGGGACGTGGATGTAGAAGATCTTCTGGGAGAGGCCCTGGTCGGCGTCGATCGGCGCGTAGAAGAACACGAGGGCGAACGCGGTCGCCATCAAGGCGACGGCGCTCCAGGCGAGCGCAGGCAACGGGATGTCACGCAGGCGGGCGACCACGGAAACCGCTGGAATCATCGCAGAACGAGCCCGACCTCCGGCCGCTAGACTCGGGCGCGTGGCCGACCTCGGGCGCGCCGCTCTGATCGTCGCCTTCGGGCTCGCGCTCTACGCGGCGCTCGCCGGCGGTCTCGCCGCCTACCAGGGGCGGCGACGGCTGCACGAGTCGGCCCGCAACGCCCTCTTCGGCGCCTTCGGCGCAACCGCGGTCGCAGCGTTCGTGCTCCTGAAGGCCCTGCACGACCGCGACTTCTCGTTCACCTACGTCGCCGAGCACTCGAGTCGCAAGCTCCCGTTCCCGTACTCCGTCAGCGCCTTCTGGGGCGGCCAGGAGGGCTCGCTGCTCCTCTGGCTGCTCGTCCTCACCGGGCTCGGGTCTCTCGCCGTCGCCCTGAACCGCGACCTGATCCGCCGCCTGCTTCCCTGGACTGTCCCCGTGCTCGGCGGCGTCGCCAGCTTCTTCGCGCTGATTCTCGTCTTCGTGGCGAGCCCGTTCGCGCGCCAGGCCGCGCCGGTCGACGGCGCGGGGCTCGTGCCGAGCCTGCAGAACCCCTACATGATGATCCACCCGCCGCTGCTCTATCTCGGCTACGTCGGGCTCACGATCCCCTTCGCCTTCGCGGCCGGGGCCCTGCTCTCCGGCAGAGTGGACGAGCGCTGGATCATCGTCACCCGGCGCTGGACGCTGCTCGCCTGGACCGCGCTCGGGATCGGGATCCTGCTCGGCGCCAAGTGGGCCTACGAGGAGGTCGGCTGGGGCGGCTACTACGCGTGGGACCCGGTCGAGAACGCCGCCTTGATGCCGTGGCTCGCCGCGACCGCCTTCCTGCACTCGGTGATGGTGCAGGAGAAGAAGAACATGCTCCGGGTCTGGAACGCGGTGCTCGTCTCGCTGGCGTTCTGCCTCTCGCTCTTCGGCACCTTCCTGACGCGAAGCGGCGTGATCAGCTCGATCCACAGCTTCACCCAGTCGTCGATCGGGCCGTGGTTCCTCGGTTTCATCGGGCTGGTGGCGACCTTCTCGGCGGCGCTCATCTTCTGGCGCCTGCCCCTGCTGCGGACGACCACACGGCTCGAGTCGCTCGCCTCGCGCGAGGCGGCCTTCCTCTACAACAACCTGCTCCTGGTCGCCTTCACGCTGACGGTGCTCTGGGGGGTCGCGTTCCCGTTGCTGTCGGAGGCCGTCCGCGGTGAGCCGATCACGGTCGGGCCGCCCTACTTCGACTTCTTCCTGCGCGTGCTGGGCCTGCCCTTGCTGTTACTGATGGGCATCGGCCCGCTCGTCGCGTGGCGCCGCAGCTCGCTGCGTGCCCTCGGGGCGAGCCTGATCTGGCCTGCCGTCGTAGCGCTCGTGACCGGAGCGCTCCTGCTCGCGCTCGGCGCGGGCTCGAGCCTGCCGGGGCTCGTCGCCTACACGTTCTGCGCCTTCGTGCTCGGGGCGATCGCGCTCGAGTTCATCCGCGGCACCCGGGCCCGCAAGGCGCTGGGCGCGTCGAGCTGGCCGAGCGCGTTCTCGTCGCTCGTGGGGCGCAACCGCCGCCGCTACGGGGGTTACGTCGTCCACGCGGCGATCGTCCTGCTCGCCCTCGGCATCGCGGGCGGCGCCTACGGCTCGACCAAGGTGCAGCAGCTCAAGCCCGGGCAGACGATGAACATCCGCGGCTACGACCTCAGATACGTCGACACCGTCGCCCGCAAGGGACCGAACCGAACCGAGGTCCGCGCCCGGCTGGCGGTCTCGCGGGACGGGAAGAACCTCGGCGTCTACGAGGCCGGCAAGAACCGCTACCCCGTGGAGGGGCAGGACTCGAACGAGGTCGCCATCCGCACGGACTGGGTCCGCGCCGAGGACCTGTTCGTGATCGGCGAGCAGTTCAACGCCGACGGCTCGGTCGTGCTGAAGGTGCTCGTCAACCCGCTCGTCGACCTGATCTGGCTCGCGGGCTTCGTGTTCCTCCTCGGCTCGCTGATCGCGATGTGGCCGGACGAGCTCGAGCAGCGCCGCCTGGCGCGCCGCACGGGCGCCGTTCCGGTCACTCCGTGACGACGTACTCGAACGAGGCCCAGGCGAGCAGCGCGAAGATCGCGTCGTAGAGCGCGAGGAAGCCCAGGTAGCGGCCGGGGTTGTCGACGACGCTCGCGCCGACGCCGCCGATCACGATCGGGAGCGCGAGCGGGAGGAAGAGCAGCGGCAGGAGCAACTCACGCGCGCGCCCCGCCGCGGCCATGGCCGCCAGGATCGTCCCGACGGCGCAGATGCCGAGATCGGCGAGCGCTACGCCTGCGATCGTCGACCACCCGACCGGCTCGAAGAAGAGCGCGAAGGCCGGAAGCGCCACGACCTCGGCGAGCACGAGGAACGCGAGCGTCGCGATTCCCTTCGCGAGCCAGATCGCGCTGCGGTCGACCGGCGCGAGCACGAGCCCGTCCAGCAGGCCTTGCTCCCGCTCGGCGACGAACGCGCGGCCGAGCCCGAGCAGCGCGGTGAAGAGGATCGCCACCCAGAGCAGGCCGAGCTCGGCGAGACGTGACGAGCCCGAGGGCAGCGCGAAGTGGAAGACGACGAGGATCGCGATCACGAACAGGAGCATCGCCGGGAGCGTGTCGCGTGCCCGCAGCTCGAGCCGCAGGTCCTTCCGCGCCAGCACCGCAGCGTCCTCGAAGTAGCGCCTCATGCCAGCGCGAGCCTGCCGCTCGCGAGCGGCGCGACCCGCTCGGGGTCATGCGTGGCGACGAGGATCGTCCGGCGCTCCCGCATCCCGGCGAGCTCGCGATCGAGCAGCTCGGAGCCTTCTGCGTCGAGCCCGGCGAAGGGCTCGTCGAGGATCAACAGCTCGGGCCGGTGAAGCAGCGAGCGACAGAGCGCCAGCCGCTGCAGCTGGCCTCGCGACAGGGCCGAGGCGCGAACGCCGCGCGAGTCCCAGAGGCCGAAGCGCTCGAGCAGCATCCCGATGCGCTCCCGACGCTCGGGGACGTGGTAGAGGCGCCCGTAGAGATCGAGGTTCTCGAGCACGGTCAGCTCGCGGTAGACGAGCGGCTCGTGCCCGAGGAAGCCGATTCCCCCCGCTCGGGCTCGACCTCGAGCGTCCCTCCGGTAGGGATCGCGAGACCGGCGCAGAGACGGAGCAGCGTCGTCTTGCCGGCGCCGTTCGGGCCCGTCACGACGAGAAACCCGCCGCGCTCGAGCTCGAAGTCGAGGCCTCGCAGCACGCGCTTGGGGCCGTAACGCTTCTCCAGCCCCGCCGCTCGGATCATGCGAGCGCGTCCGCCAGCACGAAGACGAAGAACGTGACGGAGATGACCCCGTTCATGGTGA
The DNA here is from genome assembly GCA_963725045.1 of uncultured Gemmatimonadales bacterium. Lineage (GTDB taxonomy): Bacteria > ARS69 > ARS69 > ARS69 > ARS69 > CAVRWY01. The sequence goes on from CAVRWY010000008.1 coordinate 155,454, forward strand.
AGAACGCGGTGTCGAGCCGGCGCAGGTCGCCCGGCCGTACGAGCGAGTGCTCGTACGCGAGCAAGCCGGCGACCGCGACGACCCCGAGCCAGTAGAAGACGCCGACGTCGAGGCCGGCGCCCGCCGCTACCAGCAACGCCACCGTGCCGAGGTGGAAGAGCCGAGCACCCAAGAAGACGCCTCGCTCGCCGAAGCGAACCGCGACCGACTGCAGGCCCTGGGCGCGGTCGACCTCGAGGTCGAGCAGCGAGTAGAAGAGGTCGAAGCCCGCGACCCAGAGCGCGACCGCGCCGCCGAGGGCCCAGGCCTCCCAGGGCAGGTGCCCGGTGATCGCCGCCCAGGCACCGAGCGGCGCCAACCCGTCGACCGCGCCGAGCCAGAGGTGGCAAAGCCAGGTCCAGCGCTTCAGGTATGGGTAGACCACGAAGCCGACGACCGGGATCGGCCAGAGCCAGTGCACGAGCGGGTCGAGCTGGTAGACGGCGACCAGGAACACGGCGAACGAGCCCAGGCAGAAGAGGACGACCTGCGCCTTCGAGAGCAAACCGGCAGGCAGCTCCCGCCGCGCGGTTCGGGGGTTGCGGGCGTCGAGGCCCGCGTCGATCAGCCGGTTCAGCCCCATGGCGAGGGAGCGGGCGCCCACCATCGCGACCGTGATCCAGAGGAGGTCGTGCGCGCTCGGGACGCCGTCGACGGCCAGGAACGCCCCGACGTAGGCGAACGGGAGCGCGAAGACCGTGTGCTCGAACTTGACGAGCGAGTAGAAACGCCGTGGATAGGCGATCGCAGTCACACGTCTCCCTTGTGCCGAACGACGTGTCGACCGATCGGTTCAGACGGATGCACGCGCAAAGCCCGTGCATCCTGACGACGGCGTCGCAAGCGCCGCCTCATGTCTGCCTGTGCGCGGTCGGGTTGCCCTCGAGCAGCGAGACCGCGTGCGCCAGCGCCGGGCGCAACACCTCGAAGCCGTCCCGGCAGCCTCCAGGCGAGCCGGGCAGGTTGACGACGAGCGCCTGGCCCCGCACGCCCGCGAGCCCGCGCGAGAGCAGCGCGTGCGGCGTCTTCGCGAGCGAGTCGGAGCGGATCGCCTCCGCGATGCCCGGCGCCATGCGCTCGAGCACGTCGCCGGTGGCTTCGGGCGTCACGTCGCGGGCGGCGAGGCCGGTACCGCCCGTGGTCAGGACGACCGCCGCCTCCTCCGCCAGCTCGGCGATCGCCTCGGCGACGGCGTCGCGGTCGTCGGGAACGATGCGGCGCTCGACCTCGTAGCCCTCGGCCGAGAGCAGCCCTGCGAGCACATCGCCGCTTTCGTCCTCACGCGTTCCCTCGGCAACGCCGTCCGAGACCGTCAGCACGGCCGCCCTCACTCGACCGGCTCCTTCGTCTTCTCCACGAGCCGCACCTCGGAGAGCTCCATCGAGGAGTCGATCGCCTTGGCCATGTCGTAGACGGTCAGCGCCGCGATCGTCGCAGCGACGAGCGCCTCCATCTCGACCCCCGTCTGCGCGGTCGTCTCGGCGGAGGCCACGATCCCGACCACGTCGGCCGCGACCTCGATCCGGACCTCGACATGCGTCAAAGGGAGCGGGTGGCAGAGCGGGATCAGCTCGCTCGTGCGCTTGGCGGCCATGATCCCGGCGAGCTTGGCGGCTGCCACCGCGTCGCCCTTCGGCAGCTCCGAGAGCCGGGAAGCCGTCTCCGGCGCCACCCGTAGCGTCGCCTGCGCGGTCGCACGTCGGCGGGAGAGCGGCTTCGCGCCGACGTCGACCATCCGGACCTCACCGGCCTCGTTCAGGTGCGAGAGCTCACTCACGACCACGAAAGTATCGCTGCCCGAAGGCCTCGGCGAGGCTCGCCGCTGGGAGTAGCATCCCGCTCGGGCCAATGGACCGAGAAACGCGACTCGAGGAAAACGAGAAGCTCTTCCGCGAGGTCAACGAGCGAGTGGAGCAGATGCAGGACGGCTTGCTGGGCCCGGATCCGCAGTGGATCTGCGAGTGCGGTGACGAGACCTGCTTCGAGAAGCTGACCGTCCCGCTCCCGGAGTACCACGACGTCCGCTCGCACCACGACTGGTTCCTGATCGTTCCCGGCCACGAGAAGACCGAGGTCGAGCGGGTCGTGGACGAGCGCGGCGGGTACTGGGTCGTCGAAAAAGAGCGGCTCTAGGTCACGCTCGCGCTGAAGCGATCGAGGTCGGCGAGCTGCCCCTCGATCCAGTCTGCGACGTCGTGCTCGCGGACGTGCTCGCAGATTGCGCCGAGCCGCTCCCGCCTCTCGCCCTCCGGCATCGTCAGCGCCCGGTCGAGCGCCTCGGCCTGGCCGGCGACGTCGAACGGGTTGACGGTCAGCGCCCAGTCGCCGAGCTCCGAGTGGGCGCCCGCGTTCTCGGAGAGGATCACGACCCCGTCGCGTTCGTTCACGAGCGGCGCCTCCTTCGCGACCAGGTTCATCCCGTCGAAGATGGCGTTCACGAAGAGCACGTCGAACTGCTTGTAGGCCGCGACCGAGGCGGCGAAGTTGTCCTCGATCACGAGCTCGATCGGCGTCCAGCCCTCTTGCTGGAACCGGTCGTTCACCCGCCGCGCCTCCCGCTGGATCGCGCCCAGGTACTCGGCGTACTCGGGGATGTCCTGCCGCGAGGGATCGAGCCGCGCGAGCATCCCCACCCGCCGGTGCATCTCGGGGTGGGCGTCGAGGTAGACCTCGAAGGCCCGGAAGCCGCGCACGATGTTCTTGGACGGATCGGTGCGGTCGACGCGCAGCACGAGCTTCTCCGGCCGCCTGGCCTCGAGCTCCCGCTCGGCGACGAGCACCTCGTCCGTGCCTGCGGCCTCGTCGAACTCGGACGGGTCGACCGAGATCGGGTGCACCGTGACGAGCGACCGGTGGTCGCCGAAGGCCGCGGTTCCCTCGGCGAAGTCGCACGAGGCCCCGGCCAGGTCGCTCGCGGCGCGAAGGAAGTTCAGCCGCCAGCGCTCGGTGTGGAAGCCGATCACGTCGTTCGCCAGGAGCCCCTCGTGGATCTCGCGCCGGATCGATCCCGGCAGCACGTGCCAGTAGTCGGTCTGCGGCCAGGGGATGTGGATGAAGTGCGCCATCAGCGCGTCCGGAGCGCGCTCCCGCACGAGCCGCGGCGCGAGGTAGAGCTGGTAGTCGTGGAAGAAGACCGACGCGCCCGGATCGAGCTCGAGCTCCTCGAGCACCGCCTCGGCGAAGCCCTCGTTCACGCGCGCGTACCCCTCGTCCCAGGCGTTCTGGAACGCAACGTCCAGCGAGGGCGTGTACGCAAGCTCCCAGAGGTAGTGCTGCAGGAACCAGAGCATCGGGTTGGAGACGACGTTGTAGAACCAGTCGTAGGCCGACTGGTCGTGCTCCACCAAGCGCAGCCGGAACGGCGAGCCGTCGCGCGAGCGCTCCTCGATCGCGGCGCCGCCGGCCTCGGCCACCACCATCCGGTCCTCGTCGCTCATCGCGCTCGCGATCCAGGTGACGTCGTGGTGCGAGACGAGGCCGCGCAGCGCGGTCACGAGACCGCCGCCTCCCCGCGTCGGAATGCGCTCGCCGTCTCGACCCCGCCTGAACGTGATTGGACCGCGGTTCGAGACGACGATCAGATGCCTGCGACCCGCCATGGCGGTCCCACCCTACCCGGGCGCTAGCCCGAGGCGGCTGCGCCGACCATCGCGACCTCGGCCCCGGCGGTGTCGTTCCCGGAGAGCTTGTTCAGAAGCACGAGCCAGTCCCGCAGCAGACGCGGCATGAGGAAGTTGCGCCGCACGTACTCCTTGCCTCGCAGCGCGGTCTGCCTCGCGACGATGGGGTCGGCCATGATCTCGAGGCAGGCCCGTGCGCACTCGGCCGGGTCCTCCGGATCGACGAGCCAGCCGGTCTCGCCGTCCTGGATCTGGGCGACGATCCCGCCGACGCGACCCGCGACGACCGGTCGTCGTCTTCCAGAGCGCCTCGGTCACCGTCAGGCCGAATCCCTCCTTGATCGACTTCTGGATCACCGCCGCCGAGTGCACCTGGAAGGCGTTGACCTCGACCGAGCCGATGTTGTTCAGGTTCGAGAGGATGTAGACGTCGGGGTCTCCGGCAGCATGGGCGACGGTGCGGTTGTAGTAGTCCCACCCCTCGGGGTCGTCGTGCGCCATCGAGCCGACGAGCGCGAGCTGGACTTCGGGGTGCTCCGTCTTGACCTGGCGATAGGCGTCGATCACACCGAGCGGGTCCTTCCACGGGTCGAAGCGCGAGACCTGCGTCAGGAGCGGGCGCTCGACGTCGATGCCGAACTGGTCGACGACGTACGCCGCGTCCTCGGGCGAGAGCGCCATGTTCTTCGGAGTCAGCGGGTCGATCGCCGGCGGCCAGATGTAGGCGCGGAGGCATCCCGCCCGTGCGGGGCACGTACTCGGGCATGTGGAAGATCGCCGCGTCGTAGCGCGCCAGCCACGGAAGAAGGAACCCGAGCACGTCCGGGTTCGGCTGCGAGAGGTCGATGTGACAGCGCCAGATCCAGTGCGCCCGGCTCTCGGGAAAGTGCTCGATCATCCCCGCCGGCTGCGGGTCGTGGATGAGCACGAAGTCGTAGTCGTCCTCGAACTCCTCCGCGTTCAGCGCCTGGTAGCGGCGGAAGACCTCCTGCTGCGTCTGGGTCAGGGCCTGCGGATCGCCTTGGAGGGCGTTGTGGATCGTCTTCGTCGCCGCGAAGAACTCGTCGCCGCCGTTGATGATCCGCCACTCGGCGTCCAGGCCCGCGTCGCGCATCAGCGGCACGAGCGCGTAGTTGATCTCGGCCACCCCGCCGCCGAACGCGGTCGCGGACAGGTGCACGAGCCGCTTGCCCGTGAGGGGCTCCGCCAGCCGGCGGATCTCCTCCATCAGGCCGCGGGTCGCGATCGTCGCGTAATCGACGAGCGACTTCTGTCCGACGTTGACGAGCTGCAGCATGGTTTGGAGCGGAACCGGCCGAGAATAGCGGTCGGGCTACGCGGCGAGGAACTTGACGAAGCGCAGCTTGGAGCCGCCGCCTTCGCGCTCGGCGATCTCGACCTCGTCGGTGACGGCGCGGATGATCTCGATCCCGAGGCCGCCCTCGGCGAGCTCGTCGTCGCCTGCGCCGCCGCCGTCCTGCGGCTCGAAGCCCGGCCCGGCGTCCCCGACCTCGACCGCTAGCCGGTCGGGCTGGAGCTCGTAGAGGATGTCGACGGTGCCTTCGCCCCCTTCGACGTAAGCGTGCTTGACCGAGTTGGTGCAGGCCTCGGTCAGCGCGAGCTTGAGATCGTGCAGCGTCTCGTCGGAGAGCGGCCGAACGCCCGCGATCGCCGTCAGGGCCAGGCGCCCGAGCGTGATGTACTCCGGGCGCGCGGGAATCGTCAGCCGTACCAAGTGGCGTACATCACTCATTGACGGACCTGTGCCCGTCGCGGAGCGGCCCCTAACCAGGAGGAACCAAGCAGGAGCGCGTCGAACGACGCGGGTTCGACGTTCATCCGGAGCTCTGTGCCCGCTCCCCGAGGCGGATCGCCACCTGACGGGTGTCGCTGCCACGCCGGACGGTGAAATGCGTGACCTGCCCCGGCGACAGCGTCTCCGTGACAATCCGCACGATGTCTTCGGAGCTCCGGACCGGGTGGCCGTCGATCGCGACGATCACGTCACCACCGCGGACGAACTCGATTCCGAGGACGTCCTCGGTGTCAGAGCCTCCGCGCAGGCCGGCTGCCGCAGCCGGGCTTCCCTTGACGACGCCCGTGATGACGGCACCGTGCTGGACGGGATAGTGGAAGCGCTTCGCCAGCGAGGGTGTCAGGTCTTCGGTCTCGACGCCGACGAACGCGTACGAGACGGAGCCGTTCGCGACCAGCTGCTCCATCGAGCGCTTCGCCGCGTTGATCGCGACCGCGAAGCCGACACCCTCGGCGCTGCCGCTGGTGCTGCGGATCTGCGCGTTGATCCCGATCACGCGCCCGCGCGCGTCGAACAGCGGCCCGCCCGAGTTGCCGTGGTTGATCGACGCGTCGGTCTGGATCGCGTCCACGAGCTTGAACTCGGAGGTCAGCGAGTCGACCGAGCGCTTGGTGGCGGAGACCACGCCGACCGCGAGCGAGTTCTCGTTCCCGAACGGGCTTCCGATCGCAGCGACCGGCTCGCCGACCGTGACTGCCGCGGAGTTGCCCAGCGGAACCGGCGCCAGTGCGTGCGCCCTCGGCTGGACGCGGAGCAGCCCGACGTCGTCGAACACGTCCCAGCCGACGATCTTCGCCTCGGCGCGGTCGTGGTCCTGGAACTCGACGTAGACCTTGTCGGCCGGCTTGGCGACCGCGCTGTCGCCCGCGGTCGTGATCACGTGCGAGTTCGTGAGGATGTAGCCCTTGGGCGAGACCACGAACCCGGAGCCCTGAGCCTTTTGCGCCGTGGCCGGGTCGGTCCCGTAGACCGCCACGATCGTGACCACGCCCGGCGAGCGGCGGGCGTAGATCGCCTGTGAGTCGAAACCGTTGCCGGTGAGCGGTCTCGCAGCAGGCCCGACCGCGGCCGGACTGGCCTGTCCCGTCGCGGCGGGCAACGGCGAGGCGCGGAAGACCGTCGTCGTCGAGTCGGCGCCTGACCAGCCGACCGCCTTCGCCAAGCCCAGCGCAAGCAACGCGCCGGTGAGGGCGCAGGCAAGCGCAACTGCGACGAGCGGGGCGGTTCGCACGGCGGTCGAACTGTAGCTAGGTACCCGTCGGGAGCATCTTTTCCCGTGGAAACGATGGCGGCGGCGCAACGCTCGCAGCCGGAAGCGTCAACGTGAACACCGTCCGTCCCGAACCGGTGGCCAGCTCGATCGTGCCGTCCATCAGCTCCGCCAGCTCCTTCGCAATCGCGAGACCGAGCCCACTGCCGGAGGCGCGCGTCCCGTCGAGCCGGTAGAAGCGCTCGAACAGCTGGTCGCGCTGGTCGTCGGGAATGCCGGCGGAGTCGTCCTGCACCTCCAACGCGGCGCGATCGTCGTGAAGCCGGGCTCGAATCTGCACCGCCGTTCCCGGGGGCGTGTGCAAGAGCGCGTTCTCGACGAGGATCCGGGCGATCTGGAGCACCCGTAGCTCGTCCGCGTCCGCGAAGACCGGCTCGGACGGCGAGACCTCGAGCAAATGCTGTGTGCCGCGCGCGACCGGCCTGAACTCCTCGGCGACGTCCTCCGCGAGCGCCGAAAGGTCGACCGGCTCCCGCTCGACGGTGAGGCGGCCCGCGTCGAGACGAGTGAGGTCGAGCAGGTCGGAGGCGAGCTTCGTCAGCCTCACGACCTGCTCCCGCATCGAGGTGAGGAACTCTCGCCTCGTGGCCTCGTCGAGCTCCTCGTCGTCGAGTAGCTCCAGGAAGCCGCCAAGCGAGAACAACGGTGTGCGCAGCTCGTGCGAGGCGTTGGCGACGAACTCGCGCCGGGCGTCGTCCAGCTGCGCCAGCCGGACACGCATGCGCTCGAACGCGTCCGCCAGCCTGCGGAGCTCGCCTCCGCCCGAGTCATGAACCGGCTCGTCGAACCGACCGCTGGCGATCTGGTTCGCGGCGCGCTCGAGCCGGCGGATCCGGCGCGCGAACATCCAGGCGCCGCCGTACCCGAGCAGGAGCGCGATCAGCAGCCCCGCGCCGGCTGCGAGAAGCAGTCGCTTCTGCACGAGGTGAACGCTCCCGAACTGGTTCTGCACCGAGTCACGCAGTACGAGCACGTATTGCCCGTCCAGGACCGGAACCGCGGCCTCGGCGTAGCGGTTGTCTCCTTCACGAAGGGTCCCGTGGCTCGACCGTCCGGTCTTCGTCGTCGCGGCGGCGACGGAGTCGTCCTCGACGTCACTCGACGACTGACCACCCACGGAGTCCTGGACGACGATCTGCGTGTCCGAGAGTCGTTGCATCAGGATTACCCGCGCGCCGGTCCTCGCAGAGGCCGTCCCGACCACGTCGGGGTCGTAGACACCGCTCTGCGGAAAATTCGAGCGCATCCTCGCCGCGGCACGTTCCAGCTGCGCGACTCGGGTGTTCACCAGCCGGCTCTCGAGCGACGGCACCACGGCCACGTAGACGATCCCGAGCGCAATCGCGACCACCAGGAGCAGCGCAAGGCTGAGCTGGGCGCCCACGCTCCGGATCGGGTGCCTCATCGACGGAAGCGGTAGCCGACGCCGCGGACGGTGAGGATGAACTCGGGAGCGCGGGGATCGCGCTCGAGCTTCTCGCGCAGGTGGCGCACGTGGACGTCGATCGTCCGCGGCTCACGGTAGTCCGACCCGCCCCAGAGCGCCTGCAGGAGCATCTCGCGGGTGTAGACGCGACCCGGGTGGGCGGCGAGGGTCCGCAACAGCTCGAACTCCACGTACGTGAGCTGGACGGGCTTGCCGTAGGCCTCCACGTCCCGCCTGGCCAGATCGATCCGCAGTCCATCGGTATCGATCGCCTGTTCCTCCTCGGCCGGAACGGCGGTCGTCGCGCGGCGCAAGAGCGCCCGGACCCTGCTCCGGAACTCGCGGATCGAGAACGGCTTCGTGATGTAGTCGTCGGCGCCGAGCTCCAGCCCGAGCACCTTGTCGAGCTCGTCGTCGCGGGCGGTCAGCATGATGATCGGCACGGTGCTGGAGGCGCGAAGACGCTTGCAGACCTCGAGCCCGTCGACCTTCGGCAGCATCAGGTCGAGGACGACGAGATCGACGTGCTGCTCCGCGAACCGGTCGAGCGCCTCCTGGCCGTCGCGCGCCTGGACCACCGTGAAGCCGTCCCGCTCAAGCGGGTACGCGAGGAGCTTCTGAACGGAGTCCTCGTCGTCGACGAGCAGGATGGTGGAGGAGTCGGGCATCGGCAGCGCCTGCCGGCGCACGTCGGTCTTCGTCCTACTATAGCCAGGGTATGGCGGCGCTCCCGCCCCGTTACGCGCGGCGACGCTCGCGCCGAGGCTCGCTCGAGCGCCCGGTCAGCGGTCGCCTCTACCGCGGCACTTGGCTGCTCGTTGGCGTCCCGCTGCTCATCGCTGCCTTCAGCGTGCACAAGGCCGAGTCGCTGCCGGCCCCGCAGGATGCGCTGCCTCCGTCGTTCGACCGCGTCGCGGCTCTCGAGGTGGCGACCGAGCTCGCCCGCGTCTACCCGGACCGCATGCCGGGCACCGCCGGCGCGCTGGGTGCGGCCGCGTTCGTGCGCCAGCAGCTCGCGCCCGTACGGGCTGAAGGTCGAGCCCGACCGGTTCCGCGCGGAGCTCCCGGGACACGGCGTGAGAACGCTCGAGAACCAGGTCGTGACCGTCCCGGGACGCTCTCCCGACGAGATCGTCGTCATGGCCCACCGGGACGACAACGGCGCCGGACCGGGCGCCAACGACAATGCCTCGGGCATCGCAACCCTGATCCAGCTCGCGCGCTCGTACGGCTCACCCGTCGGAGCGCGGCCGGTCAGTCCGCTGCATACCCTCGTCTTCGTCGCCACCGACGGAGGAGCGTTCGGGGCTCTTGGCGCGAAGCGGTTCGCCGAGCGGCACCGGGGGCGGGTGGTCGCGGCGATCGACCTGACCGCGCTCGCGGGACGCGGGCCACCGCGGTTGGTGCTCGCAGGCACCGAGCCGCGGCTCGCCTCGCCGGGGCTGGTCGAGACCGCGTCGCAACGGGTGCTCGAGCAGGCGGGCCGAAGGCCGGCGCACCCGGGCGCCCTGGGCCAGCTGATCGATCTCGCCTTCCCGTTCACCCTCTACGAGCAAGGGCCGATGCTGGCCCACGGCCTGCCGACGGTGACCTTGACGAGCGGGGGCGAGCGGCCGCCGGCGTCCTTCCCCGACCAGCCGTCTCGGCTCAACGGCGTGCGCCTCGCGCAACTCGGCCGCGCCGCAGAGCAGCTCCTGCGCTGGCTCGACTCGGGCGCCGAGCTCGCTCCCGGGCACCGCGACCTACATCTACTTCGGCCCCCGCATCCTCCCGGGCTGGGCGATCGAGCTCGTCCTGATCGCCGCCCTCGTTCCGTTTCTGATCGCAGCCGTGGATCTCTTCGCACGCTGCCGGCGACGCCACATCCCACTGGCCCCGGCGCTTCGAAGCTACCGCAGCCGCTTCGGCTTCTGGCTCTGGGTCGCCGTCCTGTTCGAGCTCTTCGCGCTCGCCGGCTTCTGGCCCGAATGCGCCCTCGGTCCCGCTGCCGGTCGACGCAACGCCGGCAACCGACTGGCCCGTCCTGGCTCTCATCGGGCTCGTGATCCTGAGCGGGCTGGGCTGGCTCGTGGCGCGGGCGCGGCTCGTCCGGCGGCGACCCGTCTCGGCGACCGAGGAGCTGGCGGGGACGACCGGGGCGCTGCTCGCCCTCGGCGTGATCGCCTTGCTCGTCGTGGCGACGAACCCGTTCGCCCTCGTGTTCTTGCTTCCCTCACTGCACGCCTGGCTCTGGCTGCCGAACTTCCGCACCAGGCCGCCGTGGGCTCGCGCCGCGCTTCTGGCCGTCGGCTTTCTCGGGCCGTTGCTCCTGCTCGGATCGTTCGGGCTGCGCTACGACCTCGGCCTCGATGCACCGTGGTACCTCGCTGAGCTCACCGCCAGCGGCTACGTGAAGTTGCCGGCCCTCGTGATCGCCGTCGGCTGGTTGGCCTCGGCCGGTCAGGTCGCCGTGCTCACCGCGGGACGCTATGCGCCATACCCCAGCGCCTCGGAACGACCTCCCCGTGGGCCGGTGCGGGAGGCGGTCCGGCAGATCGTGCTTACAGTTAGGAAAGCGAGGAAGCGCGAGCCGGAAAGCGAACGAAAGGCCCAGGAAGCGTGACGGTGAGACGAGTAACGAGAATCGCCGGGACCTTGATGGTCCTGGCAGGCGTAGCCGTTCTCGCCTGGGTGCTGGTCGTCTGGCGCTGGCAGGACCCGTTCACCGCTGTCTACACCCACTGGAAGCAGCACCAGCTCGCACAGAGCTACAAGCACCGGTTCGCCGAGTACCACCCGACGCGGCTGGCGCGGGCCGGCGTCTCGGTCTCGACGACGCGGCAGACGATCGCGCGGGAAGCTCGTCTGTACCGGCTTCGCTCTCACCGCGGTCAGGCGATCGGCCGGATCCGCGTCCCCGAGCTCGGGCTGAGCATGATCCTCGTCAACGGCACCGACCACGACTCGCTGACCAAGGGGCCGGGCCGGGACCGCCGGAGCTACATGCCCGGTGAAGGCCAGCTGGTGTACATCGCCGGTCACCGGACGACCTACCTTGCTCCCGTTCGCGCACATCGAGCGACTCCGGAGCGGCAACTCCGTAACCCTCGAGATGCCCTACGGCACCTTTCTCTACCGCGTCTTCAAGCACGAGATCGTCGATGCGAACGACCTCGCGGTGCTGCGATCACACGGACACGATGTCGTCGCGCTCCAGGCGTGCCACCCGCGCTTCTTCGCATCTCAGCGCTACATCGCCTACGCGCGGCTCGTGCGCGTCGAACCGCGCGGGGGCACCGCGTTCGAGCCGCCACCCACCGCACTCGCGGCCGCGCCGCTCGCGGCCCAACAGGGTTGACCGGACTCAGCCCAGCCTGAGGTAGCGGACGGACGCGCCGGCCGCGAGCTCGCCCTCTCCGCGCGGAAGGAGCACGAGGGCGTCGGCTCCGGACGCCCGGGCGATCATGTGCGACTCCTGCCCGCTCAGCGGATCGAGCACGACCGCTCCCTCTTCGCCGTTCCGGGTGCGGGCGCGAACGAGCTCGTCGCGATGTGGGTTGACTCGGACGTCTGAACCGAGCTTCCCCGGCTCGAATCTCGGCAACGGCTCGGAGGCGCCCTGAAGCGCGAGCACGGCCGGCCGCACGAACAGCTCGAAGCCGACGAGCGACGAGACGGGGTTCCCTGGCAGCCCGAAGACGAGCGTCGAGCCACGCACGCCGAACGAGACCGGCTTCCCGGGCTTGACCGCGACCCGCCAGAAGACCTCTTCGACGCCGAGCTCGGCCTCGATTCGCCGGACGAGGTCATGCGGGCCGACCGAGACACCGCCGGAGGTCACGAGCAGGTCGTGCTCGAGCCCCCGAGCGATAGCCTCGCGATGGGCTTCGTCGGTGTCGGCGATCGCCGGCAGGCGCTCAGCGCAAGCGCCCGCCGAGGCGAGTTGCGCCGCGAGGATCAGCCCGTTGGCCTCGTAGATCTCACCGGGCCCGAGGGGCTCGCCGGGGCGGCGAAGCTCGGTTCCCGTGGCGAGAACGGCGGCCCGCGGTCGCGCTCCACACGCGACTTCGGCCACACCGGACGCGGCGAGCGCTCCGAGCTGGGCGGGGCCAAGCCGTGCTCCGGCCGCCACGACGCCCTGGCCGGCGCGAACGTCTCCGCCGCGAGGACGAACATTCGCACCCGGAGCAACGGGCTCGGAAATCTCGATGATGTTGCCATGTTCGACAACATACTCGATGGGGACGACGGCATCGGCTCCTTCGGGAAGCGCGCCACCGGTCGCGATCCCCATCGCCTCGCCGGCGTGAAGCGATTTCTCGGCAGGCCTGCCCGCGGGGATGCGCTCCACCACGGGCAGCGTCCCGGGCGTGTCTGCCGCGCGCAGGGCAAATCCGTCCATCGCGGAGTTCGCAAACGGCGGCAGATCGACCAGCGCGGTGGCCGGCTCCGCGAGCACCCGCCCGGCAGCCGACTCGAGTTGGACGCGCTCGGCAGGCAGCGGTCGCACCCGCTCGAGAATCAGGCGCTGCGCCTCCTCGATCGTCAGAAGCTCGGCCACGATCGCCGCATACCGTACGCGCGGCGGATAGGCTCAGCCGCCGTGATCTCGGTCGTCGTCCCCGTTCACGACGAGGAGCGGACGGTGGCGCTCCTCTACGAGGAGCTCGACTCCGCGCTCCAACCTCTCGGTCAACCCTGGGAAGCCGTGTTCGTCGACGACGGCTCGGGCGACGGCTCGTTCGCGGCGCTGACCCGACTCCACGACGCCAAGGACAACGTGCGTGTCATCCGGTTGCGCCGGAACTTCGGCAAGGCGACCGCCCTCGCCACGGGCTTTGCACATGCCGAAGGCGACATCGTGGTCACGATCGACGCCGACCTCCAGGACGACCCGGCCGAGATCCCACGGCTCCTCGCCAAGCTCGACGAGGGCTTCGACCTCGTCACCGGCTGGAAGACTCACCGCCGCGACCCGCTCAGCCGGCGCATTCCCTCGAAGATCTTCAACTGGGTCACGGGCCGTGTTTCCGGGCTCCGGCTCCACGATCTGAACTGCGGGCTCAAGGCGTACCGCGCGGAGGTCGTCCGGGACCTGCGCCTCTACGGCGAGCTGCACCGGTTCATCCCGGTCCTCGCGCACTATCGCGGCCATCGGATCGCCGAGCTGCCGGTCAACCACCGTCCGCGTGAGCACGGCCGCTCGCGCTACGGCGTCGAGCGCTACGTACGCGGCTTCCTCGACCTGCTGACCGTCTCGTTCATCGGGCGCTACCGCTACCGGCCGCTGCACCTCTTCGGGGGGCTCGGGCTCCTGCTCGGCGCCGTGGGCTTCGCGGTGCTCGTCTACCTGACGATCCTCAAGCTCGACGGACACGCGATCGGACAACGACCGCTCCTGATCCTCGGGGTGCTGCTCGTCGTCGTGGGCCTGCAGTTCTTCTCGCTCGGACTGATCAGCGAGCTGATCACGAGCCAGCACGAAGAGCGCGCAGACACGCGCGAGCGGATGGAGCTGCACGTCGACGAAGTTCTCTCCTGAGCCGTCGCCGCTTCGACACGAAATCGGCACAGACACGTGCGTCCGGGCTCGATACGCTCTCGGCGGGGAGGAGGCCGGGTGCGCCTGAACTACGGGTAGCTGGGGCTCTCGCCTGATGCGCGTCCTCTACTTCGGCACCTACGAGCGCGACTACCCGCGCAACGCGCAGGTGATCTCGTGCCTCCGGCGGGCCGGCGTCGAGGTGGAGGAGCACCACGTCGGCGTCTGGGAGGGGAGCCGCCAGAACTGGCGCGCCGGAATCGGGACGATCGCGCGGCTCTCGCTCGCCGAGCTCCGGCTCCTCAGGCGGCCACCCGGGGATTTCGACGCCCTCGTCGTCGGCTACCCGGGCCACTTCGACCTCACCGCCGCCCGCCGGGCGGCTCGCGGCCGGCCGGTCGTCTTCAACCCGCTCGTCTCGCTCTCCGACACGTTCGTGGCCGACCGTGGGCGCTTCCGCGACGGCTCGGTGCCCGCTCGAGCGCTGAGGGCGGTCGACCGGCACGCGCTGCGGGCGGCCGACCTCGTCGTCGCGGACACGCGCGCGAACGCCGATCACCTCGCCGAGCTGGCCGGCCTGCGGCCGGATCGTGTGGAAGTCGCCTTCGTCGGCGCCGAGGAGCGGGTCTTCACGCCGGGCTGGGCGGCAGAGCAGCCGTTCACCGCGCTCTTCGTGGGCAAGCTGATCCCGCTTCACGGCGTCGAAACGATCCTCGCCGCGGCGCGGGCGGCCCCGGGGCTGCGGTTGCGGATCGTCGGCAGTGGCCAGCTCGAATCACTGCTCGAAGGGAAGCCGGCCAACGTGGAGTGGGTCCGCTGGGTCGAGTACGAGCAGCTGCCCCAGGAGCTGCACCGAGCCGGCGCCGCGCTCGGAATCTTCGGGACCTCCGACAAGGCGCTGCGGGTGATTCCGAACAAGGCCTTCCAGGCACTCGCCTGCGGCACGCCGCTCGTTACGGCCGATACCCCCGCTGCTCGCGAGCTGCTCGTACACGAACACAGCGCGCTCCTCGTCCCGCCGGGAGACCCGACAGCGCTGGCAGACGCGCTGCTCAGGCTCGCAGCCGATCCGGAGCTCGCGCGTCGCCTCGGCGACGGCGGTCGAGCGGCCTACGAGGCGCAGGCGAGCGAGCAGGTCCTCGGTGCGCGATGGCGTGCAGTGCTCGAGCGGGTCCTGGAAAGCTCATGAGCGTGAGCCGAACCAGCCCACGCGTCCTGCTCTGGGTGGCGATCGCCGCCTACGCGGCCGGGCTCTCCGCGCTTTCGATCCTCCGGCACCGGGCCTTCTCGACCGGACGCTTCGACCTCGGCAACATGGTGCAGGCGGTGTGGTCGACCGCCCACGGGCATCCGCTCCAGATCACCGGACTCCGCGGCGACCAGATCTCCCGTCTGGGAGCTCACTTCGACCCGATCCTCGCCGCCTTCGCTCCGCTCTGGCTCGTCTGGCCGAGCCCGGACATGCTGCTCGTCGTCCAGGCAGCGGCGGTCGCCCTCGGTGCGCTTCCCGTCTACTGGCTCGCCGACAAGCACCTCGGCTCGAGCCGCGCGGCGCTCGGCTTTGCGCTCGCCTACCTCCTCTACCCGCCGACGCAGTGGCTGACGCTGAACGAGTTCCATCCGGTGGCGCTCGCCTGCCCGTTGCTGCTCTTCGCCTTCTGGTACCTCGACGAGGACCGGCTCCTGCCGTTCGCGGCCTTCGGGCTCTTGGCGGCCACAACCAAGGAGGAGGTCGCCTTCGTCGTGGCCGGGCTCGGCATCTGGTACGCCTTCTCCCACCGGCGCCGGCTTCAGGGCGCGGCGATCTTCGTCGTGGGCACCGCGCTCGCGCTGGTGGCGATCGAGATCGTGATCCCGCACTTCAACCGTGCGGGAACCTCGAGCTTCTTCACGCGCTACAGCGAGGTGGGCAGCACTCCGGGCGGGATCGTCCACACGGCGCTCACCGATCCCTGGAAGATCGTCACGACCGCAGTCACCGGCCGCGGCCTCGGGTACCTCGCCCGCCTCGTCCTCCCCCTCGGCCTGCTGGTCGTGTTCGCGCCGCTCGTGCTGATCGCGGCGCTCCCGGAGCTCGGCATCAACCTGCTCTCGGCGGCCACCACGCAGACGTCGATCCGCTTTCACTACACCGCCGGACTGGTGCCGATCCTGGTCGTCGCGGCCGTGCTCGGCGCGGCGCGCCTCGTGCGCCGCCGCCCGGGAGCGGCGATGCCTCTCGCGACCGCAGCAGTCGCGCTCGGGCTCGTCTCGAACTACCTCCTCGGCCCGATCCCGCTCTGGCGCTACTTCCCGGGCGGGGAACAGCACCAGGCCTACGCGGCCCCCGCGGCGCGGGCGAGCTCCGCGACGATCGGCAGCACCGGCGGGGAGATGCGAATTTCCAGCGCCTGCCAGCGCCGCAGCAAGTCCTCGGGGCGCATCCATCCGAGATCGAGAAGCTCGGGAGGATCCGACACACGGGGCGCCGGGGTCTCATCCAGCGACGCGAGCAGCATGAGCGAATCGAACCCGCGCGTGGTGAACGGCGGCGTGGCGCGATGCCCCGCGTCCAGGAACGACTCCGCGGACACGTCGACCCCGGTTTCCTCGCGAAGCTCGCGCGACGCGGTGCGTCGCAGCGCGGCGTCGCCGTCGCGCGAGAGATCGCCGTCCTGTGTTTCGTGCGCGCCCCCGGGAAACGCCAGATACCCACCCAGGAAGCGAGATCGCGGATGGCGCGTTCCCACCAGGGTCACGAGTTGCCCGGCATCGTCGCGGGCGATCACGATCGCGACGGCGCTCGGCTGGAGCTTCACGCACGCGCCTTAAGGGAGGATCAGCGGCAGCGAGAGGGGCAGGATGCCGAGCTCTTCGCGCAGGCGCGTGTATCCCGGCTTCAAGATGTCGTAGATGACTCCGAGGCGCTCGCGATACGGCAGGAACGAGCTCTTCATCGAGTTGATCGCAATCTTCTCGAGATCGTTGAAATCGAGCCGGAAATGTTTCGCGGCCACTTCGTACTCGCCGGTCATGGAAACGTCGGACATGAGCCGGTTATCGGTATTGAGCGTGACCCGGAAACGCTTGTCGAAGAAGAGACGGAAAGGATGGTCTTCGTAGGACTTCGCCGCGCCGGTATGCAGATTCGACGTGAGACAAATCTCGATCGGGACGCGCTTGTCCAGGACGTAGCCGGCGAGCGAGCCGATCGCCACCACACGCCCCCGCTCCAGGAACAGATCCTCGCGCAGGCGAGTGCCGTGCCCGATGCGATGCGCGCCGCACCATTGCAGGGCCTGCCAGATGGATTCCTTCCCGAACGCTTCCCCCGCGTGAATCGTGATGTTGAAATTCTGGCGCTGCACGTACTGGAATGCGTCGAGGTGATTCTTCGGCGGGTTCCCCATTTCGTCGCCGGCCAGATCGAAGCCCACCACCCCGTGATTGCGAAAGCCGACCGCCAGCTCCGCCATCTCCAGCGACGTCATGGGATCCATGCTGCGCATCGCGCAGACGATGAGCCCCCAGCGCACGCCGTGATTCTCGCGCCCGCGCTCGAGGCCCTTGATCACCGCCTCCAGCACCTCGTGGTGCTTCAGCCCGTCTCTCGTGTGAAAGACCGGAGCGAAACGAGTCTCCACGTACACGACGCCGTCCGCGGCCATGTCTTCCAGCATCTCTTCCGCGACCCGCTCCAGCGCGTCGCGCCGCTGCATGACCGAGGTCGTGGCCGAAAATCCCTCGAGATACTGCGGGAGGTTTCCCACCATCGCGCCTTCGTGAAACCACTTCTCCAGCGCCGCCGGGTCGCGCGTGGGAAGCGCGACGCCGAAATCATCCGCGAGCTCGACGACCGTGCGGGGCCGGAGTCCTCCGTCGAGATGATCGTGGAGCAGGACCTTCGGCATGCGCCGCAGGATGTCGCGGGTCAGTTCCATGCGGCGAGAATAGGACGAGCGCGAATCTTCGACAAGCGCAGGCTCGCTCGCTGGATCACGGCCGCAGTCTTCCGGGACAATGCGTGACTGCGCGAGTGAACTCCCGCCTGAGGCCCTGCCGGTTGATCGGCTCCGGGGTCCCCTCGGCGGCCGTTGCTCCTCGGCGCAAAGAAAACATCGAATGCGCCTCCGGTGCGCTGACGCCGCTCGAAGGGGAGCCCCGCGAGCCGCACCGGCAGGGACATTGCGCGTGAGGTCGCTCGCTCGGCACGATGCTCGGGAGAAGACCGCGGCGCAGCATCCGCTCGCTGGGGGACTTTGGGAGTGCCCGAGCGATCTCGTAATGCTCGACGCGTCACGAACGCCGCCGTTAGCAATCCGGTGCCTCGGATTCCCAGTGTCTCGAGGCGAAGTGGCGTACCGGAGGCGCACCGGCGGTCGCCGCCCAGAGTCCCGGTACCTTTCGGCGAGCCTGCGTATCACTGACGCAGATCTTGGTGCTCCACGTCGTATAAAAGCGCGAGCCGAAAGGCTCCGGGAATCTGGGCAAGAGGCGAGCCGCCGGCGCGCCGAGGAACGTATCTGAGACGAGAGATACTGGGAAGCCGGGGCACCGGCAGGACTCCCGGTGTTTCGAGGCGAGCCGCCGGCGCGCCTAGCCTCGAAACCCGAGAAGCGCGCGGAAGACGTGCCCCGCGATTCGGGGATTCTCACGGAGCCGGCGGATCGAGTACGCGTACCAGTCCTCTCCGAAGGGGACGTACACGCGCAGCGGATGCCCCATCCGGACGACGCGATCGCGCAGGTGCTCGGTGACTCCGAGCAGCATCTGGTATTCGTATCGACCGGCGACGTTTTCCATCGATTCGAGCATCCGCCGGTTTGCCTCCAGGAGCGCGGCATCGTGCGTCGCGATCGCAACGTGGCAGCCGCCACCGAGGAGGATCTCAACCAAGCGCAGAAAATTGCGCGAGATTTCTTCCCGGTCCTGGAACGCGATCGACTGCGGCTCGCGATAGATCCCCTTGCATACGCGTACCCGCGCTCCCAGGGAGGCGAGCGTGCGCGCATCGTCTTCGCTGCGTCGCAGGTAGGCTTGCAAGACGACCCCCACGTTGTCGTGCGTCTTGCGCAGATCTCGATAGATCGCGAGCGTGCTCTGTGTGGTGGAGGAGTCCTCCATGTCGATGCGGACGAACATTCCGCACGTCCGCGCGAGCTCCACGAGCCCGCGCACCTGCTCCAGACAGAGCCGGGGATCGATGCGCAGTCCGAACCCGGTGAGCTTGATCGACACGTTTCCCTGCAGCTTGCGCGAATGCAGCTCGTGAATCGCCTGGCGGTACACCGCAACGGTGTGAGCGACCTGGGAAACTTGGGTGATGTCCTCGCCCAAGTGATCGAGGGTGGTGGTCATTCCCGCGGCGTTGAGCTGACGGGTGATCTGGAGCGCGGACTCGAGCGTCTCGCCCGAGATGTAGCGGCGCGCGACCTGACGGACGACAACTCTCGGAAGGCGACCGACCGATTCCGACACCGCGCGATCGAGAAGGCTCACGACTTGGGGCTCAGTCGTCGCCGCCGGGAGCGGGATCGAACTGATCGGCCTTGGCTTCCACGCCCTTCCACTGATCGGCGTCGGCCGGGGGATCTTTCTGTTCGGAGATCACCGGCCACTCCTGGGAGTAGCGCTCGTTGGTCTCCTTGTAGTGCGCCCACTTCTCCGGAAGGTTGTCCTCGGAGAAGATCGCGTCCACGGGGCATTCCGGGACGCAGAGGTCGCAGTCCACGCAGATCTCCGGATCGATGACGAGGCTGTTCTTCCCTTCCTTGAACGCCTCGACCGGACAGACCGCGACACAATCCGTGTACTTGCAGCGAATGCAGGGCTCGGCGACGACGTACGTCATGGTTCTGGAGGTCCTCCCGCTCGGTCGAAGGTCGGCGCCCGCACGTTCTAGAGGAAAACCGCGCGTCAGTCCAGAAGGATGAGCTTTTGCGTGCGGATCTCGTTGCCGAGCACGGCCCGCACGAAGTACCCCCCGGCGGCGGCCCGGCGCCCGCGCTCGTCCCGGCCATCCCACGTGAGCGCATGCGGTCCGGCCTCCAAGAACCCGCCGGCCAAACGCTTGACGCGATGCCCGGCCACGTCGAAAACCCCCACGTCCACGTTTCCGCCGCGCGGCATCGCCAGGGAGATTTGCGCATCTCGCGTGAACGGATTCGGCCGCGGAGCCCCCAGGGCGAAGGGGAGCATTGCCGGCACGCCCTCCGGCGAAGACACCGACGGATTGAACACGAGAAGATCCACCTCGACCGTGTCCGGGTCGTCCGCCGCGTTCGTCTGGAAAACGATTCGCCCGCAGTGTTCCCGTACGGCAGCGTTTCGGGCTGAATGCGCAGCTCGACCTCGGGCGTGCTCCCCGGCCAGATATCCCCCGCCGGAGTGCCCAAGGATAGCCAGCTGATGGGCTCACCCGTGCAGCTCACTGCGGTTGTCGTGTAATGCAGCGCCGCGCCCCCCGGGTTGGACATGGGGAGCGGGATCGCGAACGTCGCGGTCTCGGAAATTGTGTCGGCATACGCGGTGAAGCCGAGCTCGAGAAGTGGGTTCGCGAGCGGGCGCAGCGGCTCTCCTTCGATCGCGAAGTACTTCGCGTCCGCCGCGACGTCGTAATGCGTATCCACGATCCCGGACGGCCAGAAAATCTGGACGGAGTCGCACGCGGCATCCTGCCCCAAGCCCACGTGAACACCGGTGAATCCCGCGAAGCCGTTGTCGGTGTCGCCGAGGACCGTGCGCCAGTTCACTCCGGACGGTCCCGCGAATCGAAGGCGTGCGCCGATGCCGCTTCCGTTCGATTGAATTCCCTGGAGCTCCAGCATCATCCAGTGGTTTCCGCTGCGCTCGTTGACATAGAACCGGCGCGGACCGATGCCGAAGGGCGGGTGCTCAGCCCCGTGATTGGTGAAGAGATCGAGATAGCCGTCGTCGTTGAGATCCACGAAGGATCCGCCGTCGGACATTCCTTCCGAGGGCCCCTGCACCCCTTCCGCCGCGGCGACCTCCGAGAAC
Source organism: uncultured Gemmatimonadales bacterium (assembly GCA_963725045.1). Lineage (GTDB taxonomy): Bacteria > ARS69 > ARS69 > ARS69 > ARS69 > CAVRWY01. Next base: position 176,142 of record CAVRWY010000008.1, read on the forward strand.
GTGCCGTTGCCGTTGTTGCGATAGAGATAGTCCGCTTGATCGAGCACATCGACGGTCCCGGCGTTGGAGACGAACAAGTCGACGTCTCCGTCGTTGTCGTAGTCCCCCCAGCAGGAGCTGGAGGAATTGAACGTCGGATTGTTCACCGCGAACGCAAGCGACGTCACTTCGGTGAACGTGCCGTTGGCGTTGTTTCTGAAGAGCCGGTTCGACCAGTCGGCCATCGTGAACGGCGGCGGAAGCTGGAAGTTGTCCGCGCGAAACGTGGAGATGCCGGGCGCCGACATCCGCACGTGCCCGCCGAACTCGGCTGCGGCATTGGACTTTGCACGAATCACCACGTAAACGGAGTCCAATCCTCCGCTCGCCGGTGCGCTCCAGACGAACACGCCTTCGAGGTCCTGGAGGATCGCCGGCGGAATCCCGCCGATCGCCGAAAGCGCGAACGTGCTCGGAAACGTCGTGGTGTTGCTCCCGCTGCCTCCGAAGTAGCACACCGGAAACAAGAAGTCGGACTTCTGCGTGAAGACCTGCACCGTATCTCCTGCCGTCCGGAAGCGAATCACTTTCGTCTCCGCCGGAGAGCACGCCCCGTAGTAGCGGATCGAGTCGGACTCGAGCTCGAAGAAGTCCCAGAATCCGAAGTTCCCGCCCGCGGCGAACAGATCGAGGTCGCCGTCGTCGTCGTAGTCCGCCCAAGACGTCCCCTGCGCTTCGCGAAACGGCTCGGAGATTCCCGGGAATGCGCTCGCGGTCACGTCCACGAACGTCGAGTCCCCCTGGTTGCGATAGAGCTCACCGGGGTGAAAGTGCGGCGTCGAAACGCAGAGATCGGGATAGCCGTCGAGATCGTAGTCCACGCTCGAAACATGCAGGCGCGTGACGAACAGCGGATCGTCGTTGGGATGCTCGGTGAATGTCTGGTCCCCGTTGTTCCAATAGAGCCGGTTCGGCCGCACGAAGCCGGGGCGCACGTCGTTGGCGACGAAGAGATCGAGAAGCCCGTCTTGATTGAAGTCGGCGGCGGTGCACTCCCTGCCGCGCCCGAAGATGTCGTTGACGCCGGCGCCCTGCGCATCCTCCACGAACGTCGTGTTTCCCAGATTCCAGAAGAGCTCCTTCGCCTGCGTTCCCGGATGTCCCGCTCCGTGCGAGACGTATTGATCGGGATCGCCGTCGTTGTCGAAGTCCGCCCAGATCTGATCGTGGCGATCGCTGTTCCCCGTGCCGTACTGCTCGTCGTCCTCCACGAGACCGAGCCCCGGAAGAGAACGGTACAGATCCGCCGGCCCTTTCCAGTGATTCCCAACGTAGAGATCGGGATTGCCGTCGCCGTCGATGTCGGGGGCCGTCGCGGAGTAGCTCATGGTGCTCGGCACCACGAGGCCGTACGAAGCGGTCGCGTCGGTGAACGCGGCGCGCGAGGAATGCGGAACGAAGACGAACGCGGCGAGAGCGATGAGCGCATTTCGCCGATGGATGGAGCTCGGGATGAACGCCATGCGAGGTTGAGCGCTCCTGAAGGATACGGGGCGGGACGGCTTTTTCTGCCGCCCGACTATTCTACCAAGAAGACCCCCGTTCTCCGAATTCCGATTTCGATCGGGGCCCGATTTCCCGAGTGGATTCGCGTTCTTTCGCATCGGCTGGCGAACGTTGGGCCCGGCGAACGATCCCGGGGAGCGAGCTCAGGAAGGCGACCGCCAGCAAGCCCAGGCACAGGTGGAACGGGGCGGCGAGAGAACCGGAGGAGGCGGCGATGGCCCCGCCGGCGAGCGGCACCACCGAGCTCCCGGTGGCCAGGACCGCTTCGTGAACTCCCGCGGCCGACCCTCGGTCCTGGTCCCGATGGAGGCTCGCGTGGAGGGACGCTTGATAGGCGAGGGCCAGCCCCAGTCCCAAAGGAAGGGCGCAGGCGATCGCACCGAACGCTCCCGGCAGCGTGAGGAAAAGAGCGAGCGCGACGAGGCCGCAGGCGTGAGCCGCCGCGAGCGTCCGGAAATCGGGGGTTCGCCGCGCCGTTCCCACGAACGCAGCGGTCTGCACGGCGAACACGATGCCGAGGAAGACGCCGAAGTCGAGCGCTCCCTCGCCGCGCTTCTCGAGGAACGCCGGAGCATGCACGTTGAACGTGCCCGAGACACCGTAAGCGAGCGCATTCGCGAGCCAGGCGAGCAGGACGAACCGCTTCGGAGCCGCGAGTGCGAGCGACGCCGGACGAGGGGCGACGGAAGCTCCCCCGCGGGGGAGAATCGCGAGCGTCGCGAGAAGCGGAATCACGCCGGCCAGAATGGCGAGCTCGGCGCGCGTGAAGTGCGTGATCACGCCAGCGAGCAGAAACCCGAGCCCTTTGCCCGCGCTCCACGCGACATTGAATTTCCCGAGCGCCCGAGGCAGACCTTCCGCGCCGGCGGCGTCGGAGACCGCGGCTTGGATCGGAGACCAGAAGAGCCCGAGCGCGAGTCCCATCACGGCGACCAGCGCGAGAAGCGTGGACAGCCGATCGACGGCCGCGATCGCGATCGACGCCGCGAGGAACAAGACGATCCCGCCGCGAAGCAGAGTGAGCCGTGAGGTTCGATCGGAGAAGCGTCCCGCCGCCAACGACGCTCCCACGTAGGTCACGGCGTAGAGCGCCGGCACCAAACCGAGCTCGAACGCCCCCGCACCGAGCTGCATCGCTTGGAAGGGGATCGCGCCGAAGACCAGGAAATGCGCGAGATCGACGAGAAAGGAAGCGGCGGACAGTCGGGAGATCGAACCCGCGCTACTGCGGGCTTCGTTCACAGAGCCTCGCCGCGCTGTCCGGGAGCGACGCCGACCGCCACTTCCGCTTCGAGGCGGTAGCGGTTGTCGGGATCCTGGCGTACCGCGGACTTGAAGGCGCGCTCGGCTTCATCGAGGCGCCCCGCGCGTGCGAGCGCGATCGCGAAGAGATAGCGATCGGTCGCCTCGTCGAGCTTCGGACGGCGATCCGCGAGCGCCCGCTCCAGGAACGTCGCCGCTTGCCGCGGGTCGCCGCGCCGCAGGAGCACAGTTCCGTACGTGCCGAGAACGTAGGAATTGTCCGGATCGAGCGCCATCGCACGCTCCGCGAGCCGCCCCGCTTCCGTATGGTTGCGCAGCTCCTCGGGCGCTTCCTCCAAGAGAAGCCAGGCGAGATTGTTGAGCGCTCCGGCGTCATCGGGCGTCAAGTCGATCAGCTTCTGATAGTCGCGAATCGCCCCGAGCCAATCTCCCAACGCGACCTCGCGCTGCGCACGCATCGCCAAAAGCCGCGTGTCGCTCGGATCGAGCTGGATCGCACGATCCAGATCCTGGTCGGGAACGTCGGTCGCCACCCGCGGATCCATGATCGCGCCCCCCTCTCCGCGAAGCGCGAAGATGTTCTGCGTGGCCGCGGCGAACGAAACGATCATGAGGGAGAGGCACAAGCTCGCGAGGAAGCGCGGGGCATGCGGCTCGGCGCGTCCCAATGCTTCGTCCAGCGCAACGGGCCGCACGGCGTACACCAGCAGCGCCCCGGCCACGAGGCCCCCCCAATGGGCATGCACGTCGATCACCGGAAGAAAATATCCGGCCGCGAGGTTCAGCACGACCCACGGAACCAGCGCCGTGCCCATGATCGTGACGATTCTCTTGGGCAACACGTCGCGGTAGCGGAACGCAAAGACGAGTGAAGCGCCGAGAAGTCCGAACACCCCGCCCGACGCGCCGACCGAAGGCTGCACCGAGAACAGCGCGCTCGCGATGGACCCGGCCACACCCGAACCGAGGAAGATCACGAACAAACCCTGCGCGCCGTAGAACGCCTCTAGATTCCTTCCCAGAAAAAACAGCGCGTAGGAATTCAAGACGAGGTGGAGCAAGTTGCCGTGCAGGAAGATCGACGTGACCAGGCGCCAGAGATCTCCGTCCGCGACGAGCGGTCCGGAATTCGCGCCGAACGCGAGCAGGACGGCCTTCTTCTCGGTTTCCCCAGCCTCCGGCCCCCACGCGATCCAGGTCATCGCGAAGTAGACCGCCGCGATGGCGAGAATCGTCCACGTGGCTCGAGGCGGACGAAGAAGAACGGTGGTTGTTTCCAACGTTCGGCCTAAGGGGAGACTCCCGATCTCAGAGCGCCCGCTCCCCGACCCGTTCGGGATCGGGCAGGACCGGGGGCTTCTCGTGGGGGACGAGCGCGCGTACGTGTCGTTTCGAGATGAGAATGGATCCCCCGGCCATCTCGACTGCGAAGTAGTTCTGCGGGAAGTTCAAGAAATCCGAAACCCGCGAGAATTCGTCCGGCAAGTCCATGGCGATCCGACCTTCCACATGGCGGCCGTCGACCAAGGCGATGGTCACGAACTCGCGCCGGAACACCGGGCTGTTCTCCCGGCACACCAGCTCTGCGGGAACACCTTCGCCGGGCTCGACCTGGGTCACCAGATCGCGATTCATGATCTCCACCCCCGCCCGATCGGACGCGAGAAACGGAAACCAACCGTAATCGTCGTTGAACTTGTCCAGGAGCGTCTGCTCACCGCGGTGAATGACGTCGATGTAGTCCAGAAAGACGCTTCCCCGGCGCTCTTCCCCCGAGGAGAGCCGCAGCAGGACCGCGACCTTCCTTTTCGGAATCACTCCGGCCATCGAGACCTCCCCACCGGTTTGCAGGCGGCAACAATCTACCGTTCGGCGGACTCGTTGGCAAAGTCGAGGCCAAACTGGCCGATCTCGGCAGGCGGGCGGGCTTCTCCCTTCGGACAGGGGAGCCTTTTGCCGATGTTCTCCTGACACCCCAGCCGAGGCCCCCATGGCACGAATCGAAGCAATCTTCGAGGCGGTGCAGGCGCAAGGCGCCTCCGACCTCCACATCGCCACCGGCGCGCCCCCCATGATCCGCCTCCACGGCGAGATGCGCCCCGTTCCCTACCAGGAGCTCACCCGCGAGCTCGCCGAGATGCTGCTCTTCGAGATCATGACCGACCGCGAGCGGGAGACGTTCGAGCGCCAGCGCGACGTCGACTTCAGCTACGAGATCCCCGGCAAGTTCCGCGTGCGCTGCAACGTCTACGAAGAGAACCGCGGAGTGGCCGGCGCGTTCCGTTTGCTCCCTTCGTCGATCCTCACGCAGGAACAGCTCGGCATTCCGGCGCAGGTGGCGTCGCTCACCGAGCTGGCGCGCGGGCTCGTGGTCGTGACCGGTCCGCCGGGAAGCGGCAAGTCCACGACGCTCGCGTCCTTGATCGACCACATCAACAATCGCCAGCGCAAGCACATCATCACGATCGAGGATCCGATCGAATACGTGCATCAGAACCGCAACTGCATGATCAACCAGCGCGAGATCGGCAAGCACACTCCGAAGTTCTCGAGTCCGCGCTGCGCGCTGCGCTGCGCGAGGACCCGGACATCATTCTCGTCGGCGAAATGCGCGACTACGAGACGATGAGCCTGGCGCTGACCGCGGCGCAGACCGGGCAGCTCGTGTTCGGAACGCTGCACACGACGAGCGCCGCGGAGACCGTGGAGCGCATCGTCGACATGTTCCCCTCCGAAGAGCAGTCCCAGGCCCGTGGAACGCTGGCCGCATCGTCTGCGCGGCGTGATCGCGCAGCGACTGCTGAAGCGCGCCGACGGAAAAGGACGCGTGGTGGCAGTGGAGATTCTTGCTCGGAACGAACGCCGTCTCCGCGTTGATTCGCGAGAAGAAAATGCATCAGATTCCGTCGGTCATCCAGACGAGCCGGCGCGACGGAATGTTGCTCCTGGAAGACTCGCTCGCCGGGCTGGTGAAGGCGGGCACGGTCACGCAGGAAGAAGCGCGTCGCTTCCTCCTGCCGAAGCTGGGAAGCTCGGCGGAAGGCGGCGACCCCGGCCCCGCGCCGGCGCCGGCGCGCTCCGACGGACGGCGCCCCCCCGACGCCGGAGCCGCACCTGCGAGCGAAGCGACTCGAGCCGGTGGATCCGCACCCGCGGGACGCTGATCGATGGACCTCAAGGGCACGACCGATCTCCTCTCGTTGTTCGACGTCACCCAGATGCTCTCGATCAACGAAGCCACCGGCATGCTCAAAGTGGAAAGCGCCGACGGGCGCGGCTACCTGTACTTCCAGGCGGGGAACATCATCAATGCCATGGACGGAGTGCACGCCGAAGGCGAGGAGTCGGCGCGCCGCGTCTTCGCGACTGAAGCACGCCAGTTACACGTTCACCACCGATCTCCCCAGCGTCGCGCATCGCATTAGTGTTTCCACGCAGAACCTCATGATGGAGATCGCTCGCGTCCTGGACGAGGAGAGCGAGACCAAGGAGGGAGGTTCGGCCGGCCTTGAAACGCGCGTACAGGAAACGCAGGAAGCCACGCGCCATCTGCGCGAGATTTTCACCAAGCTGGATTCGGAAGCGCGCATTCTCTCGCTGCGCTCCCCGGATGGATTCGGGCTCGCCGAGCTGCTCGACGCCATTCGCGAATCCGCCGATTCCACGCTTTACATCCGCGACGGTGCGCCGCCGGAAGTGCACGCCGCCGATCGTGTGATTCCGCTCGCGCAACGTCCGGTCACGCGCGAAGGATACGAAGGACTGCGGCAGATCCTGTTTCGCGAGTCCGAGCCGCTTTCGACTTTGAGTGAGGCCCGCACCGAACGCGTGCTGGCATTCGGCGAACGGGGTCGCTACCTGCTCGACGCCTGGAAGAGCTCGGGATCCGAAGTGCTCACCATCCGCCGGCTTCCCGACCCCGCTTCGCTGGCCGGCGCGCTTCCGTGGAACTCGGGCACGGTCGATTCTCTGCTTCGCGATCCGGGATCGCTCGTGCTGCTCACCGGCCCCGACGGCTCACGTCTGGGACGCGTCTTCGAAGCGACCTGCGCGCATCTCGTGAAGTCGTGCCCCGGACCGTTCCTGGGATTCGCACGCCGATGGACACCCGGCTGGGGGAACGACCGCGCCACCGTCGTGAGGCTCTCCACCGCATACAAGGAGGACCTCGCCAGCGCCGGTCCGCTCATCGAGCGGCTCGCCCCCGCGCTCGTCGCCGTCGAGGACTCGGATCACATGGAAGCGCGATCGATCGCGTTCCATGCGCTGCAGCGAGGGACGCGCGTGATGATGGGAGTCGCGGCGGCGGCCGTCTCCCACGCGCCCTATCGCATTCTGGACGGGGTCGACCCCACCCGGCGCGACACACTCGTCCGCCACCTGGGGCTCTCGCTGACCGGAGTCCTCTCCGTGCCGCGCAACCCCGGCGAGACCGCCAAGACTTGGATGGTCGAGGAGGCGGCACGGACCGCCCTTCTGCACGGCGATCTGCGCGTGCTCACGCAGGAGCTGGCGGCGCTCTCTCCCAGCGCCGCGCCGTTGCGCTAGAATCCGGCCCGCCATGGATGCCATTCCCACGCGCGAGCAAGCGCTCGCGCTTCTTCACGAGTACACGGCTTCGGATGCGCTCCGCAAGCATGCGCTCGCCGTCGAGGCGGCCATGCGCGCCTACGCGAGCGCACGCGGTGAGCCCGCCGATCTGTGGGGTGTCACCGGACTGCTTCACGATTTCGATTACGAACGCTATCCCTCGCTCGACGACCACCCCAGACGCGGCTCCGAGATTCTGACCGAGCTCGGCGTCGATGCCGGCATCCGCACCGCGATCTTGGGTCACGGGAATCACACCGGAGTTCCCCGCACCACGGACATGGCACGCTGTCTCTTCGCCGTCGACGAGCTGTGCGGATTCCTCGTGGCGTGCGCGCTCGTGCGCCCCGACCGCAAGGTCGGCGAGGTGCCGGTCGCCTCCGTGAAGAAGAAGCTCAAGGACAAAGCCTTCGCGCGCGGCGTCAACCGCGATGACATCCACCAGGGCACGCAGGAGCTCGGCGTCGAGCTCGACGCGCACATCGCCTTCGTCCGCGACGCGCTCGCCGGAGTGGCACCGTCGCTGGGGCTCGCTGGCTGATCTGCAGAAGGCCTCGGATTCCCAGTATCTCTCGTCTCGCTCGGCGCGCCGGCGGCTCGCCTCGAAACACCGGGAATCTGACCGAGCTTGGATTTCCCAGTATCTCTCGTCTCAGATACGTTCCTCGGCGCGCCGGCGGCTCGCCTTCTGCCCAGATTCCCGGAGCCTTTCGGCTCGCGCTTTTCGCTTCGTGATGAACAAGAGGTCTGCGCGGGTGATACGCAGGCTCGCCGAAAGGTACCGGGACTCTGGGCGGCGACCGCCGGTGCGCCTCCGGTACGCCACTTCGACCTCGAGACACTGGGAACCCGGGGCACGGATGCGCTTCTGCGGCGAATGCTTCTCTCGACGTCGCATCGCATTCGGGACGGCTCGTACATCGCGAGACAGTTCGACCACTCCGCAACGACACCAAGCGAGCGAACTCCAGCGTGTCGTCCCTGCCGGTGCGGCTCGCGGGTTCCCCTCGAGCCGCGTCAGCGCAGCGGAGGCGCCTTCAATGTTCTCTTGGCGCCGAGCAGCAACGGCGGCCGAGGGGAACTCGGAGCCGGAAAACCGGCAGGGAATCACGCTACGGGTTCGCGAGCGCAGATCCGCGAGCACGCATGAGCAAGCGCCCCGCTCGAGCATCGTCGGGGGCCAGCTGCAGCGCGTGCTCGGCGAATCGGATTGCGGCGACCGAATCGCCGCGCGCGAGCGCGAAGCGACCGCGGTGCACCCAGGGGCTCGCATACGAGGAGTCGGCGGCGACAGCTTCGGCGAGAAGCGAGTCGGCTTCGCGCGCCTCTCCCATTTCCGCGGCGGCGAGCGCCGCGTTGTTCAGCGCCTGAGCTCGGGCGGGTCCTCCGCGCGCGGCGATCTCCAGAAAGAGAGCCCGCGCTTCCTCGTGCCGCTCGAGCTGGAAGAGCTCGTGCCCGCGCTGCATCGCGGCCGCCGTCCTGTCGGTGTCGTCCCCCAGGGTATTCGAGAGCTTCGTCTCGACGGCGGCTTCTTCCGCGCGTCCCTGCGCAACCAGTGCCTCGGCGAGCTTTCGCCGGCTCGGCGCCCACTGCGGGTCGATCTCGATCGACCGGCGCGCCAGCGCCTCCGCGCTCTTCGCGTCTCCCGCATCCAAAGCAAGCGTCGCGAAATTCAGATTGTCGGCGCGCCGCGTGGTGAGTCGATCGAGGAACGCATCGGGCGCGTTCGCGAACACGAGCAGCGCAATGCAGGCCGCGATTCCCACGGCGGCGGGCGCTCCGCCACTGCGAATCGTGCGCACCAGGCGGTTCGCCCCGATTGCCGCAAAGAGAAGAAGGCAAGGCACCGTCGGATGGCGGTACTCGCTCGACACGTAGAACAGCACGCAAGTGACGAACGCGACGCCGATCGGCAGCAGCACCAGCGGCAGCCGGCGCCCTTCGAGCGTCATTCCGAGGATCGCGAAGGGAACGATCCATCCGAAATGAACACGAAAGATTCGCAGGACAACGGAATGATCCATCGCGAAGTAGTACGAGAGATTCGTCTGCGATTCGACGGCGTGGAAGAAGATGCGCGCCTTGCGCAGCGCGAGCTTCAGCGCATTCGCCGGCTCCGCACGCCATCGGCGAACGGTCTCGCCCGTCCAGAAGGAGGATGACTGCGCGAGCGTGAGCGCACGTCCCGCACGCCGCGAAGCTTCCGCGCGATAGTCCTCCGCTTCGCGATCGGGAACGGGGTTCGTCAGAAACGGCGGTTCGGAGTAGATGCCGGTTGCGCCTTCGTGATTTCCCGCCCAGAGCGCCATGCCACCGTTCGCGGACACTGGCACGAATTCTCCCGACACATGAACATTGTGCAGTGTGGCCGGGAGCACCACGAGCGCGGCGACGGCCATCATGACGAGCGCACTCACGACGGAACGGTCCCGGCGAATCCATGCGGCAGCCCATCCCGGAAGGAGCAGGGCGTGGTTTGCACGGCCGAGAACGAGAAGCCCGCCGAGCGCTCCGAGAGCTGCGGGGCGCGCGCGACCGCCGCCCCGGCACGCGAGACGCGTCGCCAGCGTGGTGAGGAACAGCAAGAGCGACGGCGTGAGCAGCGCCGCGTCGTAGAAGATCGCCGGGCCGTACGCCGCGAGGACCATTGCCGCAGCCAGCCCCTCGCGCGGGCGTTGCACCGCGGCGCCTAGCTTCGCAGTGAGCACACAAGACGCCGCGCCGAGCACGCATTGCACGACGAGCGCGGCGGCTCGGCCGACGTCCGGGCCCAAGATCGCATACGGGCCCGCCAAGAAGAAACCGTAGAGGATATTCATGAAGAAGATTCCGTCGGGAAGGCCCGCTCCCGACGCGAGGCGACGCGCGAACTCGTCATAGAACTTCGAATCGATGAGGAGATGCTTCGCAATCGGGGAGTCGCGCAGTGCTGCGAGGTGCGCGAGACGAATCGACAGCGCCGCCGCGAAGAGCGCAGCGAGATGCGCGCGAGCGAATCACGGCGCTCCGCTCTCGGCACTCGCTTCGACGCAGAACACGTGGAGCAGCAAGAGCGGCGCGGACTCCGCCGCCTCCGGATGCACGCGCAGGCGAACCGCCGCACGCCCCGTTCCCGCGGACAGCGTTCCGACGGATTGCTCATGGAAGGAACCGCTCCCCGGCTCGTAGACTTCGACGCGGCGCTCCGGCTCCCCGTCGATGGACACGAGAATGCGCTGGCGCGCGCCCGACATCGTTCGCAGCACGACGTGGGCGAGCCCGATCGTGGGACGCTCCAGCTCGAACGTGGCTTCCTCGAAAATCGTCCGGCCTCCGTCGATCGCCTCCACGCCGGGCCTTCCCGCGAAGGACGCGCGCCGCGCGAAGCTTCCCGGATCGGCGCCGTGCTCCGCATTCGTGAAGCGGAAGCGATGCGCCCTCTCCGAACCGAGCTCGGCCACGTTCAAGCGATCCCACACGCGCCGGCTGTTCGCGGAGTCCGACGCGGCGCGCGGGCGATCGGCGGCTCCCGCAAGCGACCAGTCGGCGCGCGCCAGCACCTTTTCCGCATCCACGATGGACGGCGACAGCAGCCGCACGCTCCCCTTGCGTTGCCAGATTCCGAGCCCGTCGAAGTCGAACCAGTTCGGGAAGAAGCAGAACCAATCGGGACGTCGATCGGGGGGCAGCGCCATCAGTCCCTCGACGAGCACTCCGGTCCCCTGCGCCCACAGCCCGGCGAAGCCGGGAGTGGTGAGCCCCACGAGATCGAGCGTGCGCCGGTCGGAGAAGTACGCGAGCGCGCCGGCGTCGTTCACTGCGATCACGTCGGCGGGCTCGGTCGTTTGTCGAAGGCTCTGCGCGAGCCGAATCTGCATGCGCTCGATGTCTTCGCAATTGTCTCCGTAAGCGAGCACGAAGAACGCGAGCTGCACGAGACTGCCGGCGAAGAGGAACGGAAAGAGCGCCTTCCCGATCCGTGCGAGACCGCTCGGCGCGCTTCGTGCCCATTCGACGACCCGCTCGGCACCCGCCGCGACGAAGATCAGGAACAGCGGAAGAATCGGAATTTGATAGCGGCCGAAGTGTGCGTCGTCTTCCGCGATCGTCGCAGTCACGAGGAGGAGCGCGGCGATCCACGCGAGCGCCAGCGCACCGGCCCCCGCGCGGCGTGCCTCGATCTCTCGCCCGAGTTCGGGGAGCAGGCCGAGCGCGAACAAGAGCCCTGCAAACGGAACTGCGAACAAGACCGCAGTTTCGGACCCGTACGCGTACAACCCAAAACCGTCCGCGGCCGGCGGCGTGCCGCCGAAGAGCGTGGCCGCGAGCGACGCTGCTCGCAGGAGCGCGACACGCAAGACTCCCGGAAGATCCGCGGCCGGCCCCGCCAGCATCGACTTCGAGAGATATCCCGACGAGCGCGCATCCCCCGTGGCGACGAGAAGAACGAGCGGCACGACGAACGCCGCCGCGATCGGGACGAGTGCGCGCAGCGCGACACCGGGGCGCCGGTCGTGGAGCGCGTTCGCCGCGCCGAGCGCCGCCGCGATGCCGGCGAGCACGGCGCCTTCGGGGCGCACCAGCGCCAAGCCGGCGAGCCACACCGTCGTCGATCGTCCGAGCCGCCCTTCGTCCCGGCACCACCCGCGAAACGCGCCGGTGATCGCGGCGGCGAAGAGCGCGATCTCCATCCCCGACCACGCGCCCCAAGCGAGCGGGCCGGAAAGGAGAACGAGCGCGATCACCGCTGCGCCGCTGCGTCCGATCGCGCGTGCCGCATCTCCGGCGAAGCGCGCGGTCGCGGCCAGCAGGAGTCCGCCGAGAATCATCGCGAGCACGATGGCGGCGCGTCCGTCGAATCCCAAGAGCGAGCCCACCGCCAGGATTGCGGTCCACGGCAGGCTTGTCGCGCCCGACGTCGCCGCTTCCCCGCTCTGGTAGACGAGGAAATGTCCGTCCGCCATCTGCTTCGCGTACTGGAAATAGATGAAGGAATCGTCGAGCGGCAGAGAGAGCCGGCCGTTCGTCGCGTGCAGCATCGAGGCGAGGAACACGATTCCCGACGCCGCGACCGCTGCGGCGATCGCGAAGCGAGTGCGCTTCAACGGATTCCGAGCAGAAGCGCCGTCGCTTGCAGCGCCCCCAGGGTCTTCGTGTCGCGAAGCTCTTCGGAGGGAATCATGGCCAGCGCGCGGCGCAAAGGAATGCGGTGGACCTCGATGACCTCGTCGGCCTCGTGGTGCGCGCGCGTCTCTTCCAGTTCCCGCGCCAAATAGAGATGGATGATCTCGTCGCAGAATCCGGGTGTCGTGTAGATGGAGGCAAGCTTCGTCCACGAGCGCGCACGGAGCCCCGCCTCTTCCTCCAGCTCGCGTTTCGCGCAGGCGAGCGGATCTTCGCCGGGGACGTCCAGCTTTCCCGCGGGGATTTCCCAGATCCACCCCCCCACCGCGTGACGATACTGGCGCAGAATCGTGATCGTCTCGTCGTCGTGGAGTGGAACCGCGGCAGCCGCCCCGGGATGGCGCATGAGCTCCAGAGTGGTCGTGGCGCCGTTGGGCAGGAGAACGTCCTCCACGACGAGGTTCACGACCCGTCCTTCATAGATCGTTTTTCGCATCGTCCCGACTCCGCCTTGACGCCCTCGGGGGCGCTGCCTAAACTCCTTCGCGGCAAGTCCCCTCCGTTCAGTTGCTCATGACAACCCCGCCGCAGGCAAGGAATTCCATGATCTCGTTGCGGACGCAAGCGATCCCGGTGATCGCGGCGAGCCTTGGCGCGTTGCTTTTCGCCGGGTGCGGGGACGACGGATCCAGTCCCCCGCCGCCAATCGACTACGACGCGATCGATCCGATCGTTTTTTCGCAGCACGTCCAGCCGATCATGACCTTGAGCTGCAACACGACCCTCTGCCACGACGACGTGACCATCGCCGCCGGGTTGAGCCTCACCAGCTATGAAAATACCGCCCGGGGCAGCACGTTCGGCTCGCAGGTCATTCCCTTCCGGCCGGATCGCAGCCATCTCTACAACCACATGACCGGGGATCTGGAGCCGCTGATGCCGCTCGCGCTCCCGCCTCTTCCCGACCCGCAGATTCGTCTTTTCAGGCGCTGGATCGAAGCGGGCGCGCCCAACGACGATGGGCTTCCCATGTATTCCAATGCGACGCGCAAGGCCTTCGTCGCCTGCCAGGGGGACAACGCCGTCGCCGTGCTGGACCTGGACACGAACCTCTTCATCCGCATGATCACGGTCGATCAGCCGCATGCGGTGTACGTGGATGCACCGAACGATCGGGTCTTCGTCTCCCGTTTCCAGACCACCAGCGACAACATCCAGGTCTACGATGCGAATACGTACCTGCGCATTTATGACGGCCGCGCCGGCACGTTTCCCGCGCTGCTCGGCATCGCACCGGGAACGAATCAATTGTGGGTCACGAACTACGACACCGGCTCGACCGGCGCCGATCACCGCGTGCGCGTGCTCGATGCGGACACCCTGGATGAGATCGAGAACTTCGATCTGCCGGGGGTGCAACAGCCGCACGGTCTGGCGTTCTCGCCGGACGGATCGCAGGTCTACGTGTCGAACATCGGGAGCAGCGACATCTCCATCTTCGGGACGAACCCACCGTCAGTGATCAATCCGAGCATCCCCCTACCGGGCGGAGAAGGACAGCAGCCGCAGCAGTGCATCCGCTCGGCCGACGGCACGCGACTCTATGTCTCTGCGCTTGGCGCGAACAAGGTGCACGTGATGGACACCACGACCGAGGCATTCTTGCCGGGCTCCGTGGACGTGGGCGCGGGGCCGTGGCATCTCACGCTGATCCCACAGACGAACGAGATCTACGTCGCGAACTGGCTGGACGAAAGCGTCTCGGTGCTTTCGCTCGCGAATCCGGATGCGCCCGTCGAGGCGGTGCGGCTCGATCCGCAGAATCCGCTCGATCCGGCCCGCCCCGCGTTCGTGCGGCCCATCGGCATTTCGCTCCTGCCGGGAACGAATCTCGTCTACGTGGCGAACTCGAACGACACCGGCAACGGGCAAGGACATCACCCGCCGCCCGGAGGGCAGAATCCTCCGGGATCAGTCGCGGTCATCGACGTGATGACGCGCGCCGTTGTGAGCGTCGAGGAAGTTCCGAATTTCGCGCGTTCCGTTTCCTTCCTTCCCTGAGGTGACTCAATGCTCGCTCGCCTTCGACGGCTTTCGCTCGCGGCTGCGCTCCTCGGCGTTCTCGTGCTTGTCGCGGCTTGCGGAGACGACGACGACGACGGCATGCAGCCGCCGCCGCCGGACGACATCCAGCTCACGCTGAGCAACTTCCCGCCGTCGTCGCCCGCGCAGGGGCACTACGAGCTGTGGATCTCCTTCGTGACGCCGGGGCCGCGCCACGACAGCGCCACGTCCATCGGGAAATTCCGCGTCGATGGGAACGGGAACATCGTCGATCTCGCCGGGGCGGCGGATCCGTTCGAGGCGCCCGATGGAGCGATCTGGTCCTACGCGATCGATTCGTTCATCACGATCGAAGCGGCGGGCGATGCCAACGCCACGCCGAATCTCCCGGGGTTCATCGGCGGGAGCATCATCGAGCCGCCATGCAACGCTCACCACGAGCGGTGCGGACGCGCTCGGCGTCTCGTTCGCTTCGGCCGCGGGAAGCTGCATTCTGGCGACGCCGTCCAGCTCGGACTCCACCGATGCGACGGAAGGCGTGTGGTTCACGAACACCGCAGGAGATGCCGCATCGCTCACGCTTCCCACGCTCCCGAACGAGTGGATCTACGAAGGATGGGTGCTGAAGGGCGCGGAGGGGACCGCGTCGCTCGGCCGCTTCCGCGTTGCCGGCGGTGCGGACAGCGATTCTTCCGGCCCGCTCCACGGGAGCGGCGGACGCATCGACGGCCCCGGCTTTCCTTTCCCCGGTTCGGACTTTCCGTACGCGGAACGCATCGTGCTCACTCCGGGAACGGCGTTCGTGACGGTGGAGCCGGTGCTGAACCAAGACGGCCCCTCGCCGTCGCCGCTGCGGATCCTCGAAGGATCGTGGGGAGTGGGCGGATCGGGTGCTCCGACGGTGCTCGACGAATCTCTCTTCGAGTCTGCCGAGCGGTTCGCTGACGGTTCCGCAGTAGTCGTTTCGTCCGCGAGCGGCGCCAGGCGGTCCACGGTGACGGTGACCGCGCCGGCGTGATCTTCCACGCGCCCGGTCGCCTGCAGCGCGCCGCCGCGGCGTGCCAGAAACGCCGCGCGACGGTACGCCGCCGGAAAGATCGTGCACTCCACGAGCCCCGTCGGATCCTCCAGCGTGAGAAACATCATCGGCTCCTCCGACTTCGTGTCCACGCGGCGGCGCGCCGACGCTAAGCCGGCGACGGTGACGCGCCGTCCGGCGTGCCGCGCGAGATCGCGCGCGAGCACGATGCCCGCGCGGCGAAGCGCCGGCAGGCGCGCGGCCAGCGGATGCGCCTCGATCGGAAAGCCGAGCAGCGTGCGCTCGATCTCCATGCGGCGCGCGGAGTCGTAGTCGGGGACGAGCGGTGCCGCGCGCGGTGTGCGATGCGCTTCCATGGAGAAGAGCGCGGCGCCGGGGTCGGAGTCGCGGTGCGCACGCTCCGCGCCCGCGCTCGCCAGCAGGCGCCAGAGCAGGCGCGGGCGATTCTCGCCGAACACGTCGCACGCGCCGGAAAGCACCAGCGCTTCCGCTTCGGGACGGGAGAGGCTGGTGCGCCGCAGGAGATCCTCGAGTGACGAGAAGCGGCGCTCGGCGCGCGCCGCCAGGATCGAATCGATCGCGGTCGATGAGAGGCCGGCGATCGTCGCGAGCCCGACGCGAATGGCGAAAGCATTGCTTGAGCCGCCATCTTGCGCCGCCGCCCTGCCCTCCCCG
Source organism: uncultured Gemmatimonadales bacterium (assembly GCA_963725045.1). Lineage (GTDB taxonomy): Bacteria > ARS69 > ARS69 > ARS69 > ARS69 > CAVRWY01. Next base: position 192,421 of record CAVRWY010000008.1, read on the forward strand.
CGCTCCACGCTGAACTCCGCGCCCGAGCGCGCCACGCAGGGGCCTCGAATCTCCACGCCGCGCCGGCGCGCATCTTCGACGTGCACGCGCGACGGATACATTCCCGCGCCGTTGTTCAAGAACGCGACCGCGAACTCCGCGGGATACAGTGCCTTCAAGTGCGCCATGCGATGCGCGAGCACGCCGTATCCCGACGCATGCGCCTTGCAGAACGCGTACGCGCCGAAGCGGGCGAGATCCGCCCAGATCGCGCGCGCCGCATCCGGCGCGAACCCATTCTGCACGGCGCGCGCGACGAACCAGCGCTCCAGCGCCCTCCATTCCTCGGGAGTGCGCGCCTTGCCGATCGCACGACGCACGCCGTCGGCGTCGTCCATGGGGACGCCGGCGACCAGCGCGACGACGCGCATCACGTCCTCCTCGTACAGAAGGATGCCGTGGTTGCCGCGCAGGACGCGGTCCATGCGCGGATCCCCGGGCACATGCGGCGCGAGCCCGCGCGCCCGCAGCACGTAGAGATCCTTCATGCCCGAGCCCGCGGGGCCGGGGCGAATCAGCGAGAGCGCGGCGATCACGCCGTCGAGATCGCGCGGGCGAAGCTGGCGCAGGAGATTGCGCATTCCCGGGGACTCGATCTGGAACACGCCGAGCGCGTCTCCCGCGGCGAGGAGCGGTGCCGCGACCGGGCTCGGATCGGGCGTGGCCTCCAGATCGATGCGGATGCGGCGCGTGCGCCGCACGAGCTCGACGGTATCGCGCAGTACGGAGAGCGCGCGATTTCCGAGGAGATCGATTTTCACGAGGCCGATCTTCTCGATCGAACGCATCTCGTGCTGTGTCACCACGATTCCCTTCGCGGCGCGGGTGAGCGCCGTGTACGCGGTGAGCGGACGATCCGCGATCACGATGCCGCCGGAATGGATGCCGAAGTGCCGGGGAATGCCGAGCAGCGGCTGGGCGCGATCCAGGATCGCGGTGAGTTGCGCGTCGGAGGTGAAGATGCGGTGCGCCGCGGAATCCCGCGCGAGGCGCGCCGCCAGCGTGTCGGGGGTGAAGCGCGGTCCGTCGGCCGACGGCCGGCCGAACGGCGCCGTCTCCCACGTGGACGGCAGGAGCTTGGACAGCGAATCGATGCGCTTCGGAGGAAGGCCCGCGGCGCGCGCGGCTTCGCGAAACGCCGAGCGCGGATGGAACAGCACGTGCGTGGAGATCATGGCGACGCGATCGCGCCCGTACGTCTGGTACACGTGCTCGATCACTTCGTCGCGCCCGCGCCAGCACAGATCGATGTCCAGATCGGGGCAATCGGCGCGCTTCTCGTGCAGGAAGCGTTCGAAGACCAGGTCGTACTCGATGGGATTCACATTGGTGATGCCGAGCGCGTAGGCGACGATCGACGACGCCCCCGAGCCGCGCCCCACCGTGGGAATCGCGCGGGCACGGGCGGCACGCACGATGTCGCCCACGATCACGAAGTAAGAGACGAAGCCGAGCTTGGCGATGACCTCGAGCTCACGCGTGAGGCGCGCGTGCGCGGCGGGCGTGTCGGCGGAGAGGCGCCGCAGGCCGTCGACGCAGGATGCGCGCAGATGCTCGAGTGCGTCCGCGCCGGCGGGAAGCGGTGCGTTCGGAAAGATGGGCCGGCCCGAGGGGAGCGTGAAAGTGCACGCGGCGCCGATGCGCGCCGCGGCGGCGACGGCATCCGGAAACTCGTGGAAGGCCGCGGTGAGCACAGGCGGCGGGGCCAGACGCTCGGTGGAGGGCGCCAGATCGGACGGCGCGAGCTCCTCCTCGGTGACGCCGAGCGCGGCCGCACGCAGGATGCGATGGGCGGCGGAATCGGCATCGCGAAGGAACGTGGCGGTTGCGATCGCGGCGAGCGGAAGGTCGAGCGCGCGGGCGGCGTCGCGCAGCGCACGCGAAGAGCCCGCCGGCGGAAGCGCGAGAAAGAGACGATCGCGCGGGACGCGCTCGCGCAAGCGCGCCGCAACGTCCGGGTCGCCGCACAGAACGAATGCGCCGGGCGCGCCGTCGTCCAGCGCACGCACGAGATCGAAGTCCGCGTCGAGATTCCGTGCCGTCACCACGCGGCAGACGGTGGCGAAGCCGGCATCGTCCTGCGCGAGGAGGAGCGTGCTCGCCGGCGGGCCGCCCGCGTGAGACGCCGTGTGCTTCCCCACGCCCGGCGTGATCTCCGCGCCGACGATGCCCCGCACGCCGCGCGCCGCGCACGCGTCGAGAAATTCCACGCTCCCCGCGACCGAGTCGCGGTCGGTTAGCGCGAGCGCGGTGTGGCCGAGCGCCGCCGCCTCATCGACAAGCGCCCGCGGCGACGCCACGCCGAAGAGAAGCGAGTGATGGGAGCGGACGCGAACGATTCCATCGCACACGGCATCCACTCACTTCGTCAGGCTCGGCGTGCGCAGCACGAACCCGTGCGCGTCGCGCTTCACTTTCCCCATGAGGCCGATCGACGGTCCCGCCACCACCGCGGCGTGGCCGTAGCGATCGCGCACTTCGTCCAGTCCCTTCGCACAAATCGCGGGCGTGCGGCGCACGCGTTCCCTCCGTCCAGTCGAGCTGCTCCGCGGCGTCCGGAACGAAGTTCGAGAGCGCGATCCCCACCAGATGCAGCGCCACACGACGCGTGTGCGCGCGCTCCAGGAGCCGCACCGCCGCCGTGAAGAGGCGCGAGTCCACCGCCACGCCTTCGCGAAACGTGTGCCGCACTTCTTCGCTCACGTCGTCGGCGTAGCGCACTTTGACCGCCAGCGTTCGCGCCGCAATTCCCAGTGAGCGCGCAGTGCGCGCCGCTCGCTCCGTCAGATAGTGCAGCATCGCGCGGTGCTCTTCGGGATCCGAGGTGGCTTCGTGAAACGCAGTCTCGCGCGAGATCGAGCGCGGGATTTCCGCTTCGTGCACCACGCGCGAGTCCCGGCCGTGCGCGCGCTCGTGCAGGGCCTCGCCGCGCACGCCGAAGAGCGCCACCAGATGCTCGCGCGAGAACGTGCGCAGCGCACCGACCGTGGTCACGTTCAGCGCGCGCAATCGCTCGGCCGTGGCGTGCCCGACGCCGGGCAGCTCTTCGATCGGCAGAGGGGTGAGGTGCGCCGCTTCCTGCCCCGGCTCCACGATCCCCATGCCGTCGGGCTTGGCGCGCTTGGTCGCGAGCCGTGCCATCATGCGATTCGATCCCACGCCGACCGTGACCGCGAGCCCGGTCGCCTTGCGCACACGGCGCCGCAGCGTGTCCGCGACGCGCAGCGGATGTCCCCAGAGCCGCTCCGTCCCGGTGAGATCGAGCACCGCTTCGTCGAGAAACGTCTGCAGCTCCGGCGAGAAACGCCGGCACTCGTCGAACACGCGCTCGGCGAACGCACGGTACATCGGCTGGTGCCCGTCGAGCACGACGAGCTCCGGACACACGCGCCGCGCCTCCGACAGCCGCATCGCCGTGGTGCATCCGCGCGCGCGGGCTTCGTACGAACAGCTGGCCACCACACCGTAGCCGACCGCCACGGGACGTCCGCGAAGCTGCGGATCCCGGATTTGCTCAACCGACGCGAAGAACGCATCGATGTCCACGTGCGCGATCCAAGGACGGGGCGCGCCACTTTCGGCGAACACGCCGCTCATGGGCCCGCCCGCCCCCGCCGTTCCGCTGCGAGCTGGACCACCTCGAGCGTCCACAGGAAGTCGGCGCCATCGAATTTCAGCTGGTAGAGATCACCGGCCTCGTCGAGGCAGGAGAAATAGAGAATGCGAGCGCCGCCCCGCCGCTCTTCCCAGCGTGCGGCGACCTCGTGGATGGGGTGCACGCGGCGCTTGCGTCGAAAGGCGAGCGGCGTCGCCACCCCGCCGCGGAAGTCCACGCGGACCGAAACCGGCTCGTCCAGGCGCTCGATCGACATGCACCCAACATACTAGACTTATGTCTAGCTCGTCAAACGGAGTGGACCCCAGCGGGTCCGTTCGCCTTGAGACGCCCCGGAGGCTTCCCCCCTACGCGACCGTTCCGAACGCGGCCCGCTCTACGGCGGCGAACCGCGTCTGGTGGCGAAGCGTTTCCAGCATCGGGTCGACCCGCACCCAGACGAGCCATGGATCGCGAGCCGCGACGCATCGCTCCAGCTCGTCCAGGGCCAAGGAAGTGTCCGCGAGCGCGCACGCAATCGTGGCGAGGCGATAGGGCGAGAGTCCGGCGGATGCCAGCGCGTCCCGCAGGCTCTCGGCCTCTCGAGACCGCCCCGCGAGCGCCAGGCTCCGCGCCAGAACGCTCTCGATCGTCGGACTGCCTCCCGAGAGCTCGAATGCACGGCGGTGCGCCGACTCCGCCTCGACGTGTCGGCCGAGACGATCGAGCGCCAGACCGAGAGCCCAATGCGCCACCGCGAAATCCGGCTCCAACTCCAGCGTGAGCTGAATCGGCTCGATCTGGGGCGCGAGCTGCTGCGCGAGATACGAGTGAAACCCGAGTCCCACCCCTGCCTGTAAGGACAGCGGATCCTTCTCGCGCGCGGCTCGCGCCTCCTCGAGCGCGCGCATCCCGTCTCCTTGAATCGCGGCCAGGAGCGCAGCCCCCGTGTGCGGGGCCGCGTTCTCGGGCGCGAGACGTCGCGCCTCGCCGAGCGCCGCATCCGCTGTCGCGAAGTCCCATCGATCGAAAAGGGACGCGAAGGCGAGCGACAGCCTCGACTCCCACGAAGTGGGCGAAACCGTCGCAGCCGCTTCGGCGTGTTCGCGCGCCCGTGTGAACGCTGAGCCGCTGCTGTCGAAACCGAACAGCCCCTGCATGAGCAACGTGTCCGCAAAGCCCGATCGCGCGGCACCATTTGCCGCGTCCGCGGCGAGGGCCGCCTCGAAGCTCCCGGCCGCGCGCTCCAGCGAAGACCGCGTGAGCTTGTTCCAGAAGTAGCGGCCGCGCAGCGTCGCTTCGCGCGATGCGTTCGACGCGGTCCCTTCGGCACTGGGGCGCGCGAGTGGCACGCGATAGCCACGCTTCGCAATCGTCTCGATCGGGGCGGCGTCCCCCACCGTTCGGCGCAGGAGCGAGACGTGGACGGTGAGATTCGACTCCTCGACGACCACGTCTCCCCAGACGCGAGACAGAAGCTCCCCTTTCGTCACGATCTCGCCTCGCCGTTCGAGGAGCGCGACCAAGACTTCGATCGTCTTCGGCGGGATTCGCTCGATCTCTTCGTCCCGGTACAGAACGAGCTTTTCGGGGTCGAGCCTGAACGGTGGGATCTCGATCGGTTTCATTTCCCGGATGATCCTTCATTCGGGAATCTTTTGTCCAAGCTTCGGAACTCTTTCAGGACTCCGGAGGGCGACGACCCCGATCCTGAGACGTGCACGACCGGCGAACGCCGCATCGTGCGCAGACCCGAATCGAAGGAAGCAGGCCATGACACGTGACCTCCGCAGCCTCACCGCCAACGCGGAACGGAAGCTTCTGGTTGCGATCGCCCGCCGGCTCCCCAGCTGGGTGATGCCGGATCACTTGACGGCGCTCGGTGCGCTCGCTCTGGCCGGGGCCGCCATCTGCTACCGCTTCGTCCCCCTCACGAAGTGGGCGGTACTCGGCGTCAACGTCTTTCTCGTGCTCAATTGGTTTGGCGACAGCCTCGACGGAACTCTCGCTCGCGTTCGCGATCGCCAGCGCCCGAGGTACGGCTACTACGTCGATCACATCATCGACGCGTTCGGGGCCCTCGTTCTCCTGGCGGGGCTCTCCGGTTCCGGCCTCGTCACACCACCGATCGCCTGGGCGCTCGTCGTGGCCTACTCCCTACTCGGGATCCACATGGCGCTCAAGGCGCAGGCGCTCGACGTCCACCAGATCGCGTTCGGGGGAATCGGCGGCACCGAGCTGCGTCTCATCCTCGGTGCTTTGAACGTCGCGGCTGTGACCATTTCGCTTCCGGCTGAAGCGCCACAATTCTTCGACGTCGCGGGCGCGATCGCGTTCGTGGCAATCGGTGGGACGCTCCTCGTCGACGCGGTGCGCACGGCAACGGAGCTGGCGAGGCGAGAGAGAATTGAAGAAGGCGGGGACTAGCTCCCCGCCTTCCCCATCGTCTTGGCCCAGCGCGGGTCTTTGCGCATCGGCTCGAAGTCCGGATCGCCCTCGGCGTTCTTGGCGAGCTTCGGATCCTTGGTGAGCGCCGCATCCAACATCTGGAAGGCATCGTCGGTGCGCCCGCCGCGGGAGAGATAGCAGGCCATGTGGTAGTTCGGCTCGCCGGACGCGCCATCCAATGCGATGGCCTGCTTCCCCGCTGCGTAGGCGCCGTCGAAATCTTTCGACTCCACGAGCCGGTATCCTTCGGTGATCAGCGCTTGCACCTTCCACATGTCGAAGATGCGACGCAGCTCCGCGATCGGCTCCTTCGCGTCGTCGACGCGCAGATCGCAGTAGCGATCGTTGAACCCGCCGTAGCCGCCGCCTTCCTTCACGATGAGGATCGCCGCCGACTGCATCCCGCGCGAATCGCCGCCCGCCTTCTGCCCTTCCTCGAGCGCACGCATGAGCTTCTCGCCGAGCATCCCCTTCGTTTCTTCGAACGCGCGCGCCATCGCATCGACCGTCGCCTGGCTCACCAGGATGTTCCCCTGCGCGGCGTAGTTCGTTCCGGTGCGTCCGCCGGCCCAGGCCTGGCATTCCTTGCCGGTGTACGAGATCGCGCGGCCCTTCGCGTCCACGATTCCCACCTGGCGGCGCTCGCGCATGTCGTCCGGTTTCAAGAGCGATTCGATCACCGTCTGCGGCTCCGCGCCGGTCGCGAGGAGATCGAGACCCTTGGGACCGAACGTGGTGTTTCCAAAGGCCTGCGTGGCGATCGCACCAACGCCCGTCTTCGCCCACGGCACCACGGAACCGACGGCGAAGAACTTGGATTGCACGGCGACGCCGAGCTCGTTCGTCGCGGGATCGAAGCCCACGATGGAGAACGTGGCGATCGGCTCGGCGGCGGCGGCCGGCGGCGGAATCGTGCCGGTCGCGAGCGTGACGGCGAGCGCCGCGATCGACGCCACAGACACAAGAGCGCGGGCGAAACGAAACATGCGAGACCTCCTGGGGGGATTCGGCCGCCGGAGAATAGGAACTCCCGGGGAGCGCGGTCAAACCGGTATCTTCCCCGAATGTCCGACGATCTCGGCACTCCCCGCGACGCTCGCCCGCAGCCCGACGCTCCCGATCCCTCCCGGCGGGCGCGCCTCGAGCGGTTCTTCGATCTTCACGCCCCGATCTACGACGCCACGCGGCCCCTCGTGCTGCGCGGCCGTGCGGCCGCGATCGAGCTTCTGGAGATTCGCCGGGGCGACGCCGTGTTGGACCTCGCTTGCGGCACCGGTCTCAATTTTGCGGAGCTTCGACGCGCGGGGGCGGCGCGCATCACCGGTGTGGATCTCTCGCGCGGCATGCTCGAGCACGCGGCGCGCCGCGATCCGGACGCGCGCCTCGTGCAGGGGGATTTCCGGGAGATCGATCTCGGCGAACGATTCCCGCGGGCGATCTGCAGCTTCGCGGTGTCGCTGCTCGACGATCCCGTGGCGACAATCGCGGCCATGCGGCGTCATCTCGCAGCCGATGCGATCCTGGTGATCCTGGACTTCGGGGAATTGCAGGGCGGCTGGCGCGCGTTCTCCCCGCTCTGGCGCGGGTGGCTGGGTGCCTTCGGGGCCCGCACCGATCTCGCCACGCTGCGCGCTGCGCTGGCGCCGCTCTTCACCGAAGTGCGCTTCCAACGTGCGGCGGGCGGCATGGCCGCGATCCTGCGTCTTCGCGGACCGCGAAGCTGACGGACGGCGGCGCGCCGGGAGACGACCGACGGCCCGCGCTCACGCGTTGAGCGGCACCGTCTCCCCATCGACTGCGGCGCGCACCTTCCAACCGAATCGTTCGGCGATGGCCACACGTAGCGCTTCCGCAGCGCTGGGCTCGCCGTGCACGAGATACACGTGGCTCGGCGGACGCTGGAAGCCGGAGAGCCACCGCAAGAGCTCCTCGCGATCTCCGTGCGCGGAAAGTCCGCTCATCGACTCGATCGTAGCTTTCACCGGCACGAGCCCGCCGTGGATGCGCAGCTCGGAGGCGCCGTCTTGAAGGGCGCGCCCCCGGGTTCCCGGCGCCTGGAATCCCGCGAGCAGCACCGTCGTCGCCGGGTTCGGGAGGCGATTCTTCAAGTGATGCAGGATGCGCCCGCCGGTCGCCATTCCGCTCGCGGAGATGATGATGACCGGGCCCTTGATGTCATTGATGTGCTTCGACTCTTCGACGGTGCGGGACGCTCTCACGCGCGTCGTCCAGAACGGGGTCTTGCTCTCCTTCACGAACGTCACCATCTCGGCATCGTGATCTTCTTCGTGCCGCGAGTAGATTTCGGTCGCCTCTACCGCCATCGGGCTGTCGACGAAGATCGGCAGCGACGGAATCCGCTTTGCATCCTCGAGCATGTCCAGCATCCACAGCAGCTCCTGCGCACGTCCCACTGCGAACGCGGGAACCACCAGCGCCCCACCGCGCCGCACCGCTTCGTTCACGATGCGCGCCAGCGTGGTGGCGGGATCGGGCGGATGCAGCCGGTCCCCGTACGTCGATTCGCAGAGCACCACGTCTGCGTCCGGCGCGAGCTCAGGATCGCGCAATATGGGCCGATTCCATCGGCCGATGTCGCCCGAGAACACGATGCGCTTCGCGCCCGCGTCGCCGAGACGAACGTCGACCGACGCCGATCCCAGAATGTGTCCCGCGCGCCGGTAGGTGACGCGCACTCCGTCGAGGACCGCGAACTCCTCGGCCAAATTCTTCGTCCGGAACAATCGCAGCGTGGCGTCGGCGTCTTCCATCGTGAACAACGGCAGCGCCGGCTTGTGCTTGGAAGTGCCGCGGCGGTTCGCGCGATCCGCTTCTTCTTCGTTCAAATGCGCGGAGTCCGGAAGCAGGACCTTGCAGAGATCCAGCGGTCGCCGACGTGCAATAGATCGGACCGCGAAAGCCGTGCCGCACCAGCACGGGGAGATAGCCGACGTGGTCGATGTGAGCGTGGGAGAGAACGATCGCGTCGAGGCGCGCCGGATCGATCGGAGGCTTCTGCCAGTTGCGCTCGCGCAGATGCTTGAGCCCCTGGAAGAGCCCGCAATCGAGCAGCACCTGGCGTCCATCGAAGGACACCAAATGCTTCGAGCCGGTCACCGTGCCGGCGGCCCCGAGAAATCGAATCGATGCGGCGCGAAGCGTCGCCGAGTCGCTCAATGCGCCGTCAACGGACGATCGTGACCGGACGCGAGTAGGCGATCCCTGCGGCGCGCAGGCGGAAGAAGTACGTTCCCGCGGGCACCGCGGCTCCGTTTTGGTCGCGTCCGTTCCAGTCGACGCGATGCAAGCCTTCGCTCATCTCGTCCGCGAGAAGCCGATGCACGAGACGCCCGCGCACGTCGTACACCGCGAGATCGACGCGCTCCGGGAATTTCAAGCTGAACTGGAATGTGGTGCCAGCGCGGCTCGGGTTCGGGAACGGCGCCTTCGCTTCGACGCCCGCCACCACCGGCGCGCCGGTGGGCACGACGATCGGGAACGAGAACCACGCGTTCGGCTCCGGGCGCGGCACACCCGCGGTGCGCCCGCTGGCATCCGCGGCGTGAATGAAATAGTCCGCGACGACCGTGCTCGCCGTGGGGACCGTCGGCGAAGGGATCGCGCTTTCGTAAAGGTCGGCACCCGCCGGCATCATCGGCTCCACATTCCACGGCCCGCCGTCGTGTCGCCAGTGCAGCTCGACCGCGGTGATTCCGGCTTCGCTGCGATCGTCCACGAACGCGCTCACCGGGACCGGCCCCTCCATTTCGTCGACGAATGGGAACGTGCGCGACCCGAAGCATTCCCGGATCGAAGATGCCGATCGCGCGGCAATGGAGCGCGTCGTCGGTGATGAATCCGCTGTAGTTGTAGGGTCGCACGTCGTACCCGGCGATCGCGCTGCGATACGCATTCACGGCCGCAGTGTCGTTCGACGGGCTGTTGAACGTCGGAATGTAGATGCGGTTGCCCAGAATCAGGCTATTCGTGTACGAGGCGGGGTTTCCGCCGCCGATGTTGTGGCAATCCACGCGATGCACCGTGTAATTGCGACCGGTCGATGCGGGCAGCGACGCGATCAAGGTGGCGCGCTGCTCCAGCGCGGCGAACGTGGGATGCGCCGCCCACACGCGCTTCATGAGAATGGTCTCCTCGTCGAGGAGCTTGCCCCACGTGTCGATGTGGTGAATGCCGCTTGGCGAAATGTCGTCGATCACGCGATACGGCGTGATGCCGTAATAGCTGAGCATCAAGGCGTCGACCTGCGCCGGTGACATGCCGTTCGCGGAGAGCGCCTCGTCGTACACGAGATCGGTGGACATGGAGAAGTCCGCGCCGTCGGTCATGTAGTTGCCGCCGGTGTGCCACATGTCGTGGCGAATCACCGGATAGCCGTACGCGGCGCCGAACGCGACCGGGGTAAGGTCGTCGTTGGGACGCGCCGGACGATTGTAGACGTGGTCGATGATGGCGACGTCGCCGACGCCGTCGAACACGAACTGGGGACCGTAGTCGCGCGTCCAGATGGAGTCGGTGGGCTTGATCAGCCACTCGCACCTTCGACGTGTCCACGCCGTTCGCGGCGAACGATGTCATCGCCGTGTTGAGCTGGTTCGCCGCGAGGACCACGTACACCGTGTTCGCGTCGTCGAAATCCCGAATCAGATTGTAGGGAAGCCCCAGCGGGTAGCGAATGAGCACGCCGGCGGCCGGCTCCCATTCGCGCGCAGTTGCGCACCGGAGCCGCGGGTGGAGGATCGGCGAGCACCAGGGGAGGGTGCGGGCTGCGCAGGAGCTGGCGCCGAAACTCCAGCTCGGCGGGAGTCTCGTGACGCGGGAGCAGCTCTTCGATTCCGTCGACGTCCCATTCTGCGCGGGCCGTCGTCGCCGCTCCGAGAAGGATCGTCGCCGCCGCCGCGCTTGCCGCCACCGCCACGAACGCCGCCATGGTCTGTGCTCGCCACCGCTGAATCATCACCTGCTCCTTGTCGTCTTGCTCGCCTTGCGGCGCTTCTCGGGAACGGGAAGGAAGCGCGCGAACCCGATCTTGCGCAGCTCCTCCACGTGATCCGGAAGCAGCATGTTGTCCTCGAAGCTGAAGTTCTCGTCCTCGACCGCGTCCATGGCCATTTGCCTCACCGCGGGCTCGAACGACTTTTTCTGCACCTTGGGGCACGGAGCCCACGGAATGAATCGCGCGAACGGCTTGCCGCTCCCGCGCCGGTAGTGCACCTCGTACGGAAAGCGCCGGCAGATCGAAGGACGCGTTCCGTATCCGTTGCACAACCCCTTTTCTTCGTCGTAGAAGACGCAGTTGCCTTGGCGCTTCGCGAGACGCGGCATCTCGTGGATCTCCATCTCCCCGTCCGCGCGCTGGCGGAACGTGAACGTGCCCACGATGAGATCGCCGAGACCGGAGTCGATCAAGTTCGCGATGTCCTGCAGCGAAAGCAGAATTCCCGATCCCACTTCCTTGTGCACGCAGCACTTCAACTCGCACCGCGGGCAGTCCGGAACGACGAACGGCCCTTCTTCGTGCTCCAACACGATCGTGGCCGGGTCCACCAAGACGTCCGGATCCACCACCGTCTTCGCGAACCGAACGAGACGCTTGGTCAGCTTCCCGCGGACTCGTGTATCGACCGCCACCTCATCCCCCTCCCTATGAAGCGCCCCGCTCGGGCGACAGGTCGTGCCGTGTTCTGGTAGTTTATCAGGCCTGACACCGTTTTTCGCGCATGGGTTTCTCGAAGCCGGGAGCACGATGGATCGACAGCTCGAAGTTTCCTCGGGGGGAGTGATTTTTCGCCAATCCGATCAGGCATTCGAAGTGGCTCTGGCCCGCGCACGCCAGGGGCCGGTGTGGTGCCTGCCGAAGGGTCGAGTCGAGGCGAGCGAAACGTTGGAAGAGGCCGCGGTGCGCGAGGTTCGGGAGGAGACGGGTCTCAAGGGGAAGATCATCGGGACGATCCGATCGATCGAGTACACCTACTCCTCGAGACAGGAGAACGGATCGCGCGCTCCGGTGGACAAGACCGTGCACTTCTTCCTTCTCGCGTTCGAAGAGGGGTCGGTCGAGGACCACGATGGTGAGGTGCTCGACGTGAAGTGGTTCCCGCTCGAAATTGCGGGGCGGCTCCTCTACCACGCCGGGGAGCGGGACGTGCTGGCCCAGGCGCGCAAGATGCTCCTCGGCGGGTGAGCCCGCCCGGCCCTCGCGAGCGCCCCATCCGGCGCCGCGCGATCCCGAGGCCGCTTCTTTTCGCGGGGCTGGCGGCGCTGGTCGCCGGCCTCTTCCGTGGGGCGACGATCGTCGCGGTCTCGGACGAGTCCTACCATCTCCTTCGGGCCGGAAGCTCCCTGCTTCAGGGATCGCTCGTCGCCTATTCGATTCCGCCGGGAGGCGCACACGCTCCCCTGCTCGGTGCCTGGAGCGCCGCGCTCGGCGACCGGATCGCGGTGGGCACCGGAGGCGTGCTCCCCCCTCTCGGGGCCGCGTCTCTCGCCGCCGGTGCGGCGCTTCTCGCGGGAGCACTCTGGTCGCGCGGTGCGCTCGTCGCGGTCTTCGGCGTCGCCCTCTTTCTTCTCCCCCCGGCCTTCGCCGTTCGAGCGGTGGCGCATCCCGATGCGGCACTCGGGGGCATGTTGCTCCTGGCGGCGGCGATCGCCGCCATGCGCGCACGCGGCGCAATCGCCGCGGCGCTCCCGATGGCGCTGGCGACCGCCGCTTCGCTGGCCACTCCCGCCGCGATCCCTGCCTTGGCGGCGTTCGCACTGACCGCGCCGCGCTCCGAGCGACGGTTCGCGACGCTCGCGCTGCCGGTTCTCCTCGCGATCCTTCTGGTCGCGAGTCTCTCGATGGCGCTCCCCGCGGGATCGCGCTTCGAAATCGTGAGCGGGCTCTTCGCGGGCTGGGGCGTCCCGGGAGTGAGCATGCCCTCCACGATCGCATCGCTGCTGCGCACGTGGGGCGAGGGAATCGTGCTCCTGGGCACGTTCGTCGCCGCGGGATTCGCACTGCGCAAGCTCTCCGAGGTGGAACGCCGCGCGCTCCTCGCGGGCGGCGCATGCATGGCGGGAGTGCTTCTGTTCGCCACCCCGCGCTCGGTCGCGAGCTTCGTTCCCGCAATCGCTCCGCTCGCCGCGCTCGGCGCCGCGATTCTCGTTTCGAAGATTCCCGATCCGATGGCGGGGGTCGATGCGCCGCGGCGTCCGCTCTTGGTTGCGATCGGCATCGCCGTCGCGATCCTGCTCGGGCGCGCTTCCGCCGAGAGCCGGCGGCGCGACGAAGAAAACGCGCGCTGCGAACGGATGGCGCAAATCGCCCAGCTCCTCCCCACTCTCGTGGATCCGTCGTCCCTTCCCGTCGCGGAACGAACCGGCTCGCTCGCGTTTCATGCCAAGCGCCCCGTTCTCTCGCTGGCCTCGCTGCCGAGCCCCGCTCCCGCATTGGAGCTCGGCGCGCGCGCCGCGATCTTCTTCGAGGCGGCGCTGGCCCCGGTGCAGCCGAGCGAGCTCGCCGTCTTTCGCGATCCCGCATTTCTCCAGCGCTTCGCGCCGCGTCTCTTCCGCCGCGGTGTGCGCGGCGACATCGAGGACGCCTTCTGGGCGCCGCGCGAAGTCCCGGGCACCGTCGCGGCCCCGGCCGCGTATCGCGTCGAGCTCGCGCGGGGCTTCGAGGCCCACGCCCGCGGGCGCATCGACGAAGCGGCGCGCGCGTTCGCGGCGGCGGTCGCCGCCGAGCCCGAAGGGCTGGGGATCGCGCGCGAGTGGTCGGGCATGCAGGAGGGAGCGCTGGGGCGAAAGGACGAGGCGCGCGCCCGGTTCGAGGATGCCGTCGCGCGCGATCCCGCGACCGCGCGCGCCCGCGGTCATCTCGCCGACATCGCGATCTCTCGTGGAGAGCTCGCGCGAGCCGACGAGTTGCTGGCGCAGGCGATCCTCTGGAACGACGACGACGCCGAGACGTGGGGAACGGTGGCCCGGCTCGCGGCGGTGCGCGGAGATTCCACGATGGCGCGCCGTGCCATCGACCAGGCGATCCAGCTCGCTCCCGGCGAGCCGAGACTACGAATGAACGCGGGATCGATGTTTTGGAGATTCGGCGAGACGGAGCGGGCCAAGCAGGAGTGGGCGACCGCGCTGCAAATCCGGCCGGAGCTGGCGCGCTACTTGGGAGACTTTCGACGCGCCACGGCGAGCGATCCGCCGCCGCCGTTCCTTCCGCTCTTCACGTTCGATTCATTCGATGCGGGCGCGCCGCCTCGCCAATGAAATGAGAAGAGCCCCGGCCGGTGCTCCGGCTCGGGGCTCTCCCGTTGAATCTTCCGCGGCGATCCTCTTACTTGAGGACCACCATCTTCTTCTCGCTCTCGAACGGACCCGCCGAGAAGCGATAGAAGTACACGCCGGACGTCACCCGGCTTCCCGTGCCGTCATTCCCGTCCCAAGCGAGCTCGTGGCGTCCCGCAGGGTACGCGCGATCGGCGAGCGTGCGCACCAGACGTCCTTCGACGTTGTACACCTTGAGGCTCACCGCACGCGACTCCGGCAGCGCGAAACGAATACGAGTATTCGAAACGAACGGATTCGGCACGTTCTGATCCACGGAGAAGCTCACGACCGGCTGAGCGTCGAGATCGACGTCGGTCGCAGCGCCGTTGACCTGCACGGGCAAGGGCTCGGCCGCACCCCAGTTGCCGGCCGCATCGCGCCCGCGAATCCACAGCGTGGTCGCGCCTCCCGGCAGGGAGTTCGACGCGATCACGGCACTGACGGCCGCCTGCACGCTGCCGAACGCACCGGCCATCGCCGTTCCGGTTCCCGCCGGCGCCGGCGCACCACCCACGCTCCACTCCGCCGCGGTCACGTTCGAACCGCCGGTGAAGAGGTCGGTGATGGTGGCGAACAGCGTGACCGGATTCGGGCTGCACGATCGGATTCGGAGAGATCGAAGGCGTTCCGGCCACCACGATCGGGCCGACCGTCTCGTTCCCCGGAAGCGCGAGCGTGAAGTTGGCGTTCGAGGCGTCAAGTCCGGTGAGCGACGGAGTGCCGTCATCGGTGAGCGAGACGCGAACGCGCGCCAGCACGGTCGACGGAATGCCCGTCACGTTCCACAAGAAGGGCGAGCTGCCCGGCGAGTTCGTGATCAGGTTCCACGACAGACCGCCGTCGGTGGAGTATTCGATCTTCGACGCCGCCGGATCGCGCCCGTTGGCCACGTCGGTCGCCTGTGTCCAGGAGATCGACACCGGGCTCGTCGTGAACACTTCCCCGCCGTTCGGCGCGGTCACGGTCACGTCCGGATGATCTCCGCCGATGAGCCAACGAACCGTCTTGTCGAGGATGTCGTTGCGCGTGGCATCGGTCTGCGAGAGCGGCGTTGAAGCGCGTCCACTCCAGGAACATCGACGCCGTGCGCGTCGGCGTGCCGCCCCAGATTCCGACGCCATTCGTGCCGTTGTTCACGCCGTTGACCCACTTCACGGCGATGTCGTCGGGCGTCGCGTCGTTGTTCCGCCAGAAGTAGCTCCCCGTGCCGGTTCCGGCGATGAAGTTCACTTCGTCGCCGGCGGCTCCGTCGCGGAACGGCGTGTACGAGACACCGCCCGTGTAAGCACCCGAGATCGGATCTCCGACGATGCCCACGTTCGACGACCACGTCGTGGGATCCTGCTGCCAAGTGGAGTGCATGATGTTGTTGAACCAGGCCATCTTCGCCGCGCTCCAGAATCCGGAGTTCGACGCGGAGAATGCCCAAGCCACGTCCTGGGAGACGAACGCGATGCGGGCGCCGCCGTCATGCAGCGCCTGGAGCGAGTCGCGCTGCTCCGTTTCGAACGGCGGATACTGCTCCCAGCCCACCTGCCACCACACCGCCTTGTACGAGCGCATTCCGGTGGTGGAAGTCCCGAGAACCGGATCCAGCGCCTGGGCCTTTCTCCAGGTGGTGTAGGTCCAGCCCGTGGCATCGAACGCCGGGCCGTACTTACCCTCGTCGACCACCGTGTCGTCGGCAATCACGAGAAGGACGTCGGCCTTGTTT
This sequence comes from uncultured Gemmatimonadales bacterium, assembly GCA_963725045.1. Lineage (GTDB taxonomy): Bacteria > ARS69 > ARS69 > ARS69 > ARS69 > CAVRWY01. Next base: position 208,551 of record CAVRWY010000008.1, read on the forward strand.
CCGGTCGTGAAGCGGTAGTGCATGCCGCCCAGATCGTCCTGCACGCTCGCCCCGGAGTGGCTCTCCGAGACGACGTCGAAGAAGTACGTCGTGTTCGTCGCCAGCCCGCTGAGCTGCACCGAGTGAGCGGTCACGAGCGACGGATCCACCGAGCTCGAGGAACCGAGCGCCGGAGTGGTGCCGTAAAGCACCTGCGACGTCGCCGACGTGTTCGTCGTCCAGGTGACGATCGCGGTGATGTCCGCGGGATCCGCGGAGACTCCGGTGATCACGGGAGTGACCGCGCTCACCGTCGCCGTGGCTTCGGAGACGTGCGCCGGGCTCGCGTCGGTGTACGTGACGGAAATGTCGTCCCCGTCCGACACCGAAAGCGCACCATTCCCGCCCACCGGCGAAGCCAGGGTCAGCGGGAACGAGCCTTCGTACACGCCGTTCGATCCGCCGATGACCAACGTCTCGGGCGACGACTCGGTCGTCGACGAAACCTGGACCGACACCGAACCGCCGGCGCCGGTGTCCTCGACGCGGATGCCGAGCGATGCGCCCGGCGCATACGAGCCGGCGTCGAGCGTGACCACGCCCGCGGAGCCGCCGATGCCGCCGGACACGACGATCGCGTAAGGCTGCGCGCCGAAGGGCACGTTCGCGCCTTCCACGCGAATCGTGTACGTGCCCGCGACGGGAACCGCGCGACGCACGCATTCCTCGACGTCGCGCGAGTCCTTCACGCCGCCGGTCGTGGACTCGCCGCCGGACCACACGTTGCCGAGGTAGGTGTTGGTGCCGTCGGACACTTCCAGGTCGAGATCGTTCACGAGATTGATCGCCGCGGCCGGCGTCGAGGCGACGTCGGTCCACACCAGCGAGACCTTGAGATCCTGCGACGTGTCGGAGACGAAGATCTCGTACTCACGCGCTTCTCCGGTGGCGAGACCGTCGTTCTCGTCGAGAACCACGGTGCGGCGCGTGTCGCCGGGGAAGAACATCACGTTGTCGAGCAGGATGCGGCCCCACCCGATGTTGTTGTCGGGAATCGTTCTGCGCCGCGAAGTCGTCGATCGCCGAATTGATCAGCGCGGCACGAAGCAGCGCCGCCGACGGCGTGAACGCATTCGCCGGAACCGGCGCGCCGGTGGGATACCAGCCGTCGGTGAAGTACTGGCGCACCAGCGTGGCCGAGCCGGCGAGATTGGGCGACGACATCGACGTGCCGGTGAACGACACGTAGCCGGTGTCGGAAGTGTGCTGCGCCGAGGACACGTTCTGCCCCGGGGAGCAGACCGTCGGCTTCTGCCGGCCGTCGTCCGTGGGACCGCGGCTCGTTCCCGAGTAGATGATGTTCGCGCTCGCACCGTTCTGCGTGCCGCCGGCGGTGAGAATGTTCTTCGCGCTGGCGGGAGCTCCAGTGGTGTTCGCGCCGCCGGCGTTTCCGGCCGAGAACGAGATCAAGAAGTCCATGTGGGCACGCGCGAACTGGTCCGTGTTCATCGAAGTCGACGTGTACGCGCCACCGGCGTCCGCACCCCACGAGTTCGAAGAAACGCGGGCCGCGCCGCCGGCATTGCCGGTGTACGCGGGCTGGAAGTAGTCGTTCAGGTCGCCCGGCGTGATGATCGCCGTGGCATCCGTCCCGCCGCAGTCCAAGAAGTAGATCTTGGCGCCCTTGGCGAGGCCGTCACGCAGGTCCGCGGCATGCGGCGCGTCGTTCCCCGCGAACGTGCAGGAAGTGTGCGTTCCGTGGCCCGTGTCGGTGAAGAGAATGTCGTTGTGAGCCGTTCCCTTGATGTACGCGATGATCTTGCGGTGCGTGGGATAGTCCCCGAAGGTCGTGATGGGCACTGCCCCATCGCGGAACTGGTTGTGCGACGTCCGAATTCCGGAATCGCCGAGCATGACCACCTGACCGGTCCCGTCGATGCCCTGGTCCCAGATCTTGCGGTTGTTCGACACGTTGGTCATGTCGACCCACTGCGCATTCGAGTTCATCGTGTGGAAGCGGTCGCGCGGCTCGATCCATTGCACGTCGGTGTGCGAGGCCACCTGCGTCATGCGGCCGCGATCGAGCGAGAAGCGCACCATCTTGTTGATGCCGTTGTCGGACGAGTCCTCGATCGTGCCGCCCAAGAGCTCGATCTCGCGGCGGACGTCGGCGAGGTCGCCGTCGTCGAAAAGCAGCGCCTGGTAATCGCCGCGTCCCGCGCGAAGCGACATCGCTTCCTGGCCGGAAATGCGGTACGCCGGGTGATAGAGCCCGGTCCAGGTCACGAACGGAAGCTGCTCGATCGCCGCGCGATGGCTCGCGTCGGCGCGCACCAGGAACGCGTAGTTCGGCACGTAGAACTGGATGCGCGCGCCGGCCTTCTCGAGCTGGTCGAGCCATTCGTCGCGGCAGGGTGCTTGCACCTGGACGAGGAGCGAGATTCTTCCGTCGAGAACTTCGCGCGACTCGAGGCGCAGGCCCTCGGGAAGCGAAGGATCGCCGGCGGTCGTTTCGAAGCGGATCCCGTTCTGAAAGAGGATTTCGCGCGTCGACTCCTTGGGCTCCGCAGCAAAGGTCCGGGTACCGAGCGCCTTGAGCTCCGGGGCGGACGGTGCATTCGTCACCGCCGCGGGGCCTGAGGTTCGAACGGGACCGGGCAGGGATGCCCCGGTGTCGGCCGCAGCAAGCAGGCCCAACGTCAATATGCCCAACGCCATGGGCGCTAGGGCGCGAATCGGACGTGTCGACAAAGCTGCCATTTCATGGACTCCATTGGAGGAAACGCCAGGGACCGCGGAGAGGCAGGGCAACGCGCCAGTTTAGCACCGGCCCGAGGGCCGCTTCAATGAGAAGGAGCCTACAGCAGCGAGTGTGACTCCCCGCCGTCGACGGCGAGCGAGACCCCGTTCACGAACGAGGCCGGAGCGGAGCAGAGGAAGACGACTGCGGCGGCGATCTCGGCGGGATCGGCGAGGCGGCCGATGGGAATGCGCGAGCGCCAGGTGTGCATGACCTCTTCCGGGGTCGATCCGGCGCGGCGTGCGCTGGCTCGTGCCAGATCCGCGAGGCGCTCGGTGGCGGTGAATCCCGTGCACACGGAATTCACCGTGATGCCGTGCCGGCCGACCTCGCGCGCCAGGCTCTTGGCGAGGCCGTGCACCGCGGGACGAAGTGTGTTGGAGAGAACGAGCCCCTCGTGCGGCTCCTTCGCAGTGATCGACGTGAGATTGACGATGCGACCCCAGCCCCTCTCGCGCAGGTGAGGCAGCGCCGCGCGCACCAGCCGCTCCACCGAGCGCAGCGTGAGCTCGATCGCCGCGGTGAAATCGTGAGGCTGGACATCCCCGAAGTTTCCGGACGTCGGGCCCGCCAGCATTGGTGACCAATACATCCAGGCCACCGAGCGCTTGCACCGCCGCCTCCACGATGCGCGCGGGCTCGTCCGCCTGGGCGACGTCGCCCACGATCGCGACCGCGTCTGCACCGGTCGCCTCGCGCAGCGACGCCCGAGCGCGCTCCAGGCGCGCCGCATCCCGCGACACGATGGCGACGCGGGCACCTTCGGCGGCGAGCCCGCGCGCCACCGCGAAGCCGATTCCCGACGATGCCCCGGTGACCAGCGCGCGCTTTTCGGAGAGCCCGAGATCCATCAGTAGAACTGGTCGTTCGCGCGGTAGCGGTTCTGCTCGGCGATCACGATGCCGGCGAGATGGGTGCGCAGCTCGCCCGCGAGCACCGCCTCGCCGCGCCCGTCCATTCGCCCGTCGTCCTTGGAGAGAAAGAGCGGCGGTGCCCCCGCGGCTTCGAAAAGCACGCCTTCCTCGACGGGCACGATCTTCACTTGGTTTTCCTTGAGCTCGTGATCCAAGACCCATCGCACCGTGTCCACCACCTGGGCGACGCGCGAAGAGTCCTGCCCCGCGATCGCCAGAAGCCGCTCCCCTTCGTACACGATCTCGGTCGCCGGAGCCCCATCCACTTGGATCAGGCGTCCTTCGGGCTGCGACACTTTCGTCACCAACCGGCGCAGGATGGGAATGCTCGCTTCGTCGAGCTCGGCCTTCGCGGCGAGCACGCGGTCACGCGTCAACGGGTGCGTCTGATAGATCCCGAGCTGTTCTTCGTAGAACTTCCCGGACGTCGACGCGAGCTTCTCCATGAACGTGAGGAATCCCGTCGCATTGTAGTTCGTTTCCTGGATATACCCGATGCCGTGCGCGTCCGCTTCCTTCTCCGCTTCGATCGAGTTTCCGTTGAGCACCGCCGCGGTGATCGCGTTCGCGGCAGTCGACGCCAGGACGGCCGCTTCCGGAGATTTGCCGATGATGAGCGCCGCGATGGTGGCGAGCTGGAGGAGCCCCAGTCCCTTGGGCGTGGAGCGCATGCGCTCGATCGCGTGCTGATTGACGTTGTGCGCAATTTCGTGGGCGAGCACGCCGGCCAGCTCGTCGTCGGACTCTACGGCGTCGAGCAGACCCGTGGTCACGTAGACCCACCCGCCGGGAAGGACGAACGCGTTGACCACGGGGGTCAGAACGACGTGGGCCTTGTACTTGATCTCGGGGCGAGGCGTGACCCTGGCGATCTCGTCGAGCATCGCCTGGAGCTTGGCGACCTCTTGTTCGTCGTCGACCAGGGTGACGCTCTTCTCGACGTCCTGGGACGCTTGCTTGCCCGAGCTCGATCTCCCGCGGGGTGCTTCCCGGGGGGAGAGCGAGCACCGGGCGCGCCGTCCCGATGCCGGCGAGGAGGACGCCGGCCGCGAGTGCGGTCTTCCAACCGAGGGCAGGCGTGAAGCGTAAAACCATGAGCCTTCCAAGCTACGAACGCCGGGGGGTGGTGTCAAACCAGGGCGCTCGTTATCTTGAAAGCCGCCTCCGCCCCTCCCTGGTTCCCGATTCCCCGCAGGAGATCCGCGTTGCCGCGATCCAAGACGTTCGGCGAGCTCAAGAAGTCCGGCTGGCGATCCTCGACCGTGAAGGACGAGATCCGGCGCAACCTCGTGGCCGCGATTCGCCGCGGGGAGACGCTCTTTCCCGGAATCGTCGGCTACGAAGACACCGTCGTGCCGCAGATCGTGAACGCGGTTCTCTCGCGGCACGACTTCATCCTGCTCGGTCTGCGCGGTCAGGCGAAGTCGCGCATCCTGCGCGGGCTGGTGCGCTTCCTGGACGAGGAAATCCCGGTGGTCGGCGGCGGAGATCTCCACGACGATCCGTTCCAGCCGGTGTCGGCGCGCGCGGTGCGCGATCGTTCGTGAAGCGGGTGACGATGCGCCCATCGAGTGGCTGTCGCGCGAAGCGCGCTACGCCGAGAAGCTGGCGACGCCCGACGTGACCATGGCGGACCTGATCGGCGACATCGATCCCATCAAGGCCGCGACCGAGCGCCGCACGTATGCCGATCCCGAGATCATCCACTTCGGCATCATTCCGCGCACGAACCGCGGCATCTTCGCGATCAACGAGCTGCCCGATCTGCAGCCGCGCATCCAGGTGGGGCTCTTGAATCTCATGCAGGAGAAGGACGTGCAGATTCGCGGATTCCCGGTGCGCCTGCCGCTCGACATTCTCATGGTGTACTCGGCGAACCCCGAGGACTACACGAATCGCGGCAACATCATCACGCCGCTCAAGGATCGCATCGGCTCGCAGATCATCACGCACTATCCGCAAGAGCTACGACGACGCCGCGCAGATCACGGGGCAGGAAGCGTGGAGCGACCGCGACGGCACGGTCGCAGGCCGTGATCACGCCGCTGTTCCGCGAGATCATCGAGGAGGCGGCGGTCCAGGCGCGCGACATCGGAGTACGTCGATCAGAGCTCCGGCGTCTCGGTGCGGCTCACCATCACGTTCCTGGAGAATCTGGTCTCGAACATGGAGCGGCGCGGGCTCGCGACCGGTGACACCAAGGTGTACCCGCGCATCGTGGATCTGCGCACCGCGCTCACCGCGGTGACCGGGAAGATCGAGCTGGTGCACGAAGGGGAGCAGGAAGGCGCGGAGACGGTGGCGCGCCACGTCTTGGGCAAGGCCGTGCGCGAGGTGTTCCTGCGCTCGTTTCCCGATGCTCATCCCAAGACCAAGCGGCGCGGCGCGGCGGTGGACGATCCGGACCGCGCGCCCGCGAAGGAAGCGAAGGCGTATCAACCGATCATCCAATGGTTCGCGCAAGGCAACACGCTGGAGCTCTCCGACGACAGCTCCTTCGACGAGCACTGGAAATCTTTGAAGAAGGTGCCGGGCCTGGAGCAGTGCGTGAAGGATCATCTTGAAGTGCACGAATCGGGCGAGATCGCCGGCGCGATGGAGCTGGTGCTCGACGGCCTGCACCAGTGCTCCGTGCTGGCCAAGGAAGACGGCGACGGAGCCGTGGGCTACCGCGACATGATCGGCGCGATGTTCCAGCAGATGGGCGGAATGGACTGAAGACTTCGGAGAGGCGCGGGGAATGAGAATCCGCTATCGGGAATGGGAAGAGTGGATGACCCGCGAGCTCACCAAGCTCCGGGATCTGCGCAAGCTCTTCAACCATCTGCTGATCGCCACCGACGGCGACGTCGACGACGCGCTCCGCCAGATGGAAGAGCTGAACGAGCGCTACGGATTCTTCGACGACAAGGTGACGGCACAGAGCTTTCGCGACCAATTGTTCGAGGACGGCGCGATTCGCGAGACCGCCGACGGCTCGCTGGAGCTGACCGTGACCGGCGAGCGCGGCATCCGGCGCGACGCACTGGATCGCATCTTCTCGCGGCTCTCCACGGGGCGCGCCCGCGGCGATCACCGCGTGCCCTCCCCCGGGGAAGGCGGCGAAGCGCTCCCCGAGATTCGCGAGTGGCGCTTCGGCGACGAGCCCAACGACATCGCCGTGAACGCCACTCTGGAGAGCGCGTTTCGGCGCGGCGGGCTGGACGAGTTTTCGCTCGTGGAGGACGACATCGCCGTGCACGAGCGGGAGAACCTCACCGGCTGCGCCACCGTCGTGCTGCTGGACATCTCCCACAGCATGATCCTCTACGGCGAGGATCGCATCACGCCGGCCAAGGAAGTCTCGCTCGCGCTCTTGGAGCTGATCCGCACGCGCTATCCCAAGGACTCGCTGCACGTGTGCGTGTTCGGCGACGACGCGGTGGAGATCCCGCCCGACCGCCTGCCGTACGTCCAGGTGGGGCCCTATCACACGAACACCAAGGCGGCGCTGCAGCTCGCGCAGCGGATCCTCGCGCGCAGAAAACAGCCGAACAAGCAGATCTTCCTGGTGACCGACGGCAAGCCGTCCGCGGTGTACGAAGAAGGGCGGCTCTACAAGAACTCGTTCGGTCTGGACTCCAAGATCGTGAACAAGACGCTGGACGAGGCTACCCTTTGCCGCCGGCGCGGGATCGTGATCTCCACGTTCATGGTGGCGCAGGACATCCATCTGGTGCACTTCGTGGAGCGGCTCACGGAAGTGAATCGCGGCCGCGCGTACTACACGGGGCTCGACGACCTCGGGCGCTACCTCTTCGTGGACTACGTGCGCAATCGCAAGCGACGTACGTTCTAACCGGATGATCGTCTCCGCGCGCGACCGGGCGAGCCACGTCGGCGCGATCCTCTTCCTGTTGATGGCCGCCTTCGTGCTCGCAAAGACGGGGCGCGACGCACTCTATTTCCAGGCGGGCGGCCTTCTCGACTTGCCGAAGGCATATGTCGCGATCGCCCTGTTCTCGGTGCCGATGGCGTTCGCGATGCTCGGACTGATGCGCACGCTCGGCCCGAGGCGGGCGCGCGTGGTCGCGCCGATCCTCATGGCCGGGTTCATGGCTTTCTACGCGTTCGCCGCACGACCGGGCGGCGGGGCGCTCATGACCACGTCGTACGTGATCATTCCGCTCGCATTCGGCGTGCTGTTCTCGCAAGCCTGGCTCTTGACCGCGGAACTGTTCGAGACGGCGCCGCGCCCCGAGACGGCGAAGGCCTACTCGCTCGTTGCAGCGGTCACGATCGCGGGTGGCATCGCGGGAGGGGCGCTCGCGAAGGCGATGGCTTCGCACGTCGATCCGCAGGGACTTGCGCTCGCTTCGGTGGCGTGCCTTCTCGCGGCCGCGGGAATGGTCGCGCTCGCGCAGGCGCGCTTTCCGATCACCGGAACGGCGGCGCGGGCACTGCGCGCGCCGGGCGGCGCCGAATTTCGCCGCGTCGTCACCGATCGCTACTCGTACATGCTTCTCGCGGTCGCCATGACCGCCTCGCTCGTGGGAATCCTCGTGGAGTTCCAGTTTTACATCGTGGCCACGGCCGCAGGGCGCGGCGGCCGAGCGAACGCAGACTTCTTCGCCGGCTTCTACCTCTTCCTGAACGCGATCGCTTTCGCCGCGCAGCTCTGGATCATGCCAGCGGTCCAGCGGCGCCTCGGAGTGCACGGCTCTCTTCTGGTGCTGCCGGCCGCGCTCCTGGGATTGGCCGGCGCACTCTTCGTGAACGCCTCGATCCTCACGCGCTCGCTCTTGCGGGTCACCGAAGGCGGGCTCAAGTCTTCGGTGCACCGCGTGAACTGGGAGCTCGCTTATCTCCCACTGGACCGTACCCAGCGCGCCGCTGCGAAGCTCTTCGTCGACGGCATGGGGGCGCGCCTCGCGGAAGGGATCGCCGCGGCCATTCTCTTTCTGTGGATTCGCGCCGCGATGCCGCACGGCCCGATGATCGAGTCGCGCATCGGTTGGATCACGTGGGCGCTTCTGGGGACGGGCGCCGCGTGGATCGTGCTCACCCGCGTGCTGGCGCGGACCTTGGCGCCGGTGGCGACGCCGTCGGCGATCGCCCAGGAAGCGAATCTCGCCGTGCCGCTCCCCGACTCATGAGTGACGGTTGCCACACTCGGCGAGTGTGTACATAGTGAGTCCCGCACAGGAACCTGACGGCGGTTCGATTGAACCGGCTTCAGCCGATTGCTATGATTCGGCGACGGGAGCCGAGCCTGGGCCTTCCCCCGCGAAGGCTTCGGTGGCAAGTTCGTTCGCATGGGGGTTGTCGTCATGAGAGCAATGGTCACTGCACTTCTGCTCTTCGGTCTCGCCGCGTCGAGCGTCCGTCCGGCGGCGGCATGCTCCTGCCTGGAGAGTCCTCCGGAGGATATGTACGCGTTTGCCGAAGTCGTATTCCGCGGAACACCGCTCTCCTACCAGATGATTCCCGATGGGGAGAACTCGTACTACAAGTACGTCTTCCAGCTGACGGCCTGCTGGAAGGGCAATGTGGGTGACCCGGGAGAAGTGATCGAAGTCCGGTCCCTCGTCAGCGAGGCGGCCTGCGGCGTCTTCATCCCCGTGGGATGGGACGTTCTCATCTACGGAAACGAGCTCTCCGGGGTGTTCCACGCCAACCTTTGCGGCACCTTCAATGCTTTGACGCCGGTGGGCCAGGAGCACATCGAATGGTTGGGTGAGCCCGGGTGCGACACCGTGTCGGTCGATGCGAACTCCTGGGGCAGAGTCAAAGCGCTTTACCGCTAGCCGACGCGGCAGAGCTCGACAGCGGAGCCGGTTCGGAGCTAACCGCTCGGTCGCTTGGCGATCACAGCAACGTCGACGATCTGAGCGACGTCCCCGTACTCGACGCCCTCCACGGTCAAGAGCCGCTCGGTGATCTCTTCGCGGAGCGGCGAGTCCCCCCGGACGAAGAAGACGAGGTGATACAGACCGCTCGTTCGCACCGCGGAGGTCGCGATGAAGCCGCGCGTCGCGAGATACTCTTTGACCTGCGGATACCACCAGGCGCGGCGATTGAACTTGCCGGCTTCCGTCGAACGAATGACGACCAAATCCGGATGGATTCGATCGAGAAGCTCGACCGTGAGGCCTTGGTGCGCGATCTCTTCGGAGTTGAGACCGAGCTTGTCGACGCTGCGCCATCCCGAATAGAAGGGAAGCGCACCCGAAGCGGATACGAACATGACTCCTTCGATCCCTGCGAGCCGGCGTCCGACACGCACGATCGAGGACGTGTCGCAGAACTCGCTCGTGTCGCGTGCGGCCGGCCACTGGACGGCGAGGCACACGATCATCATCGCCGCCGCGACGACGCCGCCGGCCACGGGGCCGGAGAAGCGAAGCCCCTGCACGGAAGCGGCGAGCGCGACGAGAGCGATGAGCAGGGGCCCCAGAATCGGCATCGCGAACCGGTGCGCGTACCCCATGACCGGATGAATCGTGAGCAGGTAGATGAGAAACGCGAGACACCCCAGGAGAACGGGCGCCACGCGGACGAATGAGGAGCGTGCGATCCGCCCGCCGGCGAGCACGGCCGCGGCCACGACGACGGGCGCCACGACAATCGCGAGGAACGATGCGACGTACTCGGGCCCGCTTTGCTCCGCGGACTTCCGCTCCCCGGCGAGCTTGATGTAATAGGGGTTGGGAAAGACGTGGCCGAAGTACTGCACGCGCCATGTGAAATAGGCTCCGCCCACGATCAAGGCGAGAGCCCCCCAGCCGAGCCAGGCACGGATCGCGGAGGAGTCGCGCTTCCAAAGCAATCGGGCGGTGACGCCCGCCCAGCACCCGGCAGCGAACGGAACCGCATCCGGACGACAGAGCGCCGCGAGCAGCGCGACTCCGTACCAGACGGCTCCGATCGCCATCGAGCTCGATTCCGCCGCCCGCAAGGAGACGATGGCGAGGAGCGTCAAGAGAAGCATGAAGAGGGACGTCTCCATCCCTTGCACGGAGAGGAGCGCGAGCGCGGGGGAGCACGCCAGAGCTCCGGCGAACGCGAGCCTCGGTCCGAGCGCGATCGTGCGTCCCGCCCACCACACCAAGGCCAACACACCGAGTCCCGCGGAGACTCCCAGGACTTTCGAAGCGCCGACGGGATCGATCCCCAGCGCGATGGCGCCCGCGTGGAGCACGACCCAGAGAAAGCTCGTGAACCCCTCGACTGGATCGTCGCCCGAATTCCAGACGAAGCCCTGTCCTTCGGCCACGCTCTGCGAATATCGGAATGTAATGTAGGAGTCGTCGACGGTGAGCTGCGAAAACGCGGCCGCAAGCGCGACGAAGAGCGCGGACAGCGCCAAGAAGCCGAGCACGTGCTCGCGGGGTGCGAGCTCGCGCCCGGATGCGCCCCGGATCCTCACCCCCCGATCGAGCTCATCGTCCGGATCGGCTTCACGAAGTCGGCGTGGCCGATCTTGTGACCGGGCTCCTTGCGCGCGACGGCATTCACGATCAGCTCCGCGATCGCCGCGTCATCGGCACCGCCGCGAAGAAGACCGCGCACGTCGTGCTCGACCAATCGAAAAGAGACACGTGCGCAGCTTTCCGTCCGCGGTGATGCGGATGCGATTGCACCGGTCGCAGAACGGCTCCGTGACGCTGCCGATGAGCCCGATCTCGCCCCGCCCGTCGGTGAATCGCCACCGCTCCGCCGGCCCCGTCCCATCCGGTGCGCCGACGGGTTCGAGCGGGCCGATCTCGCGCAGCCGCTCCAAGCACTTCCGCATTGGTCATGACCGCGTCCTTGGTCCAGCCGTCGCCCATCCCGATCGGCATGAACTCGATGAAGCGCAGCACGAAGCCGTGATCCCGCGCGAGCCTCGCCAGCGGAACGATCTCGTGATCGTTCACGCCGCGCATCACCACCGAGTTGACTTTGATCGGGTGAAAGCCGGCTTCGGCCGCCGCCGCGAGCCCTTCCATCACGTCGTCGAGCGCGTCGCGCCGCGTGAGCTTCTTGAACACGTCGCGGTCGATCGTGTCGAGGCTCACATTCATTCGCCGGAGCCCCGCCGCGCGCAGCTCCGCGGCCATTCGCGCGAGGCCAATTCCATTCGTGGTCATGCCCACGTCTTCGATTCCCGGAATCGACACCAGCATGCTCACGAGATCGGAAAGATTCTTGCGCAGGAGCGGCTCGCCGCCGGTGAAGTCGCAGCTTCTTGATTCCGAGCGACGCCGCGACGCGCACGAAGCGCACGATCTCTTCGAACGAGAGAACCTCGGCGCGCGGCAGCCATTGCACTTCTTCTTCGGGAATACAGTATGCGCAGCGGAGATTGCAGCGGTCGGTCACGGAAATGCGCAGATTGACGATGCGCCGCCCGAAAGAGTCGACGAGAGACGCCGCGCCGCTCAATTCCGTTCCTCTTTCGCGACCACGTCTTCGACGCGCGCGCCCACGGCGAAACCTTCCGCCCATTCGGCGGTTCCGTCGGCGAAATGCTCGCGCTTCCAGATCGGCAGAACTTGCTTGATGCGATCGATGAGCTTGCGCGCCGCGCGAAACGCGTCTTCCCGGTGCGCCGCCGAAGCCGCCACCACGACGCTGGTCTCCCCGACTTCGAGATGGCCCACCCGATGCGCCGCGGCCACGCAGTGAATCGCTTTGTCGGCGAGCACTTCTTCGCAGATCTCGTGCAGCTTGGTGTCGGCGAGCGGGCGAACCGTGGAGTATTCGATGGAGACGACTTCGCGTCCCCCTTGATGATCCCGCACGATGCCCGAGAACGTGACGACCGCCCCCGACGCCGGAGTCGCCACGAAGCGAGCGAGCGCTTCCGCGTCGATCTCCGCGTCCGTGATCTTCACGAGCGCGCGCGGGTCGATCGAAGTGGTCATCGTCATCCTCCTGACACGGGAGGCACTAAGTGAAACGAGCCCCCCGAACCGATCGAAGCTCCATCGGCCAAGTACTCGTGCTCGGTCGCGAGCGCGGACGAGGAAAGGAGCCGCTCGAGGGCTGGAACCCGGGATGCGAGCGCTTTCTTCACGTCGGCCGCCGTCGCGCGAAGGGGGACCGAGACGGCGACGGTGCCGACCCCCGCAATCTCCGCCGCCCGTGCGTGCAGCTCGACGGAGATGGTTCGGCCGGCGCCACCTGCGCCCGAAGGGGAGCTCATTGCTTCAAATATAGGATCGGGTCCCAGAACTAGACAAGGTGGCTAGGGCGGGGCGCGGTCGCGGGCGGCAGGCAGAGACGGGCTGGCCGGCGAACGAAAGGTGGGGCGCCCGGTCTTCGGCGGACCGTGGGAATCGGGGCCGCCCTCCCCCGTTTCCGGAAGCCTCGCGATCCGGTAGGTTGAATGTCGATGAAGAAGTGCCGGCTCGAGGAGCTCCGCCGTTTCGATCCGGCGGCGATGCGCAAGAACAACCTCTTCGAGACGTCGCGGTTCTTCTGCGATCTGTTCTGTCTCGAAGCGGGCCAGTCGCAAGCGGTGCACGGCCACGCGGCAGAAGACAAGGTGATGATCGTGCTCGAGGGCGAGGGGACGTTCCGCGTCGGGAACGAAGATCTCGCGCTGGAAGCGGGCGAAGCGGTTCTCGCCGAGGCCGGCGAGCCGCATGGAATCGTGAACGAGGGGCCGGAGCGTCTGGTCGTTCTCGTGTTCATGGCTCCGCATCCGAAGTGGAAGGAAGCCTGAGATGGACTCTCGAGCCGGCGCTCCCGTCCTGGATGTTTCCGAGGCGAGCTTCGCCGCCGACGTGATCGAGCGTTCGAATTCCGTTCCGGTGCTCGTGGACTTCTGGGCGCCGTGGTGCGGGCCGTGCCGCACGCTCGGCCCCGTTCTGGAAGATCTCGCCGAAAAGTCCGGCGGAGCGTGGGTGCTCGCCAAGGTGAACGCGGACGAAGCGCCGAAGCTCGCCGGGGAGCATCGCGTCATGGGAATTCCCGCGGTCAAAGCGTTCTACGGTGGACGCGTCATCGACGAGTTCGTCGGCGCGCTCCCGCGCTACCAAATCGAAGCGTTTCTGCGCACCGTGCTGGATTCCGTCTCCAGCGAACGCGGCGTGCACGCGGCCCGCGAAGCGCTCGGCCGCAAGGATCCGGCGGCGGCGCGGGTCGCGCTCGCCTCCGTTCCCCCCGATTCGCCGACGGCCGATGCGGCACAGACGCTCGCCGCGATTCTGGATCGCACGGCCGGCGCGGCAAACGCATCAGACGGAGGCGCGAGCGGCGGGAAGGATGCGCGCGCCCGCTACGAACGCGGTGCAGCGCTCGTGGCCGGCGGCGACTTCGCGGCAGCGCTTGCGGAGTTTCTGGAGATCGTCCGCGCCGACCGCCGCTTCGAAGACGACGCTGGACGCCACGCTCTCCTCGCTCTCTTCACGCTGCTCGGCGACGCCGATCCGTTGACACGCGAATATCGAAGCAAGTTGGGAACGGTGTTGTTCTGATCGCACGCGCGGTCGCCTTCCTTCATCTTCTCGCGCTTCTCCTCGCCTTCCCCGCGTTCGCGACCCCGCGCATCGTGGTGGAGGGAGATCCGCCGGCCGCCGCGACTCTGGCCCGCGAGGCCGCTGCGGCTCACGACGCCGCGTCCGCATGGTTTCACGCCGAGCTCGATGGCACCGTGAGGATCGTCTGGGTGACCGAACGCGCACCCACGGCCGTCGCCGGGCTCGCCGAGCCCTCTCGCCAGCGCATCCAACTCTTCGCCACGGCAATGGCGTCGCGACCCGAGCGCCTGCGCTCCGTTCTGGTCCACGAGATGTGCCACTTGCTGCTCGCGTCGCGCACGGTGCACGCCGAGCTCTCTCCCCCGCGCTGGCTCGACGAAGGACTCGCGATGCACATCTCCGGGACGTGGGATCTCGGATTGGATTGGCGCGCCGACGACTCTTCCTTGCTCGCCGACGCCGCGGCCGGGGGAAGTCTGCTTCCCTGCGCGAGCTCGAGTCGTCGTTTCCTGGCGGACCTTTCTTCCATGTCGCGTATGCCGAGAGCCATTCGTTCGTGACGTGGCTCATCGAGCGCGACGGAGACGAGGGGCTCCGCCGTTTTCTGCGGCGATTGGAATCCAACGTAGATTTGGATGCGGCGTTCTCCACGACCTACGGAATTTCGCTCGAAGAGGCCGAAGAGAAGTGGCGGCAGACGATCGAGCCCCGCGGATTCTTCGCGCGCATCCCCAGCGCCGCGGCGCTCACCGTGTTCGGCGGCGTCGCCGCGGGACTTTTGGTGGCGCTGCGCTTCGTGCAAGTCCGCCGCCGGCTCGCCAAGCCGGAGAAAGAGGTGGCGCCGGGCGAGATCGTGTCCGGGCCGGCCGAGAGCTCACCTCAAGACGATCCGACGCCCCAGTTGTGACCCGGACGCGGGGTCGCTACGATGCCCCGCGCCGCGCTCGGCGCAACGCCGGGAGGGTCCACGATGACGCCGGCCGATCGCTCGGATTCTTCGCACGAGGGCCTCGATGCCCGCGCCGCACAGAAGGGTTCGGACGCGTTTTTCGCGCAAGTCTATGACGAGCTGCGCGCCGTGGCGCACGCGCGCATGCAAGGCGAGCGAACGGGCCACACGCTGCAGACCACCGAGCTGGTCCACGAGGCGTACATCAAGCTCCGGCGCTCCGGCGGAGCCCAGTGGGAGAACCGCAAACATTTCTTCGCAGCCGCGGCGGAGGCCATGCGGCGAATCCTGATCGATCGCGCGCGGGCCAGGCAGCGGGTCAAGCGTGGCGCCGACGAAGAAGGGGTCCCCGCGCGACGACTCGCGTTGGATCTCCGGGAGGTCGCCGACCTGGCGGATGACCGTGATCCGGAGATGATCCTCGCGCTCGATCGGGCGATCGAAGCATTGGGCATGGAAGACCCGCGCATCATGGAAACCGTGAAGCTGCGTTTCTATGCCGGCTTGAGCGTCGAGAACGTCGCTGAGATGCTCGGCGTGTCCGCACGCACGGTGAAGCGCGACTGGAGCTATGCGCGAGCGTGGCTGTTCGACCACCTCGAAGGCCGTGCACACCTGGACGGGGATCGGGCCGGATGAACGAGGAGGAGAAACGGCGCCTGCGAGATCTCTTCGCCGACGCACAGGAGATTCCGGAGAAGGATCGCGCCGCGTTTCTCGATCGCGAGCTGGCCGGCGAGCCCGAAATGCGCGCGAGAATCGAGCGGCTGCTCGCGGCCGGCGCGGCGGCGGGTGAGTTCCTGGAATCGCGCGACCCGGCTCGCGATCACGGAGCCGTCGGACCTTATCGCCTGCTCGAGGTTCTTGGAGAGGGTGGCTTCGGCGTCGTCTACCTCGCGGAGCAGCTTCGCCCCATTCGTCGTCGTGTCGCGCTCAAGCTGATCAAGCCCGGAATGGACACGAAGCAAGTCATCGCGCGCTTCGAGACCGAGCGCCAGACGCTCGCGCTCATGGATCACCCCGGCATCGCCCAGGTGTTCGAAGCCGGCGAGACCGAGACCGGCCGGCCGTATTTCGCCATGGAGCACGTCCGTGGCGCTCCGATCACGGTCTTTTGCGACGAGGAGCGCCTCTCGATACGAGAGCGTTTATGGATCCTCCTCCTCGCATGCGACGCCGTGCAGCACGCGCATCAGAAGGGCGTGATCCATCGCGATCTCAAGCCGTCGAATGTACTCGTCGCGCGCCGCGACGGAGAGCCCTCGCTCAAGGTGATCGACTTCGGCATCGTCAAGGCGACGACGGACCCTTCGACCGGAACAACTTTAATGACCGGCGAGGGAATGATCGTAGGCACGCTCGGCTACATGAGTCCCGAGCAAGCCGGCGCCTCGACCGCGGTGGACACGAGGTCGGACATCTACTCGCTCGGGGTGATGCTTTACGAGCTTCTCACCGGCTCGCCTCCATTCGATCCGGAGCGGCTGCGACACGCAGCGCTTTCCGACGCGGTACGCATCGTTCGCGAAGAGGATCCGCCGACGCTGGCCGCGCGTGTCGCGAGCACGGGAGAGCGGATCGCCGAGCTGGCGGACCGGCGTTCCACGGACGAGCGGCGTCTGCGGCGAGAGCTGAAGAGCGAGTTGCAGTGGATCACGATGCGCACTCTCGAGAAGGATCCCGAGCGGCGCTATGCGTCGGCGGCGGAGCTTGCCGCCGATATTCGCCGATATCTTGCGAACGAGCCGGTTCTCGCCGGAGCGCCGAGCACGATGTACCGACTGCGCAAGTTCGCGCGCCGGCACCGCGCCGGAGTCGCCGCCGCGCGGTGATGCTCCTCGCTCTCGTGGCGGGCGGAATCGCCACGGGAGTCGGATTCAGGCGCGCGGTACAGGCGGAGCACGTCGCGCAGCGGGAGGCCGCGTCGTCGCGGCGCGTCGCCGACTTTCTCGTGGGATTGTTTCGCGCGTCCAGTCCCGGACAATCGCGCGGGCAGAACGTCTCGGCGCGAGATCTCCTCGATCAAGGCACGCGGCGCATTCGCGGCTCGCTCGCGGAGGATCCGCAAGTCCGCGCCCGTCTGCTCGGCGCGCTCGGGGAAGCGCACGTGACGCTCGGGTTCTACGAGGACGGACTGGCGCTATCCGCGAGGCGCTGGCGGCCAGCGAATCGGCGCGCCCCCGCGATCCCATGGAAGTCGCCGAACGACTCCGCTCGCTCGCAGCTTGCCTTCGTATGGCCGGCAAACCCGAAGAGGTTGGCGCCTTGCTCGACCGAGCGATCGCCACGGCTCAGACTTCCGACGATGCGTCGCCTCGATTCGAAGCCGAGTGTCTTTGGATGAAGGGAACGTGGCTCACCGATCGCGGAGACCCGCGAACGGGAGATTCTCTCCTCACGCTGGCCATTGCCAATTGCGAGACGGAAGCGATTCCAGACGAGAATCTCCTCATGCGCGCGCACAACTCGAAGGGGATCGCGTCGTACTACCTGGGCCAGGGGGATGCTGCGAAGCGCCATACCTTGCGTGCGCTCGAGCTGTCCGAGACGAATGGAGCCGAGCCGACCTGGACTGTGACCATCCGTAAAGGTCTGGCCACGTTCTATTCCGCGGAGTTCAACTCTGAAGAAGCCATGCGCCACGCCGAAGAAGGTGTGCGCACCGCACGACAGATCTTCCCTCCCGACCATCCCCAGCTCGCCGACATGCTGGGGACCCAAGCGATCGCCCTGGAGAGCGGCGGGAACTACGAACAAGCCGCCGTGGTTCGCGAGGAGTCCATCCGCATTCTGCGAGCCGCCGGGAATCCGCATCTCCTGGCGAATCGCTTGCAAGAGTCGGCGACCAATTACCAGCGCATGGGACGACTCGATCTCGCGATCGAGCGCAGTCGAGAGGCCTGGAAGATTTACGACGACACGTTCGGCTCCGAAAGCGTGAAAACGGCGGACAAGCTGAGCGATCTCGCGCGGCGATATTGGGA
The DNA here is from genome assembly GCA_963725045.1 of uncultured Gemmatimonadales bacterium. Classification (GTDB taxonomy): domain Bacteria; phylum ARS69; class ARS69; order ARS69; family ARS69; genus CAVRWY01. The sequence goes on from CAVRWY010000008.1 coordinate 226,625, forward strand.
AGCGGATCGACTTCGGAGCGCGGACTCGACGTATCGAGCGGCCATCCCCGTGCTCGACCGACTCGACAAGACCGGTTTCGCCGCCGCCTACGCATACATGGGCCACGCGAACGTGTGCCGGGATTTGGGGGAGGCAGAGCGCGCGGACACGCTCTACCGGCATGCGGCGGCGACGCTCGACTCATCTGAGGCGAACGAGAAGCCCTACCTGGGCGAGTGCCTCTTGGATCACGCGTATCTTCGATCGCTCGAGGGCCGGCACGCGGAAGCGGACTCCATGGCCGATCGTGCATTCGCGATGCTTTCCGGCGACATCTGCTGGGGCTACGTGCAGTGGGCCGCGATTCGCGTTCGCGCCGGCGATGCCGATGGCGCCGTCACGAAGCTCCGCGAGGCGGCCGGATGCGGCTCCACGGTGAAGGACGCGGAAAAGTATCCGGAGCTCGGGCCGCTCCGTTCCCGATCGGACTTTCCTCTGGGTCCTTCGTCGTAGAAGGCGGCGTACGGGTCGCCGCGCGCCGCGGCCACCCCCGATTCCACGAAGGCGGCCGCAGGTCAACGAGCGGTGTCCCGGCCGAAATCACCGCAGAACCAAGATCTTCTCCCTGCCGCGATCGATTCCCGCTTCAAGCACCATGAAATAGACCCCGGCCGTGACCCGGCCGCCGGAATCGTTGGTTCCATCCCACACATGACGGTGACGACCGGCCGGAAGCGGCCCCTCGACGAGCGTGCGCGTCAACCGACCCGCGACGTCGTACACCCGGGCGCTGACGTTTCGCGGCACCGGAAGATCGAACGCGACGAGACTGTGGTGGACCAAAGGATTGGGCGCTGCTGGATGGACACGAAACGTGAGAGGTGCCGCACCGGCCAAGACTTCCGGGCTGTCCTCCACATCGACCGCGATCGTCCCTCCGCCCATCCAGAACCCGCCGCCGAGCGCGTAACTTCCGCCGGACATGTGCCCCGCATCCGCCTGACCGATCGTACCGGCCAACGTGTACGGTCCGCCTGAGGTCTGCATGGCGCCGCCGCCGTCGACGGTGAACCAATCGATCGTGTACTGCGCATCTGCCGGTGCGGCGACGCTGGCGACGAGGACCGCGAAGCAGATCCTCCGCGCTAGCCGCGTCGTACATGCAGTCCCCGTCCTCGAGTTTCGACTGCGTCGTTTCATCTTCTTTCCTCCTTCAGCCGTCCTGCAGAAAACTGCCGTACGATGGGCGCTTCGCATCATCGGGTCCGATCACGCAAAAGTGGAACGTGCCGTCGATGGCATTGCCATCCATGTCTTGCATCGAGAAGTTGACTCGCGTCGGAAGACTCGAAGACACCAGCATGTGCTTGCTGGTCCCGGCGTTGATCGGGTTGGCCATGCCACTGGGGATGTTCGCAAAGGCCTGGTTGAAGGTGATTCCGTAGAAACCTGTGTTCCATCGATTGGCGGTGAATCCTGCACCCTGCAGGATGTTCCCCTCCCCGTCGACGATGCCGCGAATCATGCGCACGTTCTCGTCGGCGGCGGAAGCAAAGTACTGCCCGCCCGGGCCGAGCTTCACGTCGCCGCGCACATCGAGTTTCGCCGTGGGTCCGCTCGTTCCCACGCCGACATTGCCGCTCCCGGCGACAGTGAACACCTCGGACCCCAATGGCCCATTCAAGAACGAGAAGCGATTCGTGGGGCCGCTCAAGTGCATGCGGAACTGGGCCGGCCCGACGCCGAACCCGAGCCCTGTCCCCGGCCCGTCGTCCCACACCAGAAGCTTGGTGTTGGCCACGGCATTGCCGAGAGAGAGCGACGTGCTTGGCGTGGTCGTGCCGATGCCGACGCGGTTCGTCGAGTCGACGAAGAGGCCCCGGGTTTGTAGTGCGTACGGCGTCGCGGTGAGCGGCTGGCGGGGAGCGAGCGTGGTGAAGACCCCGCCTCCGGCGGGACTGCGCACGGCGAGCTCGAGCCAGCGGGCGTCGCCGTTGAAGCCGGCGGCTCCGAAATCGATGCTCGCGTTGAAGAGCCCCCTCTCGACGGTGATCCCATTGACCTGCTGCTGGGAGCCGATCTGCGTCCCGCCGCTCGCCGCGTCGAACAGCTTGAAGAGAACGTCGGCAGATGCGTCCAGAGGCTGTCCGGACAGCTCGATCTGACCTTGATACGTGAACGAGGTGGAGAGCGGGGCCGCGATCGCGCCGGCGCTTCCGAAAAGGAATGACGCTGCGGCGAGCGAGAGAATCTTCATCATTGAACCTCCGGTTTCTGGGCCTGTGCGCTCGCGGCGCGGAAAGCCGCGAGACCTGCCTGGTCGGCGGGGGCACAAGCGTCGAAACGGGGCGAAAGGGGACACGCTCCCGGCCCCAAGCTCGCCTAGATCACCTCGCTTTTCGCCAAGTCTTGCTCAAGAGCCTCCGCTCGCCCTCCGATTCATGGGACTCGGAGGAGAACGATGGCCCGAGGACTCATTTGGCGCGGGTTCGCGCTCGCGCTCGCCGCGGGGGTGAGCCTGGCTGTGCCCGCTCCGGGTCGCGCGACGACCGTCACCGGAGTCGTCACTCGTCCTCCTGCCGCAGCCCCCCGCAGCGTCGCGCCCGACCGCTATCGCGGGCGATCCGCCGCAAAGGAAGAGGAGCGTCCCTCCTCCGTTCCGTGCGCCTGCAATCCCGGCGAGTTCTCCGTGGTTTGGATCACCGGGGCGAGTCTTCCTCCGCCCGTCCTGCCGTCCAAACCTCCGTCGATGTCCCAGAAGGACCGCATGTTCGCCCCGGCGGTTCTGGCGATTCCGGTCGGCGCTACCGTGGAGTTTCCGAACGAGGACCCCTTCTTCCATAACGTCTTCTCCTACTCCAAGGTCCGCTCGTTCGACCTCGGTCGCTATCCCAAGGGTGAGTCTCACGGCGTTCGCTTCGAGACGCCGGGTATCGTGCCGATCTTCTGTGAAATTCATTACTCCATGCGCGCCTACATCCATGTATTGGACACCCCGTGGTTCGCGGTTTCCGACGTTCATGGCAAATTCACGATCGATGGCGTGGCGCCCGGCGAGTATGAGATTCACGTCTGGCAGGAGAACCTTCCCGAGCTCGTCCGACCGCTGAGCGTCGGCAGCGATCTCGTGAAGGTCGAGCTTCCGTGAGCGTTTCATGCTCGTGAGAAACGCCTCGTGAACGCACGCCGGAGTTTCCTGCGCGAGACGGTCGTGTTCGTCTCCGCGGTGGTGGCCGCTCTCGCTGCGGGGGCGTTCATCCTCACCGATCGAGTGACTCGCACCGGACTGGAGGATCTCTTCCGCCAGCGCTTCGAACGCGCGGAAGTCGGTGCTTCAGCAGTACGCGACCGCTCATCGTCTCTCTCGCGCGCGCGAAGCGGAGACCGTGCTCACCTCGCCCCGTTTTCTCGCCTCCATCGAAACGCAAGACCCGAACACGATCGCGCAAGAAATGCCCACGCACGCTTCGATCTTGGGCTCGGAGTTCGTCGTGGTGGAAGGTGCCGATGGCCGCCTTCTCTTCGCGTCGCCCGACCTCGGCAAGGATGTCTTGCTCAGGATTCGCGAGCGGCTCGCGCAGTCGGAAGAGGGCGTCGAAGTCTTTGTCATTCCCACGGAAACCAGTGTCGTCGAGATCGTGTCGGCCCCGATCGAAGCGAACAATGGGACTTATCTCGGCCGTATCGCCTCGGGGGCGTCGCTCACGGCACCGTATGCAGCCGATCTCGAGAATCTCACCGGGTTCGACGTGCTCATCACCGAGGGAACGCGAGTCGCCGCCTGGAGCGATTCTCCCGTTTTCTCCGGAACGCACGTCGGCGCCCGCGACGAGCTCGCGCTCACCCCCGGGAAGTCGGCGCCCGTAAAGATCGCAGGGCGCTCACTGCTCGCGTATCGCTTGCTTGAGCCCACGTCGGGACTCACGATCACGTTCCTGGGCTCGGTCGACGACGCGATCCGGCCCATCGTCACCAAAGTGCGCACGCTTCTTCTGGTGATGGCGATCGCCGGCTCCGCGACTGCCTTCGCGCTTCTCCTGGGCTTCACGCGGCGGCGCGTGAGCACTCAAGTCGACCGGCTGGTCGCGCACGCGGAGCGGATTGCGCGCGAAGATCTGGACTTCACGATCGCGCCGGCCAGCGACGACGAATTCGGCTGGCTCGAGCGCAAGCTGGAAGAGATGCGCGCACGCCTGGCGACGAGCCGCCGCGATCTGGAGAGCGCGCATACCGACCGGGTGAACTCCGAGAAGATGGCCGCTCTGGGCCGCGTCGCCGCCGGCATCATCCACGACTTCAAGAATCCGATGGCGGTGATTCGCGGCACCGCAGAGATGGTCGAGGCGCGCTCGCAAGGCAACGAGAAGCTCGGCAAGCAGTGCCGCACGATTCTCCAGCAAGTCGATCGCATGACGTCGCTCACACGCGACGTGCTCGAGTACACCAGCGGCAAATCGTTCCTGGAGCCGGAAGTCGTGGCGCTCGACGAGTTCCTCGACGAGCTGCGCTCTTTCCATGGGGAATCGTTCGCCCGGGCCGGCGTGAAGCTGGAGATCGACACCGTCCCTTCGCTACGCGTGCTGATCGATCCCAGCCGCATGCGCCGCGTCCTCGACAACGTCGTGGTCAATGCACGCGAAGTCTCGCGAGTCGGCGATCGCGTGCACGTGCGCGGGTCGGCGGCGCCCGGTGAAGGGGTGCGCATCGAGATCTCCGATCAAGGTCCCGGAATTCCCGCCGATGTTCTTCCGCGCGTGTTCGAGCCGTTCGTCACCTCCGGCAAGGAGGGCGGAACGGGGCTCGGGCTCGCCATCGCGCGAAAGATCGTCGAGGACCACAGCGGAACGATCGAAGCGCGAAACGTGGACGGGGACGGCGCCCGCTTCGAGATCACTCTTCCCGAAAAGCTCTTGGTGAAGGAACTCGAACGCGTCGTTCAGGAGAGCACGGCATGAAGCTGGGAATCGTCGTCGGATTGCTGGCCCTGTCGCTCGCGGCGGACGCGCGCGCCGAAGCGCAGCTCTCGGGACTCCTCGATGTGCTCTTCAAGAACACGGGCGAGTCCGAGCTCACGAACCAATCGTTCGGGGGCGTTTCCACGTTCGACACCATTCGCCTGCGGCTCTTCGCCGACGCCACGATCGGCGACAAGACGAGCGTGTTCACGCAGCTCTTCTCGTCGGACGACGACGTCGAAGTCTACGCGGCGTACATCCGCTTCGAAGAGATTGCCGGCGGACCGGTTGGCGCACAGCTCGGACTCATCCCGGGAACAGTCGGGTCCTTCGGCGAGCGCACTTACAGCGACAAGAATCCGCTGGTGGGAACGCCGCTCATGTACGTGCACCATTCGACGCTGCATCCGGGACATGACGTGCTCTCCGTCGACGACCTGGTCGACATGCAGGCGAACCGGGATCGCTTCGGCATGCCCATCCTGTACGACAATTGCTGGAACTCTGGGCTGGAGCTCTACGGTTCAGCGGGAGAGTTCGATGCGTCGCTGGCATTTCTGGTGGGCTCGGTTTCGTCGCCGTGGCGCCAGCAAATGAAGGACGTTCCGCAGGGCACCGCACGTCTCGTCTGGCACTCCGGTCCTTCGTTCCAGATCGGTGTGTCCGGATTCTACGGTCCGTACCTCACGCCGGATGAGGCTGCGTTTCCGGCCGGACAGAACGAGAACGACTTCATGAACCTGGGCATCGCTACGGACATCGCTTGGATCACGCGTTGGGTCGACTTCCGCGTCGAAGCGATCGCCGCCGAATGGGAGTATCCGGGTCTCCCCGACCTGGGCGTGTACTCCGGGTACGCCGAGGCGATGTGGAAGGTGCGCCCGCGGTGGTTCGTCGCCGCGCGCGCCGAAGCCTTCGAGCCCGCCGAAGTTTCGAACTCCGCCGGCGAGCAGGTGAAATGGGACGATCCCGTGCGCCGGCTCGAATACGGCATCGGCTACAAGCCGCGCGTGCGCACGATCTTGAAATTAGTCGCGCAGCACGACCGCTTCGAAGTGTACGAGAAGTACAACGCGGATCTGTATGCGATTCAGTGCGGAGTGGCGTTCTAGGGGACCACGAACCCCGCCTCCACGATCCACGAAGCGACCGCCTCCGCTGCGACACGATTCCCTTCGCTCGTAAAGTGCCCATCGCCGGGGTAGTACAGCGAGCGCGGATCGGGATGGGTCCGCACGATCGGAAGCAGATCGATCGACGGAATCGACGCCCGGCGCACCTGCTCTTGCAGCCAGCGCTGCTCGGGGACATTGGGCGCCTGGCGCGCGAGCGCGTATTCGTCGGGCGGCAGCCACACCACGCCGAAGCGCGCGCCGAGCGAGTCGGACGCCGCCTTCATCGCGAGAATGAGCTGGGCGGACTTGCGTGCGCCATCGGAGAAATCTCGCGCGGAGAAATTGCGCACCGGGCGCGCTTGCGGCGGGATCTTCAGCATCTTGCGGCGCGCTTCTCCCCAGCCGCTCTGCGCCAGCCTCACCAGGTGGCTGCTTCGCGCGAGGTCGACTCCTGGAAGTAATCGTGCGTCCAGCGGTCGAATAAGTAGCCGTCGACCACCGTGTAGAAGCCGGTCGCACCAAGTAAATTGTCCATGTAGTCGTTCGAAAAGAATCCGAGCAGAACCACGTCCGGCGCCACCGCTTCGCCGACGCGCCGCAAGAAAAAGAAGCTCGTTCTCGGTTCCGTAGCCGTTCACTCCGCAGTTCACGATCTCGACGGCGTCGCGCGAAGTCCGCTCGTCGATGCGCCGTTCGGCGAGCGCCACCCACTCTTCTCCCTGCGCCGCACCCCATCCGAACACGAACGAGTCCCCGAACACGGCGATGCGCGGGCGCGCCGGATCGGGTGCCGCCAATTCTCCGGCGCGCAGCCCCAAAGAATTCGTGCGGAACGTGGTCACGACCGGGCCGCGCTCGATGCGCCCTTCGAAGTTCGGTGCGGGAACGTAGCCGGCCTCGTCGTCCGGCAGGAACATGCCCTTCAGCACGAACGAGCGAACGACGTTCTGCGAAGGAAGCGTCTGCGGGAACACCAGCCGAACGATGACCTCGGCCAGCACTAAGGCCACGGCACACGCCGCGAGCACGAGAATGCCCGCGGCGACTCCTTTTCGCCATGACGATCCCGGCGCGATGCTGCGCGACGCAGCGCTCTCGTTCAGGACTATGTCCGCGGGCGAACGATCATGGCGCTAATGAGACAGGCAATGCCGACGAAGATCGGCACCAGCCCCGTCGCCCAGATGTTCTTCTCGGCCGCCTCGGGAATGAGCAGCAGCAGCACCACCATTCCGAGTCCGATCGCCGCCGAGATGAGCCCCCCGATCATGAGTCCGTGCGATCGGCGCAGCTGTTCCTGATCGAAGGTCAGACCCCCTCCGGCGAGCTCCGTGCGGAAGCTGGAGCGGGGGCAGCTTGTCGGGGGTGATGCCTCGTTCGATCGCCATCATTCGTTCCCTTTGGGCCAGCTCCACGATGACGCTGCTGCCCGAGCGACTTGACGATCCCGGAGGTGATGCCACCGACGATCGCGATGAGTGGAATGGAGAAGATCACGAGCATGGGAAGGAAGTCGTCCATGGTTTTGTCTCCTTTCCCCCCCTCTGACGGCCGCCGGCCAGCCCCCGGTTTCAAATCTCTTGAAACTCCATGAGGCCGGCCTCAGTCTCAATCGTCATGACTGCATTCGCAGGGGTTTTTCCAATCGGCACAGTCGAGCTTCCTTCCAGGCTCTCCAGGGCCGGCCGCGAGACGGCCGAGCCCGTCATTTCGGCCGCCCCCGGCGAAGACGACGCGCTGTGGGTTGCGGCCGCCCGGGCCGGAGACGATGGCGCCTACCGCAAGCTGGTGGAACGCTATCGGGATCGGATCGTGGGGCTCGGAATGCGCATCGTGCACGACCCTCAGGCGGCAGAGGAGATCGCGCAAGACGCATTCGTCCGCGCGTGGCAAGCGCTCCCCGATTTCCGCGGCGAGTCGCGCTTCTCGACGTGGCTCTACCGCATCGCTTACCGCCGTGCGCTGGACGAGCGCGCCTCCACGAACCGCCGCCAAGGACGCGAATTGATGATGGAGGCGGACGCACTGGAGATCGCAGCTCCGCTCAGCGAACGCCCCTCCGACTGGCGGCTGCGTCTACGCCTGGAGCGGCACGTGCGCTCCCTTTCCGACGCACAGCGCACGTGCATCACGCTCTTCTACGCCGGCGACCAATCCATCGACGAGATCGCACAGGTACTCGATCTGCCCACCGGCACGGTAAAGACGCACTTGCATCGCGCGCGCGGCGAGCTTCGCAGAATGTGGAATCGCGACGATCCGAAGGGAGACCTCGATGCATCGCGATGACGACCGCGACGCGCTGGATCGCTTGCTGCGGGTCGTTCCGGTTCGCGTGGACTCCGGGTTCACGGACGGGGTGATGCGCCGCGTGGCGCAAGCTCCTCGTGCGGCGTCGGCCGGGCAGACGTTCGCGGCATCGTCTTGGCCCGCGGCCGCAAATCCCATGCTCCCCTGGTGGGCGCGGGCGCTCCTCGAGCCGGCGACGCTTCTCGCGTTTGCGGCGGCGGCGCTGGTCGCGGGTTGGCCGCTGCTCTTTCTGGAGCAAACCTCCCGCTTGGCCGGGTGGCTCGCACGCCACGTGACCCTCTCTGCGCTCGGCGGAAGCGACGGGTGGATCGCGTGGTCGGTGGTCTCGATGGTGGGCTCGCTCCTCATCGTGGGCCTCGCGCTGCGCGCGACGCAGTCCTTCTTCACGTCCGCGGGGGGACGAGCCGGGGCGCGCGCCCCTCGATGACCGCCTGCGTCATCGGACTCGATCAGGGCACCACCGGAACGACGGCGATCCTCGTCGATGCGAGGGGGCGCGTGCTACGTCGTGCCGCGCGCGAGATTCCGCAGCACTTTCCCCAGCCGGGTTGGGTCGAGCACGACCCCGACGATCTCTGGCGCACCGCGGTCGAAACGATCGAGGAGGTGGCGCGCGACGCACCCGAGCCGATCGCCGCGCTCGGCCTCACCAATCAGCGCGAGACCACGATCCTCTGGGATCGCACGACCGGACGCCCGCTGCACCGCGCGATCGTCTGGCAATGCCGCCGCACCGCGGATCGCTGCCGCGAGCTGGCGCCGCACGCCGCGCTTTTCCGCGAGCGCACCGGGCTTCCGCTCGACGCGTACTTCAGCGGCACGAAGATTCGCTGGATCCTGGATCGCGTGGAGCTCCCGCGCATGGACAACGTCGCCTTCGGCACCGTCGATGCGTGGCTCTCGTGGAATCTGACCGGGGGCCAAACGCACGCGACCGACTTCACGAACGCGTCGCGCACGCTTCTCTTCGATCTGCGCCGCCGCGCCTGGGATCCCCAGCTGGCCGAGATCTTGGGCGTGCCGCTGGAGATTCTCCCCGAGGTGCGCGCCTCGAACGCAAATTACGGAACGGTCGATGCGATTCCGGCGCTTCGCGGTGTCGCGATTCACGCAGTGATCGGAGATCAGCAGTCGGCACTCTTCGGACAGGGGTGTTTCGCAAAGGGGTCGCTCAAGAACACGTTCGGCACCGGTGGATTCCTGGTCATGAATACCGGGGACGAAGCGGTGCGCTCCGAGCGCGGCCTCGTCACCACGCTTGCGGTCGCCGAAGACGGCGGACCGTGCTTCGCGCTGGAGGGCTCGGTGTTCATCGCGGGTGCGGCGATTCAATGGCTGCGCGACGGGCTCGGCATCATCGAGAGCTCGTCCGAGGTCGAAGCGCTGGCGCGGAGCGTTCCCGACACCGGCGGCGTCGTCCTGGTGCCCGCGTTCGTGGGACTCGGCGCTCCGCACTGGGCGATGGATGCGCGCGGCGCGATCGTCGGGCTCACCCGGGGCATCGACCCGCGCCCACATCGCCCGTGCGGCGATCGAGTCGCTCGCCTACCAGACCCGCGACGTGTTCCAGGTCATGCGCGACGAAGCCCGGGTCGCACCCCCGGCGCTCCTCGTCGACGGCGGCGCCGCCGCGAACGATCTCCTGCTCCAGTTCCAGGCCGACCTACTGGGCATTCCCGTGAAGCGCCCGCGCAATCTGGAATCGACCGCGCTGGGTGCCGCCGCCCTCGCCGGCGTGGCCGTGGGCGTCTGGCCGGACGCCGCCCGCTTCGTCGCCACTCAGACGTTGGACCGATCCTTCACCCCGGCGATGGACTCGGCGGTCCGCGACCGGCTTCTGGCACGCTGGGATCACGCCGTTCGCCAAGTCTTAGTCTCTTGAAAACTCGGCATGATTGGCGGAGATTGGCGTGCTCAACGCGTTCCTCCGCGGAGCCGATACCCGTTCCATGAGCTCCCCCAAGCCCATTCGCTGGTCGAGCATCGTCCTGGTCGCGGTGTTCGCGGCGGCGAGCGTGATCGCCGCCGACTTCGCGCTGCAGCGCTTCTCGTCCGTCCATCATCTTTCGGAGATCGAGGATGCGCTGCACACCTACGCGATGTCGGATCCGGACGTCTTGGTTCTGGGGTCCAGCCATGCACGGACGTTCGAGGTCGTGAACCAGGAGCTTGCCTCGCGCTCGCGAAACGGATCGCGCATTCTTTCCGTGCCGCTGGAGTGGGGCAAGCTCACCGGCTACGAGTGGGTTCTCCAGCATCGCTTGCGCCCGTTGATCGAGGAGAAAACGCCGTCCGGGGATCTGCGCCGCACGCGCTTGCGCCGCTTCATTCTGGTGACGGAATGGTGGGACTCCACGATCAGCGATGAGCCGATCTGGAATCTCCCGTCGCGCGCGTGGACTTGGACCGATTTTCTTCAAGATTTCGCGCGAAACGGCCTCACCGACTACAACCGCAATTATCTGACCACGCGTTGGCTGCGTTTCGCGTGGGACTCCGTCCTGGCCCAGGATCGCGGGCACGGCCGGATCATGGCCGACGTGAAGAGGCGCTTCGTCGCGGAGGATCCGCGCATCAAGGAAGCGAGCTTTGAGTTCCAGACTCGGAAATGGCAGACGATGACGGAAGAGGGCGCGGCGGCGATCGCGAACTCGACGGAGATGGATGCGCTCGATCGCATCCTGGATTACTTCCAGGATCGCGGCATCGAGGTCCGCATCGTCTTGTATCCGCGCAAGCCGGGAACGCTCACCGAGAAGGCCAAAGAAACGACGCTGGCGAGCTTCTCGCAGAAGATCGCGAAGATCGCGGCGGTCCGTGGCATTCGCGTCCACGATTGGACGCTGGACTCGCCGATCGGCGACGATGACTTTCTTTCCGACTTCGATCACATCACGCTGGAAGGCAACCAGAAGCTCGCGCGCTGGATGCTGGACGGCGAGCTCTCCGACCTCGCCAACCCGGTCTCCTACGTCGAAGACGGTGCGCTCTTGGAGCCGCACACATGAGCTTGATCGGCGTCGAGATGGTGTTCTTTCTGCCGCTGGTGTTCCTGGTGCATTGGATTCTTCCGCGGCACCCCGTGATGCAGAACTCGTGGCTCCTCCTCGCCAGCCTCGTCTTCTATGCGAGCTGGGGACCGAAGTTCCTCCCGCTCTTTCTGCTGTCCGCAGCCGTGGATTGGGCCGTGGGGTTGGCCCTCGGCACCGCGGCACACGACGGACGGCGGCGCGCGCTCCTCGCCACCTCGCTCATCTGGAATCTGGGAACGCTGGCCTTCTTCAAGTACGAAGGCTTCTTCGCGGAGTCGGTGAATGCCGCACTCGGCGCGATCGGCGTGCCGAGCTCGCTTCCCGTGCTGCGCATCGCGCTTCCGCTCGGCATCTCCTACGTGACTCTACAGAAGCTCGCGTACGTCATCGACGTGTATTACCGGCGCATTCCGCCCTGCAAGTCGCCGCTCACGTTCGCCACGTTCGTCTCCTTCTTCCCTCAGCTTCTCGCCGGCCCGATTCCGCGCGCGCGCCAGCTCATTCCCCAGTACGAAGTCGCGCGCCGCCTCACGCCCGACTGGATGGCGCGCGGCGCCGCGGCGTTCCTTCTCGGATACGTGATGAAGGCGTTCGGCGCCAACTGGCTCGGGCCCAACGTGGTCGACCCGGTGTTCGCCGAGTCCGCGCATTTCGATCGCGGCGCACACGCGGCCGCGCTCTTCGGCTACGCCGCCCAAGTCTTCTTCGATTTCGCCGGGTACAGCTTGCTCGCGCTCGGAACGGGGCGGCTCTTCGGCCTGGAGCTCCCCGAGAACTTCCGTCATCCGTTCCTCTCGCGCAGTCTTCCGGAGCTGTGGCAGCGCTGGCATATCACGCTGAACACTTGGCTCTTCGACTACATCTACAGCCCGCTCACCACCGGGCGAAGCTGGATGCGCGGGCGCTATCCTTTGGGCTTCGTGATCGTGTTCCTGGCCTCCGGGCTCTGGCACGGGCCAACCTGGACCTTCGTGATGTGGGGACTTCTGCACGGACTCGGTCTCGCCGCGCACTATCAATGGGATCTCTTCTACCGCGGGCTGTGCCGCAAGGATCGCGTGTGGGTCGCGCGCCGCAAAGCGCTTCCCTACACGCTCGGGGGATGGGCGCTCACGCAATCCTTCTTCGTGCTCTCGCTGATTCCGTTCCGCGCACCGACGCTCGATGGCGCGCGCCGTTTCCTGGAGGAGCTCTTCCGTTCCCCAGGCACGACGCCGCTTACTCTCTCTTCGACGAACGACATGCTCGCCGCGGCGCTCATCGTTCTCTTCTTCGTGGGCTATCATGTCGCCGCGCTTCCGCTGGGCCGGCGCGCCGTCCAGGCTTTCCTGGATCTGCCCGCGCCGCTTCGCGGAATCGCCTACGGAGGAGCCGTCGTGCTGCTTGCGCTTTTCGTTCCCGTGGGCGTCGGGACGTTCATCTATGCGAACTTCTGATCGACCGGGCGATCTCGCCGCCACCCGCGAATACGCGTCTGCTGCGGCGAGTCGTGATCGACTGGCTCGACGACAATTTCCACTTCGGCGATGCCGAGGGGCTGATCGGCGCCGACGACCGTTCCTTCCTGGACAACGGCATTCTCGCGAGCCTGGGCTTCGTGCAGCTCGTGGTCTATCTCGAGGACAGTTACAAGGTCACGATCGATCGCAAGGATCTCACCCGAGAGAACTTCGACAGTCTCGCGAAGATTGTGACGTACGTGCTGAAGCATCGCGACTTTTCGGGAATCGCATGAGCCCCGGCGACGCTGCCGTCGCGCGAACCTCCCCCGCCGTCCCGATCTGGCAGCCCTCCCCGGACGCAGTGGCCGGCTCGGCCATGACTGCCTTCACGCTCCGCGCGGAAGAGGTCGCCGGGCGGCGCTTCGCCAGTTACACGGAGCTCCACCGCTGGTCGATCAAGGACGCGCTGTCGTTCTGGCGTCTCTTGCTCGAGTTCTCAAAGCTCGCGCACGAAGGCAGCCCGGAGCCGGTGCGCCGCGGCGACGGCGTCGAGCGCGCCGAGTTCTTTCCCGCGCTGCGGCTCTCGTACACAGAGAATCTGCTGCGCGCGGAGGCGGGCGCGGACCACGAGATCGCGCTCGTCGCCATCGCCGAGTCGGGAGAGCGCGTCGCGCTCACGCGCGCGGAGCTTCGCGCGCGCGTGCAGCGCGCCGCGGGCGCACTCGCCACCATGGGGGTCGCCGCGGGGACGCGCGTGGCGGCATTGGCGCGCAACGACGCCAATGCCGCCGTCGCGTGCCTCGCGGCGACCGCGCTCGGCGCGACGTGGTCGTCGGTGTCGCCCGATCTCGGCGCGGACTTGGTCGCGGCGCGCTTTCGCCGCGCTGGCGCCCACGATTCTCTTCGCCCACCGCGAAGCCCGCCACCAGGGCATGCGCCGCCCGCTCGACGAGCGCATCGAGGCGCTGCGGCGCGCGCTCCCGAGCGTCGAGCGAGTGCTGGATCTGGACGGCGCCGAGAGCGACGGCGCGCCCGCGTGGGAAAGCTCCGCGGGCGCCCCACTCGATGCGTTCCCCCGCTTCCCCTTCCCCCACCCACTCTTCGTGCTGGCGTCCTCGGGAACGACCGGCAATCCCAAAGCGATCGTGCACGGCAGCGGCGGCACGCTCCTCGAGCATTTCAAGGAGCATCGCCTGCACACCGGGCTCGGCGGCACGGACACGCTCCTCTTCGTGACCACTTGCGGCTGGATGATGTGGAACTGGCAGCTTTCGGCGCTCGCCTGCGGAACGCGAATCGTGCTTTACGACGGATCGCCCACCCATCCGGAGACGGACGCATTGTGGCGCGTCGTGGAGCGCGAAGGAGTGAGCGTGCTCGGCACGAGCCCAGCGTACCTGCAGTATTGCCAGGATTCGGGAATCGTCCCGCGCGAGCGGGTCGATCTTTCCAAGCTTCGCGCCGTTCTTTCCACCGGCTCGGTGCTGCGCGATGCGCAGTACGACTGGCTCGCGCGCAACGTCGGCGACATCCCGCTGCAGTCGATCTCCGGCGGCACGGACATCCTGGGCTGCTTCGTGCTCGGCAATCCGAATCTCCCGGTGTGGGCCGGCGAGAGCCAGTGCCTTTCGCTGGGAATGGACGCGCGCGCCTGGGCGGACGGCGGGCGCGACGTGACCGGCACCGGCGCCACCGGCGAGCTGGTGTGCACGAATCCCTTTCCTTCGCGGCCGCTCGAGTTTCTCGGCGACGACGGCGGGCGGCGCTATCACGAGGCCTACTTCGCGCAAAATGCCGGCGTGTGGACGCACGGCGATCTCGTGCAGATCACCGAACGCGGAACGGCGCGCATCCTGGGGCGCTCGGACGGAGTCTTGAACGTGCGCGGGAATCGTGTCGGACCGGCCGAGATTTACGCCGTGCTGCAAGATTTCGCCGAGATCCGCGAGGCGATGGCCGTGGAGCAGGAAGCACCGCGCGAAGCGGGCGGCACGCGTCTCGTGCTGCTCGTGGTGATGCGCGGGGACGCCCTGCTGGATCGACCGCTGCAGCTCCGCATCAAGAAGGAGCTTTCCACGCGCGCGTCCGCCGCACATGTGCCCGCACTCATCGCCGCGGTCGCCGCGCTCCCCGCCACGCACAACGGCAAGCGCTCCGAGCGCGCCGCCCGCGACGCGGTGAACGGACGCCCCGCCGCGAACCGAAACGCACTGGCGAATCCCGAGTGCTTGGAGGAAATCGCTCGGGTCAGTCGATCTTGACGATCTTCTGCACCAGCGAACGTTCCCCGACCACCGCGCGCAGGAAATAGACTCCGTCGCCGACGGCGCGCCCTTCCCCGTCCCGACCGTTCCAGTGCAATGCGCGCGGGCCAGCCTTCACCGGCTCGTCCAAGAGAGTGCGCACCACACGCCCGGACACGTCCACGACGTCGACGCGGCACACTGCATCGTGCGGAAGATGGAGCGTGGCGATGGCCGATCGCCGGAACGGATTCGGCCGCGCGGGATCGAGGCGCACCGTCCCGGTCGCGGCGCTCTCGACTTCCGCGCCGGTCGCTCCCCAGCGCATCGACACGGTCGAGCCCACCCCACTGAAGCCGCCGAGCGTCAAGATCCCCGCGCTGAACACGACGTTCTGCGCTCCCTGCACGAAGTCGGGAGCGCCGGACGTCCCGCAATCGATCACGAGCGTGCCGAGCCCCGCCGGCTCCTCATCCACGACCAGCGTCAGCACGCGCGGCGCGACAGAGTACGAGGCGTCACGCAAGGCCACGCGCTCGGCACGGAACAGCCGCAGGTCCTCCCAGAGGCCGGCCACGCGTCCGAAACCCACGCCCGCATCGGGAAGGTCGTGCACGAAGTGGATCGGGTTCGAGAACGCCCACTCCTTGTTGTCGGCCGCGCGAAGCTCCACCCGCACGAAGCTCGGCGTGGTCACGTCCAGCGTCGTGGTGGCGGAGAACTCACTTCCGGGGACTTCGTCGGCGAGCGTCTCGCTGCGCAGCACGTTGGGCACCAGGTACTCCTGCGCGGGATGCTCGCGAATCTCCATCTGCAGCAGGCGCACGATGGCATTGTCGGGAACGTTGCTGACGTCTACGACCAGTTCGTGCGCGTCACGATCGGTCAACACCACCTGCCCCATGCGAAAACCGTCGGCGGTGCGTAGATCCATCTCGCCCTGCCAGCGGTAGGGATCCCCGAACCAGGCGCGACCCGATTTCATCGCGCGCACGAAGCCAGCTTCGGAAAGCTCCTCCGTGGCGAGCCAAGTCACGAAGTTGTTCAGCATGGTGAGCCCCAGCTCCGACGGTCCCCAGCCGTCCAGGTTGTACAGACCGCGCCCGTGGCTGTCGGTGACCCCGTTCCCGGTCACGAACACGGCGTTGCCGGTCAGCGCATCCCAGAGCTCCAGATGCTGGTTCAGATTCATGGCACCGCGCAGCCGATAGCCGATCTCGAACATGTCCACGCCGAGCGCGCGCGACTGAATCTGGTTGCGCTTGATGAACGTGAACCGAGCATGATTCTGCTCAGGGGTCTCCGGAAACGAGTGGAAGAACTGCGGCCCGAAGACGTGGTTGTAGGAGACGGCGCCGTTCTGCGCGTGAACCTGATCGATCGCGTAGTACAAGCGAGTCCGAGAACGGGTGCTCTCCGTAGTCCACGAGAACGTGGTTCGGGGCGTAGGCATTCAAGTGCGGCTGCGCGCTGAACTTGGAGATCTCGCTCCCGAAGTAGTGTTTCACGGACGGCGTGCGCCCTTCGTAGAACGTACCCATCTCGCGGGACAGATCGAACAAGACCTCCGCGGTCGCCGAAGGATCCGTGGCGATGCGGTAGTCGTCGAAGAAGACGACCGGGCGCGAGTGATTCCTCGCCGCGAGCCCGATGCGCGCGAAGTTGAAATTGTTGTCCTGCACGCGGAGCGTGTCGTCGGGGCCGCTCGCGTACTTCTGGAGCGCCTCCGCGAGAAGATCGACGGTCACCACGTTCCATTGCCCGGGAACGAGCGCCAGTGGAATCACGTCGGCCGCTTCGCCATCCAAGGACCCCGCGACCCAGCGCAAGGAATGCGTCCCCTCGGGATGATCGCTGAGCTCCGCATCGAAGAAGAGCTTCGCATCCGCGGAGTCGAGGTCCTCCACGAACACCGCGAACGAAACCACCGGCTTCTTGGCCAGCGTGTACTTGCTATTGAGCTGCGAGCAGGTCTGCACCAGATGGCCGGAGACGAAGCTCGGCGAAATCGCGGAGTCGACCGTGAGACGAAGGCTCTTCGATCCTTCCGTCGCCAGCGAGTCGCAAAGGCTGGAAAGAAGCGCGGACGGCGGCGGGCCTTCCTCTTCCCAGTAGCGCATGGCGCCGCCGAACTGATCGTCGGGCTCCGCCCAGCGGCGGAACAGCTCCTGCCAGAACGCCGCTTCGAACGTGTACTTGTTCATGTGGCGGAAGTTCGTGAATCGCCAGTCGTGCTCCGTCCACCAGATGATGTCGCACCCGATGGAGTCGGCCTTGGCGGTATGCCATTCGATGCTGCCGCTCTGCTCGCTGAACGACGCGTGCATGTGCAGGGCCAGAGAGTACGCCTGCTCGGCGGGATAGCCGCCCAGCGCGGGAAGGATGGCGCGGTGACCGGAGGCGGCCTCGGAGGACATGGAAAGGGGGTGCGCGCCGGCCGAGAAGGACGCGAGCGCCCCGAGCGCGAGCGCGGTCAGAACACAGGGGATACTGTCTCAATTTCGTGGTGTCCCGCTCCGGAAGTTCGCTCCGAGCTTACACCATTGCGGGCGGCGAAAGGGAGCGCGCCGGCGTCGTGCAGCTCGAGATTCCGGACGGCGCGCCGCAGGCGTCCTAGCGAATTTCCTTCGGGTCCGCGCCCATCTTCTTCGCGGTGTCGCGAAGGAGCTTGCGTCCGATCACGATGCGCTGGACCTGGCTCGTGCCTTCGTAGATCTGCGTGACCTTCACGTCGCGCATGAGCTTCTCGACGGGATATTCGCGCGAGTAGCCGTAGCCGCCGAAGATCTGGACCGCATCGGTGGCGATGCGCATCGCGTTGTCCGACGTGAAGAGCTTCGCGATCGCGACTTCCATGTTGTTGTCCATCCCGTTGTCGACGAGCCACGCCGAGAACCAGGTGAGCAGCCGGCCCGCGACGATGTCGCGCTGCATGTCGGCGAGCAGAAATTGAACGCCCTGGTGATTGCCGATCGGCTGGCCGAACGTCTTGCGCTCGATCGAGTAGCGCGTGGCGTGGTCCAGCGCGTTCTGCGAGACGCCCACCGCACCCGCGGCGATCGCCGGGCGCGTGCGCTGGAACGTCTGCATGGCGATGTAGAAGCCCTGGCCTTCGGCGCCCAGGAGGTTCGCCGCCGGAATCTCGGCGTCGTCCATGATGATGTCGCACGTGTACGACGCGCGCTGTCCCATCATGTCTTCTTTCTTGCCGAGCGAAACTCCGGGGAATTTCTTCTCGACGAGAAACGCGGTGACGCCCTTGTGGCCCGCGGCCGGATCCACGGTGGCGAACACCACGAACCAGTCCGCGACGCCGGCACCGGTGATCCAGCGCTTCACGCCGTTCAGAATGTACTTGTCGCCCTTCTTGACCGCGGTGGTCTTGAGGCCGCCGGGGTCGGAGCCGACTTCCGGCTCGGAAAGACCGTACGCGGCGAAGTGGCAGCTCTCCGCCATCGGCGCCAGGTACTTCTTCTTCTGCGCGTCGTTTCCCGCGATCTTGGTGGGCACGATGGCGAGATTGTTCGCCATGATCGAGAGGGAGATGCCCATGCAGCCGTGGGCCAGCTCCTCCGCGATCAAGCACTCCTCCACGCAGCCGAGCCCGAGCCCGCCGTACTCCTCCGGGAGGATGCAGTTCATGAGGCCGATCTCCCACGCCTTCTTCGCGATCGCGTGGGGGAACTCGCCGTCCCGGTCGTGGTGCTCGGCGACGACCGGCGTGATCTCCTTGTCGGAGAAATCGCGCGCCAGGCGGCGAATCTCTTCCTGCTCGGGAGAGAGACGGAAGGAAAGGCCGGCGGACGTCGTCGTGGGAGCGCTGGTGGTGGTCATAGGGGGAAACTACCGGTGCCGTTTCGAGAGTGTCAAGGGAAGGGCCGCGGGCGATGTGCCGGCGCCGGCGCCCCAGCGCGAGAGAATCTTGCGAGCCGGAGCGGCGAGCGCCATCGACGCCGCCTCCTCGGGAAGCGCCCATCGAAGCGCGCTCGAGGCCGGCGTCGCTTCGCGCGAGCGCGAGCCGGCCGACACTCTGGCCTCGTGCACTTCGAGCGCGATGCGCCGATACGTCACCTGATGGCGCACGACGCCGAGACGCGCGCCCACCTCCACGCCGGGAAAGAGCGAGGCGAGCGTTTCCTCGAGAGGAACGCCGCGATCGCCGTCGTCGCCGGCAAAGGAGCCGGGCAGATCCCAGAGCCCCGGCATGAGCTCGCCCGCCGCGCGCCGCCGTAGAAGAACGTGCGCTCCGTCGCGCACCAGAAGCACCGGACACGACACCTCGACGACCGCGCGCTTCGCACCGAGCTGCGGCAAGCGATCGACGAGCCCGTGGCGGCGCGCGAAGCATCCCGACTCGATCGGACACTCCGCGCACCGCGGCGCGCGCGGCGTGCACACCAAGGCACCAAGCTCCATCATCGCTTGGTTCACCGTGCCCGGCTCTCCCTCCTCCACCATTTTCTGAGCGATGTCCCAGAGGATCGTACGCCCCGGATTGCGCTCCAGGTCGCCCTCGATGCCGAACACGCGGGAGAGAACGCGCGCGACGTTTCCGTCGACCAAGGGAACGCGAATTCCGTGGGCGATCGAGAGCACGGCGCCCGCCGTGTAGCGCCCGACCCCGGGGACTTCGAGCGCTTCGTCGAGCGTGCGCGGGAATCGGCCGCGGTGGCGTTCGAGGAGAAAGCGCGCGCCCTGCTTGCAGCATGCGCGCGCGGCGGTAGTAGCCGAGCCCGCTCCACGCTTCCATCACCGATTCCTCGGGGGCGCCGGCCAGCGCCCGAACCGACGGGAAGCGAGCGAGGAAGCGCCGGAAGTACGGCACGACGACGTCGACGCGGGTCTGCTGCAGCATGATCTCGGAGACCCACACGCGATACGGAGTCGGGCGGCGCCGCCACGGCAAATCCCGGCGCTCGGCGGCAAACCAGCGGGTGATCGCGTCCCGGAATCGGGCGATTGCGGGCGGCGAAGCACCCGCTCCAGGCGAGGAACGGAGGCCGCCACGGCCGGCGGAGCGCTTCGGGGTGCTCACCCGAGGCAGTCTAAGATGCGCCTTCCCGGATCGCGATCTTTCGGTATCATCGCCCCTCCTCTTCCTCCGCGGCCCAAATCGAGGGACCCTCCTTGCTCCGTCCGGATCCCGACCCCCTCGCTGCGCCTGCGCTCTCCGAGCACGTCGGGCCCTGGACTCTGCGCGACTTCGCGGATCACATGGGGAGATCGCCGCAAATCGCTTTGGTCGTGGAGCTTGATGGATCGCAACGAAGGGATCATGGTTTGACGGACCCCGAAGAGACCACCCGCGCGACCGAGCTCTCCCCGGAGCAGCTTTCCTGGCGCTGCGACCCCTCCACGATGGACTTCGAGTCCACCGCGAAGCTGGAGCCGGTCGCCGACATCATCGGCCAGGATCGAGCGGTCCGTGCGATCCAGCTCGGGCTGGAGATGACTTCGCCCGGCTACAACATCTTCATCGCCGGTTTCGTGGGAACGGGGCGGGCCACCACCGTGCAGCATCTGCTCCGACGCCTCGATCAACGTGAGGTTTCCGCGGACGACCTCGTCTACGTTCACAACTTCGCCAACCCCGATTCGCCCAAGGCGCTCTTTCTCCCACCGGGCGGCGGGCGCGTGCTTGCGGCGCAGATGGCGAAGATCGCGCAGTTCCTGCGCAGCGACGTCCCGGCGACGCTGGCCAGCGAAGGTCACACCACCCGTCGCGCGCGAATCATCGAACGGGAGCGGACCAAGCAGCGCGAGATCATGAAGGCGTTCGAGAAGAAGTGCGAAGCCGAAGGGTTCGCGCTGATCCAGGTCAATTCGGGACCCATGACCGTGCCCGACATCGCTCCGCTGGTCAAAGGGGAGCCGAAGCCGCTCAGCGAGGTCGAAGACCTGGTGGAAGCGGGCAAGCTCGACGCCAAGGAGCTCGAGCGGATTCGGGAGAAGATGCAGAAGCTCGGCGGCGACCTGCAGAAGGTCGTGCGCCAGGTCCTCCGGATCGAAGAGCGGCTCGTCGAGCGGGTCGTGGAGCAGGATGCGCAGGCGGTGCGCCCGCTCCTCACCGGCCTCCTCGATCAGGCGCGCGAGATGTTCGCGGACCGCCCGCCGGTGCTCGAGCATCTCGATCGCGTCGAGGAGCATCTCCTGGCGACCGTCCGGCAATACGTGACGCCCGCGGCGAACGCGGCGGCCGAGACCAACGGCGAGCCGGACGAGCACTCTACGAGCGAGGTCCCTTCCGGCATCGAGCTGCAAGTGAACGTGATCGTGGACAATCAGAACACCCGCGGCGCTCCCATCGTCATCGAGAACACTCCGACGCTGGCGCGACTGTTCGGAATGGTGGAGCGCCCCTGGTCCAAGAACGGCGAGGGCCCCAGCGACCACATGCGGATCAAGTCCGGGAGCCTGCATCAGGCGAACGAGGGCTACCTGGTGCTCAACGCCACCGACGTCTTCGCCGAGCCCGCGCTCCTGTGGAACACGCTCAAGCGCACGCTTCGCTCCGGCCTGGTGGAGATTCCCAGCGGGGAGAACGTCGCCGGCCTCGGCCCGGCCGGGCTCAAGCCGGAGCCGGTGGTCGTCGCGTTGAAGGCGGTGATGATCGGCGATCTGCACACGTATACACTGCTCTACGAGCACGACGAGGACTTCCAGAAGGTCTTCAAGATCCGCGCGGATTTCGACACGGAGATGGACAACACTCCGGAAAACATTCGCCTCTACGGCTCGTTCGTGGAGCGGCTGGTGCGCGACGAGAAAACGCTCTCGTTCGATCGGACCGGAGTGGCGCGACTCGCCGAGCACGGGGCGCGTCTCGCCGGGCGAAGAGACAAGCTCAGCACGCGCTTCACCCAGGTCGCCGACGTGGTGCGCGAGGCGTCCCACTACGCGCGCAAGGAGAAGGCGGAGACGGTCGCAGCGCGCCACGTGGAGCAGGCGCTGGAGGAGAAGGATCATCGCGGGCGCCTCTCGATCGATCGTCTTCAAGAAATGATCCGCGAGGGATCCATCTTCATCGACGTGACCGGCAGCCGCGTCGGTCAGGTGAACGGCGTTTCGGTATACGACATGGGCGAGCACGTGTTCGGCGCGCCCGTGCGCCTCACTGCAACCGTGGGCATGGGAACGGCGGGGATCATCAACATCGAGCGGGAAGCCGAGCTCTCCGGGCACACCCACGACAAGGGCATGCAGATCCTGGCGGGCTATCTGCGCGCGAAGTACGCTCAAGACAAGCCGCTCACGCTCTCGGCGTCCGTCGCCTTCGAGCAATCGTATTCCGGAGTGGACGGCGACTCCGCTTCCTCCACGGAGCTCTACGCGATTCTCTCGGCGCTCTCCGGCGCTCCCATTCGCCAGGACCTGGCGGTCACGGGATCGGTGAGCCAGAACGGAGAGATCCAGCCGATCGGGGACGTGAACGAGAAGATCGAAGGATTCTTCGACGTGTGCGCGATGCGCGGGCTCACCGGAACGCAGGGCATGCTGATTCCGGCGACGAACATGGGCGACCTCATGCTGCACCGTCGCGTGGTGGACGCCGCGCGCCAAGGCAAGTTCCACGTGTACGCGATCTCGACCATCGACGAAGGCATCACGCTCATGACCGGTGTCGCCGCCGGCGAGCGTCACGGCAAGGGGCGCTATCCGCGCGACACCGTGAACGGCCTCGTCGACGCCCGCCTGCGCGATCTCGCCACCCACATGCGAGATTTCGGCGGACATCCGTAGGATTGCCTCAACACCGGGAATCTGACCGAGCTTGGATTTCCCAGTATCTCCGTCTCGCTATCTGCGTCGGTGATACGCAGGCTCGCCGAAAGATTCCGGGACTCTGGGCGGCGACCGCCGGTGCGCCGAAGATCAACCAGCTCAGCCTCGAGATACTGGGAATCCGAGGCATGCGAAGAGAGCGGGCCGTAACTTGATGCGCGCGTCGAAGTAGGGCCTGGGAACCAACAGCTTCCAGGCTCTTTCGTTTCTGCGGCGGCGCCCGTCGATGGCGGACTTTCCGTCCCGTTTGCGGCTGAAGAATTGACGCCAGACCTCGCACCGGAGTCCCGGGGCTCGATCCCCAGCGAGGAGGGCGACAACCGCAGACGGGAGGTCTTTGAACATGAGTCCCCAAGGGAGTCACATCACTGTCGCGCGGGCCGGTGGCGCCTTCGTCATGAAGTACCGCACCTCGGTCCTGCTCTTCGCTTTCATACTCGCCTCACTCGGATGGTCCCCACCTGCTTGGTCCGCGGTCGGTCCGTACGGTGGGTGGATCAACGATCTGAAGGCGGACCCCAGCGGGCGCCTCCTGGCGGCCACTTCGTTCGGCGGCGTTTACCGTTCGGCCGACGACGCGGAGTCTTGGCAGCAAATCTACGGTGGGACGCTGAACTTCGATTTCAACTCGATCGCGACGAACTCCAGCGGACACATCTTCATCGGCTCCGAGGGCCACCCCTTTGGGGGAACGGGATTCGTCCGCTCCACCAACGACGGCGCGAGCTGGCAGATCCTCTCGAACGCGCTCGACACGAAGGGCGCGCGGGACCTTCTCGTCATGCCGAGCGGCGAGATCTTTGCGTGTGCGTTCTCCTTCAATGGTGGCGTCTATCGATCCACGAACAACGGCGCCACCTTCACGGCCGTATCCGGTCTCCCTTCCCTGTCTGCCTTCGACATCGAAGCGAACTCCAGCGGCCATCTCTTCCTCGCCACACACTTCAGCAGCAACCGCCTGTATCGATCCACCGACAACGGCGCGACTTGGCAGCTCGCGCATACCGGCCTCACGAGCGACGTGAACGACATTTTCATCGATGCCACGAACACTCTCTACGCGGCGACCGACACGGGCGTGTTCACGTCGACGAACAATGGTACCAACTGGGTGAGCCTCAATGCTCCAGGCCCAGCCGTCGCCTACCCGAGCATCGTGGTCGTCCCCGGTGTCATCTACGCGTCATTCAACGGGGGGATCAGTAGTGCAGGCGTCTACGTCTCGACGAATGGCGGCGCGACTTGGACGCAGGACTCGGGATTACCCGCAAAAGTCGTCAACCGCCTTCTCAGGACGTCGAGCGGGGACTTGTACGCGGGCGGCCTGGGCCAAGGGATCTACCGTCGTTCCAGCGCGGCCTTGCGTTCCCGTGGAGCCGCGTGGGAGTGGAAGAACAACGGCCTCGCGAATACGTACGTCACGTCCATCGCCGAAGACCTCAATACCGGGACCGCTTTCGCGGGGACGCTGCACGCCGGCATTTTCAAGTCCATGGATGCAGGCCTGACCTGGATGACCGCGTCGAGCGGGATTCCCCCATACGAATCGATCTATGACGTCACGGTCAACCTCGATGGAACGGTGATTGCCTCGGGGGCCAGCGACGGCATCTACGTTTCGACGAACGGAGGCGATACCTGGACGTTCACATTCGCCGTGGCCGCAACGGCCCTCGGCTGCAACGCGCAAGGCCACATCTTTGCCGGCCAGGGGAACCGCATGTACAAGTCCACCAATGGCGGCTCCTCTTGGACATTCGCCACTCTGACTTCGGTCCAGTACATCGCCGACATTGCGTTCGATGGGACGACGATCTATACCGCGACGGGGCGCCCGGAGGATTCGGCAGCCAAGGTGTGCGGCGATCCACCGACAATGGCGCCACGTGGGCGGCGTTCAACTCCGGCTTGACGAACTTGAATGTGACAAGCATCGCCGTCGGCCCCCAGCCGGGCCCACCTTGTCGGATCAGTTGTGGCACCGCCGGGAGTGGACTGTTCGATCTGGACGAGTCGGCCGCCAGCTTCCTGCCCGGTTGGGTACCCAGTGCGTTTGTCCCGAGCGACGCCGTGGTCAAAGAGGTGCGGCAAGCTTTCGACCGGTACATCGCTGAAGAGATTGCTGTCGTGAACGGCGACAGTTGCATGGAACCGCGGGACAGGGGGGCGACCCTCGCAGATCTTCAGACGCTCAGGAGGCTCTATGGGAATCCGCGCGCCATAGCGGGCGGGGAATCCGTCGTTCTCGTGGGCACGAATGGCTCCGGCATCCTGAGACAGACTTCAGGCGCGACCGACGTGGCTGAAGTGCAGAGCCTCGCGAGAGGGCCTGATCACCCAAAACGACCCCAACCCGTTCATCGCGCGAACGCAGATCCGCTTTGCGATCGAGCATGACGGTCCCGTATCGCTGCGGGTCTACGATGTACGCGGCCGCGAAGTCGAAACGCTCGTCGATGAGTTCAGATCGTCGGGCACTCACAACGTCACGTGGGATGCGAAGGACCGGCCCAGTGGCGTCTACTTCTACCGACTCACCGCGGGAGATTCTGTCACAAACACGGAAGATGGTGTTGATGAAGTAGGCGGTTACCCTCAAGCTCGACCCGACTGAGATCGATGAGACACGAGCTGGGGCGCGTTGTGGAATTAGCGCCCCAGCTCGTCGGCCGAGAGGAACCCGGAGCCTAGACTACCGAAGCAGTGTCACCTTGCCGGTGGAGAGTGTTCCGGCGGCGGTGGTGACGCGCACCCAGTAGACGCCGGCGGCAAGGCGCTGGCCTCCGTCGGTGCGCCCATCCCAAGAGAAGCGCCCGCGCCCCGATTCGATACGGCCCAAGTCGATGACGCGCACGCGCCGCCCCTCGAGATTCCAGATTTCCGCGTGCGCATCGCCCGCCGCCTTGGCGTCGAATTCCACCGTGGTCTTGCTCGCGAACGGATTCGGCATCGCCCGCGCCGCGGGGAGCTCGGCGACCGGCGGAAGCTCGGGCACCGCCGTTCCGGTCGAGAACGGAGGAATCTCGATCTCCATCGACCAGCCGCTTTCTTGAAGTGCCGCGTTGTACGCGGTGATCACGACCCAGCGCGATTCCGTCGCCGGAATTCCGGTCAACCAGGCTGCGCCGTTCTCTCCGGTTGCATCCACCGGGTACCCCACGTCGACGTAGAACTGCGTCAGGTAATCCAGCACCTCGTCGAAGCGCGCGATCCAGATCTGCGGATCGGAGGCGATCGTGTCGATCGTCCATTCCAGGTGCACGGAGTCCACTTCCGCCTCGGTGTGCGCCATCATCACGGCCCACTCGTGGTTCGCTTCCATTGCGCCATGCGGGTGAGATACGTCGCGCGCGTGGTGGCCTCGCTCCACGCGTTCACCGGACGCGGGTACGAATGCGGAACCTCGTACGTGGTGGTGAATCCGATCTTGAACGCACCCTCGGAGAAGAACGGCTGTTCCCCGATCCCGCCCGAACGCGCGCCCAGATAGCCAAGCTCGTTCAGCTTGGACATCGCCCACTGCGTATGCCCGTGATTCGGATACGCCAGCGTGCGGCAGCGATACTGGGGATCGACACCCAAGAGATGAATCGACAACGCTTGATGCGCATCCATCACTTCGGCGACGAGCTCCGCGTCGTCGTGGACGCCCCGCTCGGTGGTGAGCGTCTCCGGCTGCGCGCCGGCTCCGATCTGCATCCCGGCGACGGGATCCAACCACTGAGAGCGCGTCGCGTAGATCGTGTCCGGCGAGAACAGGAGCGTCGACTGGTAGTCCGGCATCGCGTCGAGCTCTTGCGAAAGCGTGGAGAGAAACGCGACGGCCGGATCCGTGAGCAGGATGTCGAGATCGGGCACGCCGCTCACCCAGGTCCGCAGACGAGAGCTGGAGATCACGAGCGAGCACGGAGACGCGCCGACGTAGCGCAGCGCGATGGCGCGGTCGTCGATCAGCGTGACGTGATTCTGCGTGTGGTTCGCGATCTCGTGTCCGGCCAGGTGCAGCGCCTGGAGCTCGGACCAGGTGAGCTTGTCCGACGTCCCGATCGTGGACGGGTTCACGAAGATCGAATACTCGAGGCCGCTCGATTCGAAAATCGGCGCGTACTTCAAGTTGTCTTCGTAGCCGTCGTCGGAGGACCAAGTGAACGCCGCGAGCTTTCCTCCGGGGAACGTGGCGGGATCGAAATGCACTCCGGACATGGGGCTCGGTTTGATCTTGAAGCCCTTGGTCGCGCCCGGGCCCGGCGTCCATCGAAGAAGCGCGCCATTCTGGGTGCGCGCGAGGATCTCGACGTCGACCGGGGGTGCGGGAGGCGCGGCGAAGCCCGCCGTGGCAGTCCCGAGAATGGTCGCGAGGCCAAGCGCGACGAAGGCGATGCGTGGATTCGCCAACGGTCCCCATCTCCGTTCAAAGGTGCTCAAATTCGGCCGTCGCGGTCCACGCACGGGAGGGAACGCTCGACGTGCTGATGGTAAGGGATTTTGCCGGCTCTTTCAACCGGCGGGAGTGGGCGACGAAGCGCCCACTCCCTCTTTCGATCAAGACGGCTTGATGTTCTGGTTGATGCAGAACAGGTTGTTCGGATCGTACTGCTTCTTCGCGCGGACGAGCCGATCGTAGTTCGGCCCGTAGGCGGCGCGCACCCGATCGGTCTCTTCGGCGGTCAGAAAATTGACGTAGACGCTTCCGCTCGCGAACGGCGCGGAGGCCTTGAAGAAATCGCGCGCCCAGGCGATGCACTTCGCGTCCTCGGCCGGGCTGTCCCAGCGGCCGTGCACGTTCATCACGTACTGCGCGTCGCGGTGCGGATACGCGGCGGAGTCCGGCGAAGGCCGCGTGGTGGCGCCGCCGATCCCGCCGAAGAAGATCTCGCACTGCGGCGAGGGCAGCTTCTCGATCGCGTCGACGACGGTGTCGAACAATCCGTCGGCGAGCGTCGCGAAGTTGTGCGACTTCCAATAGTTGCGCGCGCCCGGCGCGAGCAGTGGATCGAAGGCCTGCTGCCAGGCGGTGTAGGGCTGCACGCCCACGTGCTCACCCAGCGGGGTGCCGAACTTTCGCAGAGGATCGACGAGAGGCTCGCCCTTCTTCGGATCGTCGGTATAAAGAAGCGCGAGCGCGACGATTCCCTGGCCGTGGACGCTCTCGGGAAGGAACGGCAGGGGCGGCGCCAGGCGCAGCACCGTCCACACCGACAGCTCGTCCGGCGCCTTCGCGACGAAGTCGCGGTACTTCTTCAAGACCGATTTCGCTTCGGAGAGCGGATACACGATCAAGCCGCTGAGCACGTTCGGCCCGACGGGATGGAGCCGGAACTCGAAGCGGGTGACGACTCCGAAATTTCCGCCGCCGCCACGAATCGCCCAAAAGAGGTCGGGGTTTTCCGTGGTGCTGGCGCGCACCACCTCTCCCGCGGCAGTCACGACTTCTGCGGACTCGAGATTGTCGACCGTCATTCCGTACTTGCGGCTGAGCCAGCCGAAGCCGCCTCCCAGCGTCAACCCCGCAACACCGGTCGTGGAGTTAATGCCGAGCGGAGTGGCCAGGCCGTGAGCCTGGGTCGCAGCGTCGAGATCCCCGAGCGTCGCGCCTCCCTCGACGGTGACGCGCGCGCGCCTTCGCGTCGACGGTTGCGGCTTTCATCTGCGAGAGATCGATCACGATTCCACCGTCGCACAGCGCGTTCCCGGCGATGTTGTGTCCGCCCCCGCGGACGGCAAGCACGAGGCCGTTCGTGCGGGCGAAGTTCACCGCCTTGACGCACGTCCGCCGTGGTGGAACAGCGCACGATCGCGCCGGGGCGCTTGTCGATCGTCGCGTTCCAGATCTTTCGTGCGCTCTCGTACGCGGCATCGCTCGGAACGAGGACACTGCCCTTCATGCCGGCTTTCAAATCATCGAGCTTGGCCGTCTGCAACTGCGTCATGACTCCCCTCTCCTTGTCGAGGCGGCTCCACAAACGGCAGCCTGCTTCTCACTTGGGCGCCAGCTTCTCATTCGGGGCTCGCGCCATCAACCCACGCCGAAAACCCCGAAGATCCATGAAGGATCCGGCGCCGCGGCACTCATTTCAACGCAGCACGACGAACGGCGTCGAGCGCGTCTCACCTCCCGACTGCACCACTGCGTAGTAGGCCCCCGCGGCGACGCGCCGGCCCCCTTCGTCGCGGGCGTCCCAGTTCACGTCGCGACGCACGGCCCCGCCGCCCAGATCGATCCGGCGAACGAGGCGCCCGCTGACGTCCACGATGCGGATCCGGCCGCCGCGCGCATCGATTCCGCCGACGGCGAGCACCACATTTCCTCGTGCGGGATTCGGCGAGGCGGCGATGGAGAGATCCACACGAGCACCGCTCGCCGCATCGACGCCGACGGGAGGATCCGCCGGTCCAGTCCACCCATACGGGGCTCGTCCAGACCGCACGAAACCCTGCGCGCACTCGCAAGTAGTAGTAGCTCGACGTTCCCGGAATCACCGGATCGGTATCGGTGATCGCGAAGGACGTGTCCGGGCCCGCACAGGAGGTGACGAACCATGCGGGGTCGCCGTCCTTGTGGATCTCGATTGCGGTCAGCGGATCGTTCGCATCGATCGAGACGTGGATCGTCGGGTTCTCGGTCCCATTCCACTTCCGTCCCCATGAGCCCTCCCGCAACCCGGAAGTCGACCGTGATCTTCGTCGCCCGCGACGTGCCGAACGTGCTGCGCTCTCGCATCGCGTCGAAGATCGCCTCGCGCGAGGGATCCACCGCCCAAACCCCCGCGAACGCCGCGCGGGTGTCGTGATCGCTGGAGGTGAGGAGCCCCACGCGCATTCCCAGCGCCAGCGCGACGTTCACCCACCCGTTCGTCGAGTCCGCGACGCACCCACCAAACTGCAGCGGACAGCCCGGATACTCGAAGCTCTCGCGTAGCGCCTGGTACACCTCGACCACGCGCAGCGGCGCCGGCAGCGAGTCCGGATTCCCATTCGCGAGGTGGAACCAATCGGAAACCACGCCGCACTGTGCGGTCGTGTGCGGAATCGATAGTGTCTCGATCCCGACAGCGCGGCGTACATTGCGTGCCAGTCGTCCACGACGGGAAACGCCGCGCTGGACTGCACGAAGTCTTCCGCATCCCGGTACACGACGTTCTGATGTCCCGCCGGCGAAACCCTGCATCGATCGCTCGTATCCGGGGAAGACGACGAACCGTCCGGGCACTCCCGAGACCTGTGCCATCTTGCGCGCCATGGTCCACAGGAGCGGCGAGTAGCGCTCGGCATGATCCGAAGGCACGAGGAAGTCGTGCCCCAGGAAATCGAGCGAGTACATGATCGTCT
This sequence comes from uncultured Gemmatimonadales bacterium, assembly GCA_963725045.1. Taxonomy (GTDB): domain Bacteria; phylum ARS69; class ARS69; order ARS69; family ARS69; genus CAVRWY01. The sequence goes on from CAVRWY010000008.1 coordinate 256,813, forward strand.
CCTGCAGCAGCGGATCGAAGTCGCCGTCCCACGAGAAATCCACCGAGTGGCGATGCGTGTCACCCCAATAGAGCGTGCGCGTGGACTCGCCGATCGTAATTTGCGGCTGAGGGTGCGACTCGGGGGGACACGCCCCGGGGGCGCCGGCCGCCCCCAGAGAGACGAGTGCCGGCGGCGCGCCCGAAGAATCGCTCGTCGCGAAACGTCGCACTACGATGTCCGAATCCGTCCCGAAGAGATTGAGCAGGCTCGTCTGAATCGGCGACGCACGATGATCCGCAGACCACGCCACCCACAGCGAGTCGGATGCGGCGACGAGCGCGGGATGCTCGAACCCGAGCGAGGCGCGCAGATCCAAGAATGCGCTCGCCGTGGACCAGCTCGCGCCATCGTATCGCGCTCCCACCACCCCCCAATAGCGCTGCGCGGCCCCAAGCTCGGTGATGGTCCCGAGCTGGCGGTGGAAGCACCACGCGCTGCCATCCGGCTCGACGGCGACCGCAACTCCGCTTCCCCATCGGTCGAACATGGGGCGCGTCCCGCCGTCCATGAGGAAGCGCTCGTAGCCCAGCGTCTCCATCGGAGCCAGCGGGAACTGATGGTCCGCGTTCAGTCCCTGCGGCTCGTAGACGACCGTTCCGTCGAACACGCGCACGCGTGGCGATCCACGATCGAAGAGCCCGGGGAATTCGCGCTGATTGAATCCGTTCCACCCCTGGTTCACCCAGGTGTGCGTGATCCACAGGAGATCATGCGCCTCGTCGAACGCGAGCCGCGGGTGCAGATTCCGCGCGCGATACGAATTCGTGATGGCGCGCGTGTCGCTCATGATGGCGCCGTCGAACGTACGGCAAAGCAAGTTGTACGGCTCGCCGCGATAGCTGGACCAAACGATCCACGCGCGATCGTTTCCCCAGACCACGTCGGGCTCGTGGTCGTTGCGCTGACATTCGGACACGAGCATCGGCGACGAGAATCCGGACGCATTGCCGACCGACGCTAAGATCTCGTAGTTGCCGTCGCGCCATGCCTGCCAGACGACCAGCACGGAGTCGCTACGCATCGCACAGAGCGCCGGAGCGAGATCGGGCAACGCCGGATCGCCCAGTTGAAACGTGGACGAGACCCCGCCCAAGTCGCGGCGCACGAAGATCTGCGAGTCACCGCCTTCCAGCATCGTGCACGTGATCCATCGCGCGCCGTCGGGCGAGAGCGCCACGTCGGGCGGGAACAGATCGGCATTCTCGAGAAGGATCTCCGGCGCGCCCCAGCCGGAAGCGTCGTGCGCGGCGGCGACCAGCGCATCGCCCGGCGCCGCCGAGGACGTGTCCGGAGTGGTGGCGATCCAGGCGAGCACTGGCGAGCCCGCCGGCGAGACCGCGAGCGCCGGCGAATGGTCGTCGCGCCCGTCCACTCCGAGCGTGTCGGTGGGGGCCTGCGCGCCGGCGGGGAAGGCGGCTCCCATGGCAACGGCGCCGGCGGCGAGCAGCGCGAACGCAATCGCAGGCACGCGCATGGTGCGCTCGCTTCGCCTCACCGCAGGACGACGAGCGGCACGGCTCGCGACTTGCCGCTCGATTGCACGACCACGTAATAGGTGCCAGCTGCGACCTTCGCGCCGTCGTCGCCGGTGAGATCCCATTCGATCTCGGCGCGGCGCTCGGACCCTGCGATCGAGAGGCTTTTCACGAGCCGGCCGGTGACGTCGTGCACGCGCACCCGCCCCCCGTGCGGACCGATCCCGCGGATCACGAATCGTGCGGAATGCACCGCGGGGTTCGGCACAGTCTCCAGCACCAGCTCGCCGTCGAGCTCGGCGACGTCGCCCACGCCCGTCACGGCTTCAGTGAAATCGACCCAGACCGGGCTCGTCCAGATCATGTGACCCAGGGCGTCGCCGACGCGCAGATAGTAGTAGCTCGACGTCCCCACGATTCCGGGATCCGGATCGATGATCGTGAATGCCGTGTCCGACGCCGCGGAGCTGGTCGCGAACCATGTCGGGTTGCCGTCTTTGTGGATCTCGATCGAGGTGAGCGGCGCGCTGGCATCGATCTGCACAGTGATCGGCGGGTGCGACCCCGATTGCACCTCCGAGCCGACGATCGCGTCCGCCACTCGGAAATCGACGTTCATTTTCGTCTCGCGCGAAGTGCCGAACGTATGGCGGTCGTACAGCGCGTCCCAGATCGCGTCGCGGCTTCGATCGAGCGAGTACACCCCCGCAAAGCAGGCGCGCACGGTGTGATCGCTGGAGGCGATGAGCCCGATGCGCATGCCGATCGCCAGCGCGACGTTCACCCATCCGTTCGTGGGGCCGACGGTGCAGAACGGAGACTGCAGGGGGCAACCCGGGTGCTCGTAGCTTTCGCGCAGCGCCTGGTACACCTCGACCACGCGCAGAGGCGCCGGGAGAACGGACGGATTTCCGTTGGAGAGATGAAACCAGTCGGTCAGCACGCCGCACTGCGCGGTGGTGTGCGGAATGCTGAGCACGTCGATCCCCTGCTGCGCCGCATAGAGCGTGTGCCAGTTGTTCACCACGGGAAGCGCCGCGGTCTCGGCGACGTAAGTCTCCGGATCACGGTAGACGGAATTCTGGTGCCCACCGGCAAAGCCCTGCATCGATCGCTCGTAGCCGGGATAGATCGTGAATCGATTGGGGATGCTGCCGATCTGCGCCCACTTGCGCGCCCAGGCCCATACCGCCGGCGAATAGCGCTCGCAGTGATCGGAGGGGACCAGGAAATCCAATCCCAGAAAGTCCTGCGCGTAGATGATCGTCTGTTGCAGCGGCGGATCCACGTCGGCATCCCACGAGAAATCCATGCTGTGGCGATGCGTGTCCCCCCAGCAGAGCGTGCGCTGCGACTCCCCTTCGCCGATCGTGAACGAGGGATGCACTTCGGGAGGGCAAGCGCCCGGTGCGCTCGCGGTGCCGATCGGGATCAGCGACGGCGGCGGGGCTGCCGCAGTGTCCGCCGGAAAACGAGTGACCACGATGTTCAGGTCGTCGCCGAAGAGATTGATGACACCGGGAGTGATGGGCCCCGCGCGATTGTCGGAGGCCCACGCCACCCACAGCGAGTCGCGGGCCACCACCACCGCGGGCGACTCCCATCCGAGCGACGTGCGCTTCTCCACGAACTCGGTCGGCGAGGACCACGACGCGCCGCCATAGTTCAGCCCCACGACTCCCCAGTATCGATTCGGCACGCCGAGCTCGGTGATGGTTCCGATCTGCTTGTAGAAGCACCACACGCGCCCGCCGGGATCCTGCAGCAGCTCGAGCCCGGGCCCGTAGCGATCGATCATGGGACGCGTGCCGCTGTCGTACAGGTAGCGCTCGAAGCCCAAGGATTCCATGGGGACGATCGGGAAGCGGTCGTCCGCGTCCAAACCCTGCGGCTCGAAGATGGTGACGCCGTCGAACGCGCGAATGCGCGGCGAGCCCACGTCGTAGAGCGCGGGCCACTCGCTGTTGTTGAATCCGCCCCATCCTTGATTGACCCAGATCCAGGTCACCCACAGGAGATCCTGGGTCTCGTCGAATGCGATCTTGGGATGCAGATTGCGCGCGCGATACGACGTGGTGATGCGCACCGCAGGAGTGAGCGAAGTGCCGTCGAATCGCCGGCACATCAAGTTGTAGGGCTCGCCGCGATAGCTGGACCAAACGATCCACGCCTGTCCGTCGCCCCAGACGACTTCGGGATCGCGGTCGTTGAGATCGCACTCCGAGAGATTGGTCTGGGGCGAAGCGCCGGTGGAATCGACCACGCTCATCATGACGTCGTAATCGCTCCCCCGCCACGCCTGCCAGACGACGATCACGCTGTCGGCGTTCGCCGCGCAGATCGCCGGCGCCAGATCGGGCTGCAGCGGATCGCCGAGCGTGAAGTACGTGGTCTGATTCGCGTAGTCGCGGCGCAGGCGCACCTGCGAATCCGATCCGTCGTGCTGAATCCACACGATCCAGCGCGCGCCGTCGCTGGAGAAGGCGACGCGCGGCGTGAAGAAGTTGCCCGGGCCGGCGAGAATCTCCGGCGACGCTCCACCCGGTCCCGTTGTTGCGGGAGAGCACGAGCTCGTCGAAGACGCCGGCCGCGTTCGTGTCGGGGGCCGTTGCGATCCAGACGGCGAGAGGATTCCCCGCGGGATTCACGCTGAGAACGGGCGAATGGTTTTCACGCTCCGGCACCGGAGAGCGTGTCGGCCGGGAGCGCTCGCCGCGGGAGCGAGCGGAACCACGACCGCGAGAAACAGACCCCACGGCGGCGACCTTCCGAATCGAGGAGATCGGCATTCTTTCGAAATTTCCGGTGCGGGGGCCACAGGGAGTACGGGCTTTGGTGCGCCCTCGATTCTAGCCCCGGCGGGCGGGGGTCCGCCAGGGTCCCCCCGGGGAAGTCGGGCGAACGGGCCCGACTTCCGCAACGAGACGCTAGCCCTCCCGAAGATAGATGGCCGCGGCCTGGGTCATCACCTCCAGCCCCAGCGCGAGGGAGCGCTCGTCGACGTCGAAGCGGGGGCTGTGATGGGGCTCGGGATCGGCCTTCGGAGCCGCTCCCACGAAGAAGAAGCACCCCGGAACAGCCGCGAGAAACGACGCGAAGTCCTCGCCGCCCATGGTGCGGACGTCGTCGACGACGTTCTCCTTTCCCACCACCGCTTCCGCCGCGCGCCGCACGATCGCGCACATATGCGCATCGTTCACCAGCACTTTGGTCTTCTTCTCCACGACCGCGCTGCCTTTCCCGGCGACGCGCTCGTGGATCGCGCGATGCACTGCGTCGCGTACGCTCTCCGAGAACGTGCGACACCGTTGCCCATGAGGCGCGCCGATTCCGGAATCACGTTGAACGCGGAGCCGGCTTCGATGCGGGTCACGCTCACCACCGCGGGATCCAAGGGAGAGATCCGAGCGGCTCACGATCGTTTGCAAGCTCTGCACGATCTCCGCGGCGGCGACGATGGGATCGCTCCCTCGTGCGGCATCGCCGCGTGGCATCCCGTGCCGAGCACCTCGATCGTGAACTCGTCGACCGACGCCATCGTCGGCCCCGGGGTGATCGCGATCTTGCCGACGGGAAGCGTGCTCCACAGGTGCAGACCGATCGCCGCGTCCACGTCTTCCAGTGCGCCCTGCTCGATCATGCGGTCGGCGCCGCGCCCTCCTTCTTCCGCGGGCTGGAACGCGAAGCGCACGCGCCCGGCGAGCTCCCCTTTGGCGAGACGCGACGCCGCGACCATGGCGATCGCGGTGTGGCCGTCGTGCCCGCACGCGTGCATGACGCCCGGCGACCGTGCTGCGATACTCGACGTCGTTCTCCTCGTGAATCGGGAGCGCGTCCATGTCCGCGCGAAGCAGGAGCGAGCGCCCGCCCTTCCCCGCGATCCCCGAGCACGCCCGTTTCGGCGACGCCGCGACGCACGCGGTAGCCGAGCGACTCCAGGCGCTCGGCGACGATGCGCGACGTGCGCACTTCCTGGAAGCCGAGCTCGGGATGTCGGTGGAAATCGCGCCGGAGCTGAACGAGCTCGCGCGTTTCCTCTTGGACGGGTTCCATCACGCGCGCCATCGCGGATCTCCTTCGGGGTGGAGCGTCAGACGCTTCGGCCGGACGCTGCGTCCCGCCGTCGATGACGAAGAGCTTGGTTCCTGGGACATCGAGCGCGGCATCCACGATCGCCAGCGCGACGCACCGATCTCCGAACGCCGCGGCGCCGGTGACGCGCCCCACGGCGGCGCCGTCGTGCTGCAGAGCCGCGCCGGCGGCCGGCTCGCCGGGCCCCTCCGATTGCGATGCGGCAGAGCGATCGCTTCACGCGCTTCTGATGATACAGGCGCGCGATCACCTCTTGTCCGACGTAGCAGCCCTTGGTGAAGGTGATCGCATCCACGAGACGCGCATCCAAAGGAATCGTGCGCTCGTCGATCTCCGCACCCCACGAGGCGATGCCGCTCCACACGCGAAGCCGCCGCAAGCGCTCGGCGTCGCTCGCCTGAGCGCCACGCAATCCTTCGAGCAAATGCGCGCCGCGTCGTTCGGCGATCACGATCGCGAACGCGGGCCCCGCGTGATCCTCCACGCGCACCACGGTCGCGCGCTCCCCGCGCGCCCCTTGACGGGCGCGCACCCGTAGCGATCGAGCGCGGCGCGCCGCGACGCCGCGTCGCCGCTTCCACCGCCGCAGCGGCCTCCGCTCCCGTCACGAGGATCTCGCGCGTCGTCTCCGTCGAGGCGCGCGATGCGCGAGTCCTCCAGAATCGTGAAGCGCTCGATCGCCGCGATCACCGGCTCCGCGCGCACGCCGGTGCCAAGCAGCAGAAGATCTTCTCCTCGATCGGTCGCGATCAAGCGATCGACGAGACGCCCGCTCCGCTCCAACAGAAGCGTGCGGCATCCGCGCCCCGGAACCAGAGCGAGAATGTCGTTCGAGGTGAGCCGGTGAAGCAGATCCTTGCAATCCGCCCCCGTCATGACCAGGCGCGAGCCATCCGTGCGCTCGAACCAGGTGGTGGCCGCGATCGCCGCCGCGGGATCTTCAGTCTCCGGTCGTCTCGACATGATTCCTCGCCGTTTCGCGCAGCTTCAATCGATGGAGTCGAACACCCGGGGGAAGCGCTCCCGCGAACGCACGCGCGAGCCGATCCCAGGCGACGCGCACGATCTCCTCCGCGGTGGGATTTACGTCGCGGAACTCGGGGAGATCGCGATTCAGGTTCTTGTGGTCCCAGCGGTCCGCGACTTCCTCGCGCACGATGCGATCGCACGTGTTCGGCGGGCACGAGCTCTCCCGTGGACCCGGGGGTCCGCTCCAAGTGACTTCCAAGACGTAGTTGTGGCCGTGGCCTTCGGGATTGTTGCACTTGCCGAAGACGGCGCGATTCTCGTCGTCGCTGAGCCCGGCACCGTGCAGGCGATGCGCGGCGCTGAACTCGTAGATTCGGGTCACATCCATCGGGAGCTCCTTCGCCGCGGCATTCCACCGCGAGCTCGGGCCGCGCGTCCAAGCGCACCCGCACGAGCCGGCGCTCGTTGGACCGCGCCGTCCAATTCCCTCCACGCGAAGAGCGCGAGCGCCTCCGGGGTGGGCGCGTCAGGGCGCCCGTCGCGTCCGTCGAGCATTTCTCGTGCACCCGGCGCACGACGCGCGAGCGCATGCTCGTCTTCGAGTCTGCAGGTTCACGACCATGCCGCTCGCGGGATCGATGGTCCCTTCGAAGCTGGCCTCCAGATCGTAGGCATGCACGCGCACCGTTCCATCCCGCCCCGGTGCCGCGGCCCGGATCCGCTCGACCCGCGTGACGATCATGCCCGCCCTCGACGATACGGCCGACCGAGCGCAGCGGGAGCCCTCGTTCCTGCCGCGAGGTCACCGCCAGCACGACGAGCGTCAGAGCGTACGGCAGCATCTGGAAGAAATGGTACGGGATCTCCACGCCGAACAGCGGCTCGCCCTGGAATCGAACCTGGAACGCCGTCGCCAACCCGAAGAGAAGACACCCCGCGAGGCCCGCCCACGGATTCCAGCGCGCCAGCACCACCAGCGCCAGCGCCACGAATCCGCGTCCCGCCGTCATGTTCTCGACGAACGTGTCCGAGGATCCGATGGAGAGCGCCACGCCCGCGAGCCCGGCCATGAGCCCGCCGAACAGAACGGCGGCGAAGCGCACGCGGCGCGCGCCGATCCCGGAGGTCTCCACCGCTTCCGGGTTCTCGCCGCACGCACGCACGACGAGACCCGGCGTCGTTCGCGAAAGGAAGAGCGCCACGGCGGCCGCGAGCAGGAACGCCGCGTGACGAGAGCGCGTGCTGCGCGAAGAACGCGGGGCCCACGATCGGAACGTTCGCGAGACCGGGGATCGGCACCGGCGGAAGCGAAGCGACGCGAGTGACCGCGTCCGCGCCCGCGGTCATCGCGCGATGGAGCACGCCGGTCACTCCCACCGCGAGCAGATTGAGCGCGATGCCCACCACGATCGCGTCCTGATCGAAGCGGACCACGAGCACGGCGAAGAGTCCCGCGAGCGCGACCCCGCAGGCCGCGCCGAGCGCGACGCCCGCCCACGCGTTTCCGGTGACGGCCGCGCCCGGCGAATCCACCGAACGCACCGGCCAGCATCATTCCCTCGAGCCCCACGTTCAGCACGCCGGAGCGCTCCACCACGATCTCTCCGAGCACGGCGAGAAGAATGGGAATCGAGATACGCACCGCCGCGGAGAGAAGCGCTTCCCAGAGCTCCATCACGAGGCCTCCCGCCGGGCGACGAGCGCACCCGACGCCGCCGAGCCCAGAATCACGACCGCCTGCACCACGAGCACCAGGACGTGCGAGACCCCGGCGTCCTGCTGCAGCCGCGACGCGCCCGCTTCCAGCGCACCGAACACGAACGCCGCGGGAAGCAGTGCCAGCGGCTCGAGACGCGCGAGCAGCGCGACCGCGATCGCCGTGAAGCCGTAGCCGGGCGACACCTTGTCGAAGAGCCGGCCGAGCACGCCGAGCATTTCCGTGGCCCCCGCGATTCCGGCGATTCCTCCCGAGAGAAGCGCGGCGAGTGCCAGGCGGCGGCGCACCGGGATTCCCGCCCAACGCGACGCTTCGGGATTCGCCCCGATCGCGCGAATGTGAAAGCCGCGCTCCGTGCGCCGCAGAGAACACGTGCCCGGCAAAGCAAGCCGCCGCCGCGAGAAGAATGCCGGTGTGCAGCGTGGAGCCGGCGCCGCCCCAGCGCGCGAGCCGAAGCGCCGGCACGATCGGATCGCCGATCGGGCTGGGCGCGGGACTCCTGCATGAGCCAACCGTGCACAAGCCAGGCGAGCAGGAACGACGCGACGAAGTTCAAGAGGATCGTGGTGATCACTTCGGACGCGCCGCGTGCTTCACGGAGCCACGCCGCCGCGAGACACCACAGCGCGCCCGCACCGAAGGCAGCGATGGCCACGAGCGCGGCATGGATTGGCGCCGGGATTCCGCTCCAAGTTCCGATCGCCCCAGTGGCGATCGCACCCATCACGAACTGTCCTTCCGCGCCGACGTTCCAGAACCCCGCGCGAAACGCGATCGTCACCGCGAGCCCGGTGAGAAGCAGTGGACACGCTTTCGTCCACACGTTGAGAAAGGCGAGCTTCGATCCGAAGGAGCCTTCGGCGAGCGCGATCCATGCGGCTCGGGGATCGTGACCGGAAGCGAGCACGAGAAGGCCCGCGAACGCAACCGCACCGGCAAGGAACGCCGCCTGCGTCAGCACGAGACGCACTGCGCGGCTCATGCGCTCGCGGCGGCGAGCATCGCCGCGCCCACGCGCTCGCGATCGGGCTCGGAGATCTCTCGGAGCCGGCCCGCGGACATCACCGCCACGCGATCGGCCACTTCGAGAACTTCGTCGAGCTCGGTGGACACCAGAAGCACGGCGCCGCCCGCATCGCGCATGGCGTGGAATCGCGCGAGCACATCCCGCGCCGCTCCGACGTCCAACCCACGCGTCGGATTCACCGCGACGATCGCGCGCGGCGCATGCGCCATCTCGCGCGCAAGAAGCAGCTTCTGCTGGTTGCCCCCGGAGAGCGTGCGCGCCTTGGCGCGGACTCCGGACGCACGCACGTCGAACGCGGCGACCAGCTCCGCGGCGCGCGCTTGATGCGCCGCCGGATCGATCAGCAGCCCGCCCAGACGCCGCGCAAACGGCGCGCCGAAGTCGCGCAGCGATAAATTTTCCCACACCGCGAATTCGCCGATCACTCCTTCATGCGTTCGGTCGCCGGGAAGCACCGAGAGCCCCCGCGTCCAGCGCTCGCGAACTCCGGCGCGCGTCACGTCCTCGCCGTTCAGCGCGAGACTCCCGGCGTCCGCACGCGCGATCCCGGCGAGCAGCGCGGCGAATTCTTCCTGGCCGTTCCCGTCGACTCCCGTGACGGCGAAGATCTCGCCGGCGTGCACTGCGAAGTCGACGTCGCGCACCGTGAGCCCGTTGGGGAAGCGAGCGCCGAGCCCGCGCGCTTGGAGAACGATGCGCTCCCCGCGCGAAGCGCCGCGGCCGCGGCCCGCCGCGGGCTGCACCGGCGCGCGCGACGGCGATGGGATCGGTGCCCAGCACGGAAGCCGCGAGCCGAGCCGCATCCGCTTCGCCGCGACGAAAGCGCCCCACGACGCGCCCGCGGCGCATCACCGTGATGCGATCGGAGAGCTCGAGCACCTCGGGAAGCTTGTGGCTGATGAAGAGAATCGCGCTCCCCTGCTCGCGCAGCGTTCGCACCAGGCGAAACAGGTCCTCGGTTTCGTGCGGCGTCAACACCGCGGTGGGCTCGTCCAGAATGAGCAGCGTCGCATCGCGCGCCAAGGCCTTGGCGATCTCCACGCGCTGGCGTGCTCCGACGGGAAGCTCGCCGACGCGCGCGTCGGGATCGAGGAGGAAGCCGTGGCGCTCGGCGATGTCGCGCACCCAGGCGCGCGCCCGATCTCGATCGAGGAGAAAGCGTTCGCGGTCCGGGTGCGCGAGCAGCACGTTCTCGGCGACAGTGAGCGCGGGAACGAGCATGAAATGTTGATGCACCATGGCGACGCCGAGACGCTGCGCGTCCCGCGGCGAGCGCAGGCGCACCGAGCTCCCGCGCCAGGACAACGTTCCTGCGTCGGGAGCGACGAGCCCGTCGAAAACTTTCACAAGAGTGGTCTTCCCCGCGCCGTTCTCGCCGAGGATCGCGTGCACTTCGCCGGCATGCACGTCGAGAGAGACGTCGTCCAATGCCCGCGTCGCACCAAATATTTTCGTGAGACCCGCGGCACGAAGCAGCGGAGAGTCCGCGTGCGTGCCCTCGGGCAAGGTCACGGCGTGGGAGGAATCGCCGCGATGCGGCCCTCGCGAAGGCTCGTCTCGAGCTCCGCGACCCAAGCCGAAATGTCCGCCGGAAGCGAGCCCTCGAGCGCGCGATTCATCTCCACCTTCACGACACCCTCGGCGGCGCCCATCGTCTCCGCCTTGGGCACGTATGTCCCGCCGTGCACGGCCCGGGCAATTCGCAAATACGCCGTGGGAACGTCGAGCACCGCGCTCGCCAGGATCGCCCCGGGAACGACGTCGTTCTGATTCTTGTTGGAGCCGAATGCCCAGACGCCGGGGTGCGCCGCGGTCGCCTGGAACACGCCGAGCCCGGCTTTGTCCGCGTTCTGGAAGATCGCGGTGCACCCTTGGGCGATCAACGCTTCCGCGAGCTCGCGCGCCAGCGCGACGTCGTGCCAATTGCCCACGTACTTCGTGATCACCCGAAACTCGGGATCGACGCTCTTGGCGCCGTTCACGAATCCGTCGAACCCCGGCTTCAAAGATGGAATCTCCTCGCCGCCGACCAAGCCCGCGGTTTTCGTCGACGAAAGCTTCGCGGAGAGCGCCCCCAAGACATACGTCGCGTCTTCCAGGCGGAAGTGAACCGCTCCGACGTTCGCCGCGCTGGTGTTTCCGGCGATCACGATGAACGTGGTCTTTGGAAAGTCGGGGCCGACTTGAAGTGCGGCGTCCTGGAACTCGTACGCATGACCGAACACGAGATCGAAACCGCGGCCGGCGAACTGGCGGAGATTTTCTTCGAACTTGCTCTTGTCCAGGCTCTCGACCGCTGCAACTTCGGCGCCGAGCTCCTTCTGGATGGCGACCAGACCCTCGTGGGCGCTCTCGTTCCAGCCGTCGTCGGAGATCGGCCCGGTCAAGAGAAGCGCGACGCGAAACGGATCGCGCACCGCGGAATCCGTGCGTGCGGAAGCGTCCGTCTTGGCGCGATCTCCCCCGCAGCCCGAGGCCGCGAGCGCGGCCGAAACGACGAAGAGAACGAGGCGAGTTCGCAGCGTGCGACTCATGCGTGCTCCAATGGTTCCGAGGCGTGCAGAGCGGTCGCGAATATCGGAGCGGCGCGCGGGGAAGTCAAGCATGTGCTGGCGCGATCGTGATCGCCGCAATGCCGCCGCGAGATCTAGTGCTCGCTGGCTCCCGCACCAGGGTAGGCGCCGCCGGGTGCGCGCGATTCGGGAAGCGGCTCGACCGGAATCGCGTCGTCCCACGTGCTTCCGGCCGGCGGGCCTTCGCCGCCGTGCGCGGTGCGCCGGGTCCACGCATCGACCGCGCGGTGGTAATCGTCGCGCGGCGAGCGTCCGGTCTCCGGCGTCAGCTCCTGCTCTTCGCTGGCCACGCGCACTCCGCGCTCTTCGAGCCAGTGCGCCGCTTCGTTGCGGGGGACGATGGGTGCCAGGGAATGATCGACGCGCTCGAAGCGCGATTCCCATCCTTCCAGCGTCTGGATCGTTTCGAAGAAATCCGCCTCCGCCCGCAGCACCACGCGCCCGCCGTTGTTCGACGCCCACCACGCCGTGCGAGCCCATCCGCCCACCGCGTCGCGCACATTCCCCGGAACCGACCCCAGCGCGAAGCGGTCCAGCCGCTCGACGATCTCGCGCGCGGTGAGCCCTTCCTCCACGCCACGGGCCACCGACTCCGCGGTGAGCGTGTAGGTCCAGAAGCGATCCAGCGACTTGAGCCGCGCGATCTCCCCGATCTCGCGGTGCACCGAAGGCGGCACATCCTCGGGTACGAGCAGCTCGAAGTTCGGCTGCGCGTACACGCGAAGCTCCGTCTTCTCGCGCGAGCGCCGCCGCGCCGTCGTGCGCACTCCGTGGAGGAGCCCCCATGCTTCGATGGCACCTTCGGTCGCGCGGGCCACCGGCTCGCCGCGGGAATCGGAGCCGGTGTACAGAAGCCCGAGATCGGCGAGCAGATGAACGCAGGCCGAAACCCAGCCGCGTCCCGGTACCTTCGCCGGCCACGTCTGCTTGCGGGCGCACCCGCAGCACGTGGAACGAGGTGCGCAGCGAGCGATAGCGCACCGCTTCGGTGAGGCGATCGAGCGGGATCCAAGACGATTCGCGCCAATCCACGAGCGCTTCCAGCGCAACTGGAATATGTTCGTAGTGATCCTTGAGGAACGAGAGGAACAAGCTGGAGCGCTCCACTTCGCCGCGCCGCGTCCAGTCCGCCCAGTTCTCGCGATTCACGTGCAGGCGCTTGCCGCGCTTCTCGAAGAAGCCCATGCGGCGAATCAGCTCCACGAGCCGGCTGATGCGCCCGCGAATGAGCCGGATCGATCCTTCCCCGGAGCTGTTCGTCTCGAAGAGATACGAGTGGAAGAAGTCGGCCATCCCCTGGAGGTCGCGCTTCCAGATGCGATCGTCCTCGGCCATCACCCGCGGCGATTCCTGGTGCACGGTATTCACCAGCGCGATCACCAGGCCGTGCACCGACTGGCGCAGCGCGGACGGTCCCGGGACCACGTCGGAGTGCAGGCGTGCGGGCGCTTCGGAAACGACGGACGCGAGAAGATCGGAGATCCCCTCGGGGAAATACGCGGTGTCGCTCCCGATCTGGAACAGGAGATGCCGGCGGCGAAGTCCCCACGCGACCCGCTTCCAATCTTCGGCGGCGAGCGAGCTTCGGCTGGCCAGCTCGCGGAAGAGCCACTTGCGCGGCGCGATGCCGCCGACGAGCCGCAGAAGATGGAGCAGCTCGATTTCTTCGCGACCCAGTCCCTGAGCGAGGCGCGCGCGACCTTCGGGGCTCTCCAAGAATTGCTCGATGCGCGTCACCATGGTGCCGCGGTCGTAGCTTCCCGATCCCAGGTAGTGACGCTGGATCGCGAGCAGATGCTCGAAGAGAACTTCCTTCGCGAGGAAGTCGTGGAGTGTCCGCTTCACGCAGGCGCCCAGCGCGTGGCCGGCATCGCAAAGAGCTCCTGCAGAGAGGTCTCCATCGCGTCCGGCGATTCGAGGTCGATCACGTTGTAGTGGTATCCCTGCTCGGTGAGGAAGAGCTGGCGCTTCAGCGCGAACTCCTGTTCGGACGTGTGGGCGGTGACCAGCGAGTAGAAGCGCGTGTCCGCTTCCTTGGGACGGAGGATGCGCCCCAGGCGCTGCGCTTCTTCCTGGCGCGAGCCGAACGTGCCGCTCACCTGGATGGCCACGTTCGCTTCAGGCAGATCGACGGCGAAGTTCGCAACCTTGGACACGACCAGGATGCGGATCGTTCCCGCGCGAAACGCGCTGTAGAGTCGCTCGCGCTCCTGCGTCGCCACTTGCCCGGTGATGAGCGGCGCCTTCAGCTTGCGCGCCAGAGCACGGAGCTGCGAGAGATAGCCGCCGATGATCAGCACGTGATCGTCGGGATGCGCCGCGAGGATGTGCTGGACGACTTCTTCCTTCGCGGGATTTTCCGCGGCGATCCGATACTTGCGCCGCTTCTCCGCCGATGCGTATTCCGGGCGCAGATCGTCCGGGAACGGGACGCGAATCTCCGAGCAGCGGGCCGTTGCGATCCAACCCTTCGATTCGAGGTCTCTCCACGGAACTTCGTAGCACTTCGGGCCGATCAGGCTGAACACGTCGCTCTCGCGGCCGTCTTCGCGCACCAGCGTCGCGGTGAGGCCGAGACGGCGCCGCGACTGAATCTCCGACGTCGCGCGGAAAATGGGAGCCGGCAGAACGTGCACCTCGTCGTAGATGATGAGGCCCCAGTTTTCCTTGTGGAACAGGCTCATGTGCGGAAAGTCGCCGTCCTTGCGGCGGCGATACACGAGCACCTGGTACGTCGCCACCGTGACCGGACGAATCTCCTTCGCAGTCCCGTCGTACTCACCGACGTCTTCCGGCCTAAGCGTGGTGCGCTCCAGGATCTCGCGAACCCACTGCTTCGCCGCGACGATGTTCGTCACCAGGATCAGCGTCTTCGATCCCGCTTTCGCCATCGCTCCCGAGTCCAACGATCGTCTTCCCCGCGCCGCACGGGAGCACGACCACTCCTTGGCCCCCCTCCGGGCGGCCGTCCTGGTAGAACGCGTCGATGGACGCACTCTGATATCCGCGGATGGTGAAGGGCTGGCCGGAGCGTGTGACATCCAGGAGCTCGAACGAGAGCTTCTCCCCGTCCTCGAATCCCACGAGATCCCGCGCCGGATATCCGATCTCGGTCAGCGCCACTTTGATCTCGCCGCGAAGCGCCGAAGAGATGCGGCGGCGGAACGGGTCTCCGTTGACCGAGGCTTCCATGAACTTGACGAGGCGCGGGTTCTGGAAGACGTCGATCGCCGAGCGCTGGTCCGGAACCGAGAGCACGATCTGCGCGGGCGTGGGACCGGGCAGGAGCTCGACCTGGCCATAGCGCCCCATCTGCGTCTCGATCTCGTGGACCAGATTCAGCGGAAGCGGATAGCGGCTGAATCGAGCCAACCGCTTCAAGACCTCTTCGGCCTGGAAGCCCGAGGCGGACGCATTCCAAAGCGTAAAGGGCGTGATGCGGTAGGTATGGACGTGGTCGGGGGACTTCAGGAGGTCCGTGAACGGGAGAATGGCCTGGCGGCAGGTTTCCGCGAGGGCGTGGTCCACCTCGAGGAGGAGGGTGTGGTCCGACTGGACGACGAGCGGGTTGTCGGTGCGTGTTGGCATGCGGAGGACCCCACCCGAGGGTACTTGGGACTCTTTTCCTCGCCCGATGGAGGGCGGGGAAAGGTACAGGCTAAGGGGGCGCCCTCGAACAAGTCAAGGAGTGCCACGGGCTCGGCGAGGGCCGCTGGAGCGCGCGACTGACGCAGGTCGCCGATGTGGGATATGTTCTTTCCCGCCCATTGCGGTGCGCGCGCAAATCCACCGCGCGAGCCCGTGGATCGGCGGTGTCGCGGAGGAGGAAGTCGGGGATGGAGTCGATGGCCGGGACGCAGCAGAGGGTCGCGTCGCTGCGGATCGCGATCACCCCAAGTCGCGCCGACCATCCCGTCCCCGCCACATTCGGCGTCCCCTTCCCGAAGGGCGGACCGGAAGAGCCTCACCTCGAGCTCCAGACGAAAGACGGGGCGCCGCTCCCCACCCAATTCGAAGTCGCCGACCGCTGGCCCGACGGAAGCCCCCGGTGGATTCTCGTCGATGCGCTTCTCCCCGCCGAAGCCCACACCGGCGACGAGCTCCGCGCCGTCCTGAGCGACGCCTCGCGGGCCGGAGTCTCGCTCGACGCCGGCCACGAGCGCTTGCGCCTCGTGGAGCGGGACGAGACGGTGGAGATCGACAGCGGCGTCGCGCGCTTCCGATTCGCACGCGGCGCGAGCTTTCCCTTCGCGGGAGTCGACTGCGGCGGGCGAAGGGCGCTGGATCCCGAAACGTCGCGACTCACCGTGGAAGACGGCGCGGGAAGACAAGCGCGCGGCGTGATTCGCAGCGTCCGGGTGGAAGCGCGCGGCCCGATCCGCGCGTGCATTCGCCTCGAGGGATCGTTCGAGATTCCCTTCGAGTCCCAGGAAGACTCGGACGGTCCGCCGCCGTCGCTGGACTTCATCGCGCGCGTCCACGCGTTCGCAGGACGATCCTCCGTTCGATTGCATCTCACGATTCGAAATCCCCAGCCCGCGCATCATCCGGGCGGGCACTGGGAGCTCGGCGACGCAGGCTCCGTGCTGATCCGCGCTCTCGCGCTCGAGCTCGGCGCGCCGGCGTGCCGGACCGTCGCCTGGAGCGCGGAGCCGAGCATTCCCGTCGCTGAGAAGAATCTCCAGCATCTCGAGATCGTGCAGGACTCCTCGGGAGGCGAGCACTGGAACAGCCGCCTGCATCTCGATCGCGATCGAAACCTCTCGGTCACGTTTCGAGGATACCGGGAGAAAGTGGGCGGACAGGTGCGCGAGGGACTTCGCGCTTCGCCGTGGGTGGCCCTTCATGACGGCTCGTTCGGCGCGGCCGTTCATCCAAGGTGGTTCTGGCAGAATTTTCCGAAGTCGATCGGCGCCAAGCCGGAGTCGCTCGTACTGCATTTCTTCCCGAAAACGGGCGCATCGTTGCACGAGATCCAAGGCGGCGAGCAGAAGACGCACGAGCTCACCATCGCGCTCGGTGCGGAAGCGCTCTCCCCTGCCCGCGGGCTGGATGCGACTCCGCCGCTGGTGCACGCCTCGCCGCAGTGGCTCGCGTCCACGGCGGTGATTCCCTATCTCGAGCCGCGGCGTCCCGGTTCGCCCTCGCTGCACGACCGGCTCGTCGATCAGGCCCTGGAAGGGCCCGACACGTTCGAGATGAAGCGCGAGCGCGTCGACGAGTACGGCTGGCGACACTTCGGCGAGCTGTGGGCCGACCACGAAGCCAAGTTCCACGAAGAGGCCGGCGAGTTCGCCTCGCACTACAACAATCAGTACGACGTCGTGTACGGCGCATTTCTCCAATTCGCGCGTACCGGAGATCCACGCTGGTGGAGCATTCACGAAGAGCTGGCGCGCCACGTGATCGACGTGGACATCTATCACACGAACGAAGACAAGCCGTCGTACAACCAGGGACTCTTCTGGCACACGGTGCACTACGTGGATGCGGATCTGTCCACCCATCGCAGCTACCCGAAGCGCGGCTCGCCCGGCGGCGGCCCCGACGACGAGCACAACTACACGACCGGGCTCTTGCATCGCTACCTGACGACGGGCGATGCGCTCGCGCGCGAAACCGTGCTGGCCAGTGCGCAGTGGGTCATCGACGCGGACGACGGCGCACGCACGATCTTTCGATGGCTGGACCCTGGGCGCACCGGGCTCGCGACGAAGACGCGCGCGTTCGACTACCACGGCCCGGGGCGCGGCGCCGGAAATTCGCTGAACGCGCTGCTCGACGGGTGGCGACTCTCGGGAGAGGAGCGCTTCCGCACGAAGGCGATCGAAGTGCTCCGGCGCGTGATTCATCCGGCGGACGACCTGGCGCGGCGCAATCTCCTCGATGCCGAGAACAAGTGGTCGTACACGGTCTTCCTGCAAGCGCTCGGGAAGTTCCTGGACGTGAGCGCCGACGCGGGCCGCCTGGACGAGGACTACGCCTACGCGCGCGCCGCTCTGCTGGCCTACGCGCGTTGGATGGCGGAGCACGAGCGTCCGATCTTGGACACGCCGGAGCGCCTCGAATATCCGAACGAGACCTGGGCGGCGCAGGACGTGCGCAAGTCCGACGTCTTCCTCTTCGCCGCGATGCATTCCGAAGGCATGGAGCGCGCGCGATTCCTGGAGCGCCAGCGCTACTTCTTCCGCCACTCGCTGGAGACGCTGGACAAGTTTCCGACGAAGAGCTTCGTGCGTCCGGTGATCCTCTTGATGCACTACGGAATGATGCACGAATGGTTCGAGACGAATGCGGGAGCGTCACGCCCGGAAGGACCCGAGGTCACGAGCTTCGGGCGATCCGCCTCCTTCGTCCCTCAGAAGCTGCGTGCGATCGCGAAGCTCAAAAAGCTCATGCTGGCCGGCGCGGTCGCCGCGGCGCTCGCCGCCCTGCTCATCGGGAGGCAGCTGCTTCGCTGAGCGCCGCGCGTTTCGACGGGCGAGTGGCGAAGAAGAGCCCGGCGAAGATCAGCGCTGCGCTCACCACGAGACGAAGCGTGATCGCCTCCCCCAAGAGGGACGCGGAGAGCGACGCCGCGATCACCGGCTGCAGATAGACGAACACCGCGACCTGGGACGAGTCGATCCGCGTCAGCGCCCAGGCATTCAGCAGATACGTCGCGACCGTCGGCCCGAGGACGATGAATCCGGCGATCCACCAAGTGCGCGGCGGAACGGCGGCGAGATCGACGCCCGACAGCTCGCCGGCGCCCAAGAGCGCAATGCCGAGCGAGCCGAACGCGAGCGTTCCCGCCACGGCGACGATGGGCCCCAAGCGGGTCGCGGTGGGCTTGGAGAGCACGAGAAAGAGTCCGAAAGAGAGCGCGTTCAGCATGGTGAGCACGTCGCCGCGAAACCATTCGGCGCGAAGCTCGAGATGGTCGACGCGCAGGAGAACGAGCACGCCGACGAGCGCGCACGCGATTCCCAAGGCGCGCAGCGGGCGCAGGCTCTCGCGCCCGAGCGCGAAGGCCAGAAGCAGGGTCGCGATGGGAATCGTGGTGTTGATGAGCGCGGAGTGCGCCGGCGTGGTGCGCGCGAGCCCCTCGATGAACAGCACTTGATTCAGTACGACTCCGAAGAGCGACTGCAGCGCGAGCTCGCCCAAGTCTTTCGTGGTGAGGCGCGGAATTCCCCGGCGGAGTGCGAACACGCAGAAGATGGCGGCCGCCGGCAGGATGCGCATGACGGCCCACGCGCGGGGCGGGATGTCTTGAAGGAGCACTTTCGCGGCGAGATAGTGCACCGCGAACACGATCTGGACGACCAGAAGCGCGGCGAGGACCTTCGCATTGGGGCCGGAGAAGGGCATCGGCTCCGAGCGCCACCAGGTGGCAAACAGGAACGAGTTCAGCAGGTGCCGGGAGTGCTAGGCCTTGGCGGCCGCCACGTCTTTCGAACGGTGCTCCAGAATCCAATCCCGGAACATTTGAGCCGCCTCGAGGGGAGTCTTCCCTTCCTCGACGATCGTCTCGGCACCGTGGATCACGCGCAAACGCATGTCGAGATCGCCGTCGCCGGAGTACTCCGGAACGCCGGCGAGGCGACCGATTCGCTCCCGCGCAGTGCGCACGACGTCGTCCACGGGGACCGCGACCTCGTTCACGAACGCATCGGCGGAAAACGCACGTCCGGTCATGTCCTTCACGAGATCCAGGAAACTGCGGCTGTTGCCCGGAGCCCAGTAGGTACGCGACAGCTCTTCCCCGACGCGCGGCTCATCCACGATCCGCCCGTACTTTTCGAAGACCGCGGCGCGGGTCTGAGACACCGCCATCCGAGCCAATACATAGCCGTGGTAATACGCCGATGATTCCCAGGAGAGCAGGTGCGGGACCGCGAGCGTGGGACGCGGGCTTCCGACGGGCAACTGCACCAGCTTCTGCTCGACCTTGCGGAACATCGCGAGGATTCCGTCGGTGGTGAGCTCGCTGTCGTCCGCTTCGTACAGCGCCTTCTCCACGTAGCATACGGTCAGCAGTGCGCGCGTGTCCTGCGCGCGAAACGGATGCGTGAGCCGGATGGAGCGCTCGATCAGATCGAACGGAATCGGCCGGCCGGCATCGTCCTTCGCATAGCGCGATTGCCAATCGGCATCGTTCAAGAGCGCATCCATGAACATGGACTGGGTCTCGGCCAGCGCCACTGACGTGGGTGCGTACTCCTGCGAGAAACAGGCCGCGTCCATGGTGATGTTCGCGTAGTGCGCGGCGTGCCCGCCTTCGTGGAAGAGCGTCTCCCCCGCGCGAAAACCGCTGCCCAGCTGCCCGGGAACGGCATTTGCCGTGAAATTGATCTCCGCCGGAATCCACGCGCCGTGCTGGCGAAACGCCGGTCCCGGGCCGTGCATGAAACCGTTTTCGTACTTGCCCTTACGATCGAGGAGATCCAGCGTCACGAGCGCATTGCGATAGCGCACACCCATCGCCGCGAACGAGCGCGCCCAGCGCTCCAGCGCGTCCTCGAAACGGAAGTAGGGCTCACGCTCCTTTTGCAGCGAGCCCCACGTGTGGAAGTTGAAATTCCACGGAAGGATCGCGTCGGCGCCGTGGCGCTTTTCCAGCGCACGAATCTCGCGCAGTGCGGTCTCGCGCGTGCGCGTCTCGAGATCGTCCAGGAATCCGAACAGCGTCTTCTTGTCGAAGCCTTCCGCCCACCACACTTTATAGTCGTAATAATCGAGGAAGCCGAGCCGGCGCGCGAAGCGATTGCGCAGCTTCACGATTTCCGGGAAGCCGTTGGCGAGCGCGTGCATCTCGATCGAACGCAGCCCTTCGTAAGCCGCTTGCCGCCGCCGCGCATCGCTTTCCGAGCGCAGCATGTTGCCGAGAACCACGGAGCTCGCGGTCTGGAATGCACCGGTTGCGGGGTCGGTGAAGCCGAGCTTCATCGAACCGCGCGATTGCTGCAGCGCGCTCTCCCGCTCCACGATCTCCTCGAGGATCTCGCGCGCTTCCGGATCCTCCACTTGGTTTCTGGAAAACATGAGAATCCAGCCGTCGAGCACGGTCGCTTCGGCCGCACTCGGTGCACCGGCGCGCAGCTCGCGGAGCTCGGCAAGAATCTGACCGTCGCCGAGGAAGCGCTTCTCGGCGAGATCCGCATCGGCGAGCTCCCGGTGGCGATCGGTGATCCCCATCCGGGTCACCCAGAACGCCTCCTCCTTCTCGCGATGAAGGCGGAGATAGCGGTCGTTCAGGTCGTCGAGGTATGCGGTCAATTCTCTCATGGGAACGCCGGACGATAGCATCGCCCCCCAGCCGCGGGCGAGCCCGCCGATGCGTCGGGTGCGAAGAACTTTCTGAAGGCCCGCTAGAGGCTCGCCGATCCTTCATGTAAAGTCATGGGTGCCGTCCTGGCCCCCCTCTTCCCGGGACGACCCCCTTTTCGCTTCAAGCCTCAAAAGGAGCCCTTCATCCCATGCGCCTCGCCCCGTGTCTCATCGTCTTGGCGGTCGCCACGCTTGCGGCCTCCCCCGCGGCTGCGCGTCCCGAGACTGGAGAAGCGTCCCTCGCGGCGATTCGCGAGGATCGTTCGCTCGGTCGCATCGACCTGGAGACGAGCCTTCTGGAAACCTTTCGCCTCGTCTTCGCCCCGGAGCGTGCCGCCGACCGGTACGTCCCCCAGGACCATGCCCAAGTGCGCTGCCTCACTCCGGTGATCATCGAGTACCGCGCGGTGAAGGCCACGCTCTCCGCCGCGGCCGTGCAGGAGATCGAGGGATACTTGAATCGCGGCGGCGCGACGACGCGCGCGGTGGTCTTCAGTCCGGGCGGCAAGTTCGAGCTGACCTACCTGACGACCGGGCCCGACGCGGTTCCCACCGCCGACGTCGCTCCGGCGAACGGAATTCCCGACTTCGTGGAGCGCTGTGCGGAGTACGCCGACGAATCGTGGGCGGTCGTGATCGACAATCTCGGCTTCATGGCGCCGCTCCTTCCCGCGGACGGCACCTACGACATCTCCTTCGAGAACATGGGCGCCTACGGATACACGTCGATCGCCGGGGCCACCACGGAGATCGTGCTGGAGAACAACTTCTTCGGATTCCCGCCGAACCAGGATCCGGACGGCGATCAGCTCGGCGCCGCCAAGGCCACCATGGCTCACGAGTTCAAGCACGCCTCGCAGTACACGAACAACGGTTGGAGCGAAGACGGCTGGGTGGAGCTCGATGCGACCTGGGTGGAAGACATCGTCTACGACGCCACCAACGATTATTACAATTACATCAATACGAACGGCGCGGAGAGCCAGCTGGTGCGCCCGTGGCTCTCGCTCGAGTTCGGAGGAACGGGAACCTACGAAGATTGCCTCTGGGAGCATTATCTCAGCGAGAAGCACGGCAATCAGTTCATCGTGGATCTCTACGTGCGCCGCGACGGCTTCCCCGCCGAGAACATGAAGACCTCCTATCAAGAGGTCTTGATGGACTACGGATCGTCGTGGGACGTCGCCTATCCGGAGTTCATGGACTGGTGCTGGTTCACCGGATCGCGCGCCGAGCCTTCCTACGGATTCGGTGAGGCGACGACGTACCGTCGCCAGGAGCTGCGGGTCCCGGCCGTGGCCGTGTTCCCCTACGCGGCGACGGACTCGGTGGAGCACCTGGCTTCGCATCCGCGGCGCTTCAATCCGGGAGGCCCAGGACTTTCCCCGCGCATCCAATTCGACGGTGTGGATTCGGCGACGAATTTCACCGTGTCGGTGATCGTTTCCGAAGGGGGAACGTTCACGGTCACGCATCCCGCCCTCAGCGCCGGAAACACTCTCGACTACACGATTCCCTTGCCTTGGTCGTCCATCGAGTACGTCGGAGTGGTGGTGACGAACTCGCGCCGGCAAGGGACCACGATCGCGTACACGATGAGTGTGACCGAGGGCACCGGCTCGGTGGGCGCCGAGCTCGTGACCGGCGAATCGTTCGGACGCATGACCATGCTGCCGAACTCGCCGAATCCATTCGCCGGCTCCACGTCGATCCGCTTCGCGCTTCCGGCATCGACGCGGGGATCGCTCAAGATCGTGGACGTCGCCGGACGCGTGGTGCGCACACTCGTCGACGGTGCGATTGCTCAGGGGCGTGGAGAGATCGCCTGGGATGCCACGAACCAAGCGGGGCGCCGCGTTCCCGCCGGCGTCTACTGGGCTCGCCTGGAGACGGAAGAGGGCAGCGTCTCCCGCAAGATCATGGTGATGCGCTAACGCGCCCGGC
The DNA here is from genome assembly GCA_963725045.1 of uncultured Gemmatimonadales bacterium. Classification (GTDB taxonomy): domain Bacteria; phylum ARS69; class ARS69; order ARS69; family ARS69; genus CAVRWY01. The sequence continues at coordinate 279,964 of CAVRWY010000008.1, forward strand.
GGGCGACGGGGATTCCCTCGGCCGCGTCGGCTCGATTACGGAGAGGCTTCGGCGGACGCCGGAGCCTCTTTCGTTTGCTGCACCATGACGGACATCGTGCGATGCCCCCACCCCGCGGCGACCGTGTGATTGAGGAGCTTCGCGTACTTCCCGACCGGGTGCTTGGTGTGCCAGATCGATTTTGATCCGGAACGCAACAGCGCGAAGCCCATTTCGGGGAAGTAGTCGACGAGCGCGTCGGCGGAGACCACGCTCCACGCGTCGCGAGATTCGTCGATCTCCTTTCCGTCGCCCGAGACTTGGTACGGGAGGTGGATCAAATCGGGGCCGTTCTTCACGTGGCGCGAGAGGAACGTCTTGTAGAGACCGGAGCTTTCCTTCGCCGACACACCGTCCTGCGGCCGGCCGAACAACGCGATCTGATCCTGGAACTCGTCCAGCGTGACCACGAGAAGCGAAAGCATCCACAGCTTGCACTTCCAGTCCCCGCTCGCCGAGGTGATGTAGCCCTTCGTCCTGGCGTGTGATTCTTCGACGACCTTCTTCGCCGCCTCCAGCCACTTCGCATCCCCGGTGAAGGCCCACGCATCCGTGAGAATTCCGAGCGCGTTCGCGGGCGCGCGCTCTTCTCCGCCGCGTGCTGGAGATTCCCGGCATTCCCGGTCCGTTCATCACGCGCCAGCGCGTGTTCTCCGCGACCTCGAGAAAAGACTCCAAGAGCAGAGGATCGCCGGTGATCCCGTACCAGGCGAGCATCCCGCGCCCGGTCTGATGCGACATGTTCGGCGCAAAGCTCGATCGATGCTGATCTCCGTGGCCGGAGCCGCCGTGGCGGGTGTGCTGAAACGCCGCGCCGTGCATGAACGGCAATGGGCCCTCGTGAACGTGATAGATGTCCACGTTGGCGAAGTGGCGCGTTCCGGTGAGGCCGAGCTCGTGCCAGGTTCGCGAGACGCCATGCAGCCCCATGGTGCGCAGGCGCTGCTTGGCGTACGCGAGATGCACTTCGTACTCGTTGTTGTGCGTCTGGAAGTCGGTGTCGACGTTGCCGCCGTCCCAATCGCGCTGGTCCTCGCCGAAATCGCGCGGGTTGCGCCAGTGCGGGCGGGCCCGCCCGTCATGGATTCCCTGCGCCCCGGCGATGGCGTTCTGCTCGTAGTCGCCGAAGCGATCCATGCTCATGGGGACCAGCGGCCCCAGCGCTCGCGACGAGCACGCCCACGCCGCGGAGTACTCCAGCAGTCTCGTCTCCTCGGGACCGGAGCCGATCAGAATTTCCCAGCCGTACTGTTCTCCGGGGCGAAGCTCCATGGGTGCGGGAAGCAGCGACACGCCCCCCTCGATCGGCGTCGCTCCTTCTTCTGCGGCCCATCGCACGCGGCACCCGCGCGGCGAGCTCACCACGATCTTCTGAATCGGCACCGTGTTCGGGCAGCCCAGCGTCATACAGGTGGGTTGGGTGTCGGTCATGGACATCGGCTGCGGATTGCGCAGCTGCAGGCGAAGGCGATCCGCGCCCTCGCCGGCGGCGCGCTCGAGACGCGCGCTCCACTCCAGCCCGCCGGTGGTGCGGCCGACCGCGCGCAGGCGGATGCGAGAGCTTCGTGCGCCGGTCGTCGGACCAGGCAGCGGCGCCGAGATCGATCTTCTCCCCGTCGACGACGAGCGCGAGCTCGCCCGCGGCGGGCTTCGGCGACGACAATTCCGGAAACACGATGTCCGCGCTCGCGCCTCCGGGAAGGAGCGAAGGCCGATCCTCCGAAGCGAGCGCTTCCACGAGAAGCCACTTCACGCTTCCGTCGGGCCAGTGCGCGATCGCTTCGACGGCGAGCGGCGAGCCGTCATCCAAACGAAGCGGGTCGTTCGCGCCGAGGAATCCCGGGGGAAAGGGAACTCCGCCGCGAACGAAGCCCGCACCGCCGACGATCTGCAGCGGGAGTGCCCACGTCGTGGGAGCCTTGGCGAATGCCGGCGCGGTCTTCGACGGCACGAACGCGGCGGGCGCGCCGGTCTCCCCCGACTTCGCCGCCGCCGTCTTCCCCGCCGATTTCGACGAGGCGGGCGCCGCGGCGCTTTCGCTCCCGGGAAGCCGGCACGGAGCGAGCCCCACGACGATCGCGAGCAGTGCGACCCCGGTGAGGACGCGCGCGCAGCGTCTCACGTCAGGCAACGAGCTCGGACGCGCGCGCATCTTCCGTCGTGAGCGACTCGATGGAGAGCACGTCCTTCAAGTGCGGATGCGTCCAATGCCCGTTCTCGCGGACCAAAGCGCCGTCGAACCAGACGCGCCCGCCGCCGTATTCCTCGGTCTGGATGCACACCAGGTCCCAGTGGATCGCGGACTTGTTTCCGTTCGCGGCGGTGTCGTAGCACTGGCCGAGCGCGGTGTGGAACGAGCCATAGATCTTCTCGTCGAACAGCGTGTCCTTGATGGGAACATGCAGGTGCGGATTCAGCCCGAAGGAGAACTCGCCCATGGAGGACGCGCCTTCGTCGGTGGCGAAGATCTCGCGCAGCTTGGGGACGTCGTTGGACGCTTCGATCTTGGCGATCTTGCCCTTCTCGAAGAACAGACGAATCCAGTCCCAGCTGGTGCCCATGTACAAGGAGCCCGCGTTATAGGTGATCACGCCGTTCACGGAGTCGCGCACTGGAGCTGTGAACACCTCGCCGTCGGGAATGTTGAGCCCGCCGTCGCACTTCACCACCCCGATGTTCTTGATCGAGAACTCCACGTCGGTGTCCTTGGCGGTGAGCCGCACGCGGTCGGTGCGCTCCATGAGCGCCTTCAGCGGATCCATGGCCCGCGAGAACCGCTCGTAGTCCAGGTTGCAGACCCGGTAGTACAGGTCGGCGAACGATTCCTGGCTCATGCGCGCCTGCTGCGCCATCGAGTTCGCCGGATAGCGGAGCACCACCCACTTCGTGTTGGGGACGCGGATCTTCAAGTGCACGCGATTCATGTAGTGCTCGCGCTCCCAGCGGCGCGCGTCGTCGGAGAGGTCCGCGAGATCGAACGGATTGTCCGTCCCGTTCACGCGCATGTAGCACTGCATCTCGCGCATGAGCTTCTCGTGGATTTCGCCCCACGCCTCCACCTGATCCTCGTTCGCATCGAGCAGGAAGCGGCGCGTGAGCGTGTCGTCGCCGTACATCACGAAGGGAATGCCGCCGGCGCGCGTCGTCTCGGTGATCACCTCGCGCAAGAGTCCGAACGTGGACATTCCGCGAAAGTCGAGCAGCACCTTCTCCCCCGGCGCGACCTTCATGCGAAGTCCGGACGAGGTTTTCGGCGAGACGGCGGTCCCTCGGGTCGTTCACGGAGTGGCTCCTTCGTCGGAGAAGAGCAGGCGGGATTGCGGAAAAACCGCGGGGTACGATCCGGAGATCCTACCGCATCTCCCCATCGGCGTGTCAGAGGCGAAGGACTGCGGGTCGGCCGCTGGTGAGCTGGCGCCGCAGAGACTTGGCGGCCGGCTCGAGCCTCGGTTCCGCTCGGGCCACCTCGTCGAGAAGCCCTTCGGCGGCCGGGACGTCTCCCTCGATCGTCACCGCGAAGGCGTCCAACAGGCGGACGTACGCGGCGAACGCCGGCTCGGGAGTCGGCGGTCCGTCCAGGATGCGGCGAAAGCAGGCTCGGGCGGGCTCGCTTCGACGAAGCTCCAGGTAGCACTTCCCGAGCGCGAGGAGCGCTTCCGTGGTGGTCGTCTCGCGAACCAGGGGCTCGAGCAGGGCAACGGCCTCGAGAGGACGCCCCTGCAGGAGCAGGTCCACGGCTTCCACGTAGGTTCGGGAGGTCGGAGAAGGGTCCGGAGTGTCCATGAATCCCCCTCGATGGGATTCGGACTTCCGGTCAGCGGGCTTGAGCCGGCCAGGAGCAGCTCCCCGAGGGCGGAAACGCGGCCGGGCCGAGGCGTTCGATTAGAAGCGGAACGAGGCCCCGGCCACGAACGATGCGATCGAAGCGGTTCCCGCGGGGAACTCGAGCATCTCGAAGGCCCCTCCCACATCGATCCCGATCATCTCGGTGAGGCGGTAGTCGACCCCCATGCGAGCCGATGCCCCCCACTGCGACGAGTCGTACGAAGAACGCTCGTATTGGTTGTCGTCGACCGGAGGAGCGCCGTCCACGGAGTCCAAGGTGACGTCGACGAACGCACGCAGGATTTCAGCCTGCACGTAGGGCCGCCAATTCCACGGCTTCGTGCGAAACGCGTCGATGCGAACTCCGGCACCGAAGCGCAGGGCCTCCACCTCGCCTTCCACGGCGCCCGATCTTCCGTCGGGGCGAACCGGGACATCGCCAATCTCCGTCACTCGCCCATCGATGGTGGATCCGTTGCGCAGGATGGACGCGCACACGGAAAATGCGCCGTTGAAGCGGTAGGCACCGGAGGCCCACACCCCCAGGGAGGGGTCGACTTCCTTGAGCTCGGATCCGAAGAGCCAGGAGTAGGTGAAGCCGCCGGCCACGAGAAAGCTGAACTCGTCGAACCCGAGGCCTTCCTCATGCTCGACCCACTCGTGGGCACGGCATGTCGGGCCGAAGAGCGACAGGAGCACGGCGACCGCGATCGTCTGCACGCCGGCCGCGAACATGGGGCGCATGGCGGCGGACCTTAGCATCGAGATCGAAGAGCGGCAAGAGGAGCGAACCGGGCGCGTTGTCGGAATCTGCGGCCTCGTGCTACGCTGCCCGGAGTTCACGAGCACACGTTTTGGCCGCGGGAGTTGCCATGGCCGTTCGCGAGCGCGTCCTCACCGATTCCGGTCTCACGCGCGAGGACCTCCTCCGCTTTCACCGCAACATGATCCTCTCGCGTGCGCTCGACGACGAGGAGATCAGTCTCAAGCGGAAGAACCTGATCTATTTCCAGATCTCGGGCGCGGGGCACGAAGCGGTGCTGACCGCAATCGCCCACGAAATGCGGCCCGGCTACGATTGGTTCTATCCGTATTATCGCGATCGCGCGCTGTGTCTCATGCTGGGCATGACCCCGACGGAAATGCTGATGAGCGCGGTGGGAGCGCTGGACGATCCCAACTCCCACGGGCGCCAGATGCCGAGCCACTGGGGCCACAAGACGCTGAACATCGTGTCGCAGTCCAGCCCGACCGGAACGCAAGTGCTCCAGGCGGTGGGATGCGCCGAGGCGGCGACTCTGGAGCGCCGCCTGCCGGGAATCGAGCCCAAAGCACGACGCGCGCAATCGGACGAGGTCACCTACGTCTCCCTGGGAGACGGAACCACGAGCCAAGGCGAGTTCTGGGAAGGGCTCAACACCGCCTGCCTGCTGCGGCTCCCGCTGCTCATCCACGTGGAAGACAACGGCTACGCGATCTCGGTGCCGGTGGAGCAGCAGACCGCGGGAGGAAGCATCTCGCGGCTCCTCATCGGCTTTCCGAATCTCGAGATCGTGGAGTGCGACGGAACGGATCCCGTGGAAAGCCACGCCGCGGCCAAAAAGGCGCTCGCGTCCTGCCGTTCGGGGAAGGGACCCGCACTCATCCACAGCCACGTGACGCGCCCGTACTCGCACTCGCTCTCCGACGATCACCGCGCGTACCGCTCCAAGCGCGAGCTCGAGGAAGAGGAGTCGCGCGACTGCCTGCGCACGTTCGAGCGCACGCTGATCGCGCGCGGGATCGCGACGAAGGAAGACCTCGAGCAGATTCGCGCGGTCGTCATGCAGGAAGTGAAGGATGCGTCGGAAGCGGCGCAAGCGGCGGCGAAGCCCCCGCCCACCCGGGAGGAAGCCGAGCTCGGACTTTACTCGCCGAACGTGGACCCGACGGGCGCGGAGTTCGATCGCCCGCCGGCGGAGGCCGGCGAGCCCGACTCCATGGTGGGGCTCGTGAATGCCTGTCTTAAGGAAGAGATGGGGCGCGATCCCCGCATCGTGATGTTCGGCGAGGACGTCGCCGACGCGACGCGGTGCGACATTCTCGCCGAGGTCGCGGGCAAGGGCGGCGTCTTCAAAGTCACTCACAAGCTCCAGGCCACGTACGGGCCGGAGCGCGTGTTCAATTCCCCGCTCGCCGAAGCGAACATCGTGGGGCGCGCGATCGGAATGGCCACGCGCGGGCTGAAACCGGTCGTGGAGATCCAGTTCTTCGACTACATCTGGCCGGCATTCATGCAGATTCGCAACGAGCTCACCATGATGCGCTGGAGAAGCCGCGGCGATTTCTCCTGTCCTTTGGTGATTCGCGTTCCGATCGGCGGATACTTGCAGGGGGGAGCGGTGTACCACTCGCAGTCCGGCGAGTGCATCTTCACGCACTGCCCGGGAATCCGCGTCGTGATGCCGTCGAATGCGCTCGACGCGAACGGCCTGCTTAGGACCGCGGTGCGATGCGACGATCCCGTTCTCTTCCTCGAGCACAAGCATCTCTACCGTCAGCCCTACGCGAAGGGCCCCTATCCCGGGAAGGATCACTGCATCCCGTTCGGGAAGGCGCGGCTCCATCGCGCGGGACGCGATCTCACGATCGTGACCTACGGCGCTCTCGTGCGCCGGAGCGAAATGGCGGCGAAGGAGCTGGCCAAGGAAGGGATCGAAGCGGAGATTCTCGATCTGCGCTCGCTCTCCCCGTGGGATTTCGAGGCGGTGGCGGAGTCGGTGAAGAAAACGAACCGCTGTCTCGTCGTGCACGAAGACCATCGTTCGTTCGGGTTCGGCGCGGAAGTCGCGGCGCGGGTGACGGACGATCTCTTCGCCTGGCTCGACGCGCCGGTGCGGCGCATCGCCGGCATGGACACGCCGGTGGCCTACGCCCCGAATCTCGAAGACGTGATTCTCCCGCAGACCGAGCATGTGCTGGAGGCGGCGCGGAAGCTCGTCGCCTGGTAGTCGCACGGGTGGCGCGTCGGCTCCGCGCTCCGGTTCGCGGGCCCGGGGCGCGGCTCGCTCGTGCGTTCGGCGCTTGGATCATTGCCGCCGTCGCGGCGTTCGGATCGGCGGCGCACGCCGGAGAATCTCCCCTTCCCGACTCGATCTCCACGGCCGACGCCCGCGAAGGGCTCTTGCATCTCTATCACGCGCGCTTCGACTGCCGCGCGCGTCGCATTCGAGCGAATCCGCGCGCGCCATCCCGATCATCCGGCCGGCGAGTTCCTGCTCGGCGGAATCGAGTGGCACCTGCTCTCCACCGGCCCCACCGAGCTGGTCGGCTCGGCGCACGGCGACTCGGCGTTCTTCGCGCACATGAATCGCGCGATCGCCATCGGCGAGAAGCGTCTGGAAGCGGCGCCCCAAGATGCGTCGGCGCGCTTTTTCGTGGGCGGCGCGTACGGCTACGAAGCGCGCACGCTCGCGCTCCAGGAAAAGTGGTGGGACGCGTACCAGAAGGGAAAGCGCGGCGTCGATCATCTGGAGCGCGTGGTGAAGGAGCGCCCCGATCTCGGCGATGCGTACCTGGGCCTCGGCATCTACCACTACTACGCGGACGTGCTGCCCAGCGTGCTCAAGTTCTTCAGCACGTTCGTGGGAATGAACGGCGACAAGAAGCGCGGGCTCGAAGAGATCCGCCGTTCGCTCCGCGAAGGCGTGCTGGTCGACGAAGAGGCGCGCTTCTTTCTCGCGGAGATCTCCACGTCGTTCGAAGAAGATCACGAGACCGCGCTGGGATTCTCGCGGAGTCTTCGCGACGAGTTCCCCGAGAACGAGCTCTTCGCCTGGCTGCACGCGCGCGTTCTCGACGAGCTGCACTCCAGCGATCTGTCCGAGAAGGAGTGGGCGTTTCTCGAGACGAAGGCGCAGGGCCAGGGCCAGCGCGGCTTCGTGGCCTATCGTCTCGCGCGGACCCGGCTCTATTCCGGGGACTTCGCCGGCGCCGAGAAGCAGCTCGACGGGCTTCTACGCCGCGGAGCGCTGGGAAGCCGGCGCATCACGATGTGGGCGCGCATCCGCCGGGGAATGGCGCTCGATTTCCTGCAGCGCCACGACGAAGCGGTGGAAGAGTACCGCCAGGCGAACGAGATGGAGGCGTCGTCGTCCGCAAAGGAGCGGGCGGAGGAGCGATTGTCGGCCGCCCGCCAGGATCCGGGAACTCTCGCGCTCATCGAGCTCGAGGAAATGGTGCGCATCCTCCGCGACACGGGAACGCACGGAGAGCCGGAGCTGCTCATGCTGGAAGAGAAGCTGGTGGGGCCTTCCCGCTCGCTCACCAAGTCCGAGAAGGCGCAGTACTTCGACATCGCCCGCGATCTGGCAGAAACGCGGATGCGTCGCGGGAATCCCGAGGAATGCCTGGCGACTCTGGAGCGGATCGTCGCCAAGGAGCGTGACATTCCCAAGGAAGATCGGGCCAAGATCGCTCGGCTGCGCGCCCGCGCGCTCGCACGCATGGGACAAACCGACGACGCGATCCGGGAGTTGAAATCCGCGCGATCGAAGGCGGATTGGGATACACGCGAAGCGATCGATCGCGACCGCGAGATTCTGCAACGGCGCGATGCGGCGGGCACTGCGGCGGCGCCGAGCCCGGGGCGGGCGCGGCGACGGGCGCCTCGGGCAACGCACTCCAGCTCACCAGCCCGGACCGGGGCGAGCTCACGCTGGAAATCGAGATCGACTCCGGCGCCGGCGCGCCGGTCACGCTTCCCATGCAGCTCTCCTCGCAAGGATGGACCGGCGCGCTTCCCCCGAGCGATGGAGAGCGGCGCGTCCGGCTCGTCGCCGACGGAATCGCGCGGCGCATTCCTCCGCACGCGCCTCAGGTCGTGATCGTGGGTGACGAAGCGTGGGCGCTCTACCCGAAGCAGACGAAGTCGGCCGGCTCTCGGTAGCCGCGCGCCGCGAGATGCGCGCGGATCCGCGCGCGCGCTCCTTTCACTCCCACCGCGACCACGACCAAATCCTCGCGCGCGCCGTCGAGCACACTGGGAGCCAGAATCGGCGCGCCCACCACGCGCCGGCCGATCTTCGTATCGGCGATGTCGACGAAGCAGCGAATGCCGACGCCGCGCCGGCGCAGCTCGCGCGCCGTGCGCACGCCGTCGCGCCCCGCTCCCCACACGATCACCGAGCGCCCTTCGAGCCCGCGCGCCGCGACCAGATGCTCGGCCTTGCACGCCAAGAACGCCGCCGGGCGGTAGCGCGCATCGGTGCGCGTGAGACGCCGCGCGTGGTCGCGCACTCGGACGAGCGTCGCGGGAAGCTTCGCGAATCGCCATCCGGCGCGCCACCCGCGCAGCCACAGGTCGTAGTCCTCGGGAAAGGGACCGTCGCGATACCCGCCGATCGCGCGCAGCGCCGCGCTGCGCATCGCCACGGCGGGATGCGGCAGCGGAGACTCGACGAAGAGATCGCGCTCGATCTCGTCCGGCTCCAGCGCGGCATTGAGCCACGTTTCGTAATCCAAGAGATCGGGCGAGAGTGCGTCGCCGAAGAAGCGAATGCGCGAGGCGACGACGGTGAGCTCGGGACGCTCCTCCAGCGCGTGCACTTGCGCCGCGAAGCGCTCCGGCTCGTTCACGTCGTCGGCGTCGGCGCGCAGGAGAATCGGCGCGCCGGCGCGCGCGATGCCCGCGTTCAGCGCGGCGACGAGCCCGGCGCGCGGCAGCCGATGCACGACGAAGCGCGCGTCGCGCGCGGCCAGCGCTTCGGCGACCCTTGCGGACGCATCGGCCGAGCCGTCGTCGAGCACGTGGCAGCGAAAGTCCGCGAGCGTTTGCGCACGCACCGATTCCAGCGCTTCGGCGAGCGTGCTCTGGGCATCGCGCACCGGAAGCAAAACTTCACAGCGCACGCTCCGTCTCCCACAGCGGCGTCGAGATGTACCGCTCTCCCAGGTCCGACAGCACGGTGACGATCACCCCTTCCCCCGCTTCGCGGCCCGCACGGAGCACGCCCTCGAGATACGCACCCGAAGATTGGCCGGCAAAGATCCCTTCGCGCGCCAGCGCCTGCGCGTGGGCCTTGGATTCTTCGCTGCTGACGTCGGTCCATTGATCCACGACCGACTCGTCCAGGATCTTGGGCACGATGTCTCCCGGATGCCCGAGCGGCTTCAGACCCTCGATTCCGGGAAAGATCTCCGGGCGCACCGCCCACACGCGAATGCGCGGATCGTGCTCTTTGAGCCGCCGCCCCACTCCCGTGATCGTGCCGCCGGTGCCGACGCCGGCGACGAAGTGCGTGATCCGACCCGGAACCTGAGCCAGGATCTCCGCGGCCGTTGTCTCGTAGTGCGCGGTCCAATTCGCGTCGTTGGCGTATTGATCGCACAGGAAATAGCGCTCGGGGTGTTCCTCCGCGAGTCGATGCGCGGTGCGCAACGCTTCGTCGTAGCCCTCCACCGGATCGGTGAAGGTGAGCTTGGCGCCGTGCGCCACGATACGGCGCTTGCGCTCCAGGCTCGCATTCCCCGGCACGACCAGCTCCACCGGCACTCCCAGGATCGCGCCGATCATCGCGTAGGCGATGCCGGCGTTCCCCGAGGACGAATCGAGAATCGTGCGTCCGGGGCGAAGCTCGCCATCGGCCTGTGCCGCAGCCAGCATTCCCAGAACCGGGCGATCCTTGATCGATCCGCCGGGATTCAGGTTCTCCGCTTTCGCGAAGACGCGCACGCGCGGCAGCTCGTCTCGAAAAATTCCGATCGGAACGAGCGGGGTGTTGCCGATGAGCGCGAGTGCGGGATGGCGTCGAACCAGCTCCGCGACGTTCGACTTGAAGGACAACTCGTTCGCTCCGCTCAGGCTCGAACCGGCGAGCCCTGCGCCCAATTGCGGCCGAGCTCGCGAGCGCGTGCGATCTCGATGTCGGAGAGAGGCTCAGCGTCGAGGACTCCCAAGATGCCGTCGACCTGCTCGACGTCGCGAAATCCGGGAATCGTGGTCGACACCGCGGGGTGCGAAAGCACGAACTGCAGCGCGGCGTGCACCATCGTCCGCGCACCGTCCCCGGTGAGAAAGCGCAGCTCTTCCACGCGCGAGACGCGCCGCGCGATCTCTTCGCGGGTGAGGCGGCAGCGCCAATCGTCCTGCGAGAACACCGTTCCCGCCGTGGTGCGTCCGGCGAGAAATCCGTAGGCGAGCGGGATTGCCGCCACGACGCCGACGTCGCGCTTGCGGCACAAATCGAAGAGCTCGCCGGCTGCGCCCTGCTGCAGAAGGTTGAAGTACACCTGGATCGCGTCCAAGCGGCCCGTTTCCACGAGACGAAGGCCCGCCGCGAAATCCATTCCCACACTCACGCCCGCGAGGCGAATCACGCCGCGCGTCTTGAGCTCGTCCATCGTGTCCAGCGCTTCGTCCGTTTCCCGCCCGGGATCGGGCACGGCGTGGAGCTGAAACAGATCGATGACATCGACGCCGAGGCGTTTGCGGGAGCGTGCGGCGGCGGCGCGCAGGTGATCGGCGGAGAGATCCTTCATCCACCGCTCCGAATCGTCGGGCACCCAGCCGGCTTTGGTGGCCACGATCACGTCGTCGCGGCGGCTGGCGATCGCGCGCCCCAGGATGCGCTCGCCGCGGCCCAGCCCGTACGAGTCCGAGGTGTCGACGAAGCGCACACCGTGCTCCAGCGCACGATGGATCCCGCGCACCGCTTCCGTCTCCGGCACGACGCCGTAGCCCGTCGGAGCCCCCGCGAGAACCACGGATCCTCCGGCCGGCCAAGTTCCGAGGCCGATCTCCGAGACTTGCACTCCGCTGGCGCCGAGCGCGCGCAAATTCATGGCGGCACCATACCACGAGGAACCTTTCCGGGGTCCGGCGCGTAGAACGGCCGTGCGCCCGATCATCGAATGGATTCGCTCGACACTTCCCGCCATCGCTTTCGTCATCGCGTTTCGCGTCGGCGTCGTGGACGCGTATCACGTGCCCACCGGCTCCATGCGCCCGACCATTCTGGAAGGGGAGCGCTTCTTGGGCGCGAAATTCCACTACTGGTTCGCGGAGCCGGAGCGCGGCGAGATCGCGATTTTCCGTCCGCCGGAGAGCTCGCGCCCGTGGATCGATCGAAGCGTCCCGCGGCTCGTGAAGCGGATCGTCGCGATCGAAGGGGACGTGGTGGAGATGTCGGATGGGGTGCTGCGCGTCAACGGCCTCCAGGTGGACGAGCCCTACATCACCTCCAAGGCGGCGTACCGCATGGGGCCGGTGCAGGTGCCGGCCGACCACGTGCTGGTCTTGGGCGACAACAGGAACGACTCCCTCGACGGCCACGTCTGGGGCTTCCTGCCGGAGGCAAATCTCAAGGCCAGGGTCTTCGCGCGCTATTGGCCCCCGTCCCGCATGGGTCCGGTCGGCCCGGGACGCGCCTCTCCACGAAGCCCCTCCTGACAGACGAGGCGCCGACAGCGTATTCTCTTCGTCCGCGCCGGCTCCGGCGCGCGCATTCGGGGGATCCATGGCAGCGGACTGGAAGCGCGAAACCAAGGAGTGGGCCCGGACCCTCTTCATCACTGCCGCGGTTTCGCTCGTGCTCCGCGTCGCCATTGTCGAGGCGTTCATGGTTCCGACCGGATCCATGCGGCCGACGATCCTCGAAGGGGATCGCCTCCTCGGGACCAAATTCCACTACTGGCTGAAGCGTCCGAGCGCGGGAGAGATCGTGGTCTTCCGTCCGCCGCAGAACGCGCGCGAGCAAGTCTCGCCGGACGTGAAGCGGCTCGTGAAACGAATCGTCGCGGTGGAAGGCGACGTGGTGGAGATCGAGAACGGACGCGTGACCGTGAACGGCAGCGAGCTGGACGAGCCCTACATCGCCGCGCCTCCGTCTTATCGCATGCCTCCCGTGGAAGTGCCCAAGGGGCACGTCTTCGTGCTCGGCGACAATCGCAATCAGTCCCTCGACAGCCACTCCTGGGGCTTCGTCCCCGACTCCGAGCTCATCGCTCACGTGGTCGCACGGTACTGGCCGCCGAGCCGCATCGGCGCGCTCTGACGCCGCGCGGGATGCGCCGCCTCGCTCTCGCGTTCGCCGCCCTTCTCTCGATCGCATCGTGCGGGCCGCGTACGCCGGGGCGCAGCGTGCTGCTGGTCACACTGGACACCACGCGCGCCGACTACCTGGGCGCTTACGGTCGGCCCGATGCGCGCACGCCGGTGTTCGATCGGCTCGCCCGTCAAGGCGCGCTCTTCCGCGACGCGATCGTCGACGTTCCGGTGACGCTGCCGAGCCACACCTCGATCATGACCGGCGTTCCGGTGCTTGGACACGGGGTGCGCTACAACGCGGACTTCAAAGTCGCCGCGAGCGCGACCACGCTAGCCGAAACGCTCGCCGAGCTGGGCTACGACACCGCCGCCGTCGTCTCTTCGCTCATCCTGGACTCCGCGTTCGGCCTCGATCAGGGCTTCGCGCACTACGACGACGAGCTCCCCCCGGGATACGTGATCTTCGACGAATCGAAATACCCGACGAAGCACTGGCTCCCCGAAGCGGAGCGCCGTGCGAACGACGTCGCCGGCCCCGCGATCGCGTGGCTCGGGCGCGCGAAGGCGCCGTGGTTTCTCTGGGCGCACTTCTACGACGCGCACTTTCCGTACGATCCGCCGCCACCGTGGATCCGCACCAGCGCGAGCGATTACCTGGCCGAGATCCAGTTCACGGATCGTGAGCTGGGCCGGCTCCTGCACGCCGTCGATACCAAAGCGAGCAAGCGCGACGCGGGCGGCGCGGTCGTCGTGGTCACGGCGGATCACGGCGAAGGACTCGACCAGCATCGCGAGGAGAATCACGGGATCTTCGTGTACGACGACACGATTCGTGTGCCGCTCGTGGTGCGCGCCGCCGGCGCGATCCCCGCCGGGCGCGTCGTGAACGAGCTGGCGCGCAGCATCGACGTCGCGCCGACCGCGCTCGACGCCGCGGGGCACGGCGCGCGGGCGATCGGCATCGGCGGAAGCCTGGTGCCGCTCGCCGGCGCGCAAGGGACGGCGCCGGACAGCGCGGGCTACGCGGAGTCGATGAAGACCAAGCTCTTTTATTCCGGCTCGGGGCTCAAATCGATCCGCACGAAGGACGCGAAGTACATCTTGGCGCCGCGACCGGAGCTCTACGATCTCGTGCACGATCCCGGCGAGACGAAGAATCTCCTCGAAGAAGGGCCCGCGCCCGCCGGCGGCGCCGAGCTGCGCGACGATCTCGTGCGCATGGTGCGCGGGATTCTCGCGCGGGATCTGGCGGCGGTGGAGGCGGCGAACGCCAGCGACGCGACCATGGAGGGAATTCGCAGCCTCGGATACGTCGCGGGAAGCGACGGCAACGCGCGTCCCGGAGATTCGAACGTGGAGCTCGCGATGGAGGGGTACGATCCGAAGGATCTCGTCGACGTCTCCATGGGCGGGCGCGAAGTGCAGAACGGCTTCTACGATCGCGGCGAACGCAAGCTCCAGCGCTTCTTCGCCACGGCTCCGCCTCCCTCCCGCGATCCGCACATGGCGCGGCTATGGGCGGCCGCGCATCACAACTACGCGCGAGTGTGGATGGCGCGCGGCGACTACGCCGAAGCCGCGCGAGAGTACGCACGCGCCTTGGAGAGCGACCCCGAGTACGAAGAGGCGGCGTGGAGCCGCATCTACGCGCTGAACTTGTCGCGCGACTTCGCGACGGCGGAACGCGCCGCGCGCGAAACTCTCGCGACCCATCCCGAGCTGTGGAAGGTGCGATTGCACCGAGCGTTCGCGCTCGCGCTCCTGGACCGGAGCCCCGATGCGCATGCCGAGCTCCAGAGAATCCTCGAAGGGGCCCCGCCGTCGCACGAAGCCCGCCAAGCGGCGGTGGTGTTCATGCGCTCGCTGGGATCAGCTCGAGAAAAAAGTGCGCTCGATACGTACCTCGACTCGGCGGCCCGGGCGGCCGTCGAAACGTCCTCGGAGCACCGCGCGATCGACTAGTCCCAGTTCTCTTCTTCTTCGCGGTCGATCTCCCAGGCCACGTCTTCTTCCTGTTCCGGGACTTCGGGTTCTTCGACCTCCCATTCGTCCTCGTCCTCGTCCTTCTCTTCGTCGTCGTCTTCGTCCTCTTCCTCGTCGTCGCCCCAGGCGAGGTTTTCTTCATCTTCCGGACGGGTGCTCATGGCGTGACGGGATTCGTTCTCACCGAACCACATGATGCGGCTCTTCCTCCGACGTTTGAACGTTTGGGCGGCCCGATCAGCCGCCGGCCACCGGTCGAACCAGCTCCAGCCGGTCTCCCGGAGAAAGAATGACGGAGTCAAACCGATCCCGCGACAGCGGGGTTCCGTTCAGCTCCGCGAGAACCCACCGCGCATCGAGGCCGAGCTCCGCGACGAGACCTTGCACCGTCTCCCCGCTTTGAACTCCGCGCGATGCGCCGTTCAGAAGGATATCAACCATGGAGAGCGACCTCCCAATCCTTCCATACGGGATCGTAGCCCTTCCCTTCGACCGCGCGAGCGATTTCTTGAGGAGTTCGCTCATCCTCGATGTCGAATTGCCGCTCCGCCGCCGACGGCGCCGAATAACCTCCCGGCTCCGTGCGCGAACCCGCGCTCATGTGCGTCACGCCCAGGGGCACGAGCTGGTCGCGCAGCGCGGGCCGCTCCCGCGTCGAGAGAGAGATCCCGACGTCCGGAAGAAACATTCGCAGTGCACACACCAGCCGCACGAGATCGCGGTCCGATACGGGATGCGGCGGCGCGATCGCGAACGCGGCGGGACGGAGCCGCGGAAGCGAAATCGACACCATCGCGCGCCACGACCGCCTCACGAGAAAGCGGGCGTGGGCGGCAAGGTGTACCCCTTCCACCCGCCAGTCGGCAAGCCCGAGAAGTGCCCCGATTCCGATCCGGCGCATGCCCGCCCGAGCCCCTCGTTCCGGGGTCTCCAGGCGCCAGTCGTAGTCGCGTTTTTTCCCGGCCAGGTGGACCTTGGCGTACGCGGCGCGGTCGTAGGTCTCCTGATAGACGACGAGCCCATCGCAGCCGGCATCGACCCACCCCGCGTAGACCTCCTCGGTCTGCGGCTGCACCTCCACGGAGAGGCTCGGGAAGTCCGGAGCGAGACGGCGCAAGACCTCGCCGACGTATGCGGGAGAGACATGGCGCGGATGCTCGCCGGAAACCAGCAAGATGTGCCGGAATCCGCGCGCGGCGAGGATGGCCGCCTCGGACGCGGCTTCGTCGACGGTGAGCGTGCGCCGCTCGATCGAGTTCGGCCGCGCGAAGCTGCAGTAGGTACACGTCTCCACGCATTCGTTGGAGAGGTAGAGCGGCGCGAAGAGCTGGATCGTGCGACCGAAGCGCTGCGCGGTGATCTCGTGCGAACGGCGCGCCATCGTTTCCAGATGCGCGTCGGCCGCCGGCGAGAGGAGCGCGGCGAAATCGAGGAGATCCGGCCGCTCGCGGGAGAGCGCGCGCTCCACGTCGGCGGGCGCGGCCTGATGCGACGCCTGAAGGAGCGCGTCGAGCGGCAGTTTCGCGAGCTCGTCGCGAATGCTCAACGAAGACTCCCGAGAAACCCGGTGAGCGGGCTCGACGCTTCCGCTCCGTTGCGCTCCGGAGCCGTGCCCGCGAGAAACGCAGCGCGCCCCGCCTCCACGCCCAGGCGAAACGCGCGCGCCATCATGACCGGATCGCGAGCGATCGCGATCGCCGTGTTCACGAGAACCGCGTCGGCGCCGATCTCCATCGCTTCGGCGGCGTGCGAGGGCGCGCCAAGCCCCGCATCCACCACGACGGGAACTTCCGCTTGCTCGATGATGATGGCGATCGAGTCGCGCGTCTTGAGCCCGCGCGCGCTCCCGATCGGCGAGCCGAGCGGCATGACCGTCGCGCAGCCCACCTCTTCGAGTCGCTTCGCGAGCACCGGATCCGCACCGATGTACGGGAGCACGACGAATCCCTCCTTCACCAAGATCTCCGCGGCGCGAAGCGTCTCCACCGGATCGGGGAGCAGCCACTTCGGGTCGGGCGTCACCTCCAGCTTGAGCCAGTGCGAAAGACCGCCGGCCCGGGCCAATCGCGCGAGACGCACCGCCTCGTCGGCGTTCGCGGCGCCGGACGTGTTCGGAAGAATGAGGACGCGATCGGGATCGAGGAACTCGAGAAGATTCGTGGAAGGTGCGGCGAGATCGACGCGACGGAGCGCAACGGTCACGATCTCGGACGCCGACTCTTCGACGGCGGCACGCATCGACTCCGGCGAGCGGAATTTCCCCGTGCCCACGAACAAGCGGGAATGAAACGTGCGGCCGGCAATGACCAGAGGGTCGGACAAGGTGACCTCGGGAAAGAGGGACGGGAGAGGCGCCCCAACTTAGGGAGCGGGTCCCCCGGCGTCAATCGAGGGACCCCCTCCATGTGCCCGCAGGGGGTGTCCCCTGCCGGTGGGGCG
The DNA here is from genome assembly GCA_963725045.1 of uncultured Gemmatimonadales bacterium. Taxonomy (GTDB): domain Bacteria; phylum ARS69; class ARS69; order ARS69; family ARS69; genus CAVRWY01. Next base: position 297,275 of record CAVRWY010000008.1, read on the forward strand.
AAGGGGACTCCCTCGAGCCGCGTCAGCGCAGCGGAGGCGCCTTCGATGTTTTCTTGGGCGCCGAGCAGCAACGGCGGCCGAGGGAGCCCCGAGCGGGTCCCACCGGCAGGCCGACTCCTTGGGCACACCCGCCGCCGCGCTCGCCGGATCCGCGCCAATGCCACACTCTGGAGCGATGCCGGCAATTTCCTCCCGCAACTCTCCTCTGGGGCGCATCCACTGGATCGTCGATCTCCGCGAACGCGCGGAGATCGACGATGCGCTCCTCGCGCACGCTCGCCGTCTCCTGGAGGCGGGACTCCCCTCTCTGCAGTTGCGCGCGAAGGAGTGGCCCACCGCGCGCATCGTTGCGGGCGGCGGCGCGCTGCGCGCGCTGGCGCGGGAACATGGGGCGCATTTCGTGGTGAACGGCGACCTCGAGGCCGCGGCGCAGCTCGGTGCGGACGGCGTGCACCTTCCCGCGCGCGGCCGAACGGCCGCCGCCGCCCGCGGGGTGGGGAGCGCCGGGATGAGCGCGCACGATGAAGCCGAAATCGCGGCCGCAGCCGGAGCCGACTGGATCTTGCTCGCGCCCATTTTTCCTACGCGCTCGAAACCCGGCGCCGCCGCGCTCGGACTTGCGCGCTTTGCGGCGCTCGCCGCGCTCGCGCCCGCGCCGGTGCTCGCGCTCGGCGGAGTCGATCGCACGAACTTCGCGTCGTGCTTCGATTCCGGCGCGTCCGGCATCGCCATGATCTCGGCGCTGCTCGCCAACGATGCGCCGGAGCTGGTGCGCGAGATCCTCGGCGGCGAACGCCGCTGAGGACGCGCGCCGCAATCAACGAAGAACGACGATCTTCGTTTCCTTCGAAAGCCCTGCCGACTCCGATCGAACGAAGTACACCCCGTTGGCGACCGGCCGGCCGGCCGCGTCGCGTCCGTCCCATTCCGCACGATGAGATCCCGGTTCGAAGGTGCCTCGCGCAATGGTTCGAACGAGACGACCCTGGAGATCATAGATCGCGACTTCCGCAAAGCCGGCACTTCCGCCGTAACTCCCCAGCGTTTCGAAGGCGACGATCAGCGTGCCGTCGCGGTACGGAAGCGGCCAAACCGCGAGCGCGGCGGCGGCTCTGACATCCACTTCTCCGAGCACGAGCTCGCCGCCGAGTCCGTTGACCGCGATCAGGCGATAGCGCGAGCCCGCACCTCCGTCGGAATCGACCAGCGAAGTCTCCGTGGTCATCACCGAGACCTTCGTCCACGGCTCGGACGTCGGCGCGGCGGCGCTTCGTCGCTCCACCCGATAGCCGGCGAGATCTTCCGGCCCCGGTTGCGTCGCCCACTCGAGTCGAACTCCGGAATGGGTTGCGCTTGGCGGGTCCGCCGTGAACGAGAGGAGATCGATCGAGGATTCGATCGTGAAAATGGAATCCGAGGGCGAGGTCGAGAAGAAGGTCCCGCGCCGCACTTCGAGCCGTGCGAATCGCGTGGGAAGGTGCGGAACGCGAACGGTCACCGAATTGCGCGGGGCCGAGCCCTGCACGTTGTCGAGGAGCAAGGAGGAGGTCACGCCGCCGTCGGCGGAGAGGAACAGATCCACTGCACCGGACCCGGCCCAGGTGATCGTCCGAAGCGCCCCAACGGGCCACGTCTCCCCTCCGAACGGAGCGACCACGCGAACCGCGGAATCCGTGTAACGCAGATCCTGATTCGTGGTGTCGTAGTAGCACGCGCGCGGATTCCCCTGCGCGTCGAGCGCCATCGAAACCCAGGTTCCGACGGAGTTCGCTGCTTCGACCGTTTCGAGCGTCCAGGTCCCGCCGCTCTTGACCGCGTACTTGAGGTCCGCGTTGGTCGCGTCGGAGTACGCGACCCGCGGATTCCCCGACCCATCGAGCCCCAAGGAGCTAAAGCCGCCGACGGATAACGTTCCATCGACGAGCTCGGCCGTCCATACCGATCCCGTCCGAAACGCGAACTTGAGGTCACTGTTCGTCGCGTCGAAATAGCTAATTCGCGGATTGCCCTGCGCATCGAGCACCAGCGAGGACCGCACTCCCACACTTCCCGTCGTGTCGACCAAGACCACATTCCACGTCGGGCCGGTCTTCGACGCATATTTCAAGTTGGCATTGGTGACGTCGTAGTAACTCACGTGCGGCCGTCCCATCGCGTCGAGCTCCAGCGACGTGTACTGGCCAACATTGCCGGTGGCGTCGACGGTCTCGCTCGCCCAGACGCCGGCGTTCTTCGCGGCGTAGCGGAGGTCGTCGGTCGTGGAGTCGTAGTAGGAAATGCGCGGGTTGCCCTGCGCGTCGAGCGCGATCGAAGTGTCCCAGCCGGTGACGTTGGCCGCATCGACGGTCTCGATCGTCCAAATGCCGCCGATCTTCACGGCGTACTTGAGATCGCCGTTCGGATCCTGCGAATAACTGATATGCGGATTCCCCTGCGCATCGATCGCGAGCGACGTGTACAACCCCGCGGCATTCGTGGATTCCACCGTTTCGATCGTCCAAACGCCGGCGTTCCATTGTGCGAATTTGAGATTGTCGTTGGTGTCGTCGAAGTAGCTGATCCGCGGCCTCCCGCGCGAGTCGAGCGCGAGCGACCCGTAGATTCCGATGTCGCCGGTGGCGTCCACGATTTCGTGCACGAACGGGGTTGCGTGGACGCTCTCGGTCGTGAGACAAGCCATTGCAAGGACTGCCGAGACGATGTTTCGGGTCTTGAATCGCACAGGGATGGCCTCCTCCCGGCAGTTCGTTTTCGAGCCGAACGGCGTCGATCATCCGAAGAAGAAACGGAGAACTCCTCGCTGGAATGATAACGAATTGGAAGACGAAATCGAATGGGAGCCCCATGGGGTCCCTGTTCGGCCCAAGCCGAGGAGAGTCCTCCATCGCAATCGAACGGCGCCCCAACCTCGGGGTTCATGCACCATGACCACCCCGGCCCTCACCGACCTCGGCCTCGTCGGGAATTGCCAGATCGCGGCCCACGTGAGCCGAGACGGGTCCGTCGTCTGGTGCTGCCTCCCGCGTTTCGACTCGCCGCCGGTGTTCGGCGCGCTCCTCGACCCGGAAGGCGGACGGTTTTCGATCAGTCCGGCGGCCGCGATTTCGGGGACACAGCGATACCTGGAGAATACCAACGTTCTCGAGACGCGCTTCGACACCGACGGTGGAGCGCTGCGCGTTCTCGACTTCGCCCCTCGCTTCGTGCGTTACGCGCGAAGCTTCCGACCCACCAAACTCGTTCGGATCGTCGAGCCACTTTCGGGAACGCCGCGCATCCGCGTTCTCTGCGATCCCGTGCTGGGGTGGTCCAAGAATCGTCCGAAGCGTGTGCTCGGCTCGAATCATGTGTCCTGGCTCGGGTATGACAGCGAGCTTCGACTGACCACCGATGCCCCGATCTCGTACTTGGACGGCGTGCCCTTCGCGCTGACCCGCCGTTTGCACTTCGTCCTCTCCTGGGGGGATCCGGTGGAGGAACCCCTGGAGACGTTGTGCAGCAACTTCCTCGGGGAAACGACGCACTATTGGCAGACGTGGGTGAAGCATTGCGATGTCCCGCTCCATCTACCAGGAGGAGGTGATCCGCTCGGCGCTCATCCTCAAGCTGCACTGCTTCGAAGACACGGGAGCGATCGTCGCGGCACTCACCACTTCGATCCCGGAGTGTCCGGGATCCAGCCGCACCTGGGACTATCGCTACTGCTGGCTGCGCGATGCCTACTACGCGCTCGGCGCCTTTCGTCTCCTCGGGCATTTCGAGGAGCGCGAGCAATTTCTCCACTTCCTTCTCGACGTCGCTTCGGGCGCGCCCGCACTGGACCTGGCTCCGCTCTATCGCATCGACGGGCGCGGCGACCTCGACGAACGCACGCTCGAGAATTGGGCGGGATTCGCCAACGAGGGACCGGTCCGCGTGGGGAATGCGGCGGCGCGCCATCATCAGCACGACGTGTTCGGCGAGATGGTGCTGGCGCTCACGCCGCTCTTTCTCGATGCACGCTTTCGCGAACAGGCCACGCCGCCCGTGTTGGATCTGGTCACACGCCTCACCCGGCGCGCGATCGAAGTCGTGGGTCAGCCCGATGCCGGAATCTGGGAGATTCGATCCGAATGGCGCCCGCAGACGTTCAGCTCGCTCATGTGCTGGGCCGCGGCCGATCGGATGAGCCGGATCGCGGCGTTGCATCGTCCCGAAGCGGCCGGCGAGTTCTCGGCGGCGGCGATTCGCATCAAGGAAGAGATTCTGACCCGCGGCGTCGACGCGACCGGCCGATATCTGGTCGCCGACTACGACGGCGCGAGAAGTGGACGCGGCGCTTCTCCAGGCGATTACGCTCCGCTTCTTCTCTCCGGAGGATCCCCGGGCGGGAGCGACCGTCGACGCGATCCGCCGCGACCTGGGCCACAACGGCTGGCTCCGCCGTTACCGCACGAACGACGGTCTCGGGATCCCCAGCGTCGCCTTCACGTTGTGCACGCTGTGGCTGGTCGAAGCGCTGGCGCGCCTCGGCCGGGAGGCCGAAGCCCGCACGATGCTGGAGCAAGTGCGTCGAATCCATTCCCCCCTGGGCCTTCTTTCCGAGGATCTTCGGGCCGACGACGGCACCATGTGGGGGAATTTCCCTCAGGCTTACTCCCACGTTGGAATGATTCATGCGGCATTTGCAGTTGCCCCCCGCTGGTCGGAGTTCGGCTCGTAACCCACACCGGGCCGTCGCGCCGAATCCACGAACCCTCTCGCGGGTGCGGGAGCCCCGTGGATCTCACGGCCTGCACAAAATAGTTGGCGTTCCAATGATTATCTGTTTCAATCGATTGCTTCGGCTCACCATTCCGCCCCACTGGAGCGACGATCTGAAGACGGTCCTCTTCGTCTGCATGCGGACCGCCGGCCCGGTCCGCGATGGCCGCCGCATTCTTCAACGAAATGGTCAATCCGACTGCCGCACGGGCCGTCCCGGCTTCGATGGAGCGCGTGGAGGAGGTTCCTCCCGAAGTGCTGCTCGCCATGCGCGAGTCCGGGGTCGAGATCGCCGCCATGCGGCCGCAGCCCCTCACTTCGGAGCTCGCCGCAAGCGCCGATCTCGTGATCACGATGGGACCGGACGCGCAGGCGCTCCCCGTCGAGGGAGTCCGCCGCGACGACTGGCCGCTCGCCGATCCGCAGGATCAGCCCATCGGCAGGATTCGCATGATCCGCGACGAGATCCGGATCTTGGTGTGGAAGTTGATCGCGCGAGAAGCCTGGTTCCATCCCCTTCCGGAAAGTCGGTCTTCCTGAGATGCGCCGCTGGATTCGCTTCCTGATCGGACTCCTCGTCGGCCTCGCGATCCTGACGGTCATTTCTTCGGTGATCGTGCAGAGGACGACGGGAGCTTGGTTCGAGCGCGACTTGAGCCTGCGCGCGAGACTCGCCATCGGCGGCGCACGGCAAGCTCTTGTCTCTCACTGGCAGACCGGAAGCGCTTCCTCACTCCGCGGGCTTCTCGTCGAGATCACTCACGACGAGCGGATCATGGCCGCGGCGGCGTGCACGGCCGACCTCGTCGAAATCACCCGAACCCCGGACTTCCCCGAGGGAATCGACTGCCGGGAGCTGGGCGAGCACATCCGTCCTTCGCTGGAGAACCCGACGGGAGAGTGGCAAGACTGGAACGGGGTGATCGATGTCGGGGGGCGAAGAGTTCACGTGAGCGCGATCCCGGTCATCGACCAGAACGAGGCACTCGGCTACGTGACGCTGGTCCAGGACCTGAGCTTCACGCACAGGAGAGAAGCGGCGACGCGCAATTTCCTTTTGGCGGCCTTCGGTTTCTTGGCCGTCGCCGCATCCGCGGTGACCCTGATCGCCGCGCGGCTCTCGTGGCGCAACTGGAGCGCCGAGGTGCGGAGCTTCCTTCGCGGAGGAGCGCAGAAACCGGAGTTCATGCCGATCCTCCAGGACGTGCGCGAGCTCGTGGAGCGGATCGCCGCGGAGCGGGAGGCCGACGACGGCGGCGAGTGGACCGCGGACCGCTTGCGGAACATCCTCGATCGATCGCTGCACGGGGAAAAGGTGATCGTCGTCGCCAATCGAGAACCGTACGTTCACGAGCTCTCCGGCAACGGGAAGGGCGTGACCGTTCTCCACCCGGCCAGCGGTCTCGTGACCGCGCTCGAGCCGATCATGCGCGCCTGCTCCGGAACGTGGATCGCCCATGGAAGTGGCTCCGCGGACCGGGCGACTGCGGATCGCGACGGCAGAATCAAAGTTCCTCCCGGCGAGGAGTCGTACACGGTCCGGCGCATCTGGCTCTCGCCGGAGGAGGAGAAGGGCTACTACTACGGGTTGGCCAACGAAGGGCTCTGGCCGCTCTGCCACATCGCCCATACTCGCCCGGTGTTTCGCAGCGGCGACTGGAGCCATTATCAGTCGGTGAACCGGCGCTTCGCCGACGCGGTCTGCGATGAAGTCGACTCCGAAGATCCCATCGTCTTCGTGCAGGACTACCACTTCGCGCTGGCGCCGCGCCTCATTCGCGAGCGGCTTCCGCGCGCGACGATCATCATGTTCTGGCACATCCCGTGGCCCAATGCCGAGCAGCTCGGAATCTGCCCTTGGCGAAACGAAATGCTGGAGGGCATGCTGGGAGCCAGCATTCTCGGGTTTCACACTCAACTGCAGTGCAACAACTTCCTCGATTCGGTGGATCGATTCTTGGAGACCCGCATCGACCGGGAGTCGAATGCCGTAATCCAGAGCGGAAGGCGGACTTCGGTGCGCCCGTATCCCATCTCCCTGGAGTGGCCGAGCCGATGGCTCGACGATCTGCCCCCCGCCGACGTTTGCCGAGCCGGCGTCCTGCGCGAGCTCGGGCTTCCTCCGGACGCGCGCATCGGCCTGGGCGTGGACCGCTTGGATTACACGAAGGGTCTCGAAGAGCGGCTGCTCACCGTGGAGCGTCTACTGGAGCGCGTGCCCTCTTTGCAAGGCAAGTTCACGTTCGTCCAGCTGGCGGCTCCCAGTCGCACCGCGATCGAGCGCTATCGGCAGCTCGCTGCGAGCGTTCAGCGAATCGCGGCGCGCATCAACGCGCGCTTCAGCGAGGGGGACTATCGCCCGGTCATCCTGCTTCACGCCCATCACGAACCGCCCACCGTGTTCCGCTACTACCGCGCCGCCGACGTTTGCTACGTGAGCGCGCTCCACGATGGAATGAACCTCGTCGCCAAAGAGTTCGTCGCTTCGCGGGACGACGAGCGCGGCGTCCTGGTGCTCAGCGCATTCACCGGAGCGGCCCGCGAGCTCACTGAAGCGCTCATCGTGAATCCGTACGACTTCGAAGACGCGAGCTCCGCGCTGGCCGCGGCCTTGGAGATGAGCCTCGACGAACAGAGAGATCGCATGCGGGCCATGCGCCGCTTCATCTCGGAATTCAATGTCTATCGCTGGGCAGGGCGAATGTTGATGGATGCTGCGCGACTGCGCCGAAGTGATCGCCTGACCGGCCGACTCCGACCCACCGACGCCGTCGTGAGCACTCCATGAGAAACATCCTGTCGGCGGAGCATCGCGAGCTTCTGGAGCAATACGCTTGGTCGAACGTGCTCCTCGGTCTCGACTACGACGGCACCATCGCACCGATCGTCCCCCGACCGGAGCAGGCGGCGATGCGCTCCGCGACGCGCACGCTCCTCGAGGACGTCACCGCGATGTACCCGTGCGTCGTCATCTCCGGCCGCACTCGGGAAGACGTCGCCGGACGAATGCGCGGCGTGGGGTTCTCGAAGTGCACGGCAATCATGGCATGGAGCCGGGCTTCTCCAGCGCGAAGTCCATCGCACTGGTTCGGGAGTGGCGACGCACTCTCGAGAGCGACCTGCGAGGGTGGCGCGGCGTCGAGATCGAGGACAAGACCTTGTCCATCGCCGTCCACTACCGTCGGTCCCGGGAGAAGAAGAAGGCCCGAGCGGCGATCCTCGAGTCCGCGCAGCGCACTGGATCAGGCGCGGATCATCGGCGGGAAGCAGGTCGTCAACGTTCTGCCGCAGGGCGCCGGACACAAGGGGATGGCCATGGAACGAGCCAGGGAAAAGTGGGGCTGCGATACCGCGATCTACGTCGGAGACGACGAGACCGACGAAGACGTGTTCGCGGTGGGAAGGCCGGGACGCTTGCTTACGATTCGGGTCGGCGCGAAGCGGCGCTCCCTCGCCGCGTACTGCATTCGCGATCAGCGGCAGATCGACGCGCTGCTGCGCATCCTCGTCGACGTGGGACGACGTCGCCTGCAGATCCAGGGAGCTGGAGCATGAGCCGTCCCCGTGCGGAACGAACGAACCACGCGCCGGATACTCCGTCGCTCGGCCCCGTGCTCGACTTCATGCGTCTCATGTGGGCCACGGATCATGCGCTGCACCGCGCTTCGAAGCGGATGGAAGCGGCCCTCGGAGTGACCGGCCCGCAGCGATTGCTGCTTCGCATCGTGGGCCGGTTCCCAGGCATGCCGCCGGGCGAGATTGCGCGGCTTCTTCACGTTCATCCGAGCACGCTGACCGGAATCGCGGAACGCCTGGAACGGCAAGGCTGCATTCGGCGGCGGACCGATTCCCAGGATCGAAGGAGGATCCTGCTCGGCCTCACCGACGAAGGCCGGCGCGTGAATCTGTCCGTCGAAGGGACGATCGAGGCTGCCGTCCAGCGAACGATGCAGAGCGCGAGCTCCGAGGACCTCGCGGCGACCCGGCGCGTGCTCGAGCGCTTGTTCAAGAGCTGGAGGATGAGAAGGTCGCGTCCGAAACGCTTACGCTGATTCTCCCGCGAACGGACGCCGATCGATCGACGCGAAGATCGCCTCGTGCAGCACCACTCGGTAGCGGATCCCCGCGGAATCGCGCAGCAAGAGCTTCTGCGCGAGCGGCCCAAGCAATTCCTCGCGCGTCGCCCAGCTCGCCTCGCGAATCTCGTGGACATCGATCGGCGCGAGCACGGCGCCGATCGCGTTCGCCTCGAAGACGTGGGTGACCCACTCGATCGCATCGGCCGCCGCGTCCGCGCCACCCTCCACGAGGAGTGCCTTAACGCCGCCTTCCCCACGCTCGAAGCGGACCCGCACGCGGAGCAGGTAGTTCGTGAGCTGCACGTCGAGCCCCGTCTCTTCGATCGCCTCGCGCCGCGCGCCCAATTCGAAGCTCTCGCCCGGCTCGATTCCCCCCGACGGCGGCCGAAACGCGCCCGCGGCGTAGGCATGCTTGGCGATGACCGCGAAGCGTCGATGCTCTTCGTCCCAAGCGATCAGCGTGACGTCGTGCGCGCGGCCGCGCTTCTGCGTCGAGCGGATGAAGGCCAGCTCCGCCGGCGCCGTCGGCACCACCCAGCGCGCTTCCATCGGCACGCCCCACTTCTCTTCCGCCTCGCGGACTTTCGAATCGTCGACGTACACTGCGCGCTCACCGTTCGAAGCGTGGAGAGCAATGGAGCCGAAATTGCCGTTCGCGATCGTCCTGGGGACCGTGCAGGACGGCGGCTATCCGCACATCGGATGCGTGTGTGCGCACTGCATGGCCGCGGTCGCCGATCCGGCGCGGCGGCGGCGCGTGGCCTGCCTCGGTCTTGTGACCAAGGAAGGCATGGTGCTCATCGACGCGACGCCCGATCTCCCCGCGCAGCAGCGTGCGCTCGCGAAAGCGGCGGATCGCACCGCCGACGAGCCGCCGCGCGCGCTCCTGCTCACGCATCTGCACGCCGGGCACATTCTGGGACTTCCGCTGTTCGGACGCGAGGGCTGGGCGGGAACGCGCACTCCGGTCTGGGCGACCGAGTCGTCGCTCAAGTTCCTGGAATCGCAAGAGCCGTTCGCGTCGCTCTTTCGCGAGGGGCATCTCGTCTCGCGCGTGCTGCACTTGGGTTGGGACGCGTCGCTCGACGATCTCGTGATCCAGGCGGTGCCGGTGCCCCATCGCAGCGACCGCGGCGACACGGTCGCGTATCGCATCGAAGGGCCGGAGCGCTCTCTCTTCTATGCTCCCGATCTCGACGCGCTCGTTCCCGAAGTGATCGCGCAGGTGCGCGCCGCGGACGTCGCGCTTCTGGATGGGACGTTCTTTCGCCGGCGCGAGCTGCTTCGCGACGATGCGGAGCTCGTCCCCCATCCGCCGATCTCGGACTCGATGAGCGTGCTCGCGCACATCGAGACCCGCATTCGTTTCACGCACATGAATCACACGAATCCGGTGCTCGATCCCGAGTCGCGGGAACGCCGCGCCGTGGAAGCGCTGGGCATGCGCATCGCGGACGAAGGCGAGATCATTCCTCTGGCGGAGTGACGCCCTCGAGGTCCGGCTCCGGGAACGGATCGTCGTCGGGCGGAACGATCGGCTCGATGTCCGGCGGAGGAGGAGGCGGCGGCGGCGGCACCGGCTCGGTCGGCGGAGGCGGAACCGCGCCCGGCGGAGGCGGAGGCGGAGGAGGAGCCGGAACCGGAGGCGGCGGGGGCGGCGGTGGAGGCGGTTCCGTTCCCGGGAAGAACGAGAGTCCGATCGCGGCGCCGGAAACGAAATCGGTCGACTCGGCGAAGATGAACTCGCCGCGATACTCGAGACTCAGAAATGCGTTGTCCAAGAATCCGGGGCCGGAGATCGGGACCTTGAATCCGAGTCCGAGGCGACCCAGCGGGTCGAATCCTCCCTCGTCTTCGCCCGGAGGGTCATTCCAGCTTCCGGCCGCACCGCCGAGGAAGTAGAGACTTCGATCATTCTGAATCTCCGGGTACCACAGGAGGTTGCCCCCCAGCCCGTAGTAGTTCGGCGCGACGTCACCGAGCGGCCAAACGCGGACCTCCGCTTGCCCTTGGATCTCGAGCGCATCCCCGAGGAAGAGGCCGACGCGAGCTTCCGGCTGGAGGCTGTACGTTCCATGCACTTCTTCCGGGAGCACGATTCCCGCGAGTCCCACTTGAAACTCCCAAGTGCCTTCCTCGATCGGGACGGTGGCTCTTGCCGGGAGTGAGAAACAGGACGCCGCGAAAAAGGACAGAGCGAGAACTAGCGGCCCGTTCGGCCCGCGAGATCGCACACCAATCGCCATGGAAATCGTTCCTCCGGTCGAAACCGGCCCCCACCTTACCATCACTTTTCCCGTTCCGCCTCCCCCGCCTTGACACCGTCCGGAGCGGCCCCGATTCTCGAAAGATGCTGGTGCGCACACAACTTCGCCGTGTCCTGGTCTTGGGCCGCGACCTGGACGAGGTCATTCCGGTCGCCAAGCAGCTTCGGCTCGAGATCGTCGACGATCGCCCGGACGTGGTCGTGACCTACGGCGGGGACGGGCTCCTCCTGCACAGCGAGCGCGAATGGCCCGGGGTGCCGAAGCTCCCGCTCCGCAACAGCCGCCGCGGGAAGAAGTGCGAGCCCCGCGAGCTTCGAGATGCGCTCGAGCGGCTGGCGGCAGGCTCTCTGGTGCCGCTCGCGCAGATCAAGGTCCGCTTCGACGCGAAAGGGCAATCGCAAGTTGGTCTCAACGACGTGATCGTGCACAACGCGCAGGCCGACTTCCAGCCTGCGCTACCGCGTGTTCCTCGACGAGCGCGAGTTCGGCGACGAGATCGTCGGCGACGGAGTCGTGGTGGCCACGCCGTTCGGATCGACCGCGTACTACCGCTCGATCACGCGCGGCATCTTCCACTTGGGATTGGGGCTCGCATTCAACAACTCGATCGAGCAGGTCGATCACATGGTGCTGCGCGAAGACGTGCACATCCGCGTGGTGATCACGCGGGGTCCGGCGATCGCAGTCGCGGACAACCATCCCGAGCTGGTGCAGCTCGAAGAAGGCGACGAAGTCGTCATCCGCAAGGACGATTCCCGCGCCACGATCTTGAGCTTGGGGTAGCGGGATTCAGCGAGCCGACTTCGAAGGAACTCCGTTCGCGAGCACTTCCGCGACGAGCCCGTCGGGAAGGTCGAGCGAGAGCCCGCACGCCGGATCGGCCATCATCTTGGTGAGGTCGTCGACGAGCAACATCGTCACCGGCCCCGGCGTGCCGTCGCCCACCTCGACGTCCTCGATCGCGGTGATCGGCATCACTCCGGCGCCCGTCCCGGTCATGAAGCATTCCTTGTTCGGCCCGACGAGATCGATCGGCAAGAGATCCGCGCGCACCGACGACTTTGTAGCCGCGCCGCTCCGCGAGACGCATCACGGTCTCGCGCGTGATGCCCACCAGGCAGTACTCCGACGACGGCGTGATCAGCTCCACCTTCGACGGATCGCGTCTCCCAGCCCGGGTTCTTGCGCACGAGCGAAGAGGTTGTCGACCGTGGCCTCGGCGACGAAGCCTTCCTTGTTCAGCTGCAGCGCCTCGACGAGTCCCTTGCCGCGCGTCCCCTCGATGGAGCGCGAGCACGTTGTTCAGATAGTTCAGACTCTTGATGTTCGGATCGAGGATCGTGCGGTCCGGACGGCGGATGTGGCGCGCAAGGCCGAGCTTGATCCCGCGTCCGTACGCTTCGCGCGAGTAGAGCCGGATCGTGGAGACGATCGCGAACACGGTGGCGCCGACGCATTTCGCGGGATTGATCCCGAGATCCCCCATCCCGCGCGTGACGACCAGTCGAATGTAGCCGTTGCCGTCCGGGAGGTCCGCGGCGCGCGCCGTCTTCAAGAGCTGCTGCGTCAGCGCGACGCGATCGATGGGCATGCTCGATGCCGATCGCGTCGATCGAGCGATCGAGTCGATCCATGTGCTCGCGGTAGAGAAAGATCGAGCGCTTGCGAATCAGAATGCCCTCGAACGCGCCGTCGCCGTACAGCGTGGCGTGATCGAGCGGAGAGAGCCCCATCTCGTCGAGGCGGAAGATCCCTTCCACGCGCCGCAGTCCCTGCGCATCCTCGAACGTTCGGGACGCTCGGCGATTCCAGGAGCGATTTCGGCGTGATGCCTTCGATGACCGGCATCGACACGTAGACGCGCGCCCGCCGCCCGACCTCGCGTAGGACCTCGATCGCGGTGCGGATGTCATCACGGGTTCTCACGCGGCTCCTCCTCTCGCGGCCTCCGGGCGCTCCCTATTCTACGGGAAGATGCCGAGATCGAGATACGTGCTCGCAATCTTCTCGATCGCCAGCACATAGGAGGCCATGCGCAGGTCCTCGATCTTCTTGTTCTTCTTCATCGCCTGGCGGATGTCCTGGTACGCCGTCCGCATGGTGTCCTCGAGGCCGGAGTTCACGATGGTGAGCTCGTCGTGCGAGCGGAGCAGCGTCTCGCGGACCTTCGGATCGAACTTCTTCCCGGTCAGGGTCTCGGTCTGGCGGATGAACATCTCCGCTTCGATCTTGTCGAGCTGGCGGGAGAGGCGGCCGTAGTTCATGTGCTGGAGATTCTTGGTCCACTCGAAGTAGGAGACGGTGACGCCGCCCGCATTCAAGTAGATGTCGGGAATCACCATGATGCCGCGCTTGCGCAGCATCTCGTCGGCGACCGCGGTCACCGGACCGTTCGCCGCTTCCCCCACCACCTTCGCCTTCACGTCCTTCACGTTCGCGCGATGGATCTGATTCTCCAGCGCCGCCGGAAGCAGGATGTCGCACTCCAGAGTGAGACAGTCTTCGCGCCGCTTCATCGGCTTCGACCCCGGGAAGCCCAGAATCGTTCCCTTCCTCTTCTGGTGCGCCTTCAGGGCCTCGATGTCGATGCCCTTCTCGTTCACGATCGCGCCGTCCCACTCACCGACGCAGATGATCTTCACGCCGTCTTCGAGCGAGAGGAACTTCGCCGCGTGGTAGCCCACGTTGCCGAAGCCCTGCACCACCGCCGTCTTGCCTTCGAGGCCGGGGGTGAGCTTGAGCGGCTTCAAGTCTTCGGCGTGGCTGAACGCCTCGCGAATTCCGTACTGCGCGCCGCGCCCGGTGGCCTCGTTGCGGCCGTCGATGCCACCCAGCTTGAACGGCTTGCCGGTGACGCACGCGGCCGTGTCGGGAGCGCCGGGATGCATGGTGTCGTACATGTCCACGATCCAGGCCATCTCGCGCGGACCGGTGCCGACGTCGGGCGCGGGGACGTTCACATACGGTCCCAAGAAATCCTTCTTGATGAGCTCCGCGGCGTAGCGGCGCGTGATGCGCTCCAGCTCCGTATCGGAGAAGTCGCGGGGATTGATCTTGAGCCCGCCCTTGGACCCGCCGAACGGCACGTCGACGACGGCGCACTTGTACGTCATGAGCGCGGCCAGGCCCATGACCTCGTCCATGGTGACTTCTTCGCTGTAGCGAATTCCGCCCTTGGCCGGCTTCAGATGATGGCTGTGCTCGGCGCGGAATCCTTCGACGATGACGTAGTCCTTCCCCTTGGGAATGGGAAAGCGCACCGCGTACACGTTGTTGCAGACCTTGATCTGCTTGAGGAGCCCCGGGTGAACATTCTTGACGACCGAGGCGGCCCGGTCGAACTGCGTGTTCACGTTCTCGTAGAGAGTGGTCGTGCTTCCTTTGACATCGGACATCGGGGTTCCTCGGTCGTGAAGTGCCGGCTGCTCGGCTCGAGGCCGCATCCGGCGGTTGGGGTTCAGCGGCGTTCGCGCGTCGAGAAGACGAGCTGAAAGCCTTCGATCATTCGGAGCAGTCGTTCCCGCCCTTCGACGGAGCCGAGCTCCTCGAGCGAAAGTTTGAGCCGCGTCGCGATCCAGTGCTCGGCGTCGTGAATTCGTTCGACGAACACGGTTTCGGAGAGTCCCGCTTGCTCGAAGCCGTCGCCCAAGCGCTGAGCGACCGCGTTTTCGTTTCCGCCGGCGTTCTTCCAGAGCGCGTCGTGCCGCTCCCGGCTGGCGGTTCCGATTCCCAGGAAAACGTGGGGAGACCCCTTCGCGTGCGAAAGCTCGATTCGCGAAAGCTCGCCGACCTCGAAGGAGATCCCGGTCCCCCGCTCGGGGGGCGCGGGATGCACCGAGAGAAACCGGGGATCTCCCCCGCGGCGCTCGAGAATCCAGAGAGCAGGCCTCGGAGAAGGCCTCGTCCAAGGGATCGAGCGACACGTCGAGAAGACCTCCGCGTCTCGTTCGAGGTCGAAGGGGCGGAAGGTTAGGCTCCCCCGCGCGGGGAGTCAACACCGGTTGCGGGACGGGGAATGCTCGCCTAAGATTCATGCTCGTTTCCCACCATCCCCCCCGAAGAGATACCCAGGCATGCGTGGATTCTCGCTCTTTCTCTCGCTGACGCTCGTCGGTGCCGTGGCGGTCGGACGCTTCCGCCCAGGTCTTCGTCGAGCGCAAGCCCGTCCGCCTCGAATACCGAATCCTCCTCGATTCGGGAGTCGATCCGATCGGGACGGCGGAAATCTCCTTCGAGCCGGCCGACACGCCGTCGGGCCGCCGGCTTCGAGTGCCAATCGCACGAATCCTATTCGCTCCCCGGATCGACGCCGGCCGCGCCGAAGGTCACCGTCGACGAAACGGTGGATCTGGTGTGCGACAAGAAGGGCGTGGAGTCGTTCGACGCGCGCATCAAGACCGCCGACTCGGAGAGGCGCTACGAGGGGAAGCGAAAGGGAATCGATTACGCCGTGACCTCCACTCTGGGGACCAAGTCCTCGCAGAAGACGATCACCGCCGGCGTGCAGACCACGACGATCGGGCTGTACTGCGGTGCGTTCTTGGGGCGCGATCTTTCCGACGAGGCGATGTTCCTGAACTTTCCGGTGCTGGTCCCCACCATCGCCGATCACCAACGCGGGACAGCTGGTGCGCGAGGGTGCGTTCCCGGTGATGTTCGGCGACACCGAGGTTCCGGCGTACGTCATTTGGGTCAAACATCTCGATAAGAAGAAAGACAAGTACTGGATTTCCGACGACGACGATCAGATCCTCCTGCGCAAGGAGCAGGCGATGGATCGAGGCGTGCTCGTCTACGAGATCGTCTCGGTCAACGGAGCGCCGTATCCCTCGAAAACCACGCCGTGAATCGACCGGCGTCGCGGCGGACGAGAGCTTCCTCCGCTCCGACGTCGTGCGTGAGCTCTCGCTCGCGCGGGATTCCCGCCTCACGTTCCTCGAGCTCGCGCAGCGTCTGGGCGTGGGCTCTCGCGAGCGGACGCGCTTTCGCCACTTTCTAAAGGGCCTCGTCGACGAAGGAGTGATCCGCCCCTCCAAGGGGCGCGGATATCGCTTGCTGCGCGGCGCCGTGCACGACGAGGAGTGGTCGGTCACCGGAATCGTGCGCCGCCATCGCATGGGCTACGGGTTCCTTACGCCGGACGAAAAGCGCCAAGAGCGCGAAGGCCCGGAGGAAGACGGCGGCGCGCCCGAGCGCAAAGGCAAACGCGAGGATCGCGGGAGCGAAGGCCGCGGCGGCGCGCCGCGCAAAGGCAAACGCGACGATCGCAGCGCCGACCTCTTTCTTCCCGCGCGCGAGATGCAGGACGTCTTCGACGGCGACCGCGTTGCCGCCGTTCCCGTTCCCGGCCGCTTCGGCCGCATCGCCGGGCGCGTGCTCCGGGTATTGGAGCGGGGGCGCACTTCCGTGACCGGGTTCTACGAGCGCATCGGGGTGCGCGAGCACGTCGTCCCCGATCCCGCGCTGTACGGCGAGCCGATCGAGCTCCTCCCCGGCGCGGTCACGCCGCGGCCCGGCGAGATCGTCGCGGTCGAAATTCTCCGCTACCCCGAAGGACGCCAGGGCGCGGTGGGGCGCATCGTGGAGATTCTGGGCGCTCCCGGAGAGCTCGGCACGATTCTCGAGACCGTGATCCGCCGCCATGCGCTGCGGCGGCGATTCCCGGACGATGCGCTGGAAGAAGCCGCGCATCTTCCCGATCGCGTGAGCGACGCCGACCGCGCCGAGCGCGTCGACCTGCGCGACGTGCCCACGTTCACGATCGACGGCGAAGATGCGCGCGATTTCGACGACGCGGTCGCGGTGCGGGATCTCGGCGGCGGCGTCACTCGCCTGCAAGTCTCCATCGCCGACGTCGCGCACTATGTCGCGCGCGGCTCCCCGCTCGACGTGGAAGCGTTCGAGCGCGGGACCAGCGCATACTTCCCGGATCGCGTCATTCCCATGCTTCCCGAGCGATTGTCGAACGGGATCGCGAGCCTCGTGCCGGCCGAAGAGCGCCTCACGCTCACCGTGGAAATGGACATCGACGAGCGCGGGCGGCGCGGGCGCACCAAGGTGTCCGAGAGCGTGATTCGCTCGTGGGGGCGCTGGACCTACACCAACGTGGCCCGCGTGCTGAACGGCGAGCCCGTGCCGGGCCTCATCGAGCATCTCGATCAGGTCCGGCTCATGCACCAGCTCATGGAGCGCCTGCGGGCGATGCGCGCGGAGCGGGGCAGCCTGGATTTCGATCTGCCGGAGCCCGACATCCGCATCGACGCCACCGGCAAGCCGGACCAGATCCTGCGCCGCGAGCGCAACGACGCGCATCGCATCATCGAAGAGTTCATGATCGCGGCGAACGAGGCGGTGGCCGACTGGTTCGCGCAGCACAAGCGCCCCGCGCTGCACCGCGTGCACGCGCCGCCCGACATCGTGAAGCTGCGCGCGTTCGTGGATTTCGCGCGAGCGTACGGGCACTTCCCGGAGTTCGGCGGGCTGGCGTCGAGCCGCGCGATCGCCGCGTTCCTGCGCACGATCGAGGGCACGCCCGCGGAGCGCGCGCTGAATCACATCCTGCTGCGCACCATGATGCGCGCGCAATATGCGGAAGAAAACACGGGACACTACGGACTCGCCTCCGAACGATACCTGCATTTCACGAGCCCGATCCGCCGCTATCCCGATCTCGTGGATCATCGGCTCGCCAAAGCGCTCCTGCGGCGCGAGCCCTCGCCGGAAGATCGCTCCGGGCTTCGCCGCATCGCGGCCCAGTCCACCGAGCGCGAGAAGAAGGCCAGCGCCTGCGAGTTCGAGGTGCTCGACGTGATCCGCGCCGACTTCATGAAGGATCGCCTGGGCGAGGAGTTCGAAGGGGTGATCGCCGGAGTGATCGAAGAGGGCTTCTTCGTCGAGCTCCTGGACGTCTACGTGGAAGGGTTCGTCCGGGTCCAGGACATGGCCGACGACTGGTACCGCTTCGATCTGGAATCGAAGTCCCTCACCGGCAAAAGGACCAAGCGCCGCTTCACGATCGGGGATCCGGTCCGGGTGGCGATCCAGGCGGTCCACGTGGCCATGGGCCGGATCGAGCTGGCCCTGGTCCGGGGCGGGTTGCGGAAGCGGGGGGTGCGGGCCTAGAATAGAAGGGCCGTCGCGGAGGAATCCCCCAGTGCACCGTTCGGTCCGCGTTTCGCTCCATCTGTCGGGGCTCGTCCTCGGTGTGTGCGTGCTGTGCGCATTCACGCCGGCCGGGACGCTCCCGCCGTCGGACCCGAACGACCTCGTGATTCGCTTTCAGCGTGTCTTCGCCCCAACTGAGCTCCCGCCTGCGCGGCGCACTTCCGGTTTCCCGGTCAAGTGCGTCACCGCGCTCATCGAGGAGTTCAAAGCGCGCCGCAGCGAGCTTCCTCCTTCGGTCGTCGATCAACTGGAGGATTACCTGGCGCCGAATCGCACGGCGTCCGAGCAGACTCGAGCCACCGAGCACTTCGATCTCGTCTATGAAACGTCGGGGCCGAACGCAGTCCCACTGGACGACGTCGCGCCGGCGAACGGCGTGCCCGATTTCGTGGAGTCGGTCGGTGCTTGGGCGGAAATCTCCTGGGCACACCACGTCGATGCGATGGGTTTCGCGCGCCCCGTGGTGGAAGGCGCTCGCGTGGAGATCCGATTCCGCGAGATGACCGCGTACGGCTACACCGACCGCGTCGGCGATGTCCCGTCGCTGATGCTGCATCGCAGCTTCGAGGGCTTCCCGCCGAACCAGGATCCCGAAGGCTCGGCGCGCGGCGCCGCGAAGGTCACGGTCGCGCACGAGCTTCGCCACGCCTGCCAGCTGGCGATGAGCGGATGGACCGAAGGCACGTGGCTCGAGGCCGACGCCACGTTCGCCGAGGACGCGGTCTTCGACGCCGTCGACGACTACGTGAACTTTCTCGCGGACGGCTCCCCAGTGTCCGATCCGCTCGACTGGGCGTGGTCGGGAGCGGGCTACGAAGACTGCCTTTTCGAGCATGTGCTCGCGCAGTCGTACGGCGAGTCGATCGCGACCGACTTCTTCCTGCGCCGCGCCGGAAGCGAGAGCGAGCCGGTTCTCGCATCGTTCGACGCAGTTCTGAGCGCGCGCGGATCGAGCCTCGCTGCGATGACGAAACGCCTCGCGGTATGGAGCCACTTCTGCGGAGCGAATGCTCCCGGACGTCCCGAGGGATTCGAGGAAGCGCACCTCTACCCCACGCCGGTCGTGAATTCCCACGTGTTCGGGAACCTGGCGAACGAAAGCGGGTCCGTACCGGGCCTCGGAACCCAGACCGTGATCGCGAGCGCACCGACTGCACCCGGCCGCCCGCAGATCTTCGTTTCCGCCGACGAGTCGCGTCCGTTCGCCGTGCACGCCTTCGCGCTGCAGACCGAACGGGACCCGCCACGTGATCCCCATCCCGGTTCGCGGCGGACGAAGCGACATCGCCGAGATTCCGATGGCCTGGGGCGATCTCGTCTTCCTCGCGATCTCGGTCACTGTGCTCGACACGAATCCGGCCCCGGCGCACACCGCGATCACTCTGGACGACGATCTCGCGGTCGGCGTGGGAGAGCTCGCCAGCGAGGCGGCGTTGCAGCTCCTGCCCAATCGCCCGAATCCGTTCCGGGGCGCGACCACGATCTCGTTCTCTCTCCCTCGCGACGGCACTGCGCGCTTGTTCGTGGTGGACCTGGCGGGACGCCGGGTGCGCACGCTCCTCGACGGACGCGCGCTCGCCGCCGGCAGCCACGAATGGGTTTGGGACGGCGCCGATGATCGGGGCGCGCGCGTCGCTCCCGGCGTGTATGCCGTGCGTCTCGAGTCCGCGCTGGGCACGGCCTCCCGGAAGGTCCACCTCCTCCGGTGACGCCGGCTCGCGCCGAGCCGGCTCGCCTCACTGAAGGCCCCCTCACTCGTCAGCTCGTTCGTCTCGCGGGACCCGTGTTCGTCTCGCGCGCGCTGCATACGCTCTACGGCGTCGCCGCGACCGCATGGATGGGACGCGTCGGATCGGATGCACTGGCTGCGGTGTCCACCGGCTTCTTCGCCAGCTGGACGATCAACGCGGTCGGCGATGTATTGGTCGCCGGCATCACCGCGCTCGTCTCCCAAGCAGTCGGGGCGCGCCGGGATGCGCTCGCCGGGCGCACCGCCGCGACCGGGCTCGTGCTGGCGCTCGTGCTGGGCACAGCGATCGGGCTCGGTGCGTTCTTCGCCGCGCCGCATCTCTTCGCGCTTCTCTTCGACAACCCCGCGATCGAGTCCATGGGCGCGACGTATCTCTCTCTCCTCGCGCTGCTCACGCCCGTGCTCTATCTCGTGTTCTCGTTCGAGTCGATCTATCGGGCATGCGGGGACACACGCACCCCGATGCTCGTGCTCGGCGCCGGCTCGATCCTGAATCTCGTCCTGGATCCATTTCTCATTCTGGGGTGGGGACCGTTTCCGCGTCTGGAAGTGAAGGGCGCGGTCCTGGCGATGGCGATCTCCGAATCACTCGTTCTGCTCGCGTACGTCGTGCTCGCGCTGCGCGGCCGTATGCCGCTTCCCGTCCCCTGGCGGCGCATCGACGGCGCGTTCGAAGTGCCCATCGCCCGGCGCATTCTCTCCATCGGTGCGCCGCATGCGGTGACCGGCACACTCTTCTCGTCGATCTATCTCTTCCTCTCGCGCGTCACCGGAACGTTCGGTGCGATTCCGCTCGCGGCGCTCGGAGTGGTCAATCGGCTGGAGAGCTTGAATTACCTGACTTCGGTGGCCATGGGCATGGGCGTCGCCGCCATGGTCGGACAAAATCTCGGCGGCGGGCGCCCCGACCGGGCCGAGCACGCGGCACATCGGGGCGCAATTCTCATTACGATCGTGACCGGGGCCATGACCTTGGTCTATTTGTTCGCGGCCGAGCCGATCGTGCGGATCTTCATGCCGGGCGACGAAGCGGCGCGCGTTGGCGGGCATTTCCTGCGCATCGTGGCGCTTTCGCAAATCTTCATGGGCTGGGAGATCGTGTACGGCGGTGCGTTCACCGGTGCAGGCAACACGATTCCGCCTATGGTCGCGGCGGTGGTGACCTCCGCGCTGCGCGTGCCGATGGCGCTGTACATGGCGGCGCCCGAACGCTGGGGCGCGGCGGGCGTGTGGTGGACGGTGACGCTCACCTGCATCGTGCGGGGACTGGTGATCGCGGGATGGTTTCGGCGAGGACGATGGAAGCGGGGGTTCAGCGCCCCGGCCGCAGCAGCACGAGACGAAATTCCGAGAAGCGGCGAAATCCCGCTTTCTCATACGCCCGTTTCGCCGGAACATTCTCCTGATCCACATGCAGGGTGACGAACGAGGAAGATTTCAGCAGCTCTTCGGTGAGCGCGGCCACGCCGCGCCGCGCGAAGCCGCGCCCCCGCCGATGCGGCCGAGTGAACACGCCCTCGATCTGCGCGCCGCCGGAAAACTGTGCGGACACGTCGATCTTGAACACGATCTCGCCGCGATCCTCGATCACCCAAGTGCGTCCGTCGTCGATCTTCTGCTGCATCGATTCGCGCATCGCGTCGCGGGACAGCGAGCCCGGGGCAAGTCGAAAATCCTCCATCAGCATCTGCTCGGACATCGTCACCACGTCGTCCAGATCCGTGGACTCCGCACGACGCAGAGGGGCACGCCCCGCCGCCTCGCTCGCCTCCTGGGCGACATAGAAGTCCTGCACGCGATTCAAATGCGTGGGCCGGCCGCGCCAGCGATAGTGCGAGAGAAAGCGGTCCGAGGGCTCGCGCGGCGCGACCAGGAGAATCCAGTCCGATTCGCCGCCCAGCGCCAGCTCCGTGGCGGCGCGGATGAACTCTTCGTTGCCGCCGTAGAGCACCATTCCCTTGCGATGCCCGAAGAACGCCACCCCGTCGAGCCCGGTCGCATTGAAGTGCCCGTAGAAACGGCCGTGCGCCGAGGACGCCTCGTTCACCACGCCGTCGGCGGTGATGCGCGAGAGAAGGAAGACGTTCTCCTCGACGGAGCCCTCCAGGAATTGAACGAGAGGTTTCCGGTCGGTCTCCACCAGCAGGCGAATCCCGTCGGGGAGGGTCGTCGATCGGGGAACGGGGAGACGGTCCATGAGGGGATTGTGATCCGATTCTCGCTTGCCGTCCATCCTTGCGTGCTTTCGAACCGCGAATCTATGCTGCGCCCACGATGAAGAAACTGGAAGGAAAGGTCGCGCTCGTGACCGGCGGCGGGTCCGGCATCGGACTTGCGATCGCGCGTGCGTTCGTGAGCGAGGGTGCGCGGGTGGTGATCGCGGGACGCCGCGGAAACGTGGTCGAGGACGCAGTGCGCGCGTTCGGCGGCGCCAGCGTGGCGCGTGCGGTGGCCGGCGACGTCACCAAGAGCGGCGATCGCCTGAAGATGCTCGGCGGCGGCGCAAGCGACCTTCGGGGGGCTCGACGTGCTCGTCAACAACGCCGGAGCCGTGGCCCGCATGGGATCCTTGATCGAGACCTCGGAAGAAGATTGGCGTGCCACCCTGGAAGTCAATTTCCTCGCGCCGGTGCTCTTGATGAAGGAAGCGCTGCCGATGCTGCGCACGCGACAGGGATCCATTCTCAGCATCTCCACCGGCGCGTCGCTCAATCCGGTGCGCAACTTCGGCGCGTACGGTGCGGCCAAGGCGGGACTGAATCACGCGTCGCAAGTCTTGGCGCTGGAAGCCGCGCCCGACGTGCGGGTCAACGTGATCTGCCCGGGCGGCGTCGACACGCCGATCTTCGATACGTTCGTCGGCAAGGACCGAGCGCCGGAGATCAAGCGCATGTACGCCGAGATCACGCCCATGGGGCGCATCGGCACCGCGGAAGACATCGCCAAAGCCGCGGTATTCCTGAGCTCCGGCGACGCGAGCTTCGTGACCGGTGCACTCTTGACCGTGGATGGAGGGCTGAACTTGGGGTAGCCGCCGATCGGATCGACATCGTCGTCCATCTCTTGGTCGCCACGGTCGCGGGTGGGCTCATCGGGCTCGAGCGCAGCTATCACGGCCGGCCCGCGGGATTCCGCACGCATACTCTGGTGTGCGTCGCGTCGAGCCTACTCATGTTCGTCACGCTCTACCAGGCCGAGTGGTTCAAGACGGTGTCCGCCGACGAGGTGCGCGTGGATCCGACGCGCATGGCGCAGGGCATCATGACCGGCATCGGCTTTCTGGGCGCGGCGTCATCCTGCGCGAGGGGCTTTCCGTGCGCGGGCTCACCACCGCCGCGTCGATCTGGGTCACGGCCGCGATCGGCGTGCTCGCGGGGATCGGAATGTACTTCGCCACCGCCGTCGCCACGACGCTCGTTCTCGGGATCCTGACCGTGTTCCGCTGGATCGAGGCGCTGATTCCCACGCAGCTCTACGCGCACTTCCATCTTCGCTTCGCGCGCGAGTCGGTGATGCCGGAAGCGGAGCTTCGCGCGATGGTGACGCGCCACGGATTCTCGATCGCGAACTTGAGCTACGAGCTGCAGGACGCCGGGCGATTCTTCGAGTATCGAATGGTGATCCGCTCGAACGGGAAGGATCCGGCCGCGGCGCTCTCACGAACGCTCGAAACGATGCCGGCGGTCGTCGGATTCCGCATCGCTCCGACGGGAGATTGAAACAGACATGAGCGACCGCGGCGACGTCGAGCGCCTGAAGACAATTCTCGATATGGCTTCGGCCCTTGCCGGAGACGCGCGGCGCGAGCTCTTGGACCGGGAGTGCGGCGGCGACGCGGAACTGCGAGCGCGGGTCGAGCATCTCCTCGGCCTGCACGATGCGGCGAGCGCGTTTCTGGAGCCGGTGGAGGCCGGGGCGCTCGGAAATGCGGCGGCCTCCTCCTCCCCTTCCACCGCCCGCAGCGACCTCGGCCGGGACATCGGCCCGTACACACTTCTCGAATTGATCGGCGAGGGCGGCTTCGGGTCGGTCTATCTCGCGCAGCAGCGCCACCCCATCGAGCGCCGCGTCGCGCTGAAGCTGGTGCGCGGCGGCCCCGGCGCGAGCCAGATCGTCGCGCGCTTCGACGCGGAGCGCCGGGTCCTCGCGACGATGGATCATCCCCACATCGCCGTCGTGCACGACGCCGGAGTGACCGATGCGGGCGACCCCTATTTCGTGATGGAGTACGTCGAGGGGCATCCCATCACAACGTACGCGGATCATCACCGCCTGGGCATCGACGATCGGCTTCGTCTCTTCCAGCAGCTCTGCGAAGCGGTGCAGCACGCCCACGAGAAGGGCATCGTGCATCGCGACCTGAAGCCCTCCAACGTCCTCGTCGAGCGCGCCGGCGAAAAACCAGTCGTCAAGGTCATCGATTTCGGAATCGCCAAAGCGCTTGGCGAGCCGATTGCGCCGGATGCGTTTCGCACTCGCACAGGAGTCGTGGTCGGCACGCCGGAGTACATGAGCCCGGAACAGGCCACGGCATCGCCCAAGGGCGTGGACACGCGCAGCGATGTGTACTCGCTGGGCGTCATTCTTTACGAGCTCTTGGCCGGTGACCTTCCGTTCCGGCGCAGCGATTCTGCGGACTCCGGGTTGCTCGGGCTCCTGCAGCTCATTCGCGAGAAGGAGCCGCCCCGCTTCTCCGAGCGGCTCGCGACATCGGAGAACGATGCAAGCTCCATCGCCGCACGGCGCGGAACGGAACGGCACGCGCTCGAGCGAACGCTGCGCGGCGACCTCCAGGCGATCACGCTCAAAGCGCTGGAGAAGGATCCGGCACGCCGCTACTCCAGCGCAGCGACGCTCGCGGAAGACATCGACCGCCATCTCGGGAACTTTCCGATTCTCGCCCGCTCCCCGAGCACCATGTACCAGATCCAGAAGCTGGTGGCGCGACACCGCGGAGTCGCCGCGCTCGCCGGCGCACTCTTCTTGGCGCTGGTGTTCTTCGGCGTGGCCATGTCGGTGCTCTACGGGCGCCAGCGCATCGAGCGTTTGAAGGCCGAGAACATCAACACGTTCCTCCAGGACATGCTGGCGTCGGCCTCCCCGAAGCAAGCGCGCGGTGAACCGATTCTCGTCCGCGACGTGCTGGATCGCGCCGCGGCGCGCGTGACCACCGAGCTCGCGGACGATCCGCAGGTGCAATCCGAGCTCTTCGAAACGCTCTGGAAATCGTACAGCGGACTCGGGCTCTTCCCCGAAGCGCTGGGGCTCGCACGATCGGGTGCCGAAGTCACCGCGCATGCTCACGGACGCAATTCATTGGAGTCGGCGAAGGCGTTGCACACCTTGGGCGTCGCCTACCACGAAGCCGGTCAGTCCGATTCGGCGCTCATTGCTCTGCAAGAATCCCGAGACATTCTCGAAAGATCGCGAAGCAAAGATTCGAAGGAAATCGCGCTCCTTCTCGGCGATGAGGGAGATGCTCTGGAGAACCTCGGCCGATACGCCGAGTCCGAATCGTGCTACGTCAAGTCGCTCGCGCTCATCGAACGCGACCTCGGGCGCGAGAACACACAGTTCGCGACGGCGCTCCACGGCTACTCCCTCACGCTCAAGAGTCTTGGGACGTTTGGCTGAAGCCGAAAGCACACAGCGGGAAGCGTTGGCCACGCATTTCAAAATCTTCGGGCCGGAAGATCCCGATGTTCTCGCCAACATGGCCAACTTGGCCGTGCTCCTGCGAAGGCAAAGGAAGTACGCAGAAGCAGAGTCCATCTATCGCGTGGTCCTGGCCACGGACGAGCGCGTGCTGGGCCCGCGCCATCCTTACTTGGCCGCGGTGCTGGCCAATCTCGCCGTGGTCGTGAAATCCACCGGACGCTTCGACGAAGCGGAGAGTCTGTATGTGCGGGCCATCGACATTCTGATCGAGACGTACGGAGCGAAGAGCCCTCGGGTGGCGGAAGTCCGCAACAACCTCGCCTCGCTCTATTTGAGCTCAGGCCGCGATGTCGAGGCCGGAGTCGTGTACGAGTCCGTTCTCGCGAGCCATCTGGCGACGTACGGCGAAGACCATCCCAACATCGCGTCCACGAGGCACAATCTGGCGAAGGTCGCGCTCTCGCAATCGAAGCTCGCCGAAGCGGAGACGCTGGAGCGTGCCGCGCTCGATTGGCGCTTGCCGAAGCTCGGCGAAGGCCACACCGACGTGGTGAACTCGCGCCAGGTGCTCGCGCAGATCCTGATGCGCCGCCAGCGGACGGCCGAGGCGCGGGAGATCATGACGCAGTGCCTGGCCGCACAACGCGCCGCGAAGGATGTCGACCCCGTGCTTCTGGCCTGGAGCGAAAGCCTCCTCGGGCAATGCCTTCTGCGGGAGGGGAGCGCGGCCGAAGCCGAGCCGCTGCTGGTGAGCAGCGTCGAGCCCATCCTCGCCGACAAGTCGACCGGAAATCAGAGAAAGCGCGATACGCTGAGTGCGACCGTCGCCGCGCTGACCGCAGTGGGCAAGCGCGAGGAAGCGTCCCGCATGCAATCGCGGCTCGACGAGCTCGCGGAGAAATGATGCGGCCATGAACGACGACGTCGACCGCGACCCGGCGCCGCCCGCTCCCGGCGAGCCCACCGAGGAGATGCTTCGCGCGGTGTACGCACAGCTGCGAAGTCTCGCGCACGCGCGGCTGCGCAACGAAGGTGGCACGCCGACGCTGCGCTCCACCGAGCTCGTCCACGAAGCCTATCTCCGGCTCGCCGCGGAGGGCGCCAAGGAATGGGCGAATCGTGCGCAGTTCTTTTCGGCGGCGGCGGAGGCGATGCGGCGCATCTTGATCGATCGCGCCCGCGCCCGCGGCCGTGACAAACGCGGCGGAGTCGAAGGCCGCCCGCGCGCAGAAGCTCCAGCTCACCGATCTGGGTGCCCTGGATCTCGCCATCGACTACGACCTCGAGCAGATCGTGGCGCTGGACCGCGCGCTCGAGCAGCTGCAGGAGGTGGATGCGCGCGGCGCATCCGTGGTGCGGCTTCGCTTCTACGCGGGACTCAGCATCGACGAGGCCGCCGAAGTCCTGGGCGTGACTGCGCGCACCGTGAAGCGCGACTGGACGTTCGCCCGCGCCTGGCTCTTCGGCGCGCTCGGGGGATCTCCCTCGCCTCAGTAGCGGCCCCCTCCGCCCTCCCATGTCCCCTTTCGCTTCCCCCCGACGCGCTATGGGTCAACTCAGGAGGGACCCATGCGCTTCATACCGATTCTCGCTCTACTCGCGCTGATGGCCGGTTGCGGCGGCGACGACGGCCCGGCCGCCCCCGATCCGACCCCCGATCCCGAAGTCGGAGTGCCCGACGGCGATCCGTCGACCGCCACGATCGGATCCGGCGGCGGAACGCTGGCCAGCTCCGACGGCGCGTTCTCGCTCACGATTCCGGCGGGTGCCTTGTCCGCGGACACCGGCGTCACCATTCAACCGATCACGAACGTCGCGCCCGGCGGGCTGAGCAAGGGCTACCGGCTCTCGCCGGACGGTCTGCAGTTCGCGGCGCCGATCGACATCACGTTCGAGATCGCGGACGACGCGCTCGCCGTCACCGCACCCGAGTTCCTGGACGGCGCCGTGCAGCGCAGCGACGGACGCTGGGGAATTCTCGCGATCGAAGAGGTCGACATGTCGGAGCGCACGCTGACCTGCAGCACCTCGCACTTCTCCGACTACTCGATGGTCTCGGGCGTCCAGATCCAGCCTGCCGCGGCCACGATCGACCGCGGCGCATCCATCGTGCTCAACGTCGTGTTCTGCAGCCATGAACAGATTGACGTCGGCGACGACGACCTGGTTGCTCTGATCGGAACGTGCGATCCCGGTCTCGTTCCGGTCGGCACGTTCACGGACTGGTCGGCGAACGGCATTGTCGGCGGGAGCGCGGCCGTCGGGACTGTCGTGGCCAGCGCCGGCCACAGCGCGACCTACACCGCGCCCGCCACCGCTCCCGCGTCGAACCCCGTGGCGGTCAGCGTGGAGACGACGTTCGACGGCATGAGCGCTCTTCTCGTCTCGAACATTACGGTGCGGGGCGCCGAGCGCTGGGTCGGAACGTGCACTGCGGTGCTCGCCAGCGGAACTCTGCAGGTCGACGACCTCGTCTGGGAGTTCTACGAAACCGACGGATATCAGCGCTTCTTCCGACCGCACGGAACGGTCAAGCAAACGACGCTGATCCTGCCGGGCGAGACCGTGAGCTATGCCCCGGACTCCGATCCGATCCTTCCGGACGAGAGCGGCGGAATGTCGATCGATTACACGACCGATCCGCCCACATTCTCGGGCGGCGGCGCGGATTACTGGATCACGAACGCCTGCTTCCAGACCCCCGACGGGGTCTATTGCGCCGACTGGCCGGCCGGTGGGGCTTGGTTCGGCGCCTACGGCGAAGTTACCGCGAACGGCACCAAGATCGAAGGAACGAACTTCGGTGGTCCCAGCGGTGAACTGTTCACGTTCTCATTCACGAGAGAAGAGTAGGAGAGCAGCGATGAATCGGAACGAAATCCTCGGAATCGCCGGACTCATGATCGCTCTCGCGGCGTTACCGGCGCACGCGGGGCTCGGCGACAAGCTCAAAAGCAAGATCACGAAGACGGCGGAGAAGAAGACGGAAGAAGCCGTCGACGGCGCGACCGGAGAAGCGGCGCCGAATGCGGACGCGGCCGAAGCCGGCGATGCTGGCGCCGCAGCCAAGTCCGGAGACTCGAGCGGCAAGGTCTCCGACGTCTCCACGAAGTTCGACTACGTCCCCGGCGATAAGGTGCTGCTTCTACGACGACTTCACGCAGGACGAGCTCGGCGAGTTCCCCGCGCAGTGGAAGCTCGTTTCGGGAAACTTCGAAGTCGTCGACAAGTCCGGCGAGCGCTGGCTGCGCTGCACGAGCACCGACGGCCACGTGGGCATGAAGCTGCCCGGCATGACGACGCTCCCGGAGTTCTGGACGCTCGAGTTCGACTTCATCGGCATCGAGGAGGGCGGCCCGATCGCGCTCACCGTGTCCGGGATCTCACAGACGGGCAGCGAGATGTGGAATCTCATGTACCCTTACGCGATGAAGGACGCCCGATTCAGCTGCGGGGATATCTCCTCGCAGACGCCGCTCGAGGGTTCCCCGGTGACGGCGCGCCATCACGTGATGCTCATGGCCCGCGGCACCGCGCTCAAGGCGTACATCGATCGTGAGCGCGTCGCCAACGTGCCGGACGTCACCGGCCCGGGGAAGGCCGTGGAGCTCGACATTCGGCTCTGGGCGCCGTCCAAGCAGATGATCACGAACGTGCGCTTCGCGGAGGGATGCAAGCCGCCGAAGGACATGCTCGCGAGCGGCAAGCTCGTGACCTACGGCATTCTCTTCGACAGCGGCTCCGACGTGGTGCTGCCGGACTCCGCGCCGGTGATGCGCCAGGTCGCCGCGTACATGGAAGCGAATCCGAACGTGAAGCTTGCGATCACCGGCCACACCGACAACGTGGGCGCGCCGGCCGGCAATCTCGATCTCTCCAAACGCCGCGCCGCGTCGGTCGCGAACGTTCTGGTGACACAATTCAAGGTCGCCGCCGATCGCTTCTCCACGGACGGCAAGGGCGACACGGAGAAGGTATCGGACAACGGCACGTCGGCGGGGCGCGCGATGAATCGGCGGGTGGAGTTTGCGAAGATGTAAGGGGAGAGCTCGACGTGACGGAGGGACGACCTACAGCGTGGCCACGCCCTACTTCCGCTCCCTCAGCACCGCGCTCGCCGTCTTCGTCTCGCCGCCGCGCACGTAGCGCACGGAGATCGTGTCCCCCGGCGCGTGTGATGCGAGCGCGGCCTGGAAATCGTCGAGTCCGCCGATCCCGCCATTGTCGATCGCGACGATGACGTCGCCGGCCAGGAGTCCCGCAGCTTCCGCCGCGCTTCCCGGCATCACGCCTTCCAGCTTCACGCCGCCGGAGCTCTGAGCGAAATCCGGGATCGTGCCGAGCGACACGCGCCGCGCCGGCCCGCTTCCCGCGGCACCGCCCGCCGCCTGCGCCGCTCCCGCGGGAACGAACGTCGGCCGCGTCTGGGTCGTCGCCAGATGGCGCGCGAGCTCCGCGGTGTAATTCGCAACCGTGACGATTCCGCCGACATTCACTTTGTCGGGAGTATCCGTCGGGCGATGGTAGTCGGGGTTCGCTCCCGTGAACGCGTGCAGCACGGGAATCCCCTTCTCGAAAAACGGCGTGTGATCGCTGGCCCACGATCCGCTGGTGTTCATCGCCAGCTGGACCGGAAAGGCGGTCGCGACGCCGCGCAGGATCGCGGGAAACTCCGCGGCCGTCTCGGCACCGAAGAGAATCAAGCGCTCCCCTTCCATGCGGCCCACGGTGTCGAGGTTGATCATCGCCGCGCACTTCTCCAGCGGCATGGGCGGCGCCGCCACGAACGCGCGCGAGCCCAAGAAGCCCGATCTCTTCCCCTTCGAATGCGACGAGGAACACGGTGCGCGCCAGCTCTTGTTCCTTGGCCAGTTGCTGCGCAATCACCAGAAGCGCGGCGATCCCAGAGGCGTTGTCGTCCGCGCCGGGGAACGTGCGCCCGGCGTCATCGCCGTCCTTCCCCACCCCGAGACCGTCCAGATGCGCGCCCACCACCACCCATTCGTCGCCGCGTCCCGGAATCTTGCCGATCACGTTCGCGAGCGTCGAACGGTCCGGGCCGTCGAAGCGCTGCAGCCAGTCGTTTCCGGCACCGGGCTTCATGCCGGCGTCCGACATCCATTGCCGGACCAGCTCGCGCGCCTTGCGAATCTCGGGCGAAGCGTTCCCGCGTCCTTTGTAGCTCTCCGAGGCGAGCACGGCGACCACGCGCTTCGCGTGAAACGCCGCATCGTTTACGGTCGCTGCCGTCGGCGCACACGCGAGCGCCAGCAACAGGAGAGCGCCGCCCATCACTTCGGCGGACCCGCCGTCGCCTTCGGGCGCAGCTCCGCCTTGAGCGCGGAAGCCCCCGGCGCCCACGTCCCTTTCGCGACGTTGGTGGTGCCGTCGAACACGAGATACGAATACTTGGAGTAGTGCGGGACCTTCTTCGCGATCGCGACCGCCACATCCGGGC
This sequence comes from uncultured Gemmatimonadales bacterium, assembly GCA_963725045.1. GTDB lineage: Bacteria > ARS69 > ARS69 > ARS69 > ARS69 > CAVRWY01. Next base: position 328,394 of record CAVRWY010000008.1, read on the forward strand.
TCGCCGGCAAAAGCGCACCGACCGGCCCCGTCTGGTCGACCGACGCCAGCACGACTGAGCCCTTCGCGCCCGCAACCGGGCTTCCCGCCTCCAGCGATGCACGAAGCGCGTCGGCGCGCCGTCCCGGCCCCAGAAGCCAGGTCGCTCCGCCCTGCACCGCCTCGTTCGCGCCTCCCTCCGCCGGCTCTTCGATCACCACCGCATTGGAGTCCGGTCCCCACTCTTGGATCACGTCCCGCAGCGCAGCCTTCATCTCCGCCGAAGTCTTCGAACCGATCACAAAGAACGTGCGCTGCGCGGCCAGCACTCCGGAAATCGCCGGGGCGATCTCCCCGGCCTCCAGCATGCGGAACACATGACAGTCCGGATCGACTTCCAGAATGAGCGGCTCGTCGCGCAGATCGAGCGAGATCTTTTCCTTCTGGTCGTCGACCTTCAGCACCGTGTCGATCACCGCCGTGCGGTGGTCACGCGCAGCGGCAAATCGAGATCAAACGTCGGGTCGGTCTGCGTGATGGTCGCCTCGAGCGTGAATCCACCGCCGTCCTGATCTACACGGGTCTCGCGAATCCCGAGCTTCGGCGCACCGATGAAGCTGGTCCATTGCTCGAACCACCATTGGAGATCCTGTTTGGTCTCTTCCTCGAAGGACTGGCGCAGGTCCAACCAGCTGGCCTCTCGAAACTTGTTCCCTTCGTAGAAACGGCGCAGCGAAGCGTCGAACTTCGCATCGCCGACCTTTCGCCGCAGCATGTGGAACAGCATCATCGTCTTGCCGTAGCCCACGGCCTGCGTGGCCGCATTCGTGCGCTCGCGAAATTCCTCCAGCGGGAAATCCTTGCCGCCGGCCACCGCGAAGTCCCGGTATCCCAGAAGCGCCGCACGGCGGTAATCCTCCGCGGCCGCAGGGCTCTCCTTTTCCTTGGCGGCGTAGTCTGCACAGTACGTGGTGAGCCCTTCGCTCCAGTTGCCGCCCGTCTCCAGCACATACACTCCGTTGCCCCACCAGTTGTGCAGGATCTCGTGCCCGTAGCTCGTGTCCAGAATGAACGGCAGCCGGATGACCTTATCTCCCAGGAGCGTGAAGCTCGGCATGCCGAGCCCGGACTGCCAGTAATTCTCCACCAGCGCGAACTTCGCGAACGGATAGGGCCCGAACCGCTTCGAGTACTGATCGATGTAGCGGCGCGCGCCGTCGAGATAGCGCGTGCACAAGGAATCGTCGGTGGCCGCGTAGGTGAAGGTCATGAGGCGAATCCCGCCGTGATCCACCTCGCGGAGCGTGTACGGCCCGGCGATCCAATGGACGTCCTGCATCGCCTCTTCCGAGATCCACCGCATGCGCCGCTGCGTCCCCTCTTCGTTGGACTCCAGCCGGCCTTGCGAGACCGACATCCAGTCGAGCGGCGTCTCCGCGCTGCAGATCGAACGTCACCAATTGATCTCCGAACCACGGCACCCAGAACGAGCTGCCGGCGAGAAACGCGCCTTCCTGCACGATGCGCCCCGACGTGGACTCGAAGCTCCGCGCGTAGGACTCCTCGGGTGCGTGCAGGCTGTCGGCGATGATGCCGTCGTACTCCAGGACGATGGCGAGCTCCGCCGGAAGCTGCGAGACCGGCAGATCCAGGCGGACTTCGCGGACGATGTCGAATCCGCCGAGCTCTTCGTAGGGCGGCTCCGCCCAGAAATTGCGCGGGTTCCAGCGCGAGTCGATCTTGGGCTGCACGTCCCACTCGCCCACCATGACGCGGCGGATCTCCAGATTGCGATGCAGGAGGAAGCGGATCGACGATCCCTTGGCAATCGTGCCGGGAACTCGGACGGAATCGACGACCGAGATCGTGTGGGCGGGACCATCGAGGCGCGCATGGATGACGTGATGTGGGCGCTGCGTGCGGGCGGCGGGTCCGGCGCTCGTTCCGACCGTGGCGCCGGCGGCGGGAGAAGGCGTGATGACCGCGGCGGCGCGAAAATGACGCCGGCGGCAAGGCGGCGGCGGCGCGCACAGCACTACCCCGCGGCAAGCGCGCGCTCCAGCTCTTTGGAATCGGTGATCGGCGAGCGGCACACATGATTTCGACAAAGATAAACCGCCGGCGCGCCGTCGACGAGAGCCTTTCCGCTGAGCCAGGGCACGAGCGCTTCCTGCTCGCCGGCTTGCGCCGGATCGCGGAGCGCCAGCGCCGCCCCCGGACGATAAGCGCGGTGCACCGGCTCCAGGAGCGCGCGCGTTCCGGGCGCATCCGGGCTCCCCGCGACCGCGATCTCTCCGTCTTCGTGCACCAGGAGATCGAGCGCGCCCACCAAAGACAACGTGGCCGCCGGCGAGCGTTCCATCGCGTCGCGGAACACACGGATCGCGCGCTCCGCCCGCGCGCGCAGGTCGTCGTCTCCGGTCGACTTGGCGATGCGCGCCGTCGCCCGCGCCGCGACCCCGTTCGCGCTCGGCGTCGAGGAATCGACGGGCGATTTCCCCCGCGTCACCACGGTCTCGGCGTCGCGGCCCACGTGGAACCAGCCGCCGCGCTCCTCGTCGGCGAAGAGCCGGTTCATCTCCTCCGCGAGCGTCCGCGCCGCCTGCAGCCAGCGAATCTCGAGCGTCGCTTCGTAGAGATCCACGAACGCGTCCGCGAGATACGCATGATCTTCGAGGAACGCGGGAATCTTGGCGGTGCCGGCGCGCCACGTCCGGAGCAGCCGGCCGTCCGGCCTGCGCATTTTCCCCAGCACGAACTCCGCGGCGCGCCGCGCGCTCTCCACGAAGCGCGGCTCGCCAAGCGCCCGCCCCGCGTAGGCGAACGCGCCGATCATGAGCCCGTTCCAGGAGGCGACGATCTTGTCGTCCAGCCCCGGAGGATTGCGCTTGGCGCGCTCGGCGACGAGCGTGCGCCGCGCCCGCTCGAGCCGCGCCGCCACGTCCGCCGTCTCGAGCCTTTCCTGTTTCGCGATCTGCTCCGCGGAATAGACCTCGTGCAGCACGTTCATCCCCGGCTCGCCGGGACGCCGCGGATGGTGCACGTCCTCGAAGTTCCCTTCCTCGGTGATCCCGTACGCCCGGGCGAAGAGCCCGGCGTCGTCCCCCAGAAGGCGCTCGATCTCCGGCTTCGTCCACGTGAAGTACACACCTTCACGTCCGTCGGAGTCGGCGTCGGTGGCTGAGTGGAATCCGCCGGCGGGGTCGGTCATCTCCCGCGCCACCCAATCCAGCGTGCGCCGCGCCACCTCCGCGAACTCTATGTCGCCGGTGAGCTGGTGGGCCTCCACATAGACCCGCGCGAGCTGCGCGTTGTCGTAGAGCATCTTCTCGAAGTGCGGGACGATCCAGCGGTCGTCCACCGAGTATCGATGGAAACCGCCGCCCAGCTGATCGGCGATGCCGCCGCGCGCCATCGTCCGGAGCGTGAGCACCACCATCTCCCGCTCGCGTGCGCTTCCCGTCCGCGCCTGGCGGCGCAGCAGAAACGCGAGCGCCTCGTGCGGCGGGAACTTGGGCGCGCCGGCGAACCCGCCGTGGTGCGCATCGAAGCGGCTCGCGATCTGATCCGCGGCGCGCTCGAACATCGCCGCTTCGGGCAACTCGGCCGCCTCCGCGAACGCACCCAGACTCTCGACCGCCGTGGAAAGCTCAGCCGCCTGCGTCATCACGTCGCCGCGGCGGTCTCTCCACAGCTCCGCGACCCGCACCAGGAGATCGGGCCACGCAATGCGCCCGTACTTTCCTTCCGGCGGGAAGTACGTCCCGCCGAAGAAGGGCCGCCCTTCCGGCGTCATGAATACGTTCAGCGGCCACCCCCCGGGGATCCCCATCACGTGGACTGCATTCATGCAGACCTCGTCCACGTCGGGGCGCTCTTCGCGGTCCACCTTCACGCAGACGAAGAGCTCGTTCATGAGCCGGGCGATCGACTCGTTCTCGAAGGACTCGTGCTCCATGACGTGGCACCAGTGGCACGCCGAGTATCCGATCGAAACGAGCAGCGGCTTGTCCTGGGCGCGCGCCTTCGCGAGCGCCGCCTCCCCCCAGGGATGCCACTCCACCGGATTATCCGCGTGCTGCAGGAGATACGGGCTGGTCTCGGTCGCGAGCTGGTTCACAGAACCCTTCAGATGGCGGCGCCAGCCCCATGAAAGAACGGAAGATAGACCGGACCCCGGAGTTCGGGGAATCGGGCGGGCGTCCGCAGAGTAGAGCGCGCAGGTCGGGGCGTCAACGAACGCAGAGGGCGGCACAAACCCAGCACACGGCGCGGGCGACAGCGAACGGCACCGCACCGTTCGAGCTGCGAGCCTCTCCTCACATCGCCCCGATTCGCAGCCGGGAACCTCTCGCCCACATCGAGGTTGCATCGCTTCCGGAAACCATTATGATTCCCGGCCCGACGAAACCCCGGTCGTGGTGCAACCTGATCCCCAGACGAATTCTGGAGCCGAAATGATCGAAGTTCGAGGAGTGACCAAGTCTTACGGGACCACGGTCGCTGTGAACCAGGTCACGTTCTCGGTGAAACGGAACGAGATCTTGGGCTTCCTTGGCCCCAACGGCGCCGGCAAGAGCACGGCGATGAAGATCATCACCACCTATCTCGCGCCGGATGCGGGAACCGTGACCGTCGACGGAATCGACGTCACTAGAGATCCGCTCGCGGTGCGCACCCGCATCGGCTACCTGCCGGAGACGGCGCCGCTGTACTCGGAGATGCGCGTCCTCGATTACCTCGAGTTCGTCGCGCGGGCCCGCGGCCTGGAAGGCCAGAAGCTGATTCAGCGGCTGGATTGGGTGTACGACGCCACCAGTGTGCGCGACGTCCTCTACAAGAACGTGAACGAGCTCTCCAAGGGCTATCGCCAGCGCGTCGGATTGGCGCAGGCCTTGGTCCACGACCCGGACGTGCTCATCCTGGACGAGCCCACCGCCGGACTGGACCCTCGACAAATCATCGGGATCCGCAATTTGATTCAAGATCTTTCGAAGTCCAAGACGATCATCTTCTCGTCCCACATTCTCGCGGAGATCAGCGCGGTCACGGACCGCATCACGATCATCCACGAAGGGAAGATCGTGGCCGACGGGCTCGCCGGAGAGCTCCGCCAGAAGGCCCGCAAAACCAATCGCACCACCGTGGAGCTGACCGAAGCGAACGGGACGCGGAATCCGCGCTGCGGACGATTCCCGGAGTGGCGTCGGTGGAGCGGGTGACCCCTTCCGTGGGAAGCGCATTCGTCGTGTCCGCTCCTTTGGGCCGCGATGTGCGCCGTGAGATCAACGACCTCGCCCGCCAACGCGGCTGGCACCTCTTGGAATTGCACACCGAGACTCCCTCCCTGGAGGAAGCGTTCATCGAGCTGACCGGCAAGGAGGTGGCGGCGTGATCCGCGACATCGGCGTCATCTTCCGCCGCGAAATGGGCGCGTATTTCAACTCCCCCATCGCCTACATCTTCATCATCGTGTTCCTGGTGCTGACCGCCGGCTTCTACGTGAACGGGTTCTTCCTGGCCGGCACCGCGGACATGCGCGACTTCTTCGACAGCCTGCCGCTCTTCCTCATCTTCTTCATCCCGGCGCTCACCATGCGGCTCTGGGCCGAGGAGCAGAGGCTGGGCACGTTCGAGCTGCTCATGACGCTGCCCATGCGGCCGGTGTCGATCGTGCTGGGCAAGTACCTGGCGAGCCTGGCCTTCTTCGGCATCACGCTGGCGGCCACGTTCACGATCCCGATCACGCTGGCCTGGATCGGCGACCCCGACCTGGGCGCGATCGCCTGCGGGTACCTGGGCGCATTTCTCCTGGGTGCCCTCTACCTCGCGATCGGCATCTGCGTCTCCGGGTTCTTCCGCGATCAGATCGCGGCGTTCATCCTGACGCTGCTCTGCTGCTTCTTCTTCTTCCTCGCGGGAACGCCGTTCATCGCCGCGCTCCTGGACGGCTGGATCCCCGGGTTCGGCTCGTTCTTGCAGCAAGGCTTCGGGCTCACCACGCATTTCGAAGGAATCCAGCGCGGGGTGCTTGGGCTCGACAACGTGCTCTACTTCCTCTCGTTCTCCGCCGTGTTCCTGGCGCTGAACACGCTGTCCCTCGAAAGCCGGAAGTACTAGGAGGACGCCATGGCATCCAAGAAACTCAGCTTCGGAACCGGTCTCGCTGTGGCGGCGCTCCTCCTTCTCGGGATCACCGTCTTCGCGAACCGCATCGTGAACGATCTCTCGCTGGCGCGCTTCGACTTCACCCAGGACAAGATCTTCACGGTGTCCTCGGGGGCGAAGAACATCCTCGCGCGCCTCGATGTGCCCGTGCAGATCAAGTACTACGTGACCCCCAAGGACGAGATGCCGGCGGGTCTCAAGACGCTCCAGCAGGAAGTCACCGACAAGCTCGCCGAGCTCAAGATCGCTTCCAAGGGCATGCTCGACTACCAGGTCGTGAATCCCAAGGAAACGCCGGAGCTGGAAGAGCAGCTCACGACCAAGGGCGTGCGTCCGTTCCAGGTGCAGTCCGTGGATCGGGACGCGCTCGCCGTGAAGCTGGTCTATTCGGCGATGACGATCGGCTACAAGGACAAGGGCGAAGAGGCCATGCCCCAGATCCTCCCCGAGAACATGGGGAGCTTCGAGTACGAGCTGATCTCCAAGGTCATGAAGCTCACGCGCAAGGAAGAGCCGGTCGTTGCGGTCTACTCCACCAAGGCGCAGCTCGATCCGCAGATGCTGGCCATGTACATGCAGGCCGGCCAGCCGCCCCCCGATGCGCCGGACAATTTCAGGCGCATTCCCGAAATCCTTCGCTCGGAAGGGTACGACTGCCGCTCGATCGAGCTCACCAAGGGCTCGTCGATCCCGGAGTCGACGAAGACGCTCGTGGTGATGGCGCCGCAGGCGCTGGACGAGCGCCAGCGCTACGAGATCGCGCGCTTCCTGCACGGCGGAGGCAACGTGATCCTGGCCGCGCAGACCACGATGTACGACTACCTCCCCGGCCCGCGCGGCGGCTTCCGCATCGACGTGCGCACCGAGCCGTTGGCGGTGAATGACCTGCTCACGAATTGGGGCATTCGCATCGACGATCGGCTGCTCATGGATTCGCAGATGGCCACGCTCGCGATTCCGCGCACGCAGCAGGTCGGCTTCATGTCGTTCCAGGTCACGGAGCCGGTGCAGGCTCCCATGCAAGTGCGCGTCATGGGCGACGGCATCGTGCGCGATCTCCCCATCACGGCCGGCGTCCCCGAAGTGCTCTATCTGTGGGGCAACCAGGTCATCGTCGACGAGGCCGCGGTCGCGGAGAAGAAGCTCGCGGTGAAGACGATTCTCCAAGGCAGCGACAAGACGTGGCTCATCGAGAAGTCGGCGGGGAGTCTGGAGCAGCCGGACATCACTCCCGAAGGACACGACTTCACCCCGCATCCGAAGCTCGCGGTGCTCGTCGAAGGGCAATTCCCCGATCCTTGGGAAGGGAAGCCCGCGCCGCATTGGATGGGCGACACGGACTCCACCGCGGCCGCGCCGGCGGCGGTGACCGCCGCGCCCGGGCGGCTCGTGGTGGTGGGCTGCTCCAAGATGTTCGAAGAGATGCTGCTCGAGCAGGCGGGACATGCCCTGCTCCTGCTGAACACGGTCGACGCGCTCACGCTCGGCGACGACTTGATCTCGATCCGCTCGAAGCGCTTCGACCGGCGCACGTTCGGGGAAGTCTCCGACGGCAAGAAGCTGCTGTTCCGTATGGCGAACGTGGTGATGCTGCCCGCGGCTCTGGTGATCTTCGGGCTCAGCCGTTCGCTGAAGCGCCGCCGGGAGAAGGAAGAGTACGCGGCGAAGCGTGCCGCGCTCGCAGGAGGAGCCGCCCGATGATGTCCCGCAGAACGATGGGCTATCTCGCGGGCGCGCTCGGCGTGCTCGTGGCGTTGTCGTTTCTCACTTCGAAAAAGCGCTATGCGACCGCCAAGGAAGGCGGCTTCGACGAGCTCTTCGAGACGAAGGTCGACACCGGCCAAATCCAGACGATCAAGGCGTGGATCGGCGAGAAGCCCGATTCTTCCGTGACGCTGGAGCGCGCCGGAGACGGCTGGACGATTCCGTCCCGCTATGGCTGGCCGGTGAAGGACGAGCTGGTGAAGCAGCTGCTTGGACGATATCGCCGCATTGAAGGGCGAGCTGCGTTCCTCGAATGCCGACGTGCTCGCCGACTATCAGATCGACGAGGCGCAGGGCCTGCACATCTCGGCCGCGTCCTCGGGCGGGCAGGAGCTCTTCCATCTCGTGTCGGGCAAGGGATCCCCCGCCGGCGGATCGTTCGTGCGCCGCGAAGGCTCCAACGACGTGTACGTCACCCGCGCGGGACTGCGCTCGTCGTTCGGGGTGTGGGGCGACACGCCGCGCGTTCCCGACCCCAAGCGTTGGATCGATCTCGAGGTGAACAAGACGGAGCGCAACGACGTGGACAAGGTCGTGCTCACGTCGAAGAACGAGACCATCGTGCTCGAGAAAGAGATGGCGATGGCGCCGCCCGCACCGCCCGACACTTCCGCGGCGGCGGATTCCGTGGCGGCTCCGGCACCCGGTCTCGATCGCACGAACTGGTCGTGGAAGAAGGACGCGAAGGGCGAAATCGACAAGAACAAGGCCGACGCGGTCCTGGGAACGCTCTGCTCGCTCTATGCGGCGGAGATCGCCGATCCGGCGATGGAAGCGGAGTACGGTTTCGGGCCCGAGGCCAAGGTCGCGGAGCTGGTGCTGGCCAGCGGCGACACCAAGCGCATCGAGTTCGGCAAGGAAACTCCCGACGGCAAGCGGGTCTATTTCCGCATCGCCGGGGGCAAGCCCGCCGAAATCCACAAGAGCTCGGTAGACAGGATCTTCCAGCCGCGCAAGGAGCTCTCCCCGCCGAAGGCGTAGGATCGCGCAATGCCCACCCCTGGGTCTCGTGCTCCCCTCTCCCCGCTCCTTCCCCATGCGGCGCTCGGCGTCGCCGCGTGTGTGGTGGCGTTCGGCGTGCATGCCTGGGTGTATCGCTTCGCGCAGGACGACGCGTACATCTCCCTGCAGTCCGCGCGCAATCTCGTCGAGGGGCACGGCCTCGTCTTCAATGCCGGCGAGCGTGTGGAAGGCTACTCCAACTTTCTCTGGACCATTCTTCTCGCCGCATTCTTGAAGCTGGGGCTTCCGGCGCTCGATCTCGCCCGCATCTTCGGCGTGGTGCTCGCCGCCGCATCGATCCCGGTGGCCGCGCGCTTCGCCGCCGCGATCGAAGGCGCGCCGGGCGCAGCCACCATCGCCACCGCGGCGCTCGTCGCAGGAAGCTCGGCGCTCGCGTTCTGGAGCGGCGCGGGGCTGGAGACCGGTCTCGCCGTGCTGCTCACCACCGCGGCGCTCGAGCGGGGGATGGCGCCCGGGGTCTCGGCGCGCGCGCGGCGGGCGGCGCCGCTGCTCTTCGCGCTCGCCACGCTGACGCGCCCCGACGCCCCGCTCCTGTTCGCCGGTTGGTTCGCGGTGCGCGCGTTCGACACGCTGGTGCGTCCGGGCCCACTGCGCGATCCGCTCGGGGTGCGCGGCCTCGCGCTGGACGTGGCGATCTATCTCGCGCCGCTCATTCCCTGGGCAGCGTGGAAGCTCTCCTTCTACGGGGATCTCCTCCCGAATACGTATTACGCGAAGGGCGGGTTCTCCGCGGAATACTTCGCGCGCGGTCTCACGGAGGCGGGCGCGTTCGTGAAGACGTTCGGCCTGTGGGGCGTCCTGCCGCTTCTCGCGATTCTCTCGGTGCGCCATCCGGTGCACGGCCGTCTCCTGGCTGCGCTCGGTGCCGTGCTCGCGCTCTTTTCTCTCTACGTGATCGCGGTGGGAGGCGACGTGCTGCCCGTGTTTCGGCTCTGGCTTCCGATCGTGCCGCTCGGCTCGATGCTCGTCGTGTTCGGCGCCATGGAAGCCGCGCGGCTCGCAACCCGGCGCCGGCGCGCGCGTGCATTCACGGCGGCGGCGCTGGTGGCGTGGGCGGCGGTGAACATTGTGCTCAACCGGCCCTGGATCGGCGGCCAGCGCACTTCCTACATCCGGGGCCGCGCCGTCACCGCTGCGATCGCCGCGTGGCTCGCGGAGCGCGTCCCCCCCGGAGAAGCGATCGCCGCGGTCGCGGTGGGACAGGTCGCATTCGACACGCGCCGCCCGGTGATCGACATGCTCGGCCTCACCGACCGGGAAATCGCGCGCCATCCGCGATACATCGACGGGCTCACCGACACCTGGAAAGAGAAGAAGTACAACGCGGAGAGCGTGCTGCGCCGGCGCCCGCGGGCGATCGTGTTCTCCACCGGGGCGCGCCCCAGCGCAAAGGCGGAGAAGGCGCTCTTCCTCTACGAGGATTTCCACACGAGCTATTACGCGCGCTCGTACCGCGCCGACCCCACCACGATCTGGACGAACACGGTGTTCTGGCTCCGCGACGACGCTCCGGCGCCGCCGGACTCCATGGTGCCGTTCGCGAACCTCGAGTTCCTCGAACACTACGCCGAAGGGCTTCGCGTCCAATCGCGCGGCGGGAATTTCGCCGACGCGATCGCCGCGTTCGAGCGATCGGTGAAAACGGGGCCGGACTACGCGGTGAGCCCCATCGAGTGGTGGGCGTCGCTCCGCTATCAGGCGAGAGACTTGGGGGCGATTCCGGTGTTGGAGGAGATCGTCCGGGTCGACCCCTATGCGCTCCGTGCCCACGTTCGATTGGCGCATTATTTGGCGCTCGCCGGCGATCTGGATCGCGCCGCCTCGATCGACCGGCACGTCGTGGCGATCAACCCCGACGATGCCGATGCCTACCAGGGGTTGGCGGCGGTCGCCTACGGGCAGGAACGATTCGAAGAAGCCGTGGAGCTCGCGACGCAGAGCTTGGAGCTGTGGAGCACGAATGAAAGTGCGATCGATCTCTATGCGCGGGCCTCGGTGGCGCTGGGACGCTTCGACGACGCCGAGAGGGCGTACGCCGCAATCCTGGCGCGCGATCCCCGCTCCGCGCTCGGGGCGGATGGCGTGCAGTGGGTGCGGGAGGAGCGCGCCGGGGCGAAGACGAATCCGACGGCAGGCGCGAGCCCGCAGTAGAATCGCGGCATGAACGCCCGCCGCGCTGCAAACGCCGACACGTCTCGAGGCTCCGCGCCGGCCGCAACGGCCCGCGGCTCCCGATCGTGCGCTCCCCAGGCCTCGGCGCCGGTGTTCTCCGGAACCTTTCCACTTCTCGCCGACGATCCGCCGATTCAAGGACGCATGAAGCGCTCGCGCATGGGCCGGCGCCGCGCGATCGTGCTCGGCGCAGTGCATCTCGTGATCTTGCTGCATGTCACGCATTGGCTCGTGCGCGGACGCACGCTCTCTCCGGTCGAGCCGTCGGAATCGATGCGCACGTTCGAGCTCGGCCAGCTGAACGCGGGGTTCGTGTTCTTCGCGCTCGCGATCGTCTCCACCGTGATCTTCGGGCGCTTCTTCTGCGGCTGGGGATGCCACGTGGTCGCGCTGCAAGATCTCTGCGCGTGGATCATGAAGAAGGCGGGCGTGAAGCCCAAGCCGTTCCGCTCGCGCCTGCTGTTGTGGGCGCCGGCGGCGCTCGCGTTCTACATGTTCGCGTGGCCGACCGTGCGAAGGATCGTCGGGCCGATGCTCGGCGCGGCGCCGGTACCATTCCCAGGATTCTCCAATCACCTGACGACGTCGAGCTTCTGGGAGACATTTCCCGGAGTCGCTGTCGCCGTGCCGTTCCTCTTCGTGTGTGGGTTCGCGGTCGTCTATCTCCTGGGATCGAAGGGGTTCTGCACGTACGGATGTCCGTACGGCGGGATCTTCGCGCCGCTCGATCGCTTCGCACCCGGGCGCATCCGCGTGAGCGACGCCTGCAACGGATGCGGGCACTGCACCGCCACATGCACATCGAACGTGCGGGTGCACGAAGAAGTGCGCGACTTCAAGATGGTCGTCGATCCCGGATGCATGAAGTGCATGGATTGCGTCAGCGTGTGCCCGAACGACGCGCTGTCGTACGGCTTCGCGGGGCCGACGCGCGCGCAGGCGATGGCGGTTTCGGCGGCGCCGGCGCGGTCCCGAGGCTCCAGCCGGCGTTGGGATCTCTCCTGGGCCGAGGAGATTGCGATCGGTGCTGTCTTTACCGCGACTCTCCTCTCGTTTCGAGGGCTCTACGATCTCGTGCCACTCTTGATGGCGGTGGGCATCGCGCTGTGCACGACGTTCCTCGCATGGACGGTGTGGCGGCTGATGCGTGCGCCCTCCGTTTCGATCCAGAATCTCCGTCTGAAGCGCGACGGAAATGTCCGCGCGCCCGGGGTCATCGCGACCCTCGCCGCCGCCGCGCTTCTTTTCCTCGCGCTGCACAGCGCCGCCGTACAGGTCTCGCGCGCGAGTGCCGAGCGCCTCGACCGCCGGATCGCCGTGTCGTCCGAGGAAATCTTCGCCGGGAAGTTCGCTCCCGAGGGATCCGCCGCGCACACCGATGCGCTCCGCGCGGCCCGCGATTACCGCCGCGCCGATGCGATTTTCCACGGCGGGTGGGGCCTGTCGGAAACCCCGGAGATTCCCATGCGGCGTGCTTGGCTCGCACTCGTCACCGGAGACGTGGCCGGCGCGGAGGCACAGATCCGCCGCGTTCTCGTGAAGCATCCCGACGAGATCGGCGCTCGCGACGGGCTCGCGCGCGTTCTGCTGCTGGATGGGCGCGCGGACGAAGCAGCGCACGAATGGCAAGAAGCGATCCGCGTCGCGCCCACCAACGCTGCGCTGCACCGCGGGCTGTCCCAGGCGTACACGCGCGCCGGGCTCCTGGACCAAGCGATCGCCGAGCTCGTCATCGTGACGAACTTCGATCCCGCGGATGCGAAGTCCAAGGAGACACTCGCGCGGCTTCGCGATCAACTCGCGCGCGACCAGGCCGAGGCGGCGCGGCGCGCTGCGGAGGAGAAACATGAGCACGAGTAAGGCGCGCTCCGGACCGAAATCAGCGATCACGATCTACGGCAAACGATCCTGCAGCACCTGCGCGAATGCGCTTCAATTCGCGAAGTCACTCGATTCCAGGGTCGTGTTTCGCGATACGGCCCTCGAGCCGCTCTCGACGGCGGAGCTCGAAGCGCTGATCGGCAAGCGTCCGATCGAGGACTTCACCGCCACCCGCAGTCCCACGTACAAGGCGCTCGGCCTCGCGGAAAAGAAGCTGGGGCGCGCCGAGCTCGTCGCACTGATGCGCGAGAACGTGAATCTGCTGCGCCGGCCCATCTTCGCGCGCGGCGACGAGCGGCTGATCGGGTTTCGCGAGAAGGATCTCACAGCGTGGGTCGCGGGGGGAAACTAGCCCTCTCCCCACTCGTAGAATCCGCACCCGGATTTCTTCCCGAGCTTTCCCGCGCGCACCATCTCGCGCAGGATCTCCGGCGGGCGAAACGTCTCGCCGAGCGTGCGATGCAGGTGCTCCGCGATCGCGAGGCGCACGTCCAGCCCCACGAGATCGGTGAGCCGGAGCGGGCCCATCGGGTGGCGGTAGCCGAGCTCCATGGCGCGATCGATGTCCGCCGCCGACGCGATCCCCGATTCCAGCATGCGCATCGCCTCGAGCCCAAGCACGAGCCCCAGCCGGCTGGTGGCAAATCCGGGCGAATCGCGCACCACGATCATCTCGCGGCCCATCGCCGCCCCGAATTCCTTCGCGCGGCGCAGCGTTTCGTCCGACGTCGTCTCGGGACGCACGATCTCCAAGAGCTTCACGAGGTGCGGCGGATTGAAGAAGTGCAGACCGATCACGCGCTCGGGGTGTTTCGCCGCGCGCGCAATCTCGCCGATGGAAAGCGACGACGTGTTCGTCCCGAGAATGGCACCCGTGGGCGCCGCATCGCTCACGGCGGCGAAAATCTGGCGCTTCAGCTCCATGCGTTCCGGCGCCGCCTCGACGACGAGCGCGGCCCCTTCCACCGCGGCGCGCAGATCGCGCTCTCCGGCGAGCCGCGCGAGCGCCGCGTCACGCTCCTCAGTGGTCGTTTTCCCTTTTGCCACCCCGGCGTCCAAGGTCTCGCGGATCTTGGCGAGGCCTCTCTCGATCGCGGCGGCGTCCACGTCGTGAAGCCGCGTCTCGTAGCCGGCCTGCGCGGCGACCTGCGCGATGCCGTGCCCCATGGTTCCTGCGCCCAAGACCGCGACGCGTTCCTTCGCCATGCGCCTCATTCCTCCGTCGTCGTTCGAGGAGCGGGAAGATTACCGGATGGCCGCGGAAGCCGGGACGCGATATTTTCCGCGGATGAAGCTCTTCCTTCTCGCGGCCGCGTCCCTCATCCTCGGCGCCGCCCCTTCGTTCGCGCAGACCACGGTCGTCTCCGGCTGCAACGAGCTTCTCGCGGGTGAAGTCGGTGTGCGCGAGCTGGCCGCCGCCGTCGGCGACAGCGTGGACGTCGCCGTCACCATTCGCACGGTGGGCACGATCGAAGCGTTCGGCTTGGATCTGGTGTTCCCGGCCGCGATTCTCTCCTTCGTCGGGCTGACCCCCGGCGACCTGACTTCCGACTTCACGAACATCTCCGCGCTGGAAGACGACGGGGTGGTCACGGTCGGCGGGTTCACGCTCGAGGAAGCGATTCCCTCGGGAGCCGCGGGGCGCCTCGCCTACCTTCGCTTCGTGGTCACGGCCCCCGGGACGGGCTCCTTCGTGACCCATTCGTACGTCGACGACCTGCAGGCGTATCATTCCTGCGAGTCGGTGCACGGCCCCAGCTCCGTCGAGCGCGACAGCTGGGCCGCGATCAAGGCGGGCTTTCAAGCCCCTGCACCCCGGAGCCGATGACTTCATCATGTGCGGCATCGCCGGCATCGTTCCCCGACATCCGACCGATCCCGAGACGCTGCAGCGCATCGTGCGCCGCATGACGGACGCGCTCGTGCATCGCGGCCCGAACGACGAGGGGTTTTTCACGACGCCGGACGTGGCGCTCGGAATGCGCCGCCTCTCGATCATCGACGTCGCCGGCGGGCAGCAGCCGATCGCCACGCCCGACGGCCGGTACACGATCGTGTTCAACGGCGAGATCTACAATTATCTCGGCGTGAAGAACGAGCTCGCCGCCGCGGGCGTCCAGTTCCACACGAAGTCCGACACCGAAGTGGTGCTGCGCGCGTTCGAGCGCTGGGGGTCCGACGGAGTTCGCAAGCTCGAAGGCATGTTCGGGTTCGCGATCTGGGACGCGTCGACGAAGACGCTGACGCTCCTGCGCGACTGGCTGGGGCAGAAGTCGATCCTCTACGCGGAGACCGAGCTTGGCTTCGTATTCGCGTCCGAAGTGAAGGGCATTCTGGCGTCGGGGCTTGTCAAAGCGTCGATCGATCTGCAGACGCTCTCGCACTCCATGAGCCTGCGCTACCTTCCGGGGACGGGGACGCTGTTCACCGGCATCTCCAAGATTCCCCCGGCGCATCGCGCGGACGTGACCGCGAGCACGCGCACGATCACGCGCCTCTGGACACCCGCGTACGAACCCAAGTGGAAGTACTCCGAAGAAGAGACCCTGGAGCGCCTCGACACGCTGTTCAAGGAAGTCGTCGCGCAACACTTGATGAGCGAGGTTCCGCTCGGCGCGTTCCTCTCCGGCGGCATCGACAGCTCGATGGTGGTGGCCTACGCGGCGCGGGCGCTGCAGGAGCCGCTGCGCACGTTCTCGGTGGGCGTGCACGAGAGCGAGCAGTCGGAGCTGCCGTGGGCCCGCGAGGTTGCGACCCGCTACCAGACGCGCCACTTTGAACGCATCGTGGAGCCCGATCTCGCGTCCTTGACGCCGAAGATGGTCCGCGCGATGGACGAACCGGTGGATCCGTTCGCGGCCGGCGTGTACACCGTCTCGCAGATCACGGCCGAGCACGTCACGGTCGCGCTCGGCGGCGATGGCGGCGACGAGCTCTTCGCCGGCTACGACCGCTACGTGGGCCAGCAGCTCGCGGAGATGGTGTCGCACGTTCCCGCCGGGGTGCGACGCGCCGCGCTCGCCGCGGCGATCACGGTCGTGCCGGAGAAATTCGGCTACAAGAGTCTCGCGACGAAGCTCCGCTGGCTCTCGCGCATGAGCGAAAAGTCCGGCGTGGAGCGCTACGCGGAGTCCGCCGCGTTTCTGCGTTTCCCGCATGCGATGAAGGCTTCGCTCTTCACCGCGGACGCCTGGAGCAAAGTCGCGGCGCACGAATCCGAGCCGCTGCTCCACGAGTACTTCCGGGACGGCGCCGCGCGCGAATTCGTCGATCAGATGCTGCACGCCGACTGCATGACCCGCCTCGCCGAGCATCAGCTGCCGATCGTGGATCGCATGGCCATGGCATTCAGCCTGGAGGCACGCAATCCGTTCCTGGATCGGCGTGTCGCCGAGTTCGCCATGCGCATTCCCGCGTCCTGGAAGATGAAGAACCGGCGCATCAAGTACGTGCTGCGCAAGCTCGGGGAGCGTTCGCTCTCGAAAGAGTTGCTGTGGCGCAAGAAGCAGGGATTCGGATTCCCGTTGGCGCTGTGGTTCCGCGGCGAGCTCCGCCCGATGATCGAGCGCGTCGTCGAGGGAAGCCGTCTCGCCGAGGCCGGGCTCTTTCGCAAAGAAGAAATGCGCCGCCTGGTCGTGGAGCACGTGGACGGCGGCGTGAATCACGACTTCCGCTTGTGGATGCTCTTCAATCTGGAAGTGTGGCACCGCATGTTCTTGGACGGTGAGTCCGTCGAGCAGATCGAAGAGTGGGTGGAGCGGATGCGCGGAAAGAGCGCGGCGCACACGAACGGCGCCCCGGACCGCCGGCCCGCAGCGCGCGTCACCGCCGGCGTCTAGAGAATCTCCCCCACAAGACGCCGAGCGCGAGTCCCACGAAGATCGTCGCCACGATCGCGACCGGCTTGCGCACTAACGAGCGCGCCTTGGCCACGCCCGTTCCGGGCGCTGCTGCAACGCGGGCCGTCTCCGGCGTCACCGAGTAGGCGGCGGACCATTCGCTCGCCGCACCGGCTGCATCGACCGCACGCGCGCGATATTCCAGGGCAGCGCCGCGCTGCACGCCCGCGTCCTCGAGAATCGCGCTGTTCGTCGGAGGAAGTGGTTCCCAAGCCGCAGCGCCTGCTGCGCGTCGCTCCCATTCCACGCGCGCGACATCCGGATCCAGATTCCCGGCCGCCCACAACTTCACGCGCGATTCCTCGACTTTCATCGGGCGAACGTCGGGGGTGAACGGCGCGCGATCCGCCACCGTGACCGTCACACCCTGCGTCTCCAAGAGCTGGCGCTTCACCTCGTCCTTCCAGACGATCGTGTACATCCACTCCCCGGGACCCGGCGCTTCGTCGATATAGGAGAGCCCGGCCGCGCCGGCCACGAGCGTGGGCGTCGCGGAGAGTTCCCCGCGCGAGGCGAAGTCCTGTCGCAAGCGGTGCACGCGCGCGATGAGTCCTTCGGGATTTCGCGGCCACGACAAGTGCACGGCACCGTCGCGCGGCTCGGCTTTCAAGCGGTCGTCCAGAAGCACGGTGGTGTACTCCGGATCCTCCGCGGAGTCGAAGAGGACGAGCAGCATCTCGTCGGTGAACTCCGGCATCTCCACGACCAGCTGGCCATCGCGCCGTGCGGCCCTCCCCGGCCTCCACAGCGCCGTCGCCGGATGCAGGAAGCGCGCTTCCGGCTTGCCGATCTCGGTGTGCGAGCTCAGCTGGATCTCCGTCGACGGAAACGTGACGCCGGCCGTACCCGGCGTGGACTCGAAGAACACGAGGACGAGCCGCTCCGAGTCGAGCGCGTAGACGTTCGGCGTGGGACTTCCGGTGACGACGTCCTTGGCAATGCGAAGTTGCCCGAAATTCTCGACCCACGGAGATTTCGAGACGATCCGGCGAAGATTCTGGAACGGCCAGAAATCCAATGCGACCAGCGCTGGCCCACGGTAGGCGTAACGTCCCGCGTCGGCGTACGCCGCGGACATTTGTGCTTTCGCCAGGAAGAGGCGCCAGAACATTCGCCGCGTGCGGCTCGCGATCGCGGGATCGGGATTCAGCGCGATGTCCCGCTCGCCCGCGAAGTACTCGCGCTCCCGGGTCTCGGGATTCCAGTCCACGTTGCGAATTCCGAACGTGGGCTTGTTCAGCTTCGTGCGCGATTCAACGTGAGATCTCGTAGCGGCCTTCGTCCAGGAACGCGATGTCGAAGCGCGGATTGGAGAGAGAACGCGCGGTCTCGCCACGGTCGCGTCCTTCGTCGTTCAGCCCGACGAGAACGTCGATGCCGCTCTTCGATTCCCAGGCTTCGACTTCGTCGAGCATCGCTTCGACCCAGTCGCCGTCGACGCCCGTGCCGTTGCCGATCTCGTTCATCACGTCGTAGAAGACGTTCCCGAGATCGCCGGTGGCCTCGAGAATGCGGCGGACGTGCTCCTTTTGGAGCGTGACCAGCGCGGCGTCTTTCTTCGGATCGATCACGAATGCGGCCGGCCCGGCGTTTTTCACGAGCGCCTCATTCACGTTGTTTGCCGGATTGTAATAACAATCGTCCCAGTCCTTCTTCCAGGTGACCGCTTGCCAGAGCTGGAGATGGACGAAGATGCCGTGCGCGCGAAGGTCGGTGCACGCCTCGCGCAGCCGCGCGTACCAGGCAGAATTGAAGTGCTCGAGATCGAACTTGGAGGTGTCCGAGGCCGCGCGCTCGAAGAGATCCAAGGAGCGCGGCCCGACCATCGACGACGGCGGATAAGAGCGCACGATGGTGACGCCGTGCGCGAACGCCCACTCGCTGAAATCGCGAAAATCGAGATCGGGATCGCGCGCCTCGCCGGGAGGAAGGCAGGTCAGGAGATTTTGCGGCGAGGGACCGTAACCCAGCGCCGCGGACTCGCCGTAGGCCACCCAGGCCTGCGGGGTTCCCTTCTCGCGAATCTCGAGCCGGGGATAGGCCGCCTGGGCGGAGTCCGCGGGGGCGGCGAAGGCCGGCGGTGGGCCAGCGAGCATTGCGGCGACGGCCACGAGAGCGAGAGCGGCGCGCATCGAGGGCGCGAAGAGCATGGCGGCGGCAGCCCTTCCGGACAGTCCGAATCGAAGGCGCATCATGCGGAGAGAATGTGCAAGGAGGGCACTTCCCGCAAACGATTTGTTCGCCCGTGAGATGGGCCTTGCGCGGGGCACGGCGACCGGGAATGCTCTCCCCGGAGGGCCGCGATGGGTTACGAGAAGCGTCCGTGGAAGGGAGAGGTGGCGATCGGAACGCACGCGTTCTGCGCGTGCGGGGAATCGCAGAACAAGCCGTACTGCGACGGAAGCCACTCGCGCAAGCAGACCGGCAAGACGCCGCACGTCTGCGACATCGCCGAGATCAAGACCTACGCGATCTGCCAATGCGGAACGAGCAGCACGCTCCCCTTCTGCGACGGCTCGCACAAGAAGCTTCCTCCGGATTGAAGACGCGGGCACGTCCAGGGGTTCGGCGCTCGCCTTGACTCCCCTCTGCCCCGCCCGCTAGATTGCACGCTACCGATCGTCCGGGACCCGCCGACGCGGCCCCGGAAGCGCCTCGCTTCGATCCATTCGCCACAGGAGATTCGTCATGACCCAGGTCGCGTCCGCCGCCATGTCCCGCATGTTCATCCAAGGAGAGTGGCGGGAAGCCCAGAGCGGCAAGACCGCCGAGGTCAAGAATCCCGCGAACGGATCCGTCGTGGAGCTGGTTCCGCTCGGCGGACGCGCCGACGCGAAGGCCGCGATCGACGCCGCCGCCGCCGCATTCCCGGCGTGGTCGGAGACGTCGCCGGACGAGCGCGCCGAGTTCATCATGAAGGGCGTCGAGAAGGTCCGCGAGAAGGTGAACGAGCTCGCCGCCACGCTCTCCGCGGAGCAGGGCAAGCCGGTGTTCGAAGCGCAGGGCGAGATCAAGCACTTCCTGCACGGCATGACGTTCTACGCCGGGCTCTCCTCGAAGATTCGCGGAGCGCAAGTGCCGCTTCCGCCGGAGATGGGCAAGTACAGCTACGGGCTCGTGATCAAGCGTCCGGTCGGCGTGTGCGCGGCGATCGTGCCGTGGAACTTCCCGATCACCTTGATGGGCACCAAGATCGGTCCCGCGCTCATCGCCGGGAATACGATCGTGGTGAAGCCCGCGTCGTCCACGCCGCTCACCACGATCAAGATCATCGGGCTCTTGAACGAAGCAGGATTGCCGGCCGGCGTTTTGAATGTCGTCACCGGCCCCGGCAAGGAAGTCGGCGAAGAGCTCCTGGAAAATCCGAAAGTGCGGCGCATCGCGTTCACCGGCGAGTCCGGCACCGGCAAGCGCGTGATGCAGGTCGCGGGTCCGCAGTTCAAGCGCATCACGCTGGAGCTGGGCGGCTCGGATCCGATGATCGTGATGCCCGATGCCGACGTGAAGAAGGCGGTGACGGGCGCGCTGATCGGCCGCTACTGGAACTGCGGGCAAGCGTGCCTCGCGGTGAAGCGTCTGTATCTGCACGAGTCGATCCACGACGAGTTCTTGAAGGGTCTCGTCGAGAAAGTGTCCGCGTACGAAGTGGGCGACCCCACGTCGCGCCCGGAAAAGCCCAAGGTGCGCATGGGCCCGCTGCACACCGCTGCGCAGCGCGACGAGATCGAGAGCCAGTTGAAGGACGCGGTGGCCAAGGGCGGCAAGGTGCTCACCGGCGGCAAGCGCCCCGAGAACAGCGCGCTTTCGAGCGGCTTCTACTTCGAGCCGGCCGTGGTCACGAACGTTCCGCACGACGCGCGCCTGGTGCAGGAAGAAGTGTTCGGACCGGTGCTCCCCGTCTTCAAGTTCAAGGACCTCGACGAAGCGCTCCGCATGGCCAACGACAATCAGTACGGCCTGGGCTCGTCGATCTGGACGCAGAATCTCACTTGGTCGAACCGCGCGATCCGCGAGATCCAGGCGGGCGTGACCTGGGTGAACCAGATCCACTACGGCTACGACGAGCTGCCGTTCGGCGGCGTGAAGGCGTCCGGGATCGGCCACGAGCACGGCCCCGAAGCCGTCGACTACTACATGGAGACGAAGGGCGCGGTGTTCGGGGGCCTGGCGTAGTCGACTTGAACCCGGGATTTTCCGGGCAGTAGGCGAGCGAACGAGATCGTCGAGAGAAGAGATCGGGGCGCCTGCGGTGCGGGGACCGCCTTCAATTTCCGGGGCGAAGAATGGTGATGCGTCGCGCCTGCGTGCCACCCTTTGCTTGAACTTGCAAGAAGTAGACACCTGAAGCGACCGCGGCGCCGCCGTCGTCTCGGCCGTCCCAGGCGAGCGTGTGGTGACCGGGCCCGAGCGTTTGCGCGCGAGACACGGTTCGAAGCGTGCGCCCCGCGACGTCGACGACGCGAGCGGTCACCCGGTCCGCCGAAGGGAGCTCGATCGAAAGCGCCACGCCGTCCCTCGTCGGATTCGGATGCGGCGCCCCGACGTAAAATTGTGCGGAGCCTGCGAGTGTCACGCCGGCCGACGTCGACGGATCGTCTCCGAGAACTCGAGCGGCGGCAAACTGCCCGAATGCAAATCCGACCGCCACCGCGTGTCCGTCGGTATCGAGCGCGAGCGCGCGCGACCCGTCGTACCCTCCGTCGAAATCGATGCGAGCGATTCCTCCGCTTCCGTAGGCTGGGTCGAGAGCGCCGTTCGCCTGGAAGCGCGCCAGCACGAAGTCGGTTGGGCCGGACCCGTCCGCAACTCCCCCGGCGACGACGATGCTGCCGTCGGGTTGGATGGCGAGGTCGTGCGCAGCGTCGTCGCCCACTCCCATCGGAGTGACGACTTCGCCGTCATCGCTAAACGTCGCGTCGGGGGAACCGTTGGGGTTGTGGCGTAGCAACATGAAGTCGAGGTACGCGTTCCCAGTCACCTGACTCGACCCGGCCACAACGATCCTTCCGTCGCTCTGGATCGCCACGGCATTGGCCACTTCGTTCCCGGCGTCGATCGCCGTGGTCACGACCCCGTCGCCGCCGAACGACGAGTCGACCGCTCCGTTCGCATGCAGCCGCATCGCCAAAGCGTCATAGCTTTCGGCGGACTCGCGTAGCGAAGCGCCGCATTCGGGCGCGACGTCTCAGCGCCACCGAGTCCTCGAGCGATGAATGATCGGCGGGCCTTGCGCCCGCCGATCTTGTATTGCGGCCGATTCTCTACTGCAGGCCGAACGACCCCATGACCGCGAGGACTTGTTGTGTGCGCTGCCGTTCGCTTCGTCGCCGGCGGCATTGCTGAGTCCTCGGGAATAGCGCAGCTCGAGACCACAAGACCGTTGGCCGAACGCGAAGTCCACGCCACCACCGACCACCAGGCCGAAGTCGACGGTGCGCACCTGGCTTTTCACGTCGACGTCGATGTCCGCGCCTTCGCCTTCGAGCTTCGAGTTCGCCGCGACGTTGAGTGACACGGACGGCCCCAGAAAGAGCGACGGTTGCGCGGGCGAGCCGTGCTTGAACCCGAGCTTGGCCAGCACCGGCACATCGATGTAGCTCATGTGTGTGGACGTCGTGTAGCCGCCGGCCGTCTCCGTATCTCCCTTCACCGAGTAGATCGCTTCCGTCTGGAGTGTGAAGCGGCGATTGAGCGGCATTCCCCACCACCCGCCGAACGCGAAGCTCTTGAGCGACCCGTCCTCTTGGAACTCCTGCGGATCAACGGCCATGTTCGCGATGTTCATTCCGCCTTTGAGTCCGAAGTGATGCCGGCGTCCCGTCCCCGATGCCTTCGGCTCGGGACTGGAAATCTGCGAGTAGAACGGAGTCCTCGTATTCCGCATACGGGGATTCGTCGACGGGCTGGCGCACCGGGCGTGGTAACGACCGGCGGGATTTCAGCGTGCCGGCGGCGACGCCACGCGTCCAGCGTGCGGTCGTGATCGAGCCGCAGCCGGCGGCGGCGCAACGGGCTCCGCCTGCGGCACAACCGTCGTAGCGGGCTGCGGAACAGTCGCAGGCGGCGGCGCGACCGGCGCAGGCGGCGGCGCAACCGGCGCAGGCTTCGGTTCGGGGAGCCGATCGCGGATGATCTGGTAGACATCGTCCGCCGAAATGGAAACGGTTTTTCCGTTTTTCGTGAGGACTTTGACGTGGTCTTCGTCCTCCTCCACGATCTTTCCGGTCACCGCTTCGATCCCGCCGCCGCGCGGCGAATAGTAAACGGTGTCGGCCCGGGCGGCGGCCGCTCCGATCAGCGCGAGAATAGCGACGTGCGCGAGAGTGCTGAGCTTCATTGGATCACCGAGTCCGTGCGCGAAGTTTGTTGGTCGGGCCGGCGGGGATTTCGGCGGCCGCTTGGTTCCGCATCGCGACCGGCGGTGGTCCCTCCGTTCGCAGGAAGCTGTCGATGTCGATGCCGCTGCCCATTCCACCGAAGTCCCCGGGACCGTAGAACGTGCCGCGGTGGATCTCGATGTCTCCGCCGTTGTTGATCAGCACCGTGTAGTTCGTCTCGGTGGCGTTGCAGCTGCTCCAATAGTCGAGGCGAACCGTGTACACGCCTTGCGGCGCGATTCCGATGCCCCAGGTGATGTTTTCATTGCGCACGTTGTCGATGGTGCATGCGGCGTTCGAGTCCAAGTCAAGCACGCCGCCGCTCGGCGAGCTGCGATCGCCCCAGTAGATCTCGTATCCGCCTGGATCCACGACGTGGAGGTCGACGTCGCTGTCCGAGTCCCAGGTCACCGTGACCTGCACGTCGCCGGTGCCGACGACGATGGCGTCGAACGATCGCTCCATCAGGGTCCCGACGTTGCCTTCGGGATCCGACGCGGCGAAGTACAGCTGGAAGTCCGGGTCGGGAAGAACCTGCGGAAACGTGATCAAGAGCGTCGCGAACTGAGTCGGTGCCGGCAGATCGATTTCGAAGTAGCCGCTCACCGGAATGAAGAGCCCCGAGATCGGGCTGCTGCCCGCCACGTAGACCTTGTCGAATGCCGTCGGCGACATGAGCGCGAGCGTCGCCGTCCCGCCGTTCACGATCGTCAGGTGTCCGTCGACCTCGATCTCGGGTCCCCCCGAAGTCGGCCGGGGGATCGCGCTCGTTTGCAGCGTGCCCTCGGTCTCCTCGACGGAGACGGACGCGACGTACTCCGCGACAGTTTCCCCTTCGGGGGAAGGCGAGGACGTTTCGTCTTCCCCGCACGCCGACACACCGAGCGCCAGCGCGGCGATCATTGCAAATCGCATGGAATCTTCCTGAAACACGACATCCCCCGGGTTGAGGGGCCAGACAGGCCGTTGCCCTCAGATGTCGGCCTGCCGGAGAGGCCACTTAAGGCGGGGAAATGCTGCGGAACGGCGCTTGGAGCGAGGCGCGCCATGGGCCCTCCGACTGGCGCCTTGACCCCCCGTCCCCGATCCGACATCTTCCTAGCCCTTGGCCGGTCGAAATGCGCCCACCCCCCTCTTTTTAGGAGTGCCACCCCATGTCCGACGCTTCGCGTGATCGCGGCCCAGGAAGGGGCTGTCGGCACGATCACCCTGAACCACCCCAAGGCGAATAGTTACGATCTGGCCTTCATGCGCGACCTGGACACGGCGATCGATGCGGTCCGCCTCGAACGACGCCGTGAAGGTCGTCGTGGTGAAGTCGGCGCTGGATAAGTTTTTCTCCGCGGGCGCGGACATCAAGGCGTTCCAGGCGAACTCCACGGAAGACAACCTCAAGATGATCAAGTTCGCGCACAAGACGCTCGCGAAGATCGCGGAGATTCCCAAGGTGTTCATCGCCGCGATCGGCGGACACGCGCTGGGCGGCGGCCTCGAGATGGCGCTGGCCTGCGATCTGCGCACCGCCGGCGACGGCGCCTACAACATCGGGCTTCCCGAGATCACGCTCGGACTTCTCCCCGGAAACGGCGGCACGCAGCGCTTGCCGCGGCTCATCGGACGCACCACGGCGCTGGCGATGATGATCTCCGGCGAGCCGGTTTCCCCGAAGCGCGCCCACGAGCTCGGCATCGTCGACTTTCTGTATCCGCAGGAAACGCATCTCGCAAGACACCATGGCCTACGCGCACAAGCTTGCCATGGGCGCGACGCTGGCGATGGCGCACATCAAGCGCGCCGTGTACGAAGGGCATGGAGCGCCCGCTCGACGAAGCGCTCGAGCTCGAGCGCGAGCTGATTGCGCCGCTCTTCGAGAGCCAAGGACGCGAAGGAAGGTTTCGCGGCGTTCGCCGAAAAGCGCGCGCCCGTGTACGTCGGCCGTCTGCGCTGAGGCAGCGCGGCGATACCGCGAGATGCCGTGACTCGTCACCGAAGAAGCCCTGATCGGGCGACTCAAGAGCGGACACCTGGTGGAGTCCGGCGATCAGATGTCGGAGAAGTATCTCGCCGGCATGAAGCGCATTCTCACCGTCTCCGCGGACACGGAGTTGGTGTCGGCGCCCGCGTATTACTTGGCGGCGA
The DNA here is from genome assembly GCA_963725045.1 of uncultured Gemmatimonadales bacterium. GTDB lineage: Bacteria > ARS69 > ARS69 > ARS69 > ARS69 > CAVRWY01. Next base: position 353,795 of record CAVRWY010000008.1, read on the forward strand.
AGGCCGCGCCCACATTGAATGCATTCGTCTCCGCGATGGGCATCATCCAGGACGAGCTCGGGCCACGCGCACATCGCCTACCGGCTCATGGAAGATCTGGGCTTCGACAAGGAAGAGCTGATCTACGAGCGCAGCCCGCAGGACTTCAAGTATCCGTACGCGTTCGACGTGCCGCTGGAGACCTGGGTGGAGCTGGCCGTGGCCAACGCCTGCTACGACCGCGCCGGCTTCGTTCTGCTCGGCGACGTGTTCCGCAACACCACGTTCGCGCCGTGGAAGCGCGCGCTCGTGAAGGTGGACAAGGAAGAGAACTTCCATCTGCGCCACGGCGAGATCTGGATGAAGAAGATCAACGCATCCGCGGAAGGACACGAGCTCCTGCAGCGCGCGATCGATTGGATGCTGCCGCTCACGCTGGAGTGGTTCGGGCTCCCCGATGATTTGAAGACCCAGAAGGTGCAGCTCGACTACGGTTTCAAGGGTCAGTCGAACGACCAGCTGCGGCAGACCTGGATGTCGACCGCGATTCCGCTGCTGGAGTCGCTGGGACTGAAGGCGCCGGTGCACTTGGGACGCGGCGGCCAAGAAGTACGTGATCGACTTCCCCTTCCCGTCGGAGTTCGACGCCGAAGAGAAGCGCTGGGACTTCAAAGGCGGGCCCATCGAGTGGCTCGACGACGGCTCGGGACGGCCCAGCGTGATGAAGCGCTGGCGGGCGCGCGGCCCCAAGAACGACGAATTCGTGGAGATTCTGCAGCGCGGGCACAAGCAGGTCGCCGCGATGCTCTCGCGGGAGACGCATTGAGCGCGGCTCCTTCGCTTCGTACCGCGACGCCGATCGAAGAGCGTCTCTGGGATGCGCTGCGCGACGTGCAGGACGCCGAGCTTCCGCTGAATGTCGTGGATCTGGGGCTCATCTACGGCATTCGCTACCGCGAGTCGGAACGTCAGGCCGACGTGCGCATGACGTTCACCGCGATGGGATGCCCGGCGATGGAGATCATGATGATGGACGTGCGCGATCGCCTGCTGCAGGAGCCGGAGGTCGACCGCGTCGCGATCGAAATCACCTGGGATCCGCCGTGGGACAAGCGACGGCTGGCTCCGCGCGCCGTGGCCGCGCTCGCCGGATGGGGCATCGTCACGTGAACCTCCGCGTCAAGAACGAGGCGAAGCCGTCGGGAATCGTGTACGACGTGTTCGCGCGCACCCGCGACGAGAAGGGGCTGCATCAGGTGGGCGACGTGATCGCACCGACTCTCGGGCTGGCCCGCGCCTACGCCTACCAGATGTATCAAGAGAGCCCATGGGTGGAGATGATGATCGCGCCGCGCGCGGAGATCGTCTCCCTCATCGACCGGTCGTGATCGTGGAAACGTATCTGCTGTTCGCACGCAAGAGGGCCGACGAAGCGCTGACCGCGCTCGGCAGCATCGAAACCGAGAGCGCCGCGCTCTCCGCCCGCGCCCGCGAGAAGTTCGGCGACGACTGGCTGGAGATGATCGCGATCCCAGAGGGTGCGGCGTCCTGGGCGATCCAGGAGGATTGAGCTTGTCCGACACGTTGAAGGAACGCTACGCCGCCATCGAAGGCGGCGCGGAAGTCGCGGAGTCCGCGACGCTGGATGCATTTTCGCCGGAGAGCCGTCGCGCGATCCTGGCGCTCTTGGTCACGCTCGGCGACAACAAGTACGTGCTCGGGCGGCGCTATTCCGAATGGGCCACGTCGGGTCCCACGCTGGAAGCGTCGGTCGCGGCGGCGTCGATGACCTCGGACGAAGTCGGCCACGCGCGCAGCCTCTACCCGCTGCTCAAGTACTTTCCGGAAGCGCCCGCCGGCCTCAAGAAGGAAGACGATCGCACGGAGTTCTCCAACGTTTCGTTCCTGAACGAGCCGTTCCGGAGCTGGACCGATTTCATCGCGGCGGCGGCGCTCTTCGATCGCGCGATGTCCGCGCTCATCGAGTCGCTCCGCGAATCGACGTACTCGCCGCTTCGCCATCGCGCGGCGAAGATGCTCCAGGAAGAGCGCTTCCATCGACTGTACGCCGAGGGATGGATCGAGACGCTGGCGGCGAACGCCGCAACGCGCGCGGAGCTGCAAGCCAGCCTCTCCCGCATCTGGCCCGAGACGCTGGCCTGGTTCGGCCCCGAAAACGACCCCATGTTCGTCGGCGCACGCGCCGCCGGCATCGTCGCCGAGGACGGAAAGAGTTTGCGCGATCGCTTCGCGAAAGACACGGCGCGCATGCTCGCGTCCGCACAGGGACTCGCGCTTTCCTCGGACGCGGGGATCTCCTGGGAGCGATGGGACGGAGCGAACCGCCGCTTCCGCCGCACGCTGTGAGCGTGGGATCGTTCGAAGAGCGCCGCGATTCGATCGCCGCCGGCGGCAAGCGGATGGTGTGCCCGTACTGCGGCTCGCCGGACACGCGGCGCACCGCGGAGTTCGGCCCGTTCCACATGACCGAGCAGTATCACTGCCGCGCGTGCAAAAGTCCGTTCGCGCTTCTCCGCTGGGAAGAACCCCCGCCCGACTCCCGCCGATTCATGACGTTTCGCACGCTCCTCTTCGACGTGGACGGGCCGGTCGGCACGGTCACGTTGAATCGTCCGGAAGAGAAGAACGCGATCGACGACGCCATGCGCGCGGATTTCGCAGCGCTTGCTCCGGTGATCGCGGACGACCGCAATCTCCGGGTGGTGATCTTCACCGGGGCGGGCAACGCATTCTCCGCGGGAGGATCGATCGAGCACTTCGAGCGCACCTGGAACACCGCGGAGTTTCGCCTGCACAGCCGCCGGCTTTCCGCGTTCTTCGACGAGATCGAAGCGATGGAGAAGCCCGCGATCGCGGCCTTGAACGGCGTGGCCACCGGCGCCGGCTTGCAGCTGGCCATGGCCTGCGATCTGCGCATCGCCGCCGCCACCGCCGCGCTCGGCTTTCGCGAGCATCGCCTGGGGCTCATTCCCGGACACGGCGGGGCCACGCGTCTGGTGAAGCTCGTGGGTCTCTCCCGCGCCAAGGGGCTCTACTTCGCCGGGGACTTGGTGTCGGCCGCGGAAGCGGAGCGCATCGGCCTCGTGCATCGCGTGGTCGCGGAGGGAGAGGCGCTCGCGGAAGCGAAGCGCATCGCCGCGGACCTGGCCACGCGCGCGCCGGGCGCCACCGGGCTCGCCAAGCAGCTCTTGAATGCGGCCAGCGATCTCGGCGTCGCCCGCGGCATTCAATTGGAGTCGCTGGCCCAATCGATCGCGATCGGCACGCGCGATCATCGCGAGGGAGTGCGCGCGTTCCGAGAAAAGCGCCGTCCCACGTTCGAGGGGGAGTGATGGCGCTGGTCATCTCCGTGCGCGGCTGGACTCCGCGCATCCATCCGACCGCATGGGTCGCGCCCAACGCCACGATCATCGGCAACGTGGTGATCAGCGCGTACGCGAACGTGTGGTTCGGCGTGGTGCTGCGCGGGGATCAGAACGAGATCCGCATCGGCGAGAAGACCAGCGTGCAGGACAACACGGTGATCCACTGCAATGAAGAGCACGGCACGATCGTGGGCGATGGTGTCACCATCGGACACTGCGCCGTGCTGGAAGGGTGCGTGATCGAGAACGGCGCGCTCATCGGAATGAATGCGACCGTGCTGGACGGCGCGGTGGTGGGAGCGGGCGCGCTCGTCGCCGCCGGCAGCGTGGTGAAAGAGCGCGATCGCATTCCCGCGGGAACGCTCGCGGCCGGCTCCCCCGCCGTGGCCAAGCGCCCGCTTTCCGGCGCGGCGCAGTCTCACGTGAAGGGCGCCGCCGAGCACTACCAGTACTTGATGTCCTTGTACGCCCATCTGGAAGAGCCCGCATCCGAATGAGGTCCCCTGCATGATTCGCTTCTTCATCGACGGTCGCTCAACCGCTCCCGTGAAAGGCGGTGCCGAGCGCAAGATCTTGAATCCGGCGAACGGCGCCGTGGTGGCCACCGTCCCGGACGGTACCCCGGCTGACGTGGACGCCGCAGTGGACGCCGCGGCGCGCGCGTTTCCCAAGTGGTGGGCGACGCCGGCCTCCGTGCGCGGCGAGCACCTGCATCGCGGCGCGAAGGCCATCGAGGAGCGGGTGGACGAGCTCGCGCGCTTGCTCACGTCGGAGCAGGGCAAGCCGCTCTCCGAGGCGCGCATGGAGATTCTTCGTTTCGCGCACACGCTCGAGCACTACGCGGGGCTGGCGAAGAGCTTGCGCGGCGGCTACGTCCCCAATCTCGACGACAAGCCTCATCGCCACGGACTCATCATGAAGCGCCCGCTCGGCGTGTGCGTCGCGATCGTCCCGTGGAATTTCCCGGTGTCGCTCATGGGCAACAAGCTCGGCCCCGCACTCGTCACCGGAAATACGATGGTGGTGAAGCCGGCGGAGTCGACGCCGCTCACCGCAACTCGCGCGATCGAGATCCTGCACGAAGCGGGACTCCCGGCCGGCGTGTTGAACGTGGTTCTGGGGGAAGGCGCGGTCGTGGGGCGTGCGCTCACCGAGCATCCGCGCGTGGCCAAGGTGGGATTCACCGGCTCCACGGAAACGGGTCGCATCGTCATGGCGGGCGCGGCCTCCACGATCAAGCGGGTGACGCTCGAGCTCGGCGGATCGGACCCGATGATCGTCGCCTCGGACGCCGACGTGGATCGCGCCGTATCGGCGGCGTCGGTGGGACGCTTCTTCAATTGCGGGCAGGCGTGCCTCGCGATCAAGCGCGTCTTCCTCTTCGAGTCGATCGCCGACGAGTTCACGGAGAAGCTCGTGCAGAAGGTGAAGAAGCTCAAGGTCGGCGCCGGTCACGAAGAGGGAGTTCAGCTCGGCCCGCTTCATTCCGAAGAACAGCGCGCCAAGCTGGAGGCCCAAGTCGAAGATGCGCGCCGCCGCGGCGCCACATTTCTCGCCGGGGGCGAACGGCCCAAGGGCGGCGCATTCGACGCCGGGATGTTCTATCTTCCCACTCTTTTGACGAACGTGGACCCGGCCGCGAAGGTCGCCACCGAGGAAGTCTTCGGCCCGGTTCTTCCGATCTTTCGAGTCAAGGATCTGGACGAAGCGATCGAGCGGGCGAACGCGTCGATCTTCGGGCTCGGATCGTCGATCTGGACCCGAAATCTGGATGTCGCAACGAGAGCGGCGGAGCGCCTCGAGGCCGGATACACTTGGATCAACTCCGTGAACAAGATCTACGACGAGCTCCCGTTCGGGGGATTCAAGCAGAGCGGAGTGGGCCAGGAGCACGGATGCGAGGCGCTCGAACACTATCAGGCGACGAAGTCGGTGGTGGTGGCCGCAGGGTGAGCGCGTCCGCGCCGTCTCCGGACATCGAAAGCTCTTCGGACGCGTACGCGCGCCGCTTCGCCGGGCCGGTCGGCGCATGGTTCCTGGAGCGTCAGGCCGAAGGCGTCACCGCGCTTCTTCGTCCGCTCGGGCGGTTGCGAATTCTCGAAGTCGGCGGCGGCCACGCACAGCTCACCGCCTCGCTCCTCGCCGAAGGGCACCGCGTCACCGTCCAGGGCTCCGAGGAGTCGTGTGCGGCCCGTCTGCGGCGCACCGTCTCCGAGCATGCCGTGCCGTTCATCGCCTCGCCTCTCGAGCGCATCCCCGTCGAGAGCGGCGCGTTCGACGCAGTCGTCTCCATCCGGATGATGGCGCACGTCGACGATCCGCCGCGCTTCGTCGCCGAGTGCGCGCGCATCGCGCGCCAGGCCGTGCTCCTCGACTACGCGTCGAAACGCAGCGCGAATTTTCTGTCCGATCTCCTCTTCGAATGGAAGCGCGGCGTCGAGAAAGACACGCGCGTGTTCCGCTCCTTCGACGACGGGGAGGTTCGCGCGCTGCTCGCGGCGCATGGTTTCCATCCCGCCGGGGCGGTGCGCCAATTCTTCTGGCCGATGGCGCTCCATCGCGCGCACAAGAGCGCGACGGCGGGTCAAGCGTTGGAGGGGTGCGCGCGCGCGCTGGGGCTCTCTCGCGTGCTCGGCTCCCCCGTGCTCGCATTGTTCCGTCGATGAGAATCCTGGTCGCGGCACCCCAGCCGTTCTTCCTGGAGCGCGGCACACCGATCGCGGTGCGGCTCACCGTCGAGACGATGGTGAAGCTCGGCCATCAGGTCGATCTCCTCGTGTACCACGAGGGGAAGGACGTCCCGATCCGTGGAGTCAACGTCGTGCGAAGTCCAGGCCCTCCCGGAGTTCGCGGCGTCCCCGTGGGTCCGTCGTGGAAGAAGCTCGTCTGCGACGTGCCGTTCTTGACCACCATGCTTCGCCTCGCGCGTCCCGGTCGATACGACGTGATTCACGCCGTGGAAGAAGCGGCGGTTCTCGCGCACATGACCCGCTGGATCCATCGCACGCCGTACGTCGTCGACATGGACTCGAGCATGCCGAGCCAGCTCGAGGACGCGATCCCGTGGACCCGCCCGCTCGCGGCTCCCATGCGCTGGTTCGAGCGCTCCATGCTGAGGAACGCCGCCGCGGTGCTCGCCGTGTGCGGCGCGCTCGCCGACATCGCGCAGCGTGCCGGCGTGCGCGCCCCGATCGGCATCGTCGAAGACGCCGCGCTCACCGACGACCCCTCGGAAGGGTCGACCTCTCCTCCGCTTCGCCAAGAGCTCGGGATCGCGCCCGAGATTCCGATCGTGCTCTACGTCGGCAATCTCCAAGGCTATCAAGGCGTGGATCTCCTTCTCGAAGCATTCGCCAAGACGCGCCATCCGGGTGCTGTGGTCATCGTGGGAGGCGACCCGGGGCGAATCGCGCAACTTCGCGATAAAGCCGCGCGGCTCGGGGTCGGGAATCGCACGTTCTGGACCGGACCGCGGCCGCTCGCGCGTTTGAATCACCTGCTGAGGCAGGCGGATGTATTGGTCTCGCCGCGGCTGCACGGCATCAACACTCCGATGAAGATCTACTCGTATCTCGCCTCGGGACGCGCCGTGCTCGCGACCGACATCCTGTCGCACACGCAGGTGCTCACCGCCGACGTCGCGGCGCTGGCGCCGGCGGAGTCGAACGCGTTCGCGCGCGCGCTGGATCGCCTGCTCGCCGACCCCACGCTCCGCGCCAAGCTCGGGGAACAGGGGAGAGATCTCGCGCAGCGTGAGTTCAGCCGCGAAGCGTTCGAGCGCAAGCTCGGACGATTCGTGGCGGAAGTCGAGCGCGCCGTCACCGGCGGCCGCTCGCGGGTGGAGCCGGCGTGAGCGCCGGCGCGGAAACGAATCGTGCTTGGGCGAAGAAGCTCTTCGCGCGATCGATTCTGAAGCAGGAAAAGTGGAAAGCGCTCGAGGCCGCCGCCGGCGATCCGTCGAACAAACGTTGTCTCGACCTCGGTGCAGACAACGGAGTCGTGAGCCTCCTCTTTCGGGAGAAGGGCGGCGCATGGAGATCCGCGGATCTGGATTCCGCCGCGGTTCGATCGATCCGCACGCTCGTGGGAGATCCCGTGGAGCTGCTCGACGGGGCGTCGCTCCCCTACCCCGACGCATCGTTCGATCTCGTGGTGGTCATCGATCTCCTGGAGCACGTGCACGACGACGTGCGATTGGCCGCGGAGCTGGCGCGGGTGATCGTGCCCGGCGGGCGGCTCGTCGCCTGCGTGCCGCACGATCGTCCGCGCTCCCCGCTGCGCGCCCTTCGCCTGTCCCTCGGACTCACTGACGAAAAGCACGGCCACGTTCGTCCGGGATACGACCGCGCGACGCTGGGGCGCCTGCTGAGCGGCGCCTTCGAAGAGCTCTCCTGGAGCAAGGCGGTCGGCCCGGCCTCGGAGCTCTTGGACGTGATGCTCTCGTTCGCACTGGAGCGCAAGAAGGGTGGCCCGGCGTCCGCGAAGGGCGCGATGATCACGCGCGAGGACGCCTCTTCGCTCGGCGGCGCGCAGCGCGCCTACGATGCGGTGTACCCGCTCCTGAACGCGTGGAGTAAAGTCGACCGACTCCTTCCCTTCGCGCCGGGAGCGCTTCTCGTGCTCCGCGCACGCCGGAGAGCCGCATGATCCGGGAGCTGGAGCGCATGGCCGCGGAAGAGCACGACGTCCTCGTCGTCGGCGGAGGAGTCCAAGGAGTTTGGATCGCACGCGAGATGGCGGAGCGCGGGCTCGCGGTGGCGCTCGTGGAAAAGGACGACTTCGGCGCGGCCACGTCGTCGAACTCGCAGCGCGTGATCCACGGCGGCGTGCGCTATCTCCAGAGCTTCGACTTCCGGCGCATGCGGCGCAGTGTCCGGGATCGCCGTCGCTGGATGCTGGAGTTTCCCGATCTCGTGCGCCCGCGTCCGATTCTCCTTCCTACGATTCGCGGGGCCGGCAAGTCGCGCGCGCTGGTTCGCGCCGGCATGACGCTCTACGAGTGGCTGAACGTGGATCTGTCGGCCGGGCTGCCCCGGACGCACCGTGTTCCTCACCACGCGTCGCTCTCGCGGGCGCAGGCCATCGAGCTCGTGCCGCGACTCGAGCCTCTTCCGCTGGACGGGGCGATTCTCTTCCACGACGCGATGATCGAAGACTCCGAGCGGCTCACGTTCGCGGTGGCGCGCGAAGCGTGGCGCGCCGGCGCGCGCCTCGCGAACCATGCCCGGGCCGCGGAGTGGCTGCGCAACGAATCGCGCGTGTGCGGCGCGCGCGTGGTCGACGAGATCGACGGCGCCGAGCACTCCGTGCGCGCGCGCCTCGTCGTCCACGCCGGCGGCCCGTGGGCGGCGTGCGCCGGCGCGCCCCCCGTGGGGCTGGTGCGCGCGATGGCCCTTCTCCTGCCCCCGATCGAAGAGCGCTTCGCGATCGCGATCCCGAGCGCGAGGGAGGGGCGGCTCCTCTTCCTCACGCCGTGGCGGGGACACACGCTCGCCGGCGTCGACGAAAAGCCCTTTCACGGTGATCCGGACACACTGCGCGTACCGAGCGCGGAGATCGAGGCGTTCCTGGAAGAGCTGCACGAGTCACTGCCCGGCGTCCGATTCGACCGGCGAGACGTGCTCCGCGTTTTCGCGGGACTCCTTCCCGTTGCGGACGACGGCTCCGGATCGCCGGCCAGCGAAGATCGCGTTCTGGAATCCGAGAGCGGCCTCGTCCGCGTGCTCGGCGTGAAATTCACGACCTCGCCCTCGCTCGCACGGCGCGTGACCGATCTCGCCGTGGAGCGGCTCGGGCGTGGCCGGCGCGAAGCCCCCGGCACCGACGGGGAAACTCGCTCGACCGTCGACTTCGAGGCGCTCGACCGAATTCGCGAGACGGTGCCTGGGGCACGAGAGACGATCGAGTCACAACCGTTCGTGGACGCCGCGCAAGTCATTCACGCGGTTCAGAGCGAGATGGCGCTCACGCTCGCGGACATTGCGCTCCGGCGAACGCCGCTGGCGATGCTCGGCCCGCCGGCGCCGGGCCCGCTCCGGCGTTGCGCGGACCTCGCCGGCGAGCTCCTCGGATGGGACCCGACGCGTCGTGAGAGAGAAATCGAGGACGTCTTCGTCAAGGCCCACGGCCCGCTTGCCGAAATCGAAACGTCGGCGGCGAGCGGAAAGACAAGGAGAATCGCGTGAAGGCATTCGTGACCGGAGGAACGGGATTCACCGGGAGCGCGCTCAGCCGCGAGCTCGCTCGACGAGGGCACCGCGTCGTCGCGTTGGACAACAAGCCGGGGATCTTCGACGACGAGCTGCGCGCGCTCGGCGTCGACATTCACATCGGCAGCGTCACCGACGTTCCGCTGGTGCACCGTCTCGCGGAAGGATGCGAGCGCATCTATCACCTGGCCGCCGCGTTTCGCCTGGTGAACCTGGGCAAGAAGGCGTACTGGGACATCAACGTCAACGGAACGAAGCACGTGTTCGACGCGGCCACGAAGCAGCCCGGATCCCGCGTCGTCAACTGCTCGACGTGCGGCGTGCACGGCAACGTGGAGCATCCTCCCGCGACGGAGTCGTCGCCGATCGCCCCCGCCGACTACTACCAGTACACGAAGTGGGAAGGCGAGAAGCTGGCGATGAAGTACGTCGACGCCGGACAGTGGGTCTCGACGGTGCGCCCCGCCGCGATCTACGGACCGGGTGATCCGGAGCGTTTCTACTTGATCTTCAAGCGAGTGGCGCGCGGGCATTTCACGTTCCTGGGGAACGGCGGCGTGTTCTATCACCCGCTGTACATCGACAATCTGGTGGATGCGATCATCGCCGCGGGAGAGACGGAGGCCGCCAACGGGCAGTCCTATCTCATCGCCGACGAGGAGTACGTTCCGATCCGCGATCTGGTCGCGCGCACGGGACGGGCGCTCGGCGTGAACGTGAAGATGCGCTTCCTTCCGTTCTGGCCCGCGTACGTCGTCGCGGGTCTCGTGGAAGCCGCGTATGCGCCGCTTCCCGCGGAGCCGCCCATCTTTCGGCGGCGCCTGGACTGGTTCCGGCAGAACCGCGCGTTCGACATTCGGAAGGCGAAACGCGAGATCGGCTACGCCCCCCGGGTGGGGCTGGACGAGGGGCTGAAGCGCACTGGGGACTGGTACCGCTCCAGGAATATGCTCTAAGCTATTGATTTTACTACTGTAATTGGCGCCACCCTCCACCTTGCCTGGCGCAGAATCGTCCAGGATCCGCCAAATCTCGCTGCTCGACTCAAGACTTTACAAATTTCGGGGAGTTGCCCGATTCTCCCGCGCGAGAGGCGGTTCTGCCGCCTCGATCCTCCGAGGGCCAGGTCCGCGAGGCGTACCGCGCGACGGCGCCAGGGTGGAAGACGGGCCGGGGAGGTGGGTGTGTCAATCGAACCTAGCGATGGAGGCAATCGATAACATGCGCAAGCTCCTGCTTACGCTTGCTGCCGCCTTGTTGGTCGGCACCGGCTTCGCTCCGAAGGCGGAAGCGTCGAACATCGGGTTGGGGTTCCTCTGGGCCTCGCATCCGATCGGCGTGTTCTTCCGGATCAACGACCGCACAGTCGCTCACGTTGCGCTGAACTTCGCGATGCTCGATGCGGAGGAAGGCTCCGGCGATCAGAGCTCGTCGTTCGGTCTGGGCGGATCGATCATCTATGACTTGTGGACGGGGGATTGCTGGGGCTTCGGCTTCATGCCGGGAGTCACCTTCGATAACGACTCGTTCGAAGACGAAGAGATCGGCGGAGAGGACTTCGAAGTCGAAAGCGAGACGGACATCGCGGTCTACCTGTGGCTCATGGGCCACTGGGATCCGTGTGATTGGCTGTCCTTCTGGTTCGGCCATGGTCTCACGATCGACATCGACGATGAAAGCGGCGAGAGTTCCACGAACTTCTTCACCGAAGGGGACAACATCGCCAATCTCGGCTTCACGGTCTGGCTTCCCGAATAGGTCGGAGCCTCTTACGGATGATCCGAAGCCCCTGGCCGCGAGGCCGGGGGCTTCTTTTTCTGCTAGAATGCCCCGAGGTGGCGGTTCACCGCCGGTGTTCCCCCTCCGCGGCACGTCCCGGATTCGCCCCCAACTTGTGAGGAGCTTCGACCCATGACCAGAATCCGATGGATGATCCCAGCATTCTTGGCCGGGACGTTCTTGGTGGCCCCGGGGGTCCCCGCGCAGATTCGATCCGATCGCGTGACGGCTGGACTCACCGTGCCCACGTTCGTCACCCAGATTCCGGGAGACACGGAGCGCTTGTTCGTTCTCGAGCAAGCCGGCTACATCCGCATCGTCAAGAACGGAACGCTGCTGACGCGCCCCTTTCTCGACATTAACGCGGTCGTCAACGATCAGGACAACGAGCAGGGACTCTTGGGTCTCGCGTTCGATCCCGACTACGACAACAACGGCGAATTCTACGTCTACTTCACCGGTGGCACCGGCTCCGGGAATTCGCAGATCCGCCGCTACACCGTGTCGGCCGATCCCGACAGCGCGAGCGCGACGACGTCGTTCCGCGTGCTGAATGTGGTTCAGCCCGCGGGGCAGGGAAATCACAAGGGCGGACACATTCAGTTCGGCGATGACGGCTATCTCTATCTCGGGCTCGGCGACGGCGGCGGTGCCGGAGATCAGGGCAACCGCGCCCAGACGGGCACCACGCTTCTCGGGAAAATGCTCCGCATCAATACCGTGGGCGACGCCTACCCGGCGGACGCGAACAACAACTACTCGATCCCGTCCGACAATCCGTTCGTGAACGACCCAAACGTTCTCGACGAAATCTGGGCGCTCGGGCTCCGCAACCCGTACCGCTGGAGCTTCGATCGCGACACGGACGATCTGTACATCGCCGACGTGGGCCAGGGAGACTGGGAAGAGATCGACTACGAAACCTCCAGTGATCCGGGCGGCCACAACTACGGCTGGCGTCTCATGGAAGGGGCTCACTGCTTCAATCCGCCGACGAACTGCGACGACGGCAGCCCCGTGCTCACGTATCCGATCCACGAGTACAACCACGATCCTCCCCCTCCCGGAGGAACGCAGTATTGCTCGGTGACCGGCGGCTACGTGTACCGCGGCTCGGTGCTCGATCCGTCGCTGAACGGTCACTACTTCTTCGCCGATTACTGCGCGGACGAGATCTGGAGCTTCCGCGTGGTGGGAGGAGCGGTGACGGAGTTCAGCGACTGGACGTCGGAATTGCGCAACTCGATCGACGGCTTCGTCGTGCGTGACATCGTCGCGTTCGGTGAGGGCCAGGACGGCGAGCTCTACATCGTGGATCGCCAAGCGAGCGGCGATCGGGCTCGGGGAGCTCTACAAAATCATCCCCGACACCGGCGTCTCCGTGGACTTTGCCGATCTTCCGAAGTCGGGATCTCTGGAGCTCGGACTTCCGGCACCGAATCCGTTCCAGGGCGAGGCGACGTTCGATCTCCGGCTCGCGTCGGAAGGAACGGTCGCGATCGGCGTGTACGACGCCGCGGGACGCCTCGTGCAGACGATTCACGACGGGGTGCTCGGCGCGGGTCGCCACTCGTTCGTGTGGAACGGGTCGGGCTCGGCGAAGCCCGCCGCGGGCGGCGTCTATTTCATTCGGGCCGAAGGGCTCGGCGTCCGCCAGACGCAGCGCGTCGCGCTCCTGCGCTGAGGCGCCATTCAAGCGACGAGGCCCGGACGCAACGCGCCCGGGCCTCGCTCTCGATCGCGCTTTCCGCGATCGCCCCGCTCACCACACCGGTTCGTACGGTCCGCACGAATAGGTCGACTCGTTCGACGCGACTTCCACGCCGTTGCGCGTGATCGTCCAATCCACGACGCCTTCGCCGAGAAAGCTCGCCGACAGATCAAACGTGTCGTTCAGCATTCCGTCGAGTGATCCGGTCGCGCACGAGCTCGAGGCCGGAAGATCCAGATCGAAGTCCCAGGTGAGATCTTGCGTCCGAATCGTCTCGCGATTGTTCACGTGCGTCACCGTGGCCCCCTGAACGCTTCCCTCGCCCGCGAGAGTCTTCGATTCGTCGGGGTTCTTGGTCGCGAGGAGATCGAAGCCCACGCCCCAGTCGTACTCGATCGTGAAGCGGTCTCCCGTGTAGACGCCGATGTTCGTTCCTTCCAGGTGGACCTCCATCTCGTCCACGTGATTGCTCGGCACCTGCACGGGAGTGCCCTCGGTGCGGAACTGAACGCGGATCGTGAAATCGGCGACGCCATTCAGGTTGCCGTCCTGGTACTCCTCGAGGCTCTCGATGACCCAGGTGTACGTCAGGGGATTCCACGTCACCACAGTCTCGCGCGAGAGGCTCGGCTCGAACTGTCCGGCAGACCACTCCGGGAAATCGTCAACGGCGCTGGTGATCAGATCGACGGCGGTGGACGTGACCCCTTCGGCGATCACCGCGTCGGCTTCCGCCACCGCGGCCGCATCCTCCGATGAGTCGCCTCCTCCGTCCCCCGTGCATCCGGCCTGCAGCGCGATGGCCAAGAGAAGGCACGACAGATTCAGGATTCGATTCGAGACGAGCTTCACTGCGAGATCCTTCCTGAGGCCGCTTCAGGGTGCGGGTGCGGCTCCCACCTCATGGAATCGGCGCTGCCCGGCGGTCGCCCAAGCCAAAAGAGGCGAAACCTCCCCCGCCCAGAGGCCTTCACGGGAGGGCTGTGGTCGGGCTTGCGGCGGTGGGAGGGGCTCAGATCGAGAATGCAGGAGCGACGGGGCGACAGGAGGGCCCCAAGGGCTCGACTGCAGGCCGGCGCGCGGCCGTGGCCCCCCAGGAGAGGGAGCGCGAACCCGGCAGGGCCTCCGTGCTCAGTGCGAAGGAGGGGTGTCGGGGTGGGAAACCGGAGTCGGGTTCTTGGAGCAGTTGGTCGAGCCCGTTCCGCTGGAGATCGGAACGCCCCACCGCGAGAACTGCCAGGTGTAGGTGCCCGGAGCCGGACCGTAGGCCGCGATGAGATCATAGGAATGGAGCGACGCCGACAGCGACCCGGTGCCGCACCGACCGTCCCGCGGGACCGATGCATCCAACACGAACGCCATGTCCAGCTCGTAGTCGATCTCGCGGCCGTCCTTCTCCCCCTCGAGCGTTCCGGTCATCGATCCGTTTCCGGTCACTGCGCAGTTCGAAGCCTGCAGCGCGGTGATGTTCATGGCGCAGTCGTAGTGCAGATCCGAGCTCGTCGCGTCGCCGTTCCCGTAGGAATGGTCGCGCATGTCGGCGACCAGACGATACACCGCGAGGTTCGTCTCCTTTGCCGGGGACATCGGATGCGAGCCGTCTCCGTTCGTGTACTGGATCGAGAACGTGTAGTGGACCCACAACGCGTGGGGAGCCGGGTCATCGGATTGATACGTGACCAGGATGATCCACTGGCCATTCTCCGCATCCCAAACCGGCTCGTCGGCCGTCCGGCCTTCGGGGATCGCGAAGTACCGCTGCCACGCGCGCCCGATCTCATCGAGTGCGCCGGTGGCGATCTCGTCGGTGTTCGTGAGCATCGCATCGGCGACCTCCACCGCGCCCAAGGCTTGCCGCTCGGCGGTCTTTTCGTCGACGGTGGTCACGGGATCGTCCGAATCCGAGCACGCCGACACGCAGGCCATGACCCCGCAACACAGCAGGGTGCTCGTGAACGAGCTTCGTTGCCATCTCATCATTCCCCTCCTCTCAGTTGTCTCGTGCTCCTTGGTCGATCCAATCGGAGATCACGAGGATTTCGGAGGGATCCAAGTAATCGTAGCCGCTTCCAAAATCGGGCATCCGCAGACTCTCGTCCGTGGTGGGCTGCAGAACGAACCAGAGGCGGCTCGCTCCGCTCCGGCGAGGAATCACCACCGCGGGCGTCCTCCCCATGAGGGTGGTCCAGGGCGTGAGGCGAACGAGGCCATCGAACGCCGGCGCTTTGTGACAGATATAGCAGCCGTGGGCGTCGAAGATCGCTTCGACGTCGCCGTCGTTTGCAATCCCCGGATCCCCCTCGAACGTCACGATCCGAGGGGCCACAGCGAAGGAAAAGCCGTTCGACTCGGTCGAGTCCACGACGACGTGCACGAGACCGACGATCGTCGAGTCCGGTGCCGGGGCAGGGCCCGGAACCAGGACCGCGATCTCGTTCGCGCTCCACGAAACGATCGTTGCTTCCACGTCCTGTGCCTCGGAGGGGAACAAGACGACCGACCCCGCGGGATTGCTTCCGAATCCCGAGCCGACGACGCGAACCGTGTCTCCGACGACCGTGCGCTTGGGCACGAGGTCGGTGATCAATGGATCGCCCGTCGGAGGCGACGACGGGTCCGATCCGAGATCGGAACACGCCGTCGCCCCGAGCAGGGCCGCGATGCCAAGCCAGGCGCGGGCTCGAGGCCCGCCCGTTTTTCTCGTCAGCGAAGCACCACGAAGCGGGAGACGGTTTCCTTCGCTCCAGCGCGAAGGCGCGCGAAGTACACGCCGGCGGAGACGCGCGTTCCCGCGTCGTCACGCGTGTCCCACGCGAAGATTCCCGTGCGCGACGACATCGTCTCGCCGACGGTGCGGACGACTCTTCCAGTCACGTCGATGATCTCGACCACCACCTGCTCGCCTTCCGGCGCGCGGTAGAAGAGCGCGAGATCATCGTGGGGCAGCGGATTCGGCGCGGGAATCACGGAAAGCTCGCCGGAGCCGGGCAGCGTGACCTCGACTCCAGTGGGGTTGCTGGTCACGAAGTCCAGCTGGCCACGGATCTCACCGGCCCCGTCGAACGTCGTGTGGATGTTCGCGTACACGCTGTTGGCCTCGATCAACAGCTGCTGCGCTTCGTTGAAGTTCCAGACGCCGACCTTCGGATTCGTGGCCGGAAGCGAGAAGATCACGCCGCCGTTCACACCCGGAGGAGCGTTGTGAAAGTGCGCGGCGTTTTCCGTTCCGGTGAGCAGCCCGTAGCGAATGTCGAAGCCGAGCGTGTTCGCGGCGGGATCGAACGCGTAGGCCGCCACTCCGAGACCGTTCGTGACGTTCGGGGGAACTTCCTGAGCGCCGTCGATCACGGAGACCAGATCAGTCGTCGGCTCGGAGAGGATCTGTCCGCGAATCTCGCCACCGCCGAAGTTCGCAGTGTGGATGTTCGCGTACGCGAGCCCCGCAAGGATCTGCCCCTCGTCCCCGGCCGGGTAGTTCCACGCGCCGATCTTCGGGTTCGCCGCAGGAAGCGGATGAACGACGCCGGCGTTCTGTCCCGGAGGGGCGTAGCCGTGGATGTGTGCGGCGACTTCCGCCGAGCTCAAACCGCTGTAGGCGATGTGATAGAAGAGCGTGTTCGTGGCCTCATCGATCACGAACATCGCGCTCCCGGTCGCCGGGGAACCGTTCGGGGGGACTTCTTGGGCCTCGTCGAGAGAAGCCTTGTAGTGCTGCTTCGCAGAAGCACCCGTGGCGAGAAAGGCAACGAGAACCGGCAGCGCCCAAGCTTTCACATGACGAGAATGCATGGAATCTCCTCCTCCCGGCTGGCTCGGAATCGCGGCGGAGGACGCGGGGGCGCCGGGGTAGCAATGTTGTACCCATCGAGCACGGAACGTCGAAACGTCGAGGGGCTTGGAGAGCATAGCGCAAATGGGGGGTCGGGCGCCTCCCCCTCGTGAATCGGGTTCGAAACTCTGAGTCGCCGACGCCCCCTCCTCTTCGGTTGACGCGGAAGCGCTCCCTCTTCAAGATCATGGGCACCTCTCCCCGATCCGCTCCACTTCCGAGGGCCTTTCTTGATTCGTCCGATGGGGATTCGTACGCCTTCGTCGATTCACGTTCGCTCCGTGACGAGCCGTGCTTTTCTCCTCCTCGCGCTCGCTGTCCCCGCCGCGGCGACCCCGCGGTACGCCACATCCGTGGGACAGAACTGCAATCTCTGCCATCACAATCCGACCGGCGGCGGCATGCGGAGCCTCTACGCGAGCCAGTACCTGCTGCCGACGCGCTTCGCCATGAAGGCGATTCCCGAAGGCGACCCCGCGCCGGTGAATCCGCAGATCGGGGACAACGTCACGATCGGCGCCGACCTTCGCACGTTCCATTTGTGGGACGACGATCGTGAAGAAGGGGGCAATTTTCTGGAAATGCAGGGGTCGGTGTACTTGGCATTCCAGCCTCACGCCCGCTGGTCCTTGTACGTGCACGAGGAGTTCGGCCAGGGCGCGGCGCAGGCCTACGAGCTGTACGGAATGGGGTACGTCCTGCCGGAAAACGGCTACGTCAAGGTCGGGAAGTTCGTCCCGGCGTTCGGGTGGAAGGTCCCCGATCATCGCTCCTTCACGCGGCGCGAGTACGTGTTCCTCCCGCCGTTCCCGCCGCATGGGGATACCGGAATCGAGGCCGGCATCTATCCCGGACCCTTCGCGATCGAGGCTTCGGTGACGAACGGCGAGATCGGAAGGCCGCGCGACACCAATCGGGATCTGGCCTACTCCGCGCGGGGGGCCTACCTCTACACGAACGGGAAGCGGGGGATCAATCTGTGGGCCGGGGGGTCCTACTACCAGCGTGGGGAGCCGGGGGCCGGGGTCTGGGCCGGGGGACCGTTCGCTTCCGGGTCATGGAAGGGGCTCACCTGGGTCGGGGAACTGGACTGGTCGCACTCGGAGACCACCACGGCCGGCGGCGCCGGCACGAGCCAGACGGCGGTGGTTTTGTCGCAGGAATTCTCGTATCGGATTCTGCGGGGGCTCGAAGCGGTCGTCGTGCACGACTTCTTCGATCCGCGCAAAGACTCCAAGACCGGTTCCGTGCAACGCTTCGGCGGCGGCGTGGAAGCGCTCCCGTTTCCGTTCCTGAGCGTACAAGCGTATCTCTATTTCTTCGAGCCCGACGAGGGCTCCGACATTTCGGATCGCTACGGCTACACGGAAGACGACTTGATGTCTTCCATTCAAGTTCACTTTCTCTACTGATCCCTCCGCGGGAGATCACGTCATGACTCACGCAGTTTGCACTTCGATCGAGCCGGGGACTCGGAGCGTCCTTTCGTTCCTGCTCGCGTCGATCGCCGTTCTCTCTTTGGGTGCTCCGGTCGCCGCCGAGGAGTTCCGCATCGTTGCGGGACAGGCGGAGAACCTCGTGAAATTCGAGTCGGAGGCCCCGATGGAATCGTTCGACGGAAAGACGTCGGCGGTCTCGGGATCGTTGTCGCTCGATCCTGCAGCGATCGCGGACTCGATCGAGATCGTCGTGGAAGTGGACGTTGCCACGTTCGACACGGGAGTCCAGCTCCGCAATCAACACATGTGCGAGAACCATCTCCATCCGGAGAAATTCCCGAAGAGCACGTTTCGCGGCGGAAAGGTCGTGAAGGGAGCCGGGACCAGCCTCGCCGATGGAAAGCCGCACGACATCGTTCTCGCGGGCGCTCTCCAGCTCCACGGGGTCACGCGCGACGTGCAGATCCCGATGAAGCTCCAACTCCGCCCCGGCGGCGTGCCGTCCGTGCGCGTGGAAACGTCCTTCGACGTGAAGCTCGCCGACTACGAGATTCCTCGGCCGCAAATGCTGTTCATGAAGCTCGGCGAGACACAGAAGGTCGTCGTGGCGATCACGGCCGCGAAGGGCGCAGCACCGCAAGCAGCGCCCCCCGGCGACCACCACGGCCGAAGAACCTGCCGCAAGCGAAGCAAAGACAGAGTAAGGCTCGCAAACATACGCGTGAGGCCCCATCTGCGCGGCGCGCTGCTCGAGGGGAGCCCGCGAGCCGACCCGGCAGGGGGTCATACCTCGGAATTGGCTCGTCCGGCTGCGTTTTCTTCGAAGACTGCGGCCGGATCGAGCCGGCGAACCAGCCGCCGTGGCCGCCCGAGGCCGAAACGCTTGTGTTCGAGCGGCCGGGTCGGATACCCTTTCAGGCTCAATGTTTTACGAGCGGCCCGTCATCCACGGGTTGATGCCACCCCCCCACGTGGAGTCATGCATGCCGCGATCCGAACACGATCGTCCGCAAGGGACCGAGGTCCTCGTGACCGGCGCTGCCGGCTACACGAGCGCTTCGCTCATCCGAAAGCTCGTTGCCCAGGGTTTCTCCGTGCGGGGTCTCGTTCGCGATTCCTCGGACACCGCCCACCTCTCCCACCTTCCCGTTCGATGGTTCCGCGGCAGCGTCAGCGATCCGGCGCTGGTGCGCGAAGCCGTCGAGGGCACGAGCCTCATCTTCCACCTTGCGACCCCCTACCGACGCGCCCACGTCTCCTACGAAGAAATGCACGATGTCCACGTCACTTCCACGAAGCTTCTGGCGCAAGAAGCGATTCGACTCAAGACGGTGCCGCGCTTCGTCCACGTCTCCACGGTGGGAGTCCACGGGCACATCGAGAATCCACCCGCCGACGAGAACTACCCGATCCACCCGAAGGACGATTACCAGGCGACGAAGGCCGAGGCCGAGATTTGGATCATGGATTTTGCGCGCAAGGAGGGACTGCCCACGACCGTGGTTCGTCCCGCCGCGATCTTCGGGCCGGGAGACAGGCGCCTCTTCAAGATTTTCTGGATGGTCGCTCATCGGTTCGTGCCGGTGATCGGGTCGGGAAAGCACCTCTATCATCTCGTGCACGTCGAGGATCTCACCGACTTCCTCATCCATGTCTCGGGTGATCCTCGGGCCGTCGGAGAGATCTACATTTGCGGCAGTGAAAAGGCGGTCAGCTACCATCACCTCTTGGGCACGATCGCTTCCCAGTATCGGCGCCGCTTTTCGGTGCTGCGCCTCCCGGCCGCTCCTCTCCTTGCGCTCGCCGATCTCTGCGAGCGGACTTTCCCGGTGGTGCGGCTCAATCCACCGCTCTATCGGCGGCGTCTCGCGTTCTATCTTTGCGACCGCTCGTTCAACACTCACAAGATGCGCTCCACCGGATTCGTTCCGCGCCGAAGCACGGAAGCAGGGGTTCGCGAAACCGCGCAATGGTACGTCGACAAGGGCTGGCTTCGACTGGGCCAGATCCTGACGTGGCTCCCGATCTTCGCCGCAATGGCCTGAGTCGAGAGCGCAATGCGCATCCTGGGAATCGCGGACGGACAAACGAGCGGAGCCGCCATCGTCGAGGATGGCCGAATCCTCGCTGCGGTGAATGAAGAGCGGATTGCGCGCATCAAGCTCGCGCGCGGCTTTCCATGGAAATCCATCGAGGAGGTGCTGCGGCTCTCCGGGACGAATCCCGGCGATCTCGAAGGAGTCGCTTCCGGTCACTTGGACATGGAGTTTCGCGAGGAAGTTGCCGACTGGCCGGGCTGGTTCGAGGCCCGCGGAGAGGACGGCGACATTCACAGCGCATTCTTCCAGCTGGCCGGCCGATTCGGGCACTTGGCTCCTCGCGTGCCGGGCTTGAAGCAGGCCTATTACACTCTTCGCTCTCCGGTCTACGCACGCCGGCGTTCGCGGATTCGCTCCATCTTGGAGAACGACTTCCACATCAAGGCGCCGGTACACTTTTTCCACCACCACTACACTCACGCGACTTCGGCCTACTACACCAGCGGGTTTCGAGATGCGCTGGTCGTCACCATGGATGGGGGCGGCGACGGACATTGCTCTCACGTGTACAGCGTTCGGAATGATCAATGGGAGAGGCTCGTCACCGTCGATTCGTATGACTCGCTGGGAAACTACTACGCCTATGTCACCGCCATCTGCGGGTACAAAGCCAAGAGGCACGAAGGAAAGATCACCGGTCTGGCTCCGCGTGGAGAGCCACGCTACAAGGCCCTCCTTTCTTCGATGATCGCGGCGGAGAACGGGCAACTGGTCAACCATGGACAGGTGCTCTTCGACCAAGCCGTGAAACGCATTCTTTCCCGCCTGCCTTCTGGGTGGACGCGTGAAGACTTGGCCGCTTCGATCCAGGTGGTGGCCGAGGAAGTGGCGTGCCGGCACGTCGCGTATTGGGTGGAGAAGACCGGACACGAGAATGTCGCTCTCTCCGGGGGGCTTTTTGCGAACGTCCGCATCAACGAAGAGATTCATCTTCTGCCTGGGGTCCGGCAAACGTTCGTGCATCCGGGAATGTCGGATGAAGGGCTCGGGGTCGGCGCCGCTTTGGCATTGGACGCCGAGCAGCGGCGCAAGAAAGGCCTTCCGTACGAGCCGCGCCGGTTGCCTCACGTTTACCTCGGAGGCGACTTTACCGATCGCGAGATCACTCGAGCTCTCGAAGACTCCGGCCTGCAGGCGACGGAGCACCGGGGGGGGATCGAGAACGAGATCGCCGAGAAGCTCGCGGAAGGCAAGGTCGTCGCCCGCTTCCATGGGCAGATGGAATACGGGCCGCGCGCTCTGGGGAATCGCTCGATTCTCTATCAGCCCGGCGACCCGTCCGTGAATGATTGGCTGAATGAGCTGCTCAGGCGCACTGAGTTCATGCCCTTCGCACCCTCTTCGCTCGCCGAAGAGTCCGAGCAGCTCTACGAGAAATACGAGGGCGCTGAGGACACCGCCCGGTTCATGACCATTACGTTCCATTGCACGCCATGGATGGCGGAACGCTGCTCCGGCGTCGTCCACGTGGACGGCACAGCGCGCCCCCAGATCGTTCGCCGGGAAGACAATCCTTCCTACCATCGCATCATCGACGGGTACCGGCGCCGCACCGGCGTCCCCGTGATCATCAATACTTCCTTCAACATTCACGAAGAGCCGATCGTCCGCTCTCCCGAAGACGCCATCCGCGCTTTTCTCGACAGCGCGCTCGATTACCTGGCGATCGGAGACTACTTAGTGGCGGGCCCCATCGGCAGCGCGGCGACTCGCAAGAAGTGGGAAGGCAAGAGCAAGTGGGGACATGCGACGCACCTGGCGACGTCGCGGTAAGATCGCCTAGGGAGCCGGATCCCACTCCACGGGAAGCGCATCCGGCGGAAGCACGAAGAGCGGAGCGCCCGGATCGCTCGCGAAGAGCCGCAGCGAGCGGAGCGCCCAGTCTTCCGGCGAAGCGATCGGTGTCGCGGCGCTGATCCCAGCCAGCCCGAACGGGAGGCGGAAGCGGCGCCGGGGCGGGTACTCCTGCACGGTCCACTCTTCCTCCGGCGCGATCCCCGCGCGGAGCGCGGCGCCCTCCACAGCGTCGAGGAGCCCGCCGAGGTCGTCGCACAGGCCTTGCTGGATCGCGTCGCCTCCCATCCACACGCGCCCCTGCGCCACCTCTTCGATCTCGGTTTTGGTCCGATGCCGCGCGGTCGCCACTCGCGATACGAATACGTCGTAATATTCGAGAATCGTTTCGCGCGAGCGCTCACGCTCATCATCGCGCAGCGGCCGCGTGGGGATGCGCACGCCGAGGAGCGGCACGCGGAGTCCCGCGAAGAGATCCGCATGCGATCCGCGCTGCACTCCGTCGGCGGACGTTCCCGTCTTCGCGCCGACGCCCGCATCCCACACCCACCCCCCAATGACTCCGATCGATCCGGTGATGGTGAGCGGCGTGGTGAGCAACCGGTCGCTCTCAAGACTGATCAAGTATCCGCCGGACGCCGCCACGTCTCCTTGGCTCACCACGACGGGCTTCTTCTTGCTCCGGCACCGTGCAAGACCGCCGGCCACGAGATCGGCCGGGAGCGGGTCGCCTCCCGGCGAGTCCGCACGCAGCACGACCGCGTCTACATCGGACCGATCCGCGAGATCCTCCAGATGCTTCGACGTCGCGTGCCCTCGGATCCCCACGTCCATGGCGCACACGCCTTCGGCATAGACCACGGCAATCGTGGGCGGTCGTCCCCAGCGCTCTTCATGCAGGAATCTCGACGACGGAGCATTCAGGCTCACCTCCTCGAGCTTCGCTCCTTCTTCCTCGAACGCGTCCTCGATCTCGCTCCAGCGCGCCGTGTGATCGGCCAGCCCGCGCTCGACTGACTCCGCCGACGTGAGAATTCCGCCCTCCTCCACGATCGCGTCGAATTCCTCGAGCTTCAGGCCGCGCCCGCTCGAGATGCCGTCGCGCATCGTTTCGTAGATCACGTCGACCATGCGCCCGTACTGCTCGCGATCGACGTCGGACATCGTTGCGCGGGAGAATGTTTCCATTGCGGACTTGTACTTGAAATGGCGCAGCTCCTCGAACCCCAAGCCGAGCTTGTCCAGGAGCCCGGCAAAGTACGTGCGCTGCATCGCGACACCAGGAATGCGCATCGATCCGACGGGATCGATGGTCACACGGTCCGCGGCCGAGGCGACGTACACGAGCGTCATCGACGCCCGATCCATGTGCACGGTGATCTTCTTCCCCGCGCGGCGGATCGCGAGCAGCGCTTCCCGCATCTCCCAGGCGAACGACGGGCCCATGCCGACACTCGCGAGATTGACCGCGACCTCGTCGAAATCGGGATTCTTCTCGATGGCGCGCAGCCGGCGCGCCAGCGAGAGCCAGGGAACGCTCTCCTCGTCGAACCAGAGATCCTTCTGATAGGTGATCTCACGGTCCTCGAGATCGACCACCGCGACGCGCCGCTTGCGTCCCTCGCCGAGGTGGGTCTCGATCGGACGAATCGGATGACCGCCACGAACGATCATGGTGGTCGCGCCCCGGTCCACGTCGTCATCGAAGCCGGAGAGCACTTCGGCTCCGGAACCGCGACCGTAGAGTCCCACTTGCGCGACGAACGAGTGCTCTTCATCCGGCCCATCCACGATCCGCACCCCGAGGTGTACGCCCGAGAAAGGACGCACGCCCAAACCCGCGGACCACACGCCGTCGTCGGGGCGATCGTCGTCGCGAAGCGAGTAGTCGCCGAAGACCATGAGCGCGGACCGCCCGCCCCAGGGACGAATTCCGAGATCGATCACCCCGTTGCGATCCCCGGACTCGGTCGAGAGGAACGACGCGATTCCCCAGGAGACGCGACGCGTGCGGAAGATCCCTCCCAGGACCGCCCCCGAATCGCGATTCAGCTCTTCGTCGTCGCCGCCCGCAAACCGCCAGGCCATCCCCACGTGCGCATTTCGGTTCCCGGTGGACCCGCCCAGTTGCACTTCCTGCACGCGCCGCAGGCCCTCCGCCTGGGGTGCCGTGAAACGTTGGAACGAAAGTCCGATCGGTCCGCCGAACGAGACTCCGAAGTTGTCGAGCGCATCGTGGTCGACCGAAACGTCGTTCCACCACAGCGCGAAATCGGGATCCACGGTCGTGCCCCACGACGCGGGATTGACGAACGCGCCGAGCGATCCGTCGCGGACCGACGGCCCCCCGACGAGCAGGTCGCGGCGGCCGGGATCGTCGAGAGGGGAGAGCGCGGCGGCGACGGAGGGCACCAGCGCAAGTCCGAGCGCCGCGAGGAATGCGAGGGTCGGCGGATGCAGTGCAGCGCGCATGAGGGGAGCCTCACGGCTCGCAGCCGGGGATGTCAACGGATTGTATCGATGGAGCGAAATCGCTAGACTCCTCCAGAGCTTCACCGACCCATCCATCGTATTCGTGACCTCCGCGCTCGTGCATCCAGGAGAGAAGCGTGCTGCACAGACATCGTTCCGGGCGCGTCCGCCCCCGATCTTCCCGGAGGCTCGGGCCCGGGGTTCTCGCGGCCGCCGCCACGGCCCTCATCCTCGGCCTAGCAACGCCGTCGGGGGCTCAGGTCTATCCCCCGGGGTTCAACGACGCCCTCGTGGTCTCGGGCCTGAACGTCCCCACGACGTTCGCCTTCCTCCCGGACGGGCGCATCCTGATCGCCGAGCAGTCGGGGGCGATCCGCATCGCCGACAACGGCGTGGTCCTCCCCACGCCCGCGATCACGATCCCGGTGGAGAGCTTCGACGAGCAGGGTCTCTTGGGCCTCGCGATCGACCCGGACTTCCCCACCCCCGCGCATTTGTACGTGTTCTACACGCCGTTCAGCGGGAGCCAGACCGACAACGTGAATCGCGTTTCCCGTTTTACGATGGGTGCGACGACGATCGATCCGCAAAGTGAAGTGATCGTCCTCGACGACATTCCCGCGGGGCTCGGATTCCATCTGGGAGGTTGCCTGCGCTTCGGCGCCGACGAGAACTTGTACATCTCGACCGGCGATACCGGATGGAGCACTCCCTATCCCCAGGATCTCGGGCTGCTCCAAGGGAAGATTCTTCGGATTCACAAGGACGGCTCCATCCCTGCGGACAATCCCTTCGTTTCCGTTCCGGGAGCGCGCGACGAGATCTATCAGTGGGGGCTTCGCAATCCGTTTCGGTTCGCGGTGAAGCCGGGCACGTCCAAGATCTTCATCGGCGATGTCGGATTCAATTCGTGGGAAGAGATCGACTTCGGCCCCGCGGGCGCGAACTTCGGCTGGCCGAACTGCGAAGGGAACTGCGGCAACCCCGCGTTCACGAATCCCATCTATCAGTACAGCCACACGCAGGGTTCCGCGGCGATCGTGGGCAATGTGTTCTATCAGGGAAGCAATTTCCCCGCGGAGTTCTCCGGCAACTACTTCTTCTTCGATCACTCGCGGGGCCATCTCGGGCGAATGATTCTGGGCGCGAACGATCAGGTCCTCTCGGTCAGTCTTCCCTTCATCGAGACCGCCTCGGAGGGCTGGGGATTCGGTCCCGTCGATCTCGTGCTCGGTCCCGATGGTGCGCTGTACTACTGCACGTATTTTCCGGGGCAAATTCGCCGCATCTTCTACACGGGGCCGGGCAACCGCAATCCGACCGCGGTCGCGAGCGGAAATCCGACCGCCGGGTATCCTTCCCTCTTGGTGAATTTCGACGGAGACAACTCCTTCGACGTGGATGGCAACCCGCTCACGTACGAGTGGAATTTCGGGGACGCAACGGCGCATTCCACGCTCGCGAATCCCACGCATTCCTACACGACGAACGGAATCTATCCGGCGACGCTCACGGTGCGCGACGGCCTCGGCGGCATCGCGACGTCTCCGCCGATCGCGATCACCGTGGGGAACCTGCCGCCCACGCTTTCCATCGTTCAACCGCTGCCCGGAACTCTCTTCTCCCCGGACGACCTGGTGCTGTTCTCGGGAACGGGCACCGATCCCGAAGAAGGCCTGCTCGCCGGGAGCGAGCTCCATTGGCGGGTGAATCTCCACCACTTGAATCACATCCATCCCGTGATCCTGGACCAGACCGGCGCCTCCGGGTCGTTCATCGCCGACGACCACGGAGAGAACCTCGCCGACATCTCGTATCGCATCACGTTGTGGGCCGAAGACTCCACCGGCCTGCGCAACGAAGTCTTCATCGACGTTCTGCCGGATCTCAGCGGCCCGCAGCCGATTTTACAAACGTTCCTGGTGCCCGCGAACAACCGCGACGCGACTTCGGTGATCAACGACGTGCGCATCTCCGGCTATTCACCGAGCGAGCCGATCGATTTCGCCGGCAACGACGCCGAGCAAGAGTCCGGCGCGATGGAGTTCCAGATCAACATTCCGGACGGATCGGACATCCTGGAAGCGAACCTGATCGTGACCGCGGGCCCGTTCCAGAACGCGAGCCCGACCGGAGCGATGGCGATCCGCCTGTACAACATCGCCGATGCTCTTCCATTCCAGAACGGGCCGTTCGGCGATCTCGTGAACCACCATCCGACCCATCCCACCACGGTCGCGTGGCCCCAAGGGACGAATTGGCCCGCCGGCACGGACGTGGAGTCGCCGGACATCTCGACCCTGATGCAATTGTGGTTGGACCTCCCGGCCTACTCACCCGGCAAGCACGTGGGATTCGTGATTACGAAAGGGACGATTCAGACGGGACGCTATTACGGCTGGGCGGACTTCGCGGCTCCGGAAGATCCGCCGCGGCTCGAAGTGCGCTATCTCCCGCCGGCCACCGCGGCCCCGGAGACCAAAGTCTCCAAGGCGATCGCGCTGTTCGCGCCGCGCCCGAATCCGTTTCGCACCGGCACCGAGCTCGGCTTCTCGTTGCAGCAAGCGGGAACGGTGCGGCTCACGATTCATGATGCGGGCGGAAGGTTGGTGCGGACGATGGCCGACGGTTGGCGCGAGTCGGGAGTGCACTCCCTTCGGGTGGGATGGTCGCGATGACCGCGGTCCGATTGCACCTGGCGTCTATTTCCTTCGATTGGAGACGGAGAGCGGCCAGGAATCGCGGCGGCTCGTTCGCCTGAGGTAGCGCGTGCCGGAGCTTCCCGAAGTCGAGACGATCGCCGCCGCGCTGCGCACGAAAGTCGCCGGCGCGCGGATCTCGGGCATCGGCATCGCGCGCGAGGGCTTCGTCCGGGATCCGCGCGGCGCGGCAGCCGGGATCGTGGGGCGGCTCATCGCCGGGGTGCACCGCCACGGAAAGCGCATCACGATCGAGCTGCAACCGTCGGGATCGCTCGTGTGTCATTTGGGAATGACCGGGCGCATCCAAGTGCTCGCCTCGAAGACGCCGGTGGCCGATCACACGCATCTCGCGCTGCGCCTCGACGACGGCGCACGGGAGATTCGCTTTCGCGATCCCCGGCGCTTCGGCGGCGTGTGGATCGACGACCGCGACGGCTCCGCGCTCTCCCCTCTGGGGCCGGACGCCCTCACGATCGGGCGCGCGGCGTTCCTCGAGATCCTGCGGCGTGACCGCCAGGTCAAAGCGCTGCTCCTCGATCAACGCACACTGGGCGGGCTCGGAAACATCTACGTCGACGAAGCGCTCTTCGCCGTGGGAATTCATCCGCGGACGATCGCGGCGCGGATCGCGCGCGATCGCGCGGCTCAGCTCCACACCGCGATGCGACGCATCCTGCGCCAGGCGATCCGCCACAAGGGATCGACGCTGCGCGACTACGCGACCGTGGAGGGCGGCGCGGGAGAGTTCCAGTCGAAACATCTCGTGTACGGCCGCGAAGGCGAGCCTTGCTCGCGCTGCGGCGCGACGATTCGGAGAATTCAAGCCGCCGGGCGTTCCTCGCACGTTTGCTTGCGCTGCCAGCGGGCGCCGCGGAGGCGATGAACGAATCGTCCGCTCGCTAGGCGCCCAGCCGCCCCGTCTCCAGCAGCGCCCGCAGCCCCGCTTCGTCGAGCACCGGAATCCCGAGCGTGCGCGCCTTCTCCAGCTTCGATCCGGCGCTTTCGCCGGCCACCACCGCGCTCGTCTTGCGGCTCACCGAGTCCGAGACCCGCGCACCTTGCGCGCGCAACAGTTCCGCTGCTTCGTCGCGGGACCAGCCGGCGAGCGTTCCCGTGATCACGATGGTCATGCCTTCCAGAGAGCGCGTCGACTCCGCGGACCGCTCCTCCTCGAGGCGCACACCGGCCTTCTCCAGCTTCGAGATGAGGCGGCGCGATTCCGGGCGCGCGAAGAACTCCACGACCGACTCCGCCACCGTGTCTCCCACTTCGTGAACACGGACGAGCTCGTCGACGCCGGCACGCGCGAGCGCGGCCGCCGAGCCGAACGCGCGCGCCAGAACGCGCGCGACATGGGCGCCCACGTGGCGGATTCCCACGGCGAAGAGCACGCGGGAGAACGGCCGCTCCTTGGATCGCTCCAGCCCGTCGAGCAGATTCTGCGCGGAGATCTCCCCCATGCGCTCCAGCGCGACGAGATCCTCCAGCGAGAGTGCGTAGAGATCGCCGACGTCCTTCACCAGCTCCTTCTCGACCAGTTGCGCAACGAGCTTCGAGCCGAGCCCTTCGATGTCCATCGCACCGCGCGCGGCGAAGTGATCGAGACGTCCCTCCAGCTGCGCGCGGCAGGCCACGTTCACGCATCGAAACGCGATCTCCTCCTCGTCGCGCACCAGCGGCGTCGCGCAGACCGGACACTTCGACGGAAACTCGAACGGCTTCGCGCCGCGCGGGCGCTTCTCGAGAAGGACCGCGACGATCTTGGGAATCACGTCCCCGCCCTTCTCGACCAGGACGGTGTCCCCCACGCGCACGTCGCGCCGGCGAATCTCTTCCAGGTTGTGCAGGGTGGCGCGCGACACGGTCGACCCACCGACCACGACCGGGTCCAGCTCCGCCACCGGCGTCGCCACCCCGGTCCGACCGATCTGCACTCGAATCGCCCGCAAGAGCGAGGGCTGGCCGACCGCAGGGAACTTGTACGCGATCGCCCAGCGCGGAGACTTCGACGTGGCCCCGAGCTTCGCCTGCTGCGCGAAGTCGTCCACCTTCACCACCATTCCGTCGGTCTCGTAGGGAAGCTCGAGACGCCGCTCGCGCCACCCTTCCAGAATCTCGAGCACCTCTTCGATGCGCTCCACGACCTCGCGGTGCGGGCTCACCCGAAATCCCAGTTCCGCGAGGCGCGCCATCGCTTCGGAATGCCGCGCGATGCCGAGCGCCTTCGATCCCAGAAGCTGGTAGACGAAGACCCCGAGCTTTCGCTCGGCGACGAGCTTGGGGTCGAGCAGCTTGAGCGTGCCGGCCGCGGTGTTGCGCGGGTTCGCGTACGGCTCGAGATTCTGCGCCCGGCGCGCCTCGTTCATGGCGTCGAACGTGGCGCGCTCCAGGATCACTTCGCCGCGCACTTCGAACGGCTGCGACTCGTCGACGCGCAGCGGGAGCGAGGCGACCGTGCGCAAGTTCGCGCTCACGTCGTCCCCGGCGGTGCCGTCCCCGCGCGTCGCGCCTTGCACGAACGCGCCGCCTTCGTAGCGGCAGGCCACCGCGACGCCGTCGAACTTGAGCTCCACGTGGTAGCGCACCTCCTCGCCGGGCAGCCCTTCGCGCACGCGGCGGTCGAAGTCGCGCACTTCGGCTTCGTCGTAGGTGTTGCCGAGGGAGAGCATGGGCACGCGGTGCGCGACCGTCGCGAACTCCTCGAGCGGCGCACCGCCCACCCGCTGCGTGGGCGAATCCGTCGTGGCCAGCTCGGGATGCTTCTGCTCCAGTTCTTGAAGCTCGCGCATCAAGGCATCGAACTCTTGATCGGAGATTTCCGGGGCCGCGTCGACGAAGTACTTGCGCTCGTGATGGCGAATGAGCTCGGCGAGCTTCTTCGCGCGGCGGCGCACCGTTTCGGACGGCCCGCCCCCGCTCACGACGCACCCCGCACGCGCTCGGGAAACACGAGATCCCCGGGCGAAAGACCCAGGGCGCGACAGCGGCGCTCGTGGAGCTCGCGGTAGCTCGCGGTCTCGTAGCGATCGCGCCCGAATCCGAGCGCGCGCGCGGCGCGATCGATCGACTCCGGCTCCCCTTCGATCTCCAAGTAGACGCCGAGCGGGAGCTCGTCGAGCACCACGATCGCGCCCTCGAGCGCGAACGTCGTGCGCCACTTTTGATAGCGCCACGTCGGACGGAATCCGATCGCTTCGATCGCGCGCTCCAGAGCGTCGGGATTCTCCACGGCGGTCTCCAGCTCGCGGCGCACTTTGTACGTCGCGCCGACGGCCGGCGTCGCGCCGGCAGCGCCCGCTGCGCCCGCGTCGGGCGTTTTCACCGTGAGCACCGCACGCCCGCCGACGCGGCGGAGTCGCAGCAGCTTCCCCGCGCGCGCGAGAGTGCCGCCGTCGCGGTCGAAGATCACGTTGTCCTCGAGCTCGCGCTCGCCGCGAAGCACGGCACCGCGCGCCTGCAAGAGCTGCAGCGCCTGCTTGGCATCGTCCACAGCGATCTTGACCTCGATCTCCCGCGCCATGCGTTCCCTCGGATCAGAATTCCTGCTCGAGCGCCACGTGCACCTTTGCGTCGGAGAACTCGTCGCCGCGACCGAGCGCCAGCTCCACCCGCATGATGCCCGACCCGCGCGTCGCCACCGCCGCGCCCACTCCCCCGCCGGCGAGCACGTCGCCCTGCTCGGTCACCACCCCGGAAGGATCGCGCTCGTCGAAGCGATAGCCACCGACGTCGCCGAAGAGATACGCACGCGAGCGGCGCGCGAGACGGTAGCGCAACTCCGTGCGAGCCCACCAGACCCCTTCTCCGTGGAACTGCTCCTCGCGGTATCCGCGCAGCGTGGTGGTGCCGCCGAAGTAGTACTGATCGGACAGTGGAACATCCCCGGCGCTGGCCCACACGCCTCGATAGGCCAGCCCTTCGGAGAGGAACCATCGTGCTCCGACCGGGAGGATCACCTCCAAGCCGGTTTCCAGGCGGGTGCGCGTGATGTTGTGCTCGGTTTGGCGAAGCCCGACCCGTGCGCTCGCCGCGAAGCCTCGCGAGGGATCGAGGCGATCGTCGCGCCGCTCTACGGTGAGCCCGAACGATCCGCCGGTGGAGAGCTCGTCAACCGAAGCGAGCCCCTCGCCCTGCTCGAACGAGCTGGTGCGGCGCTCGCCGGCCAGCAAGACCGTCGCTCCCCATCCGATGGGCGCGGTGATCGCAAGGTCGAGATCGGTCCGCGAGTACAGCGTATCGCGGAGCGCTTGCGCGGCGCCCACCTCCAGCGAGATCGGCGTCCCCAGGAGCCACGGCTCGCGGTAGCGGAACGAGAGATCGCGCACGTCCTGCGCGGATCGCTCGAAGTGGAACGCGGCCCGGCGCGCCGTGCCCAGAATATTTCCCAAACGGAGGTCGACGAGCCCGACGAGGGTTCCTCCCCCGCCGGGATCGGGCACGTAGCCGAGCACGCCCAAAATCGAGCTCGACTTGCGCGACTCCACATCGATCTCGATGCCGAGCCGATTGTCGCGTTCCCCGCGAACGATGCGCGGCTCGCCCACGTAGGTGAAGAGCTCCTCGCGCCGGAGTCGCGGCGCGATCTCGTCGATGCGACGCGCGTCCCAGAGAGCCCCCGGCTCCACGCCGGCGATCCGGGCCAGCACATCAGGAGACGTGGACGATTTCCCGATCACGCGCAGCTCGTCGACGAACGTTTCCGGACCTTCTCCGATCTGGATCGTCCAGGCGATGCGTCCGTCGGGACGCTGTTGGAATCCGCCCGGCGAAACGCGGGCGAGCGGGTAGCCGTGCTCCGCGTACGCGCGCAGAATGCGATCGACGCCGTCCGCGATCATGCGCGATTCCAGGCGTGTGCCTTCGCGGAAACCCGAGATCGCGAGAATCTCCTCGCGGGCCAGCGTGCGATTCCCGGCAATCTGGATCGATCCGACCACCGCCGGTTCGCCCGCGGCGACCCTGACCGTGACGGGAACGCGCCCTTCGCCATCGGGCACGGTCATGCCCACGTGGGCCGCCCAATATCCGCGCGCGACGAGCGCGTCGCGAAGCGTGGTCGCGGCGGCATCGAGACGCACAGTGGTGAGAGTGTCGCCCGGCGACCAGGGCAGGAGCCGGCGCACGTCGGCGCTGGACACGGGCGACTCGCCGGCGACGATCCACGTCTCGAAGAGCGCGACCCGTGCTGGCGTGGCCGAAAGCGCGTCGAAGATCGCGCCCCGCGCCGGTGCCGCAGCCGACGCGAGCAAGACGACCGCGATCGCCGCCGCGTGCGTGCTTCGTGCGAGCTTCTTCTTCGCCATCACGCGATCCTCCTAGAACAACGCGCGGGCTTCGGCCCGCACGAGATGCGTCGTGGGCAGCCCATCGACGCTGCGCCCGGTCACGGACAAGGATCCCGAGATCGATTCGGACAGCCGCACGTCGAAGAGCCCGCGCCATTCGAGCTGATCGTTGTCCGGGGTGCGAAAGCGATTCGAGAAATCGATCCCTTCGATGCTGGTCGGGTGCGTCCAGGAGACGTCCCCTTGCACGCGCCCCCTGGAGCCCAACGCACTCGATCCCGACGCCCCCAGCGAGAACCCGCGAATCGACGCGTCGATCGTCTGATTCCGTTCACTGCCGAGCACGACCCGGCCGGAGAAGCGGCGCGCGGGCGTCGGCTGGAACACGAGCTCTTCGCGAATCTCGGTGCGCCGCAGATCGAACTCGGCCAGCCCCAGACGCGAGTCACTTCGGGACTCGTCCTCGAGCGTCCCTTGGCTCTCCAGCGTCCACGGCCCGGCGAGCGCGTTGCGCGCACGCAGGACGGTGCGCTCGCTCAGGATCTCGAGACGCTCGGGGTCGGTGCGATTGTCCTCCGTGTCGATGCGCTCCCACCGCCCCGTGATCGTGAACGTGGGAGAGCCGGGAAAGAGCGTGACCTCCTGGCGGACCAGCGTCTTTCCGAATACGGTGGTCGAATCGTCCTGGAACTGCGAAAAGTCCAAGCGATAGATGGCACCCCGGTCTTCCGCCACGCTCTCCTCGTCCACGCGGGCGAACGTCTCCGTCTCCACGACGGAGAGAAACCTGGACCAGGCCGACGCCGGCGCCTCCGTGCCGGACATTCGCCGCCCACCGAGGCGGATGCGCGCACTCGCCGCGAGCGCCAGCACGGGCTCCTCGGTTCCGGTCACCCCCTGGACGCGGTCGATGAATGCGCGGGAGGTGGTCTCGTAGGTGTACTCGCCGCGCAGCGTCCCGCCGAAGCTTTCGTGCGCGAGATCGCTGCGGGTGAGCGTCGTCGTTTGATCCTGTTGGGCGCTCTCGGGCGTGAAGTCGAGCTCGCGCCGAATCCATGAGACACGCATGCGCACGTCGGGTCGCGGCGCGGCCTCCAGCGCCGTGTCGATGGTGCGCGCCACGCTCTGGCGCATCCAGTAACCGCCGTTCACCACGTCCGTCGTGCGATGCAGTCCGCGCACGCGACCCGAGATCCCGCGCCCGGCTTCCACTCCGAGCGAGGCGCCGAACTCCTGGTCGTCCTGCCCGGAAATCATCGTCTGGGCGCGCTCGTTCACGCGATCCTCTCTCCAATACGTGGCCCCCGGACGAAACCAGCGGAGCTGCGTCTCGTAGTTCGCGGATCCGCGCAGCAGATCGCCGTGCACGGTGCCGGCGGAGTCCGCATCGTCGGTGCGCTGCACCAGCTCCAGCCGGCCGCCGGCGATCGTGTTGCGCGGTCCGGTCCAATGCGCGCGGGCCTCTTCGCGCACACTCCGGAAGAGACCGGTGCGGTCGAGCACTCCCGAGCCGACTCCGACTCGCCATTGGTTCGGGCGTTCGATCCAGCCGTCGACTTCGGCGAGCGTCTCGTCGGCGCGTGTGGAATCCGTGAAGTCCCAGCGCTCGCCGAGGAAGACCTCGCGCGTTCGCCCGAGCGGGCTGAACTCCGACTCCTGGCCGCGCACGTTCGCGGTGACGCCGGAGTGAAGCGCTTCGGGCCCCGGGGCGTCGCGCAGCCAACCGAGCGCGACGCGCCCCGCCGCGCCGTCGTTGTTGGCGTCGTCGTCGTTCGACAATCGATTCAAGTCCTGCCGGCTGAACGCGCCGTCCGCATCCACCACGAGCTGTCCGGCGCGCCCCGTGAATCCGACGTCGGCGAGCTGCGTGGTGTGCGGTGCAGTCAAAAGAAGTCCGGGCACGTGATCGCCGAGTCCCGCGCCGGCGAAGCGGAAGAACGCAAACCCGGTGTCGAGGTCGCGGTCGCGCACGTAGTCGCCTTGCGCCGCGCCGACGAACGTGAACGCGACCTCGCACGAGCCGCTGTCGCGCCCGGCGTACTCGAAGATTCCTCCCACGTCGTCGTAGTCGCCGCCTTCCACGCCGCAGACCGCGCCGGGCACGAGCGCAGTGGAGTCTCCCGCCGCTTCCAGCGCCGCACGGCGCTCCTGGGTGAGCGTAAAGTTCGTGGGCTCGTCGCCGTCGTTCTCCGCGGTCACCGACGCGCGAAACCCGTAGCGTCCGCTGGCCAGCGACGAGCGCCCTTCGCCGGTGTAGAAGCTCCGCTTGTAGGCCTGCTCGGCGACCTCGAAGTCGACCGCAATCTCGGAGTCGCGGGTGACCAGCCGGCGGTTCGTGAACTCCAGCACGCCGAGCGAGTAATCCATGACGTAGTCGTTCACGTCGCCGCGCGTGAGCAGCTGCCCGTCCATCCAGACGCGCTCGGAGCCCGCCACGATGACGCCGCCCACGTCGAAGCCCGATCCCGCCAAGACGTACGGGCCCTGCTTCCCTTCGACGCCGCGAAACTCCACCGACTGAAAATTGCCGCGCGCTTTCGCGCCCACGCCGCGCACGCTCGACGAATCGATGCGCGCCACCGCTTCTGCTCCCGTGAGGCGGCGCTCGTAGTCCGCGAACGGGGTCCCGTGCCGGCCCGAGAGAAAGTCCCCGAGCGTCGCCCCCGCGCGCGGCGCCTCGACTTTCACCAGCACCTCGTCGAGCTCCTCGAGGCGCTGCGTGTTTCCCTCCGGCTGCAGCGGAACGTTCTGATCCGAGAGCAGCGCGGTGATCTTCACGTCGTCCCCGACCGTGCCGCCCAACGAAACGCGCAGCGATTGCTCGACCGCGGCGTCCTTGTTCGAGCCGACCTCGAGAGCGAGCGTCTTGGCGCCGCCGATGGTGAGCTCCGGCTCCAGCTGGCGCGGAAACGGCGACGTCGCCGGCGAAGCGATCGCCACGTGCGCCGATTCCGGCGGCGTCGGCTCGCCGGGCACGAGCCCGATCACTTCCGTGGGAAGCGCGAGCGGCGCGAACGCGTACGAAACCGAAAGCGAGTCGCCGGGTGCGAGCGGAGCGACGAGACGAAGCGTGCCCGCCCCGGTGTCGAGTCGATAGTCGACTTCGCGCGCGAGCACGCGATCGCCGATGGTGACACGCTCCGAGCCGGTGAGAATGAAACGGCGGGCGAGCGGAATCGCCTGCACCGGCAGAGCCTCGGTGGCGACGAACACTTCCGTCGTTTCGGGCGGGGCGAGTGCGGCGCGGCTCGGGACGGGGGATCCCAGCGCGATGGCCGCGGCCAGAGCCGCGAGCCGGACGGCCCTCATCGGTTCTCGGCGCCGTCCCGAACGAGGCGATAGCGCTCCACCGTCTCCCGATCTTGGTCCACGACGATCACGCTCCCGTCCGGAGCCACGGCGACGTCGACCGGTGCGCGAAAGGCCCCAGGTCCGTCGCCGGGACCGCCGAACGCCATGAGACGCATCCCTCGGGGCGACATCACCACCACGCGAGCCGCGGCACGATCGGCGATCACCACGTTTCCTTC
The DNA here is from genome assembly GCA_963725045.1 of uncultured Gemmatimonadales bacterium. Lineage (GTDB taxonomy): Bacteria > ARS69 > ARS69 > ARS69 > ARS69 > CAVRWY01. The sequence continues at coordinate 390,009 of CAVRWY010000008.1, forward strand.
GGCGTCGACATCGATTCCGGTGGGCTCCTGCAATGGCGTATCGGTTGGACCTCCCCACGCCGCGATCCAATTCCCCAAGGGATCGAAGACCTGAATGCGCCGATTGCCGGAGTCCGCGACGTAGAAACGCCCCTTCGGTGCGACGGCGACTCCCGAGGGATGGAGGAATCGACCCGGCTCCACTCCGCGGCCTCCCAGCTGCATCACCAGCTCCCCGACCGGAGTGAAAATCCAGACGCAGTGGCACAGAGGATCGGACACGTACATGCGCCCCTCGTCATCGACGTCGAGATACGTCGGGCGCACCAGCGCCTCCCCGGAGAAGCCCGTGCCTTCCTGGAACGGGAAGATCGCGCCCTCCGGAGAGAGATCACTGATGTCGAACTGCTGCACGCGATCGTTCCCCGCATCGGAGACGAACAAACGAAATCCTTCCCGCGCGCACACGTCGGTCGGGCTGGAGAGCTCGCCGACTTCCCAGCCGTAGCCGCCGAACTCGAACACGAATCGTCCCGCGCGCATCGAACTGGAGGACGCGGTGATTCCCGGTATCGGCGACAAATACATTGCCCTGGAAGTCGGTGGTCACGCCGGACGGCCTCCGGTACGCGGGGCCCGTGGGCGGAGGAAGGAACGCGGCCTCGAAGCGCGCGAACGAGCTCCGATCCTTCCGGAGCGCCGGGCGGAGCGGTGCCCTGCGCCGCGGCCGTGTCAGGCGGAGCGGCGAGCGTGTCGGGAGCTTGTGCGTATACCGAGGCGGTGGGACCGAACGCCCCCACCGCGAGCAGCACCCCGGCCAGGAAGGCGCGGGAAACCGATCGAGCGGACGGGCGGGGCTCAGTACTCCGCCGAAAGGACCGGACCGATGACGAGACCATCGACGGTGCTCTCCGGGGAGATCCGGAACTCGAGGCGGACTCCCTCGCTCCGGAGGTTTTTGTTGTGCTTGCGCGTGAGCGCGAGCGCGTCCGCCATGGAAACGAGACGATTGAGAACCGCGGCACCGACCGCGAGACGCGCGTTTCGGTACGCGCTCTCGCTTTCGGATCGAAGCTGACGGTACCGAAGTCGCGTGTCGTCGTCCTCCCAATTCCAAGAGTCCGACTCGTCGTATCTCTTGAACTCCTGGAAGTAGGCCTCTTGCGCCGCCGGGTCGTCGGGATAGGCCGCGCGCGCGTCGCGGCGGACGATGTCGTGCCATTCGTCGATCGAAAGCCAAAATCCGATGTGCTCGTAGTAGTCGGAGTCCCCATCGCCCGGCGCGCCGCCGTTCACTTCGGCGTACTCGATGGAGCGTTCCTTCCGCTGGCTGGCTTGCACGCGGAAGATCCCGAACGTGGTCCAGATCGCGGCTTCCGCCGCATAGAAGAACTTCGCCCGATCGGGATGTCCCGCGTAGGTCTCGCCGAGGCCCGGCAGGAGCGCGCTCGCGCCGATCGCCTTCCAGACGGACTTCTCGCCGCCGTTCGTTTCGGCTTCGATGGGCGCCTTGTCGACCCAGGTCCAATCGTCCTCCGTCCACCATTCTTCTTCTCCGGTGGGAACAGAGGCGGCATTGATCGACATCGACGGAACGCTGCCCGCGATGGTGAGCGGTTCCGCGCTCGCGATAGCGGGAATCGTCGGCGGCCACACGCTCGCGGCGGCGAGCGCGAGCGCCAGCATCACGCTCATCGGATCACCGCGAGCTTCTCGAGATGGGAGTCCTCCCGATCCCCCGAGCGAGCGCGCAGCGCGCAAAAATACGTCCCGCTCGCGAGCTTGCCTCGGGCGATGCGCGCGACGTTCTCGGTGTTCGCGAACGTGGTGCCATTCATGTGCTCCACGAGCTCGCCAGCCACGTTGTAGATGGAGATCTCGACTCCGGTCGAGGTGGAGAGACCGGTGCCGAGCGTGTAGCGGATCGTGATCTCCTCGTCGTGTGCCGGATTCGGGAAGATCGTGACCGGCCCTTGGAGAACGTCGGACGAAGCCGCCGCGAGATTCGGAAGTCGCCGCGCGTCGAAGGCACCCGAGAGCGCGGGGCCGCCGCCGAGCATTCCCCACGCGGGGTTCTCGGCCGACGCCAAGCCGGCGAGCGTGCGCGCGTAGACTTGGCCGTCCGTGCTCTGCACGAACAGCTCGAGCCGCCCATCGCCGTTCGCATCCACGATCGCCGGAGTGGATCGCACGGCAGCTCCGGTGACGATCGGAAAACCGTCGATCGGCTGCCCCGAACCGTTGTATGCGCGCACCGTGAAGTCGACGAAGCCGGCGACGACGTCTTGGCGTCCATCTCCGTCGACGTCGCAGACTACCGGGCCCGGAATCGGAAGGCCGTCGCCGGGGAAGTCGGCGAGCTGGGCCATGATCGGCCAACCCACGGCTTGAGTTGCGTTGTAGTTCAGAACGCTGAGCTGCAATCCTCCAGCTCCGAGAACGATCTCGAGAAGGCCGTCGCCGTCCACGTCGCCGAACGCGGGCGGACCGGCGATCGGCGGGGGAAGATCGATCGGCCAGCCGGGCAGCACGTTCCCCTCGCGGTCGGCCACCAGCACGCGTCCGGAGTCCAAGACGAACACGAGCTCCAGAGCATTGTCGGCGGGATTGCGATCGAGATCCGCCATGGCGAGGTGCAGGCGCCTCGCCCCGTGTCCCGCGGGAAGCGGGAAGGAGCGGCGCAGCCCGCGCACTCCGTCGCGGTCGAACAATTGGACGTGGAGGCTGTCTCCCTCCACGAAGCCCACGAGGCCGTCGGCGCGTCCATCCCCGCCGAGGTCGCCGAACGCGAACGCCGGCGCGAACACCGAGCCGGAATCGGGCGCCGCCGTCAGCAGCGGGCGGCTCGCAAACGTGCTCTCCGGCGTCCCGCTCGAAAAATCGTAGCCGCGCAAGCGCCGCGCCGCCGTGACCACGTACACCTCGGCGACGCCGTCGTCGTCGAGATCGGCGGTGAGAGCCGGCGCCGCCGGATATTCCTCCGGCGGAAACGCGAGCAACACTCCGGTGGAGTCCGCGGTGCCGAACACCGTTCCGTCGTCGTTCCACACGTGCACCGCGCCGGAGTCCGTGGTCGCCAGAATCTCCAGACGCGCATCCGCATCCAGATTCCCCATCACTTGCGTGAACGCGGGATTCCCGCGCAGGCGCGCTCCGTTCGACGGCTGCGGCCAAGCGCCCGCCATGTCCACCTCGCCGTCTCCGTCGCGATCCTCGTCGCGGAACAGAAACACCGTGCTGTCGGAGGTCGCCGCGATCTCGGCGCGTCCGTCTCCGTCGACGTCCGCGGCGGTCACCGACGTGAGACCGGCGGTCCCGTAGAGCCCGATGTCCATCGGCCAGCCCCGCGGCTTCGACGAAAACGCGAAGTCCATGGGAATGGTTTCCGCGCGCGGGCCGATGTTCAGCACGGAGATGTTCGACGGCGAGCCCAGGTTGGAATCGGAGTTCGGCCGCGTTGTGGGAGAGAAATTGGCATTGTTTCCGGCGTGAAACGTTTCCTTGTCCGTCCCCAGAAAAAACTCCGAGTACGGGCTGCCGATGTCGACGATCCCGTCCGCTTCCTCGATGGTGACCCCGCGCTTCTCGTAGAAGACGTTGAGTCCGCGCCCTTGGCTGAAGTTCGCGAGCACTTGGCGCTCGTCCACGTGCCAGATGAGCACCCCGGGATCGAGCAGCAGGTCGTAGTTGTGGCTGGGCTCGTCCGTGGTCGCGTTGATCGGACCGAGCACCACTCCGGTGGAATCGTCCTGATCCAACGCGGTGTTGAAATTCCCCTGCGCGTCCCGGCCGTCGAGATCGTCCACGCGATTCTCGACCATGAAGTACTCGGTGTCGGAGATCGGCAGGCGATACCACTTCTGCGTGGCCGCCGGTAGCCCGGTCTCCGGCACGCGCGACTGAATCGCGAGCAGGCGCGAGCGCGGCGCGTCTTCCTTCACCAGCGGCGGATCGATCCCGAAGCGGAACAAGACGAGCCACCGCGACCAAGCGCCCGGACACGAGGGCAAGACGCCGATCACCTCCGTTTCCTCCCCGTTCGCGGGATTGGGAATGAGCACGGAGGTGAGATTTCCGCTGTCCATGAGGTCGTAGAAGCCGACGGTGGGCGCGAACGTCTCGACGTTATAGAGATCGAAGAGCCCGAGCTGGTGTCCCATCTCGTGCGCGATCGCCCCGTTCAGCGCGACCTGGAATCCATCCTGGCTGGACGTTTCGGGAAAGACGATGCCGGTCGTCAGCGTGTCGGCGGTGTCGGACACCACCACGTCCGAGTCCGACACGGTGATCGAGAACGTCGGCAGATCGTACGGCGTGTTTCCGAGGACGTCGTTCTGCCAGTCGGAGCCGGCGTGCACGATGAAGATCACGTCGAAGTCGCTCCACACGACGGCCGAGTCGGCGTCGGCGGCCTTCAAGCAATCCTGGAAGAAACGCGTGAGCCCCTCGATGGAGAAGAACTCGTCCTGCGACTGCGGCCCGTAGTCGGCCATGTCGGAGAGAACGTAGGCTCCGAACTCCGGATCGCGCGGAAACACTTCTCCCCCGATGGCGCACGTTCCCGTAGGTCATCGAGCTCCAGTAGCGATTGCACGCTTCCAGGTGCGCGTCGAAATAGGCCTGGTCGTGCGGTGGAGCGTCGATGAAGTTGCGCTCGGGGTCCGGGTTCGTACGCATCATGCGTCCGTCCCCGGTGGTCTGATCTCCGTGACGATCCGCGCCGAACTCGATGCGCAGCATCGCGACTTTCACGACGAGCGTGTCGGGCTTCCCGCCGCCGCGCTCCAAGGCCGGACGGCGCTCGAGCTGACGGCGTTCGAACACGGGAACGGTCTTGCCGAACGTGAGCGGGGCGTGCCGGGCGCGGGACGGCGTTTCGACTTCGGTGCCGGAAGCGGGAGCGCGAAGCGCCGGCGCCGTCGCCGAATTGGGCTTCTTCACGCGAAGCACGCGGGCGAGCGCCGGATCGGGCGCGGCGAGCGCGCCGGTGAGCCCTGCGACGAGCACGAGGAATGATACGGCTCGGCGCGCGCGCCCTCGAAGGTGTGCGAGGGCGGAGTTCCAGCTCAAGCGGCTCACCTTTTTCGGGGATTGATCGCCGGGGCTACAGCTCGGGCACACATCCTGGGACGATAGGGCCCGAGCCGCGAATCATGTCAGAAAGGGGAAACTTCGCCTAGGCGGAACTCTCAGAAGTCGTACGAGATCGAGAACCTCTTCACGTCGTCGAGACCGGTCGCCTGGGGGTAGCCGGCGAAGTCGAAGCGCACGTTCGCGTACGACACGCCGATCCCGTACGTGTAGTCGGTGATGTCCCCGGTCACGTCCTGGACCCAGCCGGTGCGAAGGAAGATGAACTCCGAGAAGCTGTACTCGGTGCCGATGTTATAGATCGCGTCCTCGAGCTCGTCGGAAATGCTCTCGTCGGTCCATGCCGTGAACAGCGCCTTGTACGGAGGATCCACTTCGAGCGATCCGTCCTCGCCGATCTCCTGATGCACGAGAACCTTGCTCATGTCCGCCGCAATGGTGATGCGGTGCGCTTCGCTCTTGTACGGATCGAATCCGATTCCGGTGCGGAACGTGAGCGGAAGCGGGTTCGGACTGCCGTTGTCGATGAACTTGAGCGCGGGGCCGAAGTTCATGATTCCCAGACCCCAGCGCAGTCCCATGGGCGCAAGGTCCTTGGCGTGCATGCCCAGGTCGACGGCCCAGGTCGTGCCCTTGCCTTCCTCGAGATCGTCGAACTCGGGAGAGAGCTGGCTGGTGAGCAGCTTGATGCCACCGCCGACCGCGAACCGCCGGGACACGGCCGTTCCATAGGCGGCGCCGATTCCCATTTCCCACGAGTTGAATTCCTGGATCGGGAGACCCGACTCGTCGGTCGCGAGGCTCGACCCGTACGTGAGGAACATGAGGTTGAGCCCGAATCCGCCGTCGAGCGACTCCGAGTGCTGTACGTAGCTGGCGTACTCGAAGTACACGTCGTCGGTGAGATCCGGCACGGGCGAGAAGTGCATCCCGGTGATCGCGCGGCCATCCTCCATGGCGAGCTTCGCGGGATTCCAGTACACCTCGTCGGCGTCCGTCGCTTCTGTCATCTGGGCGCCACCCATTCCCGAGGCGCGCGCACCCATGGTGAAGAGAAGCCAAGGCAGAACGTACTCCGACACCGCGAACGACTTCGCGGGAACACCCGCGAACGCCACGACGAGAGCACAACCCAGTACGATCTTTCGCATCATCTCGTGTCCCTTTCGAATCACCGGCGTCACCTCATCTTGACGACGCGTCCGACGAACTCGTCCTTCTCAAGGCTCCCGTCCGTGTTTCGGAATGCCGCGTCCAGTTTATACAGGTAAGTCCCGTTCGCCAAAAGTCCGCCCCCCTCATCCCGCCCATCCCAGGCATAGACGTTCTCCCCCGCGCGCCCGGCGATCGCTTGGTCGGAGAAGATGCGGCGCCCGGAAATCGTGTAGACCCGGAGCGCAACATCCGCATCGCGGGTGAGGCGGTAGACGAAGTGCACCTCGTCCTGGAAAGGATTCGGGTACGGGGTGATCTCCGCGTCCACGAGATCGAAATCGGCCTCCCCGGTCACGATCGTGAACCGAGTCTTCGTGGAGGAGCGGTTCCCGACGTTGTCGAAGGCCTTCACCTCGATCGTGTGCTCGCCCGGGGCCAAGCTCAGAATACGCCTCACCTGGCCATGGGTGTAAGAGCCTTCGACATAAGAGAAGTCCTGAGCCAGATCGATGCGCTCGGAGCCGTCGATCTCCATCTCGAGACGGGCGAACTGGGGGAAGAGCCGGAGGTTGATCCCGCTGGGATCCTCCAGCCCGATCATGGTCACGGGGCGGTCGGTCTTCAGAAAGTCACCCTCCGCGAATCCTTCGAACCCTTCGAATCCGATCTGAATCGAAGGCCCGAGAGCGTCAGACACCTGCCCTGGGGTGATCGTGGGGGCGATCGCGAGAGAATCGAACGCGCCGGATCCGTCGCGGTCCATTCCCTCCTCGAGCGCAAACACGGAGACCCTGGCTCGGTTCCCGGTCGGCACCGCCGCGGACAGAAAAAACTTCGCCTCGAATCGGCCGTTCTCGATCGGCACCTCGCCCCGATAGGCGATGGGCCCTTCGAGAACGTACTTGATGCTGTCGGGAATCATCGTGATCGATTGATCCTGGTTCAGTCGCGGATATTCGTAGTGGTACCCGGATGTGTCCGCGTTCTCGGTGACGTACACGAAGCCCTTGCCGTTGAACGGCGGCGCACCATTGGTCCCATCCATCAGGGCGCCGTGCGCGTCCACGACGCTTCCACGAATCAAGCGCAAGTTTCCTTCCGTGGTCTGCGTCGCGACCGTGGAGTGATCGAATGTGACCGCCTGCTTCCCGAAGCGCAACTCCAGCGCCGGATCACCGAGAAGCACGTACTTCTCGTTGTTGATCCGGAAGGAGAAATCGTTCGAGGTGATGACCTTGGAGATGAGAACGGCCACACCGAGCGGCATGACTGCGCGTGAGTACGTTCCGGGCACCCAGGGAGTGCCGAACATCGATCCGATCCAGCGCTGGTGGAGGATCACGGAAGGATTCGGAAAGACCAGGGACCCGGAGGAGAAGGTCGTCACCGACCCGCCGCCGGGATGCGTGAGAAAGAGCTCGCACATGCTGCTCCCGGACAGCAGGTCGAAGCGGCTCACCGTGCAGGAGAACGTGGAGAAGATCGGGAATTTCTCTTCGTTCAAGAGCTCAGGAACTTTTTGCGAAACGAACACCTCTTCCTGCGCCATGGTGTTCTGGTCCCCGTGCCCCGTGTACGAGACCATGAGGGCCCCGCGGGTGAACTCCTCGATGAACTTCGCCTGCGCTTCCGGCTTCTTTCCGAAATCGTTGCGCGGGAACTCGGTGAGATAGATCTTCACGAGATCCAGCGACGGGGGCATCCAACCGCGGGCCACCCCGTCCACCTGCGTCGTGTGATAGGGCTCGCGCAAGAAGTCGTCGAGCGTCCGTTCGTCGTCCGCGACCATGATCGCGCGGTTCTGCCAGCTCCCGGCCTGCGTCTCCGTGAGATACGCCTCCAGCTTGTCCAGCATGAGGTCCATGGTGGCTTCGTCCGAGATCGGATAGCGCCCGATCGCGAGATCCAGACCCGGCTGGATGAACAGCTGATAGTCCGCCGGCTCGAGATAGCCGAAGAAATCATCGGTCGAATAGAAGTAGGTGTTCTCCGCCGGCGAAAGCCGTACCGAAGCCTCTCGGTAGCGGTTCAGGTAGGACGGAACCAGATTTTCCGGGCTGCCGGCGAGATATCTCTTCTGATCGTAGGCCGCGTCCCCGACGAGCACCGCGTAGACCGGCGCATCCTGGTTCCAGCTCTGAACGCCGTACACGAAGAGATCGCGGATCGCGGTGGGATCCACCATTCCCCACGAGAACTCGTCGTAGACGTCCTCGATGGAGACGAGCTTCGTGCTTCGTGGATTGCGGGGCGCGGTCGCGCGCAGCTGCGCGAGGCGCTGAGCGACGCGCTCGAATCGGGGGTGGTACACGATGACGTATTCCCCTCCGTTCGCGGGCGTGTGCAATCCCTTGATCGAGGCGACCTCGGGCTGCGGCAGCGCCAGCACACCCTCGAGCGTGGTGGCGTGATACCAGCGCGTCGTGCCGTTCGGGAGCGGGTCGCTGAAGCGAATGCCGTGCGGCGGGGTCGAATCGGTGAGCGCGAAGTTCTGGAGCCGGACCGGCGTATGCGGATCGGTGACGTCGAAGAGAAAGATCGACGAGGCGTCTCCCTGGAATCCGGAGAGCTCGTGATCGCTCACGCCGCGCGCGGAGTCCGCGTAGAAATGGAGCAGCCTCCCGCCCTTCGCCTCGAGCCTTCTCTGGTACTCGATCTCGAACCAGGCGAGCTGAATCTGGTCGGTCGTCTCCACCGGGGTCGTCTGGCGAACGACGTTCAAGATGACCGCGTTCGTCCCGTCGTGAAGATTTCCTCCGGACTGGCCTTCCAGTTCGACGAGCGCGGAATTCGACGTGTGGAACCAAGTGGAATCCGCGATCACCGTCTGCTCCGGGCCGAGCTTGAGTTGAACGCGGCGAAAATTGATGGGATGTTCGGCGTTCCCCCCTCGAGGCTGCCCACTCGGGCGAAGACGCGTCCGTTTCCGTTCGCGACCCCCTCCAGCTTGAGATCGTAACGCCGGTCGTTCCCTCGCCCGCGCAGCGACTCCCACCACCAGCCGTCTTCGTCGCGAAAGCGATAGTTGTCGATGTTGTTCTGCTCGAAGTGCTCGCGGTGCGGAGCGAACGTCTCGAACGTCGCGGTGGTGTCGGGAGCGACGGAGCGGCTGGTCATGCGGCGCGCGGTGGGCGAGGAGAACGAGCCTCCCCAGGTGATCCACACGGCGGTTTGATTGGAGTACTGATTCTCCAGATGGAGCGTGCGCGAGAGCGTGGAGTCGTACTCCGCCGCCCATCCCGTGGGTCCCAAGGCGTAGAAGAGGAGCCGGTCGTCGGTCTCGAACACGGCGTCGCCGTCTCCGAGATCGAGAAGCGCGTGCTCGGTCATGAACGGGTCGCGCGGAACGTTCAGATTTTCGGCGACCGGAAGGAATCGCCCGGAGAACACGCGAATCGTCGTCGGATCGATCGACCCCGGGTCGTAGCCCATGTTCGTGAACGTGAAGTAGTCGATCTGATAGAGCCCGCTGGCCTCCAGCTTCACCTTGAGCCAGTTCGAAGACGACGCGAAGGAATCTCCGCTTCCGCGGGAAACCGGAGCTTCGGGAGCCCTGCGAAATGCGCGCACGCCCTCGGGATTCAACACCGAGCCGCGGAGCGCATCTTCCCACTCGCGCGATTCCGGTCGCCCGCGCGCCGGCACGACGCTCGCGCCGGTCCCGAGATCAATGCGCACCACGAGGCGGCGCGCCGCGTGAAGCTCCTTGCGCGCGGCGTCGAAGCGAAACGGGTGGATCACGACGCGAGCCAAGCGATTTCCGCGGACCTGAGTGATCCCGCCGAGCTCCGCCCAGGCGGACGGCGTCATCGAATCCGCGGATCGCGGCGTGAGACGGGTGCGGGCCGAGTGCACGTCCACACGGCCTCCCTCGTCGACTTCGATCCGCTCTTCGGGGCGGGCGCCAGATCCGGCGCGGACATCGCGTCGCTCGCGATCTCGCTCACCGTGATCTGAGGCGTGCCTTCCGCCGGGAGCGCGACGATGTGCACGATCGAGGGAAGGTCGGGTTCACCGGCCGCGGCGTAAAACGAGCCGCCGGGAACCGTCGGGCGGCGGAAATTGGCGGTCTCGCTGGAGACCGGCTCCCAGACGACATCGTCGGCCGTCCACTCCACGACGACTTCTCTCTCGCTGGAGGAGACGACACGAATCCCGGCCGCCTGGGCGGAGGCCGAGACCAGCCATCCGAATACGACGATGGCACACGATGACCCGAGGGCTCGCTTCATTCCATTCTCCATGGAAACATCTCGGACGTTCCGATCCCGAACCTTCACCGTTCGATCCAGCTTGGATGCGTCGGGCGCCTGGCGGAGAAAGGCGACCCCGTCTCCGGGGCGAGGCGGAAGGGGATGTTGGAACTCCAAAGGGGCCAGCGTCGGGCTGGGGAACTCGAGGCAGCGTCCCTTGAAAGTATCCACTCGAAGGCAATGCTGTCAAGAATTGAGGAGGCCGCGCACCGTTCCCTTCTCCAGGTAGCGTCCCATTTTCGAGTACTTGTCCAAGCGCCGCTGCACGAGCTCGTCGGGGTCCATCGGCGCCAGCTCGTCGAACGACGTTCGCACGACCTTGCCGAGCTCCGTCGCGGCGACGTCCGGGTCGCGGTGCGCACCTCCCGGGGGCTCGCCGATCACACCGTCGACGACACCCAGCTCGAACAGATCCGAGGCGGTGAGCTTCAATGCGTCCGCCGCCTGGACCGCCTTCGACCGATCGCCCCAGAGGATCGCCGCGCAGCCTTCCGGGGAGATCACCGAATAGATCGAATTCTCCTGCATATACACGCGATCGCACACGCCGAGCGCGAGCGCGCCGCCGCTCCCTCCTTCGCCGATCACGACTCCCACGATGGGAACGGGAAGCCGCGCCATCACCAGAAGGCTGCGCGCGATCGCTTCGGATTGGCCGCGCTCTTCGGCGCCGATGCCGGGATAGGCGCCCTGCGTATCGATGAGCGTGAGAATCGGGCGGCGGAATCGCGCGGCGAGCTCCATCAGGCGCAGCGCCTTGCGATAGCCCTCCGGATGCGGCATCCCGAAATTGCGATCCAGCTTCTCCTTGATCGTGCGGCCCTTCTGATGGCCGACGACGAGGAGCTTGCGTCCCTCCATCGTGCCGATGCCGGCAACGATGGCGTGGTCGTCGCCGAAGCCGCGATCGCCATGCAATTCGAGAAAGCCGTCGACGAGGAGCTTCACGTAGTCCAGCGCATAAGGACGCTTGGGATGCCGTGCGAGCTGGACCCGCTGCCAGCGCGTCAGATTGGAGAAGATCTCGCGGCGGAGCTTGTCCGCCTTGCGCTCCAAGCGGCGGAGCTCGTCGTGGAACTCCAGTCGCTCGCCGTCGGCGAACTCGCGCAGCTCCGAGATCTTCTGCTCGAGCTCCACGAGCGGGCGTTCGAACTCGAGCCAGGTTCCCTGCGTCTCGCTCATGACCTGCTCTCTCCGCTCCTTCTCAGAAGCTCACGCGGTAGGCGAAGTCGACTTCGCGTCCCACGCCTTCGTCCACGACCAGATCGGATTCCGCGCCGCCTCCCGATTCCGTGTTCTGCAAGAGATCCCGCGCGACCAGTCTCACTTCCACCTGGGGCACGAGCGTGATGCGCAGCGCGGCGTTCAGATAGCCCCGCCCTCGTCCGTAGACTCCGTCGTCGGCGTCATCGTTCAATGCCGCGTCGTACTCCACGAGAAGGCCCGCGAATCGACCGAGACTCTTGTCCATTCCTCCGAAGACCGTGGGATTCCCGTCGTCGCGATCCTCCAGCGAGCGGCTCACTCCGCCGTGAATTCCGAAGTCTCCGAGCCACGCGTAGTTTTTCGAGACCACCGCGAAGATCCCGCGCGACTTGAACTGGTAGCGCTCGAGCTCCTCGTCGTAGAAGCCGGTCCCTTGCGTGTCGATGCCGAACGCGAACGCGGGAATCGTGTAGGTCTCCTCCACCGCGCGAATTTTGCACGCGAGCCCGATTCGCGGATTCCAGTCGGGAGCGCCGTCCCCGACGATCTCGAGACCGCCGTAGGACGCTCCGATCTCGACCCAGCGCGCCAATCCGATGTCCAGCCACCCCTGGACCCCGCCGTTCGGGAGAATCCCGATGCGGGCCTCGTAGCTTCCTCGGGGAACGAGGCCGGCCGTCGGAACGTCGACGAGCCGGCGGGAAGGAACACCGAGGAAGCCCTCGGGGGTCGCCGTCGGTTGCTGGGCCCGAGCCGGGTCCATCGCGATCCCCGATCCCAGGCCTGCCGCTGCGAGCCCGATCACGAGGATGCGGAACGATCGCTCCGCCACCCGAACTCACCTCCCCCACGCCACCGCGACGCACTCCGGGATATTCGGAGCCCGGGGCCCCCCTGTCAACGCACCGGGCCCAAGGATTCCCGAGGCGACCTCGGACGGGCCTGCCGCCCGGGGCCCGGGTCAGCGCGAGCCGGCCATCGCGGCTCCGCGGGGGTCCCCCCGGCGCACCGGGCGACGCTCCGTGGCCGCCGCCCAGTTCCCGCCGTAGCGGACCATCCCCTCCCCGACGAGCTCTTCCAACTCGGCGATCGTCTCCGGGGACCCGGGGAGGCGGATGGAGTCGAGCTCCACCTGCACCATGTTCCCGTCGCGAAGGCCCAGGCGAAGCAAGACCTTGTGCGAGCCGATGCGGCGATGGGAGATCTCTTTCAATTTCGCGACGAATTCCTCGGTCACGTCGGAGTCCTCCAGGTCCAGGACCAGGCGATCGACGAGCTTCTCCGCCACTTGATCGAGCGGAATTGCGCGGTCGAGCAGGAGCTTCGGCTCGGCCTCGTCCTTCACCGACACCGTGCCCGACGCGAGCACCATCGAATCGACGGCGAGCCACTCGCCGTAGGCTTGCATGGGATCGGAGAAGACCACCGCTTCCATCGTTCCCGTGAAATCCTCGAGCTCCACGAACGCCATTCGATTTCCGCGCCGGTCGACCGCGTTGCGCACTTTCGTCACCAGACATCCCAGGATCGCGAGCGTTCCGTCGCCGAGCTCGCCGACGTCGCTGGTCCGCGTGGTGGCGAACGAGCGGATCTCGATCCCCCAGCGCGAGAGCGGATGCCCGGAAGAATAGAAGCCGAGCACCTCCTTTTCGAACGCGAGCAGCTGCGCTTCGGTCCACGGCTCCGCGGGAGGAAGCCCCGCGCGGAATGGATCAAGCACCGCGGCGTCGGGAGTGTCGGCGAAGAGCGAGGTCTGCCCGCGCTCGCGCTCGATCCGCTCGCGACCTCCCGCTTCCAGGAGCGCGGGAATCGCGGCGAACGCTTCGGCGCGATGCCGCGCGAGGGAATCGAAGGCACCCGCCTGCGCGAGACTCTCCAGCACGCGGCGGTTCACGGTCTTGAGGTCGATGCGCTTCACGAAATCGTGGAGGGTCACGAACGGTCCGCCTTCGCGGCGCACGTCGAGGATCTTCTCGATCGCCCCGACCCCCACGTTCTTGATTGCCGCGAGACCAAACACGATTCCGCCGTTCGCCACCGAGAACGTCGCCTCCGAACGATTGAGATCGGGCGGGTCGAGCTGCAGGCCGAGCCGCCGCGCATCCTCGATCAGCACCGGCACGCGCTTCGTGTCCCCCATTTCCGAGGTCAGCGTCGCCGCCAGGAACTCCGCCGGATGATGCGCCTTGAGCCATGCCGTCTGAATGGAGAGCACCGCGTACGCGGCGGAATGCGATTTATTGAAGCCGTATCCCGCGAAGTAGGCCATGAGATCGAACACTTGTCCCGCGATGCCTTCGGTGACGCGCTTCTTCTTGCAGCCCTCGATGAATTTCGCGCGCTGGCGGTCCATCTCTTCGGGCTTCTTCTTGCCCATCGCGCGGCGCAGGATGTCCGCTTCGCCCATCGTGAACCCGGCCATCTCCGCGGCGATCGCCATCACCTGATCCTGGTACACGATCACGCCGTAGGTCTCGCGGAGCACTTCCTCCATCGCCGGATGCAGCACCTGGGTCTTCTTGCGCCCGTGCTTGCGATCGATGAATTCCTTGTCCATCCCCGCGCCCAGCGGGCCGGGCCGGTAGAGCGCGGTGCAGGCCATGACGTCCTCGAACGTCGTGGGTTTCAGATTTTTCAGCATCGCGCGCATTCCCGAGCTTTCGAACTGGAACACGCCGATCGTTTCGCCCGAGGAGAGCAGCTCGTACACGCTGGGGTCGTCGAAGGGGATTTCTTCGGGCGTCATGACGCGCCCGATCTTCGCGGAGACCATCTGCAGCGCGCGATGAATCACGGTGAGCGTGCGCAGACCCAGGAAGTCCATCTTGAGAAGCCCGACTTCTTCCACGCTCTTCATGTCGTACTGCGTGGTGATTTCGTCCCGGTTCGACTTGTACAGCGGCACGTAGTCGGTGAGATCTCCCGGCGCGACCACGACTCCGGCGGCGTGTGTGGACGCGTGCCGCGCGAGGCCTTCCAGGCGGCGCGCGTGCTGCACCACGCGGCGGAACGCGGGATCCGCTTCCTCCAGGCGTCCCAGATCGGGCGAAGACTGGAACGCTTTCTCCAGAGTCATGCCGGGATCGGCCGGAATCATCTTGGCGATGCGATCCATCTCGCCGAACGGAACCTTGAGCACGCGACCCACGTCGCGCAGCGCCGCGCGTGAGGCCATCCGCCCGAACGTGATGATCTGCGCGACCGATTCCTTCCCGTATTTCTGCACGACGTACTCGATGATCTCCCCGCGACGCTCGAAGCAGAAATCGATGTCGATGTCGGGCATGGAGATGCGCTCCGGATTCAGGAAGCGCTCGAACAGGAGGCCGTAGCGGATCGGATCGACGTCGGTGATGCCCAGCGAGTACGACACCAACGAGCCGGCCGCGGAGCCGCGCCCCGGACCCACCGGAATGCCGCGATCCTTCGCCGCGCGAATGAAGTCATGGGTGATGAGAAAGTAGCCCGAGAAGCCCATTTGACGGATGACGCCGAGCTCGTGCTCGAGGCGAGCCTGCATCTCCGAAGCGCGGCCCGGATAGCGGCGCTCCAGTCCCTCGTGCGCGATCCGCGCCAGGTACTCGTCTTCGGTGGCGAATCCCGGCGGAAGGGGAAACACCGGGACTTTGCTCTCGCCCAGGCGGAGCTCCACGTTGCACTTCTCCGCGATCTCGATCGTGCTGCGGCACGCTTCGGGCAAATCGCGGAACAGCTCCTTCATTTCTTCCGGCGACTTGAAGCAGAGGTGCTCGGTCTTCATGCGCAGGCGCTTGGGGTCGTCGTATTCCTTTCCCGTTCCGATGCAGATCAAGAGATCGTGCGATTCGGCGTCTTCGCGCCGCATGTAGTGGCAGTCGTTCGTGGCCACCAGCTTCGCGTTCGCGCGCGCGGCGAGCCGTTTCAGGAGCGGGATGACGCGCCGCTCTTCGTCGATGTCGTGATCCTGCACTTCGAGATAGACGTCGTCCGGGGGGAAGATCTCGCGGTAGAAGCCCAGAGCTTCCAGCGCGCGATCTTCCTTGTCGTCGAGGAGGAGCGAGGGGATTTCCCCCTTCAAGCACGCGGTGAGCGCGACGAGACCTTCCGCGTGGCGGGCGAGGGATTCCTTGTCGATGCGCGGGCGATAGTAGAAGCCCTCCAGGAACGCCATCGAGGTGAGCTTCATCAGGTTCTTGTAGCCGGCTTCGTTCTTCGCGAGCAGCACCAGATGGTGCGTGGTGGGACCTCCCGCGCTCGGCGGCGTGCGTTCGAAGCGGCTGCCGGTCGTGATGTACACCTCGCAGCCCAGGATCGGCTTCACCCCCTGATGGTGGGCCTCCTTGTAGAACTCGATGCAGCCGTGCATCGCGCCGTGATCGGTGATCGCGAGCGCGGGCATGGCGTGCGCGCGCGCCGCAGCCACGAGATCCTTGATGCGATTCGCGCCGTCGAGGAGGCTGTACTCGGTGTGATTGTGCAGATGAACGAAATCGGCGTGCTTCACTTCGCGAGAGCCTTCAGGGTGTCGGTTCGTTCCGAGCGATTTCCCAATCGATCGCGGGCGGTCACGCGCACGGCGCGCTCCCCGGGGGCGGGAGGCTCGTCGAGAAGGGCGACGACCTCGCCGGTCTCCCCATCGTACTCCGTGAGCAGACGCACTCCGTCGAGCGAGACGGAGAGATCGTCGCAGTCGATGCCCGCACCCCGGTCGCGAACCGTCAGCTCCACGCGCCAGCGCCCGCTCTTGCGCGTGAACCGCGGGCGAGCGATGGCGGGCGGACGGCGATCTTCGAAGAGACCGAACGGGCGAGGACGCTGCGTCGAGCCCACGAACGCCCCGCGCGCGTTCGCACCGCCAATGTACCGGAAACCTTCCCCGCTGTGCACGAACACCCCGACGTGGTCCGGATCCTCCGCGAAATCGGCGGGTTGCCGCATCGTGATGTCGTATTCGCCGGCGAGCGGCACGGAACCGGTATCGATCTCGTAGAGCGTTCCGATGAGTCGGAGCTCGTCGGCATACGGCATTGACGCATGCGGGCGAATCACCACGATCGTGTCTTCGCGAAGCACGCGCTCGGGGAAATGCACGATCGCTGCGGAATCCGCGCTCGCCGCGCTTCCGGATTGATTGGCCCGCGCGGTGAGCCCCGGGAATACGACGTCGATGAGGTCGGAACCGGCGGCACTCGGGAAAGCCACGCGCACCGTCGTCGGTGTGCGCCCTTCGGGAACGAACGCGAGTCGCGTGCCTCCGTCCTCGATCGGAAAAATCGTGAGCCCCTCCGGCGCTGCCCCGGCGAGCTCGACCCGAGTGCCCGGAGGAAGCGCCGGGAAGCGCGCTTCGACCCAGCCCCCTCGTGTTTCCACGATCGGAGCGCCGCTGTTCGCCGCATCGCCATTCGGCGCGGTGCCGTTCCCTGCGCCGCCGTTCGCTTCGCGCGATGCCTCGCCCGGTTTCGTCTCCGCGGGGGACAGCGTGAGCGCGGCGTACGCGCGATTCCCCGAAGCGTCGATCGCGGCGATCGCGTACGTCACCGGTTCGTCTTTCGCACCGGGCGCTTCCACTCCGTCGTACGCCGGCCAATCCCCCGCCGACGAGGGAAACGCATTTCCCGGCCGGCGCCACAGGTTCACGAAATCCCCGCCGCCGGAATACGACCATCGCGAATCGAACTGCAAATCGCTCTGCCCCCACTCGTCGAACGTGAAGCGATCGCAGTCGACGGCGAAGAGCGTCGCCCCGTCCCGCGCGAGCTCCCACCTTTTCGGAGCCATGCCGCGATCGCACGCATCGATGCCGTCCTTGGCCTCGACCGAAATGCCGATGCGCCCTGAGACCGGCACGGCCCGCTCGGCGACGAACGACCCGTCCTTGCGGGGAACGGCGCGCACGATCACGCTCCGCGAATCGCCGTCGACGGAGGAATTCGGGGTGAGCGGGGTCAGCGCGATCCGCACGATGCGCGGCGGATCGGAATCGGGAGCGCGAAGCCCGTGCGCGAGCGGGTCCAGCGCGCGTTCCTGGGCGTCGCGCACTTCGAAATGAAGGTGAGGGGGGCCCGCGCCGGATTGTCCGGTCTTCCCGATCGTCTCTCCCCGCTTCACGCGAATCCCGGAAGGGAACGTGTGATCGAAATGCGCATCGCCGGCTCGGCGTTGGATGGCCCGCACGCTCTCGGCGAGCGCGCCGCCGAACTCCGAGAGATGCGCATAGACCGCGGTGTTCCCGTCGTCCAGACGCAGGTAGATCGCCTTGCCGTATCCGCGGCACGATTGCCGCACCCTGGCGATCTCCCCGCCGGCCACGGCGTATACGGGAAACCCGATCTTTCCGGAGGTCGAGACGTCGACTCCGGAGTGAAAGTGGGCTTCGCGAAACTCTCCGAACGTGGACGTGAGGCAGGTCCCGGCCGAAGTCGGCCAGAGAAGCGGCGTCGAGGCCTCGGCCGACAGGTCGCCCAGAAGCGCGGGAGCGAACGCCGCCGCGACTGCGAGAGGCGCGCGGCGGAGGAGCCGCGCTCGTGGCGTCGCACGACGATGCATGGGACGGCGACGCTAGCACGCGCGCCCCGGGCTGTCCACGCGGGCGGCGCGCACGCCCTTGTCCGCTCGGGACCCGCGTGATAGTGTCCTCGGGCTTTTCGCCCACCTCCCCGCAATTGCATCGGCCCAGCGCCGGAAGGAGTGCGCTTCATGGTGATGAGTGCCATGCGCGAGAAGACCAAGCTGGTCTTCTTCGCGGTCCTCTTGGCGTTCGTCGGTCTCGTCTTCTTCGACTGGGGAATGCAGGGAGGTGGAGGCAGGGAATCGCGGCGCGAGTGCCAACGCGATCGGCCGCGTGAACGGCAAAGACATCACCGCCGACGAGTACATGAGAATGCGCCAGCAGATGGTGGCGTCGTTCGAATCGCGCACGGGAAACCCGCCGGAAACTTCGGACTACGACGCGATCGAAGAGGAGACCTGGGGACAGATCGTCCGCGAGAAGCTGTTCCAGGAGCAGATCGAGCGCCTGGGAATCCAAGTCTCGGATCCGGAAGTCGTGGAGATCATCCGCAACAACCCGCCGGACTTCGTGCGCGCTTCACCGGTCTTCCAAGGCGAAAACGGCCAGTTCGACCCGGCCCGCTACCAGCAAGCGCTCGCGGATCCGAACTTCGACTGGGTGCCGGTGGAGCAATACCTGAAGGCCACGCTTCCCGCGTCGAAGCTGGAGAACTACGTGGCGCTGAACTCGCGCGTGACGCGCGGGGAAGTGCTCGGCCGATACATCGACGACAACGAGAAGGTCCGCGTGCGCTTCGTGCGCGTGATGGCTTCGGACGTCGCGTCCGAGGCGCCCCCCGTCGACGAGGCGGCGGCGCGCGCGTACTACGACGCGCACCCCGACGAGTTCGCAGCGCCGGAACGGGCGGTTCTCGAGTACGTGCGCTTTCCGAAGACGGCGACCCCGGAAGATTCGGCGTTCGTGCGCGAGGAGCTCGAGGACGTGCGCCGGATGATCGTGGATGAAGGCAAGGACTTCGCGGAGCTGGCCAAGACCTGGTCGGAGGATCCCTCGGGAGAGCGCGGCGGTGATCTGGGCTTCTTCGGGCGCGGAGACATGGTTCCGGAGTTCGAGCAAGCCACGTTCGCGCTGCAGCCCGGTCAGGTTTCCCCGGTGTTTACCTCTTCGTTCGGATACCACGTGGTGAAGCTGGAAGAGAAGAAGACCGAGGCCGGGAAAGAGCAGGTGCATGCGCGCCACATCTTGATGAAGGTGGAGCCTTCGAACGCCAGCGTCCGTGCGCAGGAGCAAGCGGTGGAGGATTTCCTCGCCGCGATTCAGGGTGGAAAGACGTTCGCGGACGCCGCAGCGGCGCAGAACCTGGTCGTGGATCGCACCAGCCCCTTCGAGCGCAGTGCGTTCGTCCCCGGGATCGGCTCGCCGCGCCTCGCGTCGCGCTTCGCGTTCACCGCCAAGGTCGGCGAAGTCCGCACCGATGCGCTCGACGACGAGCGCGCGCTCACCGTCGTCCGGCTGGCGGAGCGCACGCCGGCGGGGGCACGCTCGTTCGAGGAAGCGCGCGCCGACGCAGAACGCTTGGCGCTCGACGCGAAGCGTAAGGACGCCGCGCGGCAGAAGCTCGAAAAGGCGCTCGCGCAGGGCGGCGGTTCCCTGGAAAGCATCGCCAAGGCGCTCGGCGGAACGGTCGACACGGCCGCGGCGTTCTCCAGGTCCTCGTTCGTCCCCGGTGTGGGACGCAAGAATGAATTCGTCGCCGCGGCGTTCGCGCTCTCGCCGGGAACGCTCTCCAAGATCGTGGAGACGGACACGGGGTTCGCGGTCCTGGAAGTCCGCGAAAAGCTGCCCATCGACGAGGCCGCGTTCGCGGCGCAGGAGGCGCAGCTCCGCCAGCAGGTCCTTCTGGAGAAGCGCCGCAATTTGGTCACTTCGTGGCTCGAGGATCTCGTGGCCAAGGCGGAGATCATCGATCTGCGCAGCGGAACCGCAGTTCCCTGGAAGCCGGACGGAAGTGCGTTCCGCTACGTGAAGATCGCCGGAGCGTAGCGAACCGCTTCGATCGACCTAGCTTGGATCGACGGGCCCCGCGGGACTCTGGGGTGGGTCCGCTTCGCGGCGCGCAGGCTTCTTCTCGTCTTCGTCGATCGCCGAGAGATTGAGCTCGCGCTGGAACTCGGTCCCGACGCGCCGGAGCTCGCGCATCGCCTTGCCCACGTCCCGCGCCGCACCGGGAATCCTCTTCGGCCCGAACACGATCAGCACCACGAAGAGGATGACGAGGACTTCCCAACCGCCGATCCCCATCGCGCTCTCAGTACCACCGGAAGAGATACGCGGCGAGAATCATTCCGAGCACGGCCATCAGGTTCACTTTGAGCGAAAAACCGAACGTGATCGTGAACGCGACCAGGTTCATCGTGCCCGGACCGAACGAAGCAACGACGGAACGGAGGAAAAACTCCTTCACCACACCTTCGGGAAGGAGCACGGCGATCGCCTCGCCGGCCGCCGTGCCGACGAGAACTCCGAAGACGACCATCACGAGGAGGATGCGAATCCTCTTCTGCCGAGTCATCACAGCCCTCCTTCGCCGCGAAGCGCGAGATCGCGTCCCAAGATCACGGTGACCTCGAGCAGCAGGTCGTCGTTGCGCTGGAGAACAGGATCCTTGGTGCGGAGCGCGCGCGACACCGCGGAGGCGTATTCGGACACTCCGACGCGGTCGAGCACGATCGTCTCCTCATAGTCGCGGCGGTCGGCGTTGCGCACATCGACCACGTCGAATCCCAACCCGCGCAGGTCCTCGGCCACCTCCAGCCCGGCGCGGTCGACGTTGGAGCCGTTCAGCACTTCCACGCGAATCGTTCCCCCTCCGTGGCGCGCGGGCTCCGGCGTGGACGCCACGATTCCCCGCGAGACGGCGATCCACATCGCGACCGCGGCGCCCACCGCGATCCACCATGCCGGCCGAATCCTCATCGTCCTCCCCCCGAATTCCTCACCCGACGCGGCTCTCCAAGCACCGCGCGAAATCCCGCTCTGACTTTGACGTACGTGTCCTCGAGCTTCTCCGGCATCACCTTCGTTTCCGCGGTGACCGGCATGAAGTTCGTGTCTCCCAGCCAGCGCGGCACCACGTGGAGATGCAGGTGCCCGGGAATTCCGGCCCCGGCGACCCGCCCGAGATTCATGCCGAGATTGAACCCCTGCGGCTCCAGCGTCAAAACCAACGCGCGCTGCAGCATGTCGGCCAATTTTAAAATTTCCAGCTTCTCCTCGTCGGTGAGCTCGGCCAAGGACGACGCGTGACGCAGCGGAATGACCATCGCATGCCCGTTGTTGTACGGGTACAGATTCAACACGACGTAACACGTCCGCCCGCGATGCACGATCAGATTCTGCGGCCCGTCCTCGGCCTGGGCGATCTCGCAGAAGATGCAGCTCTCGGTCTCCTTGCCGATCGACGCGATGTACTTCATGCGCCAGGTCGCCCAAAGGCGCTGGAGGAGCGTCCCCTCGCGCGGATCGTCGAGCGTCACCCGGACCTCCCCGGCGACTTCGGCGCGGCGGCGCTCGAGGATCGCCGAGACTTCCGCCAGTTGATCGAGCGTGTTCACGCCCAGGATTTCCTCGGGAGCGGCGGCGAGCACCGCAATCGCGCGGCGGCCCTCTTCACGCAGGATCGAGACGGTGTCGGTGAGGTAGTACTCGCCCTGGGTGTTGTCGTTCTTCAGGGCGTCGAGCGACGTGGCCAGGTCCGCGGCCTGGAAACAATACACGCTGGAATTCACTTCCCCGATGCGCCGCTGCTCGGCCGTGGCATCCTTGTCCTCGACGATGCCGAGGAACGCTCCCGCGGGATCGCGCACGATGCGCCCGTATCCGGCGGGATCGTCGAGGTGCGCGGTAAGCACGGCGACTGCAGCATTCACGGCGCGGCGCTCGGTGCGCAGGCGATCGATCGTCTCCGGCTTCAGGCACGGCGCATCGCCAGCGAGCACGACGATGTCCCCTTGGTACCCGTCGATCTGGGCGCGCGCGCGGCGCACGGCATCGCCGGTTCCCAAACGCTCGGTCTGCTCGACGAACTCCCATCCTTGATCCGCGAAGCGAGCGCGCACGAGGTCCGATCTCTTTCCCACCACCACCACGATGCGCTCGAGTCCGCTCTCGCGTGCCGCGCGCGCAACGTGGATGAGAAGCGGCTCACCGGCCGCCTCGTGCAGGACCTTGGGAAGATCCGACTTCATGCGCTTGCCTTCGCCGGCGGCGAGAAGGATGGCCATGCCGCTCATCGGCGCGACTCCGAGGCCGACGCGGAGCGATTCGCCGTCTGCGACTGCGAAGCGACCGCCGGGACGACGTCCGCGTCCTCGCCGCCCAGGAACACATTGTCGATGAGGCGCGCCTTGCCGCAGCGCACCGCCGCGGCGAGGAGCGCCGGCCGCGCTGGATCGCGCCACGACCCGAGCGTTTCGCGATCGACGATCTCCACATATTCCGGCGCGAGAAGCGGCTCGCGGTCGATTTCCGCACGCGCCCCCGCGACGAGCCGCGCCGCATCGCGCTCCCCCGATTCGTAGGCGCGCGCCGCGGCGAAAAGACCGCGCGAGATCGCGCTCGCCGCACGGCGCTCGTCCTCGCGCAGATACGCGTTGCGCGAGCTCATCGCCAGGCCGTCGGGTTCGCGCACGGTCGGCGCCGAGCACGACCTCGCCGGGCAGCGAAAGGTCGCGCGCCAGTCGGCGGATCAGGATTCCCTGCTGTGCGTCCTTCTTCCCGAAGACGGAGACGTCGGGCTGCACGATGCCGAGGAGCTTGGACACCACCAGCGCGACGCCGTCGAAGTGTCCCGGACGCCCCCGTCCACAGAGCGGCGCGGCCAGCTCGGGCACGGTGACCTTGGTCTGGAATCCCGGCGGATACATCGTGGTCCGATCGGGCGTGAACAGCAGATCGACACCCGCGGTGCGGGCGATGCCGCGGTCGCGCGCGAGATCGCGCGGATACGCTTCGTAGTCTTCACCGGGCGCGAACTGCGTGGGGTTCACGAAGATCGACATCACCAGAAACGCATCGCGGGCGCGCGCCGCCTCGAGCAGGGACACGTGCCCCGCGTGCAGCGCCCCCATGGTGGGGACGAAGGCGATCACGCGACCCTTCGCGCGCGCCGCACCCACCGCGCTGCGCACCTCTTCAATCGTCGTCGCTTCGATCACGAGGGGCCCGCGCATCCTGCGCGCTGTAGCTGTGGTCGATGTCCGGAAATGCGCCCGATCGCACTTCGCGGCGGAACTCCGCGATCGCCGCGATCATCGCGGTGCGCAGCTCCACGTAGCGCTTCACGAACTTCGGCGACGGCGGCGACTCGATCCCGAGAAGATCGTGGAACACAAGCACCTGGCCGTCGCACTGCGGCCCCGCGCCGATTCCGATCGTGGGAATCGCCAGGGAGCGGGTGATCTCGCCGGCCAGCTCGAACGGCATCCCCTCGAGCACGATCGCGAAGCATCCCGCGCGCTCCAGAAGCGCGGCGTCTTCCACCAGGCGCGCGCGCGCTTCACTGGTCTTGCCCTGGACGCGGAATCCCCCGAAGCGATGCACCGACTGCGGCGTAAGCCCCAAGTGTCCCATCACCGGGATCGAGGCATCGGTGAGCGCGCCGATCGTGTTCAGGAACTCGCGCCCGCCTTCGATCTTCACGGCGCGGGCGCCGCCTTCCTTCACCAGCCGGCCGGCGTTGCGCACCGCATCGGAGGGCGACGTCTGATACGACAGGAACGGCATGTCGGCGACGACCAGCGCGCGGGTCTTCGCGCGCGCGACCAGGCTGGTGTGGTAGCGGACGTCGTCGACGGTGACGGGCAGCGTGGTGTCGTGCCCCTGCACGACCATCCCCAGCGAGTCGCCCACGAGGATGACGTCGGCGCCGGCCTCGTCGACGATTTGCGCCGACGGAAAGTCGTAAGCGGTCACCATCGTGATTCTCTCGCCGTGCTTCTTCATCGAAAGAAGCGTGCGCACGGTGACGGATGGCGAAGTTTTGATGGCGACCTCCGGGGAAACGGTAGGACGCGGTCGCGCGCTCTCGAAAAGAGGCCGCGACGCCTGAGCCCGAGCGAGTCTACTTCAGGGGCAGCGGAGCGTCGAGCGCCTAGGCCACGCCCACGTAGCGCGTCCCGGCGTTGTGCCCGGCGATCATCGCCAGGAGCCGCTCGTAGTCCTCTTCGCTCGACGCCAGATTCATCTCGTTCGTGTTGACGATGAGGAGCGGCGTCTCCGTGTAGTGGAAGAAGAAATGATTGTAGGCCTCGGCCAGCGTCTCCAGGTACTCGCGGGAGAGGTCGCGCTCGAAGGAACGCCCGCGCCGCTTGATGCGATCGAGCGAGCACGTCGGTCGTGGCCTGGAGATACACGACCAGGTCGGGCCGGTGCAGGCGCGATTCCAAGAGCGGCACGATCGAGCGGTAGAGCGCCAGCTCCTCTTCGGCGAGATTGATCGTCGCGAAGATCTGGTCCTTCGCGAAGATGTAATCGGCGACGACGCTCTCGGCGAAGAGATCGCGCTGCGAGAGCTCGAGCTGCTGGCGATAGCGCGAAAGAAGAAAGAACATCTGCGTCTGGAACGCGAACGATTCCGGATCTTCGTAGAAGCGCGGCAGGAACGGATTCTCTTCCACGACCTCGAGCACCATCGCGGCATCGAGCGATTTCGCGAGACGCTTCGCCAGCGTGGTCTTGCCGACGCCGATCACGCCTTCCACGGCGACGTAACGGTTGGCCGGCGGCGGCTCGTTGGCGCGTCGCCGCTTTCGCGCGGCCGGGCGCGCGGAGGTCACGAGGCCTCGCGCGAGCGCGTCGAGCATTCCGCCGACGCTTTGTCCGGTCACGCGGATGACGCCAATCGCGGCGCGATCTCCGCGAGCGGCTCCAGCACGAATCCGCGCTCGGCGATTCCCGGATGCGGGAAGCGTCGAGCCCGGGCTCGTCGATGACGCGAGTCACCGTACCACAGCAGATCGAGATCGAGGATGCGGGGGCCCCATCGCTCGGCGCGCACGCGCCCCGCGCGCCGCTCCATTTCCAGGAGCTGCTCGAGCAGCGCGCGAGGACCGAGCGTCGTGCTCACCAGGACGCACCGCGTTCACGAAGTCGGGCTGGTGCGACGGGGCCGAACGGCTCGGTGCGCACGAGCCGCGAGCGCGCGCACCAAGCGCGTCCCCGGCAGCGTGCGCAACGCGCTCGATCGCCGTGCGAACCGCCGCTTCCGGATCTCCCAGGTTCGCGCCGATTCGCGATTCCGGCGTCGCGCAGTTCCTCGGCGCCCACTTGGCCGCGATCGGCGCGCTCCGGTCACGACGCGGAGACCTCTCCCGTCCTCCACCTCGATCTCGACGTATCCGAGATTGGGACAGAACGGAATGGACGGCTTGCGAACGCGGACCCGCACTCCGGCGACGCCGGCCTCGCCGAATCCGTTGCGAATCTTCGCCACGAGGTCGCTGGCCAGCGCTTCGACCAGATGGAATCGGTCGTCGCGCACGATCGTCTCCACCAGGCGATAGACCTCCTCGTAGTTCACCGCGTCGGCCAGCTTGTCGGTCTTCCCGGCAGGGAGACGTCGACGAAGAGATCCACGTCCACGACGAAGCGCTGGCCGAGCTCGCGCTCGGCGGCGTGATAGCCGTGGTGGCCGACGACGGCGATGTCGTGGAGCGTGATGCGCGAGAGACGGGTCATGAGGCGGAAGAGCGTAACGGAAGGAACGACGCACCGCTCGTGAAAAATCGAAGGGGCGCCTCCTCGCGAGAAGCGCGCCCCGAGATCGACGTCGTGGCGGCGAGCGCCGCCACGCGTTCGAATTACATCATCCCGCCCATGCCGCCCATGCCGCCCATGCCGCCGCCTGCGCCTGCGTGAGCCTTCGTCTCCTCGGGCTTGTCGGTGATGATCACCTCGGTCGTGAGGATGAGGCCCGCGACCGACGCCGCGTTCTGCAGCGCGGAGCGCGTGACCTTCACCGGATCGAGGATCCCGGCCTTCAGCATGTCGCTGTACTCACCCGTCGCCGCGTCGTAGCCCATCGTCGGGGACTTCTGCGCGCGCAGGTACTGCACGACCAGCGAGCCTTCCTGACCGGCGTTCGACACGATCTGACGCATCGGCTCTTCGACCGCGCGAAGCACGATCTCGGCGCCGACCTTCTCGTCACCGGTCAGCTCGTCCACGACCTTCTGGATCGCGGAGATCGTGTTCAGGAGCGCGACGCCGCCTCCCGGCACGATGCCTTCCTCGACCGCCGCACGCGTCGCCGCCACCGCGTCTTCCACGCGATGCTTCTTCTCCTTGAGCTCGATCTCGGTCGCGGCGCCGACGTGGATCACCGCCACGCCGCCGGCGAGCTTCGCGAGACGCTCCTGGAGCTTCTCCTTGTCGTAGTCCGACGTGGTGTCTTCGATCTGCTTCTTGATCTGGCCGATGCGCGCCTGGATGTCGGTCTTCTTGCCGGCGCCTTCGATGATCGTCGTGTTGTCCTTGTCGATGACGATCTTCTTGGCGCGGCCCAGATCCGCGGTCGTCGTGTTCTCGAGCTTGAAGCCGATCTCTTCCGAGATCACGCGGCCCGCCGTGAGGATGGCGATGTCCTCGAGCATCGCCTTGCGGCGATCGCCGAAGCCCGGCGCCTTCACCGCGGCGACGTTCAAGCGTGCCGCGGAGCTTGTTCACGACCAGCGTCGCGAGCGCCTCGCCCTCGATGTCCTCGGCGATGATGAGCAGCGGCTTGGCCAACTGCGCCACCTTCTCGAGGATCGGGAGCAGGTCCTTCATGCTCGAGATCTTCTTGTCGTGGATCAGGATGAACGCGTTCTCGAGCTCGACTTCCATCCGCTCGGGATTCGTCACGAAGTACGGCGAGAGGTAGCCGCGGTCGAACTGCATTCCTTCGACCGTCTCGGACGTGGTGTCCAGGGACTTCGATTCCTCGACCGTGATCACGCCGTCCTGTCCGACCTTCTCGATCGCGTCCGCGATGATCGTGCCGATCGCGTCGTCGTTGTTCGCGGAGATCGTGGCCACCTGCGCGACCATCTCCTTGCCCTTGACCTGCTTCGACTGCTTCTTGATCGCCTCGACGGCGGCCGCCGTCGGCCTTCTCGATGCCGCGCTTCAGTCCCATCGGATTCGCACCCGCGGTGACGTTGCGCAGTCCCTGGTGCAGGATCGCCTGCGCGAGGACGGTCGCGGTGGTGGTGCCGTCGCCGGCGACGTCGTTCGTCTTCGTCGCGACTTCCTTCACCATCTGCGCGCCCATGTTCTCGTACGGATCCTCGAGCTCGATCTCCTTCGCGATCGTCACGCCGTCGTTGGTGATCGTGGGAGATCCGAATTTCTTGTCGATGACGACGTTGCGGCCCCGGGGACCCAGCGTCACCTTGACGGCGTCGGCGAGCTTGTCGACGCCTCGGCGCAGAGCTCTCGCGAGCCTTCGCGTCGAATTCCATCATTTTGGCCATGGGAACGTTTCTCCTCTGCGGCTCCTCGCCGCTTCGTGCGCGGCGAACGCCGCTCGCGTGATTCCGCGGAACTAGAGAATCGCGAGGATGTCGCCTTCGCGAAGGATCAGGTAATCCTTCTCGCCGACCTTCACTTCCGTGCCCGAATACTTCCCGTAGAGGACCATGTCCCCCTTCTTCACTTCGGGAAGGATCCGCTCGCCCTCTTCGGAGCGGCGGCCGGGACCGACGGCGACGACCTTGCCCTCGGAGGGGCGTTCTTTGGCCGTGTCCGGAATGATGATTCCGTGCTTGGACACTTCCTTCGCTTCCAGCGCTTCGATGACCACACGGTCACCCAAAGGCTTGATATTCAAGAGCTTCCTCCTTCGAGCCGAGCTGGCTTCTTCCAAAAGACGGTGGCTTGTTAGCACACACTTAGATAGAGTGCTAAAGCAGCCGATGGAAGATACCGGGCGATCTCTGCGGTGTCAGAGTCGGGTCGCCCGGACCTCGAGCCCGCGGTCCCTCTTCGAGCCGGGCATTGCGCGAGGAGCGCACTCAGGAAACGAAAGGGGCCGGCCCTCGAAAGAGCCGGCCCCGGGTCGATGGAAACGAAGGCCGCGATTCTTCGATCGCGTCTAGAAGTTCGGGACTTCCACCGTTTCGTTGGCCTTCACCGAGAAGCTCACCTTGAGCGCCCACTGGAAGTTCGTGTCCTCGCCCGAGGGGATGCTGACCCCGTCGACGTGGTAGACGAACAGCGAGCTCCCCGTCGGAGTTCCGGTCTGCAGCTCGGCCGAGATACTCCGCGAGGAAGTCGTTTGCGATGGTGACGCCGCCGGCATTCAAGAGGTCGAGTCACCTCGATCCAGTCCGTCACCGCATCCGCGGGGCCCGAAAAGTTCGAGATGATCGAACTGGTCTGTACGCCCACGCGTTCGATCGCTACGTCGCCGTCCACGATCTCGCGACCCGCCACCGGATCCGGCACCGTGATCTTGTAGAACACGCGCGAGACCTTGATCGACTCGACGTCGTTCGGGTCGATGTCGTTGTCGTCGAGCACGTCCGCCAGATCCGTCTGTTCCTTCACGTCGATCACATCCGTGTCGTCGTGCCAGTTCTCGGACCCTTGGGCGATGAACTCCGCGGTGGTGTCCACACCGACCGAGAGCGAGACGACCTTCTCTTCCGTGCAGGACTCTCCCATCAGAGGAAGCGTGAGCAGCGGGAGAAGCCCGACCTTGATGTACTTTCTGATCTGCATGGTTCCCCCCTAAATTCCGAAGGAAATGCCGCCGGCGAACGCGTTTTCGGCGGCGATCGTGTACTCGGCGTGGAGCTTCACGCCCGGGAAGCCGACGCCGGCCCCGAAGGCGACGTGAACGTCGTTCTGATCTTCGAAGTCGACCGTGATGGTCTCCGAGAGGCTCGTGTTCTCGTACTCGGTCGTCATGCTGAGCGAGTCATACCCCAAGCCCGCGTACGGCTCGAAGTATACACTACCGCCGAAGCGTTTGCTTCCCGTGACATTGACGGTCCAGGTGCTCGCATCGATGGTTTCTTCGTCAATTTTGAACTCTTGATACATGAATCCGACGGCCACATCCACCACCGGGTATTCCCCGAACCACTGGCTGATGCTGTGCTGGAGGCCGGCGCCCCACAGGTCGAAATCGTCGAAGTCGCTTTCGGAGATGTCGTACACGATCCACCGAAAGATCGCCTGCGTTCCCTTGATCGCGCCGATCGTGAACTGCGGCGTGGCGAACGCGAACTTCTCCTGATCGAATCCCCCGGGATAGTCGATGACCGAGCCGCCCGGCCCATCCGACGTCGCGCCGGTCTCGTCCCCGATGATCGTTGGCGCCTCGATCGTCTCGAACCCCTCCACCGCTTCCGGCGTGTAGGTCCGATCCTCGTCGTCGAACTCCACCATCATTGCCTTCGCTTCGAGCGCGAACGTGAACCCGGACTCGGGCACGTATCCCGAGCGGAAGATCGCCGAGTTCAGAGTCGCCGAAAGGGCCGTCGGCAACGGCGAGAGATAACCCTCTGCGTTGGGGCCGGTGAGGGTACTGAGATTGGAATCCACCTGCGCCAACACGGGGCTCGCCGTCAGTATGAGTCCGACGAGTGCCGCTGCGCCCCGACGAATCGACTCCTGCATTGATACCTCCTCGAGGGGAACGATGGGACGATCCAAAGGCGAGGAAGGATCGTCCTCCGTCGCGTCCGGAACCGTCAATGACGAACTCCCGTGCAAACCACGGCAAATCGTTCGCGCTCATTGCAAAAGACGGAGGACCCGGCGGGGGAAGTTGCAAGGCGCGATGGCGACCCGGACGGCGGCGGTTGCTTTGCAGTGCGAGGGCGGCCCGGTTTGACGCTCGGTCGCGGCGATCAATTCCGGCGAGCGATACGATCGACGAGGAGGAGCCCGCGCAGCGTCAGGTCCACGTCGACATGGGCGATCGTCCGGCAGCGGGGAGCCAGAAGGGGAGAGAGACCCCCGGTGGCGATCGTCGGCCCCTGGGAGTCGAGCTCCTTCCAGATCGCGGTGACGAGCGCGTCGATCATTCCAGCGGCTCCGTGGAGGAGTCCCGAGCGCAGGGCGTCGCGCGTGTTTTGGCCGATCACCTGGGGCGGGAACGTGAGGTCCACCTTGGTGAGCCGTGCCGCCCGGCGAAAGAGGTCTTCCGCCGACGTCTCCACGCCCGGCACGATGACCCCGCCGACGTAGGCCCCGTCCGCGTTCACGCAATCGAACGTGGTGGCGGTGCCGAGGTCGACGACCACGACCGGCGAGCCCAGCTTGTGGCGCGCCGCGAGCGCGTTCACCAGCCGGTCCGCGCCAAGCTCGCGCGGGTCGTCGAGGAGAACCGGCACTCCGACGTCGAGATCCCCGCTGACCACGAGCGGCTCGTGCCCGAGCTCGGTCCGCGCGAACGCTTCCAGCGTGCTGGTGAGGCTGGGCACCACCGAGCAGACGACGGTGCGCGCGATCCGCGGCGCGCCTCCCACGTTGCGCGCGAGATGGGCCACCGCCAGCGAGATCTCGTCCGCGGTCGCGTCGCGACGCGTGGCAATCCGCATGGTGGCGACGGAGCGGTCCCCGTCGAAGAGACCGAACACCACGTTCGTGTTTCCCACGTCGATGGCGAGAAGCATCACATCCCTCGCAGCGTGACTTCCCCGGCGCGAAACGTCGCCAGCCGGCCGTCGGCAAGACGCAGCCGGAGCCGGCCGTCCTGCTCCACGCCAAGCGCGCATCCGGCCACGGGAATCGCACCGGCCCCGCCGGCACTCACGCTCACCTCGCGCCCGTGGAGCGAGTCCCGCTCCTCGAACTCGCGGGCCAGATCGAATCGTCCGGCGTCTTCCGCTTCCATCACACTCTCGATCTCCCGGAACAAGCTCACCGCGAGAAGATCCCGGTCGACGACGCCCCCGGTCTCCGATTCCAAAGAGCCCGCGACCTCTCGGATCTCCGGAGAAAAGTCCGCCGATCGATGGTGCACGTTGATCCCGATTCCCGCCACGACGAACATTTCTCGTCCGGCGGTGCGCGCCTCCACGAGAATCCCGGCCACCTTTCGCCCGCCGAGCAGAACGTCGTTCGGCCACTTGAGGCTCGGACGATGCGCCGTGCTCTGCTCGATCGCGCGCGCCGCGCCGATCGCGATCAACATCGAAAGGCGCGCCGCATTCGCCGGGTCGCGCGGAGTGCGCAGCAGCACCGAGCACCACAGCCCCAGCATGGCGCTGGACTCGAACGCACGGCCGAAGCGCCCGCGCCCCGCGGATTGCGCTTCCGCCGCGAGGGCGAGTCCCGGCGCGGCGCCGGTTTGCGCGCGCCCGAGCACCGCGTCGTTGGTGGAGGCGGTGACGGCGACGACTTCGAAGGGGTGAGCGACCCATCGAGTATCGAGGTGCGCTTCGATGCGACGTACGTCGAGTGCGGTGGGTGGGCTCACGGTGCGGCGAAGCCGTCCTGGGGGACTTCCGCGCCTTCGAGCAGGAAAGAGAAATCGATCGCGCGCGCGCTGGAGGTGAGCGCCCCGGAGCTCGCCACGTCCACTCCCGCACCCGCGACCTGGGCGATCGTGTCGCGGCGGATCCCGCCCGACGCCTCGAGCTCGGGGCGCGGGCCCCGCGCATCGAGCGCGTCGGCGATTCGTCGCATCGCCGCGGGATCCAGATTGTCGAGCAGGATGCGATCCACGCCGAGCTCGGCGGCGAGCATCGCTTCGTCGAACGTGCGCACCTCGACCGTCAGCGGAAGATCGCGCGAGCGCGGATCCGCACGCACTGCGGCGACGGCGCGCCGCATTCCGCCGCCGAGCGCGAGGTGGTTCTCTTTCAGCATGACCATCGAGCGCAGGTCCGGACGATGCGGCACTCCCCCACCCACCGCGACCGCGTACTTCTCCAGCGCGCGGAGACCGGGCGTGGTCTTGCGCGTGTCGGAGATCGCGATCCGGCCTCCCGCCGCATCGGCCAGCGCGCGCGCGGCGGTGGCCACCCCCGAGAGCCTCTGCAGAAAATTGAGCGCGGTTCGCTCTGCGGAGAGCAGCGCTCCGCCGGGCCCTTCGACCGTCAGCACGACATCCCCCGGCGCGAAGCGCGCGCCGTCTTCGATTCCCTGCGCGCGAATCAGCCCATCGCCGGCGGCGAGCTCGAACGTGCGCCGCGCGACGCGCCCTCCGGCGAAGATTCCCTCCTCGCGCGCATAGATGCGCCCCACCACGACGCGTTCGGCATTCTCCAGCGGAAGCACGGACACGTCGTCGAACGCGGCATCTTCTTCGAGCGCGGCGAGCACGACAGCGTCGATCGCGCGACCCTGGGGATGCGGCGCCGCGAATCTTCCAAGCACGCGAGTTCCGCTCAACGCCGGCTCCGTCGCATCCGCGGCCGCGTGCGCGCGACCGAGCGGCGCGCGGCGGGCTCCGGCCCTTCGAGCCGCAAGTCCAAGATTCGATCGCGCAGGCTCGCCGCCACTTCGAAGTCCAGCTTCTGTGCCGCCTCGAACATCTCCTTTTCGAGACGCGCGATCATTTCTTCGCGATCGAACGAAGCGTCGCTCGCCTCCGGCAGTGCCTCCAGCTCCTCCCCGCTCGCCGCGCGCGCGTCGGCGACCGCCGTCTGGCGCATCACGTCCTCGATCGACTTCACGATCGTCTCCGGCACGATCCCGTGCTCTTCGTTGTAGGCGGCCTGGATGCGCCGGCGCCGATCGGTCTCGTCGATCGCGCGCCGCATGGAGCCGGTCATCTCGTCGGCGTAGAGGATCACGCGCCCAGCGACGTTGCGCGCGGCGCGCCCCGCGGTCTGGATCAGGGAGCGGTCCGAGCGCAGGAAGCCTTCCTTGTCGGCGTCGAGCACGGCCACGAGCGACACTTCCGGAAGATCGAGCCCCTCGCGCAGGAGATTGATGCCCACGAGCACGTCGAACTCCTTCAGCCGAAGCCCGCGCAGCAGCTCGGAGCGCTCGATCGTGTCGATGTCCGAGTGCAAGTAGCGGATTCGCACGCCGGCCTCGCCCAGGTAATCGGTCAGATCCTCCGCCATCCGCTTGGTGAGCGTGGTCACCAAGACGCGCTCGTTCTTCTCCACCGTGGCGCGAATCTCTTCCAGGAGATCGTCGATCTGCCCGGAGATGGGACGCACCTCGATCGTGGGGTCCATGAGCCCGGTGGGGCGAATGACCTGCTCCACGACCACGCCTTCGGATTTTTCCAGCTCGTACTTCCCCGGCGTGGCCGAAACGAAGATCGTGTGCGGCATCATCGTCTCGAACTCGCGGAAGTTCGCCGGGCGATTGTCGAGCGCGCAGGGAAGCCGGAAACCGTGCTCCACGAGACTGCGTTTGCGGGACATGTCTCCCTCGTACATGCCGCCGATCTGCGGGATCGCCACGTGGGACTCGTCGATGACGGTGAGGAAGTCGCCGGCGAAGTAATCGACCAGGCAGAACGGCCGCTCCCCCGGCTTTCGCCCCGAGAAGTGTCGCGAGTAGTTCTCGATGCCGGAACAGTGGCCGATCTCGTCGATCATCTCGAGATCGAAGTTCGTCCGCGATTCCAGGCGCTGCGCTTCGAGGAGCTTGCCCTGGTCGCGCAGCTCGGCCAGTCGCACGCGCAGCTCTTCGCGAATCGTCCCCAGCGCAGTCTCGATCTTGGGCCGCGCGGTCACGTACTGGCGCGCCGGGAACACGCGGATCTCGGTGACCTCGGACTTGAGCTCCCCGGTGAGCGGGTCGAGCACCACGATGCGCTCCACCTCGTCGCCGAAGAATTCCACGCGCACCACGTCTTCCTCGTAGGCGGGCAGGAGCTCGATCGTGTCGCCGCGCACCCGGAACATGCCGCGCTCAGGACGGCGTCGTTGCGCATGTACTGGATCTCCACGAGATCACGCAGGACCTGGTCGCGGTCCTGGCGCTCCCCGGTGCGGATCGAGACGGAGAGCCCCATGAAGTCCTCCGGATCGCCGAGCCCGTAGATGCAGGACACCGAAGCGACCACGATCACGTCCCGGCGGGTCAACACCGCGGAAGTGGCGCGCAGCCGGAGCCGATCGATGTCGTCGTTGATCGACGCATCCTTCTCGATATAGGTATCGGTCTGCGCGATGTAGGCCTCGGGCTGGTAGTAGTCGTAGTACGAGATAAAATATTCGACGCGGTTCTTGGGGAAAAACGAGCGGAATTCGCCGTAGAGCTGAGCGGCCAGCGTCTTGTTCGGGGAGATGACGAGCGTCGGCTTGCCGATGCGCTCGATCACGTTGGCGAGCGTGAACGTCTTCCCGCTGCCGGTGACGCCGAGCAGCGTCTGATAGCGATGCTCGCGACTCCAGCGCCTGGACCAGCTCCTCGATCGCGCGGGGCTGGTCCCCGCGGGGAGCGTAGGGGGCGACGAGCTCGAATGCTGCCTTCGGGGAACCCATCGAACGACCTTTCCCTTGAACCGTGCTCGCCCCCAGAATAGCCTTGAAGTCCGATGCGGGCCACGCGCCCGGCGGCGCGGGTCCCTCCTCCTCGAAATCCGGAGTGTTCAGGATGTCCGTTTCCGTCGCCCGCCCTTCCTCGTCTTCGTCCTCCGCAAAGCACGATTCCGAAGCGTTCATCCGTGCGGTGATCGCCAAGGATCCCGACCAGCCCGAGTTCCATCAGGCGGTTCGCGAAGTCGTCGAGTCGATCTGGCCGTTCCTCGAGAAGAACGCGAAGTACAAGAACGCCCGGATTCTCGATCGCATGGTCGAGCCCGAGCGCGCGATCTCGTTTCGCGTTCCGTGGCGCGACGACCGGGGCGAGATCCGTGTGAACCGCGGGTATCGCGTCGAGTTCTCCAGCGCGATCGGACCGTACAAAGGCGGGCTGCGCTTCCACCCCACCGTGAACCTCGGAATTCTCAAGTTCCTGGGCTTCGAGCAGATCTTGAAGAACAGTCTCACCGGACTTCCCATGGGCGGCGGCAAGGGCGGCGCGGACTTCGATCCCAAGGAAAAATCCGATGCGGAGGTCGAGCACTTCTGCCAGAGCTTCATGAACGAGCTGCACCGTCACATCGGATCCAACACCGACGTTCCCGCGGGAGACATCGGCGTCGGCGGGCGCGAGATCGGTTACATGTTCGGACAATACAAGAAGCTCCGAAACGAGTTCTCCGGAGTGTTCACCGGCAAAGGACTCGGGTGGGGCGGAAGCCTCATCCGTCCCGAAGCCACCGGCTACGGCTGCGTCTGGTTCGCCGAAGAGATGCTGAAGGCGCGCGGCACCTCGATGCGCGGCAAACGCGTGCTGATCTCCGGATCCGGAAACGTCGCGCAATACGCGGTGGAGAAGACGCTGCATCTGGGCGGAACGCCGATCACGCTCTCCGACTCGCACGGGACGATCCACGACGAGAAGGGCATCGACGAGAAGAAGCTCGCCTGGGTTCTGGAGCTCAAGAACGAGAAGCGCGGGCGCATCGAGGAGTACGCCAAGAAGTTCGGCGCGCGCTTCATCGCCGGGAAGAAGCCGTGGGGCGTGCCGGGCGAGGTCGCGCTTCCCAGCGCCACGCAGAACGAGATCGACCGCAGCGACGCGGAGACGCTCGTGAAGCAGGGCTGCGTCTGCGTCGCGGAGGGAGCGAACATGCCGTCCGATCCCGCAGGCGGTGGACGTGTTCTTGAAGGCGAAGATCGCGTTCGGCCCGGGCAAGGCGGCGAACGCGGGCGGCGTGGCCACGTCGGGCCTCGAGATGTCGCAGAACGGCATGCGCGAACTCTGGCCGCGCGAAGAAGTGGAGCGGCGCCTTCACGAGATCATGGTGCGCATCCACGAGACCTGCGTGCAGCACGGCAAGGAAGACGGCTTCGTGAACTACGTCCGCGGTGCCAACGTGGGAGGCTTCATCAAGGTCGCCGACGCGATGCTCGACCAAGGCTTGGTCTGACTCGCTGGATCGCGGCCGCGATCCTTCAGAGTCACTCAGACTGCGCGAGCGACCTCACGCGCTGTGTCCGTGCCGGTGGGGGCTCGCGGGCCTCCCCTCGAGACGCGTCAGCGCAGCTCACTCCCCCAAGCGCGGAGCGCGTCGCAGCGCGGCCCGCGCCGCGCGCGCCAGCGGTCGCAGCGCATCGCCGGCGCGCGCGGCGCGGGCGCGAAGCTCGGGGACGCGCACGCCGAGCCGCACGAGCAGGCGCACCATCGCCAGGTAGTCATCGACGGTGATGTGCTCCGCGCCGATCGCGGGCCGTCCGCCGTCGAGGCCGGCCATGTTGTGATAGTTGCCGAGCGGAAGCGCCAGCCCGCCCGCGCGATATCCCGCGGCGCAGAATGCGGTCGCTTCGCACGACCCGCCGTCCATCAACTTTCGTTGGAAGCGGAACGAAGGCTCCTCGACGGCCAGCTCCTTCGCGGCGTCGTGGAGCACTCCCATGAACGCGGGATCGAAGACGGAACGCGCATCGCCCACACGCACGATGACTCCCCCGCCCTGCGGCGCCTGCGGAAGCGCGCGCGACGTCTCCAGGGAGAGAACGAACGCGTTCTTGGGAACGGTGCGCAGGCGAATCGCTTCGAAGGTGCCGTGGAAGCCGACCTCTTCCGCTCGCGTGAACAGCGCGGCGATGCGCGGAGCGGGACGCACGCGCCGCAGCACGTCGAGCGCGGCGAGCGCGGCGGCGCACCCCAGGAGATCGTCGAGCGCACGCGACACGATGCGCCCGCGCGCGACCCTGAACGGCGGGAAATCCCACATCGCGAGATCGCCGGGAGAAGCGCTCCCCTTCGTCAGCTCGCGCCCGGGCGGAGCTCAGCATCGCCGGCGTTCGATCGGAGGTCGCCGGATGCTTGCAGGAGCGTGCCGCGCGCTTTCGCGCGGGAAACGCCGGGCGCGAAGAACGCCAGCTTCGTTCCTCGTTTCGCATGAGGGAGTCGCACGCCGCCGCGAAACGACAGCATCGCGACACCGCGCTCCACGCGATCGACGACGAATGCGGGATGATCGAGATGCGCAACGAGAACCAGCGCCGGTTTCCCGCGCTTTGCGCCCAGGGACACCAGAAGATTCCCGGCACGATCTTCCGTCACGGCGAGGCCCGGGCGCGCGGCTGCGAACGTGCGGACGAACGCTGCAGGTCCGTGCTCGAGATAGGTCGCGGTCGGACACGCCAGAAGGCCGCGCGCGACGCCGAGCGCTTCTCGAGGCGCGATCGATTCGCGAAAACGTCGCCCGGAGCGCGCAGGAGGAGACATGGGGGTGGAGTCTAACATCCCTTGATCGGACCCCCGGCGGCGGCGATACTGACCCTCCGGCACTTCCCCGACGAAACTTCCCGAGGGCTTCATGGGTAGACTGTCCGTCCTCAAGGAATTCTGGGAATTCCTTCGTGTTCGCAAGAAGCTATGGCTCACGCCGATCGTGGCGATGCTGGTTCTCTTGGGAGCGCTGATTCTGTTCACTTCGTCGTCGGTCGCCCCATTCATCTACACACTGTTCTAGGGAGCCCGGGCACGATGCTTCGTCGGGCCTCATTTGGACTCGCCGTCGCCGGGGCGATCGCCGCGGCGGTTGTCTCCTTTGCGGCCCCGGGGGAGGCGTTGGGGAGCGCGGGCGAGGAGGCCTCCTCATCGGAGGAGTCCGCGGAGGAGTCCGCCGCCGCTCCGCGAGGCGTCACGGCACGTCTTCTCGCAGACGTGGAGGCGGCAGCGCCAGGCACGCGCTTCACGGCCGGCGTCGAGATCGCGATGGAGCCCGGCTGGCATACGTACTGGGAAAACGGGGGCGACGCCGGACTTCCCACCACGATCGAATGGAAGCTCCCGGACGGAGTCACGGCGAGCGGAATCCTGTGGCCGGTCCCGCATCGCTACGCGGAAGAAGGCGACGTGGTCACGTTCGGCTACGCGCAGCGCGTGCTGCTGCTCAGCGAGATCGAGATCCCGGCGACATTCTCCGCGAGCTCCATCGATCTCGCCGC
This sequence comes from uncultured Gemmatimonadales bacterium, assembly GCA_963725045.1. Taxonomy (GTDB): domain Bacteria; phylum ARS69; class ARS69; order ARS69; family ARS69; genus CAVRWY01. The sequence continues at coordinate 428,150 of CAVRWY010000008.1, forward strand.
GCGCGTCGACTGGTTGCAATGCAAGGAGCTGTGCGTCCCCGGCGGTGCGGATGTCGCGCTCACGCTTCCGGTCGCACCCGCAGCGCGTCCCGCCTCGGGCGAGATGCTCACCGCGTTCGAGAGAGCACGCGCGGAGCTTCCCGTGCAGGCCACTTCGCTGCCCGGCGTTCTCGTGCACCCCTTCCTCTCCGTGGATGCGGTGCCCGCCGGAGGCGATGCCGTTTTGGCGATCGTCTTCGCCGGATTGGAAGGCGCGCTCCCCGAAAGCTCCGTCTACTTTCCACGCTCGTCTTCGGAAATCTGGTCGCGCGACGGCACGTTCCGCTCCGACGGGGAATCGATCGCACTGCTCGCACCGATCACGATCGATCCGTCCGTCCCCCCGGGCTCGACCCTCATGCTCTCCGCCGTGTGCCGCATCGCGCGGGCCAGCGGTCCGCCGTGGATCGTGTCCGTCGACGTGCCGGTGATGGTCGCGGCCGCGGGCCACACGCCCGTCGCCTCGAGCGCACCGGTCTTTTCGCCGACATCGGGCGGGCGTTTTCTCGCGGCGATTTCCGGCGCCGCCGACCCCGGCGAGGGCTCCGGCGCGGGAAAGACCGCGGCCCCGGGTCTGGCGCGTTTTCTCCTCTTCGCGTTCCTTGGCGGCATTCTCTTGAATGCCATGCCGTGCGTGCTCCCGGTCGTGTCGCTCAAGATTCTCAGCCTGGTCTCGCACGCCAACGATGAGCACGGAAAGCTCCTGCGCCTGGGGCTCTCGCTCGCCGCGGGCGTCCTCGTTTCCTTCCTGGTTCTCGCCGGGGTGGTCATCGCGCTGCAATCCGCGGGCGAGCACATCGGCTGGGGCTTCCAGTTCCAGAGCCCGGCGTTCGTCGCCGGACTCGCAGTCGTGATCTTCGTGTTCTCGCTGAGCCTGCTCGGCGTCTTCGAGATCCATCTCCCGGTCGGCGGGATCGGCGGCGCCCACCGGCGCGCACACTTGGACGCGTTCATGAACGGGGTCCTCACGACGGTGCTGGCGACCCCGTGTACCGCTCCCATGCTTGGGCCGGCCGTCGGCTTCGCATTCACGCAGCCGCCGATCGTCATCATCGCCATCTTTCTCTCCGTCGGAATGGGGCTCATGCTGCCCTACTTGCTCTTGACCATGCATCCCGGCTGGCTGCGCTTCGTGCCGAAGCCCGGCGCCTGGATGGTGACGTTCAAGCAAGTGATGGGTTTCCTCCTTCTCGCGACTCTCCTGTGGCTTCTCTCCGTATTCGGTGCGCAAACCGGAGCGATGGGAATCGTTCGTCTCCTCGCCTTCCTGTTCGCGCTCGGAATTTTGTCCTGGGCGCACGGTCGATTCGTCACGCTCGCGAGCAGTCGCGGCGCGCAAGTCACGTTCTGGACGATCGCCGCGTGCGTCATCGTCTTCGGGTATATGCGCGTGCTCAAAGACGCGCTCGCACTCCCCGATCCCGGCTCCGAGCTCGCGCGCCCCACGGCGCAGCTTCAATCCGGAGACGCAGGGGCGATCACCTGGGATCCGTTTACGCGTGCTGCGCTCCAGACCGCGGTGGACTCCGGAAGCACGGTCTTTCTCGACTTCACCGCAGAGTGGTGCTGGACGTGCAAGGTGAACGAGCGCACCGTGCTGGCCGACTCCGAGGTGGAGGACCTCCTCCTGGAGTACGAGGTGGTGACTCTGAAGGGAGATTGGACGCGGCGCGATCCCGAGATCACCGCGCTGCTCAAAGAGCACGGTCGCGCCGGAGTGCCTTTCTATGCCGTGTATCCCGCGGGGAACGCCGGAGCGGTCATCGTGCTTCCGGAGCTCATCAACAAGAAGCTCGTCCTCGATTCCTTGCGCAAAGCCGGTCCGAGTCGTACCGGCCGTGCGTAGCGGAGCATTCGCGGCACTCGCCGCTTCCATCGCTCTCGTCGCGTTCGTTTCCCCCGCCGTCTCTTCCCCGCCCTTCGAAGGGGACGTCGAGCGCGCCAACGCGGAGCGTCTGGCGCATGCGGCGCTGGCTTCCGACGAGGCGATGAAGAAGCTCACGTATCTGTGCGACTTCATCGGACATCGTCTCTCGGGGTCGCCTTCGCTGGAGCGCGCCGTGGATTGGGCGGAGCGCGCGATGATCGCGGACGGATTGGAGAGCGTGGAACGCCAGCCCGTCACGGTGCCGGTGTGGGTGCGCGGAGAAGAGAGCGCGTCGCTGGTGGAGCCGCGATTCGCCGCGCTCGCGATGCTGGGACTCGGTCAGAGCGTGGGGACCCCGAGCGAAGGAATCACCGCTCCGGTCGTGGTGGCCGAGAGCTTCGACGCACTTCGGGCGCTTCCGCCGGACGCCGTGCGCGGACGCATCGTGCTGTGGAACGCGCCCTTCACCAGCTACGGCGAAACCGTGAAGTACCGCACGGAAGGTTGGCGCGAAGCGTCGAAGCGCGGGGCGGTCGCTTCTTTGACCCGCACGGTGGGACGCGGGTCGCTGCAGAGTCCGCACACCGGATCGATCGACACGAAGGACTCCACCGGAGCGACCCCGATCCCCGCGGCCGCGCTCTCGATCGAGGATGCGAAGATGCTCGCCCGAATGTCGGCGACCGGGACCACTCCGGTCGTGAAGCTCATCATGGGGGCCCGGATGCTCCCGGACGCGGTGTCGCACAACGTCCTCGGCCAGGTGACCGGTCGCGAGCTCCCCCACGAGATCGTGGCGATCGGGGGGCATCTGGACTCTTGGGACGTCGGGCAGGGCGCCCACGACGACGGCGGGGGGTGCGTCGTCTCCATGGAGGCGGTGCGGCTCCTGAAGGAGCTGGGCATCCGGCCCCGGCGCACGGTGCGCGTGGTCCTCTGGACGAACGAGGAGAATGGGACGGCCGGGGCCGACGAGTACCATCGCCGGGCGGTCGAGCGGGGAGAGACCCACGCGGCGGCGATCGAGTCCGACGGCGGGGTCGAGCCCCCCTACGGCTTTGGGCTCACGATTCGAAAGCCGGGGACGGCCGACCAAGTCGACGATCGGCGGCAAAAGGCTGCTCTTGCCTGTTTGATGCAATTCGCCCTTTGGTTTGCGCCGTTCGGAGCCGATTCTCTGCGGGACGGGGGTGGGGGCGCGGACATCGCTCCCTTGATGCGCGACGGCGTGCCCGGTCTCGCCTTGTGCACTCCGATGGAATTTTACTGGGACATCCACCACAGCCACGCCGACACGGTGGACAAGGTGGATCCCGAGGCGCTCCGCAAGAACGTCGCGGCCATGGCCGTGATGGCGTATCTGCTCGCGGAGATGCCCGAGCGGCTATGAACCGGCGGTTCGCGACGTGGAACGAGACGACGAGATTCCGATCGAGCACGAGGGCGGATCGACGTCGCTCTCCGAATCGCTGTCCGAGTCCAGCTCCGCGGATTCCGCTCCGGCCGATCCCGATCTGATCGTCGTCCGCGACGCCGCCGAAGAGTTCGGCCTTACGGCGAAACCCGAGGGCGAGCCCGAGGTCGCCGACGCGGATCTGGTGATCGATCGCACCGGATTCAATTCTCCCGAAGTGAAGCCGGGGGAGAATCCCTACCGAGTGCAGGGGCCCGTTCGCCCACCACCGCCCAAGCGGATCGCCGTCGAGGCTCCTCCTCCCGAGCCGGATCTGGATGCGATCTACGGCGCGTCGGAGCCGGCGAAGGACACGAAGAAGTCGATCAATTGGGACGAAGCGTTCCTCACGCCAGCCCCCTCGAAGAAGCGTCCCCCTTCCGGGGCGTTCCCTGCGCCGCCCATGCCGTCCGCCGGCTCCGCGAGAGCCCCTTCGCATGCGCCCGCCGCAGCGGAGCCCAAGACGAAGAAGAGACCCGAACGGCGCGTCGTGGTCGCACGTCGCGTCACCCCGCCGTCCGTCGTGAAGTCGGGACTCGCCGCGCTCGGCGCGGTCGCAGTGTTCGGGGTGGCGACCGCTCTCATGACGATGCGCTTGGAGCCCTTCTTCAGCTGGTATTACCTGCTCGCCTGGTATCCGCTCCTTCTCGTGCTGAACTGGGCCGCCGCGGTGAAGAACGCCAAGCTCTCGCTGTTCGAGGGCCGAGCGCGCGACGTGGCCTACTTGCTCGCGTGGTCCGCACCGGTGTGGCTCTTCTTCGAGCTGTGGAATTTCCGCGTCCAGAACTGGTACTACATCGGCGTTCCGGACGTTCTTCCGATGCGCTGGGCGGGAATCCTTCTTTCGTTCGCGACCGTGCTGCCGGGGATCTTCTTCTTCGAAGAAGTTCTGGCGGTGCGTGGAGCCTTCTCCCGTACGCGGCGGGCTCCTCTCGCCGTCGGCGACGGGCTCCTGCGCGCGTGCACGCTTGCAGGTCTCTTGCTCGGGCTCGCGATCCTGGCGCTTCCCGATTTCTTCTTCGCGTTCGTGTGGGCCGTTCCCACGCTCTTGATCGAGCCTTGGCTCTTCCGCCGTGATCATCCCTCGCTGCTTCAGGACCTCGCCGAAGGGCGCCCCGGACGCATCCTGCGGCTCATGGCGGCCGGTATGTGCTGCGGCCTCTTCTGGGAGGCGGCGAACTTCCTGCCGGGCGGGAAATGGATCTACACCGTTCCCTGGGTCGGATCGTGGAAAGTGTTCGAGATGCCGGTGCTCGGGTTCATCGGGTTCGCGCCGTTCGGACTCGCCTGCTGGAGCATGGCGCGCGCGCTGGTGGAAGCGCGCGTCCTGCCCGAGTGGATCGTGTCGCGCAAGCCCGTGACCAAGAAGCCGGCCGCGGAAAGCGAAGCGGAGTCGGTGGTGGACGAGATCGCGGCGAGCGCGGACGAAGAGGCACCGGGGACGCGTCGTCCGCTCTCTCCCGCCTGGCTGAAGCTCGCGCTGGGAGCCGCGGCACTGGCGTGTGCCTTCGTGCTTGCGGCGATGGACCGCTGGACGATCGACTCCATGACGGCGCGCCCCGAGAACATTCCCGCGATCCCCGACGGCATCGCCGAGTACGCGCACAAGAGGGGCTCGCACGACGTGCAGGGGCTGCTGAACATGATCAACGCGGGCTCACTCTACATGCCCGGCGAGAGCTCGGCGCGCGTGCTGCATTCGCTTGCCGAGCGCTGCCGAATCGTGATGCTGCGGGGCATCGGCACGCAGAACGCGATGCGCCTCTATCGAGTGGGAGTGTCCTCGCGCGAGGAGCTGGCCGCGCGCGATCCCGACGAGCTCAGCGGAGCGCTCGCCGCGCTCGGCGATCCCGGCTGGAGTCCGAAGCCGCGGCGCGTGCAAGTGTGGGTGGAAGCGGCGCGCAAGGATCTGGCGGCCGCCGGTCGCTGAGCCACGCCGGAGCGGCGCGGCGTTCCGTCAGGGATGCGCGCCTTCCGGAGCTTTCTCCCCGGCCCGAATCGGCGCTTCCAGCTTGTTCTCTTCGGGCGGCAAGACGCAATTGTAATACGTCGAGTAGGCACACCACGGATTCGTCGCGTGATTGAAGTCGACGACCGCCGTCGGATCTCCCTCTCTCCAATCCACTCGAAGATAGCGGCCGACGCCGTACGTTTCCCCGCCGCTGGTGGCGTCCTGGAACGGAACGAACAGCGCTCCCGTCTCCCCCGGCTCGCGGAACCCGGTGAGCCGGCACGCCGTGCCGTCCCGTTCGAAGGAGAGAAGCGCGGCGCGCTGCAGCTTTTTCTCCAACCCGCGCGTGGTTCCGACGACCAGCGTGTCCTGCGTGGCAGGGATGACCCGGGCGACCACGCGCAGCTTCGGATCTTCCGGAAACACCGCGAATCCGTGGAAATGGGAATCCAGCAGCTTCGGATCGTAGACCAGAACGCGCCCGAGATCCGGGGTCTGCATGTCCATGGAAAGAAGGAAGCGCCCGAGGCGCGGATCTTCGATCGACTGCGTCGGCTCGGTGTGAAACGCGGCGTTCTCGTCCAGCGCGACGCGAATCGACGCGGCGTCCACGAGCGGCGCGATGCCGACCGAATCGGCGCTCGCGTAGAGCGTGAGCGACTCGCCGGGCTTCAGGTAGTCCGCGCGGATCGCGGTGAAGGGGCCGCGGGCATCGTCCCGGTACGACGCTTCGCGCTTCGCCCAGAAGTCGTCGGCGCGCGATTCCTTCGCGCGAGCGGAAGACGCCGCGCCGCCCGAGTCGGCCGCGGGCGTGCTCGCCGGAAATGCCAGCGCCGCGACGGCGGCGAGAGCGACCCAGCGCATCATCATCGCGGCACGAAGCTGGTTTTCTCGGAGAGGTCGCGCACGAAGCGCACCAGCAGCGCGACGCACTGCTCCAGGTCTCCGAGATGGACCACTTCGCTCGGCGTGTGCATGTAGCGACACGCGATGGACACGGTGGCCACGGGAATTCCCGTTTTCTTGTTGGAGATGGCATCCGCGTCGGTCCAGGTGTTGCCTTCATCGATCTCGATTTGATACGGAACGCGCGCGGCCTTCGCGGCTTTCTCGAGGAGATCCACGACGATCCGATTGTTGCGAATCCCTCGGGCGATCACCGGTCCCCTTCCACAGGCCACGTCGGGAAGCGACTTGGAGAGACCGGGCGTGGAAGTGTCGTGGGTGACGTCCACGGCGATTCCCACGGTCGGCATGTAGCGATACGCGACCAATCCCGCACCCCAAACTCCGGTCTCCTCCTGCACGGAGGATACGGAGTACAGCGTGGGACGCCCCTTCTTGCTTCGCTCCCCGCGCAGCTCGCGCAGTACTTCCGCGGCCACCCAGCACCCGACGCGATTGTCGAACACGCGGTGGCTGGCGAATCCGTTGGCCATCATGCGGAAGTTCTCGCCGAAGATCGCCGGATCTCCCACGGCCACGAGCTTCTCCGCATCGCGCTTGGACTTCGCTCCGATGTCGATGCACAGATCCCCGATCTTGGGCGGCTTGGAGGGTTCCCCGCGCGGCAGGAGATGAATCGCGGGGAATCCGATCACGCCGGGCACTTCGCCCTTCTTGCCGAGCACGCGAATGCGCGTCCCCGCCAGCACCGCGGGGTCGATGCCTCCGATCGTGCCGAACCAGAGCATGCCCTGCGAATCGATCCGCTTCACGATGAGCCCGATCTCGTCGGCGTGTCCCGCGATCATCACGGAGTGCTTGGCGCCCTCTAAAATGGCGGTGTTGTTGCCGTACGTGTCGATCTCGACGCGATCCGCGAACGGCTCCACGTAGCGCCGCCAAAGCCGCTGGACGGGGGTCTCGTAGTTGGTCGGGCCGGGGACGTCGAGAAGCTCGACGAGAAACTTCTGCGAAGCAGCGCGCACAATCCCTCCGAGAGGTCGAATGGATCGAGACGGAGCAAGCGAGGCAGGTTATCCCGGCGCTCCAGGGCTTGCCCAGGAAAAGTTCGCGGTCTAGGGTACGCGGATGCGACGCACCACCGGATCCATGCTCTGCCCGCGCTGCGGAAAGTTGATCTCCGTGAGCGCTCTCGCGTGCCCGTTCTGCGGAGAGAAGAGGCCGGGGCTCTGGGGTTTCGGCCCCGCGCTCTCGAAGCTCTTCGGCGGCCGCATCGATCCCGTGTCGATCATTCCGGCGGCGTGCATCGGCTTCTACATGCTCTCGCTGGGCCTCGATCTGCGCGGCGCGCTGGGATTCGGCGGCAGCTTGTTTCGGATTCTCTCCCCGACCTCGGAGTCGCTGCACAAGCTCGGCGCAACCTCTTCGTTCGATTTCGCGCACGGCCGATACTGGACTCTGCTCACCGCGATCTATCTGCACGGCGGGCTTCTGCACATTCTCTTCAACATGCTGTGGGTTCGCGATCTCGGTCCCGCGGTGCAGAGCTCGTACGGTCCGGCGCGATTCTTCGTGATCTGGTCCCTGGCCGGAGCGGTCGGATTCTTCTTTTCCGATCTCATGCCCGGCCATTCGTCGATCGGAGCCTCGGGATCGATCTTCGGCCTCTTGGCCGCGCTCATCGTCTACGGGCGCGCGACGGGCTCTTCCAGCATGGCGCGGCAAGCCTGGCAATGGGCGATCGTGCTGGGGATCATGGGCTTTCTCCTGCCAGGCGTGGACAACCTCGCGCACATCGGGGGATTCACGGGCGGTTGGCTGGCGTCGAGCGCGATGCGCAGCGGGATCGGACGACGCGAAGGCCGCGGAGTGACGATCGCCGCGCTGGTGCTGCTGCTGCTCACCGTGCTCGGCTTCGCGATCAATTTCGGGGAAGTCGTGGGGTTCATGATCGCCTCCGTCCGACCTTGAGCGATGCGCACGTCCCGGGTACATTCCGGGAGTTTCATTCCCCCCCGCTCTCGGACCCGCTTTCGTTCTTTTCGGAGGATTCGACGTGCAGAGCTCTCGCGTGAAGGATCTCGTCGCTCGCTGGGGCGACTACGAAGACGTGACCCGCGCTTCGATGGTTCTGGAGTGGGATCAGGAAACGTACCTGCCGGAAGGAGGCGTGCGCGCCCGCAGCGCCCAGCTCTCCGGCCTCGCCGGGCTCGCGCACGAGAAGCTGGTCTCGCGCGGGTTTCGCGACGCGCTCAAGACCACTTCGCGCCGGCGCGGTCTCACCCCGCGCGAGCGCGCCATGGTGCGCGAGGCGGAGCGCGAGCACCGTCGCGCGCTGCGCGTCCCGGAAGCGCTGGTGCGCGAGATGGCGCACGCCGAGAGCCAGGGGCTCAACGCCTGGCGCAAGGCCTACGCGAAGAACGACTGGCGCGGCTTCGCCGGGAATCTCGCGGAGATCGTGCGCCTCAAGAAGCGCATGGCGGAATGCATCGGCTACGAAGGGGTCCCCTACGACGCGCATCTCGACGCGTTCGAGCCCGGCGCCACCGTGGACATGCTCGACCCGCTTCTCGAAGAGCTCAAAGAGGCCACCATTCCTCTGGTGCGGAAAATCGCGCGGTCGAAGCGGAAGCCGAACCGCAAGCTTCTCCTGGGATCCTTCCCGCAGGAGAAGCAGCTCGAGTACGGACGCCGCGTCGTGGAAGCCATGGGTTTCGATTTCACCAAGGGACGCATCGATCTCACCACGCATCCTTTCTGCACATCGTTCGATCCCGCCGACGTGCGGCTCACCACCCGCGTGGATCCGCACGACTTGCGGGAGTGTTTGTTCGGGCTCATCCACGAAGCGGGGCACGGCCTCTACGAACAGGGAATCGACACGGGGATCGTGCGGACTCCGCTCGGTCATTCCATCTCGCTCGGGATCCACGAGTCGCAGTCCCGGATGTGGGAGAACGTGATCGGCAGGAGCCGCGAGTTCTGGACCCATTTCCTCCCGCCACTCAAGCGCACGTTTCCCCAGCTGGGCCGCGCGCGTCTCGACGACTTCGTCTTCGCGATCAACGAGGTGGTGCCTTCGTTCGTGCGCACCGAAGCCGACGAAGTCACCTACAACCTCCACGTCGTGCTCCGCTACGAGATCGAGAAGGACGTGTTCGCGGGCAAGGTGAAGACCGGAGATCTTCCCGCGATCTGGAACCGGAAGATGAAGGAAGCGCTCGGCATCGTGCCGCCCACGCATTCCAAGGGAGTGCTCCAGGACATCCACTGGTCGATGGGACTGTTCGGCTACTTCCCGACGTACTCGCTGGGCAATCTGTACGGAGCGCAGTTCGTCGCGCAGGCGCGCAAGGACATCCCCCGTTTCGACGCGAAGATCGCGAGGGGAACGTTGCTTCCGCTGCGCGAGTGGCTGGGGAAGAACATCCACAAGCCGGGGCGCACGTATCCCGCGCCGGAGCTCCTGCGGCGCGTCACGGGAACGCGGCTCCAGGTGAAGCCGTTCGTGAGCTACATCGAAGAGAAGTACGGAGAGCTCTACGACCTTTGAGAGCGGCGCGCGGCGGGACTTCGGGGCTCGGAATCACGCCTTGCACAAACGGCCCCGAGAGCCCATATTGCACAGGCTCGTTCCGCGACGCGACCTGCCGTCTCCACGCGATCGCAAGGACGAGTCACGAGGGACTGCATGGGACCGCTCCGCGGCTCCGGCCCCGCACCCTCGGCAAACCCCGGAAATGGACGCACAGTGAATCCTGACACCCCTTCGGCACAGTTCCTGCCCCTCCAGGAGTACAGCCCGTATGAACCGGGGTTTGCCCGGTTTTGCGTTCATCCTTTGCACAACATCATGGAGCGGCGTTCATGTCCTTCGAGCGGAGAAGGGCCTGGGAGGCGACTGTGTCGTTGACGTTGATGTTTCTATTGGTGGGATGTCTGGCCGGGCCCGAAGGGCGTGATGGACGCCATGTGGGGCCGATCAATCCCCCGTCCGAGCTGGACAAGGCGTACTTCATCCTCCAGCCGGATGAGCTGCGGGGCAACAACTGGCCCGAGATGTACTCGGGCTACGAGCTCTTCGTGTGCAATCCGTCACTTTCGGCGATGGACCTGAATCTCATCCGGGCCGCGGTGCCCGGCGCCGTCTGCCTCGCGTACACGAGTGCTCAAGACGTTCCCATTTTCACGTACACCGGGAATCCCTACTACGACGCGCTCACGGCGTCGTTTCCCGAGGAGTACTGCATCCGCGATCTCGAGAACGACGAGATCGTACGCATCTACGGCTACGGCACGCCCTCGGCGGTGCCGTCGTGGATCGTGAAGGGGGAATCGATCGATGCGATGGTCGACTTCCACCGTAACGTCACGATGACGACGCCGTGGGACGGTTTCTACATCGACCAATGCACGAAGTCGTATCCGAACCATCGCAAGATCACGCTGCAGGAAATCACCGATTCCTTCGACATCGACTGGGACGGAGTCGAGGACAATGTGGATTTTCTTTCGCAGCGCTACGAGTACTGGCGGCCGAAGTACACGCTGGCGATGCGCCAGGCGTTTCCCGACAAGATCCTGCTCGCGAATTCCGGCGGACGGCTGGACGATCCGTGGCTGAACGGCATCTCGCTGGAAGGCGTGGGGGATCGTTTCACGCTCGACCAAGCCCGCACGTACTACAACAGCCAGAAGGCGGTGGCCACGCTTCCGCATCTCGCCGCGGCCTGGCGCACGACGGAGGCTTCCGGAGAGGGAACCCGCCTCATCTGCCAGGAGCTCGGCATCTACTACGGCGTGGTCGCTGAGTCGGGCGGACGGGCGCTGCGCCAACCCACGCTCAAGCGGCTGACTCCGTAGAGTCCGGAGCAGCTCGCTCGACCTCGATGGAGCCCTTGCCTATTCCGGTTGGGGCTCCATTTTCATTTCCGGGAAGACGTGGCGGCCGTGATCCAGCGAGCCTAGAAGGCATTCTCTCCGGTGAGCGCGCGCCCGATCACCAGCGTGTGAACCTCGTGCGTGCCTTCGTAGGTGAACACGGACTCCAGATTCAACATGTGGCGAATCACCGGATATTCCACGGAGATTCCGTTCGCTCCGAGGATCGAGCGCGCGGAGCGCGCCGCCTCCAGCGCCATGTGCACGTTGTTGCGCTTCACCAGGCTCACCTGCTCGGGCCGCAGCTTCCCTTCGCCCTTCAGACGCCCGAAGTGCAGCACCATGAGCTGGGCGCTGGCGATTCCCGTGGCGATCTCCACGAGCCTCTCCTGCACGAGCTGCTTCTTGGCGATGGGCACGCCGAACGCGATTCGTTCCTTCGCATAGCCGAGCGCGCAATCGAACACCGCGCGCGCCGCCCCCACCGCACCGAACGCGATCCCGAATCGCGCTTGATTGAGACAGGAGAGCGGGCCGCCCAGGCCGCGCGCTCCGGGGAGCATGTTGCGCGCGGGGATGCGGCAGTCGTTGAGCACGATCTCCCCGGTCTCGGAGGCGCGCAGCGACATCTTGCGCCGCATCGTCGGCGTCTCGAAGCCCTTCGTTCCGCGCTCGATCAGGAATCCGCGGATCGAGGCGATGTCTTCTCCCTCGGTCTTGGCCCACACGACCGCGAGGTCGGCCATCGGCGCGTTCGTGATCCACATCTTGGTGCCGTTCAGGATCCAGTCCCCGCCGGACTTCGTCGCGCGGGTCTTCATCGCGCCGGGATCGGAGCCGGCGTCGGGCTCGGTCAAGCCGAAGCAGCCGATCGTCTCGCCGCGCGCCATTTTCGGCAGCCACTCGTTCTTGTGCTCGTCGGATCCGTAGCGCAGAATCGGGTACATGCACAGCGAGCCCTGCACCGAGACGAACGAGCGCAGACCGGAGTCCGCGTACTCCAGCTCCTCCAGCGCCAAGCCGTAGGCCACTTCGCCGAATCCGGCGCACTCGTAGCCGTCGATGTTCATCCCCAGAACGCCGAGCTCGGCGATCTTGGGAACGAGGTCGCGCGGGAAGATCTCCTTTTCGAACCATTCGTCGACGTGGGGCGTGTACTGCTCGGCGAGAAAGCGGCGGACCGCGTCGCGGACGCGGCGTTCCTCGTCGGTCAGCACCTCGTCGAGAGCGATGAGGTCCGCGAGCGAGACGATCTCGCTCTCGATCTTCGTGGTGACGGCCATGAACGTTCCTCCGGGGTGACGCGCTGCGTCCAGAATACCTTCTCGGGCGGCCCTTGCCAAACGTCGTCGCCTCATTCAGGATACGCAGTCGACTCACCCCGGAGACGGGGTGGGCGCATCTCCCTCCAAGGTGTCCCTTGAAGAATCCCGAGCTCTGGACGCTCGCCAAGATCACGCACCGGATCGATTGGACGGACGGACTCTTCACCATTCGCTACGACTGTTCCTTGGGCTCGTTCGAGCCGGGCCAGTTCGTGGCGCTGGGAATGGACGGCGTCGAGAACGGGAAGCACGGGAGGATCGAGCGATTGTTCTCGATCGCGTCGGCCTCGGACGAGGCCCCCGAGTTCTTCGTGATCCGCGTCGACGACGGTTGCCTCTCCCCGCTCCTCGACAAGCTTCACCCCGGGGACATGGGCTGGATCCATTGCAAGCCGCAGGGCGTGTTCACGCTGAAGCGCGTGCCGAACACGGACGTGGCCTGGTTCCTCGCCACCGGCACGGGGCTGGCACCCTTCATCGCCATGCTGCGCACCCCGTCCACGTGGGAGCGCTTCGGAAAGATCGTGCTGGTCCACGGGGTGCGCCTGCGCTCCGACCTGGCCTACCGGGAAGAGATCGCCCGGCACCAGGAGCGCCATCCCGGACAGCTCGTCTACGTTCCCGCGGTGACGCGCGAGGAGCCTCCCCTGGGAGGGCTGCAGTCGCGAATCCCGCAGACGCTGGACGACGGAAGCCTGGAACGCGCGGGAGGTGCGGAGATCCGGCCCGAAAACTCGCAGGTGCTGCTCTGCGGGAACCCGGACATGATCAAGGATCTCATCGAGAAGCTCGGGCATCGCGGCATGGTTCGCACGACGGGCAAGACGCCCGGCCACATCACGACCGAGAAGTACTGGTGATGGGCGACGCGCCGGCGCAGACCGCCGTGGGCTCGGAGCGGTATCGCGTGAGCTCGGAGATCGGACGGCTCCGGCAGGTGATCGTGCACCGTCCCGGCAACGAGATTTCGCGCCTCACGCCGCAGAACAAGGAGATCTTTCTCTTCGACGACATCCTCTGGGTGGAGCGCGCGCAGGAAGAGCACGATCGCTTCGTGGGCATGCTGAAAGATCGCGGCGTGACCGTGTACTCGTTCCGCACGCTCCTCGGCGAAGCGCTGGCGGATCCGGACGTCCGCTCGGTCGTGGTGGACGAGGTGGTGACCCCGCAGGTCTGCGGACGCAAGGTCTCGGAGTACCTGCGCCGCGAGCTGCGTACCTGCTCCATCGAGGATCTCTTGGACGCGCTTCTCGCCGGCATTCTCAAGAGCGAGCTCCCCGAATGGGAGATCGCGCCGCTCTTCGCCGAAGTGATCTCCGACCGCTTCGACGCGATTCTTCCTCCGCTCCCGAACCTCTTCTTCACGCGCGACTCCGCCGCGTGGATCAATGCGGGATGCCTCCTCTCCGTGCTGGCCACGCCGGCGCGGGACCGCGAGTCGCTCTACATGCGCGTGATCTATCGCCATCATCCGATGTTCGCGAAGAGCGAGTTCCCGTTCTGGTACGGCACCCGCGCGGACGACCGCTTCCCGGCCACGATCGAGGGCGGCGACATCCTGGTGCTCGACGAGAGCACGGTGGCGATCGGCTGCGGCGAGCGCACCACGCCGGCGGCGGTGGAGACGGTGGCGCATCGCCTGTTCGAAGAGGCCAGCGTGCGCAACGTCATCGTCGCGCACTTCCGTAAAGGGCGCGCGGTGATGCACCTCGACACGGTGTTCACGATGGTGGACGTGAACAAGTTCAACTTCTATCCGGGCATCGGCAGGAGCTTGGAAGTCTTCATCCTCCGCCCCGGAACGCTGGTGGAGCACAAGGTCGAGAAAGTCGACGGGCTGGAAGCCGCGCTGCGCGCCTGCCTCCCGCGCGACGACGTGCAGATCGTCGCCAGCGGCAAGGAAGGCATCGAGTACATCCGCGAGCAGTGGGACGACGGACACAACACGCTGGCGATCGAGCCCGGCGTGGTGATCGGCTACAAGCGGAACAAGGAGACGAACCTGCGTCTCGTGGACGCGGGCATCGAAGTGCTTGAGCTCGACGCCTCCGAGCTGTGCCGCGGGAGAGGAGGCAGCCGCTGCATGTCGCAGCCGGTGCTGAGGGATCCCGTGAATTGGGGCAAGTGATCGGGGACGCATCCCGAGAAAGGACGCCGATGCCGTTCAACCTTCACGGACGTCACTTCCTTCGCATGCTGGATTTTTCGCGGGACGAGTTCGTCTATTTGCTCGATCTCGCCGCGAAGCTCAAGGCCGACAAGCGCGCCGGGCTCTGCGGGCGCACGCTCGCGGGAAAGAACATCGCCCTCATCTTCGAGAAAGCGTCCACGCGCACACGCTGCGCGTTCACGGTTGCGGCGGTCGACGAGGGCGGACACGCGGAGTATCTCGGCAAGGACGACATCCAGCTGGGCAAGAAGGAAAGCGTGAAGGACACGGCGCGCGTGCTCGGGCGCATGTTCGACGGGATTCAATTCCGCGGATACGCCCACGAGACCGTGGAAGAGCTGGCCCGGTGGGCCGGTGTGCCGGTGTGGAACGGGCTGACCGACCGCTTCCATCCCACGCAGGTGCTCGCCGACTTCCAGACCGTGCAGGAGCAATTTGGACGCGAGCTGCGCGGGGTCGCGTTCACCTACGTGGGCGACGGCCGCAACAACGTCGCGAACTCGCTCATGGAAGGCGCGGCGATCCTGGGAATGGACTTTCGCAATGCCACGCCGGCCTCGCTCTTCCCGGACAAGCGGCTCGTCGCCGAGTGCAAGGCCGTGGCCGCGAAGTCGGGCGGCAAGATCACCATCACGAAGTCGCGTGGCGGAAGCGGTGAAGCGCTCGCAGGTGATCTATACGGACGTGTGGGCCTCCATGGGCGAAGAGGCCAAGATTCCGGAGCGCATCAAGCTCTTGAAGGGCTACAAGGTCACGTCGAAGATGATGAAGATGACCGGCCGCGACGACGCGATCTTCCTGCACTGCCTCCCCTGCTTCCACGATCGCGAAACGGATCTCGCGCGCAAGTTCCCGGAGATCTGCGAGGCGGAAGACGCGGTGTTCGAGAGCGCGGCGTCGCGCGTGTTCGAAGAGGCCGAGAACCGCGTGCACACGATCAAAGCGGTGATGGTCGCGACGATCGGGAGATGAGCGCGCGGCGCGGGACCCCGAACGTGGGATCCCGCGCCGTCGACGTCCCTACTGGCGATACAATCCTTTGATCTTGCCCCACGATGCGGCGTCGATCGGGGTCGGATCCACGCTTCCGAACACACTCAGTCCTCGCACGGTCGCGCTGCTTCCGATCGTGCCCACCAGCGTCGCCGAGCCCGTTCCGAGATCGATGCGAAAGAGGCTCGACGTCCCTCCGGAATTCAGCGCGGCGTAGGCCATGCCTGATGCCCCGGAGATGTCGAATCCCGCGGTGTTGTTCGGATTCGCACCGAGAGGTCCGATCGTGTTCAGCGTGCCGTTGTTCGGCGGAGATTGCGTCGTGAGGATGTTCAGCACGGTGTCGATGTCGTAGAGCGTGGTCGCGGCCGGAGGCGGATCGACGCTGTTCGTGTAGGCGACCGCCACGGCATACGGATCTTCGCCGTAGGAGAGATCGCCCGCGGCATAGTTCAAGGTCGAGTCGGTCGCCACCACCGTTCCGAGATCCGGATGCAGACGCAGATTCTGATCGTTGTCGCTCACCACGCGAATGCGATCCACCGTCGGATTGAAGTCGAATCCGAATTCCGATCCATTGAGCGCCGGCGTGAACGGTCCGCCTCCGATCGCGGTCGCAACCCCGGAGGCCGGATCGATCTGGTAGACGCGGCTCGAGCTTCCGAGCCCGTAAAGGCGGCCGACCGGTGCGGCGGGGCGAAAGTCGATCGCCAGGATATTCTCCCCCGCCTGCAGTCCGGTGATCGGAGCGGACGCCACGACGCTCGCGGGCGCCGCACTATCGAACACTTCCAGAACGTTGGAAACGGTGACCACGTACACCGCTTCCTGCGCCGGTGCGGAGCCGGCGAACACCACCAGGGCCGCGAGAGTCGCGGCGCTTCGCTCGAACCAAGAACGCATTGGAAATCCTCCCCCGTCGAGGGTGTCGCGCCATCGTGTGCCGTCGGGCCTGCGCCGCTCGCGGTTCGAACGAGCGCGGGCGCGATCGCGATGACATCCCCGTTACGCAGGAGGCGGCGAATCGGATGGAAACTTCGCGCTTCTTGGGAGATCGTGGCGGGGTAGATGAGGAGCCGCAGCGCCCCGTGCGGGCGTCTTCGTTCGGCAAATTCAGGAGACCACATGGCGCGCGTGACGATCCGCCATTCCCATCAGTTCACGTTCCTGGCCAAAGGAAAGTCGAGCCACTGGGTTCCGATGGATACGTCGGCGGAGTCCGGCGGCGACGGCGGCGCTTCGTCCCCGAAGGAGCTCCTGCTCTTCGCACTCGGCGGATGCACGGGAATGGACGTCGCGTCGATTCTGCGCAAGCGTCGCCTGGACGTACGCAGCTTCTCGATCGACATCGATGCGGACGAAGTCGACGACACGCCGAAAGTCTTCACGGAAGTGAGGCTGGTGTATCGCGTGGACGGCGTCGACGTGCCGGCCGAGGATGTGGAACGCGCGATCCACTTGTCGCTCGAGAAGTATTGTTCGGTGAGCGCGATGCTGCGAAAGGCCTTCCCCATTCGCTGGACGGCGGTGCTCGACGGAAAAGAAATTGCGAGCGGGGTGGAGGGAGATCGCTAGCACCACGAGATCACCCGAGCATCTCCGCAAGTCCACCAGCGAGCGGTTGCCGCGCCGCGGTCGTTCGCAAACATCACGACCAGCGAGCGAGCGCCTCGGATTCCCAGTGTCTCGAGGCGAACTGGCGTACCGGAGGCGCACCGGCGGTCGCCGCCCAGAGTCCCGGTACCTTTCGGCGAGCCTGCGTATCGCCGACGCAGAGCATGTTCTCCACGAAGCGAAAAGCGCGAGCCGAAAGGCTCCGGGAATCTGGGCAGAAGGCGAGCCGCCGGCGCGCCGAGGAACGTATGTGAGACGAGAGATACTGGGAATCCGAGGCGATCGCTCGCGCAGCTGAGTTTTCCTGGAAGATCGCGGCCGGGATCCAGCGAGCGCGCTAGCGGCGGATTGCGTAGTTCGTGAGCGGCGTGCCCGGCGTGCCGGGACTTCCCAGATCGGCACCGTTCAGAATGATGCGGATCGCACCGGCGTCGGAGGCGGAGATCACGAAGAGGCTGTCGGCCTTCCAGGACTTGCGCTCGCCCGTCATGAGGCTGCGTTTGCGCGGGAATCCTCCGCCGTCGAGGATGAGCGTGACCTCGGACTCGCGGATCGCTTCGATCTCTAGAACCAACGGCTCCGCGGGGACGACATCCTGCATGGTCGGGGATTCACCAGCGTTGGTGGCACCGTTCGCGTTGCCCGCCGCGAGGCTCGGCTCGGGGGACGCGAGACTTTCCCCCGGTGCGCCGCCCAGGCTCGAGGGCCCGCTTGGATCCGCCTGCGCGAGGCCGTCCGCGGACGCCGCCGGCTCCGGCGTCGCCAGGGCTGGGGCCGTCACACGAATGGCGGGACTCTCCGGCTCCGGAGGCTCGACCGGGACGACCTTGGGCGGCTTCGAGCGCGCCTCGAGCGTGGCCAGGAGCTCCTCGGCCTTGGCGAGATCTTCGGGCTTGGCGATGTTTCCGGAAGGCGCCGTACGCCGCGGGGCCGCCGACTCGGGCTCGCGCGGAACGGCCGCCGCGCGGTCGTCTTTCGCGGGCTCGCTCTCGGGAGCGTCGGCTCCTTCCTCCGCGCCGACTCCGGCACCGCGCACGACCAACGCGACGATCACGACCACCGCGATTGCGGCGAGCGGAATCGCCCACTTGCGAACGTTTTTCGCGAACGAGATCACGCGATCCGGATCTTGAAGCGCCTTGTCCAGCGTGCCCGGCTCCTTCGCCGCGCTCTCCTCGGACCAGACGATTTCGTCGGGAAGCTCGACGTTGGAGCGGAGCTTGCCGTACAGGGCGAGCCCTTCTTCCGCGGGAAGGCGGAGCTCGCGGCAGACGATCTTTACGAAACCGCGCACGTAGGCGTCGGCGGGAAGCTCGTCCAGCTCCTCGCGCTCCAGCGCGGCCAAGTTGTCGACGCGAACCCGCGTGCGCTCCGCGAGCTGCTCGAGAGAGAGCCCAGCCCTCTCTCTCGCTTCACGCAGGTATTCGCCAAGTCGCGACGTGTTCATGATCGGCGCTCGCTCAGTACTCGGTGCGGACTCGATACGTCAGCACGACCTCTTCTCCGGCCTTCACCGGAACTTCGAACTCGAGGTCGTTCGCTTTCGGCTTCTTCCAGGTGTGG
Organism: uncultured Gemmatimonadales bacterium; assembly: GCA_963725045.1. Lineage (GTDB taxonomy): Bacteria > ARS69 > ARS69 > ARS69 > ARS69 > CAVRWY01. The sequence goes on from CAVRWY010000008.1 coordinate 446,912, forward strand.
CTCGACTCGAGCACTTTCCAGTCGCCTCCCGGATGTTCGCGCACCAGGATCGTCACCGCGTCCGATTCCTTCCGGTTGCGCAGCTTGATCTCCACCGACCGTTCGAACACCCGATCGGACACGCGGTGCGATTCTTTTTCGGCCCATTCGCCCACGAGGTCGAAGGCGTTGCCGAGTGCGACGGACACCTTTTCGTCACGAGCCGTATGGTCGATGCGGTCTTCGCCGGCGAACTCGAGGGCGCCGTCGGCGTCTTCCCGATAGACCCGAAACTTGCCGCCGGGAAGCGGCATGCCGAGGCCTTGGTCTTTTTCGTTCTCGAACTCGACCTCGACCTGGACCTTGTCGCTCACCCGGGACGGCTCGTAGACGTAGACCTTGCGGATCGGCACTTCCCGGTCTGGGAAGAGCTGGATCTGCTTCACTTCTCGATCGGCGATCGTGGCCGGGCGCTGAAGATCGTAGATGTGGTACTCGAAGAAGGCCCTCTCCTCGAACCCCGCCGCCTCCGAGGCCAAGGCCATGTCCTTCATCCGCCCCAGCGGCATCGGGGGGGGCTGATCCACGACGCGGTGCACGTCCCCGGCCACCACCTTGAGATTGGCATCTTTGTACGTTGCTCCCGAATGATTCTCGATTGAGACCCATCCCGACAGGCCCATCTTGGTGTCCTTGGGGTCCACAGCCGCCACGTACTCGGCGTGCCAGGCCATCCCCCCGGTGAGATAGGCGATCTCGACGTCCCGGGACTTGGAGCCGTCGTTGTCCAGGCGCCAGACCAGGGTCGGCCGAGTAATGAGCCCCTCGGGGATCTCCGGAAGCGTGATGTCGGCGACTTCGTCCTCGGAGAGCAGGACCACGCCCTTGTCCGTTTCCAGGACGAGCGATCCCGAGGAAGTCTTGAGGATCCCTTCGTGATACTTGTCATGCTTCGTCAGGATCTTGGTCGGCTTGTCGAGATAGCGCTCCAAGAGCTTCTCGCGACTCACCAGGTCGTAGCGGAAGTTCTGTTCGAGCACCGTCAGCTCCCCACCATTGCCCGGATCGAAGCGCACGGAAGTCGGATCGATCAACGCCGGCACACCGGTGAACGAGTACTCGGAGTCGCCCGAAGCCACATCGATCGTGCGGCGATCCTTCACCAGCGCCAGATCGTTGTTGTAGACGGTGACGTCGATTCCGTTCGCGGCGCGTGCCGTCGAAGGCACGAACGCCAGGAACGCGCCTCCTCCCGTGATGGCGACGGCAGTGCGCCAGAAAGTCGCATGGACTCGCATCATTTCCTCCCCCCGCGGCCGGCGGGCTTCGATCGTTCCCCCTGAATACCCGCCGAACCGTCCTTTATTCCCTCGCGCACTCCCGCACGCATCCCGGCGCGAGACCCTATTCCGCGAGATCCGCGATCGCCGACTCGACCTTCGCCGCGTCGTTCTCCAAGCTCCCGAGCTTCTCCCGCTCCGCTTGAACCACGTCGGGCTTCGCACGCTCCACGAAGCTCGCGTTCGCAAGCTTGGCGCGCGTCTGTGCGATCAGGCTGGCGAGCCGTTCGCGTTCCTTCGCGAGGCGGCGGCTCTCCACGTCGAGATCGATCACGCCCGCCAGCGGAACGAAGAGCGTTGCGCCCTCGAGCACCGCGCTGGCCGCGGCGCGCGGCTTGGCGAGATCCACCGCGATAAGAATCTCCGACGCGCGCGCGAGCGGCACGGCGAGCCCGGCGAGCGATTCCAGAATCTCCACCGTCGCCCGATCTTCGGCACGCACGTGCAGCGCAGTCGACGCCTGAGGAGGAATGTTCATTTGGCTGCGAATGTTCCTCGACGCCGAGACGAGCTCTTGCAGCCGTTCGAAACGGCGCTCCGCTTCCAAGTCACGCGCGCCGGGCTGGGGCCACGACGCGGTCGCGAGAAGCCCCGACGCACCGGGAAGGTGGCGCCAGATCTCTTCGGTGAGAAACGGAAGGAACGGATGCAGGAGGCGCGCCGTCGTCGCCAGCGTGTCCAGGAGCGTGCGGCGCGCGGCATCCCGGCTGGCCGCGGGCGCATCCGGAGAGAGGCGCGACTTCGCGGCTTCCAGATACCAATCGCAGAAGTCGTTCCACGTGAAGCGGTACAGCTCCTGCGCCGCATCGTGGAAACGGTACTCCTCCAGCGCGCGCGACACCGACTCCACCGCCGCCGCTCGGCGCGAGCGAATCCAGCGATCCTCGAGCGCGTCGTGCTGCGTCCCTGCGGCGGCCACGCCGGCGCCGGATGCGTCGGCGATCGTTTCCTCGCCGAGGCCCCCGAGCACGAAGCGCGTCGCGTTCCAGATCTTGTTGCAGAAGCGCTGGCCGAGCTCGAAACGATCCTCCGCGAGCTTCACGTCCTGCCCCTCGCGCGAGAGCATCATGAGCGAGAGGCGCACCGCGTCGGCGCCGTAGCGGTCGATCATCTCGATCGGATCGATGCCGTTGCCGAGGCTCTTCGACATGCGCCGGCCCTGCGCGTCGAGCACGGTGGCATTGATGTAGCACACCGCGAACGGCACGCGCTTCTCTGGCGGAAGGAAATCGAGAAGCTCCTCCCCCGCCATCACCATGCGCGCGACCCACAGATAGATGATCTCCCGCGCGGTGGAGAGGAACTGCGTGGGATAGAACTTGTCCAGCGACGCGGTGCGCTCCGGCCAGCCGAGCGTGGCGAAGGGCCAGAGCCACGACGAAGCCCAGGTGTCGAGCACGTCGTCGTCCTGACGCACGATGGGCTTGCCGGTCTTGGGATGCGGGGAGCCGATCGCGAGATCGTCGACGGAGGCCGCGGTGGCACCGTCTTCGTCGTACCACACCGGAATGCGATGCCCCCACCACAGCTGGCGGCTGATGCACCAGTCGCGCACGTTCTCCAGCCAGTCGAGATACACCTTGGTCCAGCGCTCGGGAAGGAGCCGCAGTCGTCCGCTTTTCACTGCGTCGATCGCGGGGCCCGCGAGCGGCTTCATGGACACGAACCACTGCTCGGAGACCAAAGGCTCGATGGACGACTTGGAGCGATCGGACACGGCCACGTTGTGCACGATGTCCTCGATCTTCTCCAGGAGCCCCTGCTCTTCCATGGCGGCGAGCACTGCGGTCCGCGCCTTCTCGCGCGGCAATCCCGCGAACGGGCCCGCTTCCACGCTCATCGTGCCGTCCTTGTTCAGCACGTTCACGATGGGGAGCTTGTGGCGTGCGCCGCGCTCGTAGTCCGCGGGGTCGTGTCCCGGCGTGAGCTTCACCGCACCGGTGCCGAACGCGGGATCCACGGACTCGTCGGCGACGATCGGAATCTCGCGCCCCATGAGCGGAAGCACGATGCGCGCGCCCACCAGCGACTGGTAGCGGGCATCCTGGGGATGCACGCCCACGCCGGTGTCGCCGAGCATGGTCTCGGGGCGTGTGGTGGCGACCGTCACGAACACATCGTGGCGGTCCTTCACCGGATACTTGAGGAAATACAGTTTGTCCTTGCGTGAGACGTACTCGATCTCGTCGTCGGACACCGCGGTCTGCAGCGCGCAGTCCCAGTTCACCAGACGCGCGCCGCGATAGATGAGCCCCTTCTCCCACAGACGCACGAACGCGGTACGGACTGCGCGCGACATGTCTTCGTCGAGCGTGAATTTCGTGCGCGCCCAATCGCAGGAGCAGCCCAGGCGCCGCAGCTGTTCGAGGATCACGTCGCCGTGGTGCTTCTTCCATTCCCAGATCTCGGCCAGGAATGCGCCGCGGCCCATCTGCTCGCGGGTGAGCTTGCGTTCCGCATAGATCTTCTTCTCGACCACGGCCTGCGTGGCGATCCCGGCGTGATCCGTTCCCGGCAACCAGAGCGCTTCGTACCCTTGCATGCGGCGGTGGCGGATCACGATGTCTTGAATCGTGTTGTTGAGCGCGTGGCCCATGTGCAGCACGCCGGTCACGTTGGGCGGCGGAATCATGATCGTGAAGGGCGGCTTGGCGCTGGTCTCGTCGGCGTGAAACGCTCCGCTCTCGCTCCAAGCCGCGGCGATCCGTGGCTCCACCAGCGACGGCGTATACGTCTTTTCGAGCGGGATCGTTCGGGACGAAGTCATGGCGCAGTCCTGAGCTTCGAGAAACGAGCAGACTACCGTCCCGAGCCGGAATCCGGCAAGGGCGCGCGCATCATCGCCTCGATCTCGGCACGCGCCGCCGCGTCGTCCGCCGGCAGGAGCTGGAGCGCCTTCTCGAAGTCCGCTCGCGCTTCCGCTTCGCGCCCCGCCTTGCGGCGGACCTCGCCGCGTGAGGAGAGGTAGTACGCGTCTTGGGGATTCTTCTCGATCGCGGCGTCGAGGAGGCGCAGCGCCTCATCGATCGTTTCCGGATCGCCGGCGAGCAGAAGCGCCAGGTTGTTCATCGCGTCGCCATTGGCCGGGTCCGCAGCCAGCGCTTTTCGATAGAAGTCCACCGCGACCGAGCGCGCTCCGGCCTGCGCGAGAAGCGACCCCGCGCGGAAGAGCTGCGCCGCGCCTTCCGGATCGATCCCCGATTCGCGCAGCGCGTCGGCCCAGGCGCTGCGATTCCCGGCGACGAGCGCCGCCTCCGCGCGGGACACGGCGAACGGGCGATTCTTGCGCGCTTCCGGTCTACGGCGAAGCCGCTCGAAGACGGCCCACGCCTCTTCGCCGCGCCCCGCGCGAGTCCAGGCCGCCGCTTGCGTCCAGGCCAGCAGGAACGAGTCCGGATTCCACTCCACGAGCCGCGCGATCTCCTCCTCGGCGATCGCCAGCGACCCACGTCCCAGCTCGCCCACGATTTCCGGGTGGCGCGGATCGAACGAGGTGAACTCCCACGCCGCGAGCACGTCCCGGTTGCGGGGGAAGTCGGAGTCGCGCCGCACGTAGATCATCGCGAAGTCGTCCCAGTACGCGAGCGACCATCGCGGGTCTTCCCACATCACGCGGCCGATGCGGTCGTCGGTGTTCCCTCCTTCGCGCCGCAGGATCGCGCACTGCACGCCGTATCGCGCGAGCACGTCTTCCCAGCCAGGGGCGGCCTGGAGCACTCGGTAGTACGTGTCCCGCCAGAAGTCCTTCGGATACGCTTCCAGCCGCGCATCCACGAACACCGGGAAGCGCTTGCCCTTGTCGCGCCACAAGAGACTCGACGCCCACAGATCGGTATTGAAGATCGGCCCGCGCACGTTCTGCGCGATGAGAAAGTCGATGGCTCGTTCCGGATAGTGGCGCGGATCTTTGCCGAATCCGAACGGGAACATCCAGCCGCGTGCGGCCTGCACGCTCGCGACGACGCACGCCACCGCCACCAAGGCAATTGCCGCCGCCTCGATCGCGTTGGTGCGTGACGGCCGGGGGACGCGCTCTTCCCGGGCCGCACCCGACTCCACCAGCGAGCCCCACGTTTTTCCCAGGAGCGGCGCGGCCACGATCCCGAACGAGAGGATCTCGCGCACGGCCATGAACGCCATGATCCCGAAGCCGGTCGCGAGCATGAGATCGGTGAGATCCACGCGCCGCGGACGCAGCAGACAACCGAGCAAACATGCTCCGGCGACGAGATCGAACGGCCAGTCCACCGCGAGATCGACGCGCCGGTACTCCTGGATCATCGCCGTGAAGCTCTCGTTGGTGATGAACAGAAACGGCAGCAGGAGCGGCTTCACCCCGCTCGGATTCACGATCGCCATCGTCAGCGGAGGAAGCGCCACCGCGATCGCGGAGAAGAGCGCGAGACGGCGATAGTTCCAGCCGTCGAGCGGATCGGCGAGGAAGTCGAAACGCGCTCGACCGGAAGCGCCGCGCGATCCGTTGCGCGCGTTGCCTGCTGCGAGAATCTTGATTCCCTCGCCGACCAGCGTCCCCGCGAGATAGAGCACGGCGAAGATCACTCCGGAGTGCACGTGTCCCCAGATCGTGACCAGAGGAAGAATGGGCCAGAGCCGTCGGGTGCGCCCCTCGCGAACGTCGGCGACGAACGTCATGAGCAGCGGGAGGAACACCATCGCGCCGAGGAACGGCCGCTCGAAGAAGCGCGGGCGCATGGCGACCAAGAGCAGGAGGAGAATCGCGCAACAAACGACCACCGGCGTCCCCTCGAGCCGCAGGAGTCGGTACAAGAGGATCGTGCCGGCAAGCACGATCGCCATCCGCAGCAGAATGAGCCCGGTGGCCCCGGCGAAGCGATCGACCCCGAACATCACGATTTCGCCGAGCCATTGGTGCACGGGGTACGGGGCCCCCTTCACCGTGTGCGTGAAGAAGTCCTGACTCGGGATTTTCCCGTTCACCAGAATTTCGCGTCCGACCGTGATGTGTCCGCCGACATCCAGATCCGTGACCTTGAAGCACGACAGCACGAGCGCGGTGGCCAGAAGCACGAAGAGAAGCACCCGCCGCAGCGGAGCGTTGGACGCAAGCGGATCGAAGGGGGGCGCCGGCGCGCGCTCCGTCTCCGGGATCGCGGGGATTGCCGGGCCGCTCAACGCAACCCTCGCGGGCCGGGGCCCAGAAGGTCCGCAGCCTTGAGCTTCAACACGGCGACGTAGCCCTGCAAGAGCAGCCCGAGCCCCAGCTTGGAATCCCCCTCGCGGCGATCCACGAACTGCAGCGGCACTTCCACGATGCGGAGCTTCGCGCGGTCGGCGCGGAAGAGGACTTCCTGGACGATCGCGGGACCCGTGGAGCGGAGCGTCTCCGGCGAGATCGCCTGCAGCGCGGCACGGCGAAATCCGCGATACCCCGAGTTGCAATCGCCCACGCGGAGCCCGAGCGCCGTGCGCGTGAACGCGTTCGCGAGCACGGTGATCGTGCGCCGCGTCCAACCGCGGTCGACGTCGCTGCCGCCGGGAACGAAACGCGAGCCGAGAACGACGTCGGCACCTCGCTCCAGCTCGCCGAGAAGCACGGGAAGCAGCGCGGGGTCGTGCGAGAAATCCGCGTCCATCTCGATGATCGCGTCCGCGCCGCGGGCCAGCGCATCGAGATAGCCGTCGCGTCCGGCGTAGCCCGCGTCCGCGCGGCGGCGGCCGATGCAGGACGGCGACGCGCGGATTCGCGGCGGCGAGCCGATCGGCGATCGCGCCCGGTGCCGTCGGGCGACTGGTCGTCGACGACGAGCACGGCGCACGACGGACACACGCTCAGGACCGCGTCCACGAGCCGTTCGAGATTCGGCGCTTCGTTGTACGTCGGCACGACGACGATCGTCCGCACCCCCGACTCCCGGAACGCGACGCCGGAGCCTAGCGCAGAAGCGTGATCTTCGCCGCCGTCTCTTCTCCTTGCGCGCGGGCCCGCACGAAATAAGCGCCGGAGGCGACGCGAGCGCCCCCCTCGCCGCGGCCGTCCCAGGTGAGCCGCGTGGCCCCCGCCGCGACCGGTCCGTCGATCAGGATCCGCACCAAACGCCCCGTGGCGTCGTACACCGCGGCGTTCACCGGGGCGTCGCGGGTGAGCGTCAGCGTGAGCGCAGTGGCCTCACGGAACGGGTTCGGCCCGGCGCTGGAGAGCGCGAGAAGGCCCGTCGTCGAGCGGCCGACTGCGACCGGCGCCTCCGTGGCCCCGTCCTCGACGTCGCGCTGGTAGACGCCATTCCCGAACGTCGCGGCCCGCAGGCAGCCTTTCGTCCTTCTTGAACACGAGGTCCAGGATCATCGCGGGCGGCATCCCGGCGTTGTAGTCCTGCCACGATGCCCCGCCATCGGTGGTGCGGTACACGCCGAGATCGGTGCCGACATAGATGATGTCGGCATCGGTGGGATCCACCGCGACGGCCTGATGGGGAATGTCCGGAAGGTTCGCGGTGCGGTTGGTCCACGTCGATCCGGCATTCAGCGATTCGTACACGTGGGGCGTTCCGTATCCCGAGAACACGATCCACGCGTTGTTCTTGTCGGCCGGGTTGTAGGTGATGTCGGTCAAGTAGCGGTTCGGCAGCCCGGCCGTCACGTTCGTCCAGTTGGTGCCGCCGTTCGTGGTGCGACGCAGCTCGAACGTCGGCGCAGGCGAAATGGCTGCCGAGCCGGTCGCGGCGAGCACGTAGTTCGCGTCCGTGAAGGAGATGCCGATCGTGCATACCGGCGTCCCGTTCCAACTGTTGCCGCCGGTGTCCACCCAGGAGTTTCCGCCGTTCGTCGACTTCTCGACGCACAGCGTGCCGGCGTAGAGAGTGCTCGGGCTGGTCTCGGAGTTCACGAACGGCGCGATGAAATTTGCCTCGGACGAGCTGGAGAAGTGGATGTTGTCCCACGAAGAGCCGCCGTCGGTGCTCTTGTAGATTTCCGAATAGACGTACTCCTCGTAGAGCACGTCTTCGTCGTTCGCGGCGATGGCGCACCATCCGCCGTCGCCGCCGAACACCTTCGCCCAGGACGGCGAGCCGGTATACTTGATCGTCCCGTTGTCTTGAAGACCGCCGAGCGCGAGATCCGTCGTGGTGAAGCCGTTCGCGAAGCCAGCGTAGAACTGCGTCGTAACCAGCCCGCCGTTCTTCCCGTCCCACGTCACTCCCGCGTCCGTGGACTTGAACACGCCGCCGTCGCATCCCACGTACACGATCGACGGATTGCCGGGGACGAACGTGATGGCGTGCGAGTCGGCGTGGACGTAGTCCTCCGGACCTTCCGGTCCGCCCGGGGGCACCACCCCGTCGAAGCCGGCGAACCAGAACGAGACCTGGCTGAGATTTCCGCCGCCGTTCGTGGAACGGTACACGTCGAGCCCGGCGCAAATGACGATGCCCGGATTCGTCGGATGCGCGGCGATCACGTTGTCGTACCACGCCTGCGACGACGCCCAGTTCGTGGAGTTCACGTTCGCCCAATTGGTGCCGCCGTTCGACGTCTTGTAGAGGCCCACGATCTGGCTGGTGCTCGAATGGGAGACACCGGCGTACACCACCGCAGGCCCCGCCGCGGCCGGGAACAGGGTGAGCGGAGTGCGCCCGAAGTTCGTCGCGGGAAGCCCACCCGCCAAACGCGTCCAGTTGGTGCCGCCGTTCGTCGTCTTGTAGATGCCGGCCTGCGTGTCGTCCGGAACTCCGCGCTGCCCGTGCGAGACGTACACGGTGTTCGTTGCATTCGGATCGAGGACCACGTCCATGGCCATGAGCACGGGATTCGAAAGCGTCCAGGTGGTTCCGGCATTCGTCGTCTTGTAGAGACCCTCGGTGGTGGCCGCCCACAGCACGTTGGAATTCGTCGGGTCGATCTTCATCGCCTGCACGGCGCGGTTCTGGTCGAACGTCCAGTCGAGTCCGGTGGTCAACCAGCTCGCCCCCCCGTTCGTCGATCGCAAGACACCGAGCCCATACGTCGTGCGTGCACCGGGTGTGCCGACCTGTCCGCGTCCGTAGCGTCCGATCTCACCGGTCCCGATCCACATGTTGTTTGCGTTCGAGCTCTGAATGACCACCGCGCTGACCGAAACCGTGGGGAATCCCGTGGGAATGAGATCCCATGCGTCGACTCCGCTGCCGGCGGTCGTCGAGAGCCAGAGCCCACCGGCGGCCATGCCGGCCCAGATCCGGTTCACGTTCGACGGATCCACGGCGATCGAGAGCACCCGGCCGCCGATGTTGTCGGGGCCGATCGAGGTCCAGTCCGTTCCGCCGCCGCGAAGGCCCGCAGTTTCCACCGGGAGCTCGGCGCGAGCGTAAGCCGCCGCTTCACCGAACCCACGCGCGGGAATGTGTTCGTTGGGGAACGCGCGCTGGCCGTACCACCATTCGAACATCTCGCCGGCGTGGCCTTCCTCGTGGAACTCGCCGCGCGCGAATTTCTCGCGCTCTTCGTCGGGGAACCGAAGCTCCACCGGCGGTGCGGAGGCGTCCTTCTCGAGCGCGCGATCCTTCGTCGCCACGAACAGCACGACGCCCAAGACGCAGGCTGCGGCGGAATAGAGATGGAGACTCTTCATGGGGAATCGCAACCTCTCGGAGGGGAAGCATGGGGAAGCTCGGCCAGCACGGAGTCGTTAGGGCTCGATTGTAGCACTGCAACGGCGCGGGCCGCCGAGGTCTCCCCCGGCGGCCCGACGTCGATCGAAGAAACGAGGTCGGAGCTACTTGAGCCGCACCATTTCCTTCGTGATCGTCTGCCCGGCAGCCTCGAGACGATAGAGGTACACGCCGCTCGATACGGCGCCTCCATCCGCATCGCGACCGTCCCAGGTGATCGTGTGCGACCCGGCCTCCAGCGCGCGATCCACGAGCGTGGTCACGCGTCGGCCGGCGACGTCGAACACCGAGAGGTTCACCGGCCCCGAGGTCGGGATCGCGAACCGCAGCGCAGTGTCCTTCTCGAACGGATTCGGCGCATTCTGGCCGAGCTGAAGCGCGATCCCAGCTTCCACCACGGGCTCCACGCCGACCGACGTCGACGGGACCAGCCAATCCAGGATCCGTCCCATGAGCGTGGCCTGATTGTTCGGATCCGCCGCGGCGTCGGAGACGCCTTCGAATGCGGCGCTCATGAACACCGTCCGGAACGTCCCCGAATCGTAGCGCACACCCACTCCGTTCACCGGAGCGTTCAGCCAAATGACGCCGCCAGGCGCCGCCGTGATGCGATCCGCCCGGTCGGGGAATGGATACGACATCGGAAGCACGAGGCCGCCTCCGATCGGATCGGCCGCGACTCCGGTGGCGATGGTGCAGCCGCCGTCCAGCACATAGCCGTCGGCGACTTTCAAGTAGTTCGTGCGGAACGCGGCTCCGTTCACTCCCATGTGATCCAGGAAGCCGTGGCTCGACACGAAGAGCGTTCCGCCCTGATCCAGGTACGCGCTGAGCGCGGCCTGGGCCGGAAGCCCGATCGTCCCGGTCTCGAGCTCACCCGTGTTCCAGATCACGGCGTCGTAGAGCGAGAGATACGGTTCCAGCGACCCCCCCTTGCACGTCGAAGTCGTGGCGCACCGCGAAGTATCCCGACCCCGCGATCGCGGCCATGAACTCCACATCGAAATTGGCCGAGGTGTCGTCGTCCACGAAGAGAACCGCGGGCGTGCCGACGAACGAGTGATAGGCGGTCGTGGACCCCGTGAATGGGGTCGTTCACCGGCGACACGATCACTCGGACAGACCCCAGTCCAGGAGTTCCCGCCGGTGGAATCACCCGCAGCTGCACCGCTTCCAGCTGGCTCGGCGTCATGCCCGGAATCGTGAAGGTGGAGCCATACGTCGTCGAGTTCCAGACGAGCTCCGCACTCCACCCGGGAGCCAAGGACGTCTCGTCGATCGTCACCGTGACGTCTCCGGGGACCACGCCCGTATAGGTGATCTCCGAGTCCCAGACGGACGTCGTCGACATCGCCAATTTCTGCACGACCGGATCGAGGTCGGCGACCTCGATCGCGTACGCAGGCACCGCCAACGTAGCGTTCAGCTCGCGCTTGTTCACATCGCGTTGCACCCAAGCGATCGCGTGGAGCTGGTCCGCATCCCACGAGTCGTTGGATCGTGAAATTCTGCGTAGAACGTCTGAACCTCGCCGCTCGCGGAAATCGTGAGCTGAGTATCCGGAAGCATGTCCCGCGCGATCCGATTCCAGATCGAGACGCCCGGCGGGAAGCAGCACGAGTTGATGTCGTCCTCGTAGATCACCACGCGGATCTTGCACTCGTTCGGGGCGGTGATGACTTCGCCCGGAGCCACTTCGCAGGTGACCGTGATCGATCCGGTATCGGTCACCTCGTCGAACGTCACGTGGGCGTCCACGGTCATCTTCGCGAGGTCGAGCAGATGCGCGTCGAGAGTCGGCTTGTAGATCGGATACATGTCGATGCCGCCGCCCAGCTCGAGATCGTATCCATCCCAGTAGACGGCGGGCGTGCCGGTGTTTCCGTAGTAGTTGTATCGCGTCGATGCTTCCGGAAAATTGAACACTTGCGAAATGTGGTACTCGACGTGGACGAGCTTTTCCGGTCCGTATTCCTCTTCGAGCTGGTGCAACGCCACACGGGCGTCGGGGCAATACGGTCAGGTGTAGAAGCCGAACTCTTCGGAGTAGACGGTTCGGGGAACGAGCGTCGCCCGAGCGGCCGCGGGGGCGAATGCCGCCAGCGCGAGTCCGAAGGCGAGAATGCGGGTGGGCTTCACGGCCGGGTACTCCTTACTTCACGAGTGTCAGAGACTTCGAGAGAACGCCCTCGGGGGTCGAGAGGCGATAGAGGTACACGCCGCTCGCGACCCGCACTCCGGAGTCGTCCGCACCGTTCCACGAAGTGGTGTGGACGCCGGCCGTCTGCTCTCCGGAAACGAGCGCCCGAACGAGCCGGCCGCTCACGTCGAAGATCGAAAGGTCGACGTGCGAGGTCTTGGCGAGCGAGAAGTCGATCGACGTGCCGTCGCGGACCGGATTGGGCGCGTTCTGCGCGAGATCGAGGCCGCCGGACGAAAGCACTTCGCCGGCCCCCGTCGCAGACCCGGCCCACAGAGTCACGACGAAGTGGCTCGTGAGCGCCGGGTTGCCCAGCGAATTCACGTCGTAGTCGCCGGTGGACATGCCGTCGGAGAACGGCACGATGTTCACGCCGACGACCTTCGACTGGCCCGGGTTGAGCGCGACGTCGACTTGGTCGGGGAAGCAGACCTGCTCGATGCACACCTGCCCGAACCACCCGGGTTCCGAGAGGTTCGAGATGGTCATGTGATAGGTGTCCGCCTGAGTGCCGGTGTTCGTCAGCGTGTAGTTGAAGTATGGGCCCGAGAAGAGCTGCGGCGCGTACTGGACCTGCGGGGTGGTCGGCACGAGCGTGTAGCCGAAGCTGCGAACGCCGCCGGTGCGATCGATCGCTTCCTTCGACTGCGGACCCGCCGAGACGGCCGTCTGCGTCGCGAGCGCCAGCGCACACGATGCGGCCATCGTCCGAACGATTCGATTCATGGGGCAACTCCCTCCAGATTGGATGACGACGGCAATCGACGCCCCGGAGAATACCACGGGGTCATCGAATCCCCGAAACCGCGAGGACTTCCTTGGTGAGATCGGACTGGATGAACGCGACGACCTCGTACTCGGGCGGAGAGCCCGAATAGGGCCACGCTTCCAGGGTGAGCTGAGCGGGGACGGCTTGGACTTCACCCGGAGCTCCGAGAACGATGGGGATCTGGGCGATGGTCCTCGCCACGTAGGCGAATCCATCCTCCGGCTCGTTCCCGGGTGCGAACACGTGATTCTCGATCAGGACGACCCGAAGGACGAGGTCCCCCGGAACACTCCCTCCTCGCCATTTGATCCGAGCGACGAGATCCGCGGAGGTGGCCCCGATCGTCCCTTCGAGCCGCAGGACCAACGGGCAGTCGTTCGCGCACTGGGCCAAATAGGCGACCGACTTCGGCCGGTATTCCGAGAGGTCGGAGCTTTGGCCGCCCGTGAGGAAGGGAAGCTCGCCGGCCACCGAGGTGGAGGGGTATCCGATCGCGGTGCCCTTTCCGACATAGAATTCCTCGCGATCCTTCCAGCGGGCGTCGTAGAGCGGCAGCGACGAAACCCCGGAGTGCCATTCGATCACGAACGTTTCCTCAGGCAGATCCGCGCGCAGCGCGTGCAGCGAGTCCGACGCATACGGACAATTCGGGCAAACCACGTAAGTGAACATCTCCAGCAGGACGCCGCGGACGGGGCCGAGCGCAGTCTCCACGGGCACCTGCTCGCCTTCGGGGAGCGACGTCACGATCGCTTCCACGATCGGACTGTCCTCGAAGCCTGCCTTGCGCACGAAGAATCGTGCGGGGCCGAGTGGGACGCTGTCGACGACGGCCGGCGTGAAGAGGCCGGTCGAGGAATACGTCCCCGGCGACGATTCGCGGAACACTTCGCCCCCATCAATGGCTTCCCCGGTGAGCTCGTCGACGGCGGACACGGACGCCGCCTCGAACGTGACCAGCGCGAGCGTGAAACGCGCGAGCGCCGTATCCGCGGGCGCGACGACGACGTCGATGCCGTCGGGATAGTCGATGTCGTAACCCTCGCGAACGACTTTCACACGATAGGTGCCGGCATCGAGGGGGCCGATCACTCCGGGCTGCAGTGCCGCGGGATCGTCACCCAGGAACACGCTCACGTCGGCGACGTTGCCCGCGTCGACGTGAATGAATCCCTGCGTCGCGTCAGGGGTCTCGTCGAAACAGCCCGCGAGCAGCACCACCGCGACGATCGCGACGCGTCGCCGCGTCATCCTTCCGCTTCGATGCATCGATCCTCGGTGTGTCATCAGTAGCGTGCGACCCATCGAATCTTGAATCCTTGGAACTCCGGCTCGAAGAAGCACACGCCTCCCGAGCATTTCCATCCCCCGCGTTCCGATCCGAGGCTCAGGACGAGGTCGTGATTCTGCGCAATCGAAAGCTCCGCGATCGCGGCCATCCAGTTGTCCTTCGTTTCCGCCGGATCGGTCGTGTCCTCGTACGAAAACGTGAGATTGAGCCACGGCGAACGGCCGTAGGAGAGGCTGAAGATGCGATCCTGAAACTCCAGCGGATCCGTGAACGCCTGCGTCAGCGCATCCGTCGAACGGATCTCGCTCCACTCGAGGTTCCCGGTCAGGCTGGAGATCTCGTCGAACTCGTACACGAGCTCACCGAATCCCGCGATCTGCTCCTCGAACGTCGTTCCCACCGTGAACTCCGACTCGGCCGCCGCCACCGTGATGAACGCCTCTTCCTTCCAGGTGGTCTTCCCCTCGGCGTAGGCCTCCCAGAAGTTGTCGTTGCCGACGTCGCGACGGACTTCACTATAGCTCGCCGAGGCACTGGTGAAGAGACCCGCCGAATAGCTCCCCTCGGTGAGGAAGCCCTCGGCGTCGTTGTCGTCGATGTCTTGAAGGACCTGGCCGTTGACGCGATTCAACAGCGTCCAGGTGTGCTGTTTGAGCGCCGTCGGCGGATCGTGGAACTGGTGCTCGAAGTTCGAATAGTCGCGGTACTCACCGGAAACGACGAAACCGCCGCCGGCCACCACGCCCGAGATGTAGCCGCCGCCGCCTTCTCCTGCATCTCCGGCTCCGGGCGCCGCGTTCGGGAACTCGCGGTGGACATACTCGCCGTAGAGCGTCGCGGGACCCAGGGTGACCTCGGCGAGCCCGCCGGAATCCTGTTCGCGATCTTGAATGAACGTGTCTTCGCCGCTTCCCCACATCTCCACGAAACCGGCGCCCAATCGAACCGGCCCCCAAGCTGTGGGCTCCAGGAATACGCCGCGAAAACGATTGTCGTCCTTGCTCGCGCCGAGCGCCCTCGCCGTTCCGATGCGGTGGTTGTAATCCACGAAGAGCCCTTCGGGACGGTTGTCGAAGTTCAGCTCTTCGTCTTCGAAGACGGCAAAGAGGAGCCCGCGGCCGAACACGAAGGAACCGTCACCGACCGTCGCCCGGAGTCCCTTGTCGCGGAACGTAAACGCGCGCTTGGTGACTTCCGTCTCGTCGACGAGCGTGCCCAGTCCGGTGCCTTCAGGAAAGAGCCCGAACGGATCGTAGACGCCGGCGTCGGAGACTTGCAGCGACTCGAAGCGAATCCAGAGATCGAACGGCCCGCGTGCCGCGGAGATCTCCAGTCGATCCCGAAACGCGTCCTCGCGGACGTTCCCCTGATCCAGACGCCGGTAGTCGAGCTTGTTGGTGACGCCCAGATGGAGCTCATCGTCCTGCGCGCGGGCCGGCCCTGTGCATACGAAGGCCGCCGCGAGGATCGCGCCCGCGCCACCTGCCGCTTTGAGTGATCGCATCAGCCGGCGGAGTCCTCGGTTTCCGGCGCGTCCGTCGCCGGCGCTTGCTCGGGGATCTCGGGCTTCGGAGCGCCGACCAGCTCGGCGGCGACTCGCTCCAGCTCGTTCTCATCGCCGGGGCGATAGCCGGTGTGGCGGTAGCGGATGTTGCCGTCCTTGTCGATCGCGACGACGAAGGGAATCGTCCCCTTCCCCTGCAGCGCGCGGAACACTTCCTGGCTCGAGTCGAGCAGGACCGTAAACGTGTACTTCTTTCCCAACACGAAGGGCTTCACCCGCGATTCCGTCTTGGGCGCATCGATGGTCACGGCCAGCACTTGAAGACCCTGCTTCGAGTACTTGTCGTGGATGCGCTGGAGATGCGGGAGCTCCTTGAGACACGGCTTGCACCACGTCGCCCAAAAATCGACGAGCACGGGTCCTTTGGCGAGCAGGCTCTCGAGCGTGACGATCTTCCCCGAGAGGTCCTTCCCCTGGAAACGGGCCGCCTTTCCCAGAAGGCCGGACTCGCTCGGAGCCGACTCGTCCGAAGCGGAGACGGATCCGGGCTCGTCGGCGGCGCGGGCGGCGGGAGCCGCGAGCGCGACCAGAGCGGCCGAGGCGAGAATCCAGGGCGCGAGACGGGCGAGCGGGAAGCGCGAGCGATGCATCGGTTCTCCTCGGGTGCTAGGACTCGGCCGCGCAGTTGGCGACCGAGAACCGGCGGATGCTCTCACATCCTGCGCCCGGAGGGAATCGTCGCGAGCACCCTCCGGCAAGCGGCGGCGACGGTCTCCGGGGGGATGAGATCCTGGCAGCTGGGGGTGATCGCGCACGTCCGCAGATAGCAAGGATGACAGGCGATGGGGGTGACGATCTTTTCCCCCCTGCCGTAGAGCTCGATTTCCTGGGCGCAGGTCGATCCGAAGAGCACGACGACCGGGACTCGCGCAGCGATCGCGAGATGCATTCCCAGGGTGTCTCCGGTCGCGACCAGGTCGCACGCGGCTACGAGCCGCGCGAACTGCGCGAGCGTCCGGTGGCCCCCCGTATCGATCGCCGCGCCCTGGGACGCATCCGCGATGCGCGCGTTGCGGGCGATCTCGGCGGGGCCGCCCAGGAGCACGACCCGGCATCCGTCGTTCGCGAGCGTGCGGGCGAGCGCGGCGTACCCTTCGATCGTCCACGCCTTGTTCGCGAAGACGCCGCCCGCCCCGGTGTTGAATCCGACGACCGGCCCGCTTCCTCGGGGCACGCCAGCGGCTTCGAGATTCGCGTCGCGCCACGAAGGATCTTGGACTTCCCTCTCGATCGAGGGCACGTCGTACTCTTCGCCGCGCCAGGGGAGCCCGCAGATCTCGAACACGATCTCTTGATACGTCTTCGTGTTCTCGAAGAACTTCAATCGATCGGAAAGCCCGAGGTCGTAGGCGTAACTCGCGTCCGGATGCAGCGGAACGAGCGAGCCGAATCGATCGCGGCCGAATCCGCGGGTCTCGGTCGCGCGCACCTGCGTGGCGATCGAAGTCGAGTAGGGATCCTTGTCGAGCGAGAGGACGACATCGAATTCTTGAACCGAGAGGAGCGCGGTCGTCTCCACGCTGGGGACGAGCAGCCGATCGATTCGCGCGTGCCCTTCGAGCAGCGGAGCCGCGGCGTCGCCCACGACCCAGGTTACGTGGCGGGGCCCGAACGCCGCATCGAGCGCTCTCAAGATCGGAGTCGTGCGAAGGACGTCGCCGAGCGCTCCGATTTTTAGAACGAGGATGCGGTGACCCATCGGGGAATACTCGGGACAGCCGGGGCACTCCCGCCGGAACTTGCACGGGCGGTCCCCGATGAAATGGCGGCAGTCGGTCTTCCACGCCTGCGGGGCATCCGTGCGCCGCTCGTCGACCATTCGTCCTCCTCGCGCCGACTCCCTCATGCCTACTTTATCGTACCCTGCGCCCCTGCGCTTTCGTGGGTGGGCGGCGCATCGCCAGCCCTCGCGCGCCATCGCCGGAGATTTCGAGCCAGCCCGAGAGCAGATTCGACGACCGCTGCATCTCTCACGACCGCGCGAGCCTTGAACTTCACGAAGGGGCCGGATACGATGGGCCATACGGCCCTCCGCACCTTCGAACTCGTGAAATCCCGAGACACCTCGACCCATGCGAAAGGAACGACTTTCCTATCGTGAGCTTCTCCGCAGGCTATCCAGCCGCGGACGCCTGAGCCCTGAGGAACGTCGAATCGTCCTCGCCCTCCTCGAGAACCCCGAAGCCCCCGACCTCGCTCCACGCTTGGGAGAAGTCTTCGAGTCCATGGCGCGCCGCGGCGTGCTCGTGCGTCTGGCGCGCCAAACGCAGGATCCCCCGGAGCTGCGGCGGTTTCTCGACCCCGGGACGAATGACCGGTGGAGCATCTCCGCACCGACCGACGCGCCGGCGCCCGCCCCGGCGCCCGCCATCCCGGTGGTCTCCGCCCCGGGACGACCGCGCCCGGACAAGGGGGAGGAAGCGCTGGAGCCCCCTCACCGCCCGGCGCGCGCCGCACCGGTCGAGGCTTCCCGGGAAGAGCGGGAAGAGCCCCGCCCTGCGCCCCCCCGCGTCGAGCCGCCGATCCCGCGTCTCGTTCAGGCGATCGAGGTGGTCTATCCCGAGCCCGGGGTCGCGCGGAGGTTCCTGGACGATTCGGGAGAGCCGCTCGCTTCGTTCTTCTCGGTGATCGCGGCCCGCAGAGCGACGGACGAGCTGGCCGACTGTTTCGAGCCGATCCGCCGTCAAATCGTCTCGCGCACCGGCGCGACGTCCGTCCGGCTCTTTCTGCTCGACGAGGATGGGCGGACGCTCGCGCCCGTCGCGCTTCGCGAGCAAGAGCCGGCCCCCGCCCATCTCCTGGGAAACCAGCTCCGGACTCAAGTTCTCGGAGCGCGCCAAACGCTGCACGTGGCGAACCTCTCCGCCAAGGGGACGGGAGAAGATCACGCATCCGGCGCACTCGTTTCCCTTCCGCTGGCGGTCGGCGTGCGTGTCGCCGGCGTGATCGAAGTGCAGCGCGAGACTCCCGGGGAATTCTCCGCGGAAGAGATCGACTTCTTCTCGCTGGCGGCGCAAGTCACCGCCGGCTTGCTGGTTCGCGCCGAGCACCTGGAGAAGCTCATCTTCGTCGACAAGCTGACCAGCCTGTACAACCGCGCTTACTTCGACGATCAGATCGAGCGCGAAATCGAGCGCGCCAATCGCACCGGCACTTCGGTCGCGCTGCTCATGGCCGACCTCGATCATTTCAAGCGCATCAACGACACGTTCGGCCATCAGGCGGGAGACAAGGCGCTCGCGCATCTCGCGTCCATCATTCGCGCGAACATCCGGCAGATCGACGTGGCGGCGCGCTACGGCGGAGAAGAGTTCGCGATCCTGCTGCCGTCCATCACTCGTGCGCGCGCCGTGCGCACCGCGGAACGTTTGCGCCGCGTCGTCGCGGACACGAACTTCTCCGAATCCATTCCCGAGATCGAAGGCATGAGGCTGTCCATCTCGCTGGGGCTGGCCCTCTATCCGGACGATGCCGCCACGTCGAAGCAGCTCATCGATCGCGCCGACCGCGTCGCGCTGTACGCGGCGAAGAACCGCGGTCGCAACCGCGTCGTGTCCTGGGCCGCCGCGCGTGAGGGCACGGAGTCGCTCAAGACCTCTGGACAGCGCTCGGCGGAGCCGCCGGCAGTTCTCGAAAACTAGCGCGGAGCGAGCGAACAAGTCGCGTCGTCGCCGAAGGCCTCGGATCCCAGTATCTCTCGTCTCAGATACGTTCCTCGGCGCGCCGGCGGCTCGCCCCTTGCCCAGATTCCCGGAGCCTTTCGGCTCGCGCTTTTCGCTTCGTGGAGTGTAGACCTGCGTCGGCGGTACGCAGGCTCGCCGAAAGGTACCGGGACTCTGGGCGGCGACCGCCGGAGCGCCTCCGGTACGCCACTTCGCCTTGAGACACTGGGAATCCAAGGCCTTCGGAGAGCGCCTGTCTGCACTGACGACGCTGTGGGCGAGTCCGTCGCCTCACCCCTCCCCTACCGCAGCGCGCGCGCCTCCGGAATCTCCAGAACGCTCGCGTCTTCCCGCGCCGCGCGCTGCACTTGGGCGCGGCCTTCGCTCGTCTTCCCGGTCGCGGCGAGCGCGATTCCCAAGTGGGCGCGCACCGTCGGATCGCCCGTGCTGGCGAGCGCGCGCTGCAAAGGCGCGATCGCATCCGCGGGACGCCCCGCGCGCACCGCAGCCCATCCGAGCGTGTCGAGAATGGCGGGATCGTCGGGAACGAGCGCAGCGGCGCGGCGGGCGAGCTCGAGCGCTTCGGCCGCGTCGATTCCCGCATCGGCCAAGGTCCAGGCGAGATTGTTCAGGATGTCCGCATCTTGCGGTTGCTGCTCGAGCCCTGCGCGAAGCGTACTCACTGCCGCGTCGGGACGCCCGAGACGTCGAAGGAGAATCGCCTTCTGGACGACGGCCGAGCTCGCCCCGGCGTCGATCGAGAGCGCGCGGTCGTACGCGGCGAGCGCCCCAGACGAATCCCCGGCGCTCGCGCGCGCCAATCCCAAGCTGGCGGCGAGCTCCGCATCCTGCGGAGCGAGCTTCATCGCCTGCTCCAACGCCGTGATCGCCTCGCGCGCGCGCCCCTCCTCGGTGAGGAACGCGCCCCACAAGGCCAGCGCGTCGGCATCCTCGGGATCGAGCCGGGTCATCTCCTCGTAGAGCGCGCCGGCCTTCGCTCTCTCCCCCAGCCGAAGATGCACGAATGCGAGATTCTTGCGCATCGACGCATCGGCGGGATCGCGGCGCAGGATCTCCTCGCACAATCGCTTCGCGTCGGGCCAATTCTCTTGCAGCCGGCGGAGCAGTGCGAGCTGGCGCAGCGCCTCGAGATTGCCGGGATCCTCTTCGAGAATTCCATGCAACATGCGCTCGGCGTCGGCGTCGCGGCGATTCGCGAGAAGAGTCGCGACCTCCTGGTATCGATTGAAGAGATCGACTCGATCCTTGGGATCGGCGCGCCCCCCCGCATCGAAGGCCTCGCGATCGGCGGCGCCGCCCGCGCCCGCCGACTTTCCCTGGCCACCGACATATCCCAGCGCCTGCAAGCGCGCACGCGTCTCTTCGTCCACCGCGCTCGCACTCGCCGAGAGCGCTCCTCCCCGCGCGGCGCGCTCGCGAATCGCATCCTGCAGCGTGCGCACCATTTCCGGCTGCGCCGCCGCGAGATCCTGGGTCTCGTGCGGATCCTTGGAGAGGTCGAACAACTCCGGACGTGGAGCATCGACGAGCTTCCAGCTTCCCCGGCGAATCGTGCGCAACGGCGCCCAGTCGAAGTGGCGCAGCGGGAACAGGCTCTCGGCGAACACGGAAGGCGGGGCCGGCGCGCCGCGAACGACGGGAAGCAGCGACGTTCCGTCGATCGCCGCGGGCGGCTCGATTCCGAGCGCATCCAAGAGCGTCGGCATCGCGTGCACGAGCCCCACGGCATCTTGGACGCGGGCGCCCCGCGGAATCGCGGGTCCCGACATCACCCAAGGGACGCGGAGCACGGCCTCGTACGCGAAGAGCCCGTGGGACTGCTCTCCGTGCTCGCCGAGCGATTCGCCGTGATCCGCGAGGATTGCGATCGTGGCGCGCGGGCGAGCGGCGCGCACTTCCGCGAGGAGCCGGCCGATCTGGGCGTCGACGTAGGCGATCTCGCCTTCGTACGGCGACGAGCGATGCTGCGACGCGAACGGCTCAGGCGGCCGATACTCCGCGTGCGGATCGAAGTAGTGCACCCACAAGAAGTCCGGCTTCGCATCGCTCCATTGCGCGCGAATCCACGAGAGCGCGGCATCGGTGACTCCGTCGGCGCGGCGCTCGTCGTAGTACAAGCGGCTGGCCGCGTCTCGTCCGCCGCCGGCCGCTCGTGCGGAATCCGCACGCGCACTTCCGGATGCGTTCGCATCGAGATGGTCGTCGTAGGCTGGCGAACCCTTGATCCAGGCCGAACTCGCGCAAGAGCGGGAACGCCGCCACGAACGCACCGGTGGACCAGCCCGCTTCTGCGAGGACCTCCGCGAGCGTGCGCGCTTCTGCGGAAAGACGTTCGGCGCCGTTGTCGCGAACGCCGTGCCGATCGGGGTCGAGCCCGGTGAACATCGTGCAGTGCGAGGGCATCGTGAGTGGCGCCGGTGCGGTGGCTTGGAGGAATACGACCCCCTCGCGCGCCACCCCGTCGATCGATGGCGTTTCGATCGACCTCGCGCCGTAGGCGCTCACCCGATCGGCGCGACACGTGTCGATGGTGATGACCACGAGCGCCGGCGGCTCGTTTCCCCTGCCGCACGAAGAAAGGACCGCGGTTCCCACGAATGAGACGGCGGCGAACAAGCAGGCGGGAAGCTTCATCGGGCGCCGCACCCTAGCAGAGACCGGGGGCTGTTGACGATCGCGGACCTGCGCACCATAGTCGCCCTCGACTCTCGAATTGCGCCCTGGCGTCAACGAATGGAGTCCGCACCTCTGATGGCTCGAAGCGTCGGCTCCGCTCTTTTCTCGCTCCTCCTCGCGGGCGCGATGCCGGCGCAGGCTCTCACGCCGGCCCTTCCCGCGGAAGGCGCACCGCTCGGGCCGCGGATCCTCGTCGAAACTCCCTCCCTCGCCGGACGAGAGCTCGCCCGGTTCCTGGACGATCTCGAAGCTCGCGGCGTGCGCGTTCCGGTGGCGTTGAGCGGAGTCGGCTGCATCGTCGAGGACGACGCGAACGCTCGCGGCGTGCTCGCCGGCGATCCGCGGGTCGCTCTCGTACGCGAGGCGCCCCGCGCGAGCGCGGCGTTCCGTTCGCGTACGGAGAACAGCGACCGCCCCGACATGCTGCAGTTGTGGAATCTGGGATTCGCACCCTCGCCGGCCCCGGCGATCGCCTCACGAGAGAACGAAACTCTCTGCGCCGGCGCCACCCGTCTCGAAGAGGCGCTGCGCGAGCGCGGCGCTACGCCGCGATGCGGGCCGTCGGGAAGCGGGCGCGTGCACTTCGCATCCGGGCGCGCCGCGGTGAACCTGGTCTTCCCGGAAAGCGAAGGGCCGGGAACGCTCGCCGATTGGACCGTCGCGCTGCAGACGACGATCGCCGGCGAGCTGGTGCGTGCGCTGCAGTGGTGGAATCTCAAGTCGGGCGGAGCGCTCACGTTCGTGGTGATCAATCGCGGATCGGCGGAAACCCCGTACGAGCCGGGGCTTCTCACCATGGCTGACGAATATCTCTACCTCTCGGGAATGATGCAATCGCTCGGCTACTCCGGCTCCTGCGCTTACGAGCAGATCGATGCGATGAACGAAGAGACTCGCCTCGAGAACGGAGCGAACTGGGGGTTCACTCAGGTCGTGATCCATGCGAACCAATTCTCCGGATCGGGAGCGCTGGCCTACGCCTATCTCGGGGGTCCCCACACGGTCGCACTCTCGGGGAACGGCTCTTTGGGAACCGGCCGTCTGGACCGGGTCATCGCGCACGAGGTCGGTCACATCTTCCAGGCGCTCGACGAATACCTCGGCGGATGCGAAGGCTGCAGCGCGCGCTCCGGGTATCTCGACGTCCTCAACTTGAATTGCGTGACCTGCCAGCATCAGAGCGGAAAGTGCGTCATGCGGGGCGGAGCGGAATATGGCGAGCAGGAAATGGACGAGATGGAAACGAAGATCCGCGCCTGCGAGCACACGCTGGGAATGGCCGGGATCCGTGATGCAAATCGCAACGGCGTGCTCGACGTGCGCGAGACGATCCCGGAGACGACGATGTCCACCGCACTGCCCGACACGATGTTCGGCTCCGGCAACGTTCTCGTCGAGGGCCGGGCTTGGGATCAGCCCTACGCGAACGCACCCCCGCAGTATGAGCCGGTCACGTTGAACGTCGTGACCAACGTGGAGTTTTCGGTCGACGGGAGGAAGTGGTCGAGCTCGTCTCCGGTCGACGGCTATTGGTCGTCTCGAGAAGAGAACTTCGAGCTCCGGCTTCCGGAGGCGGGCGGCGGCATGCATCGCCTCTGGCTGCGGGCCGTGAACTCCGTGGGAGCGAGGGACCCGACCGGAGTGAAAGCCGACTTCTTCGTCTACGACGTCATCCTCCACCAGGAATTGGAGGCCCTCGAAGACGGTGCCGATCTCGTGCTCATCTGGCGCGTCAGCGGCTCGGACTTGGGCAGTACGTTCAAAGTCACGCGAGCCGAAGTGGGCGTGCCGAACGCACCGGAAGTCGTGGTTGCCGAGGTCGCCTCGCGGGGCGTGATCAACGACCGCTACGTCGTGCGAGACACGGGAGTGCGCGCGGCGAACGAGTACTTGTACAAGCTCGAGGTGGATATTCCCGGGAAGGGACGGAAGAGTCTCGGCACCGCGCACGGGAAAACGTTCCTCGCCGACCCACCCCCCGGACAGATCGCGATCTCCAGCCCGAACCCCGCCACGGGTCCGGTGATCATCACGGTCACGGTTCCGCGCGGACCTGTTCCCGATGACGGCGGAGCCCCGCCGCCGGGCGAAGACGACGGCGGCGTGATCAATCCGCCCGAGACCCGCGACGGCACCGACCCGCCTCCCTGGGGAGGAAACTCGGTGTACTGGCGTGACGTCGAGCTCGCGGTCTTCGACGTGACGGGAAGGCTCGTCAAGAATCTGGGCACGTCCCGTCGCCTGGAGCTCACCCGTTTCAACACCGAGTGGGACGGAACTTCGCAAGAGGGAACCCAGGTTCCTCCGGGGATTTACTTTCTCCAGACGAAGGTCGGAGAGATCCGCCAGTCGACGCGCATCACGATCCTGCGCTGATCAGCGCGCTCCGCCCGAAGGCGACGAACGCCGGCGCGCGACCCCCACGAACACCGCAACGAGAAGCCCCGCGAGTGCGATGGGAAGAATCGGGCTCAAGCGCCGGGACGTGGGTGTGGTCGCATCGACCACCGCACCCGCCGCGCTTGATTCCGCGGGAGTTGCGGATGAAGTCCGGACCGACGAAGCGTGCGGGGCCGCGGTGGCCTCGGCGCGAAGCCAATTTCGATAGTCCACCTTCCCGCGACCGCGGTGCGACTTGGCGAAGTCGTTGCCGTCGATGATGCTGATGATGTCCGCGGGATAGCCCTTCTGATTCATCTCTTCGGTGGTTTCCCAGCCCCAATCGTTCCACGTCGCATCGATGTCGTTCTTGCTGCTGTTCCGCAGCGACTTCACATTGCCGTAGATTCGATTGGCGTGCTCGCGGCTTCCGCCGATCACGGGATGAGCTTTGCGGCCGGTGACGTCGATCCCCGCCGCGGAGTTGTTTCGGATCTCGTTCTTCCACAGACGGGGCGATCCGGCGAAGATCGTGACCGGAAGAGTCTTGCAGGCCTCGATCACGTTCCCCTCGACGAGCGAGCTCGATTCGCGAAGATTGATCCCCCAGCCGAAGCCGCGCAGCACGTTGCCGCGAATCACCGGGCTCGCACCCTCGCAGAAGATCCCCATGCCGGAGAAGCCGCCGTCTTCGAGCGTGAGTCCCTGGATCGAAGTGGTGGAGTCCACTCCCGCCAGACATTGCACGAGGCGCTCGAGATTGAGCTGCGCCGCGCCGCCGGGGCTCACGAGAATCGTGGAATCGGCACCGGCGAGCGAGTGCAGCGAGACGCCTTGCTTGAGCAGCACGTTTTCCGCGTAGCGCCCCGGGGCCACGAGCACGGTGTCTCCGGGGGCGGCCGTGTCGACCGCCGCTTGCAGCGAGACGAAGCCTCCCGGGTACGGAATCGTGCGTGCATGACTCGGCGAGGGCGTCGAAGTAGAAACGGTGACGGCAGCAACGAGGAGAGTCATGCGAAGGTCGAGCAACGGGTGCATCACGACGGGATCAGCTTCCTTTCGGCGAAGTGGAATTCGGCGAGCTCGTCAGGCGGGCGCGGGCTCGCTGGAGATTCTCGAGGACGTTCGGATCCCCGGGACGTGCCTGGAGAGCTCGTTCCCACAACGGAATCGCACGCTCCAGATTTCCGGCACGTGCCTGGAGCACGCCCAAGTTGTTCCATGCATCCGCGAACGTAGAATCCACGGACACCGCCATCCGGTAAAGCGAATCCGCAGCTTCAGGGCGACCGAGCCGCTCCAGAAGGATCGCGTGATTGTAGTGAGCCCGAGCATCGCGGAATCCTCCGCTTTCGGCGGCCGAGTATGCGCGCTCCGCATCGTCCAAGCGCCCCAGCTGCGCGTACGCCTGAGCGAGGGAGACGAGATTGCGGCCGTCGCCTGGATCCAGGACGCGCTCGCGCTCGTGCGCGGCGGCCGCATCCTGGGGACGGCCCATCGCCATGTACATCGTTCCCAGATTCAAGTTCCCGTCGGGGTAGGCGGGATCGATCGAAAGCGTCTTCTCCTGGAATTGCAGCGCCTGCGCGTCGTTTCCCCGTTCGTGATGAATGTTGGCGATCGATTGGTAGAATTGCGCCGGCGGGGCTTCGTAGTCGCGCACCCAAGGATTCAGATTCAGCGCGAGACCCAATGCCGCGCACGCGGCGAGCACCGCCCCCGCGTTGCGGCGCGAGCCTCGCGCCATCTCGACGATCGATGCGACCCCCATCACCGCGAAGAGAAGAATCAGCGGGCGAACCGGGACGCGATAGCGTGCGGTGACGAAGAACAGGACGACCGTCGCGGCGTAGACCGCGAGGTAGAGCGCGAGAGAACGCCCCGCGACGCCGCGCTTCCTCCAGGCCACGAGCGCACCCCAGAACGCCAGCGGCGTGGCCACCGCGAGGAGATGGCGCATCGGCCGGATGATCGGCCCGTAGTCACGGATGAAGAGGTCCAAGTTGCGGTTGTTCGAGAATTCCTCGCCGGAAAGAAAGTAGACCGCCTTCCGGAACGTCATGACCAGCGCTTCGCCGGGATGCGCCGCACACCACTCTCGCCCTCGTCGTGCCCAGTACGCGGAGATCTCCGAGCCGCGGAGCTTGCGTCCTTCGGCCTCCTCCGCGATGCGAATCGCGTCGTCGTAGCCGCCCCACCAATCCGTTCGCATGATGCGCGGCGCCGTGGCCGACCATCCGTTGGCTTCTTCGTTGTTACCGAGGAAGAAGTTCAATCCCCCCTGCCAGGCGACGAGAACCCGGTCGTGCCCGACCCGAAGATTCACGGCCGTCACCGGCAGCACCACGAGGCAGACGCCGGCGGTGATCGCCGCCGCACCGGCGACGTTCGGGCGACGAAGCGTGAACGATGGACCACGCCAGCCGAGCGCGAGCAGGAACGCGAACGGCGCGAACAGAAGAATGTTCGGCCGAGTGATTGCAAAAAGACCGAGCACGATGCCGGCGAAAAGCCAATCGAGCCAGCGCGACGATTCGCCGGCGCGAAGCATCAGCAGGAGGAACCCCATGGAGAGCGGAGCAAGGATCGATTCGAGGAGGAGGTCCGCCTCGTAGTACAGAAGGATCCCGTCGAGCGCGGCGGCGAACGCAGCCGCCACGGGAACGAGGGAGCCCTGCGGAGCCAGGCGCCGGGCGACGGCGAAGACGAGCAGCGGGGTGATGGCACCGAATGCGAGCTGGAGAGCGCGAATCAGGCCGTAGTTGGGACCGAACAGGGAATAGGCGCCTCCCAGCAGCAGGGGGTACAGGGGGGCTCGGTAGAACGGCGCCTTCCCGAAGACGTCGCCGGCGGCAATCTCTTTGGCCCAGGTGTCGTGGTACCCCTCGTCCATGATCGGGGCATCGAAGAACGGATTCCCCTGAATCTGGGCGAAATAGACCGCGCGGATCGCCAGCGAGAGGAGGACGGCGAGCCAAACCAGCCGGTATCGACCAGACGTCATCGGGGCCTCGCCGGGGCGGACTCGAGAATCGGGCTGGACTGTAGCAGAAGTCGTCTTCCCGAGCCGCCGAGAACCCCGGAAAGTGGCGGATTCAGTGGGTTTCTGGCAATTCTGGGGGACAGCTTTCTTGACATCATTTCGAGCCGCGTGATAGCCTCGTTTTCGAATCGGGGAGAAGGATTCAAGTCCTCTCGCCCGTGCCTCGATTGGCGAGCGGCCGTTCATTATGGCTGGAAGCCGAGACGGGCGGAGTGACCTGATTGTCGAGCAGCAACACGATTCGCTGAAGGGTCTTCCGCGGATCGTCGCACCGCCGGCCACACTGAAGGCTACCCCGGTGAACAGCATCGGTCGGCGGAGCAGGGGTGGCGAAGACACATGGATTCCTTCCCAAGGGGGGTCGAGGACACATGCGCAAGTTCTTCATGACAACGTTCGCCCTGGCCGCGATGCTCTGTCTCGCGACCTCGAGCATGGCGCTCGAAAAGAAGGCCGTTCTTTCTTCCGATCGCTCGGACGACTGGAACGCCGGTGCCAGCTGCACCGTCAGTTACTACAACATCTGCACCGGCTGGGTGTGGGTGTGGTCCGGTTTCGGCGACGGCGGCCGACTCGGCACGGTTTTCAATTCCTGCTGCCCGGCGGGCCAGGGTAGCCAGCTTCTCCAGACGTCGATCTTCGTGGCGTCGAGCTCGCCTCCGGGATACGGCTTCACCGGTACGATCGCGGTCCACAATACGGACGCGAATGACTGCCCGGTCGGTGCCCCGATCGCGTCGCAGCCGCTTCTCCCCACGTCGGTCTTCCAGATCAGCGCATGGGGCGGCGTTCCGGTTCCGAACGAGTTCGTCGTCGTTGTGACGATGGAAGAGAACCAGGGCATCCCGAATCCGGGATCCATCGGTACGGATCACCCCGCGGCCGGTCCGACCGGTCCGCAGGCGTGCGGTACCTGCTATCCCGCGACCCGCGTGAACCACTCGTTCGCGTACGGCTCTGCGGCTAGCCCGGTTTGCCCTGGCAGCACGTTCAACGACGGGATTTGCGACGCCCAGCTGTTCTGGGACGCGACGCTCGTTTGCGGAATCGTGTCGGTCGAGGATTCGTCTTGGGGCCAGATCAAGGGCCTGTATCGCTAAGCAGCTGAATGGCTGCTCTTCGATGTAAGGGTCACTGGGGGCGCCGACGTCGAGTCGGCGCCCCTTTCTCTTTGGCGCGATGCTGGCGATCTCGTCGATCGCCACGCTCTCCTGTGATCGCGCTCCCGGTCCAGTGCTTCACGCCGAGAAACCGGGCCTCGTCCTTCTGATCAGCATCGACACTCTTCCTGCCGATCGAGTCGGATCCTACGGCTGTCCCACGGTGCGCTCTCCGACCATCGATCGATTGGCTCGGCAAGGAATCCTCGTTCGCGATGCCATCTCTCCCGCTCCGCTGACACTTCCCTCCCACGCCACCATGTTGACCGGCCTCGAGCCCCCCGAGCACGGCGTGCGCGACAACGGGCTCTTTCGACTGGATCCGGCGCATCGCACCGTGGGGGAGCTTCTCCCGTCCGGCACTCCCACGGCCGCGTTCGTGGGCGCGTTCCCTCTTCGCCGTCGTTTCGGGCTGGACCAGGGGTTCTCGGCCTACGACGACGCCTTGCCTCGCGCCGAGGAAGGCGGCCGAACGCCGGAACGCCGGGCTTCGGAAGTCTTCGCGTCCGCGGCGACGTGGATCCTCGCGCAAACGGCGGAGCGCTCCTTCGCCTGGGTGCACGTCTACGACCCGCATTATTCATACACGCCGCCCGAGCCCTGGAACCGAGTGGGGAACTCGCGGGACTTCGCCGGAGCATTCGAGACGGAAGTCGCCTACACCGACCATTCACTGGGGCGCTTCCTCCGGGAGATCGATGCTTGGCGCGCCGATCGCGGAGCGACCGTGCTCCTCGTCGCGGATCACGGGGAAGCGCTCGGGGATCACAAAGAGCCGACGCACGGTCTATTCATCTACGACTCGACCCAGCGTGTCCCCATGGTGCTGGCGGGTCCCGGCATCGAGCCTCGGCTCGTGTCCACCATGCGCGGGCTCGTCGACGTCGCTCCCACGCTCCTCGATCTGTTCGGCGTGGAAGCGCCCCCCTCGTGGAGGGGACGAAGCCTTCGCCGGGAGCATGATCCGGAATGGATGTACATGGAGACGCTGTCCACCGAGCTCCTTCGCGGATGGAGCGCGCTCTACGGAGTTCGAACCGAGCGGTGGAAGTACATTCGCGCCCCCCGGCCCGAGCTCTACGATCTGGAGCAGGATCCGGCGGAGCGAGTGAACATTCTCTCGACCCGGGCGGGCACGGCCGACTCTCTCGCGCAGAAGCTCGAGGGGATTCTCGCAGCAGCTCCGAGCACGCCGGCCCCCGAAGCGGACAACGCCACGATGGAGCAGCTTCGAAGCTTGGGGTACGTCGCCCAGATCGAGCCGGGCTCCCGGCGGACTTCCGGCAAGGATCCCAAGGACCAGATCGAAGTCGCGGCCGCGCTGTTTCAGGGAGAGCAGGCCTACCTGGACGCGGATTTCCCGCGCGCCGAGTCTTTCCTGCGGCGCGCGTTGCAGCGCGATCCGGACTGCAAGGAGGCGCACGCATTTCTCTCGGGGACGTACTTCGGCCTGGGCCGCTATGCTCCCGCGGTGGAGCATGCGCGGCGCGCACTGCAGCTTCAGCCGCATCTCAACGAAGGACCGTTGCACATGACGATCGGGGAAGCGTATCTCGCGATGGGTCGCGCCGAGGATGCGCGCGTCGCTTTGGAGGAGGCGTTGCGTCAGATGCCGAAAAGCGAGAAGGCCCGCGCGCTGCTGGCCAGGGCGTCCTCGACCGCGAGCGGGACTCCATGACTTCGCGGCGCCCCCGGCGCATGCGCCGTTCGCTCTCCATCGCGGCGCTCGTCGCGGCGCTCGCGCTGGTCTCCTGCGCGCGGGAGCGCACGCCGACGTCTCCCGCGCCTCCCTCGGGTCCGCCCGACGTCTTGCTGATCACGCTCGACACGTTCCGGGCGGATCGCGCGGGCTGCATGGGGAATCCCGCGGGAATCACGCCCACGCTCGACGCGGCGCTTCGGCGCGGCATTCTCGCCTCGAACGCGTTCGCGCCGGCGCCGCTGACGGCGATCTCGCACGCGTCGCTGCTGACCGGGCTCGAGCCCCCGGAGCACGGCGTCCGCGAGAATGCGATCTACCGGCTCCCGGACAGCCTGAAGACGATCCCGGGACTTCTGCGCAAACACGGATTCAAGACCTCGGGATTCATCGCGGGGCTGCCCTTGTCGAAGCAGTTCGGATTCTCGAACGGATTCGATCACTACGACGACACGCTCCAAGCCAAGCGATCGGGAAGCTTGCACTACGCGGAGCGGCCTGCGGAGGAAGTCGTCGACGCCGTGCTCGCGAGCTTGGACGCGCCGAGCGACGCGCGGCGTTTCGTCTGGGCTCATTTCTTCGACGCGCATCATCCGCGCCGGGTCCTTCCCGCGCTGGCGAAATTTCCCGCGCCCGACGACTACGAACGGGAGATTCGCGGCCTCGACCTCCAGCTCGACCGTCTCTTCCGCGGAATCGAAGAGCGAAGCGGAGAGCCGGTGGTGGTGATCTCCACCGATCACGGAGAGGGACTCGGCTCACACGCCGAAACGAGCCACGGAGTCCTTTTGTACGAAGACACGATGCACGCGATCTTCGGGATCTCGGCTCCCGCGGGGACGCCGGAGGCGGAGCGTCTGGGACAAGGAACCGCTCCCGAGATCGTGCGCTTCGTGGACTTGCTGCCGACACTCTTCGCGATCCTGGATCTCGAGGCCCCCGAGTCCCTTCCGGGGCGCTCGCTCCTGGATCCCGTTCCCAGCGACGTGGGCGCGTACGGCGAGACCTACTACTCCATGATTCACTACGGATGGAGTCCTCTTCTGTCCATGCGAACGAGTCGGTGGACGTACATCGAGGCCCCCCAGCCGGAGCTGTACGACCGCACCCTGGATCCCGGCGAAACTCGCAACGTGCTCTCCGAGAACACCGACGTCGCCCACGAGCTGGCGGCGCGGCTGCGCGCGATGACGCGCGAGCCCTCCACGTCGTACGCGGGAGCGAGCGACGACGACACCGGCGACCAATTGGCGTCTTTGGGATACATCTCCGGATTGAGCTCGCGTCCTCCGAACCGCACCAAGAATCCGAAGGAGTACATCGGGGTCGCGAATGCGTTGATCAAAGCGCTCTCGCTGCAGTCCGAAGGACGCAATCAAGACGCACTGGTGTGGCTGCAGCGCGCCTATCGCAATGATCCGGAGAATTTTTCCGTGTTGTTCACCCTCGCCGACTGTCTCCGTCAGCTCGGCGACTCCGTGACCGCGATGGCGTACTACCGCAAGGCGGTCGAGATCGAACCGGGAGCCGGCGAGGCCGTGGGTCACTTGGCCGTGCTCACGTTCCAGAACGGGGACGTCGCGGGAGCGTTTCGCCTGCTCGACGAGGGTCTCCAGCGCAATTCGCGGAGCTTCGCCTTGTGGATGACGGCGGGAGGGCTCACGCTGCGCGCCGGCAAGCCCGCGGAAGCCGCGGAGAGATTCCGCAGAGCTTCCGAGCTCGAGCCGTCTCGTGCGGAGCCGTGGGTCGGTCTCGCCGAAGCATCGCAAGCCATGAATCAGCGGGAAGACGCACAGAAGTTCATGGAGAAGGCGCGGTCCCTCGATCCGGAAAGCGCGCTCCTCGAGTCAGCGAACGCCCCCGGCGGACGAGGGTCGTGATCCGAGCTCGAGGCATCGTCGCCACGATCGTCGGTGCCGCGCTCTTCGCTGGGGCGTGCGCGCGCCGCCCCGCTCCGGATCGCACCACCACCTCGCCGATCGCGCCGCCCCGCGCGGAGCAGAGCTCGGTGCTGTTCGTGTCGCTCGACACATTTCGCGGCGACTTTCTGGGAGCCGGAGGAGATCCGCAGGCGCGCACGCCGTCCCTGGATCGACTCGCGCGGCAAGGAACGCAGTTCACCGAGGCGTTCGCGAGCTGCCCGATTACGCTGCCGTCGCACACGTCCATGCTCACCGGCCTGGAACCGCCGAAGCACGGAGTCCGTGACAACGGCACGTTCCGCCTTCCGGATGGGATTCCCACATTGGCGACCGCGCTGCGCGATCGCGGTTTTCGCACCGGCGCGTTCCTCGGCGCATTCCCGCTCGATGCACGGTTCGGTCTCTCGCGCGGGTTCGAGCTCTACGACGACGACGTGGGCGAAGTCTCCGGGCCGTCGGGGCTGCGCATGGCGGAGCGGTCCGGCACGGAAGTCGTGTCGCGCGCCGCCGCGTGGATGCAATCCCGCACCGCTTCGGAGCGGTGGCTCGCCTGGGTCCATCTCTACGACCCTCACGAGCCGCACCAGCCGCCGCCTCCCTACGTGTCCGCGGCGCGGGGCGACGAGTACCGCGGCGACCTTGCTTGGACCGACTCGCTGGTTGGCCGCTTGGTGCGCGCGGCGACCGACGGCGAGGAGACGCCGTGGATCGTTCTCGTCGCCGATCACGGCGAGTCCCGCGGAGACCATGGCGAAGCGACGCACGCGGTCTATGTGTACGACGCGACGCTGCGCATTCCCGGAATCGTGTGGCCGGCGCCCGCTCCGGAGCTGGCCGGGCCTCGCCCGGCGCTCTTTCGAACCATCGACGTACCCGCAACCACGTTTCGACTTCTGGGTCTTTCTGCAAGCGATGCTCCCGGCGAGGGCGTCGACGCGCTCGCCGGCGGCGCCGAGCTTGCGTACTTCGAATCGCGCTACGCGTTCTTTCACTTTCGCTGGGCTCCGCTCCAGGGAGTGCGGCGCGGCGATTGGAAGCTGATCGCGGCCCCCGAGCCCGAGCTCTTCGACACGAAGCTGGATCCCGGGGAGCAAGACAACGTCGCCGCACGAAATCCCGAGATCGTCGCGAGCCTCGGCGCCGCGACTCGCGCGATCGCCGCGGCGGAAGTCGCTTCCTCGCCCCTGACCGCGGACGACGAATCCCGCGAGGCCCTGGAAGCGCTGGGATACGTGGTGGGGCAATCGGGGTCGGAGTCGTCTTCTGTCGACGAGAGCGGGCTTCCCGATCCCAAGCGCATGGTGGCGATCCAATCGCTCTTGGAATCGGGGTACGGACTTCTCTGTGCGGGGCGCGCGGAGGAGGCGCTGACTCCGCTCCGTTCGGCGATCGCCAGGGATCCCCGGAACAAGGAGGGGCACCAAATGTTGGGGTTGGCGTACGCGGCCTTGAATCGACACCGCGAAGCGGTGGAGGTCCTGGTCCGCTGCTTGGAGCTCCCTCCGCACGCGAACGATCGGATCCCCCGGTTCGAGCTGGCCAGCTCTTATTTGCGAATCGAGCGCCCCCAAGACGCCGCCCGCGAGCTGGAAAAAATTCTGGACATCGATCCGAAGGACGCCCCGACCTGGTACAATCTAGGCCTGGCTCGAGTCATGGCGGGGGACATTCCTGCCGCCAAGCGGGCCTGGAAAGCGGCCATCGAGTCCGATCCGGGCTACAGCCTTGCGCAGCAGGCGCTTGCCCGGGTTGGGTCGTCAACGAGGGATTGACGACTCCGGAAAACTTTCCGATCCTCGCCCTCCATCGAGGATTTTTGGCGATCC
Organism: uncultured Gemmatimonadales bacterium; assembly: GCA_963725045.1. Lineage (GTDB taxonomy): Bacteria > ARS69 > ARS69 > ARS69 > ARS69 > CAVRWY01. The sequence continues at coordinate 481,070 of CAVRWY010000008.1, forward strand.
TGAGCACGGGGGCTCTCCCCGTCCAAGGGACGCACCTGTGGCGGGGGGTCAACCGTCCTCCCCGAGTTGCCGAAACTCAGGGAAGTTCGCTCGGAACCGGTCGCCGCGACCATCGAAACATCCCCGTTCGAGGAGAGAAGGAAACGTGCGACGAGCCGCATTCCGACTCTTGGTAGTTTTGGCAGTCCCGGTGATCTCCGGTTGCGGAGCCACTGGAGGCCTGTCCTCGTCTTCCAAGGCCCGGCCGCCGGCATCCGCCGCAGCGTCGAAGGCCCAGCCGAGTCGCGTGGAGTCCGCCCGCGAGGAGTACTACCTCGGGGTGAAGGCCTACGTCCGTGAAGATCTCGAGGAAGCGGAATCGCACTTCCTGAGCTCCATCGCGCTCCTCGAAGCCCCGTTGCCGGAGGGGGCCTCGACGTCTCTCGATCTCGAAGAATCCGAGACGCTGCTCACCAAATCGAACTACTTCTTGCAGAAGATCTCCGAGCAGGAAGTCGCGGAGATCGAGATCCCCGCCGTCCCCGAAGAATCCGCGGAATCCGAGGCCGCGGTGATCGCGCCGGATGCCCCGGTGGACTGGATCGTCGCCGGCGGACCGATCGCGCCCGTGGACAACGACATGGTCCAAAAGTGGATCGACTATTTCACCGGCGACGGACGCCGCGTCTACCAGACCTGGCTCAATCGCCGTTCGCGTTACCAAGCGACGTACGACGAAGCGTTTCGCCGCTACGGGCTCCCTCGCGAGCTCACCTATCACTCGATGATCGAGAGCGGGTTCTCGCACCGCGCGTACTCTTGGGCGCACGCCGTCGGTTTGTGGCAGTTCATCAAGTCCACCGGACGGTTGTATGGACTGCGCTGCGATTGGTGGGTGGACGAGCGGCGCGATCCGGTCCAGGCCACGGACGCGGCCGCACGCTATCTGAAAGCGCTTTACGACGAGTTCGGCAATTGGGAGCTGGCGCTGGCCGCGTACAACGTCGGCGAAGGTGCGGTCCGCCGCGCAATCTCGCGCCAAGGCACACGCAATTTCTGGTCGCTGAAGCTCCCCCGCGAAACGCGCAATCACGTTCCCAAGTTCTATGCCGCGATGATCGTCGGGACCAATCCCGAGAAGTACGGATTCACGGTCACGCCGGAGCTTCCCTACGCGACGGAAACGGTCGCGGTCGATTTCAGCGTGGACTTCGATACGCTCGGAGAGTGCGCCGGCGTCTCCGAGGAAACTCTCGCCGAGCTGAATCCCTCGCTTCTGCGCCGCTGCACACCTCCGGGAGAGAATTCGTTCCCGGTCTACGTCCCCGCAGGGTCGGGAGAGAAGACGCTGCTCGCGCTCTCGGCCATTCCGCCCGAGAAGCGTCAGGCGCCCCGCATCGAGTTCGCCGAGCATCGCGTGCGCCGCGGAGAAACGTTGTCGAAAATCGCGGGCAAGTACCACACCAGCGTGCAAGCGATCGTAGACGCGAATCGCCTGGGCAGCCGCAATCGCGTCGTGGTGGGACAGAGGCTCATGATTCCGGACGCTTCCGGGGTCGGTTCGAGCAGCAAGTCCTACGCATCGTCGCAGCCTTCTCGTTCCTCGAAGCGCACCAGCTCAAAGTCCTCGGCTCCCGCCGGCAGCGAGAAGTCGGTGTACGTGGTGAAGTCGGGAGACACGCTCTCGCGCATCGCGGAGCAGCACAGCGTCTCCACGACGATGCTGCGCCGCTGGAACCACGTCGGACGCCACATCCGGCCGGGAGATCGTCTGACGATCTACTCGAAGGGCGGCGCGCGGAACATCGCGTCCTCGTCGGGGTCGGCGAGCCGATCCTCCTCCAAGGGAAGTGCGACGGTGGTGCGCGTTCGTCGGGGAGATACGCTCTGGGACATCGCGCGGACGAATGGGGTGAGCCTCGGCGAGCTCTTGTCCGCGAACAACATGACCCGGACCGCCCGCATCAAGCCGGGCGATCGAATCAAGATCCCGTCGAAATGATCGGTGCCGGGGCCTCCAACGAGGCCTCGGCCGATTCTCCCTTCGCGACTGCCGCTTCGGCGCTCGGTCTGGCGAGCTCGCGACCTGCGGGCGCCCCGAGCAACTCGCCGATTCCCTGCTGGCCGTCCATCCGCGGACCGGATCCGTTCTGCGCTCCGAGCAGGTAGAACACGATCTCGTGAAAGTTCACCTCGGACTCGTTCACGGCGACGGGACGATTCCGTCGGAGTCCGACGAACACGAGGATCCCCGCGAGGATCGTCGGCACGAGGATCGGTCGCGCGCCCTCCACGAGCGTTCCCAGCGCTTGGCCCGCCGCAACCGCCGTCACGGTCAGAATGAGCGCGACGGCTCGCTGCGGAGTGAGACCGAAGCGAATCAGTCGATGGTGCAGATGCATCGAGTCGGGGCTGAACAGAGCCTGACCGTTGCGGAAGCGGCGCACGATCGTGGTGAGCGTGTCCAGAATCGGAACGATCGACGCCGCCACGACGAGGATCAATGGAGTCGCATCGTGGGTGAAGCGGCTCCCGGCGAGCGCGGAAGTGGCCAGCAGATAGCCCACCAGCATGCTGCCGGCGTCGCCGAGAAACGTCTTTCCGAACATGAAGTTGAAGGGCAGGAATCCCATGATCGAGCCCAGGAGAGCCAACGAGAACACCGTGAGAACGAAATTCCCGTCAAGCACTCCGGCGATGGAAAGGCTGAGCGACGCGATCGCGCAGATCCCCCCGGCCAGCCCATCCAGGCCGTCGACCAGATTGAATGCGTTGACGAATCCCAAGACGAAGAAAGCGGTGACCGGCACGGCGAAGACGCCGAACTCGAGGTGTGCGCCTCCGGGAAGCGCGAGCCCCTCGAGAAGCACTCCCTGACTCATTGCAATGGAGACGGCCAGCGCCTGCGCGCCGAGCTTCACGAGGGCGGGAAGCCCGCGACGATCGTCGAGGATTCCCACGATGTGCAGAAAGACACCACCCAGGAGAATTCCGGCGATCTCGCGAGTGAGCGGAATCCCGAGCGGTCCGGAGATCTGAACCACGTAGACCATTCCCGCGAGCATTCCGCAAAGCACGCCGATCCCCCCGGTCCGGGGAATCACCACGCTTTGGAGCTTTCGTTCCTGGGGATGGTCGAGCAGCCCGAGTCGGGCCCCGATCTTTCGAAAGAGAGGTGTGGCGAGAAGGCTGGTCGCCAAGGCCACCATGAGAAGCGCAACGAATTGATGCCGCAAAGCCTAGCCCCCTTCCCCATCCAGGATTCGGCGGGCCGGGCGGCGCACTTGACTGCGCATCCCGCGTCGATTCGGCATCAAGATTCGACTTCGGTCAGGAGCGACTCGTAGGCGGCCGCAGCGCGCTCCAAAGTTCCCTTTCGTTCGACCCAATCCCTGGCATTCTTACCAAACTGGGCGCTCCGCTCGCGGTCTCGCGCGAGGCGGAGAATCTCCGACGCCAGCCCCGCGGCGTCTCCCGGGTCCACGCGAAATCCGCACTCCGCTTCGTCGACGATGCGAGCAACCTCGCTGTCGGAGTCGATCGCCGCCCCCACGGGCCGGCCAGACGCCAGGATCGAGTACACCTTGCTGGGAACGCTGTAGCGCGAAAGACCGCGACGCAGCGGCACGAGCGCGAGGTCCGCGGCCGCCAGAACATCCCCGACGCGCTCTTCCGGCTGGAGCGGCGCCACATGCATATTGGCGCGCTCGGCGCAGCGCGCACGAATCTCCCCGGCGCGCGTCCCGCTCCCGACAAGCAAGAAGCGCACGATCGGAACGGCGTGCGATCCGGAATCTCGAGACGCCGGACTCGCGGCGCAGAGCTCGAGCTCCACGAGACGCGCCGCCTCGAGAACGGTGTCGAGATCCTGCGACCGGCCGAAATTCCCGGCGTACTGCACCACGAACGCATGTTCTTCGATGCGCAGCTCGCGCCGCAGCCGGCTCTCCGCGCACGGACGAATGCGGGCGACGTCGACCCAGTTCTCGATCACCGCGATCCGTTCGGGGGCCACCCCGCGCTCGCGCGCGAGCGCCGCGAGATCGGTCCCGATCAGCACGAGCCGCGACGCACGCCGCCAGGTGCACGACTCGATCCACGCGGCGATCCGCGTGGAGAGCCCGCGTGCGGGAAGCACGCCGAGCGCGACGGCCACGTCGGGATAGACGTCCTGCACGACGTACACCAAGGGAGCCCGGCGGGCCCACGCGATCGCGCGCGCCGCGAGACCGCCGGCCAGCGGCGTGGACGAGAACGCGAGAATCGCGCTCGGGCGCGGTGCGCAGAGGCCAGCGACGAGCGACGCGATCGCGAAGCTCAGGTAATGCGCGAGACGCGACGCGGCACTGCGCCCGCGGGGGAGCAGCGGCAGGCGATGCACGTGGACGCCGTCGCGCAGCTCTTCGTGGGGAACCGCGGTGCGCCGCGCTTCCTCGTACGTGGGACGCCCGGTGAGGACGTGGATCTCGTGTCCGCGCGCCGCCAGCGAGCGGGCCAGCTCCGCGAGCAGCGTTCCCGTCGGTGCCGGATCCGGAGGATAGTGCTGATTGAGGAACAGAAAGCTCAATCGACGGGCTCGCGCGCCAGAGCTCCGGCCGTGCGGGCGGTCGGCACCGCCGGGAAGAGCCGCTCCCGTTCGCGGTGCTCCAGGTACCACTGGATCGTGCGCCGCAGCCCGTCTTTCAGCGACGTCCGCGCGCGAAATCCGAAGCATCGTTCGGCCTTCGTGCAATCCAGCGAGCGGCGCGGCTGCCCGCCGGGCTTGCGACGCGTCGAAGCGAAACGTCCCGTGAAATTCGGTGAGCTCGGCGACGAGTATCGCGAGCTCGCGAATGGAGATCTCTCCCGGAGCGCCCAAGTTGATCGGCTCGGGGCCCAAAGAGTGAGTCGCGGCGAGCGCGATCCCTTCCGCGGCGTCTCCCACGTAGAGGAATCCGCGCGTCGGCGTTCCGTCTCCCCAGACGTCGACGTAGTCGCGATCCTCTTCCTTCGGCTTCGATGCACTTGCGCACCAGCGCCGGGATCACGTGGGACGTGGCGAGATCGAAATGGTCCTCTTCGCCGTACAGGTTCAGCACGAGGAGGTTCACCGGCTCGAGGCCGAACTCCTTCGCATAGGCGCTCGATCCCACGAGCAGCGCGCGCTTGGCGATTCCGTAGGGAGCGTTCGTCTCTTCGGGAAATCCGTCGAAGAGATTTTCCTCGCGAAACGGAACGGGCACGATCTTCGGATAGCTGCACACCGTCCCGACCTGCACGAGCCGGCGCACTCCCCGAGTGCGGCACGCTTCGAGTACGTGGATTCCCATGAGCAGGTTGTCGCGGAAGAACGTCCCCGGGGCGTTTCGATTCGCGCCGATCCCGCCGACGCGGGCCGCCAGGTGAAAGACCGCGTCGACGCGTCCCTCGAGGAGGCGCAGCGCGTGATCGGGGCGAAGCAGGTCGCACTCGCGGGAGGAGGGCGCGCGCACTTGGGCTCCGGCGGCGCGAAGCTGGCGAACGAGATGCTTGCCGAGGAACCCGGTTCCCCCGGTGACCACCACGCTCTTCCCGGTCCAGGCTCCCATGATGCTCCCCGATTCGTCGCCCGCCGCCCGGGGTGCGACGGTCCAGTCATCGGCCGAATCGGGGGCTCTCTAAAGCCCGAGATCGGCAGGGATCCGCCACGAAACACGAGGCCCTCCTCCGGATTTTCGTCGTCAAGAGCGCCTCCCGATCGCCGAAAAGATGGCTATGTGCGGATTCGCCGGACTCGCGCTCCCCGATGGAAGAACTCCGCCTCGCGCCGCGCTCGAACGCATGGCGGCGACGATCCGCCATCGCGGCCCCGACGAAGACGGATTCCACCAGGGTCCCGGAGTCGGGCTCGCGTTTCGCCGGCTCTCCATCATCGATCTCGCGACCGGCTCGCAGCCGCATCGCCAACGAGGACGGCAGCGTCGTCGTCGTGTTCAACGGCGAGATCTACAACTACCGCGAGCTGCGGGCGGAGCTTCTCGCGCGCGGCCATCGCTTCCGCACGACCAGCGACACCGAAGTGCTCGTGCATCTCTACGAGGAATGCGGGGAGAAGCTCCTCGATCGATTGAACGGGATGTTCGCGTTCGCGCTGTGGGACGTGCGGCGCCGCACACTTCTCCTGGCGCGCGATCCGATCGGGATCAAGCCGCTGCTCTATGCCGAAACGCGCGAAGGGCTCGTCTTCGGATCGGAGATGGGGGCGATTCTGGCCTGCGGCGACGTCGCCGAGTCGATCGATCCGGTCGGCCTCCAGCTGCATCTCGCCTGGGGCGCCGTTCCCGCGCCGCGCACCATTCTGCGCGGCGTGCGCCGGCTCCCTCCCGGCCACTTCGCGACGTGGAGCGAGGGGCGCTTGCGTACTCGCCGCTACTGGCATCCGCTGGATGCGGACCCGAATGATGCGCCGCCGCGCGACGTTCGCCGAAGCGCGCGACCGGCTGCGGGAGCTCCTCGACGATTCCGTGCGGCGCCAGATCGTTTCGGAAGTCCCGCTTGGCGCGTTCCTCTCCGGCGGCGTGGACTCCACCGCGATCGTCGGACTCATGAAGAAGCATGTCGCCGACGTGCACACGTTTTCGGTGGGCTTCGCCGACGACCCCGTGTTCGACGAGACGCGCTATGCGCGCGCCGCCGCCGCGTTCCATGGCACGCACCACGTCGAGGCAACGCTGCGCGCCCGAGACATCCAGGAGCTGGTGCCGACGATTCTGGACGGGCTGGCCGAGCCGTTCGGGAGCGCGTCCCTTCTCCCCACGTTCGTGGTGGCGCGCGCCACGCGCGAGCGAATGACGGTCGCGCTCTCCGGCGACGGCGCCGACGAGCTGTTCGCCGGATACAACAAGTACTTGGGCGAAGAGCTGCGACGCACCTGGATGCGCATTCCGCGCCCGGTACGACGCGCGCTGCTCGAGCCCGTCGTGCACGCGCTCCCCGCCTCGCGCGCCAGCCGGGCCGCGGACCTGGCGCGCAAGGCTCGCCGCTTCGTGGAGGGCGCCGAAGGGGACTCCGCGATCCGCCACGAACGATGGATGCGCTTCGCCGGCGCCGGCGAGATCGCCGAGCTGGTGGGGCTCGCGCGTACCGGCGATCCGGACGCGACGAATCCCGGCCTCGCTGCCGTGCGTGAGATCCAAGCGGACTATGATCGCCGCGGCCTCACCGACCCCCTGAATCGCCTGCTCTTCACCGATCTCTCGCTCGCGCTTCCCACGGACATGCTGCTCAAGGTGGATGCCGCGAGCATGCGCAACTCGCTCGAAGTGCGCGTTCCGTTCCTCGATCCGCGCATCGTGCGGCTGGCGATGGGGATGCCCGGCGCCTGGAAGATGCAGCGCGGGTCGCGAAAGCGGGTGCTGAAAGCGGCGGTGCACGACCTGCTCCCGCCGGAGATTCGCCGCCGCCCCAAGGCCGGCTTCGACGTTCCCGTCGGCGAGTGGATCAAGTCGTCGATGCGCGACTTGGTGCGCGACGTCGTGTTCTCGTCGGAAGGAACGCCGCTCGATCGCGACGTGCTGATGCGATGGTTCCACGAGCATGAGACCGCCCGCGTCGATCGCACGAAGGCGATCTGGGCGGTGTTCACGCTGCGTTGGTGGGAAGCCGCGCGAGCCCGGGAGCGGGCCAGCACGCCGCGCGAGAGCGCGACGCACGAGAGCGCCGCGCCCCGAACGGTCGAGGTCGCCGGATGAAGGGCGCGCCGCAGCGCACGGACGACTCGCCGAACCCTGCGCCGCGCCGCATTCGCGTGCTCCATGTGATCACGCGGCTCATTCGAGGGGGCGCGGACGAGAACACGGTGTTCACCGTGCTCGGCACCGACCCCGAGCGCTACGACGTGCGCATCCTGGCGGGGCATGGCTCGGAGGTGGACGGATTTCCCGCCCGCGATTCGTGCCTGCACCACGATTCTTCCCGATCTCGTGCGCGATCCCCATCTTCTGCGCGACGTGATCGCGCTCGTGAAGATCGCCCGCCTGGTCCGCGCCGAGCGCATCGACCTGGTGCACACGCATACGGCGAAGGCGGGCTTCCTCGGGCGGGTGGCGGCGCGCCTCGCCGGAGTTCCCTGCGTGGTGCACACGCTGCACGGCGTGACGTTCCACGACCACATCGGACGCTTTCAGCGGGAGATGTACGTGCTGCTGGAGCGCCTGGCCGCGCCGCTCTCCGATGCGCTCATCACGGTCGGCGACGACGTGAAGGCGAAGTACCTCGCCGAATCGATCGGGCGAGAAGAGCAGTACGTCACCATCCCGAGCGGCATGGAGACGGAATCGTTCGCGCGTGCGCTCCGCGATCCGGAGCGGAGCCGCACCCCGCGCCGTGCGGAGTTCGGATTCACCGACGACGATCTGGTGGTCGGAATGGTGTCGCGCCTGGAGCCTCGCAAGGGGTACGTGTACTTCTTCGAAGCGCTCGCACGGCTCGCCCCCGATTTCCCGCGGTTGAAGGCCCTGGTCGTCGGCGAAGGCGCGCAGGAAGACGAGCTCCGCGAGCGCGTGCGGATGCTTGGCCTTGGTGACCGCGTCGTGTTCGCCGGCTATCGATATGACGTCGCCGACGTGATCGCCGCGTTCGACATCGCCGTGCTCACGTCGTTGTGGGAAGGACTCCCGCGCGTCCTCGTCCAGTACGCGCTCCTCGAAAAGCCGATCGTCACCTCCGCCGTGGAGGGCGCCCACGAGGTCGTCGAGCACGGGCACAGCGGGCTCGTGGTCCCCAAGGAGAGCGTGCCGGACCTCGTCGATGCGCTGCGGCGCGTTCTCTCGAACGATGCATTGCGACGCACGATGGGCGCTCGCGCGCGAGCCCGGGTGGAAGGGCGCTGGGACGTGGACGGCATGGTGCGCAAGATCGAGCGGGTCTATCGCCAAGTGGAATCGCGACGCCTTCCCGAGCTGGTGCTCGCCGAAGCGTCGCGTGCGGAGACCGCCCGCGATTGACCGTGGCCCACGCCGGTGCGAGGATTCCGGCGATGGAGACGCCACAGACTCCCAGCCAGCGCGTCGATCTCGAGCAGGTTCCGCTCACGCGCGCCGAGTACATCACCGCCATGGTCCATCTCTATCGCGGCGAAATGCATCGCGCGACGGCCTGGCGGCTGCGCCTGGACAACACCACGAACTGGGCGATCATCACGACCGGCGGGCTCCTTACGTTTTCGTTCGGGCATCCGGAGTCCAGCCACCAAGTGCTTCTCCTGGGGCACGTGCTGCTCTTCGCGTTCCTCTGGATCGAGTCGCGCCGCTATCTCTTCTTCGACGTCTGGCGCAGCCGCGTCCGCAAGATCGAAGAGAACTTCTTCAATCCCCTGTTGACCCGGCTACTCGTCTCGCCGGACCCGGAGTGGGCGGACTCCGTCGCCCGCGATCTCGACGAGCCGCACTTCAAGATGAGCCGCTGGCGGGCGCTTCATCAGAGGCTTCGCGCGAACTACATGATTCTCTTTCTCACGCTCACCCTGGCCTGGCTCTCCAAGGTGTTCCTCCATCCCGAACCGACGCGGGATCTGGGCACGGCGATCCAGCGATTGGAAATGGAGCTCCTCCCCTGGCCGCTGGCCGTAGGGGTCATGGGGACGTTCTATCTTGTCCTGGCCATGCTTTTCTTCATCCCGGGGACGGCCACCCCCATGAGGGGGCGGGAATGGGGCGGCATCCGGGAGGAGGACCTGGGAGCGCGCTAGGGTCTCCTGGTCCGATCCGGATCCCCCTGGGCCCCTCAGTCCCCGTCGGCCGCCGGAGGAAGTCTCGGAGGCCTCCTGTGAAGCGCCGGGGCCCTCTCACCTCGGCGCGGCACCCTCTTCACCATGGCGTCGGCGCCCTTTTCCCCATTGAACGGAATGCGGCCCTCTCGCCGTCTTGCCGTGTAGGGGGAACGGTTGCCTTCGATGTGGAGCTCTGGCATCATCCCCGGGTTTTTCCCCGTCTCTATCACCAGGAAGGTCGGTTCATGAAGATCCACCGTTCGATCCGAGGATTCGCGTCCCTCGTGGCCCTCGTGGCCTTGGCGGGCGCTCTGGCTGCGTTCCCGGAGTCGGGGAAGGCCGCGACGGTCCCGACGAGCCAGAAGGCGCCGGTCATCGAGTACTCCAAGCTCACCGGCGAGGCGATCACGAAGGGATGCCAGGCGGGCATCGCGGAGTCCGACGCGATCCTCGCCGAAATGGTCAAAGTGCCCACGGCCAGCCGCAACTTCGACAACACGATGATGCCGCTCAATCGGGTCGAAGACCTCCTGGGCCAGACGTTCGGCCGCTACGCGTTCATGTCCTACGTCTCGCACCGACAAGGCACTGCGGGACGCGGGGCGTGAACAAGAAGAGGCGATGAACAAGTACGGCGTCGATCTCGGGATTCCGCGAGGACATCTACCAGGCCGTTCGCGACTACTCGAAGACGCCGGAGGCGAAGGCGCTCACCGGCGAGCACAAGCGTCTCCTCGAGTTCGTCCTGCGCGACTACCGCCGCAACGGCTTCGAGCTCTCCAAGGAGAAGCGCGAGAAGGTCCAGGCGATGCGCAAGCGGCTCGTCGAGCTCGGGCTCGAGTACGAGAAGAACATCGCGGAGTGGAAAGACGGCATCGAGGTCCCGCCGAATCGTGCGGGCGGACTTCCCGAGACCTATCTCGCGAGCCTCGAGAAGAAGGAGAACGGGAACTACTGGGTGAGCCTGGACTATCCGGAGCTCTATCCGTTCCTGGAGAACTCCACGGATTCGGATCTCCGCAAAGATCTCACGCACAAGGCCTGGAACCAGGCGTACCCGCAGAACGTGAAGCTTCTCGAAGAGGCGATCGCCGTGCGCGACGACATCGCCGAGACGCTCGGCTACAAGTCTTGGGCGCACTACGTCACGGAAGTGCGGATGGCGAAGTCGCCGGAGCAGGTCAACGACTTCCTCGACGAGCTCGACAAGGTGGTGAAGCCGAAGTTCGAAGCGGAGCGCGCCGACGTCACCAAGCGCTACGCGTCCCAGGAGAAGGACGGCTCGATCGACTACTGGGATTGGACGCACTACATGACGGAGCTGAAGCGGACCGAGTACAAGATCGACCCGCAGAAGGTCGCGGAGTACTTCCCGCTGGACCGCGTGATCGACGGGCTGTTCGGCATCACCCAGGAGATGTTCGGACTGCGCTACGTCCCGATCAGCGGCGCGGACATCTGGCATCCGGACGTCCAGCTCTACGAGATCCACGACGCGAAGTCGGACGAGCTTCTGGCCTTCTTCTACGTCGATCTGTTCCCGCGCGACGACAAGTTCTCGCACGCGGCGGCGTTCCCGCTGCGCGGCGGCGGAATCGGCGCGGACGGGAAGCGGCAGATTCCGGTGTCGTCGATCGTGGCGAACTTCACGAAGCCGACCGCGGACACGCCTTCGCTGCTCACGCACGACGAGGTCGAGACGTTCTTCCATGAGTTCGGACACATCCTGCACCAGACGCTGACCCAGGCCGAGCTCGCGCGCTTCGCGGGATCGTCGACGGAGCAGGACTTCGTGGAGGCGCCGTCGCAGAATCTGGAGCACTGGGTGTGGGAGCCGGTCGTGCTCGACCGTTTCGCCGCGCACTACAAGACCGGCGAAAAGATGCCCCGCGAGATGTTGGACGGCATGATCGCGGCGAAGACCGTGGGCAAGGGCAAGGACACGCTCCGGCAGATCTTCTACGCGTCGCTCGACATGGCGTATCACGCGCCGGGCGAGAAGAAGGACACACCAAGCTCTTGAACGAGATCCATCCGGTCTCCGGATTCGCGAACATGAAGGACGGGCACTTCCAGTCGGGCTTCGGACACCTGTTCGGCTACGACGCCGCGTACTACGGCTACCTGTGGTCGCAAGGTCTACGGCGACGACATGTACTCCGCGTTCGAGGCCGCCGGCGTGCTCTCTCCCGAGGTGGGGATGCGCTACCGCAAGGAGATCTACGAAAAGGGCGGCACGCTCGATGGGAAAGATCTCGCGCGCAACTTCCTCGGCCGCGAGATGAACAACAAGGCGTTCATGCGTGACCTGGGCCTCGCTCCTGCAGGAGCGGGTGGTCCGGGCGCGGGCTCGGGCGCCGGCACCGGAAAGTAAGAGCGCAATCGCGCGAGGGCTCGCCAGGGCCCTCGCGCTTCGGCTCGCCGGATGCGCACCGGCGGTCACCCCGCAGCGAGCTCCTCCAGCGCGTCGATCCCGCGACGGAAATCTTCCGGGCGCGGCAAGAGACTCGCGACGAGGTACGCTCCGCGCGGGAAATCGTAGAAGTGACCCGGATGGAGCGCGACGCCGCGATCCAAGAGCGCGAGCGCCCACTCTTCGTCGCTGCGCACTTCGGGAACGCGAAGAGCCGCACACCATCCCCCGCTCCGTGAAACGGGCTCGATCTCCGGACGGCGGGACACGAGCTCTCGGATCCGCGCGAGATTCTCCCCGAGACGCGCGCGCACCGATTCTTGGAAAGCCGCCGCGCCCTTCGAGCCATGCGGGAAGCGCACGCTGCACCGGGGTCGACACCGAGAGGAAGAGATCCGCGATCCAGCCGAGGCCGCGCATCGACTCCGCGCGCGAGGCCGCGGGTCCCGCGAGCGCGATCCAGGCGAGCTTCATCTGTGGAAGCCCACACGACTTCGAGACCCCGTCGAGCACGAACGTGGGCGCGCGTCGCTCCCCGAGAAACGTGGGAAAGCGACCAACGGACGCATCCCAAGGAAACTCGGCGAACACTTCGTCGGAGACGATCGCCAATCCGCGCTCCGCGGCGAACGAATCGAGCGCGTCGATCGCACGCGCGTCGAGTGCAGTGCCGGTCGGATTGTTCGGCTGCACCACGACGATCGCTCGCGTGTGCTCTCCGGCGGCGCGCGCCAAGGAATCGAAGTCGGGGCGCCACCCTTCGCCGGGGTCGAGATCGTAGGCCCGAACGCGCGCTCCTTCCGCGGTCGCGATCGGCCCGACCAAGGGATAGCTCGGCCGCGGCACGAGGATTTCGTCGCCTGGATCGGCGAGAAGACGAACGAGGTGAGCATACGCTTCGCTCGTGCTCGCGGTCAGGATCACGTCGCCGGCATCGAGTCGGGATCCTCGCTCCGCGGCGTGGGCCGCGACCGCTTCCCGCGCGAGATCGATTCCGCGCGGGTCGGGGTCGTACACGGACGAGTCGTCCACTGCGCGCCGGAGCGCTTCGAGCGCGGCTTCACCGGAGCCGAGGCCGACTTGCGTCGGATTGCTCTGCGTCAGGTCGATCAGGGGAAGGCCGCGCCGTCGACGCGCCTCGAGCGCGCGCGCCCAAGGGTTCAAAGAGAGCGTGGCGGGCCACCGCCGTGAGCCCATTGCGTGGTCCCCTCCGTTTCCCGTAACCTTGGGCCGAGCGGATCCTCGAGCTTCCTCATCTCCGTGCCGGCGCAGCAAACTCGCGAATGACCTCCCACAAAACGCCAAGATTGGTCAAGCTCAGCTTGCGCGCGCTGGCCACTTCCGGCCGCGCTCGGGCGACGCTGGCCCTGTGCGTGCTCGCCGCCTTGTGCACGCTCCCCTCCCGTGAGCTGGTGGCCTCCATCGATTCGTTCGTCTTCCGGGAGACCGACGGAGATGCTCTCCCCTTCCGGGAAACCGAGGATGGAGAGACCGATCTCGACAACGATCGCGATCTCCATCGTTCCGCTCCGCCGGTGAATCCGAATCCGATCGACGTTCACGTCCGGGTTTTCCACGACCAGAACGAAAACGGCCTCCGCGACGAAACCGAGCCCGGACTCCCTGGCGTGCGAATCACGAACGGCGACGTCATCGTCACCACGGATGAGCAGGGCGAAGTCGATCTCGTCGTCGACCGCGCGCTCTATCGCTTCGCTGCGATGACGATTCCCGCGGGATGGTGGCCGACGTCGAAGTGGTACCTCTGGGTCCCGATCGGAACTTCGGGCCCGAACGATGCGAACTTCGGACTGCGCGAGCGCCCGCGAGACCGCGACCGATCCCGTCCGATGGATCCACGTCGCCGACACGCAGGTGCAAACCTGGGGCGATCCGTGGCGCTTCGACCACGACCTTCAGGAGATCAAGTCAGCTCCCGTTCGATCCGCTCATGATCATCAACACGGGAGACCTGGTGGAAGTGGGCTCCAACACGACGCACTGGGACAATTACATGCAACAGATCTCGGTGTCCGACTTCGACCTCTTTCACGTCGTCGGCAACCACGACACGACCGGCACGCCCGCCCCGCTGGAGTACTACGAGCAGTACGTGGGGCCGCCGTACTACTCGTTCGAGATGGGGAGCTACCACTTCGTCGTGTACAACAACGAGGAACCGCTCCTGGGAACGCCGAACGAAGACGTCTGGTTGGATCGCGACATCGCGCAGAGAGCGGCCGGCTCCCGGATTCTCTTGTTCCAGCATCGGATGCTCCGCGAGCTGCCCGAGCCCAAAGCGCACTATTGGGGCACGCTCGGCATCCAAGCGGTGTTCTCCGGGCACTGGCATGCCACGCAGCTCGGACGCCAGCCGAACGGAATGGTCGACTACAACATCTGCCGGACGCGAAGCGGTGGACTCGACCACACTTCGCGAGCGTTCGCCATCGTGACCTGCGAGGCGGACGGCACGATCGACTACGAGATGCGCCGGCTCGCCGTGAATCATCATGTGGGCCTCTCGCATCCGCAGCCGGGCTCGACGATCTTCGGCGAGGTGCTCGAGGTGATGCTGGAGACCTACGACACATCCTCAAACGTCAGCACCGCCGTGGTGACGGTGTCCGGCGCGAACTCGAGCGTTGGACCTCTCCCCCTGGTCCGCGAAGGCCCCTCCCTTTGGCGGCTGCCTGTTGCGCTCACGACCATCGAAACCGGGGGCTGCATGGTCTCGGTCACGGGTTCGTTCGACGACGGCGCGCCGTTTGCGAAGTCGGCGACGTTCACGCGGTCCGCGGCGACGGCATCCACTCCGCCGATCGGCGACGATTGGCCGATGTTCCGCCGTGAGCCCAAGGGAACGAGCTTCACGTCCTCTCCGCTCGAGCCGCCGCTTTCGCTGGCGTGGGTGCGCGCGGTGCCCGGATTCGTCGAGCTCTCCTCCCCGGTCGTCTCCAATGGACGCGTGTTCCTCGGCACGCGCGCAGAGAATCGCATGACCGAAGCGGGCGTTTCCGCATTCGACGCACGCACCGGCACGCCGCTCTGGTTCCAGAATCTGCCGGGTGGAATCGCGCTGGCGCCGGCGGTCGCCGGAGACATCGTGATCGCTTCGACGATGGGGGACTCCACGTACGGGTTGAGCGCCGAGACCGGAGCGATCGTCTGGAAGAAGCGCAAGCTCGGCGTGCGCTACGACATGACCGCGCCGGTCGTCGAGGGATCGACGGCGTGGGTCTCCGCGGAGCCCCGCACGTATCAGATGAACACGGCCAACGGGGCCGTCGCGTGGCAATCCACGAACTTGGGCAACGACTGGTTCCCCTACATCTACTCGGCGCCCGCCGTGTCCCCGACGCATACTTTACTACGGACTGTACGGGCTCCCCAATCAGAACTACGGCGGCTTCACCATCGTCGATCGAACGAGTGGAGCGATGACGTTCAAGATCGACGGCGTCTACCGCTCTCCGGTGTGGGCCGATTCCGCGGTCTACGTCGTGGGCGACGACGACCGCAACTTCCAGAAGCTCAGGAAGTTCGATGCGGCGGGAAATCCGATCTGGACGGCGACGAAAGTGGTCGGCGGCGGCACGGGCTCACCCGCGCTGGGGAACAATGTCATGGTCGGTTCCCGGCACGGACGGAAGGATCGAAGCGTACGATGCGACGAACGGCGCGAGTCTTTGGACGAACACGGTCGGCCCGGGTCATGTTCGAGATGGCCAACGGCGTGCGTGGCGGGAAGAGCACCTCGGCCACTCCGGCGATCGCGGAGAGCACCGTCTACGTGGGCTCCTGCGACGGAAGCTCTACGCCTTCGACCTGAGTACGGGCGCGACCCAATGGACCTGGGACTTGAGGATTCCCGTCGCGTCTTCCGCGGCGATCTCAGGCTCCATGCTCTTCGTTGGGGCGTCGGACGATCACTTGTATGCGTTCACGAATTCCCCCGCGGAGAATCCGACCGATGCGCCGGGCCACGATGGCACCGCCGAGCTTCGGTTCGACGCTCCGCGGCCGAATCCTTTCTCGGATCGAACTTCGTTCGCGTTCGTGCTGCCGGCTCCGGGACCCGTCGAGCTCGAGATCTACGACGTGCGCGGACGACTGGGTGAAGACCGTCGCGAAACGCACCATGCCGGCCGGCCCGTCGACGCTCGATTGGAGCGGCGACGATTCCAACGGACGCTCCGTCGCCTCGGGCGTGTACTGACGCGCGCTTGCAAGCCGGCGACCGGCGTCTCGTGCGCAAGGTGCTGCGGATCAAACCGTAGGAATTCAGGTGCCGGCGACGACCCGAACGTCGTCGATCCAGGCTTCTCCGCCGGCCGCGACCCCGAGGCCGATCGCGCCACCTTGATGATCGATCGGTGGCTCGAAACGCGCGGCATCTTTCCCGTCGACCGCGATCACGACGGAGCCCGGCGTTTCGCGCAGCGCGATGCGATGCTTTCCCGCGGGCACGGGAATGCGGCGGAGAAGCTCGTTGCGATTCACCACGAGCGTTCCCGCACGGGGCATTCGCGCGGTCCACTCCATGCGGAACGCCGCCGGCGCTTCTGCCCCGCGCAGCACCACACCGAACGGTCCCCCCGTCGACTGCAGATGAAGCTCCCCCTTCTCGATCTTCGCGGTGCCGCGCGCCGAAGTTTTCTCCTGGCCGTGCACGTCCCAGAGGACTTCTTCGACGACCGCCCAGCGATTCTCATCGAGACTGGACGCGCCGAAATCTTCCGCGATCGGAAGCTTCGCCATCCGGGCACGCTCCGCGACCGTGAACGTCCACGTGCTCTCCCGCGGCGCACCTCCCTCGGTCCAAGTGACCGTGACCCGATGTGAGCCCGCGGACACCTCGCCGAACGGAACGCGCAGCACCGCCGCCGCTCCGCGAAACGTTCGCAGATTGCTGCGATCCGTCCCGTCCACCGCGATCTTCACGTCGCCGGCGGGCGCGGGGTCGAGCGCACAGCCGGCCACGCCCCCGTCCACGCCGATCTCTCCCACGGGAAATGCGCCCACGATCCGCGTGGAACGCGGGCCCGCCGGATTCCGCGGCACGACGCGCGCCGCATGCGCCTCCATCGGAGCGAGCGTCCCCTTCCAGGCTCCCCCGCGCACTTCTCCCTTCCACTTCGTCGCCGGCTCTTCCAGCGCGACCGCGTCCGCGAGAATCGCCCCGCCGAGCGTGAGCTCCGCCGCGGCTCGCCCCAAGTTCACGAGCACGATCCAGGTTTCGTCCCCGTCGGCGAACGCCTGCGCGCGCACCTCTCCCATCGCCGGGGTGATCTCCGGCGCGCCGGCGATCGGCGTCCAACGCGAGATCGCCGGAGCCAACGTCGCGACCTCTCCGGCGAGATCGAGAAATGCCGGCCACATTCCGTCGGCGTTCATGCCCTCTTGCGAGCGCCGCAGCGGAGCGCTTCCCTGCCAATACAGAAGGCCGCGGACTCCCGCCGCGATCGACGCGTAGGTCTGCGCGCGCAGCGACTCGCGGGTCTGCTGCTGCTTGGGGGCCGGCCATTGCGGATCCTCCAGCTGCAGCACGATGAACGGCGTTGCGTTGGTGCGCGAGGCGATCTCCACGACAGACGCGGCGGCGGCGAACACTTCCGTGAAGGGCCGCGAGGGGCCGTATGCAGGAAGATAAGGATCGGTCGAGAGAAAATCCGCCGTCGCGGCGTACTTGGACAACCCGAACGTGTCCACGCACGTCAGGAGCACGGGCACGCCGCTCTTCTCCAAGCTTCCGCGGATCGCGCCGAGCGCCTGGGGATTGCACGCCTGCGCGGGAAGACCGCGGCGGCTTCCACCGTCCGGCTCGTCGACCGTGTACGCGGCGAGAGCGCCCGGACGCGCCAGCGCGGGAGCGAGACGCCGGCTCTCGTCGGTGACTTTCTTCTCCCGCTCGCTGGTCACCGAAAGCGCGACCCGCACGCCGGTGGCGGCCGCTCGATCCACATGATCCGTCGCCACCGCGAGCGGCCAGTGCACGGAGCCGTACTCGACGCTGGCGTTCGCCCCGGCCATCGAGAAGTGCTCGAAGAGCGAGCGATTGCCGCCGAGAATGAACACGCCGAACGGAACGTATGCTTCGTCGGCGAAGCGCGGGGTCGGCGCCGCACGAGATCGCAGCGCGCGCTCCCCCGCATCGCCCGGCGCATCGTCCGCGAGCGCGCGGATCGTGCGGAGGTCGACTTGCGCCGGCGAGCGCAGCCCGCTCGGCGGGGACTCGACGCGAATGAAGCGAATGCGGCGCTCGGTGCGCGGAATTTCGATCGGCCGCCCGAACTTCAGAGGAATGCGCGCGGCGGAATCCGCATACACGAGCACGAAATCGAGGGGCGCGCCGCTCGCGCTCCCTTCGAATTCGAACGCGTTCACATTCGCCGCCGCGAGTCGATCCCCGTCGACGGGGAGTTGCGCGTATCCGGCCTCCGGCGAGGTCCCCTGCGCGAACGCGAAGCGCCAGCCACCTTCCTTCAGCGCAGTGACGCGCGGTCCGCCGTCTTTTCCGATCGACGACCACGCGGCCAGAGGATCGATCGAAAAGGCCGCGGCGAGAATGAGAAGAACGAGCGGCGTCATGGGCCCGAGGTTACCCGGAATCGGGTGACGCTACGAGCGACGTACTCCTGGCCGCGGCGCGCGCGCACTTCCCAGACGTAATCGCCCGGTCCCGGCGAAGGCATTCCCGCGCCGATTCCGATCTCCACGCTCGTCGTCACCACGCTGCGACGCATCAGGGCGCGCGAGCCGGGCGAATCCCGTCCGATCGCGATCTCGTAATCGTTCGCGCCGGGAACGGCCCTCCAGCGAAAGCGCGACGGAAATGCGGGTTGGTCGTCGCGCGGCTCAATCATGGCGACGTCCGCCACGCGCAGAAACGCGTCGCCGCCCCACCAGAGCGGACCGCCGGCGCGAACGTCCTCGGGGCGAAGCGCGAGCGGATCGCCGGCGAGCCAAACGAGAAGGATGGCGATCCCTCCGGCCAACGCCGTGGGGAGCCAACCGCGCTCGCTCCGATCCGAGGAATTGCGCCGTGTCATTCGACCTCCGAACTCCGCGTCCCCAAACGACGAATCTCGCGCACCGTACGGCACGCGAGACTCTTTCGATCGAAGATTCGAGCTCCGCCTGGGATCAGGCGTGCGTGCGCTGCTTGGCCTTCTCCCCCATCCCGTTCGATCCCGGGGTGAGCGGAAGATATCCGTTGTCGCGCAGGTACTTGATGATCTTCTCGGTCGACTCCTGGGGAGTCTCCTGGTCGGTGTCGACGATCACTTCGGGGTTTTCCGGATCGTCGAACGGATCGTCCACTCCGGTGAATCCCTTGATCTCGCCGGCCAGACGCCTTCTTGTACATGCCCTTCACGTCGCGCTCGATGCACGCCTCCAGCGAGCAGCGCGTGTAGACCTCCACGTAGTTCCCGATCGACTCGCGCGCGTACTCGCGAACGTTCTGGAACGGGGAGATCGCGGCGGCGATGTTGGGGACGCCGTTGCGCGTCAGGAGCGTGCACACGAACGCGATCCGCTTGAGGTTCGTCTCCCGATCCTCACGCGAGAAGCCGAGCCCCTTGGACAGATTCGTGCGGATCACGTCTCCGTCCAGGATCTCCACCATGCCGCGCTCTTTCTTGATCGTCTCCGCGAGAATCTCCGAGATCGTCGACTTCCCCGAACAGGGAAGCCCCGTGAACCAAATCGTGAATCCGGGGAGCTGCATTCAATCCTCCGATGCGTGTTGGGTTTCGATGATCTCAGGCGGTGACTTTGGGACGCGCATCTTCCATGAGGATCCGCGCGACTTCCGGCCGCGTGAACTCGACGGGGATGGCCTCGCCGTTCTTCAACAGATCGCGGACCTGCGTTCCGCTCAGCATGAAGCGGTCTTCGGGGCCGGCGTTGGACGTCTTCGCCGTGGCCATTCCGCCCGACTTCTTGCACCAGAACGAATTCTCGAACATGAGCGGGGTGATGCCCAGCTCACCGCTCTTGAACTCCGAGAAGATCTTCTGCGCGTCGTACGGTGCCGTAGTACTTTCCGACGCCCGCGTGATCGCGGCCGACGATGAAGTGCGTGCATCCGTAGTTCTTGCGCGCGATCGCGTGGAAGATCGCTTCGCGCGGCCCGGCGTAGCGCATCGCCGCGGGGAACACCGCGAGCATCGCACGATCCGCAGGGAAATAGTTCTGCAAGAGCGCCTCGTAGCAGCGCATGCGCGTCGGCGCGGGATGTCGTCGGACTTCGTCGCGCCCACCAGCGGGTGCACCAGCGCGCCGTCCACGATCTCCAGTGCCACTTTAATGAGGTACTCGTGCGCGCGGTGGATCGGGTTGCGGGTCTGGAATCCGACGATCGTCTTCCAGCCGAGCTCACGGAACTTCGCGCGGGTGTCCGCGGGATCCAGTCGATAGGCCTTGAACTCCGACGAGTCCGGACGCGCCACCACATGGACGTCGCCGGCCAGGATCACGTCTCCCATGGTATAGAGCGCCGCGGCGCCAGGATGCGCTTCCTCGTCGGTGCGGAAAATAGCGCGGGCCTCTTCCTTCTTGTCCCCTTCGTAGCGATCGGCGACGTCGAGAACGGCGAGCAGCTTGCCGTCCGCGCCGTGCAGCGCCGCCCGATCACGAATCTTGGACGCGGTCTCCCGATCCACGCGAAGCGTGATCGGGAACGGCCACGGAGTTCCGTTGGCGAGCCGCATCGAGGAGAGCACGCTCTTGTAGTCGTTGCGGGACATAAAACCAGTGAGCGGACTCATTGCGCCGACGGCGATCATGTCCAGATCGGACACCTGCCACTCGTTCAATGTGATGCGCGGCAGGCTCGCGGCGTCGGCCACGAGACGATTCTTCGCGTCCCCGTCGACGAGACGGCGGACGAGGGTTCCCCCATGCGGTTCGAGACTCATGCGAAACGTAACTCCCTTGAATAAGCGTGATGAGTGTGGATGGGTTTCAAGATGTCAGCTTCCGACATTGTCGACCACCAGGATGATGGTGGCGATGCTCGCCAGAACCGCCGTGGTGTCGCGGAAAATGTGCCCCCATTCGAGGCCCTGGCGCTCCGGCTTGGCCGGAACCATGATCGTGCTTCCGGGGCGAACTTCGGGGTCGGTCCAGAGGCGCTTCACGCGGGCCGCGGCGCCGGTCGAGTACACGACCCGCGTCTGTCCGCGGTCGGCGTTCTCCGTGGTGCCGCCGGCCATGGCGATGTAGTCCCCGATGGACCAGCCGGGCATGTGGATGAGGCTCGTCGGATAGCCCACTTCCCCGCGTACCGAGACCGTCTTCGGCTCCTCCGGAACGTGCAGCGAATCTCCCGCGAAGAGCACGATGTCCTCGTTCGACGCGGGTTTTTCCAGCGCCTCGCTCAGATCGAGCGCGATGCGCCCCACCGAATCCTTGGTGCGATGCAGCGTGAAGCCGTCGGGAAACGCACTCTCGGTGAGCCCGCCGGCGCGGGTGAGAACGGACGATAGCCGCTCCCGAGGACTGGTCAGCGTGTACACACCGGGGAAGCGGACCTCGCCGGTGACGGTCACGTTGCGCTGCAGCTCGTACGCAGGCTCCTCGCGCACGAACACGTTGTCGAACGGCTCCAGAAGGAAGTCGCCCTTCTCACTGATGAGGTAGTCGTCTCCCAGCGGCACGCGGAAGATGCGCGCGCGCGGCTCCTTCGCCCCCGCACCGGGGCGAACGCGGGACACCTCCACCTCGCTGCGATACGCGCTGGGCTGGAGCCCACCCGCCGTGAGCAGGAGATCGCGCAGGGTCATGTTCTCGCGCAGCTCGAACGCACCCGGCGAGCGCACCGCTCCGTAGATGGAGACGCGTTCATCGTCGCGGAGCGCCCAGATGGAATGCACGGTGATCTGGTCGCGCGGCTCGAGCGGCACGTTCGCGAGATCGCGCTCTTCCACGCTCGCAGGCCGGCCCAGCGGGCGGAGATCGATGGCGATCTGCTCGCGCCGATCGTCGACGTGCGTGCGGACGATCTCCGCACGATCGAGGAACGCAGTTTCCAGGAGGCCGCCGGCGCGGGCGATCACATCCGCGACCCGCTCTCCCGGAGCCAGCTCGTACGTGCCGGGGCGCCGCACTTCGCCGTTCACCGAGACGAAATTGCGCAGCCGGTCCATGACCGGGAACACGGTGACCACGTCGCCGTCGGCGAGAGACGCGCTGCGTCCCGCGTCGTCGAAGGCGAAGTCGAGCACCTTGCGATCTTCGCGGGTCACGATCTGTTGGTCGTAGGAGAGAATGCGCTCCACCTGGATGCGACCGGAGAACGCTTTCTCGGTGAATCCGCCGGACATGGCGACCAGCGCATCCAGCGTTTCCCCGGGAAGAAGCTCGTAGATGCCCGGCTCGCGCACTTCTCCCTGAACGGTGACTCGCGCTCCCACCGGAGGGATGAAGATCGTGTCGTCGTTCTCGAGACGCACGTCTCCGCGCCGCATTCCGGAGCGCAGGTATTCGTACACGTCCAGCGTGGCGATCTCCTTGCCGTTGCGTACCAGTCTCACGTCGCGCATCGATCCCCCGAGCGTGGGGCCGCCGGCGAAGAACAGACCGTGGAAGACCGTGGACGCGGCGGAGAGGTCGTAGCCTCCGGGACGGCGTGCGCGTCCCACGACGAACGCGCGAATCACCCGCAGGTTCCCGAGCGTGACCGAAAGATGCGTGGTGGCGCGGGCATCGTTCTCCGAGAGACCCGAATACACCGAGGCGAGGCGGCGGCGCAGCGTGTCGCGCGCACCGTCCAGCGTCAGACCGGCCAAGACCACACGGCCGACGTCGGGGAGATTCACCCCTCCCTCGCGGTCCAGCGTGCGCTCCAGTCGAAACACCGCATCTCCCCAGACATCCAGGACGATTTCGTCCCCCGGTCCGAGCGGATACGACGGATCGACCGGGCCGAGCGCCGGCTGGCGATAGGAGTCGGGGAGCTCTCGAACAGGGAATAGCCGAAATGCGGAAGGGACCCGACCTCAGTTTCCGCGGGGACCATCGGAGGCGCTTGGGTCTCGCGGTCGATGGGCGCCTGCAGCTCGGCCGCCGCGGGGTCTTCCCCTTCGGTGGACTCCTGCGTGCCGGCCGTCATCTCCGTCAGCATCTGCTGTACCCGCTCCGGGGGGATTCCCTGGGATTCGAGGGAGGCCGCAATTTCCGCGGGTGAGCCACCCGCCATCGGTAGGGCGGATCCGCCCGGGGGCATCATTTCCCCCCCCGGCTCCGCGGCTCCGACAGCCATCGCCCGGGCACCCATCCCGGTCAGCACGAGCGCCGCAAGTGCTGGCGCCGCCCGGAGAAA
Organism: uncultured Gemmatimonadales bacterium; assembly: GCA_963725045.1. Lineage (GTDB taxonomy): Bacteria > ARS69 > ARS69 > ARS69 > ARS69 > CAVRWY01. The sequence continues at coordinate 504,518 of CAVRWY010000008.1, forward strand.
ACCGATCTTCGTTGCACCCATGTCCAACCCTCCTTGCGCTCCATGGCGTGCGCTCAGGAGGCGGAGAGAAGACTTCGGATGGGGGCAAACGAGTCGACGATCCTAGTCGACCCTTGCATCCGATGTCAATTCCGCGCCCCCGGGGACGCATCGCGGGCGATCGCACGAGGTTTCGGCGTTTGGCCAGCAATCTTGAGTGGGAGTTGCGGCTTTTGGCGGGGTGTCGGAGCTGCCGGGAGATGGCGCCGCCGGCGCGCCGAGGAACGTATGCGAGACGAAAGATACTGGGTCCGAGGCCTTCAACCCGGCGAGCTATCGAAGCCGCAGGACCCGCGACGAAGAGGTGAGCTCGCCCGCGCGGAGATGCAAGAAGTAGATCCCGGCGGCGACCGTGCGTCCGTGGTCGTCTCTTCCGTCCCAGGTGAGCTCGTGCGCACCGGGCTCCAGGCGGCGATCGTTCACCAGCGTGCGCGATGCGGCGCCCCGAAACGTCGACGATCTGGAGCGCGACGACTCCTGCGCTCACCGTGGTGAAGCGCACTTCCGTGGAGGTGACGAACGGATTCGGTCGCGCGGGGAGAAGCTCGGTGCGCGCGACGTGGAGCGGGATCTCGCCGGCGTCCACCGGCGGCGGAGAAGTCGGCCGATACACGCCGCGCAGATCTTCGCCGTGATATCCGGGCCACGGCGCAACGCCCGAAACATCCGGAGTGGGAAGCGTGAGCACCCGGATCGTCGCGTCGTCCGCGCCGACCACGACGTCGAGCATTCCGTCTCCGTTCACGTCGGCGACGGCCGGAGTCGTCGTCGGAGCCTCCGTGAACGTGCGCGGCCATCCGTCGAGCGACGTCCCGTCGGGACGTACGGCGAGCAGCCGGCGGTCGTTCGTTCCCACCAGCAGATCGAGCGCTCCGTCGCCGTCCAAATCGGCGACCACCGGCGAGTTCGACGCCGAAGAGCCGGTCAGGATCGGCGATCCCGGATAGTGCGTTCCGTTCGCACGAAGAATCACGATTCCTTCCGCGCCGTTCACGACGATCTCCGGAACGCCGTCGCCGTCGAAATCCGCGACGGCCGGCGACGGAGGCGCGATGTCGAGAGGGGAAATCGCCACCGGCCATCCGGGGAGCGGGTCGGGTCCCGGAATTCCGTCCGCGTTCTCGTGATGGAATCCCCAGAATTTTCCCGAGCGATCGAACACGAAGATCTCGAGATCGCCGTCGCCGTCGACGTCCGCGAGAACGGGGCTCGAGAGAATCTTGTCGCTCACCGCCTGCGGCCATCCGGGAAGGTTCGCTCCCGTTCCCGAGAACGCATAGAGAGTGCTGTCGGTGGCTCCGATGACGATGTCGTCGCGGCCGTCGCCGTCGAGATCCGCGACCGCGGGCGTGGAGCCGAGACCGCGGCCTCGCGTCGTTCGCGGCCAACCCGGAACCATGGTGCCATTCGCCTCCAGGACACGGATCTTGCCTTCGTTCGACACGGTCACGATCTCCAGGGAGCCGTCGCCGTCGAAATCGCCGGCGACCGGAGAGACGCGCGAGCCGTTCTCGCCGTGCGCGACCGGCCATCCCGGGAGCGCCGCGGGCGCTTCGCCGGGAGTGCCGTTCGTCTTCCAGGCGTACACGAATCCGTCGTACGACGGCGCGAACACTTCGCATGAGCCGTCACCGTCCACGTCGACGGCGAGCGGCGCGGCGTTCACGCGTCCCGCGGTCTTCCCGAAGATTCCGTTCGTGCCGGGGTTCTGATCGCCGTCGGTCCATTCCGTCCCGTCGACGCGAAATGCATGAACCGCGTTCGCTTCCCACAAGGACCCGACGAGAACCTCGCGCGTTCCGTCGCCATCGAGATCCTTCGTCACCAGCGAGCTCGGCCCCAGGATCGAAGCGATGCGCTGCGGCCATCCCGGAAGAGTCGCAGGTGCGGCGTGGATCGATCCGAACAGCGAGTCCGCGCTGGCGTTCCCGGAGGAGTCGACGGCCAGAACCAGCGCTTCTCGCGAAGTGCCTGGCGCGAGGCTCACGATCGCGGTCGCACCTTCGGTGACGAGCTCGCCCCCCGGCGGGCTCCACGCGCCGTTCCCGGCGCGGCTGAACACGCGATACCCCATGACGTCTTCGGAGTCGCTGCGCAGCCAGAGGAGGCGCGACGCTCCGTCGAGCGGCTCGGCGACGAATCCACGCGCGCCCTCGGGACGCCCGCGATCCACGATCGACGCGACGTTCGGGCAATCTTGCCCCGCGATGGTGAGCGCGAAGAGCGCATCGATCGGTCCGCCGACGCGGAACCCGTCGCCCACCACGCGACTTTCTCCCGGGTAGATCCACGCGGTGGTCGTGGTGCCGTCGATCACGATCGCATCCGCGGACGCAGGAGCGAGCGTCGCGACCACGCCCCCGGCAGCGATCGAGCCGCGATTCGCGATGCGCGGGACGATTGCGTCGCCCACGAATTCGAATCGCTCGAATACGAGCCGTGGAGACTCCACCACGTATGCGTAGTTCTCGACGAAGGAGCTCGCTCCCGATCCGGCGAGGACGAAGTGAACGATCGAGCCGTCCGGAACTTCCGGCGCGATGCTCACCGCGAACGACGACGTCCACCCGATCGCGCCCGACGCGATCGGCGCAAGAGTCCCGGCGCTCTGGAGAATCGTGATCCCGGCATTCTCGCAGTCGAGCGTCGCGCTCCATCCGTTGGACGCGCTCACGCCGACGTTGCGCAAGCCGAACTTGAGATTCACCACCGTGCTGTACGGCGTGGAGCGTGGGGCCACCGCGTCCGCCGCGTCGACGGCTGGAGTCGCGTTCGCCCATCCCGAAGCCACCAGGACCGGTTCCGTCGCGGCGATCACGTTCGCGTGTCCCTCGTAGGGACGGCGATCCGGGGCGGTGACCACGACGTCGAGAAGGCCGACCGACTCCGGACGGAATTGGAACGTGATCCGTCCCTGGGCGTCGGTGACCCCCGCGACCCAATCTTCGTCCCCCTTCGACACGCACACGGTCGCCGCGGACAGCGCCGTACCGGAGGCCGAGTCGCGAACGACCACTTCGAACGGCGTGCGCGCCAGAGGAGCGGCGGCGGGGTGCGTGACGGCCAGCGCCTGCGGCGTGCTCCGCCACGAAGAGAGCGTGGGCGGGCCGAGGAAGCTCTTCGCGAGCACCGTGCGGCGCCACCATCCCCCGAACTGGAACTTCGCCTCGTCGGCTTCGACCATGGCGGTGAGCGCCGCGCGCAGGGATTCGGCGGGACGCCCGGGCGATGATGCGAAGAGCTCTTCGAAGAACGCGAGATTGAACTCCGTGTCGATCGCCGCGACCGCTCCCCGCGTGTTCGAAAGCGTGGCCACGGCACCCCCCACCGGATTGAAGAGCAGGTGCTCCGCGCTGCAGTCCTGATCGAACCCGCCCACGTTGCAGCTATAGATCACGTAGATCCCGGATCTTCCGTTCGCGTCGATCGCATCCAGATCCCCGTTGAAGAGCAGCTCGAGTCCCGCGCCGGCGCCGAGGACGTCGTACGAACCGTGGCTCACGTGCGCGACGAAGTCGGGCCCGGCCGACATCGCCGCGCGCGCCGAGGCCGCGTCCAGCGTGCCGTCGCTTTCGTAGATCTCCGTGCTCACGATCGACGGCGGGAACACCGCGGCGGTCAATTGGCACAGATCCTTGCCGTCTTGAACGTCGAAGAGCACCTCCCCGGTGAAGAGCGCGCGAGCAGGTCCAGCGACGGAGTGACCTTGACGATACGTGCGCAGCTTCTCGAAATACGCCTCCAGCTCCGCCGCATCGCTCGCCGGAATTCGCCCGAGCGTGACGTCGGGCACGAGATCGATCTCGTCGGCGATCTCGGAAGCGGGAGGAAGTCCGTTCTCGGTCGTGTATGTCGACCACGCACCGGGAACGCCGATGGACAGGCCCGCAAGCTGACCGATCGCGAGATCTCCGTTCGCCAGGCGCAGGAGTGCGTTCGACGGGGCTGTCGGCAGACCCGCACCCTGCGCGAGAAGCTCGTCGCCGCCGGGAGTGCGATGGAAGAGTCCCTCGAATGTGGCCGCCCACCATTCGGTGGGGCTGGCCCCGAAGAGGAACTCCCGCACCGAAGGACCACCGATCGGGGCGAGGTCATCCGAAGTCCATGCACCATTCGCGAAGCGCGAGAAACCTCCTTGGCCCAAGTGATCTTCGACGTGCCCGAACCAGACGCCGCCCCACGGATCGACCGCAATCGAAAGCACCCAGTTCGATCGAAGCCCCGAGCTCGTCGTGTCGTACGCGGTGACCGTTCCCGACTGGATCTTGGCCGCACCGGAGAGCGTGCCGACCCATGCCGCGGTTCCGTCGAACGCGACCGCGGTGACGAGCTCCGCGGGGAGCCCCTGCGCGACGCCCCAGGAAGTCCACGCGGTTCCATTCCAATGCGCGACGCCCACATCGGTCCCCGCCCAAACGTCCGTGGCGCTGAGCGCGTGGATCGCGAGCACGCGGCTCGACGGAAGTCCTTGATCCACGGTGTGCACCGTCCAACCGCCGCCGTTGCGCATCGCCGCACCCGCTTCGGTGGCGGCCCACACGCTCCCATCCGCCGCGACACTGACCCCGTACACGGCATCCGACGGGAATCCATGATCGAAGTCGAACGTGGTGAACATGCCGTTCTCGAGCCGGGTGAGGCCGGCATACGTGGCCACCCACAACTCACCGCCGGGGGCGAGCGCGAGGTCGTTCACGACGTCGTCGAGACCCATTTGGATGATCGGCTCGCCGAAGCTGGCGTCGCCGTCCTCGTTCCATTCCCGATCGAGGCATGCGTAGTAGAGATCGGTGAGGATCAGCTCTTCTCCCCACTCGACGTAGCGCGGGGGAACGTGCTCGACGTCTCCGCCGAGCACGACCCACTGCGTGCCCCAGTGGTCGTGCGCGGCGCGAAGGAAGCGGCGAATCTTGGACGGCGTATCCAGGCCGTCGTAGTGGCTCTCGATCCACGAAACGCTGCGCACCTCGGTCAGCGTTCCGCGACGCGTCTCCTCGCGCGCGAGCTCCTGGAACGATTCCGCGAGCGCATCTCCGGCGACGATGACTTGATCGACTGCAACGCTTCCCGGTGCGGGAAGCTCGGACGCGCCGGGCGCGAAGTCCTCGAGCGAAACCGAAGTGCGCTCCCCGGTGGAACGCCGCGGCGACGCATTCGCGCGCGCACGATCCGAGGGCGAAGCGGGAAGGCGGTCGAGACGCCACCACGTAAAATCGTCCATCTCGCCAGGCAGCGGACGCAGGCGCGACGGCTCGTCGACCCGGGGGGCGGAATCCGGGCCGCGGCCGACCGCCCGCGCCGGAGCGGCGGAGACGACGGCAAACGTAAGGAGAAGTGCGAGGTGCTTCGTCGGCTCGAACAATTCTTCCCGTGGTGCAGGGGCTGGCGTGTCGACTGTCCTGAGCGACACATCAAGAATACCATCCGGCGTTGGCCACCCGCAATGCGACGGCAGCTTTTCTTCCACGACGACGCACACCAGCGCTGCTGCAACAAGCGCGATCCCACGCGGCTTTCCTTCGTTTGCAAACGATGCGGGATCGGCGGCAAGCATCCGCCACGAAGCATGCAAAACTTCACCAATCATGCGAACCGGCGCCAAGAATCCTGCGAATCCGAGAGTCCTTCGTCGTCGCGGGAAGAAAATGCGCGGCCCAGGACCGCGAGGCCGGCGACCTTGCCTCCCGCCGCGGTGAACGCGCGAGCGCAGTCCCCGAGCGTGCTTCCGGTGGTGTACACGTCGTCGACCAGGACCGCGGGGGGTGCGCCCTCGCCCGGATGGCGGCGGGTCGCGACGAACGCGCCCGCGATCGCGCCGGCGCGCTCTTGACGCGCACGGCCGGCGAGCGACTTTCCCCCGCGCCGGCGCGCGAGCCATCCCACCGCGACGTCGCGACCCGCCGCGCGCGCCAGCGCCCCGGCGAAGATCTCCGATTGATTGAAGCCGCGCTCGCGCCGCCGCGACGCCGTCAGGGGAACGGGAACGAGCACGCCCTGCGGAAGCCGGGGCGCGATGCGCTCCGCGCCGGCCCGGGACATTCGCTCCATCACCGCGCGCGAGCGGCGGTACTTTCCCGCACCGAGCACTTCCAGAAAGAGCGCGTCCACCGCGTACGCGGCGACGAGCCCAGGGACCTCGGCATCCTCGACGGGACGCAACCGATTCCAGCAGCTCTCGCAGAACCACGTGTGCGCGCGCTCCGCGCGCTGCTCACAGCGCGGACAGAACGCGGGCCAGACGAGCTCCGCCGCCGCGCGCCAATGCGCACGAACGCCCTGCACGGCCCAAGCAAGAATCACGTGTCCTCTCCGCGAGAGATCCCGGACAATACGAAGCTTCGTGATTTCGGGAAGTGAGCCGGGCCCTCGTGCGACGGCTCCAGGGGAGGAGCTCGATGAGCGACGACGGGAACACCATGGGTGGCGGCGAGCGCCTCCTCCTGGGCATCGTTCTCGTCGCCACGATCGCGATTCTCTGGAGCGCGTTTCGACTCCCCATGTACGACGCATCGAGCCACGTGGCCACGGCCGTCGTCGCCGAGCGCCTCCGTCACGCCGACGCGTTCACCAGCGCGCACTACGCGATCGATCCGGTGCCCATCCCCTATTGGTACACGACGCTCGGTCTCCTCGCGTTCTTCGAGGCGGGAGCGGATGGCGCGCTCAAGATTCTCTGCACCATCCACGCGATTCTCGTACCGCTCGCGTTCTATTTGCTGGCCCGCACCGCCGCGCCTTCAGCAGTGCGCTTCGTTCCCCTCGTGGCACTCACCATCTTCGGAACCGACTACTGGAGCGGGGAGACGAACTTCTACTTCGGCCAGCCTTGGGCGCTGCTCGCTCTCGCGGCGGCGCTTCGCGCGCGGCGCATCTTTTCCATCGCGTTCGCCGGCTTCGTCGCCTGTGCCTCCATCGTGTACTTCGCGCACGTCTTCGTGCTCTCCGCACTCCTTGGGCACGCTCCTCGTGCTCGCCTGCGTCGCCCTCTTTTCCCGCTTCGTGCGCCCGATTCCCGATACCCCGGGGTTCGGCACGGCCGCAGATCGCCGCGCTCGCCTTCGCGGCAGCGCTCTTCGCCGTGGCGGCGTATTTCATTCTTTCCCATCACGGCACCGGAGCGAACCGTGGTGAGCTCCTCTTCGATCCGCATCCGAAACGAATCGGCAATCTCTTCGAAGAGCCGCTCTCGTCGCCGACGATTCTCTCGCCGGGGCCCGCCGCACTGCTTGCGCTCGGAATCGGTGTGCTGTGGATGGCCTCCCGATGGCGCGACCGCGCGTCCCGGGGCATCTCCCGCTGGATCGCGGGATTCCACGTTCCCTTCCTGCTCGCCGCGCTCGCGTTCGGAGCACTCGTGGTGTTCGGCCCGACCGGCCTCCTGGAGGAGGGAGGGCGTCAGGAGGAAGACATTTGCCAGCGTTTCGGCTTCGCCGCGTTCGCGTTCCTTCTCTTGGGGATTCGGCTCGCGCTTCCGGTTTGGGGAAATCGAGCGCTGCTCGTTCTGATCGGGGCGATGGCGGGACTCAAGCTCGCGGATGCGCGCTCGCTTCACACGCGCGTGGGCGCCGCCCACGAGGCGATCGCGCGCTCGGTTCTCTCCTATATTCCTGAAGAGAGCCGCGTGTTGCCGATCAATGCGCTGGAAGAGGCCGGCGCACGGCAATGGAACTACTTCTTCCTGTACGAAGGGAATTACGCGGTCGTGGAGCGCCGCGCCTACGTTCCCACGTTGTTCGCCCGTGCGGGACAGCAGCCACTGCGCCACGTGTTCTTCGGCGAGCATCGCGACATCTACGATCGGACCGTCGAGCCCGCCGAGTGGGACTTCTACGACTTCGTGCTGGTGCAGACGAAGAGCGATCGACCGAAGATCGAGGGACTGTTGGAGCGCGCGGAAGAAGTGGCCGCGGCCGAAGGGCTTCGGCTCTATCGAATTGCTCGACCGGTCTCCTGGGGGATCCCGAGTCCGCGGAACGCGAGCGCGCCGAAGAGGGCGCCGGCTGATCGAAGCGCGGAGCACGCTCGAGAAGCCCACCGCGCGCTTCGATGCGGCGCGCATGCTCGGCCATGGACACCACCTCGAAGCGGCTCGCCAGCAAATCCAGGAATGACGCCGCACGCGCGGTCTTCTCGCGCCCGGAGAGGCTCATCGCCGGAAAGAAGGCCAGCTCCTTCACGTCGTCTCCGCCGAGGAAGTCCAGCGGGTGAAGCAGAATCGAGGGCTCGGTGCCGGTCATGCGGCAGAGCGAGAGCGCGGCGCGAAAGTACGCGCGAGCCAGCGCCAGCGACGCCATGCTCGCGTACAACAGGTAGCTCACGTGAATGGGCACGCGCGCGAACGGCATCGTGGTGACCGGGATCTCCAGCAGCTTCCCCTGCGCCATCGTCCAGCGATACGGCTTCAAGGGACGGCGTCCTTCCGCGAACGTACCGAACAGGAGCCGGCGCTCCTCGCGCTCGGCCGGATCGAGCTTCGCGGTCGCGAAGTAGTACGCGCGGGCCAAGGGCCCGAGATACGTCGGGAACGTGGAACAATCGTAGGCGTAGCCGCGGCGGAGAAGCACCGCGAGCGTCGCCTCGGAAAGGCTGAACCCCGGTCCGCGAAATCCGCGGGGAACGGAGCCGGTGAGCGGGGTGAGCGCGGCTTCGGTGCGGGCCAGCTCCGCGTCGATCTCCGACTCCGAGTACAGATGCAGCCACGGCTCGTGACGGAAGGAGTGATTGCCGATCTCGTGACCGGCGCGCGCGATCGCGCGAATTGCGTCGTGATTCTTCGCCAGCGACGCATCCTGACCCACCACGAAGAACGTGATGGTGAGCCCGCGGGCCGCGAGAAGATCGAGCACGCGCGGCACCACCACGTCGAGATACGAGGGATACGACTCCCATCCCGCGTCCCCGTGGGTCTTCATGTAGGACCACTGATTGTCCAGGTCGAGCGAGAGGCTCGCGACCGGGCGCGGCGTCGATGCGGCCGGCGTCATCGCAGGATCTCGTGCGCGCGCGCCGCGGCAGAGCGCTGGCCGCGGAGACCGCGCGCTCGGCGCCGCCGACTCGCCGCCGCGAGCAGCGTGGCGACGTGTCTTCCGCGAGGCCGACCGTTTCGTTCACGTTGAGCGTTCCGTTCACGATGTTCGCCGCGCTCACCACGAAGAGACCCGGCACGGACGTCTCGGACGCGAGGCACGCGCTCGGAGTAGCCGATCGACGGAATCACGAACACGTGCTTGCACCCGCGAGATGCGAAACGAGAGCACATCCGCACGGCGGAAGCCGGGCAGCATCTTTTCGAGCGCGCCCAAGAAGCGCGACTCGACCTCGGCATCGGGCAGAGCATAGAACGGATCGTCCGCGGACACGTACTTGGGAAGGTACACCAGTGTCTTTCCGCCGAGCTGTGCGGGATCGACGAGCGTGGTCATCTCCACGATCGCCGTGAACGGGACAGTCGGGCTCGGTCACGTACGTCAGGTAGTACCCGGTGAGCGGCTTCGCGAGAAGAAGCGAGGCGCACACGATCCCTTGATAACGCACTCCCGAGAGCCTCTCGATTTCCTCCGGCTGCAGCCCCGCGCACATCCGCGCCGCCACGGGAGCGGGCGCGGTGACCACCGCCGCGTCGAAGCGCTCGGCGACGCCGCTGGCACCCGTGACCTCGATTCCTCCGCCGCTCGCCGGCGCCACGCGCCGCACTTCGGCCTTCGTCCGGATCTCCACGCCGTCCTCGCGCAAGCTCTGCTCGAAGCGCTCCAGGACGCGTGCGTATCCGCCGCGCACCGATCCGAACATTTCCTTCTTCAATCCCGAGCGGCGTGCCGCGTACAGCCTCTGGATCGTCGCCCAGATGAACGCCGCATTGGTCTGTCGATAGCCCTCTCCGAGCTTCGCCCGAAGAAGAGGAAGCCAGAGCTTCTCGAACGTGGAGCGCCCGGAGAGCTTCACCAGCCACTCTTCCACGGTGAGTCGCTCCAGCGCCTTCCAGTCGCGGATGCGGGAGCCGCGCAGGATCGTCATGGCCAGGCGAAACTTGTCGACGATTCCGAGCGAAGGAAGCCGGAGATACTCGATCGAGTTGGACATGGGATGAAGCCGGCCCTTCGCGTAGAAGCCGGTCTTGGTGATGCGCCACTCGATCTCGTCGTCGAGGTCGAGCTCGCGAAGCAGCGCGCGCAGCCGATCGTCGGAGAGAAGCGTCACGTGATAGTGGCGATCCCAGGTGACGTCGCCGAGCGTCCACGGCGCGGCGAGGCCGCCCAGGCGTTCCCCGGCTTCCATCACCGTGACCGCGTGTCCCTGCTGCCGGAGCCGGCGTGCGATCGTCAGCCCGAGAATTCCGCCGCCGACGACCGCCCAGCGCATGGCCTCAGGAGGCCGAGCGAAGCGCAGCGATCTCGAGGACGCGGCCGTTCTCGATCGCGTAGCTGCGGCCGCAGTGGTGGCACGAAGCGCTTTCGCGCGCCGGAGGCTCTCCCGCGGGGAACTTGAGGATCGGCTCGCCGCACGCGCACACGTAGCCCACGAGACGCGCGGGCTGTCCGATCACGAGCCCGTGATCGGGCACGTCCCGCGTCACCAGACTCCCCATCCCCACCATCGCCCAGCTTTCCGATGGTGAGCCCCGGCCCGATCGTGCACGCCGCACCGATCGTCGCGCCCGCGCGCACCAGGGTCGGCAGCGTCTTCTCGTCGGGCGCGGAGTCGCGCAGCGTCGAAAGATCCGGCGTCGTCGCGCGCGGGAAAGCGGTCGTTGGTGAAGATCGTGCCGGCCGAGATCATCACGCCGTCCTCGATCGTCACCGCCGTGCAGATGTAGACCATCGCGTTGATCTTCACGCGGTCGCCGATCTTCACGCCGTAGGCGATGTAGGACTTCTCGCCGACGATGCAGTCCTCGCCGATCGTCGTTTCCGGTCCGCGAATGTGCACGTTGTCCCACACCGACGTTCCCGATCCGATCGTCACGCCCTCTTCGACGATCGCTGTGGGATGGATGCGAACGTCCGCGGAGCGCTCACACGCGCACCGCCTCGGCCAGCGGCTCCTTGGTTCCGCGCTCGGGCCGCCGTTCGTCGACGGCTTGACCGGCATCCAGTGATCGTCGCGCATCGAGCGGTAGGCCGCCTCGATCACTTCCACCGACGCGATCGCATCGGCGCCGGTGATGAGCAGCTTCTCCTCGCCGCGGAGCGTGCGCGCGAAGTTGTCGAATCTGGCTGCGCGAACGCCTGGAGCTTGTCGTAGCCGTTGCCGAACACGACCCAGTCGCGGGCTGGAGGCCTGGCGATACTTCGACTGCTTCCAGCCGACGCGCACCGTGCCCTCCGAGCCGTAGACGTCGATGTAGCTGTCGAGCTCCTTGTTGCAGGCTCCACGACAGGTCGATCGCTGCCCATCACGCCCGACGCGCTGCTGCACGAACATGCGCACGGTGTCTTCGACGGCGAAGCCCCTGCACGCGCTTGCCCTCGACCGCCTGCACGTCGGACGAGCGGGCCGAGGAAGTAGCGGACGATGTCGACGGAGTGCGTGCCGTTGTCGATGAGCACGCCGCCGCCGCTGATCTCCGGCTTCGAGTTCCAGCGGTCGGTCATGTCGACGCGGGACGTGAACGCGTTCTCGAACAGGACGATCTCGCCGAGGATGCCGGACGTCACGATGCTCTTCGCCTTGATGACGTCGTCCGACGTAGCGGAACTTCGACGCCATCGTGAACAGCGTGCCGTTCTTCTCGGCGAGCTGGACCATGGCAGCGCGCGCTCGCCGGAGTCGATGCGCGAGCGGCTTCTCGCAGAGCACCGGGATCTTCTTCGTCAAGAAGTGCATCGCAGATCGCGAGGTGCGTGGTCGGCGGCGTGCAGACGATGACCGCGTCCACGAGCCCCTTTGCCGAGCAGCGCCTCGTGAGACGCGAACGCCGGACAGCTCGACGCTTTCCGCCATCGCCCGGGCCGCCTCCGGCACGCACGTCGGCGACCGCAGCGAGCTTCGCATCTTCGAGCGTCTCGAACGCCTGCGCGTAGCGTCTGGGCGATGCCGCCCGCGCCGATCAGCCCGAAGCGGACCGGAGTCTTCATCGACCGCGCCCTCCCGAAAGCTTCGCGACTCCGTCCCGGATCGCACCGGCCATGTAGTCGACGTGCTCGTCCGTGTACTTCTCGTTCCAGGGCAGCACGAGGACGCGCTCGAGCCCTTCGTACGTGCCCGGGAAGCTTCGCGTCGGCGTAGTCGACCGCTTCCGGCCGCGCCAGCGTGAACGGCCAGCGGCTGTTGCCGAACGTGCGCTGCTCGCGGAAGACCTGGCACCGGAACGCGGGCTTCTGGATGTAGCGCGGCGCGGAGGCGATCCCGCGCTCCTTGAGCTGCTGCGCCGAGCGCCGGCGCGCCGCCCTCGATCACGTTGCCGTCGACGCGCAGGCAGTACTTCCAGTACGTGTGCGTGCCGCCGGAGTACGCCAGCGGCGTTTCGATGCCCACGCACGCCCGCGGAGCTTCTCGTCGAGGCGCTTCGCCGCGCGCCTGACGCTTGTCGCACGCTCCGCCGAGCTTGGCGAGCTGCGCCGACGCGACCGCGCCCTGCAGCTCGCGTCATGCGGTAGTTCAGCGCGAGGAAGTAGTGGTCGGGGTTCGGGTCGCCGTAGCCCCACGCCTTGTTGATGAACAGGAACACGCGGCGGCGCCAGCGCCTCGTCGTTGGTGACGACGAGGCCGCCTTCGCCGGTGGTGATGTGCTTGCCCTGCTGCAGGCTGAAGCAGCCGATCGCGCCGATCGTGCCGACCGGCTTGCCGTCGTACGGTCGCCAGGAACGCCTGCGCGCAGTCCTCGATGACCGGGATGCCGCGCTCGTCGGCGAGCGCCATGATGGCGCTTCATGTCGCACGGGTTGCCGAACAGGTGCGTGACGATGATCGCCTTCGTGCTGGGCGTGAGACGCGGCTCGATCGTCTCCGCGGTGACGTTGCAGGTGCGCGGGTCGACGTCGGCGAACACCGGGATCGCACCCTGGTAGAGGATCGGCGTGAGCGCCCCCATGTCGGTGATCGGCGTGGTGACGATCTCGTCGCCGGGCTCCGGATCGACGGCCGCGACCGCGCAGTGGATCGCCGCCGTGCCCGAGGAGCACGCGTGCGAATGCTTCGCGCCGATGCGCTTGCGCGAAATCCTGCTCGAACTTCTTGACGAAGGTCCCCTTGGTGCTGATGAGGGTGCCGCTGCGGATCGCTTCCGCGACGCGGGCGATTTCCTCGTCGCCGAGCGTGCGCCCGGAGCTGTCCTGATCGGAAGGGAGCTTCATGAGTTTCCCCATCACGCCCGAGTTAGCCATGGACCTTGACCTTTCCTTTCGGCAGGGCTGATTCGGAGACGGGCAGCGATCCAGAATGCGGCCGCCCCGCCGCCTCGAAACGATTCAAATGAACATCGGCGGTTCCCCGGGGGGTCCTCAAGCGCTGAGTCGCGAACCGGAAGAGAAGCTTGAGGTGGCCGAGGATCGTCTGGACCAGCTTCATCTTGGAGCGGCCGAGCATGCGGACCTCGAGGATCGCGGGGCACTCCACGATCTTTCTTCCCTGGGAGTCCAGGACCCCGATCATCTCGGCGATCCCGAGGAAGCCGGTCTCACGGAGCGGAAGGTCGATCATCACGCTCCGCCGGTAGACCCGGAAGCAGCTGGTGTAGGTGGCAAGCTTCGTGGAGAGGACCCGGCTATACATGGACGAGAGCGTCCGAGACAGCACCAGGCGCCATTCGGGGACGTTCACGACGCGGCCCTGGGGATGATACGGGCGAAGCGGTCACGAGATCCACGCCGTCCGTGAAGAGGGGCAGCATCTTTCCGATCTGGTGCGGGTCGTAGGTGCAGTCGCAGTCGATCGAGCAGACGATCTCGGTCTTCGCCGCGCGAATCCCGGTGAGAATCGCTTGGGCGACTCCCAAGTTCATGGAATGGGGCACCAGCGTGCATCGCGGGCGTCCCCCGAAGATCCGCTCCAGTGAGGACCACGTTCCGTCCCGGCTTCGATCGTCGACGAACACGTAGTGCAGCTCGTACTGGTCCGCGTACGCGGCCTCCACTTCTTCGAGCGTGTTGGACAGGTACGGGAGCACCAGCTCTTCGTTGTAGCACGGCACCACCAGAGTGACCGGAATCGGCGCACCGGGAGAGGGCTCTCGAATCGCGCCGCGGCCCACGCCGTTGCGCACGCGCACCCGCTCGCGATCGCCCGCGGCTTGCGGAACCATGGCGCTCGTGCCCGGCTCACCGACCACGGACAGAGCGGGCGCGTTCGGCAAATGGAGATGCGCGGCGATCGATTCGAAGCGGGCTTCCTTGAAGTAATCTTGAAGGACCCACTTCATTTTTCCCAGATTCCGGTAGTGGCGAAGCCGCGTGAGCTGCGACGACGTGGCGATGCGCGGCTGATCGGCGTCCAGCTCCCACACCTGGAAGTACATCACGAAGGGATCGCTGCGCTTCTTGCTCCAGTCGCGGAACGCGCCCTTCATCAAGCGGTGCGGAAACTGCCGGTAGTAGTTGCCGCCGGCGATCGGAAACGACCAGCCGAGCGCGCTCGCAGTCGACAGCGGCACTTCCCAGATCTCGCCCTTCTCGGTGCGATGGCGGTGCAGGACCCGGCGCCAAGTCTCGTGCGCCCACTCGTCGAACATCGGGCAGATGCTCGAATCGTAGGCGAAGCCTTCCTGCGCCAGAACTTCGAGCGCCCAGAGATCCTGCGGCCGAAACCAATTGTCCGCGACGCGATAACCGAGCACGCGCTGGCCGCTCGCCTTCTCCAGCGCTTCGCGCGACTTGATGAGGTCGTCGCGGAACTCGCTCGGCGTGAGCCTGCGTATGCTGCGGTGCCAGAACCCCTTGCTCGCGACCTCGTGGCCGCGGCTCGCGATCTCCCGCACCAGCTCCGGAAATTCATCCGCGATCCAACCGAGCGTGAAGAACGTCGCTTGCACACCGTTCTCGTCCAAGAGCTCGAGCACGCGCTGGGTATTGCGCTCCACGCGCGATTCGAAGCGCAGCCATTGACCGCGCTGCACGGAGCGGTTGAACGAGCCGACCTGGTAGTAGTCCTCGACGGCGACCGTCAGGATGTGGCGGCGCCCCGGGAGCGGAGTGGTCAAGTGCGCTCCCCGGCGGCGTGCGCGAGGGATTCCGCCGGCGCCTCGCGCTCGAAGAAGCGCTCGATCGCATCCACGATCTTCTGGCCGGCGTCCCCTTGGCCGAACGGGTTCTCCACCTGACGCACCGCCGCAATCCAGGGATGATCGGGGCCGATCTCGGCGAGCATTCGCGCCAAGTCCTCGGGATTCCCGCCCACGAGCCGCGCGACCCCGGCCTCGATGGCTTCGGGACGCTCGGTGTTCTCGCGCAGCACGAGCAGCGGCTTGCCCAGCGTGGGAGCTTCTTCCTGGACGCCGCCCGAATCCGAGACGATGAGCCAGGCCTTCGCCAAAAGGTGCACGAACTCCGGATACTCCATCGGGTCCAGCAGATGGATGCGCGCATGCCCGCCGAGAATGCGCAGGGAAACGTCGCGCACCGCGGGATTCGGATGCACCGGGAACGCCAGCACCACGTCGGGATTTCGTTCGACGTGCTCGCGAAGCACGCGAAGATTGCCGGTCATCACCTCTCCGAAGCTTTCGCGCCGGTGCGTGGTGAGCACGAGCAGACGCTTGCCGCGCGAGCGCGTCGTCGGAAAGCGCCGCCGGGAACGATCGCGGCGGCGTGGCCAGCACGGTGCGCAGAGAATCGACGACCGGATTTCCGGTGAGCGCGATGTCTTCGCGGCGCACTCCTTCGTCGAGGAGCGTGCGCACGTTGCGCGACGTCGCGGCGAAGTGGAGCGACGCGAGCCGGGTCACGAGACGTCGGTTCATCTCCTCCGGAAACGGGCTCGCCGCATTTCCGGATCGAAGGCCCGCCTCCACGTGTCCCACCGGGATCTTCTTGTAGAAGCCCAGGAGCGCTCCCGCCATGGCCGTCGTCGTGTCGCCCTGGACCAGGAGAAGATCGGGCTTTTCCCGGGTCAGAATCGGATCGAGCGCGGTGAGAACGCGCGCGCACACGTCCGCGGGGGTTTGCCCCGCCTTCATGACTTCGAGATCGTGGGCCAGCTTCAGGCGAAAGAACGTCGTCAGCGGATAGAGGAGATCGGTGTGCTGAGCCGAGGTCACGGCCACGGAACGGAAGCGGGGCGAGCGCGATTCCAGCTCCCGGATGACGGGGGCCAGCTTGATGACTTCGGGGCGCGTCCCGAAAAGCGTGAGAATGGTCTTCATTCGATGTCCCGGCCGATGGAGTCGAAGCGAGAGATCACCCCCGATATCGGTAAACCTGCGAGGAGCCTTGACCCACCTCCCAAGGTCGCCTCGCGGATCCGAATCAATTGTAGAACCTCCGTCGAAACCGGAGTATCGGCAATGTTGTGCTAGGCTTCACCAGCCGCGCGTCGGACTCGAGGTGGACTTTCGTGATTCTGCCCGTGATTCTCCTTCTTTCCGCCGCGGAGATCGGCGCGCTCGTCCCGCCCGACACCCTTCCCTTCACCGACCGCTACGCCTACATCCGCCTTCGCCCCGCAGCGGCCGAGGATCGCCTTCAGATATCCGAAGAAATGACGCGGCAGGATCCGGACGACGTTCTGGGCTCCTGGCTGAAAGGGGCCACGCTGGCGGGGCTCCAGGTTCCCCAGTTTCGCCGCCAGCCGGTCGACTCGGCCGGGATCGCGCGCCTTCTCCAAGAGCTGGAGCTGAACCCGAAGCGCCCCGGCCTGTGGATCTCCGCCGGCGCGACCGGAAAGGCGGGAGGCGGGAAATCACGCGAGAATCTGCTCCAAGCGATCGATCTCTACCGCGAACAGGGACGAGAAGAGGATGCGTTTCACGTTCAATACCTCTTGGTGCGCGTTCGTCCCGCGGACAGTGAGACCGCCGAGGATCTGCAGTCGTTTCGCATCGCCGCCGAAGCACGCGGAGATCCGACGTCGAAGGCGATGTACTTGTATCTCGCCGCGCGCGACGTCTACCGGCGAGACTTCCAAGAGTCGCTTCGGCTTCGCGAGGAGGCGCTGCCGATTCTGCGCACTCTCCCGCCGGGCGTTCTTCTCATCGACTGCCTGAACGGGATCGGGAACAGCAGGAGACGCGGCAGCGATTTCGACGGCGCGCAACCGTTCTACGAGGAAGCGCTCCCCCTGGCCCGCGAGCGCGGTTTCGAAGAGCAGGAGCTCGCCTCGCTCGAAGGACTCGCACTCATCGCCAAGAACCGGCGCGAGTGGCCGCGGGCGCTGGAGCTCTTCGAGCAGAATCTGAAATTGGCCGAGTCCTCGGGAGATGTTTCCAGCTACGTCACCACTTTGAACAACGCACGTCAAATCCACCGTGCGCAAGGAAATTACCTGGAAGGACGGCGCATGGCGGAGCGCGCCCTGGAGCTCTCGCAGGAGCACAATCTCGAGGGACTCCTCCCCGCTTCGCTCGACGCCATGGCCGCCGAGGAGCTGCTCATCGGCCGGACCGAGCACGGCCGCGCTCTTCTCGAAGAGGGAGTTCGCATCGCGGAGGAGAACGGGCGCACGTCGGATCTCGTCTTTCCGCTCATCCATCTCGCGAACGTCTCCGAAGATCTCGGCGACTACGACCGGGCCATGGAGTACACCCAGCGCGGCCTGGCGATCGCGCGCAGCACCGGACACAAGCGCGGCGAAGCTCACTTGCGCGCCCAGAACGCGAGCCTGCTCTACGATCTGGAACGCTACGAAGAGTCGCTGGCCGAAGCGCTTCCGATCGTGCACGACATCGCCGGCGGAGATCCCGGTCTCGCCTGGTCGACGGCGCGAACCGCGGCAGAATCGCTGGTGCGGCTGGATCGCGTCGACGAAGCGATCGCGCTGCTCGATTCCTGCGATGCGCGCAATGCCGATGACTCGGTGCACCCGATCGAGCGCCTGCGCAACCTCTCCATGAAGGGAGAGATCCTGTCGTCGTCGGGACGACTCGCGGAAGGGATCCCGCTTCTGGAGAGCGCGCGCGAGTCGTTCGTCGCGCTCGGGGATCCGTTGAACGTGGCGACCTCCAACAGCCGTCTCGCCGATGCTTATCTGCGCGCCGGCCGCGCGGAGGAAGCGCTTCCCCTGTTCGAGCAGTGCGTCACCTGGAGCGAAGAACTGCAATCGGGTCTCACCGTGGGTGAAGACCGGACTTCGTATCTGAACCTCGCCTACGACGAGTACGTCGGCTACGCGACGGCCTGCGCACGGATGGGCAGGACCGACGATGCGTTTCTCGCGCTCGAGCGCAGCCGCGCGAGCGAGATGCGCCGGCTGTTCGGATCGGCAGCGCCCGGTCTTCCCGAGCGCATTCGCCCGGAGCTCGCGCAAGAGATCGAACGCGTCGAGGCCCACCTGGCCGTGCTGCAGGCCACCGTGCTCGAACAGCGCGCCAAGCCGACCGAATCGCGCAGCCCGGATTATTCCGATCTCGTGGCGCGCACCGACTCGCTGCGACGGCAGCGCGACGACCTCGTTCGCGACGTGCAGCGGGAGGCGCCGAACTACTCGCGCGAGCTTGGCCTTGCCGCGCCGATCGGCGCGCCCGAAGTGGCGCGCGCGCTCGAGCGCGGCGAAGTCTTTCTCGCGACCATGGTCGGGACCGAGCGCACGCTCGTGTTTCGGGGAACGACCGCCGGTTGGTCTTGCCGCGAGCTCGCCTGGGGAGAGGAACGGATGCGCGAGCACGTGCAAGAGCTGGTCGGCGCAGTGCTCGCCGGCGGCGATGCCTGGCGTCCGCTCGCCCGCTCGTTGGCCGACTCGCTCCTGGGCGGAGAGCCCTGGGACGGAACGCGATGCATCGTCGCTCCCGACGGACCGCTGCATTGCCTTCCCTTCGAAATTCTGGAGGTCCGCGCCGCGAGCTCCGAAGAGCGTTCGCTTTTGATCGAGCGCGCCGAAGTGGTGATCACTCCGTCGGCGACGATCTATCTCGCGCACGCCGGCGTCACGCCCGCGCGCAATGCTCTCGCACTCGTGGCGTTCGGGGATCCGGCACTCTCCGGGGACAGCCGGGCGCCTCCCGCGACGGTGCGCGCGGGAAGCGAGCTGGAGCTCCGTCCGCTTCCGTATGCACGGCGCGAAGTCGAGCAGCTTGGCTCGCGCTTTCCCGGAAGCCGAGTCTTCGTCGGCGACGAAGCGACCGAGCGTCGCTTTTTCGAAGAGGCGGCGCGCGCATCGGTGCTGCACGTCGCCTCGCACGCGATCGTGGACGATCGCCAGCCTTCGTACTCGGGGCTGGTGCTCACCGCGGTCGGCGACCCTCCCGCTTCCTCCTCGGACGACGGTTTCGTGCAGGCGTTCGAGATTCTTCGCCACGACCTTCCGCTCGACCTGGTCACGCTCTCCGCCTGCGACACGGGGCGCGGAAAGCTGCAGCGCGGCGAAGGCCTGCTCGGGCTCTCGCGCGCATTCCGTCTCGCGGGGGCGCACACGCTTCTGGTGAGCCTCTGGGAAGTGGACGACGCCGCGACCGCCGAGCTCATGACCGAGTTCTACGCGCAGTGGACCCGCGGCACGACGATTCCCGCCGCGCTGCGCGCCGCAAAGCTTCGTTTCCTCGAATCCTCGAGCGCCAAGGAGCCGACCGACTCGCGCGGGGTCAGCCGCCGGACGCGTTCCGAGCGGCGCGCGAGTCCGGCGCTGTGGGCGCCCTTCGTCCTCCAGGGAACCAAGGCGACTTCGACCTCTCAGGGTCCATTGGTTTCCGGAGATCGGTGATCGACGGCGAGCGTGCGCACCGGTCCCATCGACGTTTCCAGCGCACGAACGACGTTCGAGAGCACCGCCGCGCGCGCGCTCCCGGAGCGCCCGGCGAGCAGCGCCTGCTCGGCGACCGCACGCCCGTCACTCTTCCCCGGTGCACCGACCGCGAGAAGGAACGACTCCGCGCCGGGCTCCCCGTCGAAGACCCATTCCTGATCCTCGTCCGGGGGAAACTCGACGAGCGCTCCCGCGGAGAACACGCGCCGCGCTTCGCCGTCGTCGATCGGATAGAGAACTTCGACGGCGCCGCGAGGATCCACGTGGATCAAGACCAAGTTTCCTTCGCGCTCCAGCTCCGCGCGGAGCACGAACGAATCCCCGGTCTTCCACGCGGATCCCGATTCTCCGCCGCGAATTCCGGAGCGGGATCCGATCGTGAACGAGCGGACCCCGAAGGGTGCGCCGGGGATCTCCGCGGGAGGCGCGGGATCCTGGGGAGACGGAACCTCGCTCGAAGGAGGAGGCCGAACGCCGGGCGCGGCCTCTTCTTCGGGGGATCGCGACGGACCGCCGGCCTTCCAGAAGAGGAGGACCAGCGCCCCCACGGCGGCGGGGACCAGGATCGGCGCCGGGAAGAAATGCCGCCACCGATCGAAGAACGACTGCCGTGGGGCGGGACGGACCGGCGCGCGGTCTTCCGCTCCGGATCGCTGCTGAACGCGGCGGAGCAGAAGGCGCAGGCTCTCCTCGGCCTCCTCGCGGGCGCGGGGGGACTCCCATTCGAGGCGATGGAGCTCGAGCTCGGGAATTTCCCCCCGCGGCCCCTTCTGGGACTCCAGGGTACGCAGGCGCGCGACGAGCCGGCGCGCGTCCTCGTTCGTGGCCAGGAACTGCTCCACTTCCGCGCGCTCGACCGCGTCCAAGTCGTCGATCTCGAGGATGCGATCCAGCCAGTCGCGTGGAATCACCCGTTCCTCCTCGGTGGGAAAAACCGTGCGGGAGCCTTGCGAAGTTGCATCCGTCTCCCCGCGGGAATCACCATTCGGCCTTTCCTTCCAAGAGATGCAAGGACTCCACCAGGCACCGCCGGATTTGCAATCTCCCGCGCCGGATCCAGGCCCGCACGGTATTGAGCGGGGCGTCGAGGCGCTCCGCGATCGTCTCGTAAGTCAGGTCCTCGAAGAGCAGGAGCTCGAGCGCCCGGCGGTGATCCCGATTCTCCAGCCGGTCCATGCAGCTCTCCAGCGAGGAGCGGAGAAGCGTTCGCTGCATTTCCTGCTCGGGATCGTGCTCGGTTGCGCGGGAGTCGGCCGGCAAATCGAACGTGCCTCCCTGCGGCGATTCCCGAACCAGGATCTGCTTCGATCGGCGGTAGGAGTCGAGCAGGCGATAGTGCGCGCGCTTTCGAAACCACGCCCAGAACGAGCCGGGCCCGCGATACTCGAAGCGCCCGCGCGCGAGATCGTCGAGAACGCCGAGGAGCACGTCGTGCGACCAGTCGCGCCGCGTCTCCGGATCGCGCGAGATCCGGCAGGCCATGCAGTACACCGGATGGTGCGATCGCTCGAGGAATTCGCCGACCGCGTGCGCGTCGCCGGCGAGCAGACCCTCGACGAGCTCGCGCTCGTCTCGAGCAGCCGTGGGGTCGAGCGATCGGGACGCCGATTCCCGGTCCGGTGCCATGCGGGGAGAATCGCCGACAATCCCTTCCCGATCAACTTCGCGGGCTTTGGGCCCTTCGCTGGAGCTCGGCCCGCGCACCGGCGTGCATGGCCTCCGCATCGGCGGTGCGTCCTGTCCATGCGCGAAACGCGAGCGCTCCCTGCTCGACGAGGAGCCCCAGGCCGTCGTGGGAGGGAATCCCGCGCTCCCGCGCGGCGCGCACGAGCGGCGTCTCGGGATACACGAGATCGAGCACGGCCCCCGCGCGTGCGAGCACCGCCGCGTCGAGCGGAAGCGGATCGTGCGCGTGCAGGCCGAGTGACGTGCAGTGCACGACCAGCGCATCCTCGGGAATCTCGTGCGGTCCGCCGGGGACCACGCGTGACCCGAACGTGCGCGCGAGATCGGCGGCGCGCGCGCGCGTGCGGTTGACGATGAGCACCTGCTCGGCGCCTTCCTGCAGGAGCGCCCAGACCACGGCACGCGCCGATCCTCCGGCGCCGAGCACCACTGCGCGCGGCACGCGCGCGCGCGCCGCAGCGAGCTTGCGCAGCCACGCGGCGAAGCCCGGCCCATCGGTGTTGTCCGCCCGCCAACCTCGCTCGCCGCGGGTCAGCACGTTCGCGGCGCCGATCTCCCGCGCCGTCTCCGTGGATTCCGCCGCGAGCGCCAGCGCCGCTTCCTTGTGCGGCACGGTGACGTTGGCGCCGTGCACATTCTCCGCGGCGAGTGCGTCCAGCGTGCGCTGCTCCAGCGGCGGGGCCACGTCGACCGCTCGGTACGTCCCCTCGAGTCCCGCGGCGCAGAGCGCGGCCTGCATCATCGCCGGCGACAGCGAGTGCGCGACGGGGTGGCCGAGGAGAACGAGCTTCAAGCGCGCGCCGGGACCGGCGAGCTCCTCCCGCGCGCGAGGCGGTACGCCGACCACAGGAACAAGGCGAGCGTCACGATCTGATTCAGCGTGAACGGCACGGAGGGAATGGGAAACGCGGTGGTGTCGTAGGTCCGGACGAAATCCAAGAGGAAGCGCGTCGCCGAGGTGAGCAGCACGAGGACCATGAAGAGATTGCCCCTGGGCAAGGGACGCCGATCGAGCACGAGCAGGATCGCGAAGATCGCGAAGCCCACCAGCGAATCGTAGATCTGCGCAGGATGCAGCGCCGCGCCGGGATGGATCGAGCCGGCGTGCGAGTCCGGAGGAAACGTCACGCCCCACGGAAGATGGGTGGGAGTCCCGAAGCAGCATCCCGAGAGGAAGCAGCCGATGCGCGTGAGACCGAGGCCGAGCGCCAAGGACGGAGCGATCGCGTCCGCCGCCTTCCACGGGTCGACTCCCGATCGCTTGAGCCACCAGATCGCCAGAATCGCCGCGGGAACGGCTCCGCCGTACATGGTGAGCCCGCCCTCCCAGGTGCGGAAGATGTCGCATCCATCGCCCGTTGAACTGCTCCCAGTGCGCGGCGACATAGAGCCCGCGCGCGCCCACGATCGTCGCGATGATGATGAGCAGCGAAACGTCGGCGATCTTCTCCGAGGGAATCCCGCGTTTCTCCGCGCGACGTCCGGCCAGCCAGATCCCGACCGCGAACGAAAGCGCCAGCATGAAGCCGTACGAGTGAATGACGATCGGTCCGAGCTCGAGCAGCTTCGGATGCATCAGATCCTCCGGCGAATCGCGGCGCTCATGACGAGCCCGAGCGCGGCGAGCGTGGACATGAGGGACGTGCCCCCGTACGAGAGGATCGGGAGCGGAACGCCGGTCACCGGCACGAGCCCCAGAGCCATTCCCAGGTTCACGAACACTTGAAACGTGAGCATGGAGAGAATCCCCACCACGACGAGGCCGGGAAACGGATCCCGGCTTCCCGCCGCGATCCAGAAGCCGCGCACCAGAAGCAGCACGAAGAGCCCGAGCACGATCGTGGTGCCGAGGAACCCGAACTCTTCGCCGACCACCGAGAAGATGAAGTCGGTGTGTCGCGCCGGGAGAAAGGCGAGCCCCTTCTGCGTCCCTTCGAGATAGCCGACGCCCATGAGCCCCCCCGATCCGACCGCGACTTTCGACTGGATGATCTGATACCCCGCGCCGGACGAATAGCGCGTCGGGTCCAGGAACGCAATGAACCTCTGCTGCTGATAGGGCTCCAGATGATTCCACAAGACCGGTGTGGCAATGCCGGCCGCGACCGAGAGCACTCCCGCGGCGATCTTGTCGAGCAAGGTCGCCCGGGAGCGCCAGGCGAGGAAGATCAAGAAGATCGTGAACGCGATCCACGACCAGAGGTTCGTCGCGCAGATCACGGAGAGAATCGGAGAAGAGGCCAACAGGAGCACGGGAAGGGACGCGCCGGACCAGTACAACATGGGCAGGCAGAAGGACAGATACACCAGCGCGGTGCCCAGATCGGGCTCCTTCAAGACCAGCGCCGCGGGAACGAGGCAGACGAGCGCGGGAAGAATCATCTCACGCACGCTCTCGGGAGGACGCCGGCGCCGGGCGAGAACGAACGCGAGGAACAGTACGGTCGCGAACTTCCCGAGCTCCGACGGCTGGAAGCGAATCGCTCCGAGCACGATCCATCGCTTTGCACCGCCGGCGGAGGAGCCGACGACCAGAACCGCGACGAGGAGCACGAGCGAGACGACGTAGAACACCGGAGCCGCCCGCTCCCACAGCTCGTGCGGGATCGCCGCGCAGACGGTGAACGCAACGAGGCCGATCATCGCGAAGATGATCTGCTTCATCCACAGATCGGATCCGGGGCCGAGATCATCTCCGCCCTGGCACGCGGAATAGACCACCGCGATGCCGATCACCAGCAAGGCGAGCAGCGCGCCGAAGAAGATCCAATCGAAGTCGTCGCGCCGTCTCATGTCGTCGCCTTGGTCGAGTCGCTCACTCCGAAATAGACCTCCAGGAGACGGCGCATGATCGGCACGGCGACGTCCGAGCCGTGTCCGCCTCCTTCGACGATCACGCTGAACGAAACCTGGGGCGCATCCGCGGGAGCGTAGCCGACGAACCAGGAGTGCGGCTTGCCGTGGGGATTCTCCGCGGTGCCGGTTTTTCCCGCCGGAGTGAATCCTTCGAGCCGGGCTCCGCGCGCCGTTCCCCGCTCCACCGTGGCCAGCATCGCGTCCCGCATCGATCGAAACGTCTCGTCGGACTCTTCCCACCGCCCCACGATCACCGGCGCCACCGCTTCGATCGTCCCGTCGCGAAGCTCCAGCTCCTTTACCAATCGCGGCGCATACAACGTTCCGCCCGCGGCGATCGCCGCCGCATGGCGGGCCATCTGCAGCGGCGTGACCAGATACTCTCCCTGGCCGATCGAGTAATTCAGCAGCAAACCGCGTCCCCACGCCTTCACGCCGTAACGCTTGTCGAGCCATTCCGTCGTGGGCACGTTTCCGGTGGATTCCTGGGGGAGATCGATTCCGGTTTTGACGCCGAGGCCCGCGGCGTGCGCTTCGCGGGCGAAATCGTCGACTTCCAGGCGTTCTCCCACCTGGTAGAAGAACGTGTCACAGGAGTTCACCAGCGCTCCCTGGAGATCCAGCGAGCCGTGCCCCGCCTCTTCCCAGCATCGAAAGTATCGATTCCCGAAACGATAGCCGCCGTAGCAGGGGACGCGCATTCTTCCGTGCACGCCGACGATGTGCTCGTTCAAGGCGATCGCGAACGAGACCATTTTGAACGTGGACCCCGGCGCGTAGGTCGCTTGCGTGCAGCGATTCAAGAGCGGGCGATCGGGATCGACGTTGAGGCGGCGCCAGTCGTCCGAGCGAATGCCGGTCGCGAAGAGATTCGGATCGAGCGCGGGCGCGGAGACGAAGGCCAAGACGCCGCCGGTGGCGACGTCGAGCATGCACACGGCGCCGCGACGTCCGACCAGGCAGGAGTCCGCCGTGGTCTGCACGTCCAGATCGAGATACAAGCGCAGCGTCGCCCCGGTCACGGGCGGGACCGGCTGACGGCCGCGGTACGTGCCCACGATCCGCCCGACCGCGTCGACCTCCAGGTAGCGCTCTCCGTCGATTCCGCGAAGCACGACGTCGTACATTTTTTCGAGGCCGTTGCGGCCCAGGAAGTCCCCGGACTTGAAGCCCTGATCGACGTTCTTGGTGAGCTCCTGCTCGGAGATCTCGCCGACGTGCCCGAGCAGGTGCCCGGCGACGCCGCCCCCCGGATACGTGCGCACGTTGTTCACTTCGATGGAGACGCCGGGAAGATCCTCTTCGCGCTCGGCGATGCGGGAGATCTGCGTGAAGTCGGCGTCGCGCCAGAGGACGCGCGGGAGATGGCGCGATCCGGTCGAGAGCTTCGTTTCGATCTCGGCCTGCGAGGCCCCCAGGATCTCGGCGAGGAGCCCGGCGCATGCGCCACTCCCCAGCACCTCGCGGGGAATCGCCACCACCGCGAAGCTCGGCCGGCTGTCGGCGAGCACGCGATTCTCGCGATCGACCACGAGGCCGCGCTGCGCGATCACCCACTCGCGGCGAATGTGGTTCTTCTCCGACTGCAGCGCGTATTGCTCCTGATTCACGACTTGAAGCGCCACGAGCCTTCCGATCAGGATCAACGCTCCCGCGATCGGCACCACGGCGAGGCCGCGCGCGCGGGAGAGCCGGACGTCCTGCGAAATGGTCTCAGCGGTACGGATTGCTCGGCTCCTTCGTGAATCCGACGGCTCGCTCCGTGAAACGCATCACGAACGGTGCGAGCACCGCCGTGTACAGCCCGCCCGGAAGCGAGCTCACCAAGAGCAGGCGCGCGGCTTGTCCCAGATCCCCGCGGGTCTGCAGCAGGATCTCGATCTGATCGCGCAGCGCGGTCGCCGCCAAGGCGACAAGCACGCGAGTGATCCAGCTCTTCCGCTCCAGGTGCTGGGCCATCGTGCCCGCGGCGAACCCGACGAGCGAGTTCGCCAGCGATGTCACCCCGAGCGTGCCCGAAGAGTTCAACCCCACGAAGAGCCCGGCGACGAACCCGGCGATCGCGCCGCCCACCCCGCCTTCGTAGAACGCGGCGACGAGCACGACCAGGAACGCGACGTCGGGCCGCACGCCGGCGATGGCCAGATTCGGGGCGACGACGGTCTGAACGAGAATCGCGGCGTAGAGACAGAGCGCGAACCGAAGGACGCGGATCAACTCGACGTCACTCCTGGGTTCGCGTGGTTTCCTCGGGCGCCGCCTCGGTGGCGAACGGGGCCGAGCCGAGGACGACGAACACTTCCTCGAGCTCGGAGAAGTCGACCGCAGGCTCGAGCTCCACACGGGTGGAGCCGTCGCGAGGATCGGAGCCGATCGTGGTGACGCGCCCGACGGGCACGCCTCGCGGAAACACACCGCCGACTCCCGAGGTCACCACCTCGTCGCCGGGGCGTGCGTCCGCACGGAACGGAAGGAAGGCCAGCGTGAGGCGCGATCCGCCGGACCACTCCACGATTCCTTCGGAGCGGGATCTGGCGATGCGTGCGGACACGCGGCAATTGCGCGAGAGAAGCGGACGCACGAACGCCGAGTGCGTCGTGACCCGCGAGATCTTTCCGACGAGCCCTGCGGGCGTGATCACGGCGAGGTCGGCACGGAGATGGTCCTCGATCCCTTTGTCGATCTTGAGCTCTCGGCCCGAGCGCGTCGCTTCGTGCGCCACGATGCGCGTCCCGACCAGCCGGTTCGCCGACGACGACCGGATTTCCAGCATGGCTCGCAGGCGCTCGCTCTCCGCGGCGTCCTCGCGCAGCTTGGCGATCTCCAGCTCGGATTCCGCAAGTTTCTGACGCAGCTCTTCGTTCTCGCTGCGCAGCCCGACCCATCCTTCGCCGGAGCGGAATGCGGTCTGGACCGGGGTCATCGCCACATCGTTCAGCGAGCGGGCCAGCGTCTCTTTGCGCGAGGAGGAGAGCAGCATGAGCGTCGCGGAGAGAACCACCAGGAGAACGAGAATCAGGATCTCCCCACGTCGCGAGAGGTAGTGGGTGAGCGTCGCCACGTTGGACCTGCTACCTGCGGATCCGCTTCAGCAGCACCTTGTCGTAGCGCTCGATGTCGTCGAGCACTTTGCCCGCACCGAGGACCACACAGGTCAGCGGGTCCTCGACGACGTTGATGGGCAGGTTCGTCTTCTCGCGGATGTAGAGGTCGAGCCCGCGCAACATCGACCCTCCGCCGGTCATCACGATGCCGCGATCCACGATGTCCGCGGCCAGCTCGGGGGGCGTCGCTTCCAACGTGCGCTTCACCGCGTCGACGATCTCCCTCACCGGCTCTTCGAGCGCGCGGCGAATCTCGTGCGAGCTGATGCGCACCGTCTTGGGAATCCCCTCGATGAGATCGCGTCCCTTCACCTCGATCTCCACCTCTTCGTCCCTCTCCGTCGTGGGCGCCGCGGAGCCGATCGCGATCTTGATCGCCTCGGCGGCCTGCTCGCCGATGAGGAGGTTGTACCGCTTCTTCACGTGCTGCGCGACCGCTTCGTCCATTTCGTCGCCGCCCACATTGATCGAAGTGGTGGCGACCATGCCCGAGAGCGCGATCACGGCGATGTCCGTGGTGCCGCCGCCGATGTCGATCACCATGTTCCCGGAGGGCTTTTCCACCGGGAGGCCCACACCGATCGCCGCGGCCACGGGCTCCGACACCAGGAACACCTCGCGAACACCGGCGTTCTCCGCCGAGTCGCGCACGGAGCGCTCACCGACCTCGTTGATTCCGGAGGGGACCGCGATCACCGTGCGGGGACGCACGAACGCGCGGCGCTTCTGGGCGCGTTGGATGAGCGTGCGCAGCATCGCTTCGGCGACGCCGAAGTCCGCGATCACGCCGTCCTTCAGAGGACGAACGACTTCGATGTCCTCGGGAGCGCGGCCCAGCATGGCCTTGGCGTCTTTCCCCACGGCAATGACGGTTCGGGTCCGTCGGTCCACCGCAACGACGGAGGGCTCGTTCAGGACGATGCCCTTCCCCTTGATGTAGACCAAGGAGTTGGCCGTTCCGAGATCGATGGCCATGTCGTTGGAGAGAAGGCTCCAAAACGCCGAGAGCGGCATCAACCCATCCCTTCCGCGCCGCCGCATTGCCGATGCTTACCGAGTTTTGCAGACATTCGCCGATCTTCTCCGAAAGTGCCCGATCTTACTTCCGCCCCTCCCGACCATCCAGAGCTTTCCGGAAGGGGCCGCCACAGGGCGGCGCCGGAAGAGAGCGCTTTCCTACACTCGGATTTCTTGGCCGTTTTTCTGAGGGGTCTTCTTCCATTTCACCGGGTATTCGCCGGTGAAGCAGGCGTGGCAGAGCCCGCGGGAAGGAAAGCGGCGGGCCACGCGAATCATCCCCTCGACCGAGAGGTAGGCGAGCGAGTCCACCCCGACGAATTCGCGGACCTCGTCGACCGTGCGATTCGCGGCCACCAGCTCGTCGTAAGTCGGCATGTCGATTCCGTAGTGGCAGGGATGGCGAACCGGAGGGGAGCTCACCCGAAAGTGGATCTCGGAAGCGCCGGCGTCGCGCACCAACTTCATGAGATTGCGGCTCGTGGTTCCGCGCACGATGGAGTCGTCGACGACGACTACGCGCCGTCCCTCCACCACGCTCTTGACCACGTTGTACTTGAGACGCACCCCCAAGTCACGAAGCATCTGCGTGGGACTGATGAACGTGCGCCCCACGTAGTGATTGCGAATGAGCCCGTGCTCGAGCGGAAGGCCGGAGGTGCGCGCGAATCCCAGCGCGGCGGCGTTCGACGAGTCGGGGACGGCGATGACCACGTCGGCGACGGCGGGCGACTCGCGCGCCAGCTCAGCACCGAGCTCCACGCGGACGTTGCCCACCGAGCTGCCGAACACGCGCGAATCCGGGCGCGCGAAGTAAATGTGCTCGAACACGCACTCCGACGCCGGCGTTTCCACGCCGAAGCGCCGCGACTCGATTCCGCGCTCGCTCACGATCACCATTTCGCCGGGATCTACCTCCCGCACGTACTCCGCGC
The DNA here is from genome assembly GCA_963725045.1 of uncultured Gemmatimonadales bacterium. Lineage (GTDB taxonomy): Bacteria > ARS69 > ARS69 > ARS69 > ARS69 > CAVRWY01. The sequence continues at coordinate 533,979 of CAVRWY010000008.1, forward strand.
CCAGAATGTCGAGCGCACAGCTCTCCGAGGCCAGCACCCACGCCGTGCCGAGCCGTCCCAAGCAGAGCGGGCGAAATCCGTTCGGATCCCGGATGCCGAACAGCTTGTCCGGCGCGAGCGCCACCAGCGAGTACGCGCCCTTCACGCGCGAGAGCGCCTGGATCAACCGCCCCTCGAGATCGGCGGGTTTCGCGCGGGCGATCAAATGCACGATCACCTCGCTGTCCACCGTCGAATGGAAGATGGATCCCAAGTGCTCGCATTCGTCGCGGAGCTCCCGGAAGTTCACCAGGTTTCCGTTGTGGGCGAGCGCGATCTGACCGTCGCGATACGCCGCGAGGATCGGCTGCAGATTCGCGTCCAGGTCCGCGCCGGTCGTGGAGTAGCGGTTGTGGCCGATCGCGGCGTGACCGGGAAGCCGAGGGAACACGTCTTCCGAATAGACCTCGCCGACGAGACCGCGGCCGCGATGCAGGTGCAGACGCTCTCCGTCGGAGGAGCACATGCCGGAGCCTTCCTGGCCGCGATGCTGGAGCGCATAGAGTCCGAGATACGTGAGCCAGGACGCCTCCGGATGTCCGAAGACGCCGAACACTCCGCACTTGTCGCGTGCGTCATCGGTCATGGGGCGCTCACCACCTCTCGTTGAACGTCCTGGGCATGCGGGTTCGCGAGGAGCCCGCCCTGAGGTCCCGCCACTCGATTTCCCACGCGCTCCGCCGCCGCCGGAGCGTCTTCGCCCTCCACGTCGAGCGACCAAACCGTGGAGCGCGACGCGCCGCGAATTGCGCCCAAGCCGCGACGCTCCCGGGCGGCGCGCAGTACGGAGGCGGCGCGGGCGTCGACGCGATCGCGCACCAGGACGACGAGCCGCGCACCGGCGGCCGGAGCCTTGCGCCACGCGCCGAGCGTGACCTTGTGCACGTTCGGATTCACCACCAGCGTGGTCTCGTCGAGGAGGCGGCGCAGCTCCCGCTCCCCCACTTCGCCGTCCACGTCGAACGTCCACAGCTCGCCGTGGTCCACCCGGCGGACCTCGGGAAACTGACCGCGCACGAGATCTTCGGCGGCGATGCGCACGAGATCGACGGTCTTGCGATGCACGAGAGCTTCCAGAATCATCGGGCCGCTCCTCGCGAGACGCCGGGCGGCGGCGCGCTGGTTCCGGTGCGGCTCGCGCCGCCGGCCGGCCGCGCCCGGACCAGCGCGCCGTCGCGCACCATCGCGGCGAACTGCTCGAAGAAGGGACGGCCGGGGCCCGGCTCCGTTCTCCAATCTCCGCCGCGTGCGGCGAGCCGTCGCTTGCGCTCGCTCCATTCCCCGCCGATGTCGTGGGGCACCTGCCAGATCCAGTTCGCGCGCTCGGGATGGGGCATGATCGCGATCACGTTGCCACCGCGATTGCGGATCGCCGCCGCGTTCTCCCACGCGCCGTTCGGATTCACCGGCCAACCGGGTGCAGCGACGCCGCGCTCGTCGCAGTAACGGGCCGCGACCAGGCCTTCGCTCAAAATGCGGCGGCGCACGTCTTCCGACGCGGAGACGAAGCGCCCCTCGGCATGCGCGAACGGCAGCGGCGCCGGCGCATCGAATAGATCGCCGGCCACCCAGCGCCATCCGCAGAGATAGCCCACGTGGCGCCCCGAATCGTTCAGCGCCAGCGCCATCTCCAGCTGTCCCACTTCCAGTCCGGGCACGAGCCCCGCTTCGAGAAGCACTTGCGCGCCGTTACAGATCCCCACGACCGGCACCCCGGACTCTGCGGCACGCGCGATCGTCTCCATCGCCGAGTGACGCGCGGCGACGGCGCCGGCGCGAATGCGATCCTCGTAGGAGAAGCCGCCCGGCAGAATGTATCCGGCGAACCCTTCGAGCGCGGCCCGCGGCGCATTCGAGCGCACGATCTCGGCTTCGATCCCCACGGAATCGAGCGCGCGCACGGTCTCGTGCTCGCAGTTCATCCCCGGAAAGAGGACGACGGCGACGGCCGAGGACTTCGACGTCACGATGACTCCCTCACTCGATCGCCTTCTCGAAAGAACGGCCCCACGCCTCTTCGAGCTCCGAGGCGGACCACTCCAACGCGTTGTGTTTTGTACGCATGCGGAGACGGCGATCGTCGGTCACGCGGCCGAGGACGGCGTGCGGGACGTCGAGAAGCGCCGCGGGGAGCGGGCCGTCTCCTTCGACTTCCACAAGATACGCCCCGGTCTCCGAGAAGAGGAGGGAGAGGTCGGAGGCGGCTTCGATCCCGGAAAGGTCGAGATCGAGGCCGAGATCGACCCGGCCCCAGGCGCCGAGCATCATTTCGGCCGCCGCGACGAAGAGCCCGCCGGTGGAAATGTCGTGGGCGGCGTGGGGGGCACCCGCCTCCACGGCCCGTAGGACGGCGCGCGCGAGGCGCCGCTCCTCCGCGAAGTCCGCGGTGGGCACCCGGCCGCGATCGCTCTGCCTGAGCAGACGCGCGGCCTCGCTTCCGCCGAGCTCGTCGCGCCGCCGGCCGACCAGGACGAGGCGGTCCCCGGCATGCGCGAGCCGCACGCCAAGCGCTTTCGAGGCATCGGGAAGAACGCCGAGACAGCAGACGATCGGAGACGGCGGCACGCCGCGGCCGGTCGACGATTCGTTGTACAAGCTCACGTTTCCGGAGATGAACGGCAGCGGAATCGATGGCGTCGTCCAGCTCGATCGTGCCGAGGCCGCGCGCCGCATCCGACATTCCGCGTACGGCATCCACGAGATCGCGGAACACTTCCGGCTTCTCGGGATTGCCGAAGTTCAAGCAGTCGGTGAGCGCGCGCGGCCGCGCTCCGGCCGCGACGACGTTGCGCACCGATTCCAGCACCGCACCCGCGCCGCCCCAATACGCGTCGCGCTCCCCGATCCAGGGATTTCCATCCACCGCGAGCGCCACTCCCAGCGTCGCGCCAGGCACGGGGCAGGCGATCCCCGCGTCCGATTCCCCGGGACGGAAATACGTGCCGCCGCGGACTTCCTGATCGTAGTGCGAGACCAGCTCGCGCTTGGACGCGACGTTCACCGACGCGAGCACGCGCAGCGCGAACGTGCGCAGATCGGCGGCGCCGGCACTCCCCTCCAGCTCCACCTCGCGCATCACGTGCGGCGCCGTCTTCGGCGGCGCGGCTTCGCGCTTCGCGATCACGCCGGCGGTGATGTCCGCGGTCTTCGCTTCCGCCACGATGGCGCCGTGATGGCGCACGCGCATCACCGGCTCGTTCGGCAGGAACGTGCCGATCACCGACGCGCGCGCCCCGCGCGACACGCGGCCCAGCTCGAAGTCGTCGTTGTAGATGCGCAGCACGTCGGGAACGAACGTGCGCGGCACCGCCCATCCGAAGCGCTCCTGCGTCTCGCTGCAGGCGATCACTTCCGGCGGCAATCCCTCTTCGAGGACATGGACGGCGTCGAGGTCCAGCTCCACGCCGACGCCGCCGGCATCCGCAATCTCCGACGCGAGGCAGGCGATGCCGCCCGCGCCCAGATCCTTGAATCCGACGTCGACGCCGCGCGCGTAGGCGAGCTCCCGCACCGCGAGCGACGCATTGCGCAGCACGCGCTTCAGGAACGGATCGGGCACTTGCACCGCGGAGCGCTGATCTTCTTCGGAATCGAGAATCTTGGACGCCATCGCCGCACCGCCGAATCCCGACGCATCCGTGCCCTTGCCGACCAGCACGAGATCGTACGGCTCGCGCTTCGCCGCTTCGGGAGCGCGCGAGTGCACCAGGCGATCGGCGGGCATCACGCCCGCGGCGATCACGTTCACCAGGCAATTGTCGTCGTAGCCGGGATGGAACACCGTCTCGCCGCCGAGATTGGGGACGCCGAGCGGATTTCCGTATCCGGAGATTCCGTCGACGACGCCGGAGAGAATCTCGCGGCAGCGCTCGCCGTTCGGTCCTTCGAGATCGCCGAAGCGCAGCGAGTCCAGCACGCCGAACACGTCCGCGCCCATGCAGTACACGTCGCGCACGATGCCGCCGATTCCCGGTCGCGGCGCCTTCGTACGGCACGATTTGGCTGGGATGATTGTGGCTCTCGTGTCCGAGAACCGCGGCGTACTTCACGCCGGCGTGCGTGCCGATCTCCACCACCCCGGCATCTTCCACCGGTCCCAGAATGACGAACGGGCTCTGCGTGGGGAGATACTTCTTGAGCGTGGGGCGGCTCGACTTGTACGAGCAGTGCTCCGACCACATCGTGTTGAAGAGATGCGCTTCCAAAGGCGTAGGGTCTCGGCTCGAGAAGACGTGCGAGATCGCGGGCTTCCCCGACCGTGAAACCGAGCCCGTGCAGGCGGATCGCGGCCGTGATCTCGGCGTCGGAGCCGGAGGAGAAAGGAAGTGGGAGCGCCGCCCCAATGGCTGCGGACAACACGTCTTCTCCAGAGAAGGATCGATGGTCGTGAGCGCGAACGGAAGGAGATCGCGCTTCTATCATCGCGATCTGGGGCGCGGCGTCAAGGGCGGAGTCTGCGCGGCCGTCAGTTCTCTGCTCGCGCAATGAGATATCCACAGACGGCCCCGACTGCCGCTCCGATCATGGCGCCTTCGGCGGTATACCGCTCGACCTCGGACCCCGATTCCTGCGCGCTCGGTGCCCAGTACCCAACCATCGCTCCCATGCCGAGTCCCATCGCCGCGCCGACGACGGAGTACCGCAGAGCGGACGGCGAGTCCTCGGCCGGCTCGATTTCCGCGGAGGATGCGAGACGATCGAGTGCGGCACCGTGGTGGTCGCGCGGCGCGCTGGACGTTGGGTCGTATGCTCTTTGCAATGAGAGGGAGGCGAACGCCACCATCACGATTTGTTCGACGATGCCCACGAGTCCACTCACCGCGACGAGCGAACTGCCGCGCCCTTCGTTCCCAATGCTGCTCCTGTGCGGGCTCCCGAGTCAACCGCCTCCCCGAATACTCTCTCCATCACCCGCTCCACATTCCGCAAGCTCCGCTCCAGCGAGAGCGCGGCGTCGATCTGCGCCGAATTTAAAGCCCTCGTGATCTCCGGCTCGCGCGCGGCCGCTTCGCGGAACGTGATGCCCTCGTCCCAGACGCGTGCGCCGGCGCGTTGCACCGCCTTGTACGCATCCTGCCGCGTCATTCCCGATTGAATCAGATCGAGCAATAGATTTTGCGAGAAGATCGCCCCGCCCAGCTTCTCCAAGTTCGCGCGCATGCTCTCCGGAAAGACGAGCATGTTCTTCATGAGATCCGTGGCCTTCGCGAGCAAATAGTCCAAGAGAATGACCCCGTCGGGCAGAATCACGCGCTCGGCACTGGAATGCGAGATGTCGCGCTCGTGCCACAGCGCCACGTTCTCCAGCCCCACGACCACGTTCCCGCGCAGCACGCGCGCGAGCCCGCAGATCCGCTCGCACACGATCGGATTGCGCTTGTGCGGCATCGACGACGAGCCGGTTTGCTTCGCGCCGAAGTGCTCCTGCACTTCGCGAACCTCGGTGCGATGCAAATGCCGGATCTCCAGCGCCATCTTTTCCAGCGTCGCGCCGGTCACGGCGAGCGCGAACGCATACTCCGCGTGGCGGTCGCGCTGCAGGATCTGCGTCGACACCGGCGCCGGCTTCAGTCCCAGCTTCCGGCACGCGCTCTCCTCGATCTCGGGATCCAGATGCGCGAACGTGCCCACCGCCCCCGACACCTTCCCCACCGCAATCGTCTCGATCGCGCGGGTCAGCCTCTCGCGGTCGCGTCCCAGCTCCGCCCACCACACCGCGAGCTTCAGCCCGAACGTCGTGGGCTCGGCGTGTACGCCGTGGGTGCGCCCGATCATCGGCGTCGACTTGTGCTCGATCGCGCGCGCCGCCACCGCCTCGCGCAAGCGATCCACGCCGGCGACCAGCTTCTCCCCCGCCTCTTTCAAGAGCATCGCCCACGCCGTGTCCACCACGTCCGAGCTGGTCACTCCGAAATGCACCCAACGCGCCGCTTCTCCCGCGGAGTCGGTCACGTCGCGCAAGAACGCGGTGACGTCGTGGTCGGTTTCTTTTTCGTACTCTGCGATCCGCTCCGCATCCACCTTCGCCCGCGCGCGCACCGCGGCCACGTCCGCCGCCGGCACGATGCCGCGCTCCGACAGCGCCTCCAGAATCGCGATCTCGATCGCGAGCCAGGTCTCGAACTTCTTTTGATCGGTGAAGAGGCCCCGCATCTCGGGGCGCGAGTAGCGCGCGATCATTCTTTGCGCTCCACCAGGCGCATGGTCTTCGTGTCCTGCTTGGCGGTGCCGCGCTGGATCACGAAGACGACCACGTCGTCCACCATCATGCCGTAGAGCGCGCGCTTGGCGTCGTCGAAGTCCGCGATCGTATTGTCTCCGATCTTGCGGATCACATCGCCGCGCTCGATGCCGGCTTTCTCGGCCGGGCTCCCGCGATCCACGCTCGCCACGATCACCCCCGAGTTGGATTCCAGCTCGAGCGACTCGGCCAGCGCTGACGGAATCTCTTGGACCTGGACGCCGACCCACACTTCGCGCACGGCGCCGTGCTGCGTGATCTCATTCATCACGCGCTGCACCGTGGCCACGGGGATCGCGAAACCGATGCCCTGGCTGCCCCCCGAGCGCGAGAGGATGAACGTATTGATCCCGATGACCTCGCCGAGCGCATTCACCAGCGGGCCGCCCGAGTTCCCCGGATTGATCGCCGCGTCGGTCTGGATCATGTCCTTGTAGATGGTCACGCGATTCGTTTCGATCATTACATCGCGCGAGGTGGCGGAGATCACGCCGACGGTCACGGTCGGCTCGGTGTCGTCCAGGAGATATCCGAACGGATTGCCGATCGCGATCACCCACTCCCCAATCATGAGGTCGTCCGATTTCCCGAACGGTGCTGTGGGGATCTCGGCGCCGCCCGCGTCCATCTCCAGAACGGCGAGATCGTAGAGCTCAGTGCCGCCCAGGTACTTCGCACCGAACTCGCGGCCGTCGGGGAGCGTGATCTTGATGTTCTGGGCGCCCTTCACCACGTGGAAGTTCGTGATGATCGTGCCCTTGTCGTCGGCGATGATGCCGGAGCCGAGACCCTGCACCCGCTGCCAGAAGCGCTGGCGCATGCCGCGGAACGGGAAGAAGAACTCGTCCTGGTACGACGGGGCGCTCGACGAGCTGCGCGCGCAGCACGGAGACGGTGACCACCGCGGGCTCCACGCGCTCGCTGGCGATCACGATCGCATTGCGCCGCCCGCGATCGATGCCGGCGAGCGTGGTGTCCAGCACCGCAGGGCGCGGCTCGGAAGCCAGCGTGGGATCCACGGCGCCCGCGCGGCGCTCTCCGCAGCCGAAGGCGAAAGCGGCCGCCCCGACGAGGACGGCCGCAGCGATTCGAAGCACGGCGCGGGGCCGCAAGATCAGATCTTCGCTCCCGTGGTCGCCCAGTCCTTGAGGAACTGTTCGATGCCTTTGTCCGTCAGCGGGTGGTTGAACATCATGTCCAGCACCTTCGACGGCATGGTGGCGATGTGCGCTCCCGCGGTCGCGCACTCGATGACGTGCACCGGATGTCGCAGGGACGCGGCCAGGACTTCCGTCTCGATCCCGTAGTTGTTGAAGATCGCCACCGTGTCGCGCACCATCTCCACGCCGAACGCGGAGATGTCGTCGAGACGCCCGACGAACGGGCTCACGTACTTCGCGCCGGCCTTCGCCGCGATGAGCGCCTGGTTCGGCGTGAAGATGAGGGTCACGTTCGTGTGGATGCCCTCGTCGGTGAGCGCCTTCACCGCCTTCATGCCTTCGCGCGTCATGGGGATCTTCACCACGATGTGCTCGTGCAACCGCGCGAGCTTCATGCCCTCTTCGAACATTTCCTTGTAAGTCTCGCCGGTGACTTCGCCGTTCACCGGACCGTCCACGAGATTGCAAATCTCTTTCAGGACTTCGCGGAAATCGCCGCGATGTTTTTCCTTCGCGAGGAGCGTCGGATTCGTCGTGACACCGTTGATGATGCCCATGTCGACGAACGGACGGATCTCGTCGACGTTCGCGGTATCGAGAAAGAATTTCATTCCGATCCCTCCCCTTCGAGCTCTTCCAGCTCGCGATAGTCCACCCCGACGAGCGTGAGTCCGCGCGCCGCCACCGTGGGGCTTCCGGCGCGTCGATCCTTCGCGTCCAAGAGCTCGTCGATCCATTCCGGGGGACGCCGCCCACGAGCCACCTCGAGGAGGGCCCCCACCAGGGTCCGAACCATCTTACGCAGAAACCGATTCGCCGACACCTCCAAGATGACCAGGTCGCCCTGGTCCACGACTTCCAGGCGCTCCAGGTGGCAGACCGTGGACTCCCCCGGCTCCGCGGCACCGATGCTCGCGAAATCCCGCCTCCCGGGAATCCGGGACGCCGCATCGCGGAGCAGCTCGATGTCGAACGGGCCGCGCACGCGCAGCGCACTGCGGCGCTCCAGCGGCGACTTGCGCCGCAGGAGTCGATACACGTAGTGGCGGCGGATTGCGGCGAAGCGCGCGTGGAAGCGCGGCGGCATGCGGTCCACCGATCGCACGGCGACGTCGTGCGCCAGAATCGCGTTCAACTTGAACAGGAGATCCGGGGTGTCGAGATCGAGGTCGCCGGCCGCCGCGGGAAACGATCCCACTTGCCCCGTGGCGTGGACGCCGGAGTCGGTGCGTCCTGCGCCGGCGATGCGCACCGGGCGCTCCATCACGATGCTGAGCGCGCGCTCCAACTCTTCTTGAACCGTGCGCAATCCGGTCTGCCACTGCCAGCCCGAGAACTCCGTCCCGTCGTACTCGAGGAGCAGCTTCCAGACGAATCCGCTCACACGACGAGGCTCGCCGCCGGAGAGCAGGATCGCGCCGGCGACCACGGCCGCGTCCCGCGCCGCGAAGGCCAGCGGCTCCATCCGAGTGCGCGGCGCACCGGGCCGGTAGCCGCGCGCCGTCATCGCCAGCGCGAGCGTGTCGGCGCGGCGCAAACAGCTCGCCAGCAGCGGCACCGCGAGCGGGAGCAGGGCGCGCGCTCTCGTCAGCAGATTTCCTTCGAAGCGCGCACCGCGCGCCCGCTGCGCGGTGACGATGCGCTCGGCTTCCTCCATCACGGTGGGAAGGAAGCGAAGCGCCAGCGTGAGCACGAGCGTGAGATCGCCGACCGGGACGCGCAGCTTCTCCAGCGGGCGCAGCAGATGCGCAAGCCCGTCGGCGAGACGGAGCGGCTCGGTGGTGAAGAGCAAGGCGGTAACGGCGAGCATCATGCCGACGAGCCGGAGAACCATGTGCAGGCCGACCTCGGCGCCCGCCGCCACGCTTCCGAATTGGCGCGGACCGGCCCAGAACGCTTGATAGGCGAAGGTGATCGCGAAGACCCAAATCAGCGAGCGCATCGTGGACACGAGATGCGCGACCGGAACGCGGGCGATCCCGCACGCCGCCGCCAAGAAAAGCGTGGCGACGATGCCGACGGACGGAGGCGACGTGAACAGCACGAGGAGCGCGGCGGCGAAGGCTGCGAGCTTCGCGCGCGGATCGAGGCGATGCACGGGAGTCTCGAGCGCCATGTACCGCCCGAGCGCGAGATCACGGCGAAACTGAAAACGCAAGACGCCTCGACTTCTCGAGGGAATGAGCCTCGAAGCTCAGGCGCGCTCGAACGCCGCCGGTGGAGAGCCGGATCCCGACGCCGAGCTCGCTCCGTTTCCGCTCCCGCCGTTGTCGAGATCTCCGAGCGATTCCTCGGCGGATTCCTCTTCGAGATACGTGGTGCCCGAAAGGCCGTTCTCGTAGTGACGCAGGAACAGCGCCGACTCCTTGAGCGTGATGTTCCCGCGCTGCAGGGCGCGTTCCACCGCGCGGCGCACGCGAGCGCGCAGATCGCGCCGATCGAACCCAACGTAACCGAGCACGTCGGCCACGGTATCCTGCTCCACCACGTCGTCCAGAATGGGCTTCCCTTCCACGTCCACGGAGACGTGCACCGCGTTCGTGTCGCCGAAGAGATTGTGCAAGTCGCCGAGGATCTCCTGGTAGGCGCCGATCAGGAAAATGCCGATGTAATACGGTTCCTCATTCAGCTCATGCAGCTCCAGCACGGCCTTCTCTTCCGGGACTCCGATGAAGCGATCGATCTTGCCGTCGGAGTCGCAGGTCAGATCCGCGATGATCGCGCGGCGCGTGGGACGCTCGTCGAGTCGATGGATCGGAAGGATCGGGAAGAGCTGGTCGACGGCCCAGTGGTCCGGGGTCGATTGGAAGACCGAGAAGTTTCCGTAGAACGTGTCGCAGAAGCGGCGCTCGAGCCCGTTGAGCTCGTCCGGCACGACGTCCATGCGGCGCACGATCTGCACGATCTTCGCGCAGCAGGCGCGGTACAGATGGTCGACGCGGGCGCGGCCCTCGAGGCCCAGGATTCCGTGGCGGAAGAGCGTCGCCGCCTCTTCGCGCGCGTAGTTCGCGTCGTGCCAGCTCTCCTGGATGTTCTCCGGCGTGATCGTGCGCCAAGTCTCGTACAAGGCGCGGATGGCGCGGTTCGCTTCCCGAGGGGCCGGCTCGTCCGGCGGCTCCCGCGAAAGCCCCTCGTCCATGTCCGGCACATTCAGCACGAGCACGGAGTGGTGCGCGACCAGCGCGCGCCCCGATTCCGAGAGAATGTCGGGATGCTTCACGCCCTGCTCGTCGCAGATCTCGCGAATGTGGAAAACGACGTCGTTCGCGTATTCTTGCAATCCGTAGTTCGCCGAGGAGTCGTTCGTGGACCGCGAGCCGTCGTAGTCGACGCCGAGCCCGCCGCCCACGTCCAGATAGCGGATCTGCGCACCCATGCGGGTCAGCTCCACGAACATCCGCGCCGCTTCCAGGAGCGCATCCTTCAGCGAGCGGATCGCAGTGATCTGGCTCCCGATGTGGAAGTGCAAGAGCTCCAGACAGTCGAGCATGCCGCGGTGGCGAAGTTTCTCCACCACGCGCACGATCTCTTCCGGATCGAGGCCGAACTTCGAGCCCTGGCCGGAGGATTCGTTCCACTTTCCTTCGGCGCGCGCGTCCAGCTTGGCGCGCACCCCGATGCGCGGCCGCACGGAGAGCCGGTCCGCGGCGTAGAGCACCATGTCCAGCTCGCGGAAACGGTCAAGCACGATGATCGCATTTCGCCCGAGCTTGTTCGCGAGCAGCGCCGTCTCCATGTACTCGTGGTCTTTGTAGCCGTTGAGAATGAGCAGCGCTTCGGGGTTTTCGTGCAGCGCGAGCGCGACCAAGAGCTCCGGCTTGGAGCCCGCCTCGAGACCGAGGCCGTGCCGCTGTCCGTGCTCCACGAGCGCGCCGACCACGCGGTGCTGCTGGTTCACCTTGATCGGATAGATGCAGTGGTAGCGCCCCTGGTAGTTCTCCGCCTGGATGGCGCGGGCGAAGGCCCCGGTCAGCGCGTCCACGCGGCTGCGCAGGATGTCGGGAAAGCGAAGGAGGAGCGGCATGGTGAGCCCGCGTCCGGAGAGCTGATCCACGAGATCGCGCAGGTCGAGCGAAGGTCCCTCCGGTCCCTGCGGCGTCACTTCGACGTTGCCGGCGGAATTGACCCGGAAGAAACCGGCGCCCCACGCGTCGATGTTGTAGAGATCGATGCTGTCCTGGACGGACCAGGGCTCGTCGTCCCTCACCATTGCATGACCTTCCTTCGCCGCAGGACGGGCCTTCTCGAGAGCTTCTTCGGATCGGCGGAGATCATAGCGCACCCCCGCCGAGCTCGGTGTTTCTTTCGCCGCCGGAGCGCCGGCGCAGAGCCGCCGTCCCGATCAGGATCGCGCTCTGGAAGCCGGCGAGCGCTGCGACCCAATCGCCGAAGCGCACATAGGGCGTCGTCCCGCTGCGGATCGGGAGGTCCACCACCGTGAGCGTTCGCGTGAAGAGCTTCGTCTCGCCATGGCGCCGGCCCTGCGGGTCGATGCCGAGCGAGATTCCCGAATTGGCGCACCGCGCCATCGATCGGCCGGTCTCCACGCAGCGTGCGATCGCCATCTCCGCGTGCTGCTCCGCTCCGGCACCGGCGCCGAACCAGGAATCGTTGGTGATGCCCACGAGCAAGTTCGCTCCTTCGCGCACGTAGCGGCGCGCGATCTCGGGAAACGCCGCTTCGAAGCAGACCAAGTTGCCGAAGCGCGCCCCGGCGGCCGGGAAAAGCACGTAGCGGGTCCCGGCAACGAAATCGGCTTCTCCGAAGTCCACCTTTTCCAAAATCTTGATCGACTCGGAAAATGGCACGTGCTCTCCGAAGGGGACCAGCTGGATCTTGTCCATCCGGTCGACGAGCTGCCCGGTCTCGTCCCACAGGGCGGCGGTGTTCGTGTAGCGAACGCTCCTGGAGAGCGTGACCTGGTAGTCGGGGAGCCCGGTGAACACAGGGACGCCGAGCTGGCGCGCCAGATCCTCAACCCATGGCTTCCAGATTTGGTCCTTCAAGAGGTAGCAGGGAGCGGCGGTCTCGGCCCACACCACCAGCTCGGCCCCCTGGGCGACGCCTTCGCGGGAGAGATCCCCGAGGAGCTGGAAGATCCGCGCGCGCGTCTCGGGATCCCATTTCTCGTCGTTGGGGACGCTCGGCTGCACGAGCACGGCCTTCACGTGCGCTTCGGAGGGAGGCGCCGGGCGCGCCAGAGCGATCGCGCCCCCGATCGGGGGAAGGAGCGCCGCCGCGAGCGCGGCGGCTGCGAGCACCCATCGCCGGGTCCGGAGCGCGTCGAGCACGAGCCCGTTCACCAGCACGATCCAGAACGTGACCCCGTGAATTCCCCCGACGCTCGCGAGCTGCAGAGCGGGAAGGAATGACACCTGCGAATAGCCCGCCTCTCCCCAAGGAAAGCCGAGCTGCCCCGCGCCGCGAAGCACTTCCCACGTGGTCCATAGAGCCGGCGCGACGAGCCATGCCGGCGCTCCCGTGCGCCGGCGCACGAACGAATACGCCGCGCCGAACGCGCCGACGAAGAGTGAGAGATAAAGGACGATCGCGAGCATCGCGGGGACGCGGATCCACGGAACGGTGAGCTGCGGCGCATCCAGGACCGCGATCCACCAGAGAAGCGGCAAGAAGAAGGAGACGCCGGCCACGAAGCCGCGGCGAAACGCGGCACCGCCGGACGCGCGCTCCAGCGACTGAAAGAACGGGACCAGCGCGACCAGCGCGAGCGGCGCGAGCTTCATCGGAGGGAACGACGCCGCGAGCAGCAATCCCGAGAGCGCGGCGCGGCCGAAGTCGGCCCAGGGCGCCGGAGATCCCGGCCTCATGCGCCGAACTTGTCCAGCCGGCCGGCGGCCGCGAGTGCTTGCGGAAGGAGCATCATCGACGGGAATCGCCCGAGCGCGCCGCGCCGGCACGCGGTCTCCCCGAATTCGCGGGTGTCGTCGACGTAGGTCGTTCCACCGCGCATCAAGACGGGCACCGGATGCCACGAGTGCGACTTCATGAGCGAAGGCGTGCTGTGATCGCCGGTCACCACGATCACGTCCGGCTTCGCGGCGTCGACCGCGGGAAGGATCGCATCGACTTTCTCCAGAACCGCAGCCTTGCGATCGAAATCGCCGTCCTCGCCCGCGGAGTCGGTCTGCTTGATGTGGAGAAACACGAAGTCGGACGACGCGAGCGCGCCGGGCAATGCTTCGAACTCCGCTTCGATCGACGGCATTTCCGGGAGCACGCTCATCCCCACGAGGCGCGCGAGCCCGCGGTACATCGGATACATGGCGATTGCGGCGGCGCGAAGATTCGTGCGGGACTGGAAGGTGTCGGGCGGGTTCCACCCCGCGAATCCGCGAAGGAGTACCTCGTTCGCGGCCTTTTCCCCGGCGAGAATGCGCCGCGCCTGAGCGATGAACTCGTTGGCCACCTGCGCGCCGCGCGCCGCGGCCGCGCTCTCCGCGATCGCCCGCGCCTCGTCCGCCGGCACTCCGGTCGCTTGCGGGTCGGTGTCGGAGATTGCGCCGTCCAGTCCGTCGCCACGAAATACCACGACCGCACGATGCTCCTTCTCCGCGCGGATCGTGGTCTCGATCCCGGGAATCTTGATGCCGGCCGCGAGCGCGGCGACCACGCGCTTTCCCTCCTCGGTCGAAATGCGCCCGGCGCGCCGATCCACGATGCGCCCGGCGCCATCGCGGGTCGCGAAGTTGATCCGCGCGGCCACGTCGCGCGGGGTCATCTCCAGCCCCGCACCGAGCGCGGAGAGCACGCCGCGTCCCACGTTCTCGCGAACCGGGTCGTAGCCGAAGAGCCCCAGATGCGCGGGCCCCGATCCCGGAGTGATTCCCGGCGCGATCGGGTCCATCAGCCCGGTCGCTCCTTCCGCCGCCCAGCGGTCGAGATTCGGCGTGCGCGCGGTCTCCAGCTCGGTGCGCCCGGTCTTGGGATGCGGCAATCCACCCAGCCCGTCGAAGACGAGAAAGAAGATCTTGGTCTTTGCACCGTTGAAAAGTGTGGGAAGAATCTGATGGATCAACGCCGTCTCCCGTTCGAAGGGGCGGCAGAGTATCATGGCTCCCGCACGCTCACCACCGGAGGCTCTTCCCATGCGCATCGCGCCCGCCGTGCTCCCTGTGCTCGCCCTCCTCTCGATCCCCACGGGGGCGTCGTCCATCTCGGTCGTCTCCACGTCCCCGTCGCGATACCAGCTGGGGGTCTCCCCCGCGCTCACCACCATCACGGTCGTGTTCGACACGCCGCCCACGATTCCGGATCCCGCAGCGGTCCGCGTCGCCGGCGTCATGTCCGGGCTGCACGCGGGCACGACTCTGGTCGTCGGCAACACGCTCACGTTCACGAACGCGGATCCCTGGATGGTCGGCGAGCTGGTGCACGTGTCGCTGCGCAGCGACATCCACTTCGGCGCGTCGATTCTGAGCGGCGGGCACGTGTTCGCGTTCACGATCGCGTCCGGACCGGCGTCGGCGTCCTGGTCGCAGCCTCGCATCTACGATTCCGGCAACGTCCCCTATTTCATCTACGGCGGAGATCTGGACGGGGACGGAACGCCGGACGTGGCCGCGCCGTGCGAGCAGTCGGGTGCGGTCGCGGTGCACTTGAACAAGGAGTCGACCGGACATTTTCCCGATTTCGATTTCTACGGCGTGGGCGACGTCGCCTCCTCGGTGTTCGGCGAAGACTTCGACAACGACGGCGACGTGGACCTGGCCACCGCGGACATCGGCGACGGCACCGTGTCGGTGATCTTGAATCACGGAAACGGAACGTTCGCGCCGAGGACCATCTACAACGCGGGGCTCGTGAACACGCGGCAGATCCACGGCGGAGATTTCGACGGGGACAACGACGTCGACCTCTGCGCGACCTCGTTCGGAACGGGAGTGGTGTATCTGTATTGGAACGTCGGCAACGGCACGTTCACATTCACGACGTATGCCAACGTCGCCAACGGACCGTTCGCGATCCGCACCGGCGACATGAACGCCGACGGCCACCTGGACATCGGTGTGGCCTGCCAGAGCGCGGACAGCCTCTCCGTGATGATCAACCAGGGCGGTGGATCGTTCTCGACGATCGGCCCGTACCGCATCGGCGACGGCCCGTGGTGCTTGAACGGAAACGATTTCGACGGCGACGGAGATTTCGATCTGGCTTCGGTCTCGTCGTTCGGCGAATCGCATCGTCATTTCTGAAGAACGACGGCACCGGCGCGTTCCCGACGCGGCAGACGTTGGTCACGCAGTCGTTCCCGCTCGGCGTGTACGTCGCGGACCTGGACGGCGACGGGGACGTGGACGGCACATCGTCGAACTTCTCCGCCGGGTCCGTGCAGGTGTTCCTGAACGACGGCGCAGGAACGTTCGCGCTCCAGGCCACGCTGGACATGACGCAGTCCGGCTCGTACACCTGGGCGCACGATCTGGACGGCGACGGCGATCTCGATCTCTCCGTCGTGGACGAGCTCGCCGATCGAGCTGTTCGTGTTCTACAACGGTGCGGCACCGGCGGTGGATGCACCGGTTTCCGCGGAGAGCGCCGGCGCGCCGCGCCTCGTCGCGGGACCGAATCCGATGATGGCGACGCGCGGCACCACGATTCGACTCGTCGGGGTCGCGGCTGACGACCAGTCGACGCGCGATCGAGATTCTGGATGTCGCCGGACGCCGCGTGCGCACCATCGATGCGCCGGCCGGTGCTCAAGCCATCGCGTGGGACGGACGCAACGAGTCCGGAAGCGTGGTCCCGGCGGGCGTCTACGTGATCCGCGCAAATGGAACCGAGCAGGCGCTGACCACCACCGTCCGCGTTCTCCGCTAAGGAGCGGCCATGGAAACCCCTGTCGTCACACTCCGGATCACCGAAGCCCGCATTCGCCTCTGCGAAGAAAGCAAAGTGCGGGCGTGGGTCTCGATCACGCTCGAAGATCAGTTCGTCATCCATGGAATCAAGGTCATCGAAGGGGCGGACGGGCTATTCGTCGCCATGCCGAGCCGCAAGCATGCGAACGGAGAATATCGGGACGTGGCCCACCCGATTCGTCGCGAGTTTCGCGCGTATCTGGAAGAGGTCGTTCTCGCGGCCCATAGGCAAGCGCTGGAAGAAGGCGCCGGCGTGCACGCGAAACTGATCCCGCCGGGGCCCGGCTTATTCGGTGCGGCGCCGGTGTGGAAAGAATCGAAGGACTCGCCGGACGTCGCGTAATTGACGCGACGGAGCGGCGACTCGGATCGCGCGCGAAAATCGGCTCGGCACGCGATCCGATCTCACCTCGACGACGGATCACGATAGCGATTCTTGATCTTCGCCCAGCTTTCCGGCTCCACGGGTGACGTTTCGAGCGTGTATACCCACAAGCTTCCCGCGCGCGAGAACACGATCTGGTTTCCCGAGGGGGACCACGCGGGGTTCAGATCTTGTTCTGGGCCGTCCGTTAGCGGAGTCGATGTGCCGCCGGAAGTCGAAATGATGTGGATGTCCCCAGCGGAAACGAACGCGATCCAGTTCCCAGCGGGAGACCAGGCCGGCATGAGGACGTTGTTTGCACCCGCGACCTTCGTCGCCGTACCGCCCGTGGCCGGAACCGTCCACAAACCATTCGATCCGTCCCGGTCCGAGGCAAATGCAATGATCTTCCCGTCGGGGGACCATGTGGGATCCATGTCTTCCGCGGGATGGGTAACGAGCGCGAAGGCATTCCCCGTGGGATACGACTTGATCCAGATGTCGGGGTTATCGCCGCCCCGGCCGGGATCGATGTACCGAGTGAAGGCAATGGAATCTCCGTCGGGGGACCATGCGGGTTCTTCACCACTGATCTGCCCCACAACGAAAGGCTGCGGCGTGCCGCCCGACGCGGGAACGATGTAGAGACCGCCTTCCCACGCCCAATAAAAAACGATGTTCAGGCCATCGGGAGACCAGCTCGAAGAGAACTCGCTGCTGAGCTCATTCGTCAAATGAACCGCATCACCGCCCGTCGAAGGCATGAGCCAGAGATCGTAATCCTCGCTTCCGAAGCGGTTCGAAGTGAACACGATTTGCGATCCATCGGGAGACCAGGCCGGCGAACCATCCGTTCCTGAAAACGTCAGTGGAACGGGGTTCGCGTAAACGGCAGAGATGGTCAGCGCCGTTGCAATGATGGGCTGCAGGAACGCTCTTGCAATGACTCTTGGAAACATTGAAGGATCCTCCTCGCCTTCACCATAGCACGTGCACCGCGTGGAAGTATCAGCCGCCGATTTCTCCCGGCAGGCTCGGAGAATCGCGGTTTGCGTCAGCCGATCGGCCTGCGTTCCGCGAGCCGGAGCTCCATCGTCGAAGTCATCCGTCCCACGACGGTGCCGGCGTGGTTCTTCATCGGGCCGCCGTGGAACGAGGCCAGCTCCTCCAGCGCGGCGCGATCGAGCACGCCGATCTGATGCAGTGCTTCGATGACCGCGAAGTCGCGGCTGCGGGAATCTCCGGCGGCCGCCTTCGCCGCGAGCGCGACGCCGCGCCCGTTCTTCTCTCTCCACGCCACGGCATAGAAGCCTTCGGCTGCCGGCCTTCGCCAAGAGCGGCCGGCGCGCCGCGCGCGGCAGCGCGGTGCAGAAACGTCCCGTTCCGCCCACCAGCTCGGGGTGCGACGTCATCGCCTCGAAGAGTCGTGCACATGCGCGCGCGTGCGGCGCCATCGACGGATGCGTCGTGCGTCCGGTGCCGGCTCCCGCAAAGCGGGCCAGCGCCCGCGCGAACCCGACGACCGGGACGCGAAACGTGGGAACGCCGCAGCCGTCCACGCCGAACGGGATCGCGCTCGCCTCGAGATCGGCGAGCTCCGCCAACGTTGCCGCGATGCGCCGTTGCAGCGGATGCTCCGGAGCGAGATACGTCGCCGTGTCCCACTTCTCCTGCACACACACCGACA
Source organism: uncultured Gemmatimonadales bacterium (assembly GCA_963725045.1). Lineage (GTDB taxonomy): Bacteria > ARS69 > ARS69 > ARS69 > ARS69 > CAVRWY01. Next base: position 552,349 of record CAVRWY010000008.1, read on the forward strand.
GCATGCCGCCGTGCTTTCCCGAGCAGTTGTTGTGGATCGACGACCAGCGCTCGCCGGAGCGCGTCATGGCGCGGCGCGTCTCGTCGTGCGCGGGAGCGTGCGCGCCGCAACGCAGCGCGTCTTCGCCGAGACCCGCCTTCGCGAGAATCTCCCGCGCGAGCTCCACATGCATCGCCTCGCCGTTGTGCGACGCGCAGACAAGAGCAAGGTGGCGCGGCCCGAAGCCGAACGCATCGGCCGCGCCGGACTCCACCACGGGAATCGCTTGGATCATCTTGAGCGAGCTGCGCAGAAACGCCGGCCATTGGGGCTCGCCCAAGGACGCGAGGATTTCTCCCTCGTCGTCGGCGACGACGAGGAGACCTTGGTGCAGAGATTCCGGATGTCCGCCGCGCTCGACGCACACCCAAGGACGAAACGGCCAGGCGGAGTCCAGAAGGCACCTCGGGAATCGGGGGAGGGAAGTATCGCCCAAAGCGCTCACAAGTTGTAGGCTTCGCGCCTCGGTTCAACCGGAGGTTTTCCCCATGATCACTCGAATGATTCTCCCGAGCGTCGCCCTCGTCGCTCTCGCGTGCATCGTCGCCGGCTGCGGTCCCAAGAAATCTCCCATTCCCCCGTCGAGCGAGCCCGCAAAAGCCATGCGCGGAATGTACGTGTACATGGCCGACGCTGCCGTGTTCACGGATTGTGAGAGCGGTGTTCGCTACCCGGTCGCGCCCGAAGGGGACGCGCGGGCCGCGCTCGAGCGGGCGTACCTGGAAGCGCGCTCCCAGCCGGGCGCAGAAGTTCTCGCCGAGATCGAAGGAAGTGTGGCGCGCCGCGCGAAAGAGGCCGGCGGCGATCACGACGTGATCGTGATCTCCAAGTTCGTGAACGTGACGCCGGGAGCGACGTGCGCAGGACCCAGCGCGAGCGCTGCCCCGGGAGGCCCGACCCCGTCATCGGCGGAAGGCGTGGACTGGGTGCTGGAGCGCGTCGCGGATAAGACGATCGATCCGGCGGCGGCGAAGAAGCCTTCGCTTCGACTGGACACGGCGGAAAAGAAGATGTCGGGATTCGCGGGATGCAACCGCATGTTCGGATCGTACGAGCTGGACGGTACGTCCCTCCGCTTCGGAACCATGGGCGCGACGCGCATGATGTGCCCGGACACGATGGAGATCGAAAGCGCGTTCATGGCCGCGCTCTCGGCGACGCGCTCGTTCGTCTTGAAGGACGGAGCGCTGGCGCTCGCGGATTCGTCGGGAACCACGGTCGCGGTTCTCCGGCCGGGTCCCCCCGAGGGGGCCGGTCCGCCGAAGTAGCGCGCCTTTTGCGGCGCCCCCCTCGACTGCGGTAACGTCGAAGGCGTCCCCCACCGGGAGGTCCCCATGGCGCCCCGTTTCCCGGCGACGCTCCCCGCGTTCGCCTCGTCGATCGTCTTCGTGTCCTTCGCGTCGTTTCTCACCATCCTTCTTCCCCGGCCGGCCGCGGCCTCTCCTTTCTCACCGGGCACGCTGGATCCGGCGATCGTGGCCGCCGCGGCCCAGAGTCTCGGCCGACAGTCTGGAGTCGTATCTCCAGACGCTGCAGAACTTCCAGACGCGGCACACGAACTCGGACACGACCTCGACGACGATCGGGATCGGCGCGGCGCGGCGCTGGCTCCACGGGAAGTTCACCGAGATCGGGACCGCCACTGGGAATCTGAACGTTTCGTATCACACCTTCACGGCGACGATCTCCGGGATCAACCGGCAGCATCGCAACGTGGTCGCCGAGATTCCCGGAACCGCACCGGAGAGCGAACGGCGCATCTACATCCTCGGCGCCCATCTCGATACACGTCAGGAAGATGAGAACATCGTCACCGGGCCGCAGTACGGCGTGGACGACGACGGCAGCGGAATCGCGTGCCTCATCGAGTGCGCCCGCGTGCTCGCTCCCACGAGCTGGCCGATGACGATCCGCTTCGTCGGCTTCACCGGCGAGGAGCAGGGGCTGGAAGGCTCCGCCCGCTACGCCGCCGGGGCCCGCGTGTCCGGCGATCCGATCAAGGCGATGCTCGCGAACGACATCATGGCCAGCATCATCGGCGCCCCGGATCCCGATTCCACGGTGTTCTCGGACACCACGCTGGCGCGCGCCTTCGCGACGAATCCGGAAGAGGGACACGCATCGACAAGTGCAGCGCTATCTCAAGGCGATGGCGAACGCCTACGTTCCGATCCAGAACGTCGTGCTCATTCCCGCCGAAGACCGTCCCGGTCGGGGCAGCGATCATCAGTCCTTCGTCGACAACGGCTTTCCGGCGATTCGCTATATGGAGTATCTGGAAGAGCTGTTTCGCCAGCACACCGCGCTCGGCGACTCGCTCGGCGACCATCTCTCGATGAATTACCTGCGGCGGAACTGCCAGGTCGATCTCGCCACGTTGGGAAATCTGGCGCGCTCCCCCGCGTCCACCGAGGGGCTTCTCGTCGGCGATGTCGGAGACTCCAGCGCATTCCGGCTCACCTGGCCGGCGCACCCCGACGAAGCGAGCCTCGCGCGATACCTCGTGACCATCCGAACCCCCGGTGCGCTCGACTACGAGACGGTCGTCGATGCCGGGCTGGCCCACCAGTGGATCGTGTCGCCGCCGCCCGCGGACTCCGCGTACTTCGGGCTTTCCGCGGTCGATGCCGCCGGGCACCGCTCGCTGCTCACCGGCGAAGTCCTGGGAGTTCTCTCCTCCGTGCCGGGAGCGCCGCAATCGCTCACTGCTTCCCCAGGGGTCAGCTCCATCGCGCTCGCCTGGGCGGCGAACCCGGAGACCGACATCGCGGGGTATCGCGTGTACCGCTCGACGACGGAGGGCTCGGGCTACGTGCTCATCACTCCGACGCTGGTCCCGTCGCCGGCGTACAACGACACCGGCGCGGCACCGCACGTGATCTACTATTACGTGGTGACCGCGGTGGACTCCAAGTCCAAGGAGAGCGCGTTCTCCAACGAAGCGGAAGCGCGTCTGGCCACGCTCGACTCGGGAATTCTCTTCGTCGACGAGACCAGGAACGGCTCCAACGCCTGGTTCCCTTCGGACGCGGCGTCGGATGCGGTCTACGCGGCGATGCTCGCCGGCCTTCCGCATGCCACCTGGGATACCGATGCCCAAGAGATCCCCACGCTGGCCGATCTCGCGATCTACTCCTCGGTCATTTGGGTCGCGGACGATTTCAACGGTACGTTCAACGGGTTTCCGAACATCACCCAGCGTCTGAGCCAAGCGAGCGCGACGCTCGCGGACTACATGGATCTCGGCGGGAACGTGATGCTGGCGGGATGGCAAGGAACGCGCGGCTTCGAGCCCCTGGCGGATTATCCCTTCGACCTGAGTGCCGGCGATTTCCTGCATGATCGCTTCGGGCTCGACGCGGTCGCGTTCAAGCAGCAACCGGCGTTCACGGGCGGATTGGGGCAGGCGTTCTTCCCCAGCGTGACGCTGGAGCCGACGCGGCTCGATCCCGCGTGGGCGGGAGAGCTGGTGCGCGTGGAGTACGCCACGGCGGTCACCCCAGGGACGCAGGTCGCCTATCTCTTCGGGTCCACCGATCCCGACTCCGCCTATCACCAAGAGCCCTGCGCGGCGTATCGCAACGGCGGAGCGTATCGCACCGTGTATTGGGGCTTCCCGCTGTATCACTTGAAGACCGCGGAGGGAAAGGCCGCGCTCGAAGCGGCGATGACGTACTTCGGCGAGCTGGGATCCACCGCAGCGAACGAAACGGAGCTCACCGGGCTCGACTTCGCGCTGGCGCAGAATCGGCCGAATCCGTTCTCCAAGGAGACGGAGATTCGCTTCGCCGTTCCGCCCGCGGGAGCGACGGTGCGTCTTGCGATCTACGACGTCGCGGGACGGCGGGTCCGCACGATCGTGAACGGCAAGGTGGAAGGCGGCGTGCACGGCGTCACCTGGGACGGTCGCGACGACGCCGGACTCGAGGTCGGGCACCGGCGTGTACTTCTCGCGCTTGGAAGCGCCCGGACGCACGCTGGTGAAGAAGATCGTGGCGCTGCGGTAGGCGCAGCGGCGGGCGAGCGGCTGCGGTCGGCGCGGACGCCGGAGAGTTACGTCGGCTGTTTCAGCGCGCGCTTGACCGCGTCTTTGACGGGCTTGGGCACGAGCCACTTGATCGTGCCCACGAGCGAGCGGTCGGCCCAGTGCAGCCGGCGATTGAACTCCTGCGTCCACCACATGTCGCCCTGCGGATCGAACGTGGGCGCATTCGTGCGGCGAAAGAACGCCGTCTTGCCGACCACGCGGACCAGCGTGAACATCGCGTCGGTCTTCAAGAAGCGATAGAGCACATGGACCGCCGGAACCTGGATGTCGTCGACGACGAGCACCGCGCCGGGACTCAGGTGCGGATACACGTGGTAGTACTCGAGGATCGGGAACGGAAATCCGTGCGGACCGTCGAGGAGCGCGATCTGCACCGGTCCCGCGAACGAATGCTCGGGAAGCGTGCGCTGGCTCGGTCCCTCCACCCAGCGGACCGCGCCGGCGCGAAGCAGCGGAGATTCGCGCACCCGCGCGATGCTGCCGTTGCCGTCGTCCATCGAGAACACGGTGTGCTGCGGCGAGAGCCAAGAGAAAAGGAGCGTGGACTTTCCGGAGCCGGTCTCCAGCGTGGACCGCACCTCGAGCTCCGCGGCGAGGTCCGCCAGCACGCGAAGCACGTCGTTCCCGAGCGGGCCCGCGGCGTGCCAATGCTTGGGAAGCTTCCCGATCTCGTCCAGGATGCGCGCGCGGTCGGACGAAGAGGAGGCGGGGAGCGATCCCACGCGATCGTTCCCCACGGGACTCGCTAGCCTCGGGTGAGCTGCCGGTACTTGATCCGGTGCGGCTGCGCCGCCGCTTCCCCGAGCCGCTTCTTCATGTCCTCTTCGTACTCGGTGTAATTCCCGTCGAACCAGAAGACGCGGCTGTCTCCCTCGAACGCGAGCATGTGCGTGGCGATGCGATCCAGGAACCAGCGGTCGTGGCTGATGACCACCGCGCATCCCGCGAACGATTCCAGAGCTTCTTCCAGTGCGCGCATGGTGTTCACGTCGAGGTCGTTGGTGGGCTCGTCGAGCAGGATCACGTTCGCTTCCTGCTTCAGCATCATGGCGAGATGCACGCGGTTGCGCTCTCCACCGGAAAGCATCCCGACGCGCTTCTGCTGATCCTGCCCGGAGAAATTGAACTTGGCGACGTAGGCGCGGGAGTTCACCTCGCGCTTGCCGAGCATCATGAGCTCCTGGCCGTTGGAGATGGCTTCCCAGATCGTCTTGTTCGGATCCAGCGCGTCCCGGCTCTGCTCCACGTAGGCGAGCTTCACCGTTTCTCCGACCGTGACCGTCCCCGTGTCCGGCTTTTCCTCGCCGGTGATCATACGGAAGAGCGTGGTCTTTCCCGCGCCGTTCGGCCCGATCACCCCGACGATTCCGCCCGCGGGCAGCGAGAACGTCATGCCTTCGAAGAGCAGCCGATCCCCGAAACCCTTGGAGACTCCGTTCGCCTCGATCACGATCTTTCCGAGGCGCGGGCCCGGGGGAATGAAAATCTCGAGAGCCTTGGCCTGCGCCTGGCCGCCCTCGGTGAGCAGCTTTTCGTACGCGGTGATGCGCGCCTTGGACTTCGCGTGGCGCGCCTTCGGCGACATGCGAATCCATTCCAATTCGCGCTCCAGCGTCTTCTGCCGCTCGGACTCCGTCTTTTCTTCGGAGGCGAGCTTGGTCTTCTTCTGGTCCAGCCAGCTCGAGTAGTTGCCCTTCCACGGCACGCCCTTGCCGCGATCCAGCTCCAGGATCCACTCGGCGACGTTGTCCAAGAAGTAGCGGTCGTGGGTCACGGCGATGATCGTGCCGGGATACTGCTGGAGATGATGCTCCAGCCAAGCCACCGACTCCGCGTCCAGATGGTTGGTGGGCTCGTCGAGCAGCAAGATGTCCGGCTGCTGCAGCAAGAGGCGGCAGAGCGCGACGCGGCGGCGCTCGCCACCCGAGAGCAGCTTCACCAGCATGTCGCCGGGAGGGCAGCGGAGCGCATCCATGGCCATCTCGAGCTTGGAGTCCAGATCCCACGCGTTCTTGTGGTCGATCATCTCCTGGACTTTGCCCTGACGCTCGATGAGCTTGGCCATCTCGTCGTCCGACATGGGCTCCGAGAACTTCTCCGAGATTCGATTGAACTCCGCGAGCAGATCGACCGTCTCCTGCACTCCCTCCTCCACGACCTGGCGCACGGTCTTGGTGGAGTCCACGAGCGGTTCCTGCTCGAGAAAGCCGATGGAGTACCCGGGGGAGAGCGTGGCCGACCCCTCGTACTCCTGGTCCACGCCCGCCATGATGCGGAGCAGCGTGGACTTTCCGGAGCCGTTCAATCCGATGACGCCGATCTTCGCGCCGTAGAAATAGCCGAGGTAGATGTCCTTCAAGACGAAGGTCTTGTTGTGGACCTTCCCGACCCCGACCATCGAATAGATGACTTTGTTCGGTTCCTGCGTCACGGGGGGAGCATTCCTCCAGGCTCTTCGGGGCGAATTCGTTCGAGCGGCCTGCTGTTATACCACGAAGCGAGACCGCCGCGCGATCGGGATTCCGCCGGCGGACCTTGGGCGTGCGCCGGTTCGCCGCAGGCCGGTGCCGCTGAGGCGGCTAGCCGTGGCCGAGCGGCTCCGGCGCGTCCAGCGGGAGCCCCAGTCGGTGGATCATCTTGATGAGCCCCTGGCGCGTGATCCCCAGAGAACGCGCCGCGCGCGTCTTGTTCCAACGGTGCTCGTGCAGCGTACCCAGAATGATCGTGCGCTGCGCAACGTCCACCCTCTCGCGCAGCGATCCCGAAGCGACCTCTTCGCAGGCGACGCCGCGCACTTCCTCCGAGAGATCGGTGACGCCCACCGGTCCGCGCCCGCGCGTGAACAGTGCCGCACGGAGCACCTCGTTGCGCAGCTGCCGTACATTTCCCGGCCACGAGTACGCCAGAAGGCGGTCGAGCGTTTCCCGTGCGAAGAAATCGTCGAACGGTTCGCTGCCGCGCGCCGACTCCGAAGCGAACTGCCGCAGGAACAGCGGGATGTCTGCGCCGCGCTCCCGCAGTGCGGGCACGCGGACCTGAATTACATTCAGGCGATAGAAGAGATCCTCGCGGAAGTTTCCCGCGCGCACTTCCGCAGCGAGATTCCGATTCGTGGCGGTGATGATCCGCACGCTGACGCGCCGAATGCGGGACTCTCCGACGCGCTTGATCTCCCCCTCTTGAAGCACCCGAAGAAGCTGCGCTTGCAAGCGAGGCCCGATCTCTCCGATCTCGTCCAGGAACAGCGTGCCGCCCTCCGCTTCCTCGAAGAGTCCGCGGCGCGCGCCCACCGCCCCCGTGTACGCGCCGGCACAGTGTCCGAAGAGATCGCTCTCCAGCGTCCCCTCGGCAATGGCCGCGCAGTTCTGCGCGAGAAAGGGACCGGGACGCTCTCCGGTTTCGTGCAGGAGCCGCGCAATGAGCTCCTTTCCGACTCCACTCTCTCCGGTCACGAGGACGGTGACGCGCGTGCCGGCGAGCGACTCCACGAGCGCCAGCAATTCGAGAAATGTGCGACTGCGTCCCACGACCGGGAGAACGCGGCGAGCGGCTTCGGCAAAACTCGAGGGTGGGGCTGCGCGCAGGGGCGCGAGGGATGCGAGAGACATGGGGGCCTACCTCCAGTTCGAGAGGAGCACTCCGATCGTGCACGCGGCGTGCCACCGCGGAGGCTGCGCATGGGCGCCGGAGCAACCGATTCCACGGACAGGCGGTGCCAGAGCGTTCCGCGCTCCACGAACCCTCGTTCCGGTAGATCGCGATCTCGCCTGGACCGCCGCGACGTGGATCCTTCACTCAGCGGTGTAGCCGAGTGAGCGCAGCCTCTCGCGCTGCTGCTCGGTCAGCTCCACGGGCGCGGGAGTGAGCGGCTCCGCTCCGAGCTCGCCCATCCTCTCGTCAAGCTCGCGGGCGAAACGGTCCACGGAGTCCGGAAGCGCTGAAGCCAGATTGGTTCGCTCCCCAGGGTCGCGTTCGAGATCGTAGAGCTCGCTCGTCCCCGACACTTCGTCGCGGATGAACTTCCAACGTCCCTCGATCATGCCCTGCTTTTTCGAAATCTTCTCTTCGTTCCTCGAGGACAGCGGCACGAAGTCGACCTCCAGAAACACGGGCCCTTCCCCCTCGGCACCGGGCTTGGTGAGCAGACGCGCAAACGAACGCCCGTGGAAGCGCCGCTTCCCGGCGTCCACGTCGAGCACCTCCAGAAGCGTGGGCGCGACGTCCACGGTCGACACGGAGCGTTTCACGATGCGGCGCGTGCGGGAACCGCGCGGATCCCGGACCACGAGCGGGATGCGGATGTCCTCATCGTAGAGCGAGATCGTGTGTCCGATCCAATTCGCGCGAGTGCCGAACTCTTCGCCGTGATCGGCGGTGACCACCACGACCGTCTTCTCGTCGATGCCGAGAGACTCCAGCTGCTTCGCGACCGCACCGATGCCGGCGTCGGTGAAGCGAATCTCTTCGTCGTAAGTGCGTTGCAAGAAATTCCATTCCTCGGGCGTGAGCGTCGGGGCAAGGTCGAGGAGTTGGTGAATCTCTTCGCCGCCTTGCAGCCGCCCGGAAGGGACACCGGCGAGACCGAATTCGGGGTGGCGCTGGAACGCGTAGTGCGGATCGAAAAAATGCACGAACAGAAAGAACGGCGCAGGCCCCTGGGACAAGCGCTCCAGCTCCCGGCACGCGAGCCTCGACACTCCCGGGGTCGTGATGGAGTCGTGGCCGCGAGCCTGCGTTTCGTCCCACGCGGCGAAGCCCTGGCTCGTTCCGTAGCGCTCGCGCAGGAGCACGTGGCTCACGACGCCCGCCGTGGCGTAGCCCTTCTCGGCGAGGATCTCGGCGAGCGTCACGGCCTCCGGCGCGAGACCCATGTTCGGCCGGTGAACGCCGTGACCGCGGGGATACAGTCCCGTTTGCAGAGAGGCGATCGAAGGAAGCGTCCACGGCGACACCGTCGAGCAGCGCGTAAAAGACACGCCTTGAGCGGCGATCGCATCCAGATTCGGCGAGGTGGGAACGGCGGAGCCGAACGTTCCGAGATGATCCTGGCGGAGCGTATCCACCACGATCACCACGAGATTCATCGGCGGAGATGACTTCCGGGCGCAACCCGCAAGGGGCAGAGTTCCTGCGAGAAGGACGGCGGCCGCCGCGGCGCGCAGCGTTCCCTACTCCTCCCAGAGCACGCGGCCGGAGCCGCGCACGATCTCACCGATGAGGAACACACTTGGCGCCGCGCGCTTTCCGGTGGTCGCGACGCGCACCGACTTGCGCCGCTCCAGCTTGGCGAGCGCGGCCGCGCCGTCCCCGACGACGGCGATGAGCCCGATTCCGAGATTGAATGCAGAGCGCATCTCGTCCTCGGGAACGCTTCCGGTCTTGCGCAAGAAGTCGAAGATCGGCGGTGCGGGCCAAGCGCTCGGCCGCACGATCGCATCGAGCTTCGGTCCGAGCACACGCTTCAAGTTCCCGCCGATTCCGCCGCCCGTGATATGGGCCATTGCGCGCACTTTGATTCCGGGATCGCTCAGGAGCTTGCCGATCTCGCGCGTGTAGGAAAGATGCGGCGCCATCAGCGCTTCCATCACCGTTTGCCCTTCGAGCTCCTTCGGCCGCGATCCCCACCCCACGCGAGCACCCTCCACGATCTTGCGCGCCAGGCTGAATCCATTCGTGTGCAGTCCGGCCGAGGGCAGCCCGAGCAGCATGTCGCCCTCGCGCATTCCGCTTCCGTCAGGCATCGATCGCCGATCGGCAATCCCCACGATGAATCCCGCGACGTCGTATTCGCCCTTCGCGTAGAAGCCGGGCATCTCCGCGGTCTCCCCGCCGAGAAGCGCGACCCCTTCGTCTTTGCACGCCGCCGCCATTCCTTCGACGACCTTCGCCATCGTCTCCGGTTCCAGCTTTCCGCTGGCCAGGTAGTCGAGGAAGAAGAGCGGCTTCGCTCCCATCACCGCGATGTCGTTCACGCAGTGGCGCACGAGATCGCCGCCGACGCGGTCGTGCGCGCCGGACTCGAACGCGAGCTTGAGCTTGGTGCCCACGCCGTCCGCGGAAGCCACCAGCACCGGCTCACGCATTCCCGCGAGCTTGGGCGCGAACAATCCGCCGAATCCGCCGATCGACCCCACCACCTGAGGCGTGTGGGTCTTCTCCACGGCGGCGCGGATGCGCTCGACGAACGATTCGCCCATCCCGACGTCGACGCCGGCGTCTTTGTATGAAATGGATTTGTTCACGCGCTCGTTATCCGACGGAGGATTCATTCGGATGGATCGTCGATGCGACCGGGATCGACTCGTCGGCCGCCTCGCGCCGGGTGCGGATCTTTTCCAGGAAGCGCTCCCGATCGGGCCCGTAGGTCTTCTCGAGCTTCTTCATCACGTACTCTTCGAGGATCCGCGAGTTGTACCGGTCCGAAGTGTACATCTCGAGCTCGTCCACGTCGATCTCGTCGAACAGCGCACCCGAGTGATGCAAGCCGATGAGCGCGTCGACCACGTCCCCGAAGAACTGTGTTCCCGAATGGCGGCGCAGCTCTTCGTAGGCGACTTCCGGAGGAAGCCCGCGACGATACGGGCGGTCGGAGGTCATCGCGTCGAAGCCGTCCACCACCATGATGATGCGGCTGCCCATGGGAATGCGATTGGCCGGAATTCCGCGCGGGTAACCCTTTCCGTCGGGCTGCTCGTGGTGGCAGTAGACGATCTCCGCCGCCGACTCCAGAAATTTGAGCCCCTTGAGAATGTCGTGTCCCACTTTGGGATGGGTGCGCATCAGCTCGCGCTCGTTGTCGTCGAGTCGCCCGGGCTTCAGCAGGATGTCGTGCTGGATCGCGATCTTCCCGATGTCGTGCAGCAAGGCACCGTATTCGATCTCTTCCACTTCGCGCTCGGACACGCCGAGCTCGCGGGCGATACGCACGGCGAACTTGGAGATGCGGTAGGAGTGCCCGCGGGTGAACGGATCCGACGCGTCGATCGCGGAGACCAGGGCCTGCACGGTCGAGAAGTGGGCCGCTTTGGTGTCGATCCAGAGCTTGAACGAGTAGCGCGCGAGGAACAGCGGAATCAGGAACAGCACCACGCCGACCGGACCGATGCGCAGATGCACGAGTGCCAGGAGAATTCCGAACGGGAGGAAGAAGACGACGTGCAGGATCTCCCATTGGAAATTCGTCTGCCAGACGCGCCGCGCCGAGATTCCGTCTTTGAGAGCGATCGCGAACGAGATGAGCCAGGTGTTCGCGATGAAATAAACGATCGGGGTGACGACCAGCGGCAGCACCTGCGAGGAGCCCAGATGGAACGCAGTGCCCACGGCCCCGCCGAGCTTCACGTAGACGATGCCGGCGATCCCGATGGAGAGCACGATTTGGCCGAGATTGAACGCGACCTTGTAGAGCGGATTGCGCTTGGCGGCGACGTTGGTGAGCAGATCCGAGAGGATGCCGAACCAGCAGGCGACCGCGGGGCCGAAGATCAGGATGGCGGCGAAATCGAGGGCCGAGGTGACGGTGACCGTGGCCCCGCCCCGGGGAAGTGGGATCGGGGACATGGCCGCGATCGAGATCATCGCGGTCCACAGGATCACGTTCGCCAGCGCGCTGGGCTCCCAGCTCAGCGAGCTCAGGTCGGCACTGACCGTGGCGACGAGGACCAGCCCTCCCAGGAGAACTGCCCCGATGTAGAGCAAGAGAACCGGACGAAGGCCCCTCAATGCGATCCCTCGCTCCCGGTCCGACCGCGTTCGACCCGGGCAAGTCGACCCAATTCCGTCATCGGTCACCATTGAAGGAAGATCAAGCGGGAAACGCAAGAACCCATCGTGGGTCCGCAAAGCGAAAGCCCCCCCAGGATCGGAGGGGCTTCGCGGAGATCGGTCGGCTCCCCGTTCAGACGATTACGACGCGACTACCAGTCGTTGCGTCCGCCGCCGCCCATCGTTCCAGCGAGAATAGCGACGAGGACACTCGTCCAGAGGAGGTTCATGATTCTTTGGTCTCCCTTCTTCAGGCGGTCTCACTCGGTACCGCTTACCGAATGGCGACTGCTCCGCTCGGGAGTCCGCTTCTCTCTGAGCCTGTCGCTTTCGCGACTCAGGTCATGGGCGCCGGACCGATCTCGTACTCGACTGGTTCGCGCGGGGGCAGTGTACCCAGAACCCGATTCACCGCGTCAAGGACTGCGTAGATCACCGAACGTGAGGAATCGTAACCAGACTCGCAGCAGCCCAAGTAAATACGATCCTCCCGCCCGTCCGACCGGTTCACGCTGACCAGCAGGATCTTTCGGGAGCCGAAGGAAGTCTCGGCGATCTCCCCGAGGGAAAACCCGGGATCCTCGGCGGAGAGCCGGGAGACGGCTTCGAGCGCCGCCTGGGCCACCACCCGGCGCGAATCTCCTCGGCTGCTCGAGCCGCTGGCCTGGCCGCTGGCGGTCAGGCTCCCGGCGGCGATGGTCACCTCCGCCTCGAAGACGGGCCCGGACTGATGAAGGCTGACCGAGGCGACCGAGACCCGCTCGAGGCCGGCGGCCGAGATCGCAGCCGCGTTGTCCCCGTACTGGGCGATCGAGATCTTCCGGTGATCGACCCGGATGTTTTCTTCCGCCGCCAAGATCGATTCGATGTCGCGAGCGATCTGCTTCGGGGACCGCCCGGGAAGCGCAGTGACGTGAACCGCTTCGATCGAACCGTCCGGACCGGTTCGAATCTCGCAATTCGACACATCGCGGAGCTTGCGAATGAGCCGCTCCGCTACGGAGTAGCGTGCACGAGGTTGTTCCATGAAGTCGACGCCCCTTTGAGCCACGCGCAGTTCGGAACTCTTCGGAAACGCGACGACCATTCGGGGGATGAGAGAGTCTGGCCGCCGATCTCGATCGTACCAGACGAATGGGTCGCCGCTCAACGGACCGAAGGTGTTTCCGACTCGCCCCGTCCTCCCTCCCTCACCATTGCTCGCGGGGTCCCCACCCCGTTCTTCCCCCATCGCCAGCCCGCGATTTCTTCGAGCGCCAGGCAGCGCTCTTCGATCGCCGCACGGTCCACGCTTCGAATTCCGTTCAACGAGAAACCTTCGACCGTGAACGACGCCGTCACGGCGCCCGCCAGGAGCGCTCGATGCATTCCCTCGAGCGAGAGATCGCGCGACTCCGCGAGGCAGCCCACGAATCCTCCGGCGAACGTATCCCCCGCCCCGGTCGGATCCCGCACTTCTTCGACGGGATACGCCGGCAAACGGTAAATCTTTCCTTCGCCGAGCAAGAGAACGCCGTACTCCCCCATCTTGATCACCACGTGGGACGGGCCCTTCGCGTGGATGGCCCTGGCGGCGCGGACCACGTTCGTCTCCTCCGCCAGCGCCTTCGCTTCGGTCTCGTTCACGATCAGCACGTCCACCCGTTCGAGAAGCCGGAGCAGCTCCTTCCTCTTCCCGTTGATCCAGAAGTTCATGGTGTCGCAGATCACGAGCTGCGGGTTCTCCACCTGGTCGAGGACCGACATCTGGAGCTCGGGGTCGATGTTCGCGAGGAAGAGGAACGGCTCCCCACGGTGCGTGGCCGGGATGCGCGGGCGAAAGTCCTGGAACACGTTCAGGAACGTGGCCAGCGTGGTCGCGTCCCCCATCTCGGCGCCGTAGGAGCCCGACCAGCGAAACGTCTTGCCGTCGGCGCGGGCGATCCCGGTCGTGTCGACGCCCCGCGCCTCCAGGAAGCCCAGCGTGTCGCCCGGAAAGTCCGTCCCCACGACGGCCACGATCTTGACCGGCGTAAAAAGGCTCGCCGCGCACGAGAAGTACACGGCCGATCCTCCGAGCACGTCGGTGACCCGTCCGTGCGGCGTCTCGATGGAATCGAATGCGACCGACCCGACGACGAGAACGCCCAACTTACATCTCCTCCACGGCCCGAATCCCCAGGAGCTCCAAACCCTCGCGCAGCACGTCCGCCAGAACCCCGACGAGCGCGAGACGCGCCCGGGCGAGAGGCTCGTCCTCGACGAGCACGCGATGAGCCGGGTCCTGCTTCCCGCGGGTGTAGAAGCGATGGTACGCGCCCGCGACTTCCCGAAGATACGACACGACGCGATGCGGCTCCAGCGAGACTGCAGCCGAGCGCAGCGTTTCCGGATATTGGAGCAGCAGGCGCATCATGGAAATCTCCTCTTCGCCGGTCAGAAGAGCGAGATTCGGCGCGACCCCTTGATCGGGCAGAAGGCCCTGCGCCATCGGCTGGCGGAAAATGCTGCGCGAGCGCGCGTGCGCGTATTGCACGTAGAACACCGGGTTCTCCAGCGATTCCTTCTTGGCCAGCTCCAGATCGAAGTCTAAGTGGCTCGACGCCCGTCGCGTGAGGAAGAAGAACCGCGCGACGTCCCTGCCCACTTCTTCCACGACCTCGTCGAGCGAAACCAACTCTCCTTCCCGCTTGGACATCATCACCGGCACTCCGTCGCGCAGGAGATTCACCTGCTGCACGATCACGATCTCGAGCCAGGCCTCGGGCAGTCCCAGCGCGAGCGTGCCCGCCTTCATGCGGGCGATGTAGCCGTGATGATCCGGGCCCCACACGTCCACGACGCGGTCGAAACCGCGCCGCGCCTTGTCCAGGTGGTAGGCGAGATCGCCGAGGAGATACGTGGGATCTCCTTCGCTGCGGCGGATCACGCGGTCCTTGTCGTCCCCGAGATCCGTCGAGCGAAACCAGGTCGCGCCGTCGCGCTCTTCCAGCCGGCCGGCCTCGCGCAGGAGGCGCTCCGCTTCGTCGACGCGGTTCACTCCGCCGTCCGCGCGATGCAGCGACGACTCGAGAAACCAGCGATCGAACGTGACCCCGAAGCGCTCCAGGGACCCGCGGGCCGCGTCGACCATGCGATCCACCCCGATGCGCTCGAAATCGAGAGCGCGGGCCGCCGCCTCGGCGTCGAACGCAGCGCCGGCCTTGGTCCGCTCCTCGTCGACCAGCGCGCGCGCGAGATCGATCACGTACGCCCCGCGGTAGCCGTCTTCCGGAAGGGCGGCGGGAAGTCCCGCGGCTTCGAGGAAGCGCGCGCGCAGCGACTCCCCGAAGAGGCGCGCCTGATTTCCCTCGTCGTTCACGTAGTACTCGCTGCGCGCATCGACTCCCACTGCGCGCAGGAGCCGCACGCAGGAATCTCCGTAGGCCGCGGCGCGCGCCGAGACGACATTCATAGGGCCGGTCGGATTCGCGGAGACGAACTCGACCTGCATGAGGCCGATCCGCCGCGCCGCCGCCTCGTCGCGGAGCATCGCGCGGCGCGCCGCCGGATCCGCGAGCTTCGCCAGGAACGCGTGCATCCCCGTGGGGCGCACGCGCAGATTGATGAACCCGGGGCCGGCGACCTCGGCTTCGCCGATCGACTTTCTCTCGTCGAGGCGCGCGACGATCCGCTCCGCGATCTTGCGCGGGTTCTCGTGCAGCACATCCTTCAGCAAGAAGGCGATGTTCGACGAAAAGTCACCGTGCGAAGGATCGCGTGGATTCTCCAGCGTGACGCGATCCACGACGTCCGCGGCGACGTCAGGAAACGCCGTGCGCACGGACTCGCGAACTTCTTCCAGGAGGAGATCACGCATGGGAAGGCACGTTTAGCCGGCTTGCCGCGCATCTTCCCCGATTCGAATCATCGGGGCGTCTCCCCATAGGCTTTCGAGGGAATAGAACTCGCGGGTGCGGTTGTGGAACACGTGCACCACGACGTCCACGTAGTCGACGAGCACCCAACGCCGGCTCTCCTGTCCTTCCACGTGCCACGCGCGCGTGCCCTCGCGCGCGAGCGATTCCGCGATGTGCTCGGCGATCGCGAGAACTTGAGTCTCCGAATCGGCCGAGAGAATCACGAACCAATCGACGGCGGGAGTCAGCTTCCGGAGGTCGAGGAGGACGACGTCGTGCGCTTTCTTGTCGAGGGCTAGGGCTGCGGCGCGTTCTGCGAGCTGTTGCGGCGTCAAGTCGTCGGAATGCTCCTTCGGGCTCGTCGGGTTCGCTTGGAATTTACCACGGCGGGATCCTGCGGTGAACTGCGACGACGAGCGCGCCGGTCACGAGACCGACCGGAACTGCAGTCACGAGGAGAAATGGGGACAGCGCGGCGGCGCTCGGCCCGATTCCGAGCATCGGACCCAGTGCGGCCAGCTGGCCCGTGACGTGCGCGGAAGACCCCACCACGGAAACACCGAGCAAGGACAAGCGGCGGTGCCGCGCGCAGGGCCGCCGCCATCGCCAGCGTCGCGGCCAAGCCGCCGGCCGCGGAGAGAACGAATGCCGGCCCGCCGAACGTCCCCAGCAGAAGCCCCGCCAGGACGACGCGGATCGTGGTGACCCCGAGCGCGGGTCGCACCCCGGAGCGGACCAACACGAGGAGCGCGACGGCGTTGGCGAGCCCGATCCGAAGCCAGGGAATCGGCCGGGGAATGAGGCTTTCCGCGATCTGGAGAGTGACCGCGACCGCGACCAAGAGGCCCAAGCGCGCCGCCGAGCGGGTGGAAAGGCTCATCGTGTGACCGCGTCGGGAAGGAGCGGGGCATCGCGGCCCGCGGCATGCGAGCCGCGCCCACCCCCGGCGACGCGCACCAAGAGCTCGTTCGGGACGCAGGCGATCACGTCCCCCGAGCGGTGCTTCCATCCCGCGGCGACGCACACGTGCTGCGCGCACGTGCTCCGGATCACCGCGACCGCTCCGTCGCGCACTTCTACGGTGACCGGCCCTTCGGCCCCGGCGAACGTGGCCACCGCATTTTGCGCGAGCGGCAGCGCCGCCTGCTCCGCCCCCGCGACGAGGACGATGGCGCGCGGCTTGCCGTCCGGTGAGGAGGCGCGAACCGCGAAGGCCGCGACGAGCGAAGCGCCGAAGACGAGGGCGCAGATCGAGCGATCGGCCCAGGTCATCGCCCGCCACAGGGCTCGCGGAGAGTCCAGGGGCGACGTCACCGGGACGAGGCGTCGCGGTCGTTCGCTTCCGGCGCGGGCGCCCGAAGCGCCGCGATTCCGGAGGTTTCCCGCACGAGGAGCGTTCCGCTCGGTTCTTCGAAGACGATCACCCCTTCCAGATCGGGATCCTCCTCGAGCCACTGGAGCCCTCGATCGATTCCGAGGACGAAGGCCGGCTTGGACTCGGCGTCGGCCCGAGCCCCGTCCGGGGCGACCACCGTCACGCTGCAGACTCCCGGAGCCGGGTAGCCCGTCTCGGGGTCGAGCACGTGATGCAGGCGGCGGCCTTCGTGCAGGACGAAATGTTCGTAATCGCCCGAAGTCGACACGCCGCGGGGCCCGCGCAGATGGAGCGTCATGAGGAGCTTCGAAGGGTCGCGCGGGTGCTGGATCGCGACCGACCAGGCCGCGGAATCGGGCTTCGTCCCGCCGACGACGATGTCGCCCCCGACGTTGATCAGGAAATCGGGGGAAAGGCGCTGCAGCGCTTCCGCAGCGCGGTCGATGCCGTAGCCGCAGGCGATTCCCCCCAGGTCGAGCGACATGCCCCGCACCCCGAGCCGCCATGCGGGGCTGGCGGACTCCACGCGGGTGAGCTTGTCGTGACCGACGAGCGCCAAGGTTCTGCGGATCGCGGAGGAATCGGGAAGCGCGGGATGCTCGGGAAATCCCCAGAGCCGAAGCAAAGGACCCACCGTCGGATCGAACGCGCCGCCGGAGCGCTCTGCGACGTCCGCCGCGAAATTCAAAATTGCGTCGAGATCGGAACCGACCGGGACCGGCGCGTCCGATCCGGCCGCGGCGTTCACGCGCGAAAGCTCGCTGGTGGAATCGTGCACGGTGGAGAGCTGCTCGACGCGCGCCAGCTCCCGGAAGGCCGCATCGAGCGCGACGGCGGCGGCAGTCGAGTCGCGCGCCGCGATCTTCATCTCCACGAACGTGCCCATCGCGAAGCCGTCGCGCGCGAAGAGGCGCACGCTCGGGGCCGGGCGCCGATCGCAGGCGGCGACCATGAGCACGAGAAAGAGAGAGAAGCGAGGCGGCGCGCGCACGGGACGCGCGCCCGCGCGCTCAACTCAGCGCCCTCGCGCGATCATGAACTCCACGGTCGCGAGCAAAGGAGCTGCGGCTTCGGCGCCGTTCAGCGCGGAGAGACGTTCGCGCGCCGACATCGCGTAGGCGAGCGCGCGGGCGCGCGCCACCTCGATGCCCCCCGACTGCAGCACGAAGGCGCGCGCTTCGTCCCACTCCTGGGGCGTGACGTCACCGCGCTCGAAAACGCGCGCGACGTCCGCGGCGCGTGCCGCATCGCCGTGCTCGAACGCGTGAATCAGAGGAAGGGTCGCGAATCCCAGTCGAAAATCGGTGCCCACGGGCTTGCCGATCTCCAGGGGATCTCCGGTGTAATCGAACACGTCGTCGATGATCTGGAACGCGTGGCCGAGATCCCGCCCGAAATCTCCGAGCGACTCCACCAACGTCTCGGGCAAGGACGCGAGCGCGGCCCCGATCTCACACGCCGCCACGAACAGCGCCGCGGTCTTCTCGTCGACGATGCGCAGATACTCTTCGATCGAGAGCCCCGCGTCCTTCCACGCTCCGAACTCGCGATTCATCCCGCAAGTCATGCGATGGGTGTGCAGCGACATGATGCGCAGCTCCCGCGCGAGACCGTTCTCGCACAAGATCTCGAACCCCTTGGTGAAGAGGTAGTCCCCCATGAGAATCGCGGGCTGTGCGCCCCAGCGGTGGTTCACCGTGGGGAGCCCGCGGCGCAGCTCAGTTCCGTCGAGGCAGTCGTCATGGAGGAGGCTCGCGGTGTGCACCAGCTCCAGCGCGACCGAGCTCCACACCACGTCTTCCGGCCGGCTGCGTTCCCCGAGGCGCGCAACAAGCATGAGCAGGAGCGGGCGGGCGCGCTTTCCGCGCAAGGAGAGCACGTGGTCCATGATCGCCGACGAGAGCGGGATGTCGACGCGCTCCAGGGATTCGAGCGCGCTTTCGAATCGCTTGAAATCGTCGTCGAGGAGCCGGAAGACTTCCGGCAAAGTCATAACCGGCGCGGCAGTGCGGTCGCGTGCCAGAGATTCCGGCATGGAACGTTCACTCCGGGCGACCGGCCCCAGGATGAGCCGCAGGGATTCGAAGACGGGACGCGAGACCGCGGGAAGGTAGCAGGTCGTTTCCGGAGCGTCAACGCGCCGCCGGGAGGCGGGGACCGCGCAACGGGAGCGTGCTACCATCCCTCGCAATGACCCGCCACGACATCGCCGCGATCCTCCTCCTCGGATGCATTTCCCTCCTGTTTTTCGGCCCGGCGGTGTTCGGGGATCGCGCCGTTTTCCCCTGGAACATGGACCTTTGGCATCCGTGGCGCGCGGCGGCCTCCGCCGAAGACCTCGCCAGGCCGACCCGCGCCGCCGACGGTGCGCGGCAGTTCTACGTGATGCGCCACCTGTCGACGCAAGCGCTTCGAGAAGGGCGCGTCCCCCTGTGGAATCGGTGGATCTACGCGGGGACGCCGTTTCTCGCGAACTTCCAGCCCGCGGTGTTCTATCCCCCCAATCTTCTGCTGGCGTGGTCGGGACTGAGCGTCGCCGACCAGATGACCGCGAGCGTCACGTTCCATTTCTTCGTGGCCGCCGCCGGAACGTATGTGTTGCTGCGTATGTTTTCGGTTTCCCCGCTCGCCGCGCTCGCGGGAGCGGGAGTGTTCGCGTTCAGCACGATCCAAGTGGTGCGCACCGGAATCACCACCATGACCGCGACGGGAGCGTGGCTGCCCTGGCTTCTCGCTGCGACTCGGCAGTGGATCTCACACGGCGGCGCTCGCGCGTGGGCAGGAATGGCGGGAGCGCTGGGGCTCTCCGGACTCGCCGGTCACTTCCAGGTCTTCGTGCTCACCGGCTACGCGTGGCTGCTCTTCGCCTGGATCGACGGCGCAAACCGGCGCCCCGCGCTCCCCATGCGCCGCTGGCTGGGGGGCGTGGCCGCGGGCGCGACCGCGCTTCTCCTCACCGGCGTGCATCTCCTGCCGACGCTGGAGCTCGTGCCCATTTCCCAGGAAGCGGAGAACTCGCGCGACGAGCTGATCGCGGGAACGCTTCATCCGTGGGTGATCGGAAAGATGATCGTCCCCGGCCTTCTCGGAGATCCGGTCGATCACAACAACGCCACGCATCACCTGCGCGTGGGCAACGGGTTCTACTATCAGACGGAACATTCCACCGCGATCTACGTGGGGATCCTCCCGCTCTTGTTGGCGGGCGTTCTCCTGCTGAACCCTGGCGATCGCCGGCGCGAGGCCGCGTTCGCACTTCTGCTCGCCGCGGGCGGGCTGCTTTTCTGCTTTCCCGGTCCGGTGCTCGACGTCGCGCGCTTTCTTCCCGGGCTCGACTTCTCCAGGCCCGACCGCGCCACGTTTCTCTACGGCGCAGGCATGGGGCTCGCTGCGGGACTCGGCGCCGAACGCTTGTTCTCGCGGGAAGGCCCGGGATGGAATCGCACGTCGAACCGGGTGGCACTCGCCGCCGGCGCCTTCGCGCTCGCCTTCGCGATTGGGATCGCCGTGGCGGGCGATCGCATTTTGCCTGCGCGCATCGTGGAGACCGTCGGGCCGCGCCTCTTGCGCCGCGCAGGGATGCTCGCCGCGGTGTTCACCACGCTCTCGCTGGCGCTGGTCGCGATGCGCGTCCAGTCGCAGCTTCCGCGCCTCGCCTTCGCCGCCGCCGCGCTCCTCCTCTTGGCCGCGGACGCAGGATGGACTTCGGCGCGAATGAACGTGATGCAGCCCAAGGCGTCGATCTTTCGTCCGCCGGCTCCCGGAGGGAGCATCGCCTTCCTGCAAGAGAAGCGGGACTCCGAAGGCCCCTTTCGCATCATGCGTTTCGAGCCGGATCGCGATCCCTTTACCGGAGTCTTTCCGCCGTCGACACCGACGATCTACGGCATCGAAGACGTGCTCGGATTCGATTCGCTCAACACGCAATGGTACGAGCACATCATCGACGCCATCGATCCGTCGATCATCCTGAATCGCGGCAATTTCAAGGGAGCGCGCGATCCGGGCGCGCTCGATTCTCCGATCCTCGATCTTCTGGGGGCGCGATATGTTCTGGCGCTCGGCGAACCAGAGCTTCCCGGGCTTTCGATCGTGCATCGCTCCGATCTCACCGTGTACGAAAACCCCGATGCGCTGCCGCGCGCATTTCTCGTCGACGACGTGCGCGTTCCCGGCAGCGACGAGGCGATGCTGCACGCGATGCGCGATCCGTCGTTTCGCCCGGGGAAGCAGGCCTTCGCCGAGCGCGCGATCGAGGGGC
Organism: uncultured Gemmatimonadales bacterium; assembly: GCA_963725045.1. GTDB lineage: Bacteria > ARS69 > ARS69 > ARS69 > ARS69 > CAVRWY01. The sequence goes on from CAVRWY010000008.1 coordinate 573,714, forward strand.
TCGATCGCCCCGCCTCCTCGGCCGATTCCCTGGGCGTCGGCGAGGCGCGGCTCGAGGTCGTTGGCGACGAGGAGCTCCGGGTCCGCGTGGACGCACGACGACGGGCCCTTCTCGTCGTGACCGAGGCGTGGTATCCGGGGTGGGTCGCCCATGTCGACGGCGAGCCGCAGCCCATCCACCGGATCGACCACGCGTTTCGCGGCGTCGTCGTCGAACCCGGGACCCACGACGTGGTGTTCACGTACGCGCCGAGCTCGTTCCGGCTCGGCTCCACTCTCTCGCTCGCGGGTCTCGCCGCCCTCGGAGCGGGCGCCGCCTTCTTCCGCCGAAAGGACTGACATGCCCCGCGCGATCGCCCTTCTCCTCCTCTCGATTCCGCTTCTCGTTTCGTGCGCGAAGGCGCCGCCTCCCGAGCGGTCGGGCCGGGTGATCGTGATCGGTCTCGACGGGGCCACGTGGAATCGCATCGATCCGCTCTTGGCCGCGGGGCGCATGCCGCACTTGAAGTCCTTGATCGATTCCGGAGTGCGCGCGCCGCTTGAAATCGCTCCTTCCCTCGCGCAGCCCAGCGCTGTGGACCTCGGTCGCCACCGGCAAGGGATTCGACAAGCACGGGATCAACGACTTCACCACGAAGCCCGGCAAGGACGGCGAAGAGATCCAGAAGATCATGCACATGACCTCGAACATGCGGCGCACGAAGGCGCTGTGGAACATTCTCACCGACGTCGGCAAGCGCGTGGCCTTCGTGGGATGGTGGTGCACCTGGCCCGCGGAGAAGGTCAACGGCTACATGGTCTCGAGCTACGTGCCTCTGGATCAGGACGGCGGGCGCGCCGCGCCGACCAAGGGAACGCTCCTGGAGGGAACCGGGGGGCAGACCTGGCCGCCGGAGCTGTTCGACGATCTGAAACCGAAGCTCCGTGGGGCCGCGAGCGTCACCGTCGACGAGGCCAAGCGCTTCATGGACATCGAGGCGGTGGACATGGACCGGGACATCGTCGAGGGATTCCGCTGGGCATTTGCCGCCGACGAAACGTACCGCGCCGCCGCCGAGCACATTCTCTCGAAGGATCCCGAGCTCGATCTCATCGGCATCTACTTTAATGGCGTCGACGTCATGGGCCACCGCTACTGGAAGTTCATCGAGCCCGAGAAGTATCCGCCCTTTCCGGTGGAGGACATCGCCCGCTACGGCAAGGCGATCGATGCGTACTACGAGTACACCGACGAAGTTCTCGGCGGACTCTTGAAGCACCGCCGTCCCGGCGACACGATCATCATCGTCTCGGATCACGGATTCCACGATCACGGCCACGACGACGGTCCCGACGGGATCTTCATCGCGTCGGGCGCGAACATCGCGAAGGGAGCCCAGCCGCAGGCGGCGAGCCTCGTCGACGTCGCCCCCACGGTTCTGGCGCTTCTGGACGTGAAGGGCGCTGCGGACATGGACGGCCGCGTGCTCGACGAGATTCTCTCGAAGGGATGGCAAGCGGCGTACACGAAGGAGAAAGTCCCCACCTACGACACCGAGAACTGGCGCGAGCAGATGCCGATTCCGTCCGAAGTGGACGAAGAACTGATGAATCGACTGCGCGCGCTGGGCTACGTGGAGTGACCGATCGCGTCCGGCTCGCGGCGGTTCTCGCGCTGGCGGCGCTCGCCGCGGCCGGCGGATGTGCGCGCCCCGCGGGGGAAAAGCGCCCCGGCCGCGCAGACCACGGTGGTCGCGTTCGACGGCGCCGATTGGCGGGTCGCGCTTCCTCTGATTCGCCAGGGGAAGCTTCCCGTGCTGCAAGCGCTCGCGCACGGCGGATCTTCGGGCACGATGCGCACGAATCCCGACTTCAAGTGGTCGCCGGTGCTGTGGACCACGATCGCGACCGGCAAGCTCCCCGAGAAGCACGGCGTCACCAGCTTCATGGCGTCCGTGCCGGGACTTCCGCGCAAGATTCCCACGCCGTCGACGGCGCGCCAGTGCCGCGCGCTCTGGAACATTTTTACTGATCGCGGGCGGACTTCCGGCTTCGTCGGATGGTGGGTGACGTGGCCGGCGGAGGCGGTGAACGGATTCATGGTGAGCGATCACTTTTCCGTGTCGCGATTCGATCTGGGCGCGAACTTCGAAGCGAACGTGGAGATCCCGGTGCTCGAGGAGAAGCAGACCTATCCCGAGGAGCTCCTGCAGGAGATCGCCTCGTTCAAGATTCCGCGCCACGACGTGGATCGCGACGACCTCGCGCGCTTCGCCGATCTGCCGGACGACTTCGTGTTTCCGACCACGTTCAAGAAGTTCGATCGCTCCAGCGAGTTCGCGATCGCCTACTCGGTGGACGGCACGCATTTCGGGGCGGGACGCAAGCTGCTCGTGGAGCGCGAGCCCGAGCTCTTCGGCATCTTCTTCCAGGGCGCGGACATCCTGCAGCACTTCAACTGGGAGTTCATCGATCCCGAAGGAACCGGAACGAATCCGACCGCGGCCGATCGGCGCACGTGGACGAAAGCGATCGAGCGCTACTACACGCATGCCGACGGACTCATCGGCTCGCTCGCCGAAGCCGGCGGCGACGGACGCGCGATGCTGGTCGTCTCCGATCACGGATTCCGTCCGGGGACGGAGCGCTACGCGCAAAAGCACATTTCCGGGGAGCACCGGCGCCAGGCGTTCTTTCTCTTCGCGGGACCGGGGCTGCAGCGCGGGCGAATCGAAACGGAAGCCGACGCCGTGGACGTCACCCCCACGATTCTCGCCTACCACGGACTGCCGGCGGCGCGCGACATGGACGGCACGCCGCTCGCCGGATGTTTCACCGAGGAATGGATCGCAGCGCATCCGCCGAGCACGATCGACACGTACGAGACGTCGCCGATGACGCGGCCGGAGCTGCCCACGGAGTCGATGTCGGAGGGGCTCGAAGAGCGCATTCGCTCTCTCGGTTACATCGAATGAGGCGTCGAGCGTGGGCGGCGGCAGCCTGCCGCGGCGGCGCTCGCCGCGCTCTGTCTCTCGTGTGCGCCGCGCGAGAAGGTGCCTGGCGCATCGCTCGTTCTCATCACGCTGGACACGTTTCGCGCGGATCACCTGGGGGCGTCCGGCCATCCCACGATCCGCACGCCGCACTTGGATCGCCTGGCGCGGCGCGGCATCGAATGGATCGACGCGGTGAGCGCGATTCCGCTGACCACGCCCTCGCACGCGACGATCCTGACCGGTCTTTCGCCGCGGGCCCACGGGCTCTTGAAGAACCGCATGGCGCTCGATCCCGCGCACGAGACTCTCGCCGAGATCTTGGCGGCGCGCGGCGTGCACACTTCCGCGGTGGTCTCGAACGCGACCGTGCTGAGCCCGGCGCTCGGCTTGAACCAAGGGTTCGCGCGCTACGAAGTCGTGGAGCCGGCGCAGCTCCCGGCGAGCGGCGAAGGATTGGAGACGGCGCGCGTCGCCCGAGAGCTGTTGCACGCGTCCGAAGAGCGCTTCTTTCTCTGGGCGCATTTCTTCGATGCGCATCTTCCCTATCTCCCGCCGGCACCGTTCGATCGCCTGCACTCCAGCGCGGATCGAAGCGCGACGGCCCCGCGCGACACGACGGCGCTTTACGCCGGGGAAGTGTCGTTCCTGGACAAGTGCGTCGGCCAAGTGGCGCGCGCGGTCGAGGAGAGCGCGGCGGCGGATCGGACCGTCATTCTCGTGTCCGGAGATCACGGAGAGGGCCTCGGAGAGCACGGCGAATATCTGGGGCACGACATCCTGCTGTACGACACGTCGCTGTGCATTCCGCTGATTCTGAGCGGAGGCGGCACGAACGCCGCACATCATCTGCGACGCGAGCCCGCACGCACCATGGACATCGCGCCCACGATCCTGGGGATCCTGGCCCCGGAGGCGCCGCACCGGTCCATGGAAGGACGCGATCTCCTGCGCGATCCCGCGCCCGAGGGAGACGGCCTCCTCTTCGTCGCGGAGACGTATCCCGCGCACGAGAAAGCGTCTCCGCGTTACGCGCTGCGCACCGGAGAGCACAAGGTCATCTGGGAATCCCGCTCGGGCCGGCGCGAATACTACGACCTCGTTCAGGATCCCGCGGAGCGCGTCGATCTCGCTGGAGCTCTGCCCGAAGTCCTGCGCGTGCTCGGCGAGGATCTCGAGCTCGATCTGCGCAATCGGCCGGTGGGCCGCACGCAGACCATCGACGATCTCGCGGGCGGAGCCGACGACGAGACCCGCGCGGCACTGGAGAGCTTGGGCTACGTGGGCGATTGATCCGGCCGACGAAACGTCAGCGCGCCGCGACGGGCATCGCGCTGATCGTGTTCTCCGAGACGTCGAGGCACGCGTCCCATTCGCCTTCGTAGCGATGGAAGAAGTGCGGCGGAGTCCTTCCGTGACCCGAAGAATCGAGATCGAACGCGAAGCCGATTCTCTTCAGTCCCTCTCGAGACTGTCGGTCGGGCCATTGAAAATCCGACCCTCGGGCGAGAGCGACCGCTTCGAAGGCGTCGAAGGATTGCGCAGCGAGATCGAACGTCGCCCACCCCAGAATGTCCGTCTCCAATTGATTCGCATTGGGATTGGCCATCCGGCCTCGAGCCTGCGCGCGCGTCTTTCCGGTGATGCGAAGGTGCACGCGATTCTCTTCGAAGCCGACGACTTCAGTCCGAATCCACGACGGCCCCAAGTCTCTCGAGAGGAATCGGACCGGAGGCGGACCACTGACCATGTCGATCAAATGAAGCGCGGCGATCCGGTTCACGAGCGGGCCGGGAAGCCAGCGTGAAGCTCCGATCTCACGCCCTTCAGGGATCCATTGCCTGGCCTCGGACTTCGAGAACCACACGTGGTCGAAGTTCAGCCGGCTCGCGAGGTAGGCGGATCGAGCGACCGACGTGGGACCGTCCAGGGAGCGCCCTTCGTGGCCCACCCCGATCAGCCGGACGGTCAGCTCCAGAACGAGACCGTCCACCGGATCGCGATCTTCTCCGACCGGTACCCGTTCCAGGTCCGAAGCGGGCGCCGCGCGACTCTCGGGATGCGTGTGCCATGCATCGAGCCCTCGCTGCATCATCGCCAGCACCGTGTCCGCATCGGCCGGTTGTGTCGAAGTCAGGAATCTTCCGCTCGGCGTGCAGACATAGATTCCCTGCCGCGTGGGAAGGCGCTGCCCGCCGTAGTGGCCTTGCTCTCCCAATTCCCGGAACACACGCGAGAGCGCGTCGCTTCCGAGCAGCCGGAACTGCGTGTCCGCCACCGGCAAGAACTCCGATGTCAGCCCAAGGATTCGAGGATCGGACCAGACGAACTGTCGGTCGGCGAGTCCGTTTTGTCAGGTACACCCTCGAGGATGTCCATTCATGAGCCAGAGCAACACCGGCTTGTTCGTCCGGTCCGCCTCGACGAGTCCGTCGCGCAGATTCGATCGCCAGGGAATCTGTTGCCAGGCGATCTCCACCGGCGTAGGGAGAATCTCCGACCGCCAGAAATCGAACGTGGCTTCGTTCAGGACGAACGCGGGGCGCTCGACGGCGACCGCGCATGCATCCGCCGGCCGGTCGATCGCACCGGCCGCGATGGTGGTGAGAAGGAGAGAGGCGTACAACATTGCCATTGCGAATTGTAAACCACGCGCCGCAGCGAGATCCATCACTCCCCGCTTCTCTTCGCTTCGCCATAGATCGGATTCGTGAACGCGAGCGGATGTCCGTCGCCGCTCCACAGCTCGGCGCGCACCACGTTGCCCTCGCCGCGAGCGAGATCGTGGGAAAGAACGCGGGTCCCGCTCACGTCGGTCCACTCGCGAATCGGCTCCCCGTCCACGACAAGCACGACACGCGAGCGCACCGGGGCCTCGGTCACCCGCAGCGTGACCCGCCGCGATCCCTTTCCCGATCGCGCATCGCCTCCTTGGCGCCCGTCGGATTCGATCGTGAGCCGGCCGCGAAAGCGAAGCGGATCGCCGAAGAACACGCGGCCTGCGGCGAGCGCGCGCTGCATCGCCGCGCCGTCCTCGGCGGGAGCGGGAATCCAGGTCGCGAAATTGTTTTCCCAGGGTCCCCATTCCCACTCGTGCGAGTCGTTCACTCCGATTCCGGTCGTAGCGATTCCGCGAAGTCCCGCGGTGTCCCAGAAGCGGAGATACTCCGGCGTCTTCTCGCTCGCCTTGAGACGGAATCCCACTTCGAGAATGTCGGTGTCGCCGATGCGCTCGGCGAGAAGCGAGTCTTTGTACGCGGCATCGTAGCGTTCGCGAACGTCGGGGCCGGTGCGAACCCCGAAAGGATGGCACCAGGAGATGAGCGCACCCGCCGCGTGCGCGCGTCGCACTACGGTCTCCACGTACGGCACGTCCCACGTTCGCGCATCGTCGAACAGTCCGCGAGGCCCGCCGTATTGATTCAAGTGAATTTTCTGTCCGGAGACTTCGTCGGCAAAAAAGTGCGCGACGTTCGGATAGAAGCGCATCCAGCTTTCTTGGATCCTGCGCAGCGCCGCTCCGCACTCGCCGTGGGTGACCGAAAGGTCGTCGAGCAGCACCTCGCCGCCGCTTCCCGTGCGGATCAGCTCGAAACGCAGCCCGGTCAGATTGTCGTCGGCGCCGTTGACCCAGCGCTCGTTCGCCGCGGTGGTGAGCGGTAGCACCAGACGCGTCCACGTCTCCCCGCCGAGCTCGTCGGGACGAAAGGTGAACTCCAAACGCCTCATCTCCGTCGGGTGATGCGAGAGCGTTGCCACGATGCGCAGGCGATCTTCCGCCGCCAACCCGCGCGCCATCGCATGGATCTCGAGCGAGACGTCGGACGCGAGCGTGTACGTGAGCCGCTTCATCTTGACTTCGAGATCGGCGACCGCGCGCGGCGCATCTCCTGCGAGCCGCAGCACCGACACCCCGTCGCGCGCTCCCGCGCCGATCGCCGCGATGCTCGCGCCTCCGTCCGAGCCGAACGTCATCTCGATCGGCTCGTCCTCTTCGAATCCGATGCGGCGCACGTGATCCACGCAGGCCATGCGCCAATCGTGCTCGGACCACGCCAGCAAATCGTATCCGGAGTGCGAGGCGAGGTTCGCCTGCCAATCGACCGACCCGGCTCCCTCGCTGAAGGAGCTGTGCAGGTGGAGCGCGGCTTGCGTCCACCGGGCGGAATCCGCGCGGATGCCGGAGACGTTGTTCCCCTCGCGCGCTTCGCGAACGGAATCGTCCGGATCGATCCAGGCGAACACCTCGCTTTGACCGCCGCCGCTCCCGAAATCGACGCGCAGCGTTTCCCTTGCGCCCGGCTCGAGCGCGGGACAGTCGACGCGCACGCGGCGCGCGGCGGGACGATCGAGCGCATCGAGCACGAGCATCGTGCTCGGCGCGTGGATCTCTTCGTCGGCGGTGCGAATCGATTCCAGAATGCCGCGTTCCGACGGAGCGAGCGCGAGCTCCACCGCGGGCGGCGCTCCCGCCGACGCCGGAACGATCGTCTCCAGCGTCCAACCGGAGTCGGGCAGGTCCGCGCTCCATACAATCCGGCGCCCCGCATCTTCGAGCGAAGCTCCCGCTGTCGCGCGCACCAGCTCGATCGATTCTCCGCGCCGCAGCGTCAGCGATCCCTGCGTGCGCGTGACATCCGGGCCCTTGGTCACGACGATCGTGAGGCGGACCGCGCCGGCCGGCGCGCGCCCGATCACTTCCTGGAACACGTGCACGGCGGACTCGCCGGGCGTGGGCGGATACGGAGTCGATGCCCCGTTCGGCCCCGAAAGCGGCGGGCGATCCCAGAGCTCGAGCTCGGTCGCAGGGCTTCGCGCGTCGCCGAGATTCTCGACCACCACATCGACGCTGCTCCCGCGATGCACGAATCCGTCCTTGCGCACGGCGAGATCCGGGAGCGCCGGCGCCGCAACCGCCGCGCGCGGCGCGCTCGCCGACGCGGCCGCGCCGAGCGCCATCAAGAACACCAAAGCTTCCGCGGATCCGCGCCCTCGCGCCGCCATCTTTGCGAGCGGAATGGACACGAGATAGAGAACGAGGAGCGGACCGGCCATCAAGAGCTGCGAGACGACGTCGGGGGGCGTTAGGATCGCGGAGACGACGAACACCACGACCACGCCGATGCGCCAGTGCCGGCGCAGAAAATCCGGAGGCAGGATTCCCCACCCGGTGAGAATCGTCACCACCAGCGGAAACTGGAACACGGCGGCGAACGAGATTCCGATGCGCAGCAGGAAATCGAAATACTTCTCGCCCGAGAGCAGCGGTTGCAAGGATGCGGAGCCGAATCCGAGGAGGAAGCGCAGCGACATCGGCAGCATCACGCCGATACCGAACGCCGCGCCCGCGTAGAACAGCACGAGCGATCCGACGACGATGGGAAAGAGCGCTGCGCGCTCGCGCTTCACCAGCCCGGGCACCACGAACGACCAGAGTCGCCAGGCGATGATCGGCGCCGCCAGGAACAGTCCGATGCCGACGGAGACCTTGAAGCGCAGGACGAACGCATCCGCGGGGCCGAAGAACACGAGCGGCCGATCCCCGAGCGCCGCCGGAGCGATGAGCCGCTCGATCGCTTGCTCGGAGAACGTCCATGCGGCGGCGGTGGCGAGCGCCCAGGCCAGGAGCGATTGCACCAGGACACGACGCAGCTCGCCCAGATGCTCGAGCAGCGACATGTCTCCATAACGAGCTACGGGCGCCGGCGTGCGTTCACGATCCATTCCAGTCGTCCGGTACGGGGCCGCACGCGGCGAGCGCCAGGGCCTGCGACACGATGCGGCCGCCGGCACGCGCCAGATCTTCCCGAGTGAGCGCGTTCACGTCGTCGACGTAGGTGTCCAAGTAGTCCTCGCGCCAGCCGTAGAACGAGCTGCGCGACCAGAACCGCGCGAGACGCCCGTACGTCGTGAACCGCAGCGGAAAGGATCCCGTCAGATAGCTCTTCGCGTCCTGGAGCTCGTCGGCTCCCACGCCGTCCGCGACGCGTCCGAGCTCGGTGCGGATGGAGCGCACGGCACGCTCCGCATTTTCGGGACGCGTTCCCACGTGCACGAAGAAGAATCCGCCGGACCGCCGCTCGAGCACGCGGCTGTACACCGAGTACGCGAGACCTTGCCGATCGCGAATCTCGTCGCCGAGCCGCGAGCGAATCGACGACGCGCCGAGCACGTGGTTCCAAGCGACGGCCGCGTGGCGATCGGGATCGCTCGCGGAAAGTCCCGTGCCGCCGACGAAGATCTTGACTTGTCCTTTGTCCGGGCGCGCGCGGACCACCGAGCGGGCCCCCTCGAGAGGCGGGAGACTCGGCACCGGGACGAACGGCGCCGCGGGAACGGGGAGCTTGCCGAAGCGCCGTTCGAGCAGCTCGAGCGTGGCGGCTTCGTCGAAGTCGCCGACGAGCGCGAAGTGCGCGCGATCGGGACGCAGCGCGAGCTTCGCTTGCAGGCGGAGATTCTCGATGCGCGCCCCTTCGATTCCTTCGCGGCGGCCGTGCGGCAGCTTCGCGTAGGGATGATCGTTGCGCCACCGTCTCGAAGAAGAGATCCTCGGCCAGATCGTCGAGATCGTCCTCGCGAGCGTCCAGATCGTTCAGCGCGAGTGCGCGAACGACCTCGAGGTCTTCCTCGCGAAGGCCCGGCTCTTCGAGAAGATCCGCGACCAGTCCCAGCCCCGATGCCGCGTGGCGAGACAGGAACGTCGCGTGCATCGAAGCCAGCTCCGTTCCCGATTCCGACGAGAAGCTGGAGCCCAGCTTCTCGAACGAGCGCGCGAATTCCACGAAGCTCTTGGTGCGCGGGCCGCGCTCCACCGTTTCGGCGAGGAGCGTCGCGCTCCCCTCGAGGCCCGGCGGATCCAGCGCGGAGCCCCCCTCGAACACCAGCGAGAGCGAGACCACCGGATCGGTCGCGTCGCGCTGCAGGAGCACGCGCATCCCGTTGGCGAGACGCAGGCGGCGAACGCGCGGCGGAAGCACCCGGAGCTCGCTCACGAAGCTCCTTCCGCGTCGCCGTTCGACGGCACGATCCATCCCGTGCCGCTCTTGTCGCGCGCGAAGACCGACGCCGCGATGCGGCGCACCTCGTCCTTGCCGACGGTGCGCATCCGCTCGACGATCGAGTCCGCGTAGTGCACATCGCCGCAGGCCTCGTGCCAGCCGAGCGCGAATCCCCGATTCGACGGGGACTGCATCGAGAAGACTTGGCTCGCTTCGACGAGATTGAGCGCGCGCTCCATCTCGTCGTCGTCGGGGTCTTCCACGGCGAGGCGCTCCAACTCCTCCCACACCACGCGCTCCACCTCCTCCAGCTTGGAGTGCGGCTGCAGCTCCACGGACACGCCGAACGCGGACGGATCCGACTTTGCGTGATAGTGAACGTGGACGTCGCCGGCCAGGCCGGTCTCTAAAAGAGCCATGTCCAGACGCGCCGTGCGCGAGCCCGAGAGGAGATTCGCCGCGAGGTACAGTGCTTCCGCGTCGCGGGTGCGAATCTCGGGCGCCCGCACCAGAATCTGCAGGTGCGGGAGCGAGACGGGCCGCCGCAGCACGATGCGCGTCGCCGCGCGCAGCTCCGGCTCGCGGGGAATGCGCCGCTCACCCGGGCCGGCCGCCGGCAGCGCCCCGAACTTCTCTTCGGCGCGCGCGAACGCCTCCTCGGGATCCACGTCCCCCACGATGATCAGCGCCGCGTTCCCCGGAGAATAGTAGCGTGCATAGTGCGCGAGAAGATCTTCCCGCGTGATCGCGCGAATGTCTCCCTCCCATCCGATGATCGGCCAGCGGTAGGGGCTCTCGCGAAACGTGCCGGCCATGAGCTCCTCGCCGAGCTCCACCTGCGGCACGTCGAGATACATCACGCGCTCCTCAAGCACGACCTGTCGCTCCGCTTCCAGCTCGACGGCGTCGATGCGCAGCTTGGCCATGCGCTCCGCTTCCAGATCGAGCGCCAGAGTCCAGCGATCGCGCGCGAACACTTCGTAGTACATGGTCACGTCTTCCGACGTGAACGCGTTCAGCTCTCCGCCGTTGCGTTCCACGATCGCGGAGATCTCACCCTTCGCGTACTTCTCCGTCCCCTTGAACATCATGTGCTCGAGCAGGTGGCTCATCCCGGTGAACCCGGGCTGCTCGTCGCGCGAGCCCACGCGGTACACGATCCCGGCGAACACCACGGGCCCGAGCCCGCGCCGTTCCGCGACCACCACGAGGCCGTTGTCCAAGGTGCGCCGCTGGATGCTGCTGGTGCCCGCGATCATCGATTTTCCTCCGGCGCCTTCTTCTCCACCACGCGACGCATTTCGTCCATGAGATCCTTTACGTCGCGAAAGTCGCGGTACACGCTGGCGAAGCGAACGTACGCGATTTGATCCAGTCCCGCGAGCTCCGTCACCACCAGCTCGCCGATCTGCCGGCTCTCCACTTCGCTCTGTCCCATCGCCAGAACCGCGGACTCCACCCGGTCCACGAGACGCTCGACTTCTTCGCGTGCGATGGGGCGCTTCTCGCAGGACTTGGCGACGCCTTCCTCGATCTTTTCGCGCCGGAACGGCTCGCGCCGCCCGTCCTTCTTGATCACCAACACCTGCGTGCGCTCCACGTACTCGAACGTGGTGAAGCGCGCTCCGCAGCCCAGGCACTCGCGTCGCCGGCGGATGGCATCCGCGTCGCGGGTAAGCCTCGAGTCGACGACCTTGTTGTCGAGGCTGGAGCACGAGGGACACTTCATCGAAGCGCCCGGACTGGCGCGGGCAGGAGTTCCTGGACGATGAGCTCGCGTCCGTCGCGTCGCAGGCGCGCGGCCCCGACCACGGGATCGTGCTCGAAGAACAGGATCCATTCCTCTTCGACGGCGCGCGGCAAGATCGATTCCTTGAACGCGAGCGTTTCCAAGGGATACAGGTCGTAGCCCATGACCCAAGGCGCGGGAACGTGCGCCGACGTCGGGATTGCGTCGGCCAGGTAGAGCGCGCGCATTCCCTGCGACGCAACCACGACTCCCTGGAGCGCGCGGATGTGTCCCTTCATGAGCAGCGTGCGCACTCCCGGGGCGATCTCCATCTCGCCGTCGACGATCTCCAGAAGACCGGCCTCGCGCAGCGGAACCCAGTTGTCGGGGAAGTAGCTGGCCCGGGAACGAAGCGTGGGATGCTCGGCGTCGTGCAGCTCCACGCGCTGCACGAGGTGGCGCGCCTTCGGAAACGTGGGCACGACGCGTCCGTCTTCGGTGCGGCGCGTTCCCCCGCCGGCGTGATCGAAGTGGAGATGGGTGCACACCACCGTGTCCACATCGTCGGGTGCGATTCCGAAGCGGGCCAGCGACTCGACCACGCCGATCTCACCGCCGACCGCGAACATCTCCGGAAAGCGCCCCGTCTCCTTCCGGCCGATGCCGGTATCCACGAGAATCACGCGCCCCGCGGTTCGAATGAGCAGCGGATGCAGTCCCAAGAGAATTCGATTCGACGCGTCGGGAGGCGCCTTCTTCTCCCAGAGCGGCTTGGGGACGACGCCGAACATGGCCCCGCCGTCCAAACGAAACGTGCCGTCGCACAGGAGATCGACGTCGATCGCCCCGATCTTCATGCGCGCCTCGCGCGCGCGCGCCGTGCGGTGGCGCGCTGCCGCGGCCACGCGCGGAGCATCTCCACGAGAAGCCGCGCGCCGAATCCCGTCGCGCCCCGCCCCGTGCGGCGATCGCGGCTCACCGAAGCGACGTCCAAGTGCGCCCAAGGAACGTCGCCCACGAAGTTCATGAGAAACGTGGCTCCCGCAATCGCTCCCGCGCCCCATGCGCTGGTGTTGCGCACGTCCGCGTTCGGGGTCTGCACGTCGGCGCGGTACTCGGGCCAGAGCGGAAGCTCCCAGGCGCGCTCGCCGGTTCGCTCTCCCGCCTCACGAACGCGGGCGACGAGCTCCGCGCTGCTCCCGAAGAGCGCGCAGGAGTGATCTCCGAGAGCGAAGTACGCCGCGCCGGTCAGCGTGGCGATGTCCACGACCGCTTGCGGCGCGAACTCGGTGATCGCGTAGTCGATCGCGTCGGCCAGAACCAGCCGCCCTTCCGCGTCGGTGTTCAGCACCTCGATGGTCTTGCCGGCGCGCGAGCCGATCACGTCGCTGGCGCGGTACGCGGTTCCGGAAATCAGATTTTCCGCCGCGGGGATCACGGCGACGACCGGAACCGGAAGCGCGAGACGCGCCGCGGCGGCGATCGCGCCGAGCACGACGCAGGCTCCGCACTTGTCGAACTTCATTTCCACCATGCTCTCGATCGGCTTGATGCACACGCCGCCGGTGTCGTACACGATGCCCTTGCCGACGAGCGCGATCGGGGCGACGCCGCCGCGCACCCCCGGACCACGCCGGCGCGGGGAACGCGCGCGTCCCCCGGGCGTGTAACGCACCACGATGAGCCGCGGGCCGCGCGCGGAGCCTTCGCCGACCGCGAGAAGCGCTTCCATGCGCTCGCGCGCAATTTCCTTGGGCCCGAGCACGAACGCTTCCAGACCCAGCGACTTCGCCATGGCCAGCGCGCGGCGGCCGAGCTCCTCGGGCGACATGCGATTGGGGGGCGCATTCGCGAGATCGCGCGCGAAGCCCACCGATTCACCGAGCGCTCCGCCGCGCGCGATGCCCTGCGCCACCGCGCCCTGATCGCGCGCGTTCGCGGCAAGAAACGTGAACCGCTCGGGTGCGCCGACTTTCTTCTCGGTCGCGGCGCTCCAGCGGTAGACCCCGTCGGCGAGCCCGTCCGCGGCCGCGGCCACTGCATCCGCGAACGGAACCGCGCCGCGCAGCGTCGACGACGCCACCGCCACCGAGGTCACGCGCTCGAAAAGAGGATCGCGGGCGGCGGCCGACATCGCCTTGCGGATCGATGCGGGAGAGGCTTGGGCTCCGTCGCCGCAGCCCACCAAGAGCACGCGTGCCGATGGCTCGCCTGCGTCGGAATGAAGAAGGAGGCGCGTGCCGGACTTCGCGTCGAAGTCTCCGAGCGCGATGGCACGCGACGCGCGCGAAGCCGTCGAGGGCGCCAGCCGCTTCAGTTCCGGTGCCTCCGGCGACGCCGACGCGAACAACGGCACGATCAGAACGTCGCTGGTGAGGCGCGTCCCCGGTGCGAGAGTGTTCGCGTGAAACGACGGCATCGCTTCCTCGGGGGAGCGCGCGGCGGCGCGATCAGTGCGTGGCGTGAACCGTCGATTCCAACCAGCGTTCGGCGTCGATCGCCGCCTGGCATCCGGTCCCCGCAGCGGTGACCGCCTGGCGGTAGACAGAATCGGCGACGTCCCCGCAGGCGAACACACCCTCGATGTTCGTGCGAGTCCCGGAGCCGTTCAGCTTCACGTAGCCGTTTGCGTCCAAATCCAGCTTTCCCTGGAAGAGCGACGTGTTGGGCACATGTCCGATCGCGACGAAGACTCCCTGGAGAGCGAGCTCGCGCCGCTTGCCGGAAGTCGTGTCTTCCAGGACGACCCCGCGCACCGTGCCTTCCGGCGTTCCCAGGATCTCCGCGACGACTCGATTCCAGTGGAACTCGATCTTGGGATTCGCCAGTGCCCGGTCTTGCATGATCTTCGAGGCGCGAAGCTGGTCGCGTCGATGGATGAGATGGACCCGGCTCGCGAAGCGCGTGAGGAAGATCGCTTCCTCGCACGCGGAATCTCCCCCGCCCACGACCGCGATCTCCTGGCCGCGGAAGAAGAATCCGTCGCAGGTGGCGCAGGTGGAGAGACCGTGGCCGATGAAACCGCGCTCGTTGGCGAGCCCGAGCATTTTGGCGCGCGCGCCGGTGGACACGATGAGTGCCTCCGCCGTGACCAGGCCCTCTTCGAAGTTCAATTTGAAGGGGCGCTGGCCGAGGTCCACGCTCTGGACGTCGCCGCGCAGGAAGCGGGTGCCGAAACGCTCGGCCTGGTCGCGAAAGCTCTTCATGAGATCGGGACCCTGGATCCCGTTTGGAAACCCGGGGTAGTTCTCGACGTCGGTCGTGGTGGTGAGCTGCCCGCCGGCCTCCCAGCCCTCGATGACGATGGGCTGCAAGTTGGCGCGGGCGGTATAGATCGCCGCGGTCAGACCTGCCGGGCCGGATCCGATGATGGCGACCTGAGTCTGGTGCATGCGAGAGGCTCCCCGGCGACGTGTGGATGGATGCCGAACGTCGAAGAGTATCAACGGCCGCCGGGATGGACAAGGACGGCGCGCCGTGCGGCCCCCTTCGCCGGCCGCCACGACGGGGGAGTCGGGGGGCGGGGATCAGCCGGCGTCGGCGGGGATTTCCCCTTCGTCGTTCGCGGGCTCGGGCTCGGTTCCGTCGTCTCCGATCGCCTCGACGGGGCAGCTCTCCAGCGCCTCCTTGCAGAGCACGCGCTCTTCGTCGCTCTCGGGCTGCTTGTAGACGTAGGAGTAGCCCTCGTCCTCGTTGCGCTGGAAGTTCTCGGGTGCGGTTTCGCGGCACAGATCGCAATCGATGCACTCGCGATCCACGTAGAACGTGCCCGGCACGCTATCCGCGACTTTCTTGGTGCGCTCCGCCATGGCTATCCGGCTCCGTTCGCGCGGCGCCGTGTGGAGTGCAGCCGTTCATGGAGGCGCTCGACCCATTCGTAGGGAACCCGCACCGCGCCGAGCTCTTGGCACGACGCCCGCGGTCCGTGGAAGTCGCTTCCGCCGGTCATCAGAAGATCGTGCGCGCGAGTGAACTCGATCAGCTCGCGCTCCGCATGCGGGTCGTGCAGCGCGTGCATGACTTCGACTCCGTCGATTCCGTCCTGGACGAGCTCTTCCAGATATGAAATCCCCCCGTACGTCGCCGGATGCGCCGCCACCGCGACGCCCCCCGCGGCGTGCAAGAGCGCCACTGCATCGCGCGCGGTGAGACGCGCCTTCTCCACGCACGCCGGCTTCCCGTCGCCGAGATAGATTTCGAACGCTTCCCGGACGTTGCGAACGTGCCCCGCATCCACGAGAACCTGGGCCACGTGAGGACGTCCCACCGCGCCTTCGCCGGCGCGGGCCATCACGTCCTCGAGCCGAACCGGAGCGCCGAGCTCTTCCAGCCGCTGCACCATGCGCGCGGCCCGCACTTCCCGTGCGCCCTGGGCCTGAGTCAGCGCAATCCCGAGCGCAGCGTTCGACGGGTCGATGCCGTAGCCCAGGATGTGCAGGTCCACGCCCTCGTCGTACGCGGAGACTTCCACGCCGGGCAAGACTTCGATGCCGTGCATCGCGCCGAACGCGAGTGCACTGGGAATGCCGGACACGGTGTCGTGATCGGTGAGCGCAAAGGCGAAGAGGCCGGCGCGGCGCGCGGAGAGGACGAGCTTTTCCGGAGTCCATTCACCGTCGGAGAACGTGGAGTGCACGTGCAGGTCGGCGGTCTTCATGCGCCTCCCTGGGCCGCACTGGCGCGCCGCTGGAGACCCAGGCGGCCCGACTTCTCGACCCAGATCGCTCCGGCGATCACCGCCGCTTCGAACACGAGATAGGCGATGAGCAGGGGCGGAAGCTTCACGGCCGCCGCGGCCCCGGCGTAGCTGTGCAGCCCGACGAGGAAGAAGTTCACACCGTAGTACGTGAACAGCACCAATCCCCAACAGGCCACGTTCGCGACCGAGACGCCGTACGGCGTGAGCCATCCCGCGAGCCGCCCATGCAGGATCGCGATGTAGCCCACCAGCGTGATAAGCGCCCAGGTTTCCTTGGGGTCCCATCCCCAGTAGCGCCCCCACGACTCCGACGCCCAGATCGCGCCGAGAATGATCCCCGCGGCCAGCATGGTGATGCCGATCTTCATCGCCGTGTACAGCAGCTGCGACGCCTTCTTGGCGATCTCCTTGCGTTCGGGAGAGAAGATCGAGATCGCGAGATGGAAGTGCGCGAGCCCCGCGGCCATGGTGAGCGCGGAGTACGACAGAAGAATCGTGGTCACGTGGTACTGCATCCAATAGCTGCGCAGCACCGCGACCAATGGATTCAGGCTCCGTTCGATCGGCAGGACATCGGCGAGCACCAGCGCGATCGAGCCGAGCGCGGCCGCCACCGTGCCGTGGATGCGCTTGCGGTGCGCCATCTCGAAGAGGATCGACATGAACACGATCCCCCAAGCGATGAACGTGGTCGCTTCGTAGAGATTGGAGATCGGCGGACGGCTGGCCAGATATTGCCGCGCACCGAGGCCCAGCGTGTGCACGATGAACCCCGCCCACAGGATCACGTTGCCGAGAAGTCCGAGCGGCCCACTCTTTAGCACCCACGCCAACAGGAACACCACGAACGCGACCATGTAGACGACCCACGCGAGTCGGAACGGGTGCACCGAGTTGTAGAGCACTTCCAGGTCGATCTTGCGCGGATGCACCCACGACCATCCGGCCTGCTGCGACACCGCTCCGGTCCACGCGCCGAGCGCTTCGCGCGCTTTCGCGGGATCGCTCCCCAGCGCGGCAGACTGCACCCCGCTCCACTCTTGAACCAACCCGGCCACGAACGGTGCCCCCTGCATGCCGGCGAGATCTCCCATCGACATCCACGGCGCGTCGGCGCTCATTCCCGGAACCGCGTGCGGAGTGGCACGCGAGGTGGCCATGTCCAGCTTGATCATCTGCCCGTAGATCTCCAGCGCCGCCTTCTCCATGCCGTTGAAGTCGTCCCGTCCGCTCTTCTGCAATCCGTCGGCGAACGCCAAGAGCTCGCGATTCGCGACCAGCTCGTCGAACGTGAACATCTTGCGGCGCGGGTCGAGATCGAACTTGGTTTTCAATTCCAGGTGCTGCACGCGCAGGATCGGCTTCTGCTTCCAGGCGTCGGGGTCGGCCATCATCGAGAACGCGACGCTGGTCGCCGAATTCCCCTCCCACGTTTCCTTGCCGGAGAGCTCGCGCAGCAGCTCGCGCGCGTAGGTGTCGAACGGCTTGACCCGGCCGCCTTCCTGGACCGGCAGCAGCTTCAGCGCATCGGCGGCGACGAGCGCATGCGACGGCGGCACCGCCGGTGCGAGCACGAAAGCTGCAGCGAGCAGCAGCGCGATCGAGGATCGGTTCACGAGATTCCTCCGGGCGCCGCGGCACGGGATCGGGCAATCCGATCGTCGATGCGGCGCAGATACGGCTTCACGAAGAAGATGACCAGGAGCCCGGCCACGAGAATGCAGTAGCCCACGAAGGACACCGTCATTCCGGGATCTCGTGCGACGGAGAGCACCGTGATTTCCCCTTCGGGGGTTTTCTGGAAGCTCGCCTGGTAGAACGTGTAGCCACCGTACTTCAACGGATGATTCATGTGAATCTTCTCCGGATACGGATCGCCGGCGGCCGGCACCACATGAATATGGCTCTCGTACGAGGCGGCCATCTCGATCCCCGGATAGCGGCGCTCCATGAAGTCGTCGAGACGGATTCCGAACGGCAGCGGAATCGTGCGGCTCTCGTAGCGGACGGTGAGCGGCCCCTTCGGCGTGTCGAAGGCGTGCTCGCTCCCATGGAAGACCCAGGCGCGATTGGGATCGACCGGCGCGGGCGTGAGACCGCGGTCGCCGCGCAAGCCGTCGAAGATTCCCGCGTGGTGCATGGTGTCGTCATGCTGCTCGAGGCGGACGTGGAGAACCGGATTCGCGACCTCGTCGGACGTCTTGGTGACGGTGCGCCCCACGCGCCCATCCGGAGCGGCCTGCAGGACGCGAAGCAGAATGCCCGCCTGCGTAAAGGCCCGCGTCTCTCCCACGCCGAGCGGCGTGCCGTCGAGCGTGTCCTTCCAGCTGGTGTGCGTGATGATCGTGCCGGGCGCACGCCACTCCAGCACGAGCTCGCGCTCCTGCCCATCTCCCGCCGGCGCATCATGCGCGTGATCCGTGGGAGTCCACGTGGCGTGCGAGAGCTGAGGCACCACGCCCTCGGGGGGTGTGGCGCGAAACTCGGGGAAATGCGTGAACGAGAAATGCTCCTCGCTCGCTCCCTGGCCGTCGACGAGATGGAATCGCAGCGCGGGATTCTCCGCGGCGTCCACGCCGTCCGCGAAACCGCCGTCGGTGAGCACGAACGCGCGAAAGATCTGCTCGACGCGAACCGTGAAGCCGGGTCGCGACGTGGTCACGACTCCGCCTTCGTGGGGAATCGAGACGGATTCTGTCTTCCCGTCCGCCCAAACCAACTGCAGCGTTCCCGCATCTTTCGAATTCGCCGCCGACGCGGACGGCTTCGGGGCCGGCGCGTGCGCGGCGGTCGACGCGCGGCGCGACCACTCTTCGCGGATCGGCGCGAGGTCCGGAGTTTCCACGAATCGCAGCGTGACCGCCCCGACCTGCGCGACTCCCTGCTCTGGATCGCGCGCCACGAGCCAGCCCGAGGTGGGCTCGTCGCGCCCCGTGCCCAGGGCCACCTGGACGATGGGTCCCTGTCCCGACGATTCCTCGAGGAGCGTGTCGGTCACCGCTGCGGACGGATAGTATCGATCGATGCGCAGCGCGTACGGAGTGCCGGGAACCTCGACGATGTCCTCGTGATCGCTCTTCCACGGACGCAGGTCGTAATGGGTGGGAGTGCGAGTGACCTTGCCGTCGTACTCCACGACGAGATCGTTCTCGGGAAGCAGGATGGAACGGCTCTCCGCGCCCTCGGGGATGGGCATCGTCCCGTCCGTTCCCAGATAGCGCGTCATGAGACCGCCCGCGACGATGGTGAGCACCGCGGTATGCACGGTCAGGAATCCGGCGTGACGAAATCCGAACGGGCGCCGGCGCCAGGTATTGACCACGATGTTCACGACGAACATGTAGACGCCGACGTCGAACCACAGGGAGCCGTAGATGAAGTGCTTCATGGCCCGCGTGGACGTCGACGCCTCGAACTGGGTCGCGAACATCATCACGAACATGAGACAAAGGAGCAGGACGACCCCGAAGCGGATCGACGAGACGAATCGCCAGATGCGGGAAAGCCGATGCATGAAATCCGCCTTGGGGGGCACGCTCGAGGATCACGGGCGCGAGCGACGGGCGAATATAGGCACTGCGCCTTTGGTGAACAAGAGGATCCCGGGCTATGATCCCGGGACGATCCCAAGCGCAGAAAGCGCGAAACCCGATGAAAGGGCGCCGGTTCCGATGACGATTCTCACCCTCGCCCTGGCTGCTCTAGCCCTGCTCGCCGCCGCAGTCCTCTTCCGAAGGCTCGGCAAGGCCGGACGGGAGCTTGAGGCGGCCGAGGCCCGTCTGGGGAGGCGGCTCTACCGTGTCCAGGGGCGGCTCGCGGAAATCGAGGCGACCGTCGCCGAGCTGGAGTTCGAGCGCCGGCGAGCGCGCGGCGAGATCCGCTTCGACGCGCGGACCAAGCTCGAGGAGGCGATCGCGGTGCACCCGCGGGTCCGGGAGATCCTGGGCTCCTTCGGCATCACCGGAGGCGGGTGCTCCGGAGGATCGCTCGACGAGTCGGGCTCCATCCTGGAAGCGTGCCGTTCCGCCTCGGTCGACCCCGCCGCCGTTCTCGAGGCGCTGCGCCGCTTCCTGGACGACCCCGATCGTCCGCTTTCCACGGCAGAAGCCACTCAATCGAAGCTGCATCAAATCGGCCGACTCTGACGAGCACTGGCCCCGGATTCCCAGTATCTCTCGTCTCGCATACGTTCCTCGGCGCGCCGTCGGCTCGCCTCTTGCCCGGATTCCTGGAGCCTTTCGGCTCGCGCTTTTCGCTTCGTGAAGAAGGAAATCTACGTCGTTGATACGCAGGCTCGCCGAAAGGTACCGGGACTCCGGGCGGCGACCGCCGGTGCGCCGAAGGTCAGCCAGCTCGGCCTCGAGACACTGGGAATCCGGGGCCAGCCTCCGGTCGCTCACCACGTTCGCTTCGACGTGAGAGGTGCGCACGGATCGCGCTCGATTCGTTCAGGGAGCGCTGCGAGCGATTGCTCCGAAGATTGCGGCCAGATCCGAGCTAGTTCGCCTGCGGATCGTCGGGACAGAGATCGTCGTAGCGCTCGAGGCAGATTCTCCCGAGCGAGCGCTTGGATGCGAGCTCGCACAATTTCTTCCGAATGCACTTCCAGCGTGACAAGGACCCCGGAGAAGCGAGCCACTGCAGCTTCAGCTCGATGTCCACCGGGAGATGCATGGCGACCACGTGGAGGAGCTCGAGCGCGGACTGAGGCGTTCCGTCCACGGGAAGCGCTTCGCGCAATCGTGCGAGCGAGCCCGGACAGGCGAGCTCGAGGAGATCGTGGAGCTCCTGCACGCGCTGCTTCGCTCCGGGAGCGGTGATGAAACAATCGGTTTCGCGGCGCACATTCACCCGTGCCACGCGAAAGGGGGTGGACGAGACGAATTCCTCGATATCCACGATCGGTCCGCCTCGCACGATGAGATCGGATCGGCCGTCGGGATGCGGAGCGTGCTTCACGATTTTCCCAGTGCATCCGATCGTGTGGACGTCACCCGCGTCGGCGCTCTCTTCGATTCCCGGCTTGAGCACGGCGACCACGAATTGGCGGTCCGACGCCAGCGCGGCGGCGACCAGCGCGCGATAGCGGGACTCGATGACATGGAGAGGAAGAAGCGCCCCAGGAAAGAGCACGACATCCGCGAGGGGGAAGACCCCGATCTCTTTCGGAAGCTCGCTCAATGGGCCGCCTGACATCTGGATCGTTGGGGGATGCGGCTGCAACGCGGCGAAAGTTACTCGGGACTCGCCTCGAGGGCCAGTGCTTGCCGCTGCGTTTAGAATACGGCGGACTCTCGAAGAAGGGGGCCGGCTCGTCCATGGATCGCGCACACCTCGTCGAGGAGGCGCAGCGCCTCGGGTTCGCGCGCGTCGGTTTCGCACGGGCGGGGCCCGCGCGCGACGCCGCGAGGCTGGAGCAATGGCTTGCCGAAGGTCGCCACGGCACGATGGAGTGGATCGGCGCACGCGCCCCGGATCGCGCCGATCCGCGCCGTCTTCTTGGGGGCGCGCGCACCGTCGTCTCCCTCACCACGGAGTACGACACCACGCCTTCCCCAGACGCGCGGCGCTGGATCGGACGGGTGTCGCGCTACGCGTGGGGACGCGATTACCACCACGTCGTGGGCCGCCGCCTGCGCAAGCTGGTGCGATTCCTGGATCACCAAGAGCCCGGCTCGAAATCCATCGCCGCGTGCGACTTCAAGCCGGTGCTGGAGCGCGAGTGGGCCGAGCGCGCGGGCCTGGGGTGGATCGGAAAGCATACGAACCTGATCGCGCACGATCGTGGGTCGTGGTTTTTCTTGAGCGAGATCGTCACCACGCTGGATCTCGCACCGGACCAGGAGAACGCGCCGCCGGCGAACCGCTGCGGCAAGTGCACGGATTGCATCACCGCGTGTCCGACCGGCGCGATCGTCGCGCCGTACGTCGTCGACGCACGGTTGTGCATCTCCTACCTCACCATCGAGCTGGAGGGACCGATCCCGCGCGAGCTCCGCCCCAAGATCGGCGAGTGGATCTTCGGCTGCGACGTGTGTCAGGACGCGTGCCCGTGGAATCGATTCTCGGTTCCCGTGTCGGAGCCGCGCTTCGCGATCGACACGGCACGCTTCGACGGCGATCTCACCGATTTCTTGAATCTCGACGAGGCCGCGTTCGACCTCCGCTTCGCGGGCAGCCCACTGCGTCGCCCCGGGCGGGACGGATTCTTGCGCAACGTCTGCGTGGCGATCGGAAATCGCGGGAACGAGGCCGACGTCCCGGCGCTCGAACGCGTGCTGGACGACAGCTCCTCCCTCGTGCGATCTCATGCGGCCTGGGCGCTCGGTCGAATCGGAACGCCGGCGGCCCGGCGTGCTCTGGAGCGGCGTGCTGGCGGAGAGCAGGAGGCCGCGGTGCGCGCAGAGATCGATGCCGCGATCGAGGATTGCGGGCCCTTGGCCCGGGAAGGGTAACCATGTCGCAGTCCGAGCAGAGCGCGCGTCTCGTGCTCCCGATTCCCCCATCGACCCTGGGAGCTCCGCCCAGCGCGCTCGCACGTTGGCTCACGCAGTCCGGCGGCGCGAGCCACACCCACCATCGAACGCACCATTGGTCCCGGGTTCTTTGGCTCACCGGGGTGGATTACTTCTCCACGCTCGGATACCAGCCGGGAATCGCGCTCCTCGCTGCCGGCGCGCTCTCCCCTCTGGCCACGGTTCTCCTCGTCGGCGTGACGCTCTTCGGAGCGCTCCCCACGTATGCGCAAGTCGCACGGCGTTCCTTCGCCGGCCAGGGATCGATCGCGATGCTCGAAGATCTCCTTCCCGGCTGGATCGGAAAGATCGCGGTGCTCTCGCTGCTCGGGTTCGCGGCGACGGACTTCGTGATCACGGTGACGCTCTCTTCCGCCGACGCCGCGAAGCACGCGATCGAGAATCCGCTGCTCCATTCCTTCCTGGGGGATCATCCGCTCGGATTCACTCTCGTGCTCCTGATTGCGCTCGCGGTGGTGTTCCTGCGCGGATTTCGAGAGGCGATCGGCGTGGCGATGGCGGTGGGGATTCCCTATCTGGTGCTCAACTTCATCGTGCTGGTTCGCGCCGGGATCGAGATCGCGCGCCGTCCGGAAGTCATCTCCAGCTGGTCGGCCGATCTCGCGATCCACGGCGACTGGACGTTCGCGCTGCTCGCCGCGGGAATCGCGTTTCCGCACTTGGCGCTGGGGATGAGTGGATTCGAGACCGGAGTCACGGTGATGCCGCTCGTCGACGGCGGCGAGAAGGATCGCGGCCGGCCGATTCCCGCCGGACGCATTCGCGCGACCCGCAAGCTCCTGGTGGCCGCCGCGCTCACGATGAGCGTGTTCCTGCTCGCCTCCAGCCTGGCGACCACGCTTCTGATTCCGCCCGAGGCGTACCACGACGGCGGACCCGCCGCCGGACGAGCGATCGCATTCTTGGCGCACCAGATGCTGGGACAGGAGTTCGGAACGCTGTTCGATCTGTCCACGATCGCGATCCTGTGGTTCGCCGGAGCCTCGGCCACCGCGGGAATGCTCCATCTCATTCCGCGCTACTTGCCTCGCTTCGGCATGGCTCCGGACTGGGTCGCGCATCCCCGCCCGCTCGTGCTGATCCTCCTCGCCATCGAGGTCGTGGTGACGCTCGCGTTCCGGGCCGACGTCGAGGCGCAAGCCGGTGCGTACGCGACCGGAGTGCTTGTGCTCATGCTGAGCGCGGCGGTGGCGGTGGCCCTCGCCTTCGCGCGCGAGCAGCGCATTCTCCGCGCGCGCGGCACCGCGCCTTTCGCGCGCCGCGCCGCGGCCACGTTCGCGTTCGTGTACTTCGTGGGCGTGAGCGTGGTCTTCGGTTACACGCTCACCGACAACGTCATCTTCCGTCCCGACGGCCTGGTGATCGCGAGCCTCTTCATCGGCGCGATCCTGGTGCTCTCCGCGCTCTCCCGATTCCTGCGCGTGACCGAGCTCCGCGTCGAAGAGATCACCTTCGCCGACGAAGAGTCGCAGCGCCTTTGGCCGGAGATCACCGGCAAGAAATTGGACCTGGCCCCGCTCAAGGATTGGAGCGAAGAGGACCTCTCACGCAAGGCCCGCGAGATCCGCCGCTATGCTGCGGCCAAGGGGCCGATCGGCTTCCTCCACGTTCGACTGGTCGACGATCGCAGCGAGTTCTTGGCGAACCTGCGCGTGCGCGTGCGGCGGCGCGAATCCGACTTCACCATCGAAGTGTCCGGTGCCGTCGCGGTGGCGAACACGATCGCCTCGATCAGCGAGCTGATCGATCCGAAGACGCTCTTCCTGGGACTGGCGCGTCAGAATCTCATGCGCCAGGCGTTCACGTACGTGTTCTGGGGAGAGGGAGAGATCGGAATCCTGGTCTACACGATTCTCTTGAAGCACTGGGCGTCGACGCCCGAAGACGACGTGCGCCCGCTCATCTTCTTGGTCAGCGAATGAGCGGGCGCATCGATCGTCCGGAGATCAGCGCTCGGTCGGCGCCGCCCGCGAGGCGGTCGTTCGAATGACGATGTTGGACGTGTCGTTCAACGCCGTCGTCTGACTCGAGCCGCTCTCCATGAGCAGCACGTACGCGCTGGCTTGTGCGTCCCCGGCCTGATACCCGCCGGGAATCGCCGGGATGAGCACGTCATAGTGCGCCGGATGATCCGAAGGACCACAGACCACCGGAATGGACGCGTTCGCCGACTGCTGGGCGTTCTGCACCACGTAGACGTAGGACTCGACCACGCTCCATCGCGACCCGCAGGCCACATCGACGGAAAGGCGAAGTTGGCCGTCCTTGGTGATGACGGCCATCTTCCCGATGTCGAGCACCGGGGTGGTCTCTTCCGGGGAGGATTGTTGGGCGAGCGCCGGAACGCCGCCGAGGGAGAGAACGAAGATGGAAGCCGCCGCGAACGATTGCACTCGATGAATCAGCATAGTGATTGATCTCCCTGGTTGAATGAGGGGGATCACGCCGCACGGAGCGGATACCCGATCGGGGGCCCGGGAAACATACGATCCGGCCCGCGGGGACGCAACCCTTGGATTGCGGTCCGATGCGGGCCACGGTCGTCACCGCCCCGGGAGAACGATCGTGGCGAGGTCCGCATCGAGGACTTCCTGATCCTCGGCCTCCTCGATGCCGCTGCGCGCGGCGCGCGCCGCCTCCAGATGGCGCGCGGCCGCATCCCCGTCCCGCGCTGCGGCGTACGCGCGCGCCAAACCCTCGTGCGCATAGGCGAACGCGAAATCGCCGACCCCGTGCTCCTCGCAGATCGCCAGGCAGCGGCGTGCATGGTGGAGCGCCGGCTCCGTCCGCCCGAGCAGCGTGTACACGCGCGCGATCTGCCATTCGCCGACGGCCCAGTTCTTCGCCACGCCGGCGCGGCCCCAATGGAATCGCGACGCGTGCGCCGCGTGCACCATCTCGTCGTCGTCCGCGGGCGTGCGGTCCGAGCGCTCGATGAACGTCCACGTGTGGTTGAACAGATCGATGGCGAGACGGCGATGCGTCTCTTGGTCGGCACGAATCTCGACCGGAGCTCTCATCGTTTCCTCACAGGTTCCAAGGCGGCGGCTCGCGCGCTTCGAAGCGCAATGCTAGGCTGGCCCCATGGGTCTTCGTCAAGTCGTTGCCGCATCCGGTGCACGCCTGCCCGTCCTCGGCCAAGGTGCGTGGAAGATGGGCGACGACCCCGATCGGCGCGCCGCGGAGATTCGCGCGCTCCGGATCGGGCTCGATCTCGGCATGACGCTCATCGACACCGCGGAGACGTACGGAAACGGCCGATCCGAGGAGCTCGTCGCCGAAGCGATCCGCGACCGGCGGGACGAAGTCTTCCTGGTCACCAAAGTGCTCCCGCAGAATGCGTCCGCCGCCGGTGTGCGCCGCTCCTGCGAGAAGAGCCTGGCGCCGGCTCGAGACCGATCGCGTGGATCTGTACCTGCTGCATTGGCGCGGCCGGCATCCACTCGCCGAAACGGTGGAGGCGTTCGAGCGCCTGGTGAAAGACGGACTGGTGCGCTTCTGGGGCGTCAGCAACTTCGACGCCGCCGACATGGACGAGCTCGCCGCGCTTCCGGCCGGCGCACGCTGCACGACGAACCAGGTCTATTACAATTTGTTGCATCGCGGCATCGAGGCGCGCGTTCTTCCCGTGTCGCGCGCGCGCGGCATTCCCACGATGGCCTACACGCCGATCGAGCAGGGACGATTGGAGGACAAGGGAGCGTTGGCGCGCGTCGCCCGCCGGCACGGGATCACCATCTTCCAGGCGATGCTGGCATGGACGATCCGGGAGGACGGCGTGTTCTCGATTCCGAAATCGGGGAACGAGGAGCACGTGCGCGAAAACGCGGCCGCCGCGGCGATTCGCCTGGACGAGGAAGACCTGCGTGCGCTGGATGCGGAGTTTCCGGCGCCCTCCCAAGACGCCTCGCTCGAAACGAGCTGATCAGCGCCCGGCGGGCGGCGGCGTCCCACTCTGCTGCGCGATCGCCTGCTCGAGCGCTTTCAGCACTTGCTTGGCATCGGGGTGCTGCGGCTGGAGCCGGAGCACTTCGCGCAGATCGTCGGCGGCTGCTTGAAGATCCCCCATCTGCACGTTGGCGCGCGCCAGTTGGTACGACGCGTTGGCATGTCGTGGCTCCAGCTGCTTCGCGCGGCGCAGGGATTCCGCCGCCTTGGCGGGCTCTCCTTTCGCGAGCAGCCCGATTCCGAGCGCGACGTGGGCGTTGGCGTCGCGCTCTTCGTAGCGCAGGGACTCCTCGAGGTGCGCGATCCCCTCGTCCAGCGCGCCTTGCGACACCAGGATCCCACCCAAGGACGCATGCGCATCGGGATAGTTCGGCGCGATCTCCAGCGCGCGCACCAGCAGCTCTTTCGCCTTCTCCAGGTCGCCGACTTCGGCGTAGGTGAGCGCGAGATTGTAAACGGGATACGAGTAGTCGGGCCGCAGCCGGCTGGCTTCCTCGAACATGGCGCGCGCTTTCTCCCGCTCGCCGCCGCCGGCGAGCCAGCGACCGTAGGAATTGTGCGCGACCCAGGAGCCCGGATTCTTGGCGATGGTATCCGGCCAGAGCGTCCCCTCGCTCTCGAATACCCGGGCGCGCGAGGCGCCGAGCACGGTGAATGTCGCGATGAGCGCACCGGCCGCGATCGGTGCGGCGGCGCGCGCCGGCGTGCGCAGGAGCGCCCGGCTCCCGACGTCGGCGACGAGCGCCATGGCCCAAGGGAGCGCGAGATAGGCCCAGTGGTCGGCCACGAACGCGAATCGAAACCAGGCGAGATCGGCAAGGCCGAGCACGGGAACGAGCGCGATCACGAACGCCGCCAGCAGATGAAATGCGCTCGTCGCCGCAGAAGGAGCGCGCGCGCGGCGCTGGGCCGCGAAGAGCCCGGCGAAGGCGAGGACCACCGCCACGAACGGAATCCAGACCACGGGGTTCGCCAGATCCACGTTCCAGCGCGGATAGATCATGGTGAGTCCGAGCGGGACCAGTGCCTTGCCCAGGTAGAACGCGATCGCGCTTCCCGCGATGGCGAGCCGTGCGGCGAATCCTTCCGGGCGCACGGTGACGCCGGAGATGCCGCGATCGGCTTGAACGTGCGCCGCGGCGAACGCCCCCACGGCGGCGATCGCGAAGTACGGAGCGAGTCTCAGGAGATCCGCGCGGGTGATCTTCCCCCGCCGCCACACGGTGAGCACGAGGAGAATCGGTGCCAGCACCACGGTCGAGCCCTTGGCGAGAATCGCGAGCACGAAGAGCGCGAGCGAGGCTGCGGTGGCGCGGGCGCGCGCCGGCGTTCCCGCCGCGGCGTCGTCCCCGTGCAGGAACGCGAGCATCGCTCCGAAGAAAAGAGCGCCGGAAAGCGTGTTCTTGAGCTCGGTGATCCAGGCGACGCTGCCCATCGCGATCGGGTGCACGGCGAAGAGCGCCGCCGCGACGAGCGCGCCGCGCATGGGGAGACGAAGCAGCGAGCGCCAGAGAAGGAACGCGGCCAATGCATGGAAGAGCCCGTTGACCACCCGGTATCCGGTCGCGTCCACGCCGAACGCGCGCCACAGTCCCCAGAACGCGCTCGAGGTGAGCGGGAGATAGTCGTACTTGTCGCCTTCGGTCCAGGCGCGGACCAGTCCGTCGGAATACGGCGTGAGATGCGAGTCGATGAGCCAGTAGTTGTCGTCCCAGAGAAAGTCCCCGCGCAGAGCGGGCCAGAGCGCGGCGAACGCGAGCAGGAGGAGAATCAGCGCGCCCGCGAAGCGGCCCGGCGAGGCGACTCGGGAGGGGAGCGTCACCGTCGGCATGGGCGCGTTCCTCCGAGGGTTTCGAAATGGAAAAGGGCGGGGCACCTCGGCCCCGCCCTTTCGATCACCGGCGATCGCGAGCGTCTCCGGCGATCATTCGGCCCCTTCCGCGAGGCCGAGGAGACGGCGGTGCGGCGCCTTCGGGGAGCCGCGACCGCCTCGAGGGCCCGAGCAACGTGAGACGGCGGCGCGCCGATCTTTCCGTCGCTACGAGCACCCCACGGACTGCCCACAGTTGAGGCACTTGTAACAGGCCCCGTTGCGAACAGTCAAATGCCCACACGTATCGCAGAAGGGAGCGTCCTTCATCACCATGGTGAGCTGCTCCGTAAACCCTTGAGAGTTCACCGCTTTGGAGGCGCGACGCGCCTCGTGCCCGGACACCGCCCCATTTCCGTGCCCTGAGCTCCCGTGCCCATTTCCGTTCCGGACCGGCGCCGCACCGTTGGCCAGCTCGGCCCGCGGGGCCTCCTCCC
Source organism: uncultured Gemmatimonadales bacterium (assembly GCA_963725045.1). GTDB lineage: Bacteria > ARS69 > ARS69 > ARS69 > ARS69 > CAVRWY01. Next base: position 602,902 of record CAVRWY010000008.1, read on the forward strand.
GCTCGTCGGCCTCGTTCGAGGTCCGAACCCCCTTCGCGCGCGACTCCGCCGACTTCGCCTCCGCGGCCTTCTCGTCCGCGGCTTCGTCCTCGGCCTCGACCGACGCGGCTTCGTCCGCCGCCGCTTGCGCCGCAGCGGCCATGGTCACTTGCGGCGGGACCTGGACCATGTCCATCCGTCCCAGGTACTCCACGCCGAGCACGCGGAAGATGTAGTCGACGATCGACGTGGCGAACTTGATGTTCGGGTGACCCTCGACCGTGCCCTGCGGCTCGAAGCGCGTGAACGTGAACTGGTCGACGTAGGTCGTCGAGCGGCACGCCGTACTGCAGGCCGATCGAGACGCGCGATCGCGAAGCAGTTCATCATGCGAGCGGAAGGCGGCGCCCTCCTTGTGCATGTCGATGAAGATCTCGCCGAGCGTGCCGTCCTCGTACTCGCCGGTGCGCAGGAAGATCTTGTGGCCGCCGACGCGCGCCTCCTGCGTGAAGCCGCGCGCGCTTCTGCGGCAGGCGCACGCGCTGCATCGCCGGCTGACGGCGTCGCTGCAGCGCGACGGCCGCGATCGCGGTCGCGGCAGCCGCCGCGGCAGCGGCTGCGGCGATCGGCTGCTCGGCCGGCAGCGTCGTCGGCTTCTCCTTCTTGTCGCTCGTCTGCTCGGACGAGAGCGGCTGCGACGCCTTGCAGCCGTCGCGGTAGAGCGCGACCGCCTTGAGGCCGAGCTTCCAGCCCTCGCTCGTAGATGTCGCTCGACGTCCTCGACGGTCGCCTCGTTCGGCAGGTTGACGGTCTTGCGAGATCGCGCCCGAGAGGAACGGCTGCGCCGCCGCCATCATGCGCACGTGGCACATCGGCGCGAGGAAGCGCTGGCCGTTCTTGCCGCAGCGGTTCGCGCAGTCGAACACCGGTAGGTGCTCGGTCGCGCAGGTGCGGCGCGCCCTCGACCGTCATGCGGCCGAGATCGACGTCGTTCGCCTCGCTCGATCTCGCGCCTGCGTGAAGCCGAGGTGCGCGAGCAGCGTGAAGCCCGGCTGCGTCGCGCTCCTCGGCGTGACGCCGAGCCGCGTCGTAGCGCGTCCTCGCCGAGCACCCACGGCGCGAACGCGCAGTCGAGCGTCGAACGACGCCGGGCAGCGCCGCCTCGACCTTGCGTCGAGCTCGTCGTCGGTGAGGCCCTTGCTCGCTTGAGCGTCGCGCGGTTGACGTGCGGCGCCGCCGAGCGAGCGTGTTCGTGCCGACGACGTAGCGCGACGATCTCGCTGGATCTGCGGCTCGCGCGTAGCCGAGCCGGCGCAGCGCCGCCGGCACCGACTGGTTGACGATCTTGAAGTAGCCGCCGCCGGCGAGCTTCTTGAACTTCACGAGCGCGAAGTCGGGCTCGATGCCCGTCGTGTCGCAGTCCATGAGCAGGCCGATCGTGCCGGTCGGCGCGAGCACGGTCGCCTGCGCGTTGCGGTAGCCGTGCTGCTCGCCGAGCTGCGACCGCGTCGTCCCAGTCCTCGCACGCCGCGCGCGCAGAGCTCGCTCGGGGCACTGGTCGCGGTCGATCTGCGTACGCCGCGTCGCGGTGCATGCGCATGACGCGCAGCATCGGCTCGCGGTTCTTCGCGTAGCCGGCGAACGGCGCCCTTCGCTGCCGGCCATCTCGGCGCGACGCGCGTAGGCGTGGCCGCACATGATCGCGGTGAGCGCGCCGGCGATCGCGCGGCCCTCGTCGCGAGTCGTACGGGATGCCCATGCAGCATGAGCAGCGTGCCGAGGTTCGCGTAGCCGAGGCCGAGCGGACGGTAGTCGTGCGAGTTCTTGCGCGATCTGCTCGCGTCGGGTAGCGACGAGAAGTCGACCAGGATCTCCTGCGCGATGAAGAAGACGCGGATCGCGTGGCGGTAGCCCTCGACGTCGAAGCTGCCGTCGTCGTCGCAGGAACTTGGTCAGGTTGAGCGACGACGAGGTTGCAGGCCGTGTCGTCGAGGAACATGTACTCGCGAGCACGGGTTGCGACGCGTTGATGCGGTCCGTGTTCGGGCAGGTGTGCCAGTGGTTGATCGTGGTGTCGTACTGCACGCCCGGATCGGCGCACGCCCACGCCGCCTCGGCGATCTGCGTCCAGAGGTCGCGCGCCTCGTAGCGTCTCGCACGACCTCGCCGGTCGTGCGGCATGCGCGTCTGCCACGTCGCCGTCGCTCGTCGACCGCCTTCATGAACTCGTCGGTGACGCGCACCGAGTTGTTCGAGTTCTGGCCGCTGACCGTGTGGTAGGCCTCGCCGTTGAAGTCGCGACGGGTAGCCCGCCGCGATGAGCGCGCTGCGCCTTCTTCTCCTCGCGCACCTTCCACTGGATGAAGTCGACGATCTCGGGGTGGTCCATGTCGAGGCAGACCATCTTGGCCGCGCGGCGCGTGGTGCCGCCGCGACTTGGTCGCGCCGGCGGCGCGGTCGAGCACCTCGAGGAAGCTCATCAGGCCCGAGCGACGTGCCGCCGCCGGAGAGCTTCTCCTGCTGGCCGCGGATGCGCGCTGAAGTTCGTGCCGGTGCCCGAGCCGTACTTGAAGAGGCGCGCCTCGTTCTTGCACGAGCTCGTAGATGCTCATCAGGTCGTCGTCGACCGACTGGATGAAGCACGCCGAGCACTGCGGGCGCTCGTAGGCGTCCTCGGTCTCGCCGACCGCGTCCGTGTCCGCGATCCCAGGCGCAGTTGCCGCCCGAGCCCGTCGATGCCGTACTCGTGGCAGAGGCCGCAGTTGAACCACACCGGCGAGTTGAACGCGCCGTACTGGTGGACGAGCATGTGCGGCCAGCTCGGCCTCGAAGGCGTCGGCGTCCTCGCGGTCGCGAAGTAGCCGCCGAGCGTCTCGCCCGCCTCGCGGATGGTGTGCGCGATGCGGTGCACGACCTGGCGCACGCTGGTCTCGCCGCCGTCCGCGTCGCCGTGGAGGCCGGCCTTGCGGAAGTACTTGGAGACGACGATGTCGGTCGCGAGCTGCGACCAGCCGGCGGGAACCTCGACGCCCTCCATCTCGAAGACGACCGAGCCGTCGGGGTTCGTGATCACCGAGCGGCGAGGCTCCATTTCGACCGTCTCCAGGGGGTCCACCCCCACGGTCGAGAACCGCCGCTTCAAGTTCGAGGCCGCGGGGTTTCGAGACCCGGCCTCCCGACCACCTTCATTCCTCCCAACCATGCCGTGCGTCTCGACCCCGCGACCTTCACCGTTTCGGGGAAGGTTTCCCCCAATCCGCGTCATTCCGACTCTCCTTCTCGCAATCGATTGAATCCTCGAAGCGTGTACAAAGGAGGTCCACCGCCAGCCGTCCCGAAGCGAGAAGAGCCGCCCATGGCGGCCGAAAGCGCGTTGCCCGAACGGGTGCCGGGGGACCGCCGCCAAGATCTCTTCCGGGATTGGCCGGAGGCTAGATGAAACGACGAGTCGCACAAGATCTTGAGGCAGGTCGCAACCTATTCCTCAAGATTTGGTGAGTCAAGCGATTTTGCCCGAGAGATTAAAGTGGTCTTTATTCACCGAAATGATGGTGATCCGCGGTTCAAAACAAGCGTCCGGCGAGCCGCGCCTTGTGGCGAATTCAGGTCTCCGGCAGACTGCGGGCGCCGGACCCGATTCGCTTCCCGAGCCGGGCCCGATGCGAGGGGAGAGCGGGTCATCCAAGATCGAACCGACGCGGGAAGCGAGGCCCCCCTGCTCGCGCGCGACCCCCGGGAAATCGCGCGCATGTTCACCGAGATCAGCCCGCGCTACGACCTCTTGAACCGCATCCTTTCCCTTGGGCTCGACGGGGGATGGAGGCGGACCGCCGTGCGCTTCGCCCGGCCGGCCGGGGCGACGGGCGTCCTGGATCTGGCCTGCGGCACCGGGGACCTCTCGCTCGCGTTCGCGAACGCGGAGGGGTTCGCCGGCCAGGTCCAGGGCATCGACTTCTCGGGCGCGATGATCGAGCGCGCGCGAGCGAAGGCGGCGTCGCGAAAGCTGGACGATCGCGTGCGTTTCCGCGAAGGGGACGCGCTGGCCACGGGAGAGCCGGACGGGGCCTACGACGTGGTCTCGATCGGGTTCGGCCTGCGCAACTTCGCCGACCCGGTGCGCGGAATCGGCGAGTGCTTCCGCATGTTGGCGCCGGGCGGGCGGCTCGTCGTCGTCGACTTCTTCCGGCGCGAAGAAGCAGCGCCGCTTCGCCTCTATCTCGACCGCGTGCTTCCTCTCCTCGGGCGAATGATCTCCGGGAGCCGCGCCGCCTACTCGTACTTGCGCGAGAGCAAGAAGGGCTTCTGGACGCCGGACGAAACGGCGCACCAACTCCTGGATGGCGGCTTTCGCGACGTGATCACGAAGCCGCTCACGTTCGGGATCGCGCATTGCGTGGTGGGAGTGAAGCCGGGCTCCGAAGCCTGAGCCGAGCGCGGGAGACTACCCGCGTCCCATGGCGCGCAAATACTCCCGGTCCCACGCCGCCGGCATGCTCTCGCGCGGCGAATACGGCCCCGGCACGTAGCGGCGCGAGGCGATGCCGAGCTGGCTCTGCTCGACGATGTCCCAGTCCTGGCGGTTGGTGAGATCCCAGAACTCGATCGCGTCGCGGATGTTGTTCGCGGGATCGGCCAGCGTCTCGGGATGGAAGAGCCACTCGGATTCCACGAGCGTGCGATCCACCGCGATCGGCTGCACCAGGTAGTAGTTCACGTAGTCGGGATGCAGGCTCAAGCAGCAGGTTCGGCATCAGCGTGTAGTAGAACGCGCGGTGCCTGTCCTCTCCGGGGAGCGCGTCGCTCACGAGGTGCCCGCAGGCGCGCCCGCTCATGGTGGCGCTCTCGTTCGGCGCCTTGATCTCCATGTAGCCGCCCAGGAACGGCCCCTCGATGAGGTCGTTCGCGCCGCTCTGGTACGGCAGCACGGTGGCGAGCTTGGGATGGATCGTCGGGCAGTGCAGGCACTCCGAGTAGTTCTGGAAGACCAGCTTCCAGTTGGCGCGCACGTCGTAGGCGACGCGATGCCCGATCTGCAGCCCCGGCAGTCCGTAGCGCGAGAGCCGTCCGGAGCACGGCGCCCACGCCGTCTCGAACGGCGCGGGGCGCTCGGCGATGTTCACGAACAGGAATCCTTCCCATTCCGCGAGCGCCGCGGCGTGCAGCGGGTAGTCGGCCTTGTCGAAGCCTTCGACTTCCTGCATGTGCGGCGCGCCGATCAGCCGCCCGTCGGTGGCGTAGGTCCAGGCGTGGTACGGGCACTGGATCGTCTCGCCGAAGCGCCCCGAGGCCTCGCGGCAGAGACGCGTGCCGCGATGGCGGCAGATGTTGAAGAGCGCGCGCAGCGTTCCCTCGCGGTCGCGCAGCACGATGATCGATTCGCCGGCGATGTCGCGCACGAAGTAGTCGCCCGGCTCGGCGAGATCGGAGGCGCGGCCCACGCAGTTCCAGCTCCGCGCGAAGATGCGCTCGCGCTCTTCCGCGAGGATCGCCTCCGAGGTGTAGTACTCGCGCGGGAGCGTCCGCGCGCCCTGCTGGTACGCCTGCGTGGTGGGATGATACGTGGCCATGCTCGCTCTACTTTCGGCGCCGATCCTGCAAGAGCTCGTGTGCGCGGCGAGCCATCCGGCGCCGCCCAGGACCCCGGGACCCGGATGCGTGCCCGCGCCGCCCAGGTATAGGCCGTCGATCGGCGTGCGATGGCGCCCCCAGCCGGCGACCGGCCGCATGAACAGGATCTGATCGAGACCGAGCTCGCCCTGCGAGGCCGCGCCCTTCGCGCAGCCCGAAGTGCTCTTCCAGATCGCGCGGGCGACCAGGCGACGCGCGAGCAGGATGCGCGCGCGGAAGCCCGGCGACACCGCTTCGATCGCCGCGGTCACGCGATCGGCCAGCGCATCGCGGCGCGCCGCGTCCCAGCGCGCGCCGTCCCGCAGTCGGTAGGGCGCGTACTGCGCGCGCGCGATCAGCACGTGCCGGCCCGCGGGGGCGAGATCGGGCCAGCGCAGCGTCGGCACGGTGAGCTCGACGTGCGGACGCTCCGAGACGGTGCCGTACTTCGCCGCGTCGGCGGCGCGCTCCAGCGAACGCGAGGCTCGGCGTGAGCGAGACCATGCCGCCGAGCGCCGCCGGCATCGAGACCGGGAACGTCGGGCAGCGCGTCGAGCGCGTAGAGCACGAACGCGGTGCAGCCGCGGTGGCGGATGTTCCTCACCGCGTGCAGGAACTCGGGATCGAGCCACACCGGATCGACCCCGTCGAGCATCGTGCGCGCGGAGTTCGGCGGTCGAGAGCACGGCTTTCGCGCGCGATCTCCTCGCCGTCGGCGAGCGTCACGCCGGCGACCGCGTCGTCCTGCACGCGGATGCGCGCGACCGCGGCGCCGGTGCGAATGGTGACGCCGAAGCGCCGCGCCGCCGCTCCGCGGCGTCGGTGAACGCTCGAGGGCCGGCGCGCCAGGGAACGCGCCCGCGCACCGCATCCCACCGGCGCACCGACCAGGTGATGCAGCAGCACGAAGCCGGTGCCGCCCGAGCGCGGCCCCTGCTGGTGATCGCGAATCCGCCCGTGGCGACCGCCGCCTTGAGCGGCGCGCACTCGAACCCGTCGTCGAGCAGCTCCCAGACCGACAGCGGCAGCGTGCGCAGGAACTCGATCATGTTCTGCCGGCCGAGCGCGCGGAACTTGCGCCCGAGTCCGAGCAGCGGCAGCACCTCGCCGAGCGACGACGCGTCCAGTCGGGCGCGGGCATCTGGTAGAGCTCTCGAGGAATCCGGCCAGCGAGCGCAGCCGCGCGGTGAACGCCGGCCACTTCGCCGCGTCCGCCGGCGAATGCGCAGCGATCGCGCGCGACGCCGCGGCGACGTCGCGGGAGAGCGTGAGGAAGGAGCCCGGCCCGATCGCGACCGACAACGGATGCGCCGCCGCGTGCGCGCTCCAGCCCGTCGAGGCCGAGGCCGCGCGCGATCGAATCCGGGAGCCATCCCGGATCGAGCGCCGAGCGGCGCGGCGCAGAAGCCCGGCGCGAACTCCACGAGCCGGCCCTGTCCGCCGAGCGCGTCGCCGCCCTCGAGCACGAGCACGCGCAGCCCCGCTTGGCCGAGGCGCGACGCGGCGACCAGCCCGTTCGCGCCCGCGCCGATCACGATCACGTCGAACGCGCTCGCGCTCATCGCGCCGCCTTCAGGATCTCGAGCGCCGCCAGCCGCCCGGACGCGCCCATGATGCCGCCGCCCGGATGCGTGCCCGCGCCGCACTGCCAGTAGCCGCGGATCGGCGTGCGGTACTTGGCCCACTGCGGCACCGGACGCAGGAAGAAGAGCTGCTGCAGCGCCAGCTCGCCCTGGAAGATGTTGCCTTCGGAGAGCCCGGTGATGCGCTCGATGTCGTCCGGCGTCAGCACCTGCCGGTGCAGGATCAGCGACTCGATGTTCGGCGCGTAGCGCGCCAGCGTCTTGACCACCGCGTCGCCGAACGCCTCGCGCTTCGCGTCGTTCCAGCCGCCGTTCAACGCGTACGGCGCGTACTGCACGAAGATGCTCATCACGTGCTTGCCGGGCGGCGCCATGCCCGGATCGATCATCGACGGAATCACGATGTCCATGTACGGATGCCGCGAGAACTCGCCGTACTTGGCGTCGTCGTAGGCGCGCTCGAGGTAGTCGAGGCTGGGGCTGATCGAGATCGCGCCGCGCAGATGCGGGCCGCGCCCCGGCAGGCAGGTGAAGTCCGGCAGCCCGGAGAGCGCGAGGTTCACCTTGCCCGACGAGCCGCGGAACTTGTAGCGGCGGATGCCCTCGACGAGCGGCTCCGGCAGCTCCTTCGGATCGACGAGCCGCGTGAACGTGAGCCGCGGATCGAGCCCCGAGACCACCAGGCTCGCCGCGATCTCTTCGCCGCTCGCCAGCGCGACGCCGGTCGCGCGTCCGTCCTTCACGAGCACGCGCTCGACGGCCGCGCCGGTGCGGATCTCGGCGCCGTGCGCGCGCGCCGCGCGGGCGATCGTGTCGCTGATCGCGCCGGTGCCGCCCTTCTGGAATCCCCACGCGCGGAACGCGCCGTCGATCTCGCCCATGTAGTGGTGCAGCAGCACGTACGCGGAGCCGGGCGAGCGCGGGCCCAGGAACGTGCCGATGATGCCGCTCGCCGACTTGGTGGCCTTGAGCGCGTCGAACTCGAACCACTCGTCGAGGTAGTCGGCGCTGCTCATGGTCATGAGCTTGTGCAGCGCGTGGAAGCGCTCGGCGCCGAGCGAGCGGAAGTGTCCGCCGAGCTTCGAGCAGACCGGCGAGATCCGACGGCGCCAGCGACGCCGGATCGGGCGGCACCATGCCGAGGATCGGCTTCACCGCCATCGCCATGTGGTGCATGAGGCGGCCGAACACGACCGCGGCGTCGGCGTCGCGCGGCGAGTGGCGGCACAGCTCGCGGCGCGTCTCGTCGGGATCGGCCCACGACGCCAGGTAGTCGCCGTTGTCGAGCGGCGTCACCGTGCTCTCGAGCGGCAGGATCTGCAGGCCGTGCCGCGGCAGGTCGAGGTCGCGGATGATCTCGGGGCGCAGCAGGCTCACGACGTAGGAGAACACCGAGAACTTGAAGCCGGGGAAGATCTCCTCGGTGACGGCCGCGCCGCCGATCAGCGGGCGGCGCTCCAGCACCAGCGTCTTGCGCCCGGCGCGCGCCAGGTACGCGGCGGCGACGAGGCCGTTGTGCCCGCCGCCGACGATGATCGCGTCGTAGCGCGCCGTGCTCATGCCTTCTTCCGCTCCGGGTCGAAGAACGGCAGCTTGCGCGACCATCGCGTCGGCGCGCTCGCGGTGGTGCTCGACCGTCACTTCCATCTCCAACGGCGTTCCCGGCTGCGAAGTGCGGCGCCTGCAGATGCGCGAGCGCGAGCGACTTCTTCAGGAGCGGCGACCAGCAGCCGCTCGTCGCGTAGCCGACCTGCTGTCCGCTCGCGGTACACCGGCGCGCTGGTGCGCCACGCCACGTTCGGCGATCTGCGGCGGCAGCCCGCGGGCCGCGAAGCAGCCGCTCGAACGAGTCCCAGTCGATCTCGAGGCCGACGAAGCCCCAGGCCGCGCCGCGCTCTCGCTCCGCGGCCAGCGCGCGGCGGCCGTTGAACGGGCCCTTCGCCGGGCTCACCGCCCAGCCGAGGTTGATCTCGTACGGCGACGACTTGCGCGCTTCGATCAGCGCGTGGTGCGCCGAGTAAGTAGTCGACGTCGAGCATGATGAGCCCGGCCTCGATGCGCGCGATGTCCAGCGCCCACACGCCCGCGGGCGTGATGCCGAACGGCGTCGCCGGCCTCGATCGAGCGCGTCCCACAGCGCGACGGCGCGCGCGGCGTCGACCCAGATCTCGTAGCCCGAGGTCGCCGGTGTAGCCGGTGCGCGAGATCGTGACCGGGATGTCGCGCACGCGTGGTCTCGATCACGCGGAAGTACTTGAGCGCGGCGAGGTCGGCGGGCGACACGGCCGCGAGAATGGCGCGCGACGAGCGGACCCTGCAGCGCGAGCGCGCCCATGCTGCTCGGAGACGTCCTCGATGCGCACGTCCATGCCCACCGCGTTCATGCGGAGCCAGCGCAGCGAGGAGTCGGCGCTGGTGAGCCGGTACGTGCCGTCGCCGAGCCGGCTCACCGTGCCGTCGTCGATCGACCTTGCCGGCGTCGTCGCACCACGGCGTGTAGTAGACCTGGCCCGGCTTCAGCTTGGTCATGTCGCGGGTGATCATGCGGTCGAGGAGCCGCGCCGCGTCCGGCCCCGTGATCCGGTACTTGTGGAGCGGCGAGACGTCGATCAGCGCGGCCGCGCTGCGGATCGCCGCGTACTCGCGGTCGGGATGCGGATCGTAGGCGCTGGCCATCTGGTAGCCGGCCCAGCGGCGCCACGTCTGCGCGCGGACGAGCGGCGCGGTGCGCGGATGGAATGGTGAGGTCTTGAGCATGCGACGGGCAGTGTAGGCGGGACGCCGGAGACGGACAACGGGACTTCGTGAGGGTGGGACGGAGCGCCTGCCGGTGGGCGAAGGGGATTCCCCTCGGCCGCGTCTGCGCACCGCAGGCGATTTCGATCGCCTCGGATTCCCAGTGTCTCGAGTCGAGCGTGGCGTACCGGAGGCGCACCGGCGGTCGCCGCCCAGAGTCCCGGTACCTTTCGGCGAGCCTGCGTAACGCCGACGCCAGATCTCCTTCTCCACGAAGCGAAAAGCGCGAGCCGAAAGGCTCCGGGAATCTGGGCACGAGGCGAGCCGCCGGCGCGCCGAGGAACGTATCGCGAGAGAGAGATACTGGGATCCGAGGCGGTCATGGAGCGCCGAGAACCGCCACGGCGGCGGACGGGGAACCCCGAGCGGATCCACCGGCAGGAAATCCCATCGATGCCCGTCAGTCCCTTTCGGACGACGGTCCCGGACTCCACTTCATGATCACGTGCGGGCCGATCGGCGGCAGCTCGAAGACCTCGCCCACCGGAACCCAACCGTTGCGTCGATAGAAGGCCGCGGCGTTCATTCGCGCGTTGCACCACAAGGTGGCACCGGGAGTCGTGCCGCGCGCGCGCGTCTCCGGCGCCAGAATCTCCAGCGCTTTCGAGAGAATCGAGCTTCCCACGCCGGTGCCCTGCTGCGTCGCGGCGACCGCCATCCCGCGAAGCTGCCACGCGCGCCGCGCCTCGAGATCGGGAGGAAACGGGCGCACGACGAACGACGCGCAGCCCACGATCGCGCCGCCGTTCTCCGCAACCACGTGAAACGTCTCGGGCTCGCCGTCTCCGGGAAGATGCGCGGTGGATTCGGGTCTCCCCGGACGGAGAATGGCCCACCGCAGTGGAATGCACTCGGCCGTGCTTCCGAGGCGAACCCGGATCGCGCTCATGATCGCAGAGTCCGGATCCCGGCGCTGGCCGTCAAGGCCGCGGCGACGGGACGCCGATACACCGAGCGCGGACGCATGAGGGGGGCCGCCCGGGTGGCGGGACGCGCGCGCCTGGGGTACCCTCGTGCGCTCGTTCCTTGAGGGAGAGTGAACCGTGTCCTTCCGCGTCGGCGGCGTCCTCGTCGATCCACCGTGCGTCCTGGCTCCCATGGAGGGGATCACGGACCGCGAATTCCGCGGGCTGGTGCGGAGCCTCGGAGGGTGCGGGCTCGCGGTCACCGAGTTCGTGAGCTCGGAGGCCATGACTCGAAACGTGGCCAAGGCCTGGCGCATGGCCGAGATCTCCCCCGACGAGCATCCCGTTTCGATTCAGATCTACGGCCGCGACCCGACGCGCATGGAAGATGCGGCGAAGCTCTGCATCGATCTCGGGGCCGACATCGTGGACATCAACCTGGGCTGTCCATCGAAGAAGGTCACCTCGGGCTGCGCCGGATCGGCGCTTTTGCGCGAGCCCGATCGCGCGACCGAGATCTTTCGCGCTGCGGCGCGCGCCGTCGCCGGAACGAGCGTCCCCTTCACGGTGAAGATGCGCACCGGGTGGGATGCGAACAACCGCAACGCGCCCCAGGTCGCGCGCGCCGCGGTCGACTGCGGAGCGGCGATGATCGCCGTGCACGGACGCACGCGCTGCGACCTGTACAAGAACTCCGCCGACTGGGAATTCGTGGGGGCGGTGAAGCGCGCCGTGTCGGTTCCCGTGCTGGTGAACGGGGACATCCTCACCGTCGCCGACGCGCGGCGCGCGCGCGAGCTCTCCGGTGCCGACGGCGTCATGGTGGGACGCGGCATCCTGCGCAATCCCTGGCTGCTCCATCAGATCGCCGACGACGTCGCCGGCCGCCCCATTTACGAGCCCACGCTCACCGATCGCCGCGACGTGCTCCTGCGCTACCTCGACGATCTCGCCGCGCGCTTCGACGGCGACCAGGAGGCGCGCGATGGCGTCCTGCTCGGCCCGATCAAGAAGGCGGCGGGCTACTTCACCCGCGGGCTTCCGCACGGCGCCCGCTTGCGCGAGAGCATCTTCCATTCGGTGACCGTGGACGCCGCACGGCAGGGCTTCCGCGACTATTTCGAGTTCCTGGAAGAGCTCCGCTTCGTGAACGCGTTCGCCGACGTCCACCCCGAAGCGGAGCTCGATCCGATCAAGTCTCGGTGCGCGGAGGACGAAAGTGAGTCGTGCACGTCCTCTTCGTTCTCTCCGACGACAAGCTCGCTAAGCCCCTCCAAGGGGCGCTGGAGTCGCGCGGCCATTCCGTCCTGATCGCGCCGGTGGCGAGTCAGGCGCTGGCGCTGGCCAAACGCCGCCCACCCGATTGCGTGGTCGCAAAAACGCCGCCCGCTCCCGCAGAGCTCGACGCGTTTCGCGCGTCGCTCGCCGCGCGCTGTCCGAACGCGACGATCCCGGTGATCTCGATCCAACCCGACGATACGCCCGAGGCAATCGTGCAAGCGATCCTCGGGGTCGAGGCCGCGTCGTCGGCGACGGCGGCCCCGGGAACCGCCGGTCCCCCGACCGCGCTTCTCCTCGACGATCGCGGCATCGCCCGCAAGAACCTGGCGACGCAGCTGGCCGCCGAAGGATGGCGCGTCCTCGAGGCGGCGGACCCCAAAGAGGCGACGCTCAAGCTCCTGGACCAACGCGTGGACTGCTTCCTCTTGTGCTCCGTTCTCGCAGGACAGCCCAGCGGAGGCGTGATCAAGAGCACGCTCGTGGTGCGCGACGTCCACCCGCATCCGTTCAGCATCATCGTGCTCGTCGATACGGACGAAGGAAATACCGCCGCCGCGGTGATGAAGCTCGGCGCGGACGACGTGGTCGCGAAGAGCGCCGCGGCAGCGGTGCTCGCCCGGCGAATGGAGATCGCGGTGCGCGCGCGAGATCTCCGCCGCGAGATCCGCACGCTGAAAGAGCGCATCGCCGCTCTGGAAAAGAGACCGGCCGCCCGGCCGAGCGAGTAGACCGCGCGGGGGCATGATCCACTCGCCGCGGGAACCACGCCCCGCGCCCCTTCCGCTCTCCGTTTGACGCCTCCCCTCGATTGCGCTATACGTTCGCGCCTCTTTTCGAGCGGCGCGGAACCCTGCGCGCGAGTCTCGAATGCGCTCGTGAGGTCTCGAATGCGCTGGAGGTTCACGATGATGAGGAAGGCTCTGCTCGCGATCGCGTGCTTCGCCACGATCGCCGTGCTCGAATCATGCTATCCGAATCGGTTCGACGATGCGGACGACTACACCACGGTGACCACGCTGTTCGACGAAGCGAAGGACTTCGGGGCGTATCAGACGTTCGCTCTGGCGGACGCCCGGGGAATCGTCGAGATCCCCGACGAGAGCGTCGACGTCACCCACGCCTACGACAACCAGTTCTTCGGCAAGATTCGCAGCAACATGACCGCGCGCGGCTATACCGAAGTGGACGACCCCGCCGTCGCCGACATCTTGATCTTCGCGGCCGTCACCACCACGGACTACGCGGTCTCCTCCTGCTACTACTGGTATGACTATTACTGTTGGTACTACTGCTATCCGGGCTACGGGTGGTGCTACCCGTCCTATGCGGTGACGTACACGACGGGAACCGTGGTCGCCGTCATGATCGACCGTGCCGCCGCCGACGCGACGGCCGCCGACGCGCCGATCATGTGGGTCGCATCGTTCGGCAGCATCCTGGCCGGCGAAGGAGTGGAGCTCGTCGCCAAGGTGGACGACGCATTCGCACAGTCTCCGTACATTTCGACGAACTAGGGAAGGACGACGACCCATGAGAATCTTCAGCGCGACGCTTGCCGCGATCCTGATTCTTGCCAGCGCGCAGTCCGCCCGGGCCGCATACGGTGCGATCGGCGTCTTCACCTGGAATTGGAGCTATCCCGACGGCGACCTCAAGAACTTCATCGAGAACGACAGCTGGCTGGGCCTGACGCTGGAAGGGCGCAAGTTCGTCAAGACGAACATGACGGCGAGCCTCGGATTCTGCTGGAACGAGTTCCACGAGAATACGGAGAGTATCATCGAGCTCGAGAACGGCGCGATTTCCGGGAGCCAGTATCGCGACGTCAATGCGTTCCCGATGCTGGTCGGTGCGCAGTACTACTTCGGAGAGGAGGGTCACCTGCGGCCGTATATCGGATTGAACGCCGGTGCCTACTACTTCGACCAAATGCTGGACGTCGGCGTGTTCACCTACGATGCGGAGGATTGGCACTTCGGGATCGCTCCGCAAGCCGGCGTCTGGATTCCCACCGCGAACCGCGACACCCGCCTCATCGTCGACCTCCGCTACCACTACCCGTTCGAAGCCGGCGATTACCTCGGTGGCGAATCGAGGAGCTTCAGCTATTGGACCGTGGGGCTCGGATTCAGCTGGTCCGCGGGACGCTACTAAGGACTGTGCGAAGAGCGACGCGACGGATGATCGCGCGCCGAGCTTCTCTTCGAATCGTGACGGCGGTCGCGCTTGCGGCCGCCGTTTTCGTCGGCGGCTCTGAGGCGCTCGCGGCGGACTCCACGAATGTGGCCGCCGGCCCCGCCGCACCGACTGATTCGGCAGGCCTCTCCCTTCCATCCAAACCGCGCCCCGTTCCGTTCGTGCTCAATGGCGAGACCATGACCACGTTCCGGGCGATCGTCGCCGGAAGCAATCCACAAGTGCGCGCCGATGGCGCCCGAAAGCGAATCGACTCTCTCGACTCGAACGAATTGCTCTCCCCCGTGAACGTCGAATCGATCCCCGACGGGGTGGTCTTCATCATCGACGAAGAAATGATGTTCGCGATCGTGTCCGCGGATCTCGATCCGAACGCCCCCACCACGGTCCAGCTGGAAGCAGCCGCGGTGAAGGCTCGTCTCGAGAAGATTTTGCGCCAGCGAGCGAGCGCCTGGGAGCCCGCGCAGCTGGTGCGATCGGCGATCTTTTCTCTTCTGGCCACGGCCATTCTCGCCGCGGCGCTCGTGCTCCTGTTCCGCGGACGCCGCATGGCGCTCCAGAAGCTCGATGCCGAAGGAGCGTGGACCCGCGGGCTGCATGCCGCAGTCGGCGGAAGGCTGCACGACGAGCTCATCGCCGTGGTGCGCGGGATCATCGGCCTCGCGATTCTGGGGCTATCCCTCTTCCTCGGCTCCACTTGGCTCACCTTCGTTCTCAATCGATTCCCCATGACTCGGCCTTTGGCACGCGACGCCACGTCTTTCCTCCAGGGAGTGTTCCGGAGCCTCGGTGTCGGATTCCTCGAGGCCATGCCCGGTCTCATCACCGCCGCGATCATCTTTCTGATCACCCGGGTGGCGACCCGCTTGATCGGCGCGATCTTCGAGCGCGCGGAGCGCCAAGAGCTCACCATTCCGGGCATTCATCCGGAAACGGCCAGCGCGACGCGGCGTCTCGTCGTGGTCGCGATTTGGCTCTTCGCCGCGGTCATCGCCTACCCGTTTCTCCCCGGATCGAACTCCGACATCTTCAAGGGCGTCAGCGTGTTCGTGGGCGTTCTGGTCACGCTGGGATCGAGCGGAATCATGGGACAGATGATGAGTGGGCTCGTCCTGGTGTATGCGCGCGCGCTGCGTGTGGGAGATTTCGTCCGGGTGGGCGAGATCGAAGGAACCGTGCTCGAGGTCGGCCCGCTGTCGACCAAGCTTCGGAATTATCGCAACGAAGAATTCACGATTCCGAACAACGTCATGGTGGGAACCACGATCAAGAATTATTCGCGGCTGGGCAGCGCGGACGGGCCGCCGCTCACGACCTCGGTAACCATCGGATACAGCGCTCCGTGGCGGGTCGTGCACGAGCTCTTGGAGTCGGCCGCGGCGATCACGCCGGGAATCCGCAAGAATCCGGCGCCCGCGTGTCTGGCAGAAGGGTCTGTCCGATTTCTACGTGGAGTACGAGCTCATCGCGCGGCTGGCGAGTCCTGAGACCCGCATCGCCACGCTCTCCCAACTGCACGCGAACATCCAGGACGCGTTCAACGAGCGCGGCGTGCAGATCATGTCGCCGCACTTCGAGGGACAGCCCGATCGAGCGGTGGTGGTGCCGAAATCGAAGTGGTCGGGAGAGGACGCGGGCGGCAGCGATTCCTGAGGCGGGAACAATCCGCTGCGCGGAGCGTCGCCGCGGCGGCCGCGATCGGTTCGCGGCCGCGCGCAGCGGGAATTCGCTACTTGATGAGCGGGAGCTCCGACGCCAGCGAGATGTCGACCAGGGAATGGAGTGCGGCCTCCGTTTGCGCCCAGCGCGCGGCGACCCGGCCCCCGAGCTTCTTCTCCACCTTTCCTGCGTAGCTCTCCAGCACGTCGTTGCGCTGATCACGAAGCTTGAACGCCCGCTTCATGAGATCCTTCGCGCCATCGTCCGTCATGGTCGTGTACTGGCCCGCGAAGTCCCGGATCAAGGTGAAGCGCTGATCGTTCAGCGCCGTGAGCTTCGCATCGTACTCCCGGTAGATCGGCCAGAACTCGGCTCCCTGCGCATCGTTCAGATCCAGCACTTCGGTGACGATGCCGACTCGGTCCGCTTTCCAGTCGGTCTTCAGCATCTCGACGTACTTGTCTGTATTCCCGGCACTCGCCGCGTCCTGAGCGGAAGCGGGAACCGCCGTCACCGCGCAAAGAGCCAATGCGAGCCATGTGAACTTCATCGCGAATTCCTCCTTGGGTTCTTACCCGTTCGAATGCCGTGACCGATCAGATTCGAAGAATGAGACCGCCCGTCAAATCCATCTGCCCGATGCCGTAGCCGCCGACGGTCGTGTAGACGCCTCCCGACCCCACCGTGATCGTTCCCCCACCGTCGATGACGGTGAAGGGGAACGAACCTTGAAGCATGAGTCCGAAACGCTCGCCGTAGTACTTCACGCCGAGCCCGAAGATCATGGAGAACTTCCAGGTGTCGTCGTTGATCTCCTTGGGAGCGATGCGCGTTCCGCCGAGCGTGAGCAGCCCGTAGGGCATCATATTCCCGCGCGGAACTCCTCCGAGTGCGCCTACGTGCCAGTACTCGATGGCCACATCGGACTTTTGTGATCCGCCTCCGAAACGGCGAAACACGAGTTCCGTATCCTGCCTGCGGTAGAGGAGCCGGGCCTGCTTGCCGGATCGCATGTTGAGATCGGCGGCGATTCCCCAGTATGCGGAGTCCTCGAAGTCCACTTCGCCAGCGAAGGTTCCATAGAACGCGTCGCGGGAGAACGTCCAGGCATAGCCGGCATGGGGAATCAGCTCGAGCCGATAGTCGGAGCTCGAGGCTGTCGAAGATCCGGAGCTGCTCCCTTGTGCGCGAACGTCGGAAGCGCACAGAACGACGGCCAGAACCATCAGGAGTGAAGCGAATCGAGCCATGAACTCTTCCTTTCGATGACTTCGCGACGCGGGCGCGTTCCCGTCGGAGGGTTCGAAGGACTCTAGAGAATCTTTTTCGCTCGAAGCTCGTCGGTGGTGACGGTGATGACGGCGTCCACGTTGTCCCTCACGTCACTCGCCATGTACGTCTCCGTCATGCCCGTCCAGAGAAGATCGCCCTTGTCCACGCCGTAGATGTTCGTCTCCAGAATCACGACGGTATCCGAGTCGACGTAGCCGGGATCCACCGCGTACGTGGCTCCCATTCCCCAATACGATCCCCACCCGCCGTAGTACCCGGGATAGCCGCCGTAGCCGTAGCCCATGGACATGTAGGTCGGCGGGACGTACGTCTCCACCGTCTTCCTGTCCAAGAGCCGGGTCGTCAGAATGTGACTGACTCCGGCATCCGCCAACTTGAGAACGATGGCCGCGCTGTCCGGAGTGGCGACGTTGGGCTCCATCACGTAGCTGACGGTCGCTTCGTGCCCCATCTCTTTCAGTTTCGCGACGAAGCGATCTTCGTAGGCCCGGCGGACACCTTCGTTCTTCGCGACGCCCACCACCATGATCTTGCGGATAGACCCCGGTTGGAACGCCGGTGCCGTCCAGGAATTCGTCATCTGCGTCGAAGCTCCGCAGGAGATGACGGCTGCAGCCGACAGAACGGCGGCGGAAGCGAGAAGAAGTTTGCGCATGAGCTCCCCGTTGGAAGAATGCCGTTGGAAGACGAAGGGACCGAAGCGGCGAAAAAGTGCCCGCTACCATAGGCCCCGCCCGAAGCTGCGTCAACTCAAGGTGGAAACGGTGCCCGGTGCGAGCCCGTGTCCTCAAGGAGTGACGGAAGGATCCTCGCTCGACCCCGGAGTCCAGGCGAGGTAGACGCGCACCTGCGGGTTTCTCTGCGTGACTTCGTCCGCGACGGTCGGGAGCGAGTATTCACTGTTGCGGAGGAACACGGTCGCGTCCGCACCGACCGCCACCTCCGGACGGAACGGAACCAGGAGCCGGGCGGAAGCCGCCTGAATCACGTGGTCCGCATCCGAGCCGTCGAAGTCGTCGGTGGAATAGACCGAGCCGTTCTTCACGTTCAAGTACTCCACGCGATAGTAGAGATCGAGCATCGCCTTGCGGGAGAACCCGATCGACGCGCTGAGCGCGCCGCCGCCACCGGCACCGTAGTCGTACTCGCGGAAGCGCTCCTGGTTCTCGACCTCGGCGAGGAACGCGTAGTCGGAGTTGATCGCACCGATCACGGTCGCGATGAGATCCACGCGCGTGGCCAGACTGAGCCCCGCGGGGTCACCGAAGCGCGACGTCAACGAGGGACCGAAGCTCTGTCCGCCGAATTCGTACGCATTGTTGTTGATGTAGTCGAAGTGCTGCGCGATCGAGAACACGTGATCGGGCGAGGAGCTGTCGCCGAGTGGATTCGACCACAGGTCACCGCGAATCAGGACTTTTCCGAGCGGCACCTTGTCCCCGAAATTGATCTGCGCGTTCAGATCGAAGTAGTCGAAGGGACCGCGGCGATCGTTCTCGAAGATGTTGCCGTGCGAGTGGGCGAGCTCGAGGAACCCATGAGTCTCTGTGTCCTCGGAGATCGATTCCCCTTCTCCGATGATCCGCGCGCCGATGGCGACTCGGTTCTTCTGTCCGGGAGGCCGCCAGTCCATGGGGTCGACCGGGTTCGCGTGGTACCTCGAGGCCTTCCCCGACAGGAGCCGATTGAATCCGCGAACCGGATCGATCACGAACCCGGCGATCTCCTTCCAGGTACGTCCCGAGCCGGTCGCGGTGTTGTCCAGCACGAGCGACGACATGCGGTAGGACATTTCACCGACGGCAACGCCGCCGATGCCGGTATTCAGCAGGTCGTTCCAGGACATGGGATGCGTCTCGCCGAACGCCTCCCAGAAGAATGCGCCGGTGATCCCGACGATGGACGACTCCCAGAAATCGAGCCCGTTCGCGCGACCGGAATTGTAATACGTCGATCCGTTGAACGGATGGATGTATTGATTCGTGCGAAATTGGTTGTCATCGTAGTGGAAGCCGTCTTCCAGGTTCGACCACCAGCTGCGCGGGCTGATCTGATTGAAGTTCGCGTTGCGCACGTACTCGTTGAAGCCGGATGCTCCCAGGTTGATCGCCATCATCTCGCCGATGGCCCATCCCCAGCTGGGCTTCACGCCCCAGGCGTCGCGCGTGGCGTGGGCCGAGTCCGCATACGCCTCTCCCCAAGGCCACCACACCAGGCCCATGCGGCCTTCCCAAGTCGTGCCCGAGCTCGCCGGCGGATGTCCCACGGGGGAGAGATCGTAGTCTTCGACCCAGTAGGGGCTCGCCAAAAACGAAAGGTCGAGCGCGAGCGCGCGGGTGATCTTGACCTCGAGCCCGGCGCCGAGGCCCAGCGTGAACCCGTCCGCGGCTTCGGTGGGACTGTCGCCGACTTCGAAATCCTCCGGGAGCGGATCCATCTCGAACAGCTCGCTGCGCGGATGCAGGCGCGCGAAGGCGGCGCGGACCTGGAAGTAGGGACGCAGACGATCTTGATGGTTGAGCATGTACTGTGCGAAGAACCCCGTCCGTTGATAGCCCCACTCGGGCTCGTCTTCGTACGGCTCCGCCATTTCGAACGAAGAAAAGTTCAAGCCGAACCCGAAGCGCCACGGCCCGTTCATGTGGAAGAAGTTGAACTCGCCGGCGAGTTGGTGGTTCAGCGCGGCATCGAAATCGCCGTCGGTCTCTCCGATCCCCAGATTGAACGAGAAGCCCCAGTCGTTCAGC
This sequence comes from uncultured Gemmatimonadales bacterium, assembly GCA_963725045.1. Classification (GTDB taxonomy): domain Bacteria; phylum ARS69; class ARS69; order ARS69; family ARS69; genus CAVRWY01. Next base: position 622,948 of record CAVRWY010000008.1, read on the forward strand.
ACGCGGTGCCCATCGGACTCTGCCGGGTCCTGGGTCTCGGCGAACGAAACCGAAGACAGGAAGGCCGAGAGAACGACCCCCGAGAAGAAAGATGTGAAACGGGCCGAGATTCGAATCATCGGGGACCTCCGCTCGGTGGGTCGATAGAGAATCCCGCGCCTCCTCCCCTGTCAAGACGATCCTGAATACGGCGCACCCAAAGGACGGTCGCGCGCCGCGAAAGCACATCGACCACCGCGTCCGAAGCTCCTTCGACGTGCCGGTGCTTCCACGGAGGCTGTCCGTTCCACGGCGGAGCGCCGCGAGATCGTCCGGTTTGCAGCCCTCCGGCGCGGTCGTCGTCCGAAGTGAACGCGTCGGAGAGCCGCAATCGCTCCATCGCGGCGTTCCGATCGAACGTGGGGTGAATGGCCAGCCATGCACTCGGCGTTTCCACGAGCTCTTCCCAGAGCGGGAACTCCTCCGGCCGCATCTCTTCCGAAACGAACGGGGCGAGCATCTCGACCCAGTTGGAATGCGAGTAGAAGTCTTGGACGACGTGCGTGGTGATTCCGAGCAGCGCGAGCACACGGGAGTCGTCCGGTCCCGGCGACGACGCCGCGATCGCCGTGGCCGCGGAATCCACCCAGTCGCCCAGGAAGCGCCACGTCTGGTCGATCGCGGAGAAGGAATACAGATGATTGAAGTGAAAACCGTCGGTGCCGTGCGAGTTGAATGTCGCCGTCTCGGCCAGCTCCAAGACGGGATCGACGTAGCGCCCGGTCTTGGGGAACACGAACGCCAGCGACTCGCGATAGAAACTCTGCAGCCGCGCCATGTCCGTGGCCAGGTTGTTCCGCACCACGCGCTCGATGCGTTCGTCGTCGGTCCATCCTGCATCGCGCAGTGCTTCGCGGGTGATGCGCTGGTGGTCACGAACGCCGGCAGCGTGCACCGGGGCGGGGACGACGGCGACGAAGCACGAGAGAACCAGCGCAGCTCCGGCGCGCCGCCTCGCGGGCCCGCGGCTCGCCGTCAAAACACCTCGGTCGTCCCGATGAACACTCCCACGGAACGATCCCGGGACCACCCCAAGTCCACGGCGAGATTCGTGTCCGATTGCTTACTGAACTTGAGGCGCACGCCGGCCCCGCCGCCGGCGTCCAGTTGCCCGAGCGTTCCCGTATCCGGGTCACTGGCGCTGGTGAGATTGAGGAACGCCACCATTCCGAGGAGCCCGTCGGCACGTAGCTCGCGGCGATACTCGGTCTCGATGTAGGCCATGTTCTGCGAGCGAATCCGCCCTTGGAGATAGCCGCGTCCGCTGCGCCCGTAGGTGTCTCCGCCGATGCTCGGCAAATTCAAGAACGGAGGCTCTCCGAACGAGAACCAAGTCCAGATCCAGAAGGCCAGCCGATGCGGAGAATCTTTGGGCAAGTGAGGGTAAACGCGAAGCTCCGTCCACATTTCCTGCCAATTCGATTCGCTTCCGAGCCCTTCGAGGTTCGCCCGAAACGTGGAGCCGATGTAGTACCCGGAGCGCGGGTTCACGGGATTGCTTCGCGCATCGGCGAGAAGATTCACCGAGATCCCCGCCGAGCGCGCGCCGTCGGGATTTCCGCCCGAGTAGGTCACGTACGGTGTGATCTCCCCGTCCCTGGCGCGCTGGTCGACGATGTCGTCGAACGAATCGAGATGGTAGCCGAGCCCGGCGTACACTTCTTTCTGGATCCGGCGATTCAAGGTGGCGTAACAGCGCACCATCCGATAATCCACAGGGAACTCTTCGGCCCCGAGATCCACGGAGCCCAGATTGAACGTCGGTCGAGTGGTGTCCAAGTAGCGCGCGTCGATCCGCAGGAGAACGTCCCCCCCTTTGAGATAGAGGTCTCCTTGGCTCAGCGCTTGGATCTGTCCGGTCGTCGACCAGTTTCCGCTGAAGGCGAGCTTGGAAATTCTCGTCTTCTCGGATTCGCCCATTTTCCCCGCCCCGCTGGCACTCGCCCCGATCGCGAACCCGTACACCGGGTTGTAGCTGAAGGAGGGCAGGATTACCCAATGAAGTCCCTGTTCCCGGCCCCCTTCCAGCTGCATTTCGACGCGCTCGCCGTGGAGGATCTCGCTCACGACGTCGAAGACGTCGCGCTGGGGCACGCCGACCGAATCCGCCGCGGCCGCCGCCGCAGCCGAATCCGCCGCAGTCGAATCGGGAAACATGGCCGACGGTTCCTGAGCGGTCGCAGGAGTCACCGAGAGAACGGCAAGGACGAGCGGGGCGAAAAGGGGGCGCACGCGGGGATCCTAGCGCGACGGTGCCTTCTTGCACAGAGCAAGGAGCGCGCGTAGACTCGCGCCTCCCATGGAGGACGCCCCATGACGCCCCAGACGCTCACGCTGCGCATTGGCCACTCGCCGGACCCCGACGACGCGTTCATGTTCTATGCGCTCGCCCGCGAAGTGGAGCGCGGCGGCGACGGCATCGCGGTCGAGCACGTCCTGGAGGACATCGAGGCGCTGAATCTCCGTGCGATGCGCGCGGAGCTGGAGGTGACTGCGGTTTCCGCGGCCGCCTACCCCGCGTTCGCCGACAAGTACTGGATCATGCGCACCGGCGCATCGATGGGGCGCGGCTACGGGCCGATCTTGGTCGCCAAGGATGCCATCGACGAGCGCGATCTTCCCGGAATGCTTGTCGCGACTCCCGGGCTGCACACCACTGCGAATCTCCTGCTGTCGATCTACCATCCGGAAGTGCGGCGCGAGGTGGTCGCGTTCGACGAGATTCCGCGCGCCGTGCTCGAGGGACGCGTCGACGTGGGGCTCTTGATTCACGAAGGACAAATCACCTACGAAAAGATGGGGCTGCGCAAGATCGTGGACTACGGCACGGTCTGGGAGAAGGAGACCGGCGGGCTCCCGCTGCCGCTGGGGCTGGACCTGGTGCGCAAGGATCTCGGCCGCGACACGGCGGTGCGCCTCTCGGCCATTCTCAAGAAATCGATCGAGCATGCGCTCGCCAACGAAGACGACGCCCTCACCTATGCTCTGGGCTACGGGCGCGGCATCGATCGCGAAGTGGGACGTAAGTTCGTGCGCATGTACGTGAACGAGGACACGCTCGACATGGGCGAGCCCGGGCTCGCGGCGCTGAAGCATCTCTACGGACGCGCCGTCGAGCGCGGGCTCCTGGACGCGATTCCTCCGCTCGACTTGGTCTGATCCCGGCGAAGCGGCCGCATTTCCGGCCCCACCCGGGGCTGCTGTCGGCCCCTGCCGGCAACCCGGCCGCCGAGATTTTCGTCTTCACGTTGGTCTAGAATGTGCGCCCCCCTCCTCCCGAAAGGTCTGCCATGAGCTCCGAAGCGGTTTGGTATGTCGCGGTCGAAGGCAAGCAGGAAGGTCCGTTCACCGCAGCGGCGATCGTGGAGAAGATTCGCAAGAACGAGATCGATCGCCAGACGTTCGTGTTCACGCCGGGAATGGCGAACTGGGAAGCGCTGGAGAGCATCCTCCAGTTTCGCGACGCATTGGGGCTGACCGGTGCGCCTCCCGTTCCTCCGCCTCCACCGGCTCATGCCTTCGGTCATCCGCGTGCGCACGACATCGAGTACGAGATCCACGGCGAAGAAATGCAGCTCGTGGAGATCACGCTGGATCCCGGCGAGGCGACGATCGCCGAAGCGGGCTCTTTTCTTTTCATGGATCCCGCGATCCAGATGGAGACGATCTTCGGCGACGGGAGCCACAAGTCGAAGGCCGAGGGAGTGCTCGGCAAGATGCTCTCCGCCGGAAAGCGCGTTCTCACCGGCGAGTCGCTGTTCATGACCGTGTTCTCGAACGGTGGAGGCGTTCGTCAAAAGGTGGCGTTCGCATCGCCGTACCCGGGGCGCATCATTCCTCTCGACCTTCGCCAGCACGCCGGAACGATGCTTTGCCAGAAGGACTCGTTCTTGTGCGCGGCGAAGGGAGTCGCGGTCGGGATCGCATTCCAGAAGAAGCTCGGTGCGGGTCTCTTCGGCGGAGAAGGATTTATTTTACAAAAGCTGGAGGGCGACGGCCTGGCCTTCGTGCATGCTGGCGGCCACGTGCTGAGCCGCGATCTCAAGGCCGGCGAATCGCTGCGCCTGGACACCGGGTGCCTCGTGGCGTTCGAAACGCGCGTGAACTACGACATTCAGTTCGTCGGTGGAATCAAGACGGCGTTGTTCGGCGGTGAGGGATTGTTCTTCGCGACACTTCAGGGTCCCGGAAAGGTCTTCATTCAATCGCTCCCGTTCAGCCGGCTCGCGAGCCGCGTGATGGCGGCAGCGTCGCCGCGCGGCGGGCGCAAAGAAGAAGGCTCACTCCTCGACATGGTGGGCGGCCTCGGACGCATGGTCGACGGCGACTAGGGACTCGATCGCGGCGAGGAAAGCAACAAAGGGAACGGGGAAGCATCTTCTACAAATCGCGAGGACGCCTGCACCTTTTTTCCAATTTGTTCTCGCCGCAGAAGCGCTCTCCTAAAATCGCGAATGTCGTTCGGGGACCGTCGCTTGCGACGGTCCCTCCCTCTTGGGCACATGCCTTGCAAATCCCCCCCTCCGAGGCATCGTGCACCATCACCCGCATGCCGAAGGGGGAAAGCAAATATGTTCAAGCGATCCATTTTCGCGTGCGCCTTGATGCTACTGGCATCGAGCGTCGCAACCGCGCAAGACGAAGAGGGCGTGGAATCCAACTCGTGGGCCCTGGGTCTCGGTGGTCGTTACAACTACAACGACACTCTCGACTCGGATCGCACCGCCCACATGGGCGGCGCACTGCTGCGTGCTCGCAACAAATGGCTGGGATTTGAAGGGTCGGTGGACTACCACCAGGAAGAGCTGCTGAGCTCGACGGACCTCAGATCATGGCCGATTTCGGCGAGTATTCTCGCATTCCCGATCCCGATCGCCTATGGAATCGCCGGCTTGGGTTGGTACAACACGACGATCGATTTTCCGGACGACGGGCCCATCGACGACCAGACGGATTCCGCGCTCGGCTACCATGTCGGTGGTGGTGTGGAGCTGCCGGTCTCAAACTCGGTTCGCTTCACGACCGACGTGCGCTGGCTGTTCGTGGACTATGAGTTCGACGACATTCCCGAGTCGGTCGGGCAGGTCGATGCGGATCAGTTCCAGTTCAACGCCGGCGTCCTCTTCTACTTCCAGTAGGAAGTCCGAGGACCGACCGTGCCTTGAATCGAAAACGGGGGAGCCGGCATGCGGGCTCTCGAGAGGAGATGGTTTCTCCCTCGAGGCGACATGGCCCGCCGGCTCCCTCGACTCATGATGTCGAGGCTTCCGCCTCGACCCCCCTGGCCAGCTGAGCCGCCCTCACCACCGCTTCCTTTCGCTCGATGTCTTCCTTCGAGACGTGCCCGTCGCGCATGGCATAGGCCCGGGTGAGCTCCGCCCCATAGAGCACGATCTGCGACGAGTAGTAGACCCAGAGAAGCAGCACGAGCACCGACCCCGCGGCCCCGTAGCTGGAGGCCACTGCGCTCTGCCCCAGATAGAGACCGATGAGCTCCTTCCCGACGGAGAACAAAACCGCGGTTCCGATGGCCCCCTTCCAAACATCTTTCCACCGGATTTCCACATCGGGGAGAAACTTGAAGAGCATCGCGAACAGAAGCGTGATGACGGCGCCGGCGACGAGAATGTTCGCCGCCTTCCAGAAAAGAGGATCGATGGGCGCGGCGCTCTCCATCCAGTCGGAGAGCGCGGAGAGCGCGGCGCTCAAGACCAACGAGACGAGGAGAAGGAAGCCCGCCGTGACGACCAGCGCGAAGGAAAGCGTCCGGCTGAGAAAGAAGCCGAGAATGCCTCCCCCTTTTTGCGGGCGCACATTCCAGATTTGATTCAGTGCCGTCTGTAGCTCGAGAAATGCGCCCGTGGAGGCGAGCACGAAGGTGACGCCTCCCACGATGCTGGCGAAGATTCCGGCCTTGCGCTGCAAGGCGCCTCGCAACAGTCCCTCCACCGCCATCGAGCCCTCGAGGCCGACCAGCTGCTGGATCTCGTTGGTGATGCGCGCGCGGACGGCGCTTTCGTCGAACACCAGCCCCGCCACCGCCACGGCCACGAGGAGCATGGGCGCGAGCGCGAACAACGTGTTGTAGGCTAGGGAGGCCCCCGCACGCTGCATGTTGTCGCTCTGCCAGCAGCGGAGCGCGTTCCAGAAGACCATGAGATCGGACGGACGTTTGGTGGATTGAGTCACGCGCGAGCTCCTGTTCTCGTAGAAGAGCGTCGCGAGTATAACGGGGGAATTCGTCTGGGGAAGAATCAAGGCTGGAGGGTTGCAAGACGGCGCACGCCCCGGAATTGCCGTCCCGCGTTTTCCCCCCAGCCCTTTTCGATTCTCGACCTACACCCGACGAGGATTGGTCGTGGCTTCCTTCGCCGCACTCTGGAATGCAGCTCGTCCCGCGCCGATCGCTTCGTTCACGGTGTCGACTCCGTCGTGCACGGTCGACTTCGCGTGCTCGAGCTTCGACTTGGCCGTCTCACCGACGTGCTCAAGCTTCGTCTTGGCCGTCTCACCGAGACGACGGGCCGCACTCCCTAACTGCTGACGCGTGTCGTGACCGGACTTCGGCGCGACGAGGAGCGCAATCCCCGCTCCCACCGCAGCACCCCAAACGAAAGCCATCATCGAGTGATTTACTTGTTCCTGCGACATGACTGCCTCCTGCTCGGTTCGAATCATCATGCCCCGAGTCATTGCAAGCGACGGACCAATGGATCGAGGTCCAGCATTTCTCCAAAAACCCCGCCGAGAAGAGGATCTGAGCGCCTTCGGCGGCGAGCGGGAGCTCTGCGGCGTGTAGCAGCTACAACCCGCGGAAAGAATTACAACGATTTCACGCTCTTTCGGGGGCAAGAACGCCGGTGATCTCCGCGCGGGATGTGCGGGGCGGATTGCGGGGGCACGCGGCGCTCTCGTCGCCGCGTCCTCGACCCTGCGCCGGTTGGCACGACGGCTGCAGGGATCCGGTTCGACCCCGCGGGACACAGTGAACGTGGACTCGCGGGCGAATCGGAGGAGGCAAACATGCTCTGGACAATCTTCGTGGTCCTTATCGTCCTCTGGCTCCTTGGAATGGTGTCGTCCTACACGATGGGCGGGTTCATCCATGTCCTTCTCGTGCTGGCGATCGCCGCCGTTCTCATCCGAGTCATTCAGGGACGACGGCCCGTTTAGATTCGTCGGGTCCTCCAGGGCCGACGACTCGATTCGGCCCGCGCGAATCGTGAAATCGATGGAGCGCGCACAGGGACGCAGGTCGTTCAGGGCGCTCCGGTTCCTTCGGGAACATGGAGACCGGATTTCGATGTCGATTTGATCGCAAATTAGCGGAGCAATACGGGCCGGGCGATGCCGGGGAGTAGCCGCTCATTCGTTCGGATCCCGAGGGGAACATCGTGCCCGGCGCGGTGTCCCCGCCCCTCCGCCGCTTCGCTCCGCAGCGGCACCTCCCTCTCAGCGACTCTCTGCTTTCACCATCCCACCGCAGTAAGGTGCTGGCCCGCCGCGTGCATACCTTTCCGGTGCAGGCCCCGAGCCCGGAGATGAAGCGATGGCACGCGCATTTTGGTCGGGAAGCCTGAGCTTCGGCCTCGTCGAGATTCCGGTTCGCCTTCATCGCGCATCGGAGCCCGACGACATCGACCTCATGATGCTCGATCAGAAAGACCTCTCCCCCATCGGCTACCAGCGCATCAACAAGACGACCGGCAGGGTGGTGCCCTGGGAACGCATCGTGCGCGGATACGAGCTCCAGAACGGCAAGACCGTGGTGCTCACTCCCGAAGACTTCCAGCGCGCGAACGTGAAAGCCACGCGAACGATCGACATCGTCGCTTTCGTGGACAAGGCGGAGATCGAGCCCTTGTACTACGAGACTCCGTACTACGTGGAGCCCTCCAACAAGGCGAGCAAGAGCTACTTGCTCCTTCGCGACAGCTTGGAGCGAACCGAAAAGGTGGGGATCGCGAACGTCGTTCTGCACACGCGCCAGCATCTGGCGGCGCTTCTGGTGAGCGGCCCGCTCTTGGTCCTCGATCTCCTCCGGTTCCAGCACGAGATCCGCAAGCCCATCGAGATCAAGGCGACGGGAAAAGGCGTCAAAACGACGGCCGCCGAGGCTCGGCTGGCGGACAAGTTGATCGACGAAATGACCGGGCCTTGGCGCCCGGGGGAGTTCCACGACGAGTATCGCGACGATCTACTCGCGCTGATCCGCAAGAAGGCACGCGCCGGCGCGAAAGAGATCGAGGAGCCGGAGCCGGTGCCGCGGAAGAAGCGCACGGCGGAAGTGGTGGACCTGATGCCTCTATTGAAGCAGAGCCTGGAAGGCCGCGCCGCGAAAGCGCCGCGCAAGCGCGCATCTTCGGCGCGCGCTGCGCCCCGCCGGCGCCCCGCCGCTCGCCGCACGAGCGCGCGCCGATCCAAGGCGGCGTCGTGAAGGCACTCGAGCGCTATCGCCGGAAGCGCGACTTCCGGGCGACGCCCGAGCCTTCAGGACGCACCCGACGTCCGCGCGGCGCACTCTCCTTCGTCGTCCAGAAGCACGACGCCTCGCACCTGCACTACGACTTTCGCCTGGAGTGGGATGGAGTTTTAAAGAGCTGGGCCGTTCCGAAGGGCCCGAGCCTCGATCCTTCGCAGAAACGTCTTGCGGTCGAGGTGGAAGATCATCCGCTGGAGTACGGATCCTTCGAAGGACGCATCCCCGAAGGACAATACGGGGCGGGCACGGTGATCGTGTGGGATCGCGGCACCTGGGTTCCCGAAGACGACCCGCAGCGTGCGCATCGCCGTGGCCGCATGGGATTTCGCCTCGAAGGGGAAAAGCTCCATGGCGACTGGTCCCTCGTTCGCATGAACGGACGGGAGTCGAACGGAAAGACGAACTGGCTCCTCATCAAGAAGAAAGACGAGGCGGCCAAGTCGACCCGGGCCGGAGACATTCTGAAGACCCGACCGGAGAGTGTGTTGAGCGGGCGAGCAAAGCCTCGCACAGGGGCGCGCTCGAAGTCGCCCACGACGCCGGGTTCGAAGTCACGCGCGGCGTCGCGCCCCTCGCGCGCGCGCCGTGAGCGATGGACTCCCCCGCAGCTCGCGACGCTCGTCGATGCGCCCCCCGACGGCGACGAGTGGCTTCACGAGATCAAGCTGGACGGCTATCGCATCGTCGCAGAGCGCGCGGGGGAAAAGGTGACGCTGCGCACGCGCTCGGGCCAGGATTGGACCGATCGCTTTCCGGAGATCGCGGACGAGCTCGCGGGACTCGCCACGGATTCCGTGGTCATGGACGGCGAGATCGTGGTCCTGGACGAGCACGGCGTCAGCAAATTCCAGTCGCTCCAGAATGCGATTCGGGACCGGGAGGCGGGCACGATCGTGTACTTCGTCTTCGATCTGCTCCATCTCGACGGCGAGGATCTTCGCAAGCAGCCGCTCGAATCCCGCAAGGAATCCCTGCGCAAGGTTCTCGGGCGGTCCAAGAAGGGAGCTCGCCTCCGTTGGACCGATCACGTGATCGGGAGCGGGCGACGCTTCTACCAGGCGGCGTGCGAACGCGGGCTCGAGGGAATCGTCTCCAAGCTTCGCGAGAAGCCGTACCGCACGGGACGAAGCCGAGATTGGCTCAAGACGAAGTGCCTACGCGGGCAAGAGCTCGTGGTGGTCGGGTACACCGAGCCGAGCGGAGCACGCGCCGGATTGGGCGCGCTCCTCCTGGGAGTGCGCGACGGCGGCTCGTTGCGCTATGCCGGCCGCGTGGGAACGGGATTCACCGACTCGGCGCTGCGAGAGCTGGAGCGCCGGCTCCGCAAGCTCGAAATCGAGAAGACTGCGGTCACCGGAGCCCCTCGAGCGCGCGGAGTTCATTGGGTGCGCCCGGAGCTCGTCGCCGAAGTGGAGTTCACCGAGTGGACCGGGGACGGCCGGCTGCGCCATCCGGTATTTCGCGGGCTTCGCGAGGACAAGCCGGCCCGCGAAGTGGTGCGGGAACGCGCCGCCCGGACGAAGAGCCGGGCGCCGGCGAAGAGTCGCGCGACAAAGGACGATCCGTCGACGGTCGGAGGAGTGACGCTCACCCATCCCGATCGGGTGCTGTACCCGGAGCAGGGAATCACCAAGCGCGATCTCGCGCAGTACTACGAGCGGATCGCGGAGCACATGCTGCCGCACGTGGCGGACCGTCCGCTCAGCATCGTGCGCTGCCCGCAAGGACGCGGAAAGGATTGCTTCTACCAGAAGCACGCCACGGGCACTCCTCCCGCCGCGCTCCATTCCATGGAGATCCGCGAGAAGAACGGCGTGGGCACGTACTTCACGATCGATGATGTCGCGGGGCTCGTTTCGCTCGTGCAGATGGGCGTGCTCGAGATCCATCATTGGGGTTGCCGCTCCGATCGCATCGAGCTCCCGGACCGGATCGCATTCGATCTGGACCCCGATCCCGCGGTGGAATGGTCCGCCGTGGTCGATGCGGCGCGACAGCTTCACGCGCGACTCGAATCGATGGATCTGGTGAGCTTTCTCAAGACCACCGGAGGCAAGGGGCTCCATGTAATCGTACCGATCGAGCGACGCACCTCGTGGGACGAAGCCAAAGCGTTTGCGCGCGCGGTCGCCGATGAGATGGTGCGCGAGGCTCCCGACCTCTACCTCACCACGATCTCCAAGGCGAAGCGCAAGGGGAAGATCCTGATCGACACGTTCCGCAACACCCGCGGCGCGACCTGGGTGGCCGCGTACTCCACCCGCGCCCGCCCCGGGGCCCCGGTCTCCATGCCGATCGCGTGGAGCGAGCTCAGCGTGAAGCTCCGCTCCGACGCATTCGACGTTTCCAATGTGCTGAAGAAGGTGGCCACGCGCCGCACGGATCCCTGGAAGGATCTCGAATCCACCCGCCAGCGCCTTCCGAAGACCACATAAAGGGAAACCGGGGTGGGACTTTCGTCCTCACCCCGGTCGATCGGAAAGGCAATCGTCTTGGAGCTGACACGAGTCGCCGGAGCGGACGGCTTCCCGTGGTCATTGCACCATCGAACGACTGCCCTCCGAGGTTCGGGCTCCCCGAAAACTTCCGCCTCACGGTGCGAGGCGCATTCACGAAAGGAAGGATCGCAAGGGGCATGCCGCCGGGGCCAACTCGAGAGCTCGGAGAGCCAAGCGCCGGAGCGGCACCCTCGAGCCGTTCTCGTTCGATCCCTCATCGTTCGCGCCGGCGACGACGCGCCCAGTTCGGGAAGAGCTCGCGGAGATTCTACAATCTGCGCCGCGAATCGACGCGTCGTCACTCGCCATCGGTCGAGGCCGGCGCGCAGCAGGTCCGGCGCGCCGCGCGGTGGCCCATGCCTTGCAGCTCCAACTTGTTCGGAATTCTTTCTGGAGGTTTTGATGGACGAGAGGAACACCGAGAGCCGCTCGATCTGGACGTATGACGTCCGTTTTCCGAAACTCGGGCCGCTCGAGAGCGACGCCCGGGTGGACGTCTGCATCGTCGGGAGCGGGATCTCCGGACTCACCGCCGCCTACCTGCTCTCGCGCGACCACGAAGTCGCCGTGCTCGAGGCGGGCACGATCGCCGGCGGCGAGACCGAGCGCACCACGGCACATCTCGCGAGCGCTCTCGACGATCGATACGAGCGGATCATCCGGCTCCATGGAGAGGAGACGGCGCAACTCGTCGCTCAGAGTCATGCCGCGGCGATCGATCGCATCGAAGCACTCGTGGGCCTGCACCAGATCGATTGCAGCTTCGAGCGCGTCGACGGATATCTCTTCGCTCCTCCGGGATCCGATGGCTCACTCTTGGAGCGCGAGCTGGAGGCCGCGCACCGGGCGGGACTCTCGAAGGTCGCCTGGGCGGAGCGTGCTCCACTCATCGGCTTCGAAACGGGGCGATGTCTCCGATTCCCGCGCCAGGGCCAGATTCATCCGCTGCGCTACGTCGAGGGCCTGCTCGAAGCGCTCCAGAAGAACGGCGTACGCCTCTACGACGACACGCGCGTGGTGCATGTCGAAGGAGGCTCACCGCCTCGCGTGGAAACGCAAGCCGGGCCGGTGGTGACGGCGGATGCGGTCGTGGTCGCGACGAACTCGCCGATCAACGAGCGCGTCGCGATTCATACCAAACAGGCCGCCTATCGCAGCTACGTGATCGCCGCCCTGATCGCACCCCGGGTCATCCCGCATGCGCTCTTCTGGGACACCGCTCAAGACGCGGAGCACGAGGGCGATGCATCCGCGGCCTACCATTACGTGCGTGTGGGGAGCGTCGGACACGGTCCCGGCACCGGCGAGAAGGAAATCCTCATCGTGGGCGGAGAAGATCATAAGACCGGACAGGCGGACGGCATCGAAGAGCGCTTCGTCCAGTTGGAACAGTGGGCCCGCGAGCGCTTCGCTTCCATGGGACGCACCGTGGGGCGGTGGTCCGGACAGATCATGGAGCCGGTCGATTCGATCCAGTTCATCGGACCCGATCCGACGAATCAGAAGAACGTCTACATCGCCACCGGAGATTCCGGCAACGGAATGACGGGCGGGACGGTGGCCGGCATTCTCCTCGGCGACTTGATTCGCGGCGACGCGAATCCTTGGGCGAGCGTCTACGATCCGCAGCGCGTTTCGCTTCGCGCCGTCCCTCAGTTCGCGAAAGAGAATCTGAACATGGCGGCGCATCTCGCCGGAGACTGGGTCAAGGGAGGCGACGTTTCCTCTCTCGACGAGATTCCGCCGGGAGAAGGCGCGGTGCTGCGCCGCGGTCTCGGCAAGGTCGCCGTGTACCGCGACGAGCGCGGCGACTTCCATCCTCGTTCGGCGGTTTGTCCTCATCTGGGCTGCGTGGTGAGCTGGAACACGACAGCCGCTGCGAGCGCGCCTGGCGATTGCCCATCTGTTCGAGCACAATCCGCGCACACCGGAGAAATGGCCGCGGCTTGCGCGCACCTATCTGCGCATGGCGGCTGCGGACGGTGTGCGGCTCGAGCGCTTCCTCAAAAAACGAACAGGTCGCTGAGCGCTCTGCCTTCATGCAGGCGACGAATCGCCGTGGCAAGGAGCGGCGCGGTTGGCAGGATGTCGATCTTGTCGCGCGCGGGCCCGCTTCCGAGGCGGAAGGGTGGCACGGCATCGGTGATGACAAGCCGATTGATCGCCGGATCTGCAATAGCCTCGGCGGCGCCGGGCATGAACAAGCCATGCGTGACCAAGGCGACCACCTGCCGCGCGCCAGCCTGCCGAGCAGCGCGCGCCGCGCGCAACAGCGTTCCTCCAGTGCTGATCAGATCGTCCACCACCAGCGCTGTCGTCCCGGAAACGTCGCCGATGAAGAGTTCACCGGAGACAACTCCGGCGCTGCGGTGCTTGTCGGCGAACGCCTTGCCGATCGGAAAACGCAACGTCGCTTCGAGCGCCTCGCGAAACAGCTCCGCCCGTTTGGTGCCGCCGGGATCTGGCGATACGACGCTTAGCCGATTGTCCCCCAGCGTGCGGACATAGTCGACGAACAATGGCGTTCCCGTGAGGGCGACAGTCCTGCAACGGAATGCATTCTCGAAGGCCACAGGATTGTGCACCTCGAGCGCGACGATGCAGTCGGTTCCGACGGATTCGAACATGCCGGCCACATAGCGGGTCGTGACCGGGTCATTCGGCTTGGTGCGGCGGTCCTTTCGCGCATAGCAGAGATAAGGCACGACCGCCGTGACCCGGCGGGCACCAGCATCTTTGAGCGCCCCGATGAAAAACAACAGCCGGCAGAGCTTGTCATTAGCGCTTTCTGACGGACCGCTATGGAGGCTCTGGACAACATAGACATCGGCGCCGCCGACCTCGTCGAGCGGTCGCATCTTGTGCTCGCCGTCCTCGAACGCGCGCTCCTCGTGCGCGGCAAGTGTGTGCCCGAGCGCCCGCACCACGGCCTGCCCGAGTTCGGCAGTTGCTTCGAGGGCAAACAGGCGGATATGGCTGGCAATTTCTGCTTGAGCATCCCGACGCGTGGGAGCTTCCCTCGTCATCGATGGCTCCTTTCCCGCGCGCCGGGACTACTTTGTCACGACGCGATCTTTATCCACCCTACATCATTAGTATTGGCGCAACGAATCCCGAGCGTGTTGAAGATCTCGCGTGTCTTAGCGATCGAGCCGTCAACGTTGATGCCGCGGCATGCGTCTTCAATCACAACAACATCGAACCCATGACGCTTGGCGTCGTCAGCCGAATACCGGACGCAAAAATCGAATGCGAGCCCGGCCAGAAACACGCGGTGAAAGCCACGTTCCCGCAGGTATCCAGACAGTCCGGTCGGTGTCTTGCGGTCGTTTTCGAAGAAGGCCGAATAGGAATCGATATGGCGATGATAGCCCTTCCGCAGAACCAGTTCCGCGTGCGGGATCTCCAGATTCGGCATGAAATTCTGCGCCCGTCGTGTCCTGAACACAGTGGTCAGGCCAGAGAATTTGCGGACCATACGGCACGACGATGGATTCGTAGGGCTTGCGGCCGGGATGCGACGACGCGAACGACAGATGCCCGGCCGGATGCCAGTCCTGCGTCAGCACCACGTGCGCAAAGCGCCCGGCTAGTCGATTGATGGGTGCCACCACTTCATCGCCGCGCGGAACCGAAAGCGCGCCGCCAGGACAGAAGTCATTCTGGATATCGACCACGATGAGAACATCCTGCGTGCCGACGGTGATAGTCTCGGTCATGGCCGCAGCCTTTCCTGCTCGGCCAGGCGGTGGTCCACTTCAGCGCTCAGCCGCACCAGCGCTTCAGCCACCTGGACAGGATACACGGCGTCTTCCTGCAGGCGACGCATCGGCTCCGGCAGTCGCTTTAAATTGTCCGCCGTGCGCGCCCGAATTTCCGACAGCGCCGGTGAAGGATCGAGGCGACGGCCAGCCTTCATGACCAGTTGCAGCAGCGGTTCACCGCCCTGGTTATCGCTTTCGACCGAAATGACATCGCCCGCCATCCGGCCATCCGCGCCGTGCCGGCGCCAAACCTGCTTTCGCCCGGGCCACGTCACCTTGCCGGTGGAATGCTTGCGGCGCGGCAGTCCGGCGTATTCCTGAAGCTTGTAGGCACAATCGAGCGCGGGAACGTCCGACGATGTGGTCAGGCTGGTGCCGATGCCGAAGCCGTCAATGGGTGCGCCGGCCTGGAGCATGTCCGCTACACTGTCCTCATCGAGACCGCCGCTGGCGAATATCGCGATGTCGGCCAATCCGCCATCGTCCAGGATTTGCCGGACGCTCTTGGACAGTGCGGTCAGATCGCCGCTGTCGAGCCGCACGCTCCCGATCGTAATGCCCTGCTCCCGAAGCCGCGGCGCCAGCGCCACGACCTTCCTGGCTCCGGCCTCGGTATCATAGGTGTCGATCAGCAACGTGAGGTTCTGCGGCCGCGACTTCGCAAACACCTCAAAGGCCTCGCTCTCGCTATCGAAAGCCTCGATGAACGAGTGAGCCATCGTGCCGAAGGTCGGAATACCATAGAGCTTTTCCGCCAAGACGGTCGCTGTACCGGCAAACCCGGTGAGATAGCTGGCGCGTGCAGCCATCAGGCCCGCTTCCGCGCCATGAGCGCGGCGTAGGCCGAAATCGACCAGCCGCTTGCCGGGTGCCGCAAGCACAAGATCGTGCGGCCTTGGACGCAATCAGCGACTGGAAATGCAGAATGTTGATGAGGCGTGTTTCGGCCAGTTGTGCTTCGGGCAAGGGCGCGGTCATACGCAGGATCGGCTCATTGGCGAAGAAGGCGGTGCCCTCAGGCATCGCATGGACATCGCCGGTAAACCGGAGGGCAGCGAGTTGGTTGAGAAGCGCCACACCGAAGCGACCCGTTCGGGCGAGCCAGTCAATCTCTTCGTGCGAGAAGTGCAGGCCCTCGAGAAGTCGAGTGCCTGTTCGAGACCTGCGGCGACCAGAAATCCCCGCCGCGGCGGAAACTTGCGCACGAAGAATTCGAAGACCGCAGTCTTGGTCTCGCCATGATCCAGGTACGCCTGGATCATGTTGAGCTGATAGAGATCGGTCAGCAATGAACTCGTGGCATCTTGCATCTAACAGTCCCGGGATGATCGGCGATTCCATCTCTTGCAACGATGTTTAAACCGATATGGTTCACGCCGCCGGTGTGCGCCGCGGCGGATATCTCTCGGTGGAAAGCGATCGGAGGAATCTCGACAACCTCCTCGTCCGAGATTTGGCAAAAGTCGGAGTAGTAGAGGCCGATCGCCCCAAACGTGTCGTAGTCCTCCAGGCACACAACGTCATCGGCCTCCTGCCGCATTGCGGCAATGGTATCGGTCGGTGCCACCGGCACTGCAAGAACGAGCCTGGCCGGGCTACGTTGACGTGTGGCACGGAGCGCTGCGCGCATGGTAGCTCCAGTGGCAATGCCGTCGTCTACGATGATCGCCGTCCGGCCGGCCACGTCCACGCGCTCGCGATCGCCGAGATAACGTTGCCGCCGGTGCTCGATCTCGGCGAGCTCGCGGCTGCACACTGCCTCGAACTCCGGGTTCCTCTATGCCAGCGGCCCGGATGACGTCGTCGTTGCGTACGACAAGAGGTGTGGCGCCATCGACTACCGCACCCATTGCTAGCTCCGGCTGCATTGGCACTCCGAGCTTGCGGACCAGAATCAGGTCAAGCGGAGCCTGTAACGCGGCCGCTACCTTGGACGCGACCGGGACACCGCCACGCGGCAGCGCCAGCACGACTGGCCGCTGGCCCTTATACTTGGCAAGCGCATGGGCGAGCCCGCGGCCGGCATCCGAACGGTCTATGAAAGGCACGACTCTCTCCTTGCATTCTCCCTTGCGTGTACCGACCTGAACGGCGGCGTTTGATCAGTTTCAGCAATGTAGGCCGATTGAAGCATTGTGCGGCGAAAGATGTTCCGCCTTACGCGCCCACCTTGGACATGGCGATCCAGCTGTTGCCCACTTTCACATAGGATCGCTTCACGGCCGCCCATGCGACGCGATGGGCTCTCTCTTCGCGCTTCATTTCGCCGGCGTGATCCGCATAAGCATGGTTGAATGCGGCGCGATAGATGTCCTGGGCGTGATCGGGGAGATGACGCTGGACGGGCTCCGGCAGGTCGGCATTGGTCTGATACGGCATCGTGCCAATCCCTTCGTCTCTAAGATTATTCCTCCAGGACATAGGCGCCCGGCGCATCGCCGAGCGCAGGATAGCCCCCCGCTGCAGCGCCCATTGGGGGCGGCCCAACGGGTGCGCCGCAGCGGGTGCTTAACCAAGCCACCCATTCCGGCCACCATGAGCCCTCCTTGCGCGGCGCAGTCGCCAGGAAGGCGTCCGGGTCGAGATAGTGATCCTCCGCCGCGGTCGTCATGACCTGAAAGCTGCGGCCGTCGTGGCCCGGCTCGGAAACGATGCCGGCGTTGTGGCCGCCGGTCGTGAGCAGATACGTCACTTCGCAATCGGTCAGCAGGTGGATCTTGTAGATCGAGCGCCATGGCGCGACGTGGTCGCGCACGGTGCCGACGGCAAAGATCGGCAGCGCGAATGTCGGTGAGCGCGACCGGCTTCCCGTCGACCGTGAAGCGGCCTTCCGCAAGATCGTTGTCGAGGAAGAGCTGGCGCAGATATTCGGAATGCATGCGATAGGGCATGCGCGTGGCATCGGCGTTCCAGGCCATGAGGTCGGTCATCGGCTGCGCGTTCGCCCATCAGGTAGTCGCGGACCATGCGCGACCAGATCAGATCGTTCGAGCGCAGCATCTGGAACGCGCCGGCCATCTGCCGGCTGTCGAGAAAGCCCTGCTCCCACATCATGTCCTCGAGGAACGCGAGCTGGCTCTCGTTGATGAAGAGCATCAGCTCGCCGGCTTCGGTGAAGTCGGTCTGGGCGGCGAGCAGCGTCACGGACTTCAGAGCCGCTCGTCGCCGTCGCGCGCCATCGCGGCCGCGGCGATCGCGAGCAGCGTGCCGCCGAGGCAGTAGCCGACGCGCGTGCACCTTTTGGTCGGGCACGATGCGCCGCACGGCATCGAGCGCGGCCATCACGCCGAGCGTCCGGTAGTCGTCCATGCCGAGGTCGCGATCCTCCGGGCCCGGGATTCTTCCACGAGATCATGAACACCGTGAAGCCCTGCTCGGTCAGATACTTGCACCAGCGAGTTCTGCGGCGAGAGATCGAGGATGTAGTACTTCATGATCCAGGCCGGAACGATGAGCACCGGCTCCGGCCGGACCTTGTCGGTCGCCGGGCGCATACTGGATGAGCTCGATCAGGCGATTGCGATAGACGACCTTGCCCGGGCGTCACCGCGACGTCGCGGCCGACCCGAAATGCTTCGGTGCCGACCGGCTTCTTGCCGCTGACGGCGCGCTCCCAGTCCTCCATGAGGTTCTGCAAGCCGCTCACGAGATTCATGCCGCCCTTGCTGAGCGGTGTGCTGCAGGACTTCCGGATTGGTCAGCAGGAAATTCGACGGCGAGACCATGTCGAGCATCTGGCGCGATGCAAACTCGACGATCTCCTCGTGCCGCTTGGAGACCCCGCGCACGCCGGTCGTGGCGTTGTGCCACCATTGCTGATTGCAGCAGGAAGGCCTGATGGATGAGATTGTACGGCCAGCTGCTGCCACTCGTCGCCGGCGAAGCGCTTGTCCTGCGGCAGCGGCTCGATGCAGCACTCGCACTTGCCGCCTTGCAGGAGCGCAGCGACGGGCGTAGTTGGCGAAGCGGACAGCCTTGCGGATCGCCTTGTCCACGAGCTGCAGCCGCTTGCCCGGCGCGTAGGCGAGATGCGTCGCCCAGTCCAGATAGGCATCGGCCAGCGCGGCCGGCGACAGCCCGGCGGTGAATCGCGCGATCGCGGCGTGCAGCGAGCGATCGGTGATGTCGGCGATCGCGGTCACGGCGTAGGAATCACGGCCGGCGAGCCGTGCTTCGCTGGTGCTTGGCCCGGCGGATCGCGCTATCGACGGCCATTGCTGGCATGCGAGCTCAGCTTGAATACTCGGGGCTTCGAGGTGGGCCTGCACCGTCTCGCTGTGGCCGCTCATGGATCCTGCCCGCGACTGTTGCGCATGCAATTCATTGCGTTCATCAATACGATCGCCCACCGCAGGTACCGGCATTTATTGGCGCAGGCTGTGCTTCCCGAGCAGCTTCACAGTGCTCGCCTGTGGGCCCTTGTCGCCCGCCTCCTCCGCAAATGTCACGCGCGAGCCGACCGAAAGGCGAGGAAAGCCATGATCGAGCACGCTATTGCGATGAAAGTAGATCTCGCGGCCATCGCTCGTTTTCAGAAACCCGAATTTGCCGGATTTATCCAGCCGCACGACGGTTCCGATCGGTTGGGTATCGTGGACCTTGACCTGTCCCTCCAGTTGGCGCGCCTGATCCTGAAGTTGCCGCCGCGCCCGCTTGAAAGCATCGTTGATGGCAAACGTCACATCCGAATGTCGCTCATCGTCCTGTGCCGTGTGTCCCACATTGACCTCGCGGCCGCCTGGAAGCGCCAGATGGATGTTGACCTCATAGAGCCCACCCGTGCGGTGATGGCCTCCAGGCGCTTTGAGCACGACCCGGCAGGCCGTTACTCGACTGAAACGCTGCTCGAGATCTGCAACATGCTTCTCAATCGCGTCGTGGAGCTCCGCGCTGCCAGTCATGCCCTGGAAATCGATCTCGACTGATGTTTGCATGGGAACACCGATACTCGCTGCTCTGGCGCCCAAGTCTGGCGCCCAAGACGGGCAAGAGTTCAAATAGCACTGTCGCGAAGCCGATCAATTGATGCATCTCAAAGCGGGACCTGCTCTGCATGCCGCCCCTATCCTTTGGCTCGGATCAGCCATCGCAAGGGCGGCAACCTGCAGGCGTGGACCGGGATCGCTCGGGGTGAAACGATCCAGGTAGGGCAGGTTCGGTCTGTAAGGCCCCAAACTCTGATCTGACACTTTGCGGCAGCTGCACCGCCCGATGGGGCGGCATGGAGGCGCATGTTGACCTAGGTCAACGCGAACCATCGGCCCGTGCGGCATCGTTTTCTTCGGGCGGCACAGATAGAGGTGTGTAAGATGAACGAGCGTGTGGTTGTGCCTGAGCCGCCACGCCCGTTAGCTCCGTCGCCGCCGATCTCGCGGGCTGCAAACGCCGCGCGCAGTCCGAGGAAATATCCGCTGATTGTTGGGCTCCTGGCCATTCTGCTTGCCATCGGTATAGCGGGCGTGTGGTGGGTGTTGGGAGCGAACGGGACCGTTCAATACACGACCGCGCCGGTCACGCGAGGCGCGGTCACCCGCACCGTGACCGCGACCGGCACCGTCAATCCGGAGCTGACGATCATCGTCGGCAGCTATGTGTCCGGCGTCATCCAGGAGCTCTATTGCGACTACAACACCCAGGTGAAGAAGGGGCAGGTCTGCGCCAAGATCGATCCCCGCCCCTATCAGACGCGTGGTCGATCAGGCCAAGGCCAACCTCGCGGTCGCCAAGGCGCAGCTCGAAAAGGACAAGGCGAACCTCGTCTACGCCAAGGTCACCTTCGAGCGCACGGCCAGGCTGGTCCAGACCAATGCCGATCTCCCAGGACGCCGTCGACAACGCCAAGAGCGTCTACGAGCAGGCGCAGGCGCAGATCACGTTCGACGAGGCAACGATCGAGCAGCGGCAGGCGATGCTCGACGCCGCGCAGGTCAATCTCGACTACACCAACATCGTTTCGCCGGTGGACGGCACGGTGGTGTCGCGCAACGTCACGCATGGGCCAGACCGTGGCGGCGAGCTTCCAGACGCCGACGCTGTTCCTGATCGCCACCGATCTCACCAAGATGCAGGTCGACACCAATGTCAGCGAAAGCGACATCGGCGGCATCAAGGCCGGGCAACAAGGCCACTTTCACGGTCGACGCCTATCCCGAGCGCGACGTTCGCGGGCACCGTGATCCAGGTGCGCCAGTCGCCGCAGACGGTGCAGAACGTCGTGACCTACGACGTCGTGGTCAGCGTCGACAATCCGGACCTTGCGCTCAAGCCGGGCATGACGGCCACGACCCGGATCGTCATCGACCAGCGCAACGACGTGATGCGCGTGCCGAACCAGGCGCTGCGCTACGTACGCCGGCGGCGCGCCGGCGCGACCGGCGGCACGACTCGCAGTCCGACACAGGCGCAGGTCTGGGTGCTGCGCGAGCGGGCGAGCCGGTGTGCGGTTCCGGTCGTCGCCGGGCCTCGACGACGACAGCTTCACCGAGATCGTCAGCGGCGACCTGAAGCCCGGCGATCAGGTCATCGTCGCGGAGCGAGCGGCAGCGACGGCGGCAGACCGCCGTGCCGCAGCCGCGGTCTCTGATATCGCTGCTTCCAGCCAAGCGGAAGGCCGACATGCCCGAACCCGTCATCAGAGTCGAGAACGTCACGCGGACCTATCCACGTCGGCGACGTCGAGGTGCACGCGCTGCGCGGCGTCAGCCTCATCGATCGAGCGCGGCGAGTTCGTCGCCATCATGGGCTCGTCCGGCTCCGGCAAGTCGACGCTGATGGCGATCCTCGGCTGCCTCGACCGGCCGACGAGCGGCAGCTACTTCTCGAAGGCGTCGACGTCGCCGGGCTCGACGAGCCGGAGCTCGCGCGCATCCGCAGCGAGCGGCTCGGCTTCGTGTTTCAGAGCTTCAACCTGCTGGCGCGCACCAGCGCGATCGAGAACGTCGCGCTGCCGCTGTTCTATTCGGCATCCGGGCCGGCGGGCCGGACCGATGCGCCTCGAGCGGGCGCGCTCGGCGCTCGAGCTGCTCGGCCTCGCCGATCGCGAGCGCAACACGCCGGGCCAGCTCTCCGGCGGCCAGCAGCAGCGGGTCGCGATCGCGCGCGCGCTGATCAATGCGCCGAGCCTGCTGCTCGCCGACGAGCCGACCGGCAATCTCGATACCGCGCACGTCGCACGAGATCATGGAGACGCTGCAAGCTCAATCGCGAGCAGGGCGTCACGATCGTCGTGGTCACGCACGAAGCCGACATCGCCGCCTACGCCGACCGCATCGTCACGATGCGCGACGGCCAGATCGTCTCGGACGTTCGGCCGACAAGCCGGCACGGCCGCGCGCAGCCGCACTACGCGAGCGACGGCCGCTGGCGCTGCTTGCCGGCCCGCAAGCCGGCTGCCGGCAGCGCCGCGTCGCGCCACGGCTTTCTGGGCGTTCGGCCGTGATGATCCTGGCCGCCGCGGTGCAGGCGCTCGCGCGCAACAAGATGCGCTCGGCGCTGACCATGCTCGGCGTGTTCATCGGCGTCGCCGCGCTGATCGCCATGGTCGCCGTCGGCCAGGGCGCCAACGAGGCCGTGCGCAAGCAGATCGAGAGCCTCGGCACCAACCTGGTCGTCGTCCTGCCGGGCGCCGCCACGCAGGGCGGCGTCCGCGGCGGGTCCGGCAGCGCCTCGACGCTGACGGTCGGCGACGCCGAGGCGATCCGGCGCGAGGCGCCGGCGGTCGGCAGCGTCAGCTATCTGATCCGGCAGTCGGGCCAGGTCCAGTACGGCAACCAGAACTGGACCACCAACATCCAGGGCGTGAGCGCCAACTATCCGCCGATCACCAACTGGCAGATCGCCGCCGGCCGCGGCATTTCGCAGGAGGACGACGACAGCGCCGCCCTCGTCGCGGTGATCGGCCAGACCGTCTATCGCCAGCTGTTCGGCGCCAACGAGAACCCGATCGGCGCCATGATCCAGGTCAAGGGCGTGCCGCTGCGGGTCATCGGCGTGCTCGCCGCCAAAGGCCAGACACCGTTTGGGCCGGATCAGGACGACCTCGTCATGATCCCGTTCACGACCGCCGAGCGCAAGGTCCTCGGCGTCGCGGCGCCGAGCCAGCAACAGGCGCCGATGAACTGGGTCTATCCGCCGCCGCCCAATCCCTACGGCCTGCAGCCGCGCCTGACCGGCTTCGTCAACCAGATCTACGTCCAGGCCGTCGAGCCCGAGCCAGGTTCGAGCCGCGATCGGTCAGGTCACCGACATGCTCGCGCGCCGCCACCGCATCAAGCCCGGCGACGCCAACGACTTCTCGGTGCGCAATCTGAGCCAGATCGCCGAGACCGCCGAGAGCAGCAGCCGCATCATGGCGCTGCTGCTCGCGGCGGTCGCGTCGATCTCGCTGGTCGTCGGCGGCATCGGCATCATGAACATCCTGCTGGTCTCGGTGACCGAGCGCACGCGCGAGATCGGCTTGCGCATGGCGATCGGCGCGCGCCGACTGCATGTGCTGCTGCAGTTCCTGGCCGAGGCGGTCGTTCCTCAGCGTGACCGGCGGCGTCGCCGGCATCGTCGTCGGCATCGCGCTTTTCGCAGGCGATCTCGCTGATCGCCGGCTGGCCGACGCCGATCTCGCTGGCCGCCATCGTCGGCGGCTTCGCTGTTCTCGGCCGCGGTCGGCATCTTCTTCGGCTACTACCCGGCGCGCAAGGCCGCGCGCCTCGATCCGATCGAGGCGCTGCGCTACGAGTGAGGCGCAAGATCAACCTGTGCCCGTCAATGAGACATGAGGCAACAGGTCGGGCTTGCGGCCAAAAGGTCCCGAGTTCATCCGGCCGAAAATCCATTCGCCCAAACGGCTGTGCCCACACGCCCCGGTGACCAGGAGGTCTGCCTTCTCGTCTTTTGCAAGTTGAATGAGCTGCGCCGCGCCAGATCCTTCCTGCTGAAGAATAACTCGGGGGCCACCGCCTATCCGGTGTCGCGACAAATATCTCGCCACGTCATCGAGGTGATGCTGCGCGGTCGTTTCTTCGCCAGGCCCGCAAACCTCGACGATTGTGACCCGCGTGGCCTCCTGCAGGAATGGGAACGCATCCAGAATGGCCCGGCGCGCCTCGCGCGTTTCCTTCCAGCCGATCACGATATTCTCTGCCCGCAGCGAATCCACCTTTTCGGGCACGAGCAGCACCGGCCGTCCGGCTCCCAGGATCGCCGCACCAGGATTGAGGGAGTTGTAGGCATCTCCAGGCGCTTGATGCTGGCCGACTATCACCAGATCGGCACTGCGCGCCTCGCAGGTCAGAGCCTCGATCGGGAACTGCATCATCGGACGCCATTCAAGCTTTCGGTGATCCGCGCCCGCGATGCGACGAAACCACTCTTCCTTGTCGGCAAGCTTCGTGCGCATTGCTTCATTTTCGATTTCGATCAGTTCGTCGCTAATAACATCGCCGGCAGCTGCCAAAGGCAGCCGATCAGCCTCGGCCGTAAGTCCAATCAGCGTGGCGCGAAACCTATCGGCTACGTCTCTCGCCAGACGCACACGTCGCTCTGGCATGGCGTCTGATTCGACATAAACCACCAGCCAAAATCAACGCCGGCTCACCTATTTCGCTACCATCATGGCAATGAGCGCGACGTCATCGCGCTGTTTCCGTTGAGCTACGTCAAAGACGCCGCTCCGCGTCGCGGTGCTATATCGCGCGGGGTGACATCGAGCGGAGGGAATCCTCATGGCATTGCAAAAAAGATTAATGGCCGTTGCGCTCGTCGGGGGTGCGCTCGCATTGGGCCCGGCGAATGTTGGCGCGCTGCCGCTGACCGCAGGCGCCCAGTATATCGCGTCGGGTGTTGAGAGCGAAATTCCTACCCTGAAGGTCGCGGCTCGCCGCGCCGTCCCAAGCGCGCCACGCATCGGCGTCCCGCGGATTGGAGCTCGGCCCGTCATCCGCCCGCCGCACACTGTGCGCCCGCCGCGTGTCGTGCGCCGGCCCGGCGTCATCATCGGCATCAGTCCAGGGTTCTACTACGAGCCTTACCCGTACTACGAACCAGATTACCTGGAGGCTCCCGACGACGCAGATGAGATCGCGTACTGCATCCGACGCTTCAAGTCATATGACCTACGCACGAGGACCTATCTCGGGTACGACGGGCTGCGTCATCCGTGCCCGTAAGGCTGCGAGCCATTCCGATTGGCCATCAACACAAGGAGAGACGACATGTCTCGTTTCGAAACGCGGCTTGCTCCACTGATGGTGACAGCAGCTGTCGCCGTGCTTCTTTCGATTGCTCCCGCCGTCGCGCAACCGGGGCCGGGGATGATGATGGGTCCCGGTATGATGCAGCCCGGAGGAATGTGGGGGGGCGACATGTGTAACCCGCGGTCCGCTGGGCTTGCTGAATGGCGGATTGCGCGTATCGAGCGCGCCGTGAGACCCACCGATGCACAACGGCCGAAGCTTGAGGAACTCAGGACTGCGTCGGCCAAGGCGGCCGAAATGATTACGGCATCCTGCCCGCGCGATCTGCCGGCGTCGCCGATTGCGCGCCTTGAGGTCGCAGAAAAGCGACTCAACGCAATGCTTGAAGCCCTCAAGATCGTGCGACCGAAATTCGAGGATTTCTATGCGTCGCTTACGAGCGAGCAGCAGGCACGCCTCAACTCAGCCGGCCCGCGCCAATGGGGCTGGCGCGGATGGCGTTGGCGCGAATGAGTTGCGCCATCCGCGCAATGCCATTCTCGCTCTTTAGGAGAATATGTCCCGGCTCAATCGAGCCGGGACATGTGTCGTAAGGACCAATGCACACCTGCGCGGGTCTGGCGCCTAGCGTGCCGCAACATATCAGCCCTTCTTGATCGTGACTTGCCGTTTCTTCTGCTGTCTTCGGCAGAGTTCCGGTCAGCACTCCGCTCTTGACGTTTGCTTCGATCTTGTCGGCGTCGACGCCTGGGGGGACGTAGAGCGCCATTTGAGGAACATCAAGTCTTGTGGGCCGAAAACGGCTGCGGTCGATCCTGTTGAGCTAAATCAACACATTAGCAAAGGCCGCGAGTGAGAAGAAACACATCGAGCGCAGCACGTCCGAGCAGCCTATCGCGCGGCCGAGAATGGCCACGCGCGCTGCCCACGAGGAAGAGCCGCGCCCACGGGGGCGCATGAACCACCAAGCGTTCGAAGCCGAGGTGATCCTTATGGCCCACAAGCGTATTCTGTTCCGCTCTGCCGCAAGGGAAAAGATCCTGCGAGGCGCAACGCAGCTTGCCGACGCGATACGCGTGACGCTCGGTCCCCGGTCGAAGTCGGTGCTGATCGAGAAGAAATGGGGCTCGCCGGTTGTCTGCAACGACGGCGTCACCATCGCCAAGGAATTCGACCTCAAGGATCCAGAGGAGAACCTCGGCGCGCGGATGCTGCGCCAGGCGGCCGAGAAAACCGGCGACATGGTGGGCGACGGCACCAGCACGTCGACCATCCTGGCGCATGCGATGTTCGCGGACGGCGTGCGCAATGTCGTCGCCGGCGCGAGCGCCATCGACATCAAGCGCGGTCTGGACCGGGCGACAAAGCGGGCGATCGAGACCTTGCGCGCGTTGTCCCGCCCGGTTGCGACGCGCACCGAGAAGGCGCAGGTCGCGGCGATCTCGGCGCACAACGATCCTGCGATCGGAGAGCTCGTCGCAGACGCCATGGACAAGGTCGGCGGCGAGGGCGTGATCACGGTCGAGGAATCGAAGACGACGGAGACGACCCTCGACGTCGTCGAAGGCATGCAGTTCGATCGCGGCTTCCTGTCGCCTTATTTCATCACCAATCCAGAAAAGATGGAGGCCGTGCTTGAGGATGCCTTGATCCTCATCTCGGACCGCAAGATCAGCGCCCTGAAGGATATGCTGCCGCTGCTCGACCAGGTCGCAAAGGCCGGGCGGCCCCTACTGGTCGTCGCCGAGGACGTCGAGGGCGAGGCGCTCGCGACATTGATCGTCAATCAGATCCGCGGAACGCTGCGCAGCTGTGCGGTCAAGGCACCAGGCTTCGGCGATCGTCGCAAGGCGATGCTGCAGGATATCGCAGTGCTCACCGGCGGGCAGGTCGTTTCCGAAGACCTCGGCTTGAAGCTCGAGCATGTCGACAATCGAGCAGCTCGGGACCGCCAAGCGCGTGGTCGTCGACAAGGACAATACCACGATCATCGGTGGCAGCGGCGACCGCAAGCAGATCGATGGCCGGATCGAGCAGATCCGCCGGGAGATCGAGAAGACAACGAGCGACTACGATCGCGAGAAGCTGCAGGAGCGGCTGGCAAAGCTGTCGGGCGGCGTGGCTGTGATCCGCGTGGGCGCTCCCTCGGAAGCCGAAATGAAATCTAGGAAGGAGGCGCTCGACGACGCCATCAGCGCCACCAAGGCGGCGGTCGCGGAGGGTATCGTGCCCGGCGGCGGACTGGCGCTGCTGCGCTGCGTGGACGCAGTCGCGCAGGAAGAGGCCAAGTGCGAAGGCGATGAGCAAGACCGGCGTTCAGATCCTCAAGCGGGCGCTCGAGGCGCCGACGCGCCAGATCGCTGAGAATTCCGCGGTCGATGGCGGCGTCGTGGTGGCCCGCATGCTGAGCGGGAAGGGCACCGAGGGCTTCGATGCCAGCCGCAAGGAATATGTCGACCTGATCGAAGCCGGCATCATCGATCCGACCAAGGTCGTTCGTATCGCGCTTGAGAACGCGGTGTCAGTGGCGAGCGTCCTGCTGCTGACCGAAGCGACGATGACCGAGATTCCGGAGGATAGGAAGGATCACGCTCCTGAACCGGAGTTAGCAATGTAGCGGTTGGGGCTTGAGGGCAGGCTGGACGGGGGGCCCGCTCCGGGCTGCGGCTAGCGCCACCGCCGAGTAGCGGTGGCTGCTCGAATGCGCGTTTGCGCGAGGGCGATAGCAGCCGCACGGGGCAGCGTCTTGCTACGCCGGGAATCTTCAAGGACGGCTTGGGTGTTCGCCCGAATGCGCTCGTCGATATAGTCGAATGCTGCTTGACGTGTTCCGCCGCGGTATTCGATCGACGCGCAGATAACGCCGCCTGCATTGGCGATGAAGTCCGGAATGACCAGCACCCCGCGGTCATGAAGTGCCTGTTCGGCTTCCGCGGTGCACGGAATGTTGGCACCCTGCGGAATCAGCCGGGTATTCAGCCGCGCGACATTGTCGGCGCGCACGACGTCGGGGCGCGCAGCGGGAATCCAGATATCGCACGGAATATCGATAACCGCGTCGCCATCGAGCTTGCGGCCGTGCGGGTGGTCGCGCAGCGGCCGGCCGGCTTCTTTCAACGCGATCAGCGCGTTGACGTCGAGCCCGGCAGGGTCGGCCAGGGTGCCGTTGCTGTCGCTCGCGCCGACGAGCAATGCGCCCTTCTCGGCGAGAATGCGCGCGGCGTGCTTGCCGACCGCGCCAAACCCCTGCACCACGACGCGCGCGCCTTCGGGTTCCAGGCCGATGAAGCCGCGTGCCACGTCGACGGAGACCGCGAGCCCAAAACCGGTTGCACCCACTGTGTCGAGAGGAATGCCGCCAACCGCTTCCGGCAGGCCGACAGACCGGCCTGTCTCATCCTTGATCCAGGCCATGCAGAGCTCGTCCGTTCCCATGTCCGGTCCCGGCACATAGTCGGTAAGGTCGGTGATCGCATGGGCGAAGGCCCGGATGATCTGCTCCTTTTGCTCGGTGGGCATTCGCGGATTGGCGAATACCACAGATTTTCCACCACCGTGCGGCAGCCCGGCAGCCGCGTTCTTAAAGGTCATTGCCCGGGCGAGGCGAAAGCACTCTTCCGCCGAAACATCTGGCGCCATGCGTACGCCGCCGACTGCCTCCCCACAGGCGGTGTTGTCGATGACCACGATGGCCTTCAGACCAAGTGAGGCGTTATGAATGTGCACAATCCGCGAGGGACCCAGCGTATCGGCGAAAAGAAACAGGTCGGCCATGACACCTCCGTCAAGCGGGCTGTTCGAGATCAGCGATAACGGCGTGAAGAAAACGTGCCGCCTCACCTCCAGTGACGGCACGGTGATCGAACGTCAGGGATAGGGGCAGGGTGCGATGTAGCGCGATCGAGCCTGGGAGGTCGATCGCGCCTTGAATATGGACGGGACGATGAGAGATACGGCCAGCGCCCAGGATTGCAACCTGCGGCGGAACAATGATGAGAACGGCATGGGTGCCGGCAACGGTGCCAAAATTTGACAGCGTAATGGTCGGGCTGCGCAGATCCGCAGGTGCTAGGCTGCGGTCTTTGACGGCTTGCTTAGCGGCCTCGATCTGGCGGCGCCAATCCTTCCGCGTTGAGCGGCCAACATCGCGCAGAACCGGGACGAACAGGCCATCTGGATGATCGATGGCCAAGCCAAGGTCGACGGACACTTTGTCGTGCAGCGACAAGTCTGTCGCGTTGAAGGTCGCGTTGAGCTTCGGCTCGGCATGGCATGCGGCGACCATGGCGCGGATCAGGCGGACAGTGACGTCTTCCTGTGCGGGCCAGCCGTCGATGTCCGCGTCGTCATGCAGCGTAGCGTGCACAACTTCACGCCACGCCCGGGCCATGTTCAGCGCCATGGTCCTGCGGGCTCCCCGCAGGGCGCCAGCGTCTTTGACCGTGGAGGGCGCAGTCAAATCGGCCAACGTCACTGAGCCGCCGGGCCCCGAATGCCTCACCTGCGAGAGATCGACGCCAAGCTCGCGGGCGCGGGCGCGCACCGCAGGCGCGGCGCGCTCGGTACCACGCCTCAGCGCGCTCTCGGAAATGGCTGGCGCAGACTCCTGTTGCCTTGGCGGTCCCGATTTGGCGCCTTCGAGCTCGCCAACCACGGTGCCAGCATCCTTGTGCACGCCATCCTCGAAAAACAGCAACGGCGCACCAACTGGCATGCGTTGGCCCGGCTGAACCACAATCCGGGCGATTCGCCCTGCCTGGGGAGAGGGAATTTCAACGACGGCCTTGGCGGTTTCTACCGATAGCAACGGCTGGTCGACGACGACATGATCGCCTTCAGCAACATGCCAAGCGACAATCTCGGCGTCGGGCAGCCCTTCGCCCAGATCGGGAAGAGCGAACACAGTCATGAGTAGGCTACCGTCCGGCGCACGGCCGCGACAATTCGATCGACGCTTGGCATGTAGAACGACTCCGTGCGGGGGTAGGGCATAGCGGTGTCGTAGCCAGCCACGCGCTCGATCGGCGCAAGCAGGCTTGTGAGCGCACGAGCGGCGACGCGTGCGGCGATCTCGGCGCCGATATCCACAGGTGATCGGCGCCTCATGGACGATCACCAGGCGGCCGGTCTGCTCGACCGACTCGAGAATGGTGGCTGTGTCCAGCGGCTTGAGCGTTGCGACGTCGATCACCTCCGCCTCGATGTTTTCCTGCGACAGTTGCTCCGCCGCTTCGAGGGTTTCCTTCAGCATCGCACCCCAAGAGATGAGAACGACATCGCGGCCAGGGCGCAGGACCGTGCAACGCTCGAGCGGCAGCTCTGCCCCGTCATCGGCAACGTCCTCCCGGGCAGCGCGGTAAAGGCGAGTAGGCTCCAGGAACACCACCGGGTCGGGATCACGAATGGCCGCAAGCAACAACCCGTAAGCGCGCGTCGGCGACGAGGGAATGACGACTTTCAGGCCCGGAATATGGGCGAACATCGCCTCCGGGCTTTCGGAATGGTGCTCGACCGCGTGGATGCCGCCGCCTACCGGAGAACGCAGGACCATCGGACAGGTGAGCCGGCCACGGGTGCGTGCACGCAGGCGCGCCGCGTGATTGAGCAACTGATCGATGCAAGTATAGGCGAAGCCGGTGAATTGGATTTCGGCGACTGGGCGAAAGCCCTGCGCCGCCAAGCCGATCGAGACGCCAGCGATGGCGCCTTCCGCAAGCGGCGTGTCCAGCACACGGTTGCCGCCATAGAGCTGGTAGAGGCCATCAGTGGTACGGAAGACACCGCCGTCGATCGCGACATCCTCTCCCAGCACGATCACCTGCGAGTCGTCCGCCATCGCACGGCGTAGCGCCAAGTTGACCGCTTGCACGAGGGTCAGTTCGGTCATGACGTCCCCGCAACCGAACCTTTGGCTGTCTCGCCTGCTCGGCAAGATCGGTAGGCAGCCGCGCATAGGTCCACTCGAACATCGCAGCCGGAGACTGGGGCGGCGTCTCTAGATAGGCCGCGGCTGCCTGCTCGACGGCCTGATTGCATTCGTGAAGAAGTTGTTCTTCCTGCTCCTTCCCCCATGCCCCAAGATCGGTGAGATATCGGCGAAGCCGGAGCACCGGCTCCAACGGCCAATGCCGGCTCACCTCGGCATCGTCGCGGTAGCGGCTGGCGTCGTCCGCAGTGGTATGGTCGGACAGACGATAGGTTAGGGCTTCGATCAATGCCGGTCCCTCTCCGGCGCGCGCGCGAGCCAGCGCATTTCCACCGCCCAGCGCACGGCGATCACATCGTTGCCGTCGACCTGCTCGCCTGGAATTCCCGCGGCAATGGCTTTCTGTGCAAGCGTCTGAGCCTTCGTCTGCTTTCCGACCGGCACCGATATCGCCCACCCGTTGTTGCACACAACGAAGACGACAGGCGTCTTCCAGACGCCGGCCATGTTGAGGGCCTCGGCAACATCTCCCTTCGAGGTCGCGCCGTCCCCGAATACGCAGACCGCGACGCGCTTCTCGCCGCGCAGCCGAAATGCGAGAGCCACGCCAACCGCGTGCGGGGCGTGCGACCCCACCGGAACACTGTTCGGAAAATCCTCGCGTGGGCCGGAGAAATCGTTGCCGCGCTCGTCACCGCCCCAATATAGAAACAGCTCTTTCAGCTTCACACCGCGGCGAAGCTGCGCCCCATGCTCGCGGAAGCTCGGCAGCAGGACGTCTTCGGGGGGCATCGCGGCTGCGACGCCGACCCCCACCGCCTCCTGGCCCAGCGATGATGCGTAGGTTCCGAGCCGGCCAGTCCGTTGCAGAGCAATGGCCTTTGCATCGAACGTGCGCGTGAGCACCATCGAGCGATAGAGCGACACCAGCTCGGCGGTGTCCTTGGCAAACGCCGGCAATGGAGCCACCGGCTTGCCGGCCGGGTCGAGCAGGCGGCTTGTTTGGATCGTAAATTCGGCCGCGGTGCTCATCGCATTTCCCGGATGCGCTTCGAACACCTACAAATCTCACCGAACAGCAGCAAGGAGGATTGATCTGGCTCAATTTGCTCGCGGTTTTCTGCGCCTAGCCTTCGCTTTAAGGGGAGGAGACTCGTCTCGAGCAGAAGGAGGCTTGTCATGAGCGCTGTCGGACTTGAGAGCTTAGAACATACAGTCCAGCTGACTCATGTCTGGATCAACGAATTGGACGAGCGGCTCGGCTGGAACAACAAGCCGCGCGCGTATCGGCTGCTGAAAGCCGTCCTTCACACATTACGGGATCGGCTGCAGCTCAATGAGCTGGCCGATCTGGCGGCCCAACTACCGGCGCTCTTGCGCGGCGCCTACTACGAGCAGTGGCGACCGAGCGCCACACCGGTGAAGAATCGCAGCAAGGCTGCCTTCCTCGCGCGCATCGATGAAGATTTCAAGCGTGATCCGCTTCCGAACACGGCACAGGCGGTGATCGCGGTGTTCGAGCTGCTCTCCGCCAAGATCAGTGAGGGCGAAATCAGCGATGTTCGCCACGCCCTGCCAGAGGAGATTCGAACGCTCTGGCCGGAGCACTATGTGCCAGCAGGCGGGAGGGTCTGATGATCACGACACCGACGCTGAGCATTTCGCCGGAGAAAGTCTGCTTCATCGTCGTCAAGGCACGTGAATTCGATGTGAAGGATATTGTCACTGAGCCTGATCCAGCGTCCAATCCAACAGACGACGCGATGGTGTCTGTGCTGGAGGACCATCCCGACGATCCGACCGCTCACGAGCTGCGGTCATTTATCAACGCTCTTACGGAAGATGAGCAGGTCGACCTTGTTGCCTTGACGTGGTTGGGGCGTGGCGATGCCACGATCGACGATTGGGAGGATTTGCGGGCGGAGGCTGCGCGCCTGCACAATGCTCGGACGGCCGCCTATCTCCTCGGCAAGCCGATGCTTGCCGATCACCTGGAGGAAGGATTCTCGCAGTTCGATCGCTCGTGCGAGGAGTTCGAGAAGGACCACTTGTGAGCAAGGGCACTGCAGTGGCCCGACGGGTACTCGCATGACTTATGCAGCGATGATGGTGCACATTGATGCGGAGCGCCCCTCGGGACAGCGGGTCGAGCTCGCCGTTGGTCTTGCCCGTCGCTTTGGTGCGGCATTGATCGGCGTTATGGGCTGGTCGCCCGGCCTCGGATTTGGCGTTAACGGCGCGCTCATCGAGCCCGATCCCACGATGCGGCAAGCACAGGAGATGACGGCGCTTCTTGGGGCGGCAGAAAAAAGCTTTCGTCTCGCCGCCGCGCATGTCCCGCAGGTCGAGTGGCGCGGTCGAGTGGGACTTCCGATCGACGTTGTCGTTCGCGAATCCCGTGCAGCGGACCTCGTCATCGTGGCACGCGAGTGCGCATCGGAAGGCTTCCTTGTCCCGCTCGACGTCGGCGGCACAATTTTGCGGCTGGGGCGGCCGGTACTCGCCGTGCCGAACGGCATCGACTCATTGCAGGCCCGCCGAATTGTCGTTGCCTGGAAAGATGTCCGCGAAGCTCGACGGGCGCTACGCGATGCGCTGCCCTTCCTTCAGGAGGCCGACGATGTTCTGATCGCCGAGGTTTCTGAGCAAGGTGAAGAGGCCGAAGCACAGAAGCGTCTCGACGGCGTGATCAATTACCTTCGCGTTCACAAGGTGACCGTCGGAGCCAAGGTTTATCTGCGCACGAAGAGCACAATCGCCAGCGAGCTTCTGCGCTTCGCCAGCGACGAAAGGGCCGACCTCCTTGTCGCCGGCGCCTACGGACATAGCCGGCTCGGTGAGTGGGTATTCGGTGGCGTCACACGGGAGCTCCTCGCCGGCAGCCCGATCTGTTGTCTGTTGTCGCACTGAGTGAGCGATCGCCGTTTGATCGACAGAGAAGAGGCCTGAGCCGCGGAGCAATGCATGAGCGCCCAGACCATCGACATTCGCACGCGGTCGAGCCAGGAGGCAGCGGCCCGGGAGCAGGAGCTCATCGCTCTGATCAGTGAGCTGGTCCGCGAGCTTCACGCCCAGGGCGGCGGGCGGATGGACGTTTCGCTTGCCAGCAGGCTCGACCGTGATCTTGGCATCGACAGCCTGGGGCGAACCGAGCTGATCCTTCGCATTGAGCATGCGTTCCGCGTGCGCCTTCCGCCGGAAACGTTATCAGAGGCGGAGACAGTCGGTGACCTGCTGACGGCACTCGGACAGGCTGCGCCGCATGTGCGGCAGGCGCGTGACGTGACGCCGATTGCTGCGCCGGCGCCGACTGTTTCAGCCCCTTCACGTGCGCGCACGCTGCTCGACGTCCTGGAATGGCATGTCGCGCAGCATCCCGATCGCATGCACGTTACAGTGCTGGAAGATGAGAGCACCGTCGTCGGGGCGATGACCTATGCACAGCTCGCCGATGCTGCACGCAAGGTGGCTGCGGCTCTGATCGTGCGCGACGTCGTGCCGGGCGACCGAATTGCCCTGATGCTGCCCACGAGCCTTGATTTTTTTGCAAGCTTCTTCGGCATTCTCTACGCGGGCGCCGTCCCGGTGCCGATCTATCCGCCGGCGCGACTATCGCAGCTCGAAGAGCATATGCACCGGCAGGCTGGCATCCTGCGGAATGCGGAAGCCCGTATTCTCATCACGGTCCCGCAGGCGCTTCGCCTGGCATCGTTCCTGCGCGGCCAAGTCCCGAGCCTGAGCGCAGTCGAAAGCGCGGCGGGCCTCACCGCGCAGTCCAGCCCATGCCAACTGCCGCTGATCTCCGGCGGCGAGGCGACGGCGTTCATTCAATATACGTCCGGGAGCACGGGGGATCCGAAAGGCGTCGTGTTCAGTCACGCCAATTTGCTCGCCAACATCCGGGCGATCGGCATCGCGGTCAACGCCACCTCGGCCGACGTCTTTGTCAGCTGGCTGCCGCTCTACCACGACTTCGGCTTGATCGGGGCTTGGCTCGGATCACTGTACTTTGCCGCTTCGTTTTACGTCATGTCGCCATTGAGCTTCCTCCGACGACCGGAAAGCTGGCTTTGGGCCATCCATCGTTACCGGGCGACGTTGTCGGCTGCTCCAAATTTTGCGTACGAGCTCTGCTTCACCAAGATCGACCCGGAAGACGTCGAAGGGTTCGATCTCAGCTCGCTGCGCATGGTTGCGAATGGCGCCGAGCCAGTGAGCGTGCAGACCTTGCGTCGCTTTACGTCAGACTTTCGAACGCTACGGCTTCAAGGCGGGAGCGATGGCGCCTGCTTATGGACTTGCCGAGAACACCCTGGGACTCACATTTCCACCGCTCGGCCGGGTGCCGCTCGTCGATCGGGTCGAACCGCGACGCGCTCGGCCGGCGCGCCATCGCAGAGCCGGCGCGCGCGGACGATGCGCAGGCGCTCGAAATCGTCTCCTGCGGCCAGCCGCTTCCCGGCGCACGAGGTCCGCATTGTGGATGAAGTCGGTCGCGACCTCGCCGACCGTCACGAGGGACGCGTCGGTGTTTCGCGGACCGTCGGCCACGTCCGGCTATTTCCACAACGAAGCCAAGACGCGCGAGCTGTTCCGCGATGGCTGGCTCGACAGTGGCGACCAAGGCTACATGGCGGACGGCGAGGTCTTCGTTACCGGTCGCATCAAGGACATGATCATTCGCGCCGGCCGCCATCATCTATCCGCAGGAAATCGAGGAGGCCGTCGGCGGACATTCCCGGCATCATCAAGCACGGTGTTGCGGTATTCGGCACTTCAGATCCATCCTCCGGGACCGAGCGTACCGTCATCCTGGCCGAGACCTCGGAAGGATGATCCGGCGCGGCGCATGGCGCTTGTGGCCCGCGCCCGCGAAGTGGCCATGGACATTCTCGGCGCGCCGCCTGAACAGGTTGTCCTTGCGCCGCCCCAGACTGTGCCGAAGACGTCGAGCGGCAAGATCCGCAGGTCAACGGCGCGTGAGCTATACGAGAACGGAGAGATCGGGAGACCGCAGCGGTCGCTGCGCTGGCAATTCGTGCGCCTGTTTGTGGCTGGCGCGCTACCGCGGGTCGGGCGCGGCCTTCGGCAGATTGGCGCGTTTCTCTATGCTGGTTGGTGGTGGCTGATTGTTGGGCTCACCGGAATGCTAGGTTGGTTCACGGTCATGACGCTGCCGCAACTTGAATGGCGCTGGGCTGCCGTTCGCACAATCGCGCGTACGGCGCTGGTAGCTCTTGGCATGCGGCCGGCGGTCCATGGACTCGAACGCCTGCCCAGGGGACATGCGATCCTTGCCTTTAATCATTCGAGCTATTTCGACGCGCTGGTCTTGGTGGCGGTGCTGCCGGGCGAGCCTATCTTCGCCGCTAAACGTGAGCTCGAAAGCCAAGCGTTCGCCGGTCCTTTCCTCCGGCGATTGGGAGCGTATTTCGTGGAGCGCTTCAACGCCTCAGAGAGTGTCGCCGATGCCGCCGCGGTGACGAAGGCGGCGCGCACAGGACGATCGATCGTGTTCTTTCCGGAGGGCACGTTTAGCCGCAGAGCTGGCCTCACCAGCTTCTATCTTGGGGCCTTCAAGGTCGCGAGCGAGGCAGGCATGTCGGTGGTTCCCGGGATCATTCTCGGGACGCGCACAGTATTGCGAAGCGACCAGTGGTTTCCTCGACGGGCCCCCATCAGCGTGTATCTCGAGCCGGCCGTACCAGCGCTTGGTACTGATTTTGCCTCGATGCTGCGCCTGCGTGATCAGGTCCGGGAGATCATCCTGGCGAGGTGCGGAGAGCCAGACCTCGTTGGACTGGCAAAGCCGTCGCAGGAGCTTGGCTGAAGGAAGAACCTGGGGCACCGCCGCGAAGGCAAGCAATAAGTTGACGCAGATCAAGGTAGTTAGCAGGTGTTGGCTGAGACTGAAATTTCCAGATATTGCAGCCAGGAGGAGCCGAGCCATGAGAGCCGCCAATGTGATGGTCACCAACGTCATCGGCGTTGGTGACCATCTGATCGGCCGGCAGATTTGGGTTACTGAGCATCGCGCCATGTCTGGCGTAGACCAAATCATGGACAGCTCCGAAAACGCATCGGTTCCTGCCTCTTCCGCTTTGACCGTCGATGCGGCTACGGGCCAACTGCAGCAACGGGCACCCATATCGGGCGATCCGTCTCGCTCCCAAGCCGCTGTTCAAGCGCTTGCTGCAAGCCAGCTCTATCAAGCCGCCGATCTATCCCGCTTGAGCTTCTCCACCACCGCGGAGCTCGAGCCAATCCATGGCCTCATTGGCCAGGACCGCGCGCTCGGGGCGATCAATTTCAGTAGCCGAAATCGACAAGGCCGGTTTCAATCTGTTCGTGATCGGGCCCAACGGCGCGCGAATGCAGGAAGCCGTCAAGGCTGTTTTGGAGAAGGAGGCACGGACGAAGCCCCCACCCTCGGATTGGATCTATGTCAACAATTTCTTGAATGCCGACAAACCGATCGCGATCGAACTTCCAGCCAGCGACTTCATCGCAGCAGCGCTAGTCCGTTCCAAACGGATGTCAGTGTCGGAGATCCAACTTCTGAGTTCTGCTGGTATTTCGGCTGCGTTCATGGGGTTGCAGGAGCGACTCGTCGTCATAGCCCGCGGGGCCTTCGACGAGACAGTGTCCGCCACTATCGCGTCGATTCGTCGCGTCCCGATTTTGATCATCGAAGCTGTCGTGGACGGCAGTTGATGGAACAGAGTTGTACTGCAACATAGGTGATCCATGAGTAAATTGAGAATTGGTTCGGGAGATTGGGTTGTCGTATGTGATGGCCGCAAAGCCCTAATCCTTCAGAATGAAGGAGACGAGGAGTTTCCGAACTTGCGTATGCGCGAAGTACGTGAGCACGAGGATGCAGCCACACATTCGCAAGGCGCGGATGTACCTGGCCGCGTGCATCAGTCTTTCAGGGCCACCCGAAGCGCGGTCGAGCAGACTGATTGGCATGATCTCGCCGAGCAACATTTTCTGACGGAGGTCGTGCGCCAGCTCGATGTCGCGCTGGCAAACAATCTCGTCAAGAGGCTCATTCTGGTAGCATCGCCGCGGGCTCTGGGGATGCTCCGGCCGGCCTATTCGCCCGCATTGCGGCATGCGATCTCGGCGGAAATCGATAAAGATTGGGTCGCTCTGCCGATTCATGAGATTGAAGAAAGATTGTTGAAGTCATGAAGCAGGCGATCCGCCAAGGTCAATCCGGATCTGCTGCTTCCAAAGATTATTTGCGGAGAATCATAGCTTTCGACCAAGCCACAGTACATTTGGCCTGTTGAATACAGCAGAATGTGCCCCACCGGCCAGATACTTCTGCCTTTTCAGAATCCCATGAGCTTGTCGCGTAGTCCACGTCAGTCATTATCTAGAATACCCGACCGACGCGACATATTTAGTATTGATTGATATCAAAATCATGATCACCGCCTTGAACGGCGGAACCCCCTTTGATCTTGCTCAATACGTCAGGCTTCAGATAATTCCAGTTTGTTCTACCAGTAGATATGGAGGCAGTAATGGTTGGATGGTCGGCGCGCCTCTTGTTTGCTGCAGTTCTCGCGTTGGTAGCGGTCATAGTGATTCAGCGTCAGGTGACACCACCATTGCTTGCCACATCGGCGGATCGGACGAATGAGCGGTCCGACATCATTAAGGAAATTGAGCGTTCGCTGACCACGCTATTCGAGCGGGTATCCCCGTCTGTCGTTCGGATATCAACGATTGCGAAGGGTGGGGAACTCGAAGGAGGCAGGGGTCAGGATCGGCTCGGGTTTCCTCTGGGATTCAGCTGGCCACATCGTAACCAACGAGCATGTGGTTCGCGATGCCACCATCATCTGGGTGTTTCCCGCGGCGGGTAAGGACATTGAAGCTGAGGTAGTCGGGATTGCGCCGAATTATGATCTGGCGGTGCTCCGGCTCAAGCAGCTGCCTGAGGCCCTGCCGCCTCCCATTCTGATCGGCACGTCGAAAGATCTGAAAGTTGGCCATTTGGTAGCTACAATTGGAAGTCCGTTCGCTCTGGACCAATCCTTCAGCGTGGGCGTGGTCAGCGCCCTCAAGCGCCAGCTACCTACCAATCGAGGACGCGAGATCGCCGACATCATTCAAACCAGTGCGGCGATATTTCCTGGCAATTCCGGTGGGCCTCTCGTTGATTTCACCGGCAGATTGGTTGGCGTCAACACACTGTCCTACGCCGTCACCAACTCCAATGCTCCACTTGGATTCGCCATTCCGGTTGATCTCGTTAGCCGAATCGTGCCGGAACTCATCAGGAATGGGCGCGTACCCACAGCGGGCATCGGTATCATTCCCAAGGATGACACGGAAGCCGTCGTGTCGAAGGTAACCGGTGTCGTCATTTCCCGCGTTAGGCCAGGCTCCCCGGCGGAACGTGCGGGTTTGCAAGGCGACGATCCCACCACTGGAGCGGTCGGCGATGTCATAACCAGGGCCGATGACGCAGCCGTTCAGAACGTCTACGACCTCACCAACCAACTCGAGCGAGTTGGAATCGGCAACCATATTGTCCTGACTCTCAATAGGAGAGGCGCGCTGGTTCAGGCGGAAGTGGAGATCGTCGACATTGATCGCAAAGATCACTAACTCGTCTGAGCCGCAATTGGCTGACTGGGTCGGTGTCGGCGCTTACGAATAAGAACTTGGCAGCTCTTAGGACGTCGACCCAAGCGAACACTAGATGTTCTGCGGCAACTCTTCATACCCTTTTCTTTTCCGGCGAGTTGTAACGCAAGACGCATGTCTTACCATCGGCATGGCCCAAAGAAGGTGCGGACGTTCGGAGAGGATCATGCGACCATTTCAAAAGCCCAGAGCGATATCCAGGTTCGATCTGAAGCGACTTCGCTCTAGTCACGCCGAGCCTTTCTTCATTCGTGGGATGCCGATCAAATAGACGTTCCACTCGTCCGGATCGTTGCCCGCATCCAGGTCAATTTCTCCGTCGCTGATTGCTTGGTCACGAGACTGCTCCCATTCGGTATGTTGCGCCGGCGTCGCCTCTCGCGCCTGAATGGTGGACCTTCCATCCCATAGTGGTTTCCCGTCGGCACCAACGAGCGCCTGCAGATCGGATCGCATGCTGCCTTCGGGGTCATCGATAATCGCGCGCGCTTGATCATCATCCTCAGCACGGAATGCCAATACTGCGTTCCCGCCGATGGTGGCGACGTACGTTTTCATGTTGAACTCCTCCATATCAGATCGGCGGTGCTCTGAGCATTGCACGAATTCAGTTTTGAGTTATGATAGTCAGGCCGAGAAAGATTTCACACGATTGATCTATCTCAACGCTAGCGCGGGTCATTGGTAGAATTGTTCTCAATTGCTGTCTCCAGGTTAGCTCGCCGAAGACCGCGATTAAGATGATTGGAATGCAGTTCAAGCGTAGGGCCCAGCCTACGTTGACGGTGCTGGGAAATAGGATTGGCATACGTTCCACTCACAAGAGTGAGGCCAAATGTCGTTCGGACGGCGATCCGAGCGGGCTTCACGGTAGTTGTCCCGACGGGGGCCAAATTACAACCTCACCAAGACGGGCAACATTCCCCTGGAGCTTTACATGCTTTATCGGGACGGTGATGTCCACCAAGCCTGTGACGACCGGGATGCCGACAATGAGTACTTCGACGGCAAAACGATGCCGGCGCGGCCGGGACGGCTGGATCAAGGCTGAAACCAAGCAGCGTATCGGCGTCAATCCGACCCGATGGCGCGACTGGGACCAGAGAGCCTAGCGCGCCTTTGGCTTCTTATTGCCCATCGCCGCCGGCTTTGCTTCTTCCTCGGCGAGCAGCTTACGGATCGTTGCCCGCCTCGTCTCATCCGGCTCGGCTTCCGGAAGCTTCCGAACATAGGAACACGAGAGTATGCGCTATGCCATTGCCGATCACGGCCAGCTCAAGATCGCGAGCAAGAGGGCGCGCTGGTTATACGCTGCCACATGTGCATCCATTGACGCATCCGGCCAGCCCCCTTTGAGCTAGATCAGCGCCGCCACAGCGCTGCGCGCCGATGCCGGCTGCTATTTCTTCTCTATGAAGAGTTGCCTGCAGTCTGCTGCTCCGGTGTTCTCTGCAGAGTGCGATGCGATGACGGGGTTTGCCCTAACCGTTCCAGCTTTACCCTCGTTTTCGGACGTGCTGCCATTAGCAACATATGACTTAGTGTTACAGTCACTGAGAAAGACAGTGATTGAAGGCACGGGATGCGACGATGTGACGAACCGATCACAGCCCTTGCGCGGTGATAAGAGCCCTCAAATTGAGTTTCCTGTCATGGCATTCCCTGATGAACTGTGCCATCGCGCGCGCCGCGTGGCGCCGCCGCATGCTGGACTGCTTAGTCCATAGCTCACACCCTAGTAATCTTGGGCGCGACCGATCGGAGGTTACGAGATCCTGCCTGCCATGCATGCTCTGACGAAGGCTTGATGGTTGCGATTTCCGGATGATTCACCTGCTCCCCTTTGCCGGGAGAGCACGTCGCACTCAGCCTCGGAACGTCTTCGAAGATCTTGTGTCCGGGTACGGACTTCACTCACAGACACCCTGCCTGCCGTGCAGTTCCTGATGAATCTCTCATGGTTTCGATTTCCGGATGCTTCTCCTGCGCCTCTCTGTCGCGCAAGTTCGTGGCACAACTCGTCTGTCATTCCTCGCAACTCTCGCACTGTTTCGGGAATAGCGGACGTCGTAGTCGTGACTTTTCCTGCAACGCAGGCCCTGATGAATGCTTCATGGTTTCGATTTCCGGATGTTTCTCCTGCGCCTCTCTGTCGCGCGAGCACGTGACATTGCGCATCAGTTGGAAGGTTCTGGGCGTAGGTCGGCGCAGCAAGGCAAACGGCAAGCGCGGCTGTGAATGCGAGCGAAATTGTACGCATAGTCGTTTCTCCCTGATGAAATATTATTTATATTTCTAAGGATACGCGGTTCGCAGGCCGCCGATATGATTTAGATCAATTCTAATATGAGGACGTGAGTATGGGTGAGAGACGGATAGAGGTCGCAAGCTGATTGCACAGAAGAGAACGCAGAGTTCGAGAGTTAGCCGCGGCATCGCCAACTCTTTTACCCAGCCCCACCTGCGCTCTGGGGACCCGATAAGATCGTCAGTATGAAGGTCGATGGTGACACATAAAGGAACTGACCGGCACACCGTGCGATAAACTGCGGTTACTGCGCTGTCGCTGACCGTGCTTACTTCAATGGCGAAGAGATTCAGGCATGCGAAGAGGCGGGCATTACGGTCACGCTGCCGAAGCCGATGACCTCAAACTCAAAGGCAGAAGGACGCTTCGCAAGCGTCTTCAATCGCCATCGCAGTCCTGCGCTCCAAGAAGGGCAACTTCGGATGGCCCGCATCGCCAAGAAGCGCGACGCGGTGCACGCTCCACGTCGATAGCGGATCGCGGTCAAACGGGCCCCACTTAAATCAATCGCCGGCGCGTTCGGGCAATCTGTGCAAGCTTTGGTGCACCGTCGGAAAAGCCGGGATGAACTCGCCTGCTGTGGCCTCAACCTAGGTCCTGTGGACATTAAGGGGATTCCCTCCGACCTGCGACTGTGATTCAAGATCGCAACTGAGGAGGGCGATCTTGATTCGGCGGGAGCTGACGGACGCGCAGTGGCGGTGCATCGAGCCGCTTATTCCAGGCAAGGCGGGCGATAAGGGCCGGCACGGCGAGGACAATCGCTTATTCGTCGACGCTGTGTTGTGGTTGGTCCGCGCCGGAGCACCATGGCGCGACCTGCCCGAAGAGTTTGGCAATTGGAACAGCGTGTTCAGGCGTTTCCGGCGATGGGCAAGAAAGGGCGTTTGGAAGCGTCTTTTCACCGAGCTGGGCGAAGATCCGGATTTGGAATACCTGATCATCGATTCCACCATTGTGCGGGCGCACCAACACGCGTCCGGTGCCAAAAAGGGGGAAGCGAAGATGAGGCGATCGGGCGTTCGCGCGGCGGCCTGAGCACCAAGATCAGCATCGGTGTCGATGCCCTGGGCAATCCAGTTCGTTTCATCCTGACCGCGGGCCAAGTCAACGACATATGCCAAGCCGAGGGCTTGATCAGCGGCTTTTCCTTCGAAAACTTGCTCGCCGACAAGGGCTTCGACTCCGATCGCTTTCGCGGCTCCATTGCAGAAGCAGGCGCCAAGGCTGTGATCCCGTCGAGCCGATCTCGCTCGCAAGCGCTTCCCTACGACAAGCACCTCTACCGGGAGCGCAATTTGGTTGAGCGGTTCATCAACAAGATCAAACATTATCGCCGCATCGCCACACGTTACGAGAAAACGGCCCTATCGTTTGCCTCTGTGCTATTCCTCATCGGAACCATCATATGGCTCAGGTGAATGTCCACAGGACCTAGCGCGTCATTCCAAGCTCTCGCGCCGCGGCGGCGATCTGACTTCGCTCCTGGGGAGCGTTGTCAAAAATCGTGAGCGCACGGTCGAGTGCTTGCTTTGCCTGATCGGCTTCGCCGAGGACGACGCGCGATCGGATGAGCTTGATCCAGCCCTCCACGTCGTGGGGAGATTGTTCCAGGCGGGCTGCGAGCCCTTCGACCATTCCACGGATCATGGCAGTCCGATCCGTCGGCGCCATGACGTCGGCCGCACGGACGTCTTCCGCGGTGG
Organism: uncultured Gemmatimonadales bacterium; assembly: GCA_963725045.1. Classification (GTDB taxonomy): domain Bacteria; phylum ARS69; class ARS69; order ARS69; family ARS69; genus CAVRWY01. The sequence continues at coordinate 666,525 of CAVRWY010000008.1, forward strand.
GCCCTGGGCGCGCACCGTTCGGGCTTGCCGACACAGGTGGACCTGCCAGAGCCCTCAAGATGTCGCCGCTCGATGCCGCGGGATGGCCACGCGTAGAAACATCGACGCTGATCTCTCGGCTCAGCGCGGCCACCTTCTGCTTGATCTCGGAAAGCCATGGCTCATTCGGATCGGCGCCGTTCAGGATCGCAATCCAGTCGTCGAGCCCAGCTTTTTTGTCTCCAGCTTGCGCCTTGGCCAGCCCTTTGAAGAAACGCGCCTTTGGATCGGCGGGATCGAGCGCAAGTGCCTCCTCGAACACGCGCATGGCGTCAGCCGTGACCATCCCGTTGGCTGTGCTCACCAGCGCTTCGCCGCGAAGGCTGCGGAATTCCGCGAAAGCGGGGCGTAACTCGATTGCTTTGAGATAGGCGGCAGCTAACTCGCTGAAGCGCTGGGTGCTGAAATAGGACCAGCCAAGCATCCGCCAGCCTTCCGGGTCATCAGGGCGCTGCTTCAGGCGCGAGGCCAGGCGCTCGATCATCTCGTCGACAGAGGCTAGCCCGCCCACGGGCTGCGACTGGTCGATCTCGGGACTTTGTGTGAGGGCCGCAAGCCGCTCGATTGCACGTTCTCCTTCAGAGCGGGCAGAGGCGGACTGCTGTGTTGCCGACTCTGGTTGTTCAATCGATGCGTAGAGTCCACCAAGACCAGCGCAGCAAGTCCGCCAAGCGCGGCCATGCGCCCCACGCGCTGGCCCGCCGAGAGCCCAGATTGGGCCATTCCTTCCGTGGGGCTTTCCGCGAGCGCAGGCTGAGCTGAGGTGGCGAGCGTCCCGGCCTCGGAGTGATCGCCCGGGCCATTGGACAATTCGGTTCCCCTGGCCTGATGACCGGCAGATTCGGGGACACCGGGTGCACGCGCGCGCAACAGGATTGCAGACGTGACACCCGCGGCGAACGCCGCCATGATGGCCAGGATGATCCAGGGGGTCATTGTTGTATTGTCTCCCGTCCACAAGCCCATCGAGCCGCCACAATTGTTCCTGCAAACGGCCCTCGCTATTGGCACATTGGCCAGGGAAGGGCGCATTTTGTTCGGTCGGCGGGAGTTGTCGGTCTTCCGTCGACTTGGAAGTCATAGCGAATGCCGGCTGTCACGAAGAGATTGGTTGTCTTTTCCTTGACGCCGAACTGATCCAGCCATGTCCACTTGCTGCCGACCTCGAGCTCGAGGTTGATATCCTTTGTCCAGAAGTAGTTGAGCAGCACGGACGGGAGGACCGTGAATTCCTTCAGATCGATCGGTTCGCCCTTGTCATTCTTGCGATATCCGAAGCGCACGCGCGGACTGACGCGGAACTCGGACGTCATTGGATAGCGCGCGCTGAAATCGAGCACATAGAGATTTGACGTGGCGAGGTCCGCAAACCGCACCCCGGCGATGTACATGTCGCCGCTCTGGAAAATGCCGGTGCCGATCAGCTGGGCGGAATAGTACCACTCCTTTCCGACGGGGAGGATCGCGTCCACGCCGCCGGAAGCCGGCATCCCTGACACATCGACGACGGTCGCGTCGGCGCTGACTTGCAGCTTTTCGGTCAGCGGGTGCGAAAAGCCGAACATCGCGGACTTGTAGGTCGCGGTGCGATCAATCGCGAGCTGATCGATCTGGTCCTTCGTATAGAGCTTCATCATGTCGTAGAGAGTGAGGAACGGCTGTCCCTGCAACGCAGTCCATGCCGACAAATAGGGCGTCTTGCGGTAGTCCGCCGACGCATAGACGGTCGACCTGTCGAACAGCGTCCAGGAGCCCGAAAAGATTGCTGCATTCAGCCTGTTGAAATGCACGTCGTAGTCGACGGTCCCGAGCGCCGACTTGTTGACGTCGAAGTAACGGAATTCAGCGCCGACGCCGCGTCGGTCGAGCAACGATCGGTCACGCTGTTCGATGGCAAATATGCTGGTCTCGATGCCGCCGAGGAACGGTCCGAAGTCGATGCTCGCGCCATAGAAGGTTTTGTGGTCTTTGAATATCCCGTCCCGGCGACTCGCAACCGGTGACCCTCCCACCAGGTTGAACCGCACGGCCGGGCTCATCTGCCAGCTTAACAGTCCACCGTCGAAACGTCCGATCACTCCACCCGTATTGCGCGTCTGACGACCCACGCGCCCCAACAGGCCCCAGTCGGTCAACAAGGTCTCGGCATAGAGCGCGGAAACGCCAACGATTTCCCGATTCGTCGATTGGGAATCGAAGCTGTGCTCCTCGGAACCGGAAAATCGGAACTTCGACTTCGATTGCTCGTTCGTCCAGGTTCCGAACAGGTCGATGCTTGTGAGCAGCGTGTTCTGGTGAACGCGATGCTCGTCCTTGTCCTCGTTGGGAACAGGCGGGAGCGAGGGATCCTTGAGCTTGCGGAAGCTGTCGTCGCGAATGTAGAAGACGGAGACACTGCCGTAGAGGCTCCAGCCCGGCTCGGCGCGCCGCTCGGGAGCTTTTGTGATTCGTAGCTTTTCCTGCGGCTCGCCGATCGCGGTCAGGATACCGGCCAGCCGCTGTGCGACGCGTTCGTTGCCTTCGCCCTTCGGATAACGGCGCAGATAGTCTTCGTACTCGCCTCTGGCCTGCAGGAGCTGGCCGTTCTTCTGATATGCGAGACCAAGGAACTCCTGCGCCTCGGCGCTGTATTGATTTTCAGGATAGCGAAGGACTTTGGCGAACAGCAGGATCGCCGCCTTGAATTGACTTTTCTCAGAGCGGCTCGGCCTTCGTCCATCGATGCGGCGATGATACGCAGGTCCGCATCGGACGCCTTGCCGGCCGGCCGGTCCATCGGACGCAGCGAGACCGGCGGCGCCGACGGCGCGGGTATGCCGTGACCGTGGGCCCCTGGGGGAACTTCCGGTCGGCATGCCGGTGAGCTCTTCTTGTTGGCAGCGATAGCGATGATGATGCTCTCGAAATCCGGGCCAGGAGCGACCTGATAGGCCACGGGGTACTCGAACAGAATTCGGAGCACCGGGCCGGTCGGACTGATCGGCCTCGAAATCGACCGCCTTGATTGCCGCGGCCTTGCCGTCCTGCACTCGGGCGGCTTCGCGTCTGATCTGGATTAAAGTGGCCGCCAGCGCACGGTCGACGGGTTGCACCGTCACCCGCAGCTCATCCCCGCTGTTGAGCGGAAAGTGGCTGCCATAGCGGATGCGAAAATTGAAATTGACCTTGAGGATCGTGCATCCCTTGTTAGTGAAGATCTGTGTACCGGCAAGAGCATGATCAAGGACCGGCTCGGCAACCGCCTTGCGCGCAGCCAAGATCGCAACGGCTGACAGTGCCAGTGAAAACCAGCGGTAGCTACCCACAAACGCCCCCACTAGAAGCCCCCTCCATTGGCCCGGTGCTGACCGGAGCGCCGTGTCTTGATCGTTGTCAGCGTGCTGTCGGTGTAGGTGTGGCAGGCGCCGCTACAATCCCTGAGCTCGGCGACGGTGTAGTTCACAGTTGCCGGTTTTTCGTACTTCTTATGTGGTCCCGGCTTGTAGTTTCCGGCGTGGCACCCGGCACAGTCGGGCTTGTAGGCGGCGAACTTCCAAGGAATGGTTTGAGAGTTCGACGTGTGGCAGCTCGCGCACGTAACCCGGGTGCCATGGTCGGGATAGGTCGGCGATACGTGCCGGTAGCTGACCGTCGTCCAGGCCGTGGTCCGGTGACAGCTCTCGCAAGGCTGCGTCGTAACGAAGTGGGTGGTCGGCTTGCCCGTTGCGGTGGTCGCCGTTGTGACAGGTGGCGCAGCCGGCGGTGATGCCGGTGTGGTCCATGCGGGCGCCGGCGAAGGTGACGGTGCTCTTGTGGCAGGTCTCGCAGGCGGCCGTGGTCGCACATGTGGGTCGTCGGCTTGCCGAGCGCGGTGGTGCCGTTGTGGCAGCGGGCGCAGCCGGTGGTGATGCCGGTGTGGTCCATGCGGGCGCCGGCGAACGTGACGGTGCTCTTGTGGCAGGTCTCGCAGGCCGCCGTGGTCGCGATGTGGGTCGTCGGCTTGCCCGGCGCGGTGGTGCCGTTGTGGCAGGTGGCGCAGCCGGTGGTGATGCCGGTGTGATTGAAGGTGGCGCCGGCGAAGGTGATCGTGCTCTTGTGGCAGGTCTCGCAGGCCGCCGTGGTCGGCGATGTGGGTCGTCGGCTTGCCGAGCGCGGTGGTGCCGTTGTGGCAGCGCGGCGCAGCCGGTGGTGATGCCGGTGTGATTGAAGGCGGCGCCGGCGAAGCTGGTCGTGCTCTTGTGGCAGGTCTCGCAGGCGCGCGGTGGTGGCGACGTGGTTGGTCGGCTTGCCGCGCGCGGTGGTGCCGTTGTGGCAGGTGGCGCAGCCGGTGGTGATGCCGGTGTGATTGAACGCGGCGCCCGCGAAGCTGGTGGTGCTCTTGTGGCAGGTCTCGCACGCCGCGGTGGTGGCGACGTGATTGGTCGGCTTGCCGCGCGCGGTGGTGCCGTTGTGGCAGGAGGCGCAGCCGGTGGTGATGCCGGTGTGATTGAAGGCGGCGCCCGCGAAGCTGGTCGTGCTCTTGTGGCAGGTCTCGCACGCCGCAGTGGTGGCGATGTGGTTGGTCGGCTTGCCGCGTCGCGGTGGTGCCGTTGTGGCAGGTGGCGCAGCCGGTGGTGATGCCGGTGTGATTGAACACGGCGCCGGCGAAGCTGCGTGGTGCTCTTGTGGCAGGTCTCGCACGCCGCGGTGGTGGCGACGTGGTTGGTCGGCTTGCCGCGCGCGGTGGTGCCGTTGTGGCAGGTGGCGCAGCCGGTGGTGATGCCGGTGTGATTGAAGGTGGCGCCGGCGAAGGTGGTCGTGCTCTTGTGGCAGCTCTCGCAAGGCGCCGTCGTGACGATATGTGTGGTCGACTTGCCACGCGCGGTGGTGCCGTTGTGACAGGTGGCGCATCCAGTGACGATGCCGGTGTGGTTCATCGTGGCGCCGGCAAAGGTGGTCGTGCTCTTGTGGCAGGTCTCGCATGCTGCCGTCGTGGCGATATGTGTGGTCGACTTGCCGCGCGCGGTGGTGCCGTTGTGACAGGTGGCGCAGCCGGTGGTGATGCCGGCGTGGTTCATCGTGGCGCCGGCGAAGCGTGGTCGTGCTCTTGTGGCAGGTCTCGCAGGCCGCCGTGGTGGGAATGTGTGAGCTCGACTTGCCGCGCGCGGTCGGTGCCGTTGTGGCAGGTGGCGCAGCCGGTGGTGATGCCGGTGTGACTGAAGGTGGCGCCCGCGAAGCTGGTGGTGCTCTTGTGGCAGGTCTCGCAGGCCGCGATGGTGGCGACGTGATTCGCCGGCTTGCCGCGGGCAGCGGTGCCGTTGTGACAGGTGGCGCAGCCGGTGGTGATCCCGGCGTGATTGAAGCGTGGCGCCCGCGAAGCTCGTCGTGCTCTTGTGGCAGGTCTCGCACGCCGCAGTGGTCGCGACGTGAGTTGCCGACTTTCCGCGCGCAGTCGTGCCGTTGTGACAGGTCGCGCAGCCGGTCGTGATACCGTTGTGGTTCATCGTGGCGCCGGCGAAGCTGGTCGTGCTCTTGTGGCAGGTCTCGCATGCTGCCGTCGTGGCGATATGTGTGCTCGACTTGCCGCGCGCAGCGGTGCCGTTGTGACAGCTGGCGCAACCGGTGGTGATCCCGGTGTGGTCCATGCTGGCGCCAGCGAAGCTCGTCGTGCTCTTGTGGCAGGTCTCGCAGGCGGCGGTGGTGGCGATGTGGGTGGTCGACTTGCCGCGCGCGGTCGGTGCCGTTGTGGCAGCTGGCGCAGCCCGTAGCGATGCCGGTGTGATCCATGCGGGCACCGGCGAAGGTGGTCATGCTGGTGTGGCAGGTCTCGCACGCGGCCGTGGTGGCGATATGGGTCGCCGACTTGCCGCGTGCGTTGGTGCCGTTGTGACAACTGGCGCAACCGCCTGTGATGCCGGTATGCGTCCAAGTCACTGCCAGGAACGAGAAGGTGTTGCGATGGCAGCTGTTGCAAGCCGCGGCTGTCGCGACATGCGTCGCAGGCTTGCCGCGCGCGGTGGTGCCGTTATGACAACTGGCGCAGGCGCCGATCGCTTGGCTGTGGTCGTAACGAATCTGCTGCCAGGCGGTCTCAACATGGCATCGTTCGCACGTATTGGTCGTGCGGGCGTGCTTGGGGGATTTGCCGGGCGCGATCGTACCATTGTGGCAGCTGGCGCATTGCTGCGGCGTTCCCCGGAAGCGGCCGCCGACGTGACAGGAGGTGCAGTCGACGCTGAAGTGCGCGCCCGCAAGGGGAAAGCCGGTCGAGAAGTGATCAAATGAGGTGCCAGCCCGCTGCGCGTGGGCCGACGCAATGAGGAGCATTGCCATCACCAATCCGATGAACGGCCTCAAGCTCCAGGTCTTGAAGACGACCCGTCCAATGTGAGCGAGCTCATCGCTCATCCCCTGTGCCCCCGTCTTGCAATCAGCGGCCCCCCGGCCGCCCCCACGTTTCGTTCCACCTCGCATCGCGGTTCTCGCGAGTTCGCCAAACGCAGACAAAACGAACCCGCTCGAGGAGCGCGAGGCTCCTCGACTTAAATCCGACACGTCTCCCTTTTTGGCTCGCCCGATGCGTCCCACTTGTTCGGGAACGGCCGGTTTAGGATCCGGTCGCTCGCACTTTCGAGAGCTATATTGAGAGCCCTCGATCCGGCGCCTGTGGATCACGCCACCATGATTTTGGAGAGTTGACTTGAAGTCTCGATCTCTGCCCCCTTCGAAACTTACCGGAGCGTGTTTGATCTCACACTCGCCATTGCTTGACCCCTGCAATGATTGGCTCTCGTTTCGTCAATTTGTGGGCTATCCGATGGAATTCATTAACTAATCAAGCGACATAGCTGTCGCGGCACAATCGTCGATCTACTAATTGGCTGACCGAATGAAAAAGTCGTAGCTCGCGAGCATATTCTGAACCGCTGCCACATAGCGTTCGCAAGCGTCATTAATTTTGTCGGGGCAAAATTGTGACCTTTACGGAGACTCTCCAAGGTCTCAGAGCACCTGCGACGACGCTTTGATGGCGCGGCGATCGTGACTGGCCCCACTTCCCGCGCTAAGCATTGTGGCACAACTCACATTGGGGCCGTTGCGTTGCGAAGGATGATCCCAATAGCGATTGCTTTTTGTGTTCGGATCGCAGGAGGACCGACATTGTCATGGGAGAGTCGGGAATGGCCTCCGCTGTCGTCGCCATTCCGCTACGGGGCCGTCGACTTGAGCGAGGTGGACTTCGAGCGAGGTCGGCGGATTTGACTGGGGGCAGACTATGAGGGCGAGACGAAACTACTCACCGGCGTTCAAGGCTAAAGTTGCATTGGATGCCATCCGGAACGAAGGAAAGATTGCTGAGCTGGCTTCCCGGTATGCCGTTCATCCCAACTCGGTCATCAGCTGGAGGCGGCAAGTGGTTGAACAACTCGCGAGAATCTTTGACCCGAAAGAGGCGCCGGCTGATGACGGTGAAATAGATAGGCTGTACGCCAAGGTCAGTGAATTGCAGGGTGAGCTGGACGCCTTGGCAAGGTGCCGCAGTCATCGGTCGCGGGCCGGCAATACACGGCGTCAGTCAGAGTGACGGGCTGCAGACCTCACCTTTGCTCACAAAGGCGTGAGCGGTCTGTTTGTTGTGAACATCCTGTGGCTCGCGCGAAAAGCGCAAGTTGAACAGTGCGCCACCCATTGATGAGCGGCCAACCTCGATGACCCCGCCGTGGAGGTCCATCGTCTGTTTGACAATCGCCAGTCCTAGTCCGGCACCGTCCCCATTGAAACGGCCGCGATGAAATGGTTCGAACAACGCCTGCAAGCCATCCTCGGGCAATCCGGCGCCGTTGTCCTCGATTGTCCACGAGAGAGTCGGCCCGCACGTGATGCCAATCCTCGTTCCCGGAGGAGTGTGCTTGATTGCATTCTCCAAGAGATTGCGAAGAGCCTCATAGATCGACGCTGGGTCTCCCTTGAAAGCCTGGGGCGAAAGGACTTTCAGACTGATCGTGGTATTGCGCGCCTGAGCGAGCGGTTTCAGCCTATCGAGAGCCTGTTGCGTGATCGCAGCGAGATCGATATCGGCCGCCTCGAACTCGGTTATCGCGTCAATTCGCGCGAGTTGCAGGAGCCGATCGACGGTATTGCTCATATCTACGACATCGTCGGTGGCGCGTCGGGCTCTGGGATCCGAAATCTTGCCCAGTTCGAGTAGGATTATGTGCAGCGGTGTACGCAATTCGTGCGCGGCGCGAGATATGAACAATTTTTGGGACTGTACAAGCTCAGCGACGCGATCCATCAGCCGATTGATCGCGGCTGCGAAGCTTGCCGCCTCGCGGGGCAATTCGGTCAGCGAAAACCTGGCCTCGCAATCCGTTACTTTTAGCCTGTCAGCCTGCTGAGCTGCGCGTGCGAGCGGACGCAACGTGCGACGCACTGAATAGGGCGCTATGATGATTGTAAGCAGAACCAGAGGCCCCATCGGGATCCAGACATCCTTGACAAACTCGCTCATAAGCACGCGCATTCGGACGAAAGCCGGATCGCCCAGTGTTGCCATCTCGACCAGAACATCGCGATTGTCGATCGCCGCGAGCGCACCGCCGGCAATATGGAACGATTTTCCCCGATCAAGCTTGCCAAGCCAGAAATGAAGGCCAGGAATAGGGGTCCGCGCTGGCACAATGCGTTCGAGGAGCGCTTGATTGGTCGCGAATAAAACTACGCCGTCCATATCGAGAATGCGAAGAGAGTAATCGGGCGCATAGCGGTTGACGTAGTGCGGCAGCCAACTGTCCAAGTCGAGGACGAGACTGTCATTCTCTATCCGCGCGGCCTGAGCGACTTGCGATGCCTCAATTTCGATGTAGTGCTTAGCGTAATAGTCCTCATCGAGGAGGCATTCGGCCAATGTGACGGCCACCTGGATCGTCAGCGCGAGCAGGACGACTGTTGCAATGCGCCGAAATACGATCGTCGAGAGCTTCATCCGAACTCCTCCAACACGTAGCCAAGGCCTCGCACTGTCCTTATCTCCAAGCCACACGGAACATTCTTCAAAGCTCTTCGCACTCTGAGGACTAGCTGCTCGGTGGCGTTGGGAGTTGATGGATGATTGCAGTCCCAAACATGCTGCTCGATTGCGCCTCTCGGAACAACTTTGCCGAGACGCTGCATCATGACGGTAAGCAGGCGTCGTTCGCTCGGCGTCAGGTATACAGTCTGGCCACGGCACAGGATCTCTCCCGTGGTTGTATCGAGTGTGAGTTGTCCTGCGTTGACACGTAGCGCGCAGACCTCGACCGGCCTGCGAAGCAGCGCACGAATGCGAGCAAGGAATTCGGCATGGTTGAATGGCTTGATCAGGCAGTCATCTGCACCGCAGTCGAGCGCGGATACGCGGTCGGAGATGCTTGCCCGAGCCGTAATGACGAGGATGGGCTTGCTGTTGGAGGCCGCTCTGGTGTCGTTGATCAACTGCAAACCGTCGCCGTCAGGCAAGCCCAAGTCAATCACATAGACATCGTGTGAGGGAACAGCCGTCGCGTTCTTGAACTCACAGGCGGTACCCACGAGATCAACCGTGTGACCATCCTCACGCAGCCCTTCGCACAGAAGCCTGCCAAGGCGCAGGCTGTCTTCAACCAACAGGACTTGCATCTGATACCGCCACCCCAAACGCCACGAGCATTGTGCGCCGCTACGTCCCCGACGTTGTGCTCGAAGCCCCCGATTTTTGTTGGATGCCCGCTGTCTGGTGATCTCGAAAAACACCAAATAGTCCGACATCCAAATTAGAACGATTAAAAGATGACATTGAATCAATTTTATGAGCTAGCACGAGTGCTCATTATTAATTTCCTTCTGCTCAAGTAAGCTCGACAGGATGGCTGCCGTTAATGTACGGCTCCGTCTGAAGCAGACCGGCAATGCCGGTGCCGATAATTGTTTGGCTCTGTGGCTTCCATCTACTCCGATGCAACAGCAAGCACCGAGTACCGTCATTGTCGGCCGGGCGGCAGATTTATCTGCACCAAGAGCCTCCACCTGCCCCGAGCAGCGGTGTTGTGGCAGCCGAGAGTTCTTGTGATTTGCGTACGAGCCAATGGGAGCTGGTTGCCATTTGCTTGGGGTCTTCCGCCCTCTTTTCCAGGCCGGGCGGTCAGGGGGGCTTCATCACTGGCAGCTCCCGTCGTGGCAGGCTTGCGCGAACATTGCCCCACCGACTTAAGAGGTACGTCAGCCCGATGTCAGGTTCGGAGACCAGCATCGCGCATAGGGCATATGAGCCGTATCGCAAGCCGCCGACACCTGATCGGCGCTTGCCGTGTCCGCGATGAGGTCGGTGCAGGGGCAGAGATGAGGACGCGGAGACATTTTACGGCCGAGTTCAAGGCGCGAGTTCGCACTGGAGGCGATCCGTGGCGACCGGACTTTGGCCGAGCTCGCGGCCGCTCATCAGCTGCACCCCAATCTAATTATGGCGTGGAGGCGGCAGGCAATCGAAGAGATGGCAAAAGTCTTCAATCGCAAGGTTCGTTCCGACGATCCAAAACGCGATTCCAAAGCCAAGATCGCCAAGCTGCATGCAAAGATCGGCCAGCTCGTTGTCGAGCGCGATGCATTGGCGAACGCGTGCCAAGGCCGCACTTGCTGACTTGATGCCGAAGAGGCCAAGGGCTTTGCAGTGGCGTGAATTGCCAAGGCGCAATTCGATGAAGTCGCGGCTTGAGCTACGACGCGTGGGGACAACAACCTTTAGGATGTGGTGACGCTTGCCGGTCGTGGCCGTTGGCAGGTGCAGAGGCTGACAGCAACCTGACTCAATCAACAATCGGTTGGACCTGCGATAGGGGTCTTCGCATAAACTGCCAATTGTGCGGGGGCGTCGTAGGGCGCTCCCGGGAGGCCTGCCTGAAAATCGGAGGGAGGGCAGCGTATGCGCATACTGTTGGTCGAGGATAACGTCAGGGCTGGACCTTTGCTTCGGGAGCATTTGGACGATGCGGGGTATACGGTCGATCTCGCAATTTCCGTGTCCGAATTCGAGGAGATGGCCAGGACCTTCCGGTACGCCCTCTATGTCGTTGATCTCGGCCTGCCCGATGGCGACGGTAGGCAGATCATCTCTCTCTTGCGGGCAGCGAAGCAGGCGTCTCCGATCATTATCACTTCGGCACGCGCGCAGGTCAGCGAGCGCATCTCGAGCCTTGACTGCGGTGCCGACGACTACCTCGTAAAGCCGTTCCATCATTCCGAGCTTCTCGCACGGATCAGAGCCCTCCTTCGGCGTACACCACTCATGGGTTCACAGCGTCTGGAGGCCGGCAATCTCGTTGCCGGTAATCTTATTCTTGACCGCAGTAACGGCGAAATCACCTGTCAGGGACGACGCATTACAATCAGGCCGAGGGAGCGACGCCTGTTGACGCTCTTGATGCTGCGAGCCGAGCAGCCGGTGCCTAAGGATACTATTGAAAACGTGGTGATGGGCGAAGATCAAGACGTCACGCCGAATGCCGTCGAGAAGGTCGTATCGCGACTGCGGGCAACACTCTCGGAAGAGCAAGCGCGACTTCGGATCAAGACTATCAGAGGCCTCGGCTACATGCTGCAGAAACTCCCAACGTGCAGCGCGAATTGACGGCCTCTAGTCGCGCAATGCGTCTCCAATCGCCATGATCAAGTCGCAGCGAAAATCGTCCGCGGTCTTGCCGCTCTGATCCTCAACTTGACGATAACAGGCGCTGTTGCCAAATGGCCGATTCTCGAACTTGCCGTTGCGATCTTGAACGACTTCAGCTCGAACCGTCCTGCCGAGAAAATTATACAAAGCCTTGGCCTTGGCCGCGCTGCACGAAAACACCAGAGCGGTGCCATTGACTTCTACCGATTGGGTGGCAATCGCGTCCTTAATACAGTCGCTCACTCCGGATAACGTTAGCGACTGGGGACTTATCTGCGCGTAAGCCGGTACTGCGGTGAAGACCACACATGCGATTGCTACTAATCTGCTCATACTGACCTCCAAACCAACAGACGCCATTTGACGTCGGCCTATGCCTCTTTACGCAACATTGCTCAAGCACATCTCACGACGCCAGGTGATCATCGCCGAATGATACCGCGCTTGAATGAGGTGGTATTGTGACAGCGCTCACAGGATTTTCCGAATGAGCCTTGATGAACGTCGTCCTGGTTGTGGCAACCAGCGCAGGCGCTCGAAATCGAAATCTTGGTAGCGGCCTTGACCGTGTGGCAGGCGTGGCAATTGAGGCCTCGATGTGCGCCATCTAGTAGCGAATCGAGTCTGCGCGTTGTGATCGAAGCGCCAGCGTATCCATCCGTTTGGATTGTGGCACACGCGCGCAATTGTTCGTGAGGCGGCCTTCGTGATGGCTGTCCTTGTGGCAGCTCGCGCAGGCGCGCGGTGCCTCCTTGAACGAGGTCGTGCGGTGGCATTCCTCGCATGGCACAATGGCATGACGCCCGATCAACGGGAATCGCGTGACGTCGTGATCGAAGGCGACTTTGCGGCGCCAGCCCGGTTTCCCTGTGGCACTGCTCGCAGCGAGTGCCGAGTTGGGCTTTGTGGGCGTCATCCTTCTTGTGGCAGGAGACGCAGGTTGTTGCGAGCTTGTCGCGATAGAGGTCGCCGCTGTGACAGGTATCGCATTTGACCTTCGCGTGCTCGCCTCGCAGGGGAAACTTGGTCATTCGGTCGTGGTTGAAATGTAACCGTCTTCCACTTGGTTGAGGCGTGGCAGGTTTCGCACTTGGTGCCATACCGGGCGGCGTGGGCATCCTGCAGGCGATGGCAGGAAACGCAGGTGGTCGGCAGGTCCTTGTAGCGTTCGCCGGCATGGCAGGCGGCACACGCCGACATCCTTGTGGGCGCCATCGAGAGCGAACTTGGTCTTGCTGTGATCGAACGGCTTGACGCGGCGCCAGCCATCCTCGCTGTGGCAGCCATCGCACTTCTCACCGAGGCGTTGCTTATGCGGCTCCTTAGATTTGTGACAGTCGAAGCAGCGGCTGGCGGCGCGGCGGAAAGCGACCGCTGGCTATGGCAGCCGTCGCAGCGGACGGTCTTGTGGCCGCCCTTGAGCTCGAAGTTGGTGGCGGCGTGATTGAAGGTCTCGCGATCGAGCTGGACGATGTCGGCGTCTCGACCCTTGTGGTCGGTGTGACAATACTTGCAGTCCTTGTTCAGGGCGTCGGGCTGGCGGCCGTGGAAAGCCTCTACGGTCCCGGCGGTCGGTGGCGGTCTCCTTGTGGCACGCGATGACACAGGCGGGTCTGCGACTGCCGGGAGAACGGCTCATGGCAGCTGCTTGCACTCCTTTTCGAGCTTGGCATGCCTGGAAACCAGCGGGCCGGGCATCACAAGCGACTGGAAGATGTTCTGCGACTCGGGCGCCTCAGATCATCGCCATTGCGGCACCGATCACTCCGATCCCAAGCGCTCGTGCGAAGAAGCGCGTCAATGTCTCGGCTCCGCTCAATAGAAGTGGACCGCGACAACATGGATGATGGCCGCCAGGACCAGCAGTATGAACAGCGGCAGATGCAAGCACGTGCCAGAGGGGAAAGAGACGCTCGTAGAATGCAAACGCCGACGCCTTTCTGACCGCAGCCAGATGCAGTGTCATGAGTTCGACGGACGGCGGCCAGCCGATCGCGCCGCAACCGCCGCGGCCAGCCTTGTCGCTTTGCCTCGCGTTTGATGAGCCAGCGCGCCTCGACCGATAACCGGCGGCGTAGCGCGCGGGCCCGTCAGCTGAGCACGACATCCACCAAAGACTGGCGAGGGCTCCGGTCGCGGTGCCATGGCAAGCTTCGCGAACGCGTCAAGCTCTCCGGCGATGCGTTGCGAGGCCGGCACGCCATCGCCAAGCAGGTGCTTGAGCGCGTCGGCATCGGCGAGGATCTCCTGCACGGCGGCCTTGTGGCCATAGAGGCCCAGGTGGATCTTGCTGTAGAGGTACCGGCCAACAATCCCGCTGGCGGCAACGGTCAGCATCGCGAACAGGGCGACATTGCTGTTGACGCGATCCGAGCTGAAAGTTGGAATGAAAGAGGATCAGCGCCGGCCCGACCAGCCCCAGTATCATGTGGATGCGGAACCAGAACGACACGCCACCGACGAGGCGCAAGAGCTTGAGGCGCTTGCGAAGCGGATAGAGCAACAGTAGCAGCATTGAGCTGGCCCCGACAATTCCGAGCCAGTACCCAAGGCCGGTTTCGGGCGTCAGGTGGCCTTCGTGTCGGTTGACCCAGCCGAAGACGAGAATGCCGATCAATGCCGCGCCGAATGCGATCGGGACGATCGCCTCGTTGCGGCTGCGTCAGGTAGTGAGCGAAACGCGCCGCGCCATCGCGGGGCGTTGCGGCGTCGCCAGCCGGTTTCGCATGCGGTGGCGCGAGCGCCCGCCGTTGAGACGGCAAGAAACCGATCACCAATTGCGGTAACTGCTCGACCTGCCATGCATTCCCCCGCAAATCCGCCATCCCCATGGCGGCCTATCGCGATACGGTACTCTGCGCAGTCGGCAACAAAGCGATAGGAGAGAGACAAAGAGCAAATACAATTCGGCAGCTTTACGGCTTCGCTTGAAATCCTGTCAGTCTGTGTTGTCAGCTCCAAATGACGACTCACTACGTCTGCTGGATGACGGAGCTCGAATGCACGTGCTGTCACAAAACGGCCCGCAAGGGATTGTTTTGTCCGGCGCCACAAGAGCAATCGTCGGCGCGGCTGCGACAACCATGCGATGGAATTCAACCATGCTGGCATGACGGCAGTGGTGAGCGACATGTTCCAAAAGTCCGCTGATCGTCTTCTACGCGCTTGCCGCTCCTGGTCATCTGGGTGCTTTATCTCGGGCTGCGCAAGCGAACAGATATCCGCAGCCGGGTGACACTCAAGGAAGCGGCCGAGGCGGGCATGCTCGAGCCCGCCTCTCTGCACCCGCTGATTGACCCGGTGAAGTGCCTGGGGTGCGGTGGCTGCGTGCGTGCTTGTCCAGAAGGCGACGTTCTCGGGTTGATTAACGGCAAGGCGCAGTTGATCGAGCCAACGGAGTGCATCGGGCACGGCGCCTGCAAGACGTCGTGCCCCACCGGTGCGATTACGCTTGTCTTCGGCTCGGAGACGCGCGGCGTCGAGATGCCCATGCGTTGGTCCGGACTTTCAAACCAACGTGCCGGGCCTCTTCATTGCTGGCGAGCTTGGCGGCATGGGTCTCATCCGCAACGCCATCGAGCAGGGGCGCCAGGCGATCGAGTCGGTGCGAAGCCTGGATGGGCTCGGACGGCCGGATATTCTTGACGTCGTCATCGTCGGCAGCGGTCCTGCCGGGTTCTCGGCGAGCCTTGCGGCCATGCAGCACAAGCTCCGCTTCGTGACGATCGAGCAGGAAAGCTTCGGCGGCACGGTCGCGCATTTTCCGCGCGGCAAGCTTGTCATGACGGCGCCTGCCACGCTGCCCATGATCGGCAAGGTCAAGTTCAGGGAGATCAGCAAGGAGAAGCTACTCGCCTTCTGGACAAAAGGTCGCGCGGAAGACCGGCCTCAAGATCAGGTACGGCGAGCGGGTCGACGCTGTCGTGCCCAACCGGCGGCGATTTCGAGATCAAGACCACCCAGCGCATCTATCGCGCCCGCGCCGTGCTGCTGGCGATCGGCCGCCGCGGCACGCCGCGCAAGCTCGATGTTCCGGGCGAGGATCAGCCCAAGGTGGTCTATCGTCTGATTGATCCGCAGCAGTATCGCGGACAGCACGTGCTGGTCGTCGGCGGCGGCGACAGCGCGCTGGAGGCCGCGGCCAGCATTGCCGAAGAGCCGAACACCCAGGTTACGCTGTCGTATCGCAGTGAGGCCTTCGCCCGCGCCAAGATGAAGAACCGGCAGCGGGTGGACGCCGCACAGCAGGCCGGCCGGCTCAACGTCCTGCTCCGATCCGGGGTCAAGCGGATCGGCATCAACGATGTCGAAATCGAGCAGGCCGGCAGAGCGGACGGTCGATCCAGAACGACGCTGTCATCGTGTGCGCGGGCGGTATTCTGCCGACCTCGTTCCTCAGGAGCATGGGAATTGAGATCGAGACGAAATATGGCACGGCCTAGCATTTGTCGGGTCGCTTTCGTTCGGGTGCTCGTGGGGCGCTGCTCGCAGCGGGAGTGGATAGCGCGTGTGCCCAAGGCGATCGCAAGGGCGCGCCAGGAATTGACTCGGCCGTGCGTCTGGCCAGTTCGAACAAGCCGCCACCATTCTCAAGCGCGCCGCCGAGGCCGGCAATGTCGAGGCGCAATACGAGCTGGCCTCGCTTTACCGATTAGGCCGCGGCGTACCCCAGGAC
Organism: uncultured Gemmatimonadales bacterium; assembly: GCA_963725045.1. GTDB lineage: Bacteria > ARS69 > ARS69 > ARS69 > ARS69 > CAVRWY01. The sequence goes on from CAVRWY010000008.1 coordinate 682,880, forward strand.
GATGAGCAGTCGTTTCGATGGATGAAGGCGGCTGCCGAGAAAGGCCATCAGAAGGCGCAGCTTCAATCTCGGCCGCATGCTGCTGAGCGGGCGCGGCGCATCGCTCGACGTCGCGCAGGCGCGGCTCTGGCTGCAGAAGGCCGCCGCGCAAGGAAATGAGGATGCGGTCAAGCTTCTCGCAGAGATCGCGGCACAGCACGGCCCCCAGCAGGCGCGATCGGATAGCGAAGGCTGGTCAGTCTGCAAAGCAAACGACCAGCGCCCGATCAAGCGTTGCCGCGCAGCGCAATCTGGAGGACGCGGCCAGGAATGGCCGGCCTGCCGTCTTGGATGCCGCATGGCGGGGCCAGGTCGATGCGGTGCGGCAATTGATCATGAGCGGTGCCAACATCAAGGCGCGCGACGAGGATGGCAATACGGCGTTGGCACTGGCGGCGGCGGCGGGCAAGGTCGACGTGGTCGACGTGCTGATTGGCCGTCAAGGCCGACGTCAAGGCTGGCAACCGCTCCGGGGAGCGGCCGCTGATGCTCGCAGCTGCGAAGGGACACGCGGATGTTGTCGGCGCGCCTTCTGGCCGGCGGATCCGATGTCGCTGCCAGCGAGCGCAAGCGGCGAGACGGCTCTGACTGTGGCCGTGCGCGGTTGCCATGAGCAGGCTGCAATCAAGCTTCTCGGAATGGTGGTGCCGCGACGAGTGTCGTTCTCGAAGGCGGTGTAACGCCGCTCATGCTGGCGGCGGCCATTGCCCGGACCCTCTCATTCAGGTCGCTTATCGACAAGGGAGCCGACGTCAATGCCGTGGACGCCTCGGGACGCACGGCCTTATGGCTCGCCGCCAATCGCGGCAATCAACGGGTTGTGGCGATCTTGCTCGAAAGAAACGCCGACCAGCGGATGGTCGACAAGGACGGGCTGACGCCGCTCCACAAGGCGCTCGGAGACCGGTCACGCTGCGGCGGCGGAGGCGCTTATCGCCCGAGACGCCGATCTGTCGAAGTCCACCCGGGCGGGCAATACGCCCTTGATGCTGGCTGCTAGGAGCGGCCTAACCGAGGTCGTTCGCGTCTCTCTGCAGCGGAGCGCCAATCTCAATGTCAGAAACGAACAGGGCAACACGGCTCTCATGATTGCGGCTCGGGAGGGACAGCTGGCCGCCGCCGAGATGCTTCTTGATGCGGGGGCCGATCGAGGCCTCAGAAACAAGAGACGCGAGACCGCGGTCGATATCGCCACTGGCTCAGGTCACGTGACGGTCGCTGAGATGCTGAAGCGGAAGTGAGGAGTTGCAAACCGGTCTCATGCGAGTGCAAACCTAGTCTTTAGGTTCACAGCGCGGAGATTAGAGATTGGCGACCAGAGACTCGCGAGCGAAATTGGCTTTGACGCGGTCAGAAGAGACTGCCCATCGCCGCGCTAACCCTCCGGAATGTCGCGCATATTCTCACGACGCGGACCCCCCTGAGAGACCGCACTGCTTGGCTGGGGTTCCTGGATACGTTTCGAGACTTCTTGCATTGATCCGACGCAAGAAATTCGGCTGCTGTTTAACTCGATGAGGAGTTCCGAGGAGACACGCTTCTTCTAAGAGCTCAGCAGATCCTTGACGACGCCTCGGCCTCATATCCGGTAAGATTGTGCCTAATTTGGGGGGATTTCGAGAATGCGGACGAAATCGCCCCTTTAAATCAACCATGGGACAGATGCGGTCCCACTTTCTGCTAAGTCATTGATGCCGCTGAATAGTGGTGGTCCGCCCCTGGGCACCAACGTCACGGCAGGCCCTCGCGATCCTCGCGGCGCGTAAACCCTCTGACGGCGCGAGGCCGCTACCTGTTGTCGCGCAGATGCGGGCTATGCGCCGGGCGCATCGGTTCGCCCCGCCGCTTATACAGGAGCGATAGTTGGGGAGCAACGGCTCCCTGTGCCAGCACCCGCCGCTCCCTGCCGCACTGGATTGCTCGCCGTGAGGGGTTGCCCGCCGCAATGGCTTGCGCCGGCCGCGACCTTGCCGCTACAGAGTTGCGCCTGGTTTCGGCCTTCCCAAGGATTCGCCCATGCTCGATTTTGCCGCTGCACGCCGCATGATGGTCGACTGCCAGGTTCGCACCAGCGACGTCACTGATCTGCGCCTGATCGCTGCCATGCTGACGGTGCCGCGCGAGCGGTTTGCATCGAAGGAGTCGGCGGAGTTGGCCTATCTCGATGCCGACCTGCCGGTCGAGCGCGGGGCGGCGGCTGATGAAGCCGATGGTGTTGTCCAAGCTCCTGCAGGCGGCCGAGATTGGAGAGACCGACCGCGTCCTCATCGTAGGTTGCGCCAGCGGCTATTCAGCGGCGGTGATCGAGCATCTTGCCGGCTCGGTGGTCGCGCTCGAGCAGGACGCAGGCACTCGCGCAACTGCGCGAAAGACAATCTGCAGGCGCTTGGCGCGCACAACGCCACGGTGGTGACCGGTCCGCTGGTCGGGGGCTGGCCTGCTGCCGCTCCCTACGACGTGATTCTTCTCGACGGTGCCGTCGAGGATGTGCCGCAAGCCCTGCTTCGCCAGCTGAAAGATGATGGGCGCCTGCTCGGCGTGGTCGGCCGACCACCTCTCAGCAAGGCCATGCTGTTCCGTTCGACGGGCGTCGAATCAAGCAGCCGACTCATCTTCGATGCCACGGCGCCGGCGCTGCCTGGCTTTGCCAAGCCCCACGCCTTTGTGTTCTAGGCACGGCTCGGGAGCTCCGAGCGGCGATGTATAATGTTACCATCCACAGTCGGGTGTGGCCTAATCGCGCCATTCCCCATCTTTTTGGGGCAATGCGCGGCCCGTAGGGTTTATACATTTGCTGAATCATTCATATGCTCGAAAACGATAAGTGGGATTCTCGCCCGATCCGTTAGCGTGATTGCGCGGGCGCTGAGCGACTGAGAGTGGGGGTCGCGTAGGGGCGGGGCATCATGTTGCAGGGCAGGCGTCGGTATCTCTTTGGACTGCGAGCGAGCGCCGCAGTGGCGGTGTTTCTGTTGGCAGGCTTGCCGGCCGGCGCAGACACGCTCGAACAAGCTTTGGTGCAAGCCTACCAGAACAATCCGCAGCTCAATGCCCAGCGCGCCGCGACGCGCGCGGTCGACGAGAACGTCTCGATTGCGCTCGGCGGCTATCGTCCGCGCGTGACCGCGACCGGCAGCCTGTCCGAGGTCTATCTCGAAAACGTCGCCCGGGCGGGGAGCAGCGTCTGGTCCAGAACTGCGGCGAGAATGCGGTCACGACCTTCGGCGTCACCGCCACGCAGACGCTGTTCAACGGCTTCCAGACCGGCAACCGCACGCGGCAGGCCGAGTCGCAGGTGTTTGCGGCGCGCGAAACGCTGCGCACCACCGAGCAGACGGTGTCTGCTGAGCGCGGTGACCGCCTACATGAATCTGTCTGCGCGACACCGCGATGCTCGAGCTGCAGCGCAGCAACGTGACCGTGCTCGAAGCGACGCTGCGGCAGACGCGCGATCGCTTCAATGTCGGCGAGGTGACGCGCACCGACGTGGCGCAGGCGGAATCGCGGCTGGCCGCCGGCCGCTCGCAGTTGCTGACCGCGGAATCGAACTACATCACCTCGAAGGCGCAACTATCGGCAGGTGATCGGCGTCGAGCCGGGCCGGCTGACGCCGGCGATGCCGGTCGACCGGTTCTCGCCGCGCACTCTTGCGGGCGCGCTGGCGCGCGCGCGCACCGAGCATCCGACCATCACGACCGCGACCTACAACGTCGATGTCGCCGCTCTTCCAGGTGAAGATCGCGGAAGGCGCGCTCTATCCGACGGTGCACGCTGCAGGGCGCCGTCAACAAGACCGTTCGGCTCGACCACCAACCTGACCACCGTGCAGAGCTTCTCGGCCTCGGTCACCGCCCAGCTCTCGGTGCCGATCTATCAGGGCGGGCGGAATACGCGACGATTCGGCAGGCCAAGGAAACGCTCGGACAGCGCCGGCTCGATCTCGACACCGCCCGCGATCAGGTGCAGTCGAACGTCACCCAGGCGTGGGGACAGTTGGAGGCCGCCAAGGCGCAGATCGAGGCGACAACCGGCGCAGGTCGCTGCGGCCGAGATCGCGCTCAACGGCGTGCGCGAGGAAGCCCGCGTCGGCCAGCGCACCACGCTCGACGTGCTCAATGCGCAGCAGGACCTGGTCAATGCCCGCGTCGCGCTGGTGACCGCGCAGCGCGACCGCGTGGTCGCGTCCTACTACGGTGCTGGCGGCGACCGGCGCAGTTGTCGCCGCAAATTCTCGGGCTCAGGTCCCGACTTACGATCCGATGATGCATTATCAACAGGTCCGCGACAGCTGGGCCGGCGTTCGCACGCCTGACGGACGTTGATGCAAACGGCTGTTGCCAGACACCACAAACTTGCGTTCACACTTCGAATGCCATACTGATGTTCGGCCCGCGCAGTTGGCAGCGTGGCTGATTCGATTCGCAGTAATGTGATTCGAATGTCGACGCTTCGACGAGATTGGCCAATTTCGGCCGGGCGGGACCGGAGCGGGGATGCGGCAATGATCTCAGCCTGCAAAGGCACAAGAACCGACGATGGAGGAGATTCTCGCCTCCATCCGACGGATCATCGCCGACGACGACACCGGCAAAAGCGCCGCCGAAGGCCGCGATCCGATGCCGCCGCCGCCGCCGCCCATGGCGCCGCCGCGGCCCGCGCCGCCACGTCCGGCTGCCGCCACTCCGCCGCCGGTCGAGCCGGCGATGCGGCAGGCCGACCTCGACTCGATGCTGGGCGCTGCCGCCAAGGAGCCATTGCCGGCGCGGACGTTCTGGACCTGACCGAGGCGATGACGCGCGGAACCGCCGCTTCCGAGCCGGCGACCGAGTCGACTCGATGCCGGAAATGTCCGGAGTCTGCACCAGTGAGCCGGTTCGCCGAGCCGCAACGTCCGCTGATCTCGTCGTCGACCACCGCGGCGGTCGATTCCGCGTTCAACACGCTCGCCCACACCGTGCTGGTGCAGAATGCCCGCACGCTCGAGGATCTGGTGCGCGAGATGCTGCGGCCGCTGCTCAAGACCTGGCTCGACGACAATCTGCCGGGCCTGGTCGAGCGGCTGGTGCGCGCCGAGATCGAGCGCGTCTCGCGCGGGCGGACCTGATCGCTGATTATGATTTGTTCGCCGAGAAGTTCCCGGCGCTGCTTGAGCTCGCGCGCGAACCAGAGCGCCATCACCGGCAGCACGATCGCGGTCACGACAAACAGCGGCACTGCGCCGGCGCGGTCGAACACGAACGCGCCCACGCCGACGCCGACCGTCTGCCCGACATAGATGGCCGACGAGAACAGCGCGAACCCGGTGGCGCGCGCTTGCGGCGTCATCTGCGTGCCGTTGGTCTGCAGCGTGTTGTGCAGCGCGTAGAAGCCGAGCCCGATCATCGCCACCGCGATCGGCGCGAGCCACCAGGCGGCGCCGCTCGCCAGCATCAGATAGGCGATGCCGCACATCAGCGCGCCGCCGATCGCGAGCCCGCGCTGTCCGAACCGGTTCACGAGCTGCTGCACGGTGGCCGTGTAGACCAGCCCGCCGATCGCGAAAGAGCCGACGATCAGGCCGACCGCGGTGAAGCCAAGTCCGAAGCGCTGGTTGAGATCGGCGCCGACATAGGCGAAGGCGCCCCAGCCGAACACCGATTCGATGAACACCGCGACGATGACGATGCGCGCCCAGCGGTTCGACAGCACGGCCTTGTAGTCGGCGACGAAGCCGCGCGACGTCTCCTCCGGCCGGCCGGCGGCGCGCGTGCGTGGATTGGTGAAGAGCTCGTAGATCAGCCCCACGGTCGCCAGCGCGAACATGGCGCCGAGGATGAAGAACACATTGCGCCAGCCGAACAGGTCGCCGAGCACGCCGCCCGCGGCCTGGCCGAACAAGCTGGCCGGGGATCTGCCCGATCAGGTAGCGGCCGAGCACCGGCTGGCGCCGGTCGTAGGGCGTGACGTCGCCGACATAGGCCATCGACAGCGGAATGACCCAGCCGGCGCAGGCGCCCGCCAGCAGCCGCGCGATCGCGAGCTCGGTCAGCGAATTGGCGAGCCCGCAGGCCATGACCAGGATCGAGGAGGCGAGCGACATGATCATGACGGTGAGGTATTTGCCGAAACGGTCGCCGATCGGGCCGATCAAGAGCTGGACCGAGCCATGGGCGACCGCATAGGCGGTCACCACCATCGCGGCGGCGCCCACGGTGGTGCCGAAATCGGCGGCGATCTGCGGCAGGAGCGAATCCGTCACCCGCACCTGGGCCTGGCTGGCGAAGCCCGCCGACCGCCAGCAGCACGATCGAGCGGGTCGGGGTCTTGCGGGTGTCGGCGGGGCAGTCACGGGGCGAGGATCGGCGGTCAGGCGAGTGCGGCTGGCAAGTGCGCGGCCGTTGACAGAGGGAGACTGGCGCGCTTTTTACCGCGCGCACAACCCGAAACCGAAACGCAATGATCGACAAGACCTACCAGCCCGCCGACGTCGAAAGCGCATCTACGCCTCGTGGGAGGAGGCCGGCGCCTTCCGCGCCGGCCGGCCCGAGCGCGGCGGCCGAGCCCTATTGCATCGTGATCCCGCCGCCCAACGTCACCGGCTCGCTCCACATGGGGCATGCGCTCAACAACACGCTGCAGGACGTGCTGTGCCGGTTCGAGCGCATGCGCGGCACGCGACGTGCTCTGGCAGCCCGGCACCGACCATGCCGGCATCGCCACCCAGATGGTGGTCGAGCGCCAGCTCATGGAGCGGCAGGAGCCGGGCCGGCGCGCGCTCGGGCGCGAGAAGTTCCTGGAGAAGGTCTGGGCCTGGAAGGCGGAGTCGGGCGGCACCATCATCAACCAGCTCAAGCGGCTCGGCGCGTCCTGCGACTGGTCGCGCGAGCGCTTCACCATGGACGAGGGGCTCTCGAAGGCCGTCCTCAAGGTGTTCGTCGAGCTCTATCGCGCCGGGCTGATCTACAAGGACAAGCGGCTGGTCAATTGGGACCCGAAGCTGCTCACCGCCATCTCCGACCTCGAGGTGCAGCAGGTCGAGACGAAGGGCCACCTCTGGCACTTCCACTATCCGATTGAGGGGCTGCCCGACACGTTCATCACGGTCGCGACCACGCGGCCGGAGACCATGCTGGGCGACACCGCGGTTGCGGTGCATCCCGACGACGAGCGCTACCGCCATCTCGTCGGCAAGCACGCGATCCTGCCGCTGGTCGGCCGCCGCATCCCGATCGTCGCCGACGAATATTCCGATCCGGAGAAGGGCACCGGCGCGGTCAAGATCACGCCGGCGCACGACTTCAACGATTTCGAGGTCGGCCGCCGCCACGACCTGCCGCTGATCAACGTGCTCGACCGCGAGGCCAATCTCAATCTCGAGAACAACGACGCCTTCCTCGACGGCCTCGATCCGCTGTCGCCGGAGCTGGTCGAGACGCTGCAGCTGCACGGCCTCGACCGCTTCGTCGCGCGCCAGCAGATCGTCGAGCGCATGCAGGCGCTCGGGTCTGGTCGCCAAGATCGAGCCGCACACCAACATGGTGCCGCACGGCGACCGCTCCGGCGTGATCATCGAGCCCTATCTGACCGACCAGTGGTACGTCGACGCCAAGACGCTGGCGCAGCCGGCGATCGCGGCGGTGCGCGAGGGCCGCACCGCGTTCGTGCCGCAAGCAGTGGGAGGCGACCTATTTCAACTGGATGGACAACATCCAGCCCTGGTGCATCTCGCGCCAGCTCTGGTGGGGCCATCAGATTCCGGCCTGGTACGGCTGGGCGCTCGACGGCGGCTCAGCTTTCGATCGCCAAGACGAAGTGTTCGTCGCCGAGACCGAGGCGGAGGCGCTGCAGCGCGCGCGAACTACTACAAGCGCGACGTCGTGCTGGTCGGCCGCATGGACGAGAGCCTCGGCAAGGTCGGCTTCGGCGGCAACGCCTGCCGGAGAAGATTCCGGTCTGGCGCGACGAGGACGTGCTCGACACCTGGTTCTCGTCGGCGCTGTGGCCGTTCTCGACGCTCGGCTGGCCCGACGAGACGCGCCGAGCTCAAGCGCTACTACCCGACCAACGTGCTGGTGACCGGCTTCGACATCATCTTCTTCTGGGTCGCGCGCATGATGATGATGGGGCTTCACTTCATGAAGGAGATGCCGTTCCACACCGTCTACATCCACGCGCTGGTGCGCGACGAGCGCGGCGCCAAGATGTCGAAGTCGAAGGGCAACGTCATCGATCCGCTCGAGCTGATCGACGAATACGGCGCCGACGCGCTGCGCTTCACGCTCGCCGCCATGGCGGCGCAGGGCCGCGACATCAAGCTCTCGACCCAGCGCGTCGAGGGCTATCGCAATTTCACGACCAAGCTGTGGAACGCGGCGCGCTTCGCCGAGATGAACGACTGCGTGACCGTCGCCGGCTTCGATCCGGCCTCCGAACAAGGAGACGCTCAACCGCTGGATCGCGCACGAGACCGCAGAAGGCCTGCGCGCGAGGTCACCGAGGCGATCGAGGCCTACAAGTTCAACGAGGCGGCCGAGCGCGCTCTACCGCTTCGTCTGGAACATCTACTGCGACTGGTATCTCGAGCTCGCCAAGCCGGTGCTGACGGGCGCGACGGCGCCGGCGCAAGGCGGAGACGCGCGCGATGATGGCCTGGGTGCGCGACGAGATCCTCAAGCTGCTGCACCCGTTCATGCCGTTCGTCACCGAGGAGCTCTGGCGCGTCACCGCGGAGCAGGGGCCGCCGCGCGACGGCCTGCTGGCGCTGGCGCCCTGGCCCGACGCACGCGCGGCTCTCCGACCACGCCGCCGAAGCCGAGATCGGCTGGGTGATCGACATCGTCACCGCGATCCGCTCGGTGCGCGCCGAGATGAACCTCACGGTCGCGACCGAGCTGCCGCTGGTGCTGGCCGGCGTCTCGCCGGAGACCGACGCGCGCGCCGGGCGCTGGGCCGACGTGATCAAGCGGCTGGCGCGGCTGTCCAGCCTGTCGGTGGCGAAGACGGTGCCGCCGGGCTCGATCCAGCTCGTCGTGCGCGGCGAGGTCGGCGGCGCTGCCGCTCAAGGGCGTGATCGACTTCGCCGCCGAGGAAGCGCGGCTCGAGAAGGAGATGGCGCGCGCCGACGCCGACATCGCGCGCGTCGACGCCAAGCTCAACAACCAAATTCATCCACAACGCGGCCGAGGAGGTCGTCGAGGGCGAGCGCGAGAAGCGCGAGGAGGCCGAAGGCCGGCGCAAGAAGCTCTGGAGGCGCTGGAGCGGCTGCAGGGCGCGGCCGATCTCGCGCCGTCCTCGTGACAGAGATGGCTAGCTGAAGGTCGGCGGGCTTCCGCGTTAGGCGGCAGTAACTCATGGCAAATTGACTTCTACTGGCGTGGGAGATGACCGTGCGACGCGTGTTCGGTTCTTTATGCCGAGACTGATGTTGTGGTCTATGAGCTGGCGTCGGAGTTTGATTGCGACGCGCGAAAATTCGAATCGCTCGCAGAGTTGGAAGCCGTGTTCAACCTCGATGGCCACGAAGCAAGCCACTTGCAGCTTTGGTCACCCACGGTCATGGTCAGCCCAGTTATCCGCCGCATCGCGCTCAAGGTGCCCGGAGACTCGTTTCGCTACGCCGTGGAGGGCGCCGAACTGATCAGCTTTCTCTCGATGGAAGGCGCGACGGCGTGATTTTCCGCACGCACTACGGGCACTGGAACGAGGCGGGTGCGCGACAGCGATCCGTGCATTCGGCAGACGACGGTGACTGGCAGCGCTCGCCAAGTTGTCAGGTCGGTACAGAGGCACATTCGGGGCAGGCTCGCTGCAGCGAAGCTCACGCTCGTCCGGTTCTTCATCAAGCTTTCAGCGCCGCTGAGCGAGGCCACGGACTGAAGTTCGGCGCAGCCGTTCACCATGCGGCTGCACCGGACGTTCATCGAGTCGCCACTTGATCGCGGTTGCGGCGGACGATCGAAGCCCAACAGGTCTGCACATCGCGCCCCGGAATGACGAGTGGAGAAAGTCTGTGGCCGACCATCCGTCGGTGTCATCGGCCTCGGCTTGATGGAAGAGGTCTTTTCACGTCGTCTGATCGACGGCGGTCAAAGCGTCGTCGGCTACGACATCGACGCGGCCAAGGTCGCGCGGCTCGCCGACATGGGCGGACGAGACCTGGGCGGACGCGCGGCAGCTTCGATCGCGGAGGTGGCACGTGCCTGCGATCCGATCGTGCTGGCGGTGTTCGATACATCACAGGTCGAGGATGTGGTCGAGAACCACATCCTTCCGGCGGTGGGCGAAGGCTCACGCAAGATCGTGCTCTGCGCCAGCACCTGCGATCCCGACCGCATCGCCTCGCTCGGCGAACGCGTGATCCCGCGCGGAATACGCTTCCTGGAGACGCCTGTCTCCGGCACCAGCGAGCAAGTGCGCCGCGGCGATGGCGTTGGGCTGATCGGCGGCAACCGCGATACCGCGGCGGAGGTCGAGCCGGTGCTGGCCATCCTGTTCCCGCGCCGCTTCGATGTCGGCCACGTCGGCGACGGCGGGCGCACAAGCTCGCTGTCGATCTTATCCTCGGCCTCAACCGCATGGCGCTCGCCGAAGGGATGGTATTCGCCACGCGCCTCGGACTCGATCCTGCGGCGTTTCTCCCGGTGGCGAAGGCGTCCGCTGCCTATTCGCAGATCATGGATGTGCAGGGTGCCAAGATGATCAATGGCATGCTCAATGGCGACTTCACGCCGGAAGGCCGCGTGCGGCAGACGCTCAAGGACGTACACCTGATGCTGGAGCAGGCCAAGCAGCATGGGCAGGCTCTGCCCATGCTCAACGTGCATTGCGACGCGCGGAGGCCTGTGTGCGCGCGGGGGAGGCGGATCTCGACAACAGCGCCGTCATCAAAGAGATCGCGCGACGGCAGCTCGGTCTGAGCTTCGATGCTGAAGCTGTGTCCCAATCAATGAGAACAACTAAAGTGGGTAGACATCAGATGGCCAACCTCAAGCTCACGCTCGCCTGCTGGAACTACGACCGCACCCGCCCGCTGATCGACGGCCGCGTGAAGCCCGACGGCATCGACCTCGACATCCAGATTCTGCGGCCGCGGCAGACGCTTCCAGCGCATGCTGGACAACCAGGAATTCCAGGTCTCCGAGCTGTCGCTCGCGTCCTACACGGCGCTGAAGGCGCGCGGCGACTGCCCGTTCGTGGCGGTGCCGGTGGCGCTGTCGAAGATCTTCCGCCACTCCTGCATCTACGTCCGCAAGGGCGCGGGCATCGAGAAGCCGCAGGACCTGCGCGGCAAGCGCGTCGGCACCTCGCAATATTCCTCCACCGGGCTGTGCTTCATGCGCGGCATGCTGCAGCACGACTACGGCATCAAGTCGCGAGGACATGCACTGGTTCATGGGCGGGCTGAACACGTTCGTGGAGCAGCCGCTGATCCCGCTCAACCTGCCGAAGGCGATCAAGCTCGACTTCCTGTCCGGCCGGCCAGACGCTGGAGAAGATGTTCGACGCCGGCGAGCTCGACGCGCTGCTGTCGCTCTACATCCCGCAGCTGTTCCTCGACGGCGCGCCGCACGATCGCGCGGCTGTGGCCGAACTTCAAGGAGGTCGAGACGCGACTACTACCGCGCGCACCAAGATCTTCCCGATCATGCACACGGTGGTGGTGCGCGAGGACGTGCATCGCGAGCATCCGTGGGTGGCGAAGAGCATCTACAAGGCGTTCTGCGAGGCCAAGGCGATGGCGGTCGACGGCCTCTACGACACCGACGCGCTGCATCTGGCGCTGCCGTTCCTGATCGACCACGTCGAGGAGACCTGGCGCGTCTTCGGCAAGGATTTCTGGGCCTACGGCGTCGAGCCCAACCGGCCGACCTGGGAGGCGATCGCGCGCTTCGTGCACGAGCAGGGGCTCGCGCCGCGCGTGGTCACGCCGGAGGAGATGTTTCCGGTGGCCGTCGAATGAGTCGGCGCGCCGCTGGCATCTCTGCCCGAGTTGCAACCAGCGCGATCATGCGTCACGATTTGCGCCTGCGACATTGCGAGAAGAGGAGGACTGCCATGTCGACGAAGCCAGCCAACGTCGCCGATGCTCACAGGAAGCCTATCGCCGCTGGCACGACAGCCGCGGCGGCAGCGTCGATCACTGGATGTCGATCTGCGACGAGAACATCAAGTTTCGGCTCGCTGGCCCAGGGCGCGGCGCCAGACGTCGCCTACATGACCGAGATACAGCGCGCGCGACGAGCTTGCGCCGCTACTTCGACGGGCTCGCCACGGATTGGGAGATGATCGACTACAAGGTCGATGCAGCTCGTCGCGCAGGGCGATCGCGTGGTGATGCTCGGACGACTGCGCGTGGCGCAACAAGACGACCGGCAAGGTGGTCGACACGCCGAAGGTCGATTTCTGGCGCTTCGCGAACGGCAAGGCGGTCGAGTTCTACGAATACTTCGACACCGCGCAGGTGCATGCCGCGGCGACCGTGTGACGTCGCGCGGAAGGCAACCGGCATGACCGACCTCAACAACCGCCCCGGCGGGCCGAACCTGATCGTCACCGCCAAGACCGCGCACAAGGTGCATTTCCTCGACGCGGCGACGCTGACCATGCAGTCGACCATCGACATGCCGGGCTCGACCCACGAGCTGGCGCTCGTCGGCGGACGGCCGCACCGCCTACGGCACGGTCTATGGCGACGGCGTGTTCGCCAAGCGCGTCAATCCCGACCGCCGCATCGTCGTGATCGACCTGCCGTCGAAGTCGCTCACGCGCGTCATCGACCTCGGCGCGATCTATGCGCCGCACGGCGTGATGATGGACGAGCAGCGGCACGCTGTGGTCGTCGGGCGAGCTCGGCAATGCGGTGCTGGCGATCGATCCCGCGAGCGACAAGGTGAGAAGATCGACGTCGGCCACACCGCGCATTGGGTCGCGGTCAGCCATGCGACCGGCAAGGTGTTCGCGTCGGTGAAGTCGAACTATCTGGTGGTCATCGACGCGGCGCGCCGCGCCGTCATCGACCGCATCGCGCTGCCGCACGTGGTCGAGGGGCTCGCGGTCGCGCCCGACGGCGCCACGGTCTATGCCTGCGCGCAGGACGCGGCGGAGTTCTACGCGATCGATGCGCGCTCGCACGCGATCACCCGCACGGTGCCGATCGACGGCGCCAATCCCGACGAAGAAGCAGATGCGCCGCGTGCGGGTGTCGCCCGACAATCAATATGTCGTCGTGTCGTCGAACCAGGACTCATCACGTCGCGATCTACGAGCGCGCGCGCTCAAGCAGATCGCCTCGATCCCGACCAAGAAGTCGCCGATGGGCTTCGGCTTCGCGCCCGGCGGCACGCACGCCTATATCTGCTGCCACGACGACGCCGAGGTGTTCGAGTTCGAGCTGGCGACCGGCCGCGTGACGCGCACGTTCCCGACCGCGGCGGGCTGCGAGTTCATCGTGGCGTATCACTGACGGTAACTGGCGGCGCCGAACGGCTTGCTCAGGAACCGCGAGCCCTTGAGCCCGTAGCGCCACGGCAGCTCCACCGCCTTGGTGATGCCGATGCGCGGGCCCGATCGACGATCTCAACGTCGCTCGGCGCGCGGCAAGCACGCGAACGGCGGCGCGTCGAGCGCGAGCCCGTTGTGCGCGCCGGTGATGCCGAGCGCCTCGCACAGCCGCCCGGGCCCGGAGCACAGCAGCCGCTCGTCGCGACGCCGCGGCGCCGGCGCATGGCGGCGAGCCCGTGCGTCGGCTCCAGCGCGCGGATCAGCACCGCGCTCGCCGAGCCTTCCGCGCTCGCAGACGAAGTTGAGGCACCAGTGGATGCCGTAGGAGCGGTAGACATAGGCGTAGCCGGGCGGGCCGAACATCACGGCGTTGCGCTCGGTCCGCCCGCCGTAGCTGTGCGCCGCCGGCTCGGTGTGGTGATAGGCCTCGACCTCGACGATGATGCCGCCGCACGCCCTGAACAGCAGCGTCGCGCCGATCAGATCGGGCGCGACCTCGTGGACGCTGCGGGCAAAGAAGCTTGAGTGGAGCGGAACCGACATTGCCGCCAGGTTTTAATCGAGTTCTAGCAGAGCTGTTGGCTTTTAGCGGGATTGTTCACGGGCCGTTGGTGGCAGGCAAAATTTCCGCAAGCCCTCTGTCTTTTTTCGCCTCGGTTTTGTCCGGCTTCTGACGCACGCCCCCGGTCCAAGCGTTGCAGTTACGCAACAGGCGGTAGGATGTTGCGGTGGATAAGCACCTGGGTACTAGCGCAGTTCGAATTATCAGCCATTCTGGTTGGCGCGTAAAAGCTCTGTTTCCTTCGAGTTTAGGCCGAGAAACCACGTCATGACCGTCATTGGATTGTTCACTGTGACCAACCGGCAACAGACCAGAGCATTTCTGCAACAGGGCCATCACCGCCGCTTTTTGGCCATAGCGTTCTCTGAAATCAAGATCGGTTAAAGCCCCAAGGGCCAGTGGTAACCCGCGATGGATGCCAAGACCAATCTCAAGGCCAACCTCCCGAGCCGTCACGTGACGGAGGGGCCTGATCGTGCGCCCCATCGCTCCTACTATTATGCCATGGGTCTGACCCGCGAGCAGATCCATCAACCCTTCGTTGGCGTTGCAACCTGCGGGAACGAAGCGGCGCCTTGCAACATCGCGTTGATGCGGCAGGCGCAGGCGGTCAAGAAGGGCGTCGCAGCGGCCGGTGGCACGCCGCGCGAATTCTGCACCATCACAGTGACTGACGGTATAGCGATGGGGCACGAGGGAATGAAGTCCTCGTTGCCGTCACGCGAGGTCATTGCCGACTCGGTCGAGCTCACGATGCGCGGCCACGCCTATGACGCGATCGTCGGCCTGGCGGGCTGCGACAAGTCGCTGCCGGGCATGATGATGGCGATGTGTCGTCTCAATGTGCCGGCGATCTTCATCTACGGCGGCTCGATCCTTCCCGGCACCTTCAAGGGGCGGCCGGTCACCATCCAGGATGTGTTCGAGGCGGTTGGAAAATATTCCGTCGGCGACATGT